>NZ_DAMCPO010000012.1:0-140338 GCF_032106285.1 Stutzerimonas kunmingensis
CCTGGGTCAAATTTCAATCGGCAGGGTGGGTCAATTTTCCATCAGCGCCAACACCTCATCGCTCACTTCGGTACCGAAGATATCGTTCAGCGCCTCGATGATTTCCGATAGCCGCTTCTTCTCCGGGTCATGGGCCTTGCCGCTGCTCAGCGCGCTGGCCGGGTTGAGGCCATATTCGCCGCCCTCTTCGTGCATGCGCAGCTGATGTTCGGCGCGCTTGGTCAGGCGGTAGTGGGTTAGTTGCAGTTCGCCCACGTCCACGTCTTCCTGATCGAGGTGATCCACGCGCAGCAGGGGGTACAGGTGTTTTGCATACACGCACACCGCCGTCGAGGCTGCCGAGGTTGAACGGAAGGAAGAAGGTCTCCTTGCCGGCCAGCTTGATGGTCATTGCTACTTCATCCTGGCTCACGGCAAAGTGCACCAGCGCGCCACGTTTGAAGGTCAGCAGCGGCTCCGACTTGCGCGTCAGCGGGTCTTTAACCGGGCGGTCGTAGCGGTACTGGCGCTTGGCGTTTTCTACGCTTTGCTTGAACTAGCTTTTCAGCGCCAGTGTGGCGGCGGTGATGCCGTTGACGAACAGCACCAGATCGAGGCGCGGGTTGTAACTCCCCCTCACGGTAATACGGCGAGTAAGACACCTCCTGCACAACGCGCAGGCGGTTGCACTGGTAGCGCTTGAGGGGGGCGAGTTCATACTGTGGTCGGGCTTGAAACTGCACGCCTCGATCTTCACCCTCGGCAGCTTGAAGCCATGGCGCAGTACATCCAGGGTACTGTCCTGCTTCAGCTCGCGCACCAGTTTCTGCACCAGTATGGCGTCCGGGTTGTTGGGGTTGGCCTTGGTGCTACTGGAGTAGGTAAGACCTAGCTGGCCTGTGCTATTGAAAACAAGGCTTGTCGGCTGGGCTATACGACAACCTATCGAACAGCTACTCAAAACGCCACCGCTTCACAGGTGACCGAATAGCGCTGTGGCATGCAGTAGGCGGTCGAGCTGAGCCTTAACTTGCAAGAGTGTAACTAGGGTCGCTAGGTATCTGGGGACTGATCAGGAGAGTAGCAAGAATAGCATCTCAAGGAAACTTGGCTTTTATCAATGCCGTTATTGCCGCGAGCTTCTCATCAGAGGACCTGTCGTCAGTTGCATCGACAATGCTTTGGATCGTTTGGAGGGTCGTGGACGCATTTGGTTCTGCTTTTAGGATGTCTTGTATTTCAGCATCTTGTGTGAGGTGAATATAAGTAGAGAGTGTGCTCTTGGATGCATGGTATGAGTCCTTGCGAGCGATGGCCATCGCTACATCTAGAATATTGGCTTTCGATATTTTTGAAAGCGTACTGATGTTCTTGGCGACTAATATGGTGAAGTACCGGTGGCGGAAATTATGATAGGAGATACCTTTGAGGAGTTCTGCGTGTCTTGAAGCCTTGATGACTACGTTGTAATAGGAGTTAAAGGTGCTTCGTGCCAGAGGATATCCAGTATCTTCGCTAACGAATATCCTGTCATGAAGCTCGCTGTGAGGATGGTTGGAGCGAGTGAGCAGAACGAATTTGTAGATTTCTTGAAGCTCGGTCCTCGGTATTAGTACCTGGCGTAAGCAACCCTTGTGTTTGCCTTTTAAAACGGGGATGTTTATTACAGGGCCGTTATTTTTATAGGCATTAATAATGGAGCTTGCTGGGATATTAATAGCTTCTTCTATTCGGCTGCCTGTGTGTTCAAGTAGTGTGGCAAGGATGTACCATCTATCAATTAGATACTGGTTGGGTGTGTAGTCATGAATTGCTTCATGCCATGCGTTCAGTTCATTATTTCGGATGAAGCTTGTCGGCTCGGTCGGAGTATCCCTTAACTCGTCTATGCAGGGGTGGGTTAAAAAACGCAGTGGCGTCCGTCTGTTAAGTCTGTAGAAATTCTCTGTAGCATTAATTTGAAAGTCATGTGCGCTAGGGTCAGTGGTAAGTAGATTGTGGAATTTATTTTCTTTTTGCGTGTGCTCTAACAGAGCTAATATGCGTCGTACAATTTTCTTGATCGTGGTCGAGTTTGCCGTTCTAGAATGTTTTTTGTGCTTGACGAAGTCGTATAGGGTTTCGTCAGTGACATCAAGAATGGTTAACTTGTTGCGTTCTATGTATTCCTGGAAGACGTTTAGAGTATCAGCATAGCTGAACACTGTTTTAATTGCTGGCCGGACCCCATAGCTGTTGGCACCACCGCCGATACTCGTAAGGTAGCTATTGAGCTCCCAGCAAAAATTTCCACGGGAGTCAAAAAGCATTGGAAGAGGCGGAGGTGTGGTGTGGCCGTGATTAAAAAGGAAGTCAAGACGCGGAGCTTTTGCTACATGTATCATGGTTTCACCAAGGTGAGATGAGCTCTATCAAGTGCCAGGGTGTGGCTTTTCAAGACTTGCTGATATCTGAGGTCCTGGCGAGTGTGTTCGTCCACTCTAGCAACCAGTTGCATATACGCCCTGTAGACTTCACCTAATGTATTTGTGAGGTAGTCGACTTGATTTTTTAGAGTGGAGATTTCTTCTTGCTGTGAGCGCTGGGTTATTCGCTTTTGAGGTGGAAGGGTTTGTGTGGCGGGTGTGAGGTTGTTGTATGTTTCTAAGGCGGCTGCTAGTTGATCTGAGTATTCAGTGTTGTAGGGTTCTCGCGATGTATTATAAGAGCACGAAATAACTCCAAGGTCGGCGTCTGACCAATTAAGGGCGGACTTGAAAGGTATGCCTCTTTTGCTCTTAAGTGCGTCCAGGGAAGGAAGTCTTTGACGGTCTTCGATTGCTTTTCTAATCAGCAATATTTTGGTAATCAGGCTTTGTGTTTTGGCTTGCTTCTCCTGAAGCTTGGCTGCTGAAGTTTCACCCTTTGAATAACGGCTCATATTATTTACTCGCGTACACAAAGATTTTTTTGTTGTTGATTATTTGGAGTCTTATTTCGCGATGGTTTGCCAGTTCCTGAAGGTGTTCAGATAATAAGGCGTGGTCGCCAAGTTTGATTTCAAGCTCACACTCGGCAAAATTTTCCTGCAGATCTTCGTCGACTAATACGTTTTTGCCTACATGCCCCTCCAAGTAGTCTATTAAGAATTCTAAGGTTTCTCGCTCCCAGCCGGGCTGGTTCGCGATGTTGGCGTAGTAAAGCGTCACGCTAGGTTCAATATGCCCCATCATCCAGCGCAATGGTTCAATTTCTGTACCGCCGCTTAGGTAGAAGAAAAAGGCGGCGAAGAAACGCCTGAACTGATGAGGTCGTGCATACCATCTGGTTTCGCCTATCTTAGGTACTTGAATCCAATCGGAGTATTGATCCAGTTTTTTTAGTAGAGTCATTTCACTGCGATCTTTTCCTTTGAATGAGCCGGAGGGCCAGATGGAGGTCATGCCTGGGTGGCGATCCTCCATAAACGCTATGTACTCGTTAATGAAGTCCCAAATGACTTTAGGTATTGGGCGCTTTATAATCTCAAGCTCATGGCTGTTACTGGCTTTCGGGATTTTAAGCTTCAGATCCCACAAGCCATCCAGTTTCGAAACTGTAAGGCAGTCAGCGTCGAGCAAGGCGGTACTCAATACTCGGCAAGCTGAAAAAGTATGAATAAGGATGCGTGTTGTGATAGCGTAAAAATCAATTAGTTCGTCAGTGGAGATGTGATCGCGCATAATCGAGTTGCAATAAATGCCACCTCTGTTGCTGCCGCATTTACCATATGTTTTAATGTTTAGGTGTTGTAGTGTCTTGGGGATTGGTACAGCCTCAAAGGTTTGCTTCTTGAAAATGTGCACATTTGATCTGATTGTGCTTGCGGCATATTTCTCTATAATTTCTCTGTTGTAATAGTTGTCCAGTTGCTTTATATAGGCTCGGATATGTGGCGCATAATTGCGATGAAAAACAATCGCATTGCTGATGTAGTGGAATGCAATATTTGTAGGCATCAGTGGGGTTTGGTTTTTCTCGACAAATCTGCCGGTCATACTGTTAAGTACATCCGAGATGTCGTGCACTCCAACCTTAAAGGGGTGAAATTGATATTCTTTAGTGGAGTGTAGGTAGGTTAAGTTAGTGCATTTGTTTTGGATTGTGGAGATACTGAGTGTGTCCTCTTCATTCTCTTCATTTGCTGAATGCGTACAGGTGAATTCCCGACAGATGTCAGACCTGTTGTTTTTAAGTTTTTGGATTAAAATCTTTTGTGTTATGGGTGGTATGTGCATTCCTGAAATGTAGGATGCAATGTTTTCGCGGCCTCTTGGAGTAGGCCCTAACTGCGTGTCGAGATTGAGGACATTTATGCCCATGAACGTGAGGTCGTGAGCTTCTAGGAAGGTCTTTATGTCTTCCAGGGTGATATCGGCTAGGGTGACGATTTTAGGGGGCTGATTTAAGCGGTGTTTGGCTTCATACACATGGTCGGCAATTTCAAAGGCCGTTCTAACAAAGTCGACTAATGCGCGCGGTCGTTTTGACTTTGAGCTTTCGATGAGGGCTATCGCTGATGATTGTAAATCTCTGACAAATAAATTCCATATCAGATCTGATGTGGATGACCCATCAAATAGCTGGTAGTCAAAGCTAAGCTTTACATAGCGACTGCTGTTCGGATCTTCCGAAACTGTAACCTTGGTGCCGGTGCGAGGAAGATACCACTTCATATTTGAGGAGTTGGGGTGGATCCAACTAGGAAGGATCGCTTGGGAAGTTGCTGTAGATGGAGAGCTATTCTTGATCTTTTCATTATTCATTTGCGTGTACCTCAAGAAGCTCAAAGTTCATTGGTTTCGGAGTAGCGTCCGCCAGTAGCTTGATCATCTTTCGACTGCCTTCGTCTTGGATTTTTGTGATGATTTTCTTGCAAGTCGAAATGAGCTCTTGTTCTGTCCCATATGTCGCGTAAGAGACTATCAACTCAATTGCTTCAGGTGAGCAAAGGAAGCAGAATACTTGACCTAGGTTGTGGGTTGTCGGGTTGCGGCTGTTAGCCCTTAAACATTTCACAGCCTCGATCAACTGTATCTTGGCGCACTCGTAATTATTATTCTTAATATGGGGGGAGGGGGCTGAGATATCTTCCGCTATTAGTAATTGAATTTTTTGGTGGTCACGTATTCTCTTTCGGTAAACAAATTCTTGAATTGAAGGTGGGATGTAGTTTCTCAGGGCTGTTAGCAGGGAGTTTCCTAGGTAAATGGTCGTTTCCAGGGTGTCTCCACCACTCTCAATCCATTTCAGCAGTCCCCGTGAAACCCTAATTTTAGGCATGGTTGGTTCAGCTTCAGCTACCCATGAGGGCAGCGAATCAATGATTGCTTTGAAAGTGTTTTTACGTCTCGTGTCTAAGATACGGTAGAGGTGTTCATCCCCTTGGCGAGTGGGGCTAGAACCATCCATGACGAAAAGATAGTTGGAGTTCAAGGCTTTGGAGTGCTGGACTCTCATTTGCAATAGCATCCATAGCGCAGTATGGGCGTCTATACTTTCTGCATCGATTTCAATCTCGTCCGTAGCTTTTGGTGCGTGGCGCTCAATTAATTTGTTAGCCCTAGGTTTAAGGGTGGTGATAGTGATGCCGCCATCCTCTCGGATGGTGACAAATTGACCATCTTTTGTTTTCTTGACTTGGGCATTTGCTAAGTCGAAAACATTTATTCCGAGTTCGTCAATAATGATGCACATGGCCGCCACAGCAAATTCTTCGGTAATTCCCAGATAGGATTTGACTTTCGTAGTAGACCAGGAATAAATGTGGTGCGCGCCAGGGAAAGATTTGCGTGTAAATAGACCGTCTTGTTCTGTGGCTAAGTAAGCAACAGAGTTACCGAATCCATTTGGGTGTGATGGAGAGAAAAAACTTATATGCTGGCCAGAGCCAAATCCTCTCAGGTTAGGATCTAGGTTATCCTTTGTGAGTCGGATGGCAGCCACATCGCTTCTGTGAATCATGTCTGGAGCTTTCAAAAACCTGGCATAACCCTCTGCTACAATGCGTTTGCATTTGGAGAGAATGACAGCCCTATGTTTTTTGATTTGTTGAGCAATCTCGTTTAGAGCGTCTTCCATTGAAGTCGCTTGAACGGCATGTTCCAAGGTCAGATAGCCGAGAATGTTGCATTCTTTTTCTGAGAATACGTCTGTCGAATTCGGGACTGGTAGGATCAGCGCATTGCTAGGCAGCTTTTTGGCTTTTTGAAGCCTGTTCAAGTAATAACGAACGACGGTGTAGTCAGAGATGACGGTGACTACTTTGACTGGCTTGCCTGTAATTTTGGATATTGCACTGCGTCGATGAGAGAGAAATTGACGGCAGGCATTGGTAATTGCCACAGGCTTCCGATACCACTCTGGATCAAGCTCGTGAGCGATCATGAAAAAAACGCGGATGAGGGGAGCCCTGCGCTTGGGAGGATGCTTCTCTACCCAAGTTAGGATGTCCTCAGGGCAGTAGGTCCTGATACTATCGACAAAATTTTCCCGCATCCTGCTCATCGCTTTCCTACCTGAAATTGGTTCAGATAGACAGTGTAGACAGGGATAGTGCTTCCGTAAGGGTGAAAGGTATGAACAGTATGGCTTTGCAGCGCGTTGGTTTCTCAGGCACCAGCCTATGTGAACCCCTGCCCGTACTGCTTCCCCTCCAGGCACGTCTGATGTCCCAGGCGCTGCGCAAGATCACCGGCAACATCAAGAACGCCAATTGCCTGGTCATCTTCATCAACCAGATCCGCATGAAGATCGGCGTGATGTTCGGCAGCCCGGAAACCACCACTGGTGGTAACGCGCTGAAGTTCTACGCCTCGGTTCGTCTGGACATTCGCCGTACCGGCGCGGTCAAGGAAGGCGACGAAGTGGTCGGCAGCGAAACCCGCGTCAAGGTAGTGAAAAACAAGGTGGCGCCGCCCTTCCGTCAGGCTGAGTTCCAGATCCTCTATGGCAAGGGCATCTACCGCAATGGCGAGGTCATCGATCTCGGCGTGCAGCAGGGCCTGGTGGAGAAGTCCGGCGCCTGGTACGCCTACAAGGGCAACAAGATCGGCCAGGGCAAGGCCAACGCCGCCAAGTATCTGGAAGACAATCCGGAGATCGGTCAGGAAATCGAGCAACAGATCCGCGACAAGTTGCTGGTGGTTGCGCCAAACACCAAGGCCAACCCGGTTACCGAAGATCTGGCTGACGCCGATCTCTGATCCCCATGGCTGCCGTGCTCGATAACCCCGTCGCGGTACGGCGGACGGCCATGGATCTGCTGGCTCGACGCGAACATGGTCGCGTCGAGCTGGCTCGCAAGCTGCGCCAGCGTGGCGCCCCGCCTGAGTTGATCGAGCAGGCCCTGGATCGTCTATGCGAGCAGGGGCTGCTTTCCGAATCCCGATATCTCGAAAGCTTTGTCAGAAGCCGGGCCAATGCCGGCTATGGGCCGTTGCGTATCCGCGAGGAATTGGCCCAGCGCGGGCTGGCCAGAGCGGATATCGAGCAGGCATTGCGTGACAGTGGTTTTGACTGGGGTGAGCAGCTGCGCGAACTCTGGCAGCGCAAGTTCGCTGGACGGTTGCCTGCCGATGCCAAAGAGCGGGCGAAGCAGGGGCGCTTTCTCAGCTATCGCGGTTATCCGCTGGAGTTGATCAGTCGAGTGTTGCGCGGCGACAGCTCGGCGGATTGATGCGGTAACGGGGCTCTATGCCAGGTTGTGCGCGTCGGAGACCAGTCGGTGCTGAAGCCGACCAGCCTTACGAGCGCTCGCAATATCCAGAGTCCAGGCCATCAAAGGCCATCAGTCCTCGCTCGCCAGCGGCCGCGCCCAGTTGGCCGGTTCGTTGACGTAGTCCGTCAGCTCCCTCAAGCGACCGTGGTTGCGGCCGTTGAAGACGAAGCTCAAGCGCGGCAGGCGCTGCAGTTCCGGCTCGTCCAGTTCCGATTCACAGCAGTTCTGCTGTTCGAATACGCCTTTCAGACACAGATCGGTGAACTCCGCGTTCAGGTATTCCATCGCCTGGTCGTTCAGTGCGTGGTTCAGGCGCAGAACGAAACGATCCTTCAGCCAGCGGCTCGAGTGGAAGTTGCGATAGAAGTTGGCGATTTCCCTGGCTGCTTCCTCGGCATCGTCCACCAGGCGCATCAAGCGCATGTCGCTGGGCAGAATGTAGCGATTCTCCTCCAGCTGTCCGCGCATAAACTGCAGTGCATCCTTCCAGTAGGTGCCGCCGGGTTCGTCGAGCAGCACGATCGGGACCAGCGGACTCTTGCCAGTCTGGATCAGCGTCAGCACTTCCAGCGCTTCGTCCAGCGTGCCGAACCCCCCGGGGCAGAGCACCAGCGCATCGGCTTCCTTGATGAAGAACAGTTTACGCACGAAGAAGAAATGGAACGACAACAGGTTCTCGGTGCCACCCACCGTCGGGTTGGGGTGTTGCTCGAAAGGCAGCGTGATGTTCAGCCCGAGGCTGCTGTCGCGCCCGGCGCCCTCGTGAGCGGCGGCCATGATGCCGCCACCGGCGCCGGTGATGACCATGAAGTTGTAATGCGCAAGGATGGAGCCCAACTGACGGGCCAGCGCATACAGGGGATGTTCGACCGGCGTACGGGCTGAGCCGAATACCGTGACCTTGCGGCGCCGCTTGAACTGGTCGAGCCGGCTGAATGCGTGCTCCATTTCGCGCATCGTCTGCAGCAGGATCTTGGCATCCCAGCGGCTGCGGTCGGCCTGAGCCATGCGCATGACGGTCACCAGCATCTCCCGGTATAGCGGCAGGTTCGCACTGTTCTCCGGAACGACCAAGGCGGCCAGCTCATCGATCTTGCTTTCCAGCTCGGCGCCGCTGGTCTTGAAATGCCGCGACAGATAGTCATCCGAATCAAAGGACATACAACATCTCCATGTATGAGCGTCGCGTTCAGGCTATAGGGTGCGATCAGCCGGCTCAAGCCGGTTGCGTGGCGCGCAGTCGGCCGAAGCCGCAAGCGGCTTCGGCGGGCTGCGTTCAGATGGCGATTCGGTCGCCAGGTTCAGGAATGCGTGCTTCCCAGTCGAGACGTTCACGGATGGTCTGCTGCAGCGTCTGCATCTTCTCCAGCTCGCCGTGCACCAGGTAGAGCTCCGGACGGCTTTCGAAGTTGCTGACCCAGTCGATGAGCTGAGACTGGCCGGCGTGGGCGGAGAACCCTCCGAGGGTATGCACCTTGGCATTCACGGCGATGCGCTGGTGCAGCAACTTGACGCTCTTCGCTCCGTCGACGATGGTACGGCCGAGGGTACCGCGTGCCTGGAAACCAGGGATCACCAGATGGCACTCCTCGCGCCAGAGGTTGTGCTTGAAGTGGTGCAGGATGCGCCCGCCGGTGCACATGCCGCTGCCAGCGATAATGATCACGCCGCTCTTGAAGCGGTTGATCGCCATCGATTCTTCCGGTGTCGGCGTGGATCGGAGGATCGGCAACCAGCGCTCGGCGTAAAGCTTGCCGCTGGCTCCGCTCAGGGCATTGTCGATGCCGTCGAGCTCCAGCTGATCCTTGTAGTGCGAGTAGATGGCGTTGGCGCCGATGGCCATCGGGCTGTCCAGGAATACCGCTTGCTGCGGCAGACGGCCTTCCCGGTAGAAGCGCCCGAGGTAGTAGATCAGGTCCTGCGTACGTCCGACGGCGAAGGAGGGCATCAGCACGTTGCCGCCATCGCGATGGGCCTGTTGCAGGATGCCGGCCAGCTCCTCGATCGTGTCTTCGTGGCTGCGGTGGTCGCGGTCGCCATAGGTGGACTCCATGAGCACCACGTCAGCTTCCTTGAGCACGGTCGGCGCATGCATCAGCGGCGAGCAGTCGTTGCCCAGGTCGCCCGAGAAGACCACGCGCCGTGTTCTGCCATGGTCGTGCACATCCAGTTGCACGATCGAGGAGCCGAGGATGTGACCGGCATCGTGGAAGGTCACCGCGACACCTGGCGCGACATCGAACGTCTCGCCATAGGCGTGGGGAGTGCGCTGGCTCAACATGCGCTCGGCGTCGACGCGGGTGTAGAGCGGCTGGATCATCGGTTTGCCGATCCGTGCGCGCCACTTGTTTTCCCACTCGGCATCCTTTTCCTGAATCTGCGCCGAATCCAGCAGCATCAGTTCGAGCAGCTCCGCGGTGGCATCGGTGCAGTGCACCTCGCCGCGGTAGCCGAGGGCGACCAGGCGCGGGAGCAGGCCGCTGTGGTCGATATGCGCGTGGGACAGCACCACCGCATCGATCGTCTTGGGGTCGAAGGCGAAGGTGCTGCGGTCGCCGCCGGCTTCTTCCCTACGGCCCTGATGCATGCCGCATTCGAGCAGAACCCTTGCACCGTCATGGGTCTCAATGAGATAGCAGGAGCCGGTGACCTGCTGAATGGCGCCTAGAAAACTGAGCAAAGCCATGTTGCCTTCCTGTCTGTACGATGATGTCCACATTGCCCGCTCGGTTGCCATGACCACTTGATACATATCAGAGATAACGAATCGAGCGCTGCCTAGACTACAGCACAACCCGCTTACCAACGGAGTGAACCCATGAGTCAGCTACTGCCCAGCCTTGTCGAGCTGGATCAACACGCGCAAGCCGAACCGGAGTTCGCCACCTGGCGTGTAGGTTTCGGGCCGTTCAAGCACGCGCTGGAGACCCAGGCGGCGGTGTTCCGGTTGGCCCATCAGCTGGTACAGGCAGGTCATCAGCCGGATTTGGCCAGTGTTTATCGGCTGCTGCAGGCGGTCGACCGGGTCGCCAGCGCCGGACTCTGGCTGGTGGTGCACATGACCTACGCGCGCCAGGTGCATCTGGACGGTTCGCCGTTGGCTGCCGAGGATTTCAAGCAGAACCCCGAGGGGCATACCGGCGGCGCGCTGAACATGGTGCCGGCCTATGCCGGTTACCTGGCCCTGAATGCGCTGACTGGCCGCACCCGCGCCTGGCTGATGGGGCAGGGCCACTGTGTGGCGGCCGTCGATGCGCTCAACCTGCTGACGGGCAACCTGCATCCGGAGCAGGCGCAAGCCTATGCGGGCGGCGAGGCGGGCATGAATCGCCTGCTGCAGGATTTCTACGGTTACGGCCAGGCCGCCGACGGCAGTCCGCTCGCGCCGCTGGGCAGCCATGTCAATCCGCACACCGCCGGCGGCATTGCCGAGGGCGGTTATCTCGGTTTCGCCGAGTTGCAATACGCACACATGCCGCTGCCGGGCGAGACGCTGGTGGCCTTCCTCTCAGATGGCGCGGCGGAAGAACAGCGCGGCAGTGACTGGATTCCTCGCTGGTGGCGTGCCGAAGATTGCGGCGTCGCGCTGCCGGTGATGATTGCCAACGGGCGGCGAATCGAGCAGCGTACCGCGCTTGGCACCGAGCAGGGGCTCGAGGATTTCCGTCAGCACTTGAGTCAGTGCGGCTTCGACCCGATGCCGTTCGATGGGCGTGACCCTGCTGCTTTCGTCACAACCCTGTGGGAGATGGAGCTGCGCCTGGAGCGACGCGTGGAAGAGAAGGCGCGCGGCATTCTCAACTATCCGCTGCCGATGCCCTACGGCATCGCCGAGACGGTGAAAGGCTTCGGCTTCTATGGTGCCGGCAGCAACGCAGCGCACAACCTGCCATTGCCGGGTAATCCGAGCCGCGATGAGCAGTCACGCGACCTGTTCAACGAGCACGCGGCGCGTCTGTTCGTACCGCAACAGGAGCTGGCTGCTTCACTGGAGCTGTTCGCGCGCAGTCGCCAGGGTCGAACGCTGGAGCGCGACAACCCGCTCGCCTCGCGACGCCCGCCTGCGCCGACCATGCCGAAGTTGAACTACCGCGACGACGCCTGTTCACCCATGGCAGCGGTCGATCGTTTCTTCGTCGAGCTGACGGCCGCCAACCCCGCGTTGCGGCCGCGGGTGGGTAATCCGGACGAGCTGGCCAGCAACCGTTTGGGCGGCGTGCTGAAGGCGCTCAAGCATCGCGTCATCGAGCCGGAAAGCGAGCTAGAGGCCGTGGACGGCGCCATCATCACCGCTCTCAACGAGGAGGCGGTGGTATCCGCCTGCCTTGCCAACCAGGGCGGCCTGAACCTGGTGGCCAGCTACGAAGCCTTCTGCGTGAAGATGCTGGGCGTGGTGCGGCAGAGCATTATTTTTTCCCGGCAGCAAAAGGAGATTGGCAGGCCTGCAGGCTGGCTCGGCTGGCCCTTGATCGCGACGTCGCACACCTGGGAAAACGGCAAGAACCAGCAGTCCCACCAGGACACGACCTTCTGCGAGGCGCTACTCGGAGAGATGAACGATATGGTCCGGGTGTTGTTTCCGGCCGATCACAACAGCGCCCTGGCGCTGCTGCCATCGATCTACCAGGCGCGCGGCGAGCTGGCCTGTGTGGTCATGCCCAAACGCGACCGGCCGTGCTACTTCGATCAGGCCCAGGCCGAACAGTTGGCGCGCGACGGCGCCATCGTGGTCGAGGAGCAGCCGGGCAACGAGGCATTATTGTTGATTGCCAACGGCAGCTATCAGCTGGGCGAGATGCTCCGTGCGGCCAAGCGGCTCAAGGAGGCCGACTGCGCCTATCGGCTGGTCTATCTGCAGGAGCCGGGCCGCTTCCGCGGGCCGCGCGATCATTGGGAAGTCGGGGCGCGCGCCAGCGAAGGCGTGGCGGAGCGGTTGTTCCCGGATTCGATGGAAATGCGCGTGCTGTTGACGCACATGCGGCCGGAAGTGGCGCGCGGTCACCTGTGGCCGATTCTGCCGGACGCGCGCAAGTGCTCGGCGCTCGGCTATCGCAACCGCGGAGGTACGCTGGATGAGTTCGGTATGCAGTTCGCCAACCGCGCCAGCTGGGCCAACGTGCTCGCGGCCTGCGCACGCCTGCGTAACGTGCCACGCACGGCGCTGCTTACCAGGGACGAGGCTGCCGCTGTAGCTGGCAAGGGTGATCCGCAGATACTGCGGGGCGACGCTTGATAAATAAACCTGGCAGGACGGCGGGCCGTGGCCTGCGCCTGCCAGCGTTCACCTGTTAGCGGTCGCAGTCCGAGGCCTTGTAGCGCTCGCTGGCGATGGGCTTGTTGCTCTGGTACTCGCTGAAGTCATAGCGCAGGACTGCGCCCTGGCTCATCAGCTTGCGTAGTCCTTCATTGCCACAGACGCTAACAGCGAGCTGGCTGCGCACATCGGCCGGGTTATCGCGCATCTGCGCCGCATGCCGCGGCTGTACGCTGAGATGGTTTACCAGCATGTTGTTTTCTACGGTGTAGCCCTGATCAAGAATGTCTTCGTTGATCGCGCGAGGCGTTCCGACACTGCTTTCGCGGGCGACCTGCTCGAGCAGCTGATTCAGCTGTTGCTCCTGCAGCGAGGCGGCGTGGGCAACGGGGAGGGCGAGGCTCAGAGCGAGCAGGGTGGTCAGACGATACATGGCGGTCTCCTTTTGACTGCGCTATTTCGACCGGCTGCCTGTGGTGCGGTTCATTTAACGGTGCTGGGCAGAAGTCTCGCTGGCGCTGGTAGACTGCCGCGCTTCATCGTCACCCTCGAGTCGATTCATGCCCCATGCCGTAGCCCGTCTGCGCAGCGAACGCCTGGCCAAGAGCCTCAAACCCTTCGTTGCCCGCGGCTCCCGGACGTCGCGCTGCGAGCGCTGCCGGGTACCATTCAGCCATTGCCTTTGCCCTTGGCTTCCGACGATCGAAAGCGATTGTGGTGTCTGCCTGCTGATGCACGATATCGAGCCGCTCAAGCCTAGCAATACGGGCTGGCTGATTGCCGATGTGGTGCGCGATACCTTCGCCTTCACCTGGCAGCGCACGGGCGTGGACCCGCGATTGCTGGCGCTGCTGGCCGATCCGCAATGGCAGCCGCTGGTGATCTTCCCGGGTGAATACGCCGAGTCGAGGCGGGTGGTCGAGCAAGTCGAGCGAGAGAACGCTAAGCGCCCGCTGTTCGTACTGCTCGATGCCACCTGGACCGAGGCGCGCAAAATGTTTCGCAAGAGCCCTTACCTGGATGGCCTGCCGGTGCTGAGCCTGCGACCGGAGGCGCTGTCGCGCTACCGGCTGCGCCGGTCGACCCGCAGTGACCATCTGTGCACCGCCGAGGTCGCAGCGCTCTGTCTGGATCTGGCTGGAGATTCGGCCGCGGCGAACACGCTCGATGCCTTGCTCGACGTGTTCACCGAGCACTATCTGGGCGCCAAGTATCATCGCCAGCCGGACCTGCAGAACGCCGCGCATCTGGCATTGAAGCCTGCGCGCTGAACTCGATTGGCCGTCAGGCCTTGGCAGGACTGGCTGCGGTTAGCGGCTCGGCTTTGCGCGGCCAGAGCTGTGCGGCGAGCATGCCGATGAACATCAATACGCAGCCCATGTAGCCGCGCAGCGTCAGGCTTTCCTCAAGGAACAGTGCGCCCGCGATGGCTGCGAACACCGCTTCCAGTGAGAGGATGATCGCCGCATGGGAGGCGATCGCATGCTTCTGCGCAACAACCTGCAGCGTGTAGCCAACCGCAACGGCGAACAATCCGCCATAGATGAGGGCCGGCCCGGCGAGCCAGATGCTGGTCGGCTCGATCTCTTCAAAGATCAGTGCCAGCAGCAGGCTCACCACGGCACAGGTGGCAAACTGCAGGAAGGCCAGGCGAATCGCGTCGTGGCGGCTGACGAAGAAGCTCACCAGCAGCACATGCAGGCCCCAGACGAAGGCGCCGGCCAACTGGATCCAGTCACCAGAGGCAACGGTGAAATCCTCGCCGATGCTCAGCAGCGCCATGCCGGCAACGGCGAGAAAGGCGCCGACCCAGGTTCCGAGGCCTGTCCTGTGGCCAATGATCAGTCCCAGCAGTGGCACCACGATCACGTACAGGCCAGTGATGAATCCTGAGTTGATCACGCTGGTAAACAGCAGGCCGACCTGCTGCAGGTTGATTCCCACGGTCAGCGCAAGCCCCATGCTCAGGCCGCCGAGCAGCAGGCCACGTTGCAGAAAGGGTTCGTGCCGGGCTTTGGTGCGGCCCTGGTAGATCACCAGTGGCAGCAGCGCGAGAGCGCCCAGGGCGAAGCGCAGGCCGGTAAATAGAAACGGGCCGATGTTGTCCATGCCGATGCGTTGGGCAACAAAGGCCGTGCCCCAGATCATGGCGGTGATCAGCATCAGGAAGTCGGCGCGGAGGGCTTGGCTACGCATGTTTCGGCTCGGTCGGGAAAAGTCGCAGACTTTGCTACAAAGCGCCGCGCTTGACCACTTATTCATGGGTGGGCATGCTTGCGCCGCTTGATTTGTTGTGGCGGGCGGCCGATATTCGGTCTGGCCGGCCGAAAATTTCACATCGGACCATCCCCGGAGCGTTGTCTCGGGGTTTCTGCCGTCATCTTGTCGGCATCGGCTGCTCAAGCCGATGAAAAAGCGCCAATAAAAACTACAGGTCTGCCAATGGCTGCTTACGAAATAATCATTGCCGATGATCACCCGCTTTTCCGCAGCGCGCTGCAACAGGCGCTCACCATGGGGCTAGGGGAAAACGTACGTCTGGTGGAAGCGGCCAGCATCGCCGAACTGGAAAGCCTTCTAAATCAGGGCGCCGATTGGGATCTGGTGCTGCTGGATCTGAACATGCCTGGAGCCTATGGTTTCTCGGGGCTGGTACTGCTGAGGGGGCAGTATCCGCATCTACCGGTAGTCATGATCTCGGCACAGGAGGACGCAGCGGTCGTTGCGCGCTCCCGTGAGTTCGGTGCCAGCGGTTTCATTCCCAAGTCCAGTTCTCTGGAAACCATCCAGGAAGCGGTACGTGCTGTTTTGGATGGCGATGTCTGGTGGCCTAGCAACATCCAGGATGTAGCCAACGTCAGCGATGAGGCCAGGGCCGCCAGCGCCGGGCTTGCCAGCCTGACGCCGCAACAGTTCCGAGTGCTGACCATGGTCTGTGACGGGCTGTTGAACAAGCAGATCGCCTACGAACTGAGCGTTTCTGAAGCGACCATCAAGGCTCACGTTACCGCTATCTTTCGCAAGCTCGGCGTGCGTACCCGCACCCAGGCAGCGCTGTTGCTGCAGCAGATGGGTTCCATTCCAACCAGCTGATCCAGATGCGGGCCTCAGGCGATCGGCGGCAGCTGGATTTCATCGCTGCGGCGCACGCCTGAGGTCAGGGCGCGGCACTGTTCGACGAACTCGAGCATGGCCGCGGTCTGATACTTGTGCGAATGCCATATGAAGTAGAACTGGCGGCGCAGGTCCAGCTCGGGCGTCGCCACCGGTACCAGGCTGCCACGGCGAAAGGCGTCACGCAGCGCCAGTCGAGAAATGCAGCCGATCCCCAGTCCCGACTCCACCGCGCGTTTGATCGCTTCGGTGTGCTCCAGCTCGAGCCGCACGTTCAGCTTGCCTGGCCGATGTCGCACAGCCTGTTCGAAGGTCATCCGCGTGCCGGAGCCCTGCTCGCGGAGAATCCACGCTTCGCTGGTCAGCTCGTCCAGGCCCACCTCGCCCCGCCCGGCCAGCGGGTGCTGCGGTGCGCAGAACACCACCAGCTCATCTTCGATCCACGGCTGGACCTCAAGGTCCGGGTGCTGGCAATCACCTTCGATCAAACCCAGATCAAGTTCGTGTTGCGCGATCTGATGCACGATGTGCGCAGTGTTGTGTACGTGCAGCTTCACTCGGCATTCCGGGTGGCGCTGCATGAAGCTGCCAATCAGTAACGTGGCGAGGTAGTTGCCGATCGTCAGCGTCGCACCGACCGCCAGTGAGCCGAAGCCGCTCTTGCCGTTGAGCAAATCCTCGATGGCGCGTGCCTGATCGAGCAGGGCAACCGCCTGCGGCAGCAGCTGTTGTCCGAGCGCGTTCAAGCAGAGCCTTTTGCCGGCTCGGTCGAAGAGCTGGCAGCCGGACTGGCGTTCCAGTTCGGCCAGCGACGTACTGGTTGCGGACTGTGACAACGAGAGGCTCTCGGCTGCGCGCGACACGCTTTCCTGGCGGGCGACAGCGGCAAACACTTCGATCTGACGGAGGGTGAAATGCATATCTATGTAACCGATAACCTATATCTTTATTATCCAGTTAACGAATAAAGACGCCATCGCTAGACTGGCGCCACGTAACGACGCCCGTCGCGACACCACGAGGAATTCGTAGCATGAGCAATCTGAACGTAGAGCGCGTTCTCAGTGTGCACCATTGGAACGACACGCTGTTCAGCTTCAAGACCACCCGCAATGCAGGCTTGCGCTTCGAGAACGGCCAGTTCGTCATGATCGGCCTAGAGGTCGAGGGCCGTCCGCTGATGCGCGCCTACAGTATCGCCAGTCCCAACTACGAAGAGTATCTGGAGTTCTTCAGCATCAAGGTGCAGAACGGCCCGCTGACTTCTCGACTGCAGCACCTGCAGGAAGGCGACCAGATCATGGTCAGCCGCAAGCCAACCGGAACACTGGTGCTCGACGACCTGCTGCCTGGCAAGCATCTTTACCTGCTGAGCACCGGCACGGGCCTGGCGCCATTCATGAGTGTCATCCAGGACCCGGAAACCTACGAGCGCTTCGAAAAGGTCGTGCTGGTGCATGGTGTTCGCTACGCAAACGAAGTCGCCTATCGCGAATTCATCACCGAGCACCTGCCGCAGAACGAGTTCTTTGGTGAGGCGGTGAAAGAAAAACTGATCTATTACCCGACTGTGACGCGCGAGCCTTTCGAGAATCAGGGCCGCCTGACCGAGCTGATGCGCAGCGGCAAACTGTTCAGCGACATCGGCCTGCCTCCGATCAATCCGCAGGACGATCGCGCGATGATTTGCGGCAGCCCGAGCATGCTGGACGAAACCAGCCAGGTGCTGGACAGCTTCGGTCTGAGCGTCTCGCCGCGGATGGGCGATCCGGGGCATTACCTGATCGAGCGCGCATTCGTCGAGAAGTAGCGCACCGCTCCACGCCGCCGCCTCGCGCGGCGGCTATCCCGGTGCGGTCTGGCATCAGACGTAGGCGGCGCAGCACTTCTTGAATTTCGAACCGCTGCCGCATGGGCAGGGATCGTTGCGTCCGGCCCTGAGTGGCACCGTCGGATCGATGAAATACCATTTTCCGTCGCATTGAACGAAGGCCGAGCGTTCCTGGTGGACATGCTCGCCCGCCTGGTCGTGCCAGCGGGCGGTGAAGGTCACCCGTGCATGTTCAGGCTTGCCGCCGAGCACTGCACTCTCGTTCACTTCCAGCCCCAACCAGGTGCTGTCCAGGCTCCAGCGGCGCATGCCGTCCATGTCCAGCGCCGTCTGTTGCACCGGCAGCGTGGTGGCCTGCAGATAGTCGACCAGACCCAGCACGTAGGCGCTATAGCGCGAGCGCATCAGCAGTTCGGCGCTGGGTGCCGGTGTGCCCGCGTGATAACGGCCACAGCACTGGTCAAGCGTATTGCCGCTGCCGCAAGGGCAGTTAGGCGCGAGGGGGCGCTGTTCGCTCATGTCACCACCAGTACTTTCCGAAGTTTTCCGGGTTGGCCCAGAACCTGGCATTCAGCCAGTCCGGAACCTGCTTGTATTGGAGCAGGTCGTAGGTGAAGAGCGTCAAGGTCTGTCCGTCGCGCTGGAAGCGCTCGCTGACTTGCAGGGCTAGTGCATAGAAGTCTGTGGTCCTCCATTCGGATGCGTCGAGATCCACGAGTACTGCCATACGGCTGGCATTCAGATTGCGAACGCTGCCGAGCAGCTCCAGGCCGTTACGCTTGGGCATGTGCTCCAGACAGTCGACGAACAGGGCCAAATCGTAGCGCTGAGAGGCCAGTTGTTCTGATAGCGGCGCGGCATCGGCGCGGTCTAGCTGAAACTCCGGATGACATTCGGCGTAGGCAGCCAGAGCAGGTTGATCACTGCGCCCCACGTGCAATAGATGGCTTGGGGCATAGTGCTCGAGCATCGCCGCAAGCGCTTGTTGTGGCGTGTGCACTACAGGGTTTTCAGTCAATCGAGAATCCTCGTTTCAAAGGTGAAGACTAGCGCGGTGCCGTTTGTCGGCCTAGTCTGAAAATAACCGGAGCCGCCCGGATTCCCGTACGTGGCGATTCTGGCTGAATGTCCACACTGGAGGTTTTGATCGATGAGTACATTACGGACAGCAGTACCCGTTATTGTCATGACCACGTTCCTGGCTGGTTGTGCAGGCGTGCAGAAACAGGATTGGCCGACATGTGCGGCCGTGGGTGGCGTGACCGGTGCCGCGCTGGGGGCCATCGAGAGCAGCTCCTATGCCGGTTGGGGTGCGCTGGTCGGTGGTGGTGTCGCGGCAGCCTATTGTTGGGCCAACGGCATGGAAGAGGAAACGGTCGCCGTCGTCGAGACGGTCGAGCCTATGCCTCAGTCCGAGCCGGAACCGGAGCCAGCGGCAGAGCCGGTGCGCGTCGAACTGGACGTCAAGTTCGACTTCGATCGTGATGTGGTCAAGCAGGATAGCTATGGCGACATCCAGAATCTGGCTGATTTCATGAAGGAATATGGCCAGACCACGACCGTGCTCGAAGGCCACACCGACTCCGTCGGTACCGATGCCTACAATCAGCGCCTTTCCGAGCGCCGCGCCAATGCGGTTCGTAAAGTGCTGGTCGACGAGTATGGCGTTGGTGGCGATCGGGTGAATGCGGTTGGCTACGGTGAGTCGCGCCCGGTGGCCGATAACGCAACCGAAGAAGGCCGAGCTATCAACCGTCGCGTAGAGGCTGAGGTCGAAGCACGCCCTTGAGTCGAATGCGGTAACAGATCCAGCCGGGCCCAGTGTCCGGCTGTTTTATTTTACGGCTGTCAGAACGACGGCCGTACGCTGGCCAGCGCGATCACCAGCAGGCCGAGCACGAGGTTGATGCCCACCAGTCGGCGAATCTGCCCCAGCACCGCACCACCGTCCGGCCACCGCTCGGCCTCGACCGCGCGCTTGAGGACCGGCAACTGCAGTAGCTGGATACGCAGAAACAGCGCCAGCATCACCAGATACAGACCGGCCATGATGTGAACGTTGCGCGGTGCGCTTTCCAGCGGGCCGAAACGCATGTGCCACATGCCGATGCCGCTTAGCGGCAATACCAGCACCGCCACCCAGACCCAAACGAAAAAACGTCGGAACACATCTGCCCATAAGGTCAGCCGTTCCGGTGCCTGCAGCACCGCCACCGCCGCCGGGCGCAGCACTATCCAGGCGAAAAACATTCCGCCCACCCAGACCGTCGCGGCGAGTACATGCAGGGTGTAAAGCAGGGCAAATGACGTCATGGGGCAAATCTCCGGTGGCGGCAGGGCGAACGCGCGCTATCATAGCCGCCCCGTCGAAGTACTGAAAATATATACAGCTCCGCGCCCATGCTCAGCACCGAACTCAAGTCCCAGATCCAGGGCGCCTACAGCCGTTTTCTCGAAGCCAAGGGGCTCAAGGCCCGCTATGGCCAGCGCCTGATGATCGCCGAGGTCGCCAAGGTGCTCGGCACTATCAAGACCGACGATGAAGGGCGTCGCGAGAGCAAGCCCGCGGTCGTCGCGGTCGAGGCGGGCACCGGTACAGGCAAGACCGTCGCCTATAGTCTGGCGGCGATCCCCACCGCCAAGGCAGCTGGCAAGCGGCTGGTGATCGCCACGGCAACGGTCGCCCTGCAGGAGCAGATCGTGCACAAGGACCTGCCGGACCTGATGCGCAACAGCGGACTGAATTTCAGCTTCGCATTGGCCAAGGGCCGCGGGCGCTACCTGTGCCTGTCAAAGCTTGATCTGTTACTGCAGGAAGGCCAGGCGCAGAGCGCGACCGCCCAGTTGTTCGAGGAAGAAGGCTTCCGCATCGAGGTCGACGAGCGCAGCCAGAAGCTCTTCACCGGCATGATCGAGAAGTTGGCGGGTAATCGCTGGGATGGCGACCGCGACAGCTGGCCGGAGGAGCTGGGCGATGCGGACTGGTCGCAGCTCACCACGGATCACAGCCAATGCACCGGCCGGCATTGCCCCAACTTTCAGCAGTGCGCGTTCTACAAGGCGCGCGAGGGCATGACCAAGGTCGATGTGATCGTCACCAACCACGACATGGTTCTGGCTGACCTGGCCCTTGGCGGCGGTGCGGTGTTGCCCGATCCACGTGACACCATCTACGTCTTCGACGAAGGGCATCATCTGCCGGACAAGGCCATCGGTCACTTCGCCCATTTCACCCGGTTGCGCTCCACGGCTGACTGGCTCGGGCAGGTGGAAAAGAACCTGACCAAGCTGCTTGCCCAACATCCGCTGCCGGGCGAGCTCGGTCGGCTGGTGGAGGGCATCCCAGAACTGGCTCGTGATCTGCGCACCCAGCAGCAGTTCATGTTCAGCGCCTGTGAGCAATTGGCCGATTTCAAGGCCGGTGAGGACATGGAGGGCCGTGAGCGGCCGCGGCACCGCTTCGTCGGTGGCGTGGTGCCGGAGCATCTGATCGAGCTGGGCACCGAGCTGAAGAAGGGTTTTTCCAAGCTGACCGATCTGTTCAGTCGGATCGCTGAACTGCTCAAGGAGGCCATGGACGGCGAAGCAGGTGGCGGAATCGCCAGCCATCAGGCTGAGGAGTGGTACCCGCTGTTCGGCAGTCTGCTGACGCGTTCGCAGAACAATTGGGAGTTGTGGACCGCATTCACCGTCGAAGACCCGGAGGATAGCCCGCCAATGGCGCGCTGGCTGACCCTGGCGGAAGGCGGGGCGCTGTTCGATATCGAGGTCAATGCCAGCCCGATCCTTGCAGCGGAAACGTTGCGGCGAAATCTCTGGAATGTCGCCTTTGGTGCGCTGGTGACATCGGCGACGCTCACGGCGCTGAACAGTTTCGACCGCTACCGCATGCGGGCCGGCTTGCCCAAGGCTGCGGTCACCGCCGTGGTGCCGAGTCCTTTTCATCATGCCGATGCCGGGGTGCTGCGCGTTCCCGATCTGAAAGCCGATCCGCGCGATGCTGCAGCACACACGGCAGCCATCGTCCGCGAACTGCCGGGATTGGTCGAAGGTGCACGGGGAACACTTGTACTGTTCTCGTCACGCAAGCAGATGCAGGACGTGTTCGACGGCCTGGAGCGTGAATGGCGTCGGCGGGTGCTGATCCAGGGCAACCTGTCCAAGCAGGAAACCCTGAACAAGCACAAGGCGCGGGTGGACGATGGCGAGTCCAGCGTGCTGTTCGGGCTTGCCAGCTTTGCCGAAGGCGTCGATCTGCCGGGGGCATACTGCGAGCATGTGGTG
This sequence comes from Stutzerimonas kunmingensis, assembly GCF_032106285.1. Taxonomy (GTDB): domain Bacteria; phylum Pseudomonadota; class Gammaproteobacteria; order Pseudomonadales; family Pseudomonadaceae; genus Stutzerimonas; species Stutzerimonas kunmingensis_B. The sequence continues at coordinate 22,201 of NZ_DAMCPO010000012.1, forward strand.
ATTGCGAAGATTCCGTTTGCAGTCCCCGATGACCCGGTCGAGGCCGCATTGGCAGAGTGGATCGAGGCGCGCGGCGGCAACCCGTTCATGGAGATCGCCGTTCCAGATGCCTCTCTGCGACTGGTGCAGGCCTGTGGGCGGCTGCTGCGTACCGAGGCGGACCGTGGAACCATCACGCTGCTCGACCGGCGGGTAGTGACGCAGCGCTATGGCAAGGCGATCCTCAATGCGCTGCCGCCGTTCCGTCGCGAGATCGGTTGATAGGCGAGATAACCGGTCGCGATATCACCCCATCACCGCCTCGTCTGGCGGTTTTGTTGCGTAATGGCGGCTGCAACGATCCCGAGAATTGATTGCGAGAGGTGACAGCGTGCAGGTTCAGGGCTATTTCGATCTTCGTTTCGAGGCCGTTCGCGATGCGTTCGGCGCGCTGTTCGACGGCACCCAGCAGCGCGGCGCGGGACTCTGCGTGCAGATCGGCGGCGAGACGGTCGTCGATCTCTGGGCCGGCGTTGCCGACAATCAGGGCGAGCAGGTGTGGCACAGCGATACGGTGGTCAACCTGTTCTCCTGCACCAAGACCTTCACCGGGGTTGCTGCGCTACAGCTGGTCGAGGAAGGCAAGCTGCAGCTGGATGAGCCCGTCGGCCGTATATGGCCGGAGTTCGCAGTCAATGGCAAGGAAGCCATCACCCTGCGTCAGCTGCTCTGTCATCGGGCGGGATTGCCGGCGATTCGCAGACCGCTAGCCGCTGAAGCGCTGTACGACTGGGACGTCATGACTGCCGCGCTAGCAGCCGAAGAGCCATGGTGGACGCCCGGCACCGATCAGGGCTACGCGGCGATGACCTACGGCTGGCTGGTTGGTGAGCTCCTGCGTCGTGCCGATGGCTGTGGGCCTGGGGAGTCGATCGTTCGTCGTACGGCGGTGCCGCTCGGGCTTGACTTCCATATCGGTCTCGGCGATTCCGAGGCTCATCGTGTCGCTTATCTCACGCGCACCAAGAACGACTTCGGTGACGCTGCCGCGCAGCGCCTGTTCAAGGCCTTGATGAGCGAGCCGGAGTCAATAAGTGTCCGGGCCTTCAACAATCCACCGTCCATCATGAGCAGTGGTAACAAACCGGAATGGCGACGCATGGCGCAACCGGCAGCCAACGGCCATGGCAATGCCCGCTCGTTGGCGGGGTTCTATACAGGGCTGCTGCAGGGCAAACTTCTGGATGAGTCGCTGCTGCGCGAGATGACCAGCGAGCACAGCGCAGGACAAGACCGCACTCTATTGGCCGCCACGCGTTTCGGCCTCGGCTGCTGGTTGGATCAGCCGCACGTCGCCAATGCCACCTTTGGCATGGGAGAGCAGGCGTTCGGTCACCCTGGTGCCGGTGGCAGTGTTGGTTTTGCCGATCCGGAGCGTGAACTGGGGTTCGGTTTCGTGACCAATACCCTCGGCCCCTATGTGCTGATGGACCCGCGTGCGCAGTCGCTGGCGCGCAGCGTTGCAGCATGTCTGCGTTGAACCACTCGTCACTTCTGGCCTCGCAGGCTTTTCAAAAGAAGGGCTTGCGTCCACAATTTCAACTCGAACTCAATAGTGGCCTCACCTCGATTGGTCGCACCCTCCTAGAACGCTTCTGGTTGACGGAACCTGCCTCATGAACCTGCTGAAGAGCGTCTCCCTGATTTTCTGCATGATCGTCGTTGCCGGCTGCAGCTCGAAGAGCGAGAAACCGAGCGAGGCCGCTGCCCCGGCTACGGTCAAGGTGGATTACGCTTGGCTCGATGAGTACGAGCCGCAGTTGAAGGATGCGCTCGTGGGCAGTGGTTTCGAGGTGGAGCGCCGTGACAGCGTGCTGGTGGTGACAGCGCCGGTGGACTCGTCCTTCAATCCGGATCGTCCCGGCATGCTCCTGCCGGTAACCCTCGGGCCGATCACCCGTGTTGCAAAGCTGGTCGAGAAGGACGACAAGACTGCCGTAGTCGTACTCGGTCATGCCGACAGCACTGGCTCTGCGGACACCAATCGCACCGTAAGTCGCGAGCGTGCCGGTGCCGTGGCGGCCATTTTCCGCCTGAGTGGCCTCAAGCATAACCGCCTGCGCATTCGAGGCCTGGGTTCCGACATGCCGCGTGCAGCCAACGACAGCAAGGAAGGCCGAGCTCTGAACCGTCGGGTCGAGATGGTACTGGCGCCGCAGGCGACGATGCTCGCATTGATCGCCAAGTACGAGCAGCCGGCGCAGTCCGCGACACAGGTGGCGCAAGCCGAGGTCGCCAAGTAGCGCTCCCAGGCATTGGATATCGACAGGCCCGCATGCGGGCCTGTTTTCGTTGGGCATGGTTGCCTTGAATCAAGCGCGTTGCCTGAGCACGCGGATAAGCTAGTTCATGCAGGCCGGCTGGGTTCAACCACCGTCGCCCGGCGAATGGCCGCCTGGTAGGCTGAAGCCTGCTTATTCGACTACAAGGAGCCCCGCGATGATCCAGACCCTGGCCGATATGCGCCGTGACTACACCCGTGACGGACTCAGTGAGGCCAATGCATCAGCCGAGCCGTTCGGATTGTTTCGTCAGTGGTTCACCGAGGCCACGAAAACCGAACAGGCGCCGGTGGAGCCTAACGCGATGTCCCTGGCTACGGTCGACTCCGAGGGCCGTCCTCACTGTCGCATCCTGCTTCTCAAGGCGCTGGATGATCGAGGCTTTACCTTTTTCACCAATTACGACAGCGCCAAGGGTGAGCAACTGAATGCTTCGCCCTATGCAGCCATGACTTTCTTCTGGCCGACACTCGAGCGTCAGGTTCGTATCGAGGGGCGGGTGGAGAAGGTTACTCAGGAGGAGTCGGATGCTTATTTTCAAGTCCGTCCCTTGGGTAGCCGGCTCGGTGCCTGGGCATCGCCGCAGAGCCAGGTGATTCGCGATCGCGCCGAACTTGAGCGTTTGCTGGCGGAAACCGAGCAGCGCTTTCTCGACACGGCGCCCCATTGTCCGCCGCACTGGGGTGGGTATCGCCTGTTGCCGGAGCGTATGGAGTTCTGGCAGGGCCGGCCTAGCCGCCTTCATGATCGTCTCGACTATCGTTTGATCGCAAACAGCTGGCAGCGGGAGCGCTTGGCGCCCTAAATGGTCTCCCAGCAACGAACTAGTCCAGGCGCTGTTGCTCCAAGCCTCTTGTACCGGAGAGCGGCGCTTTGCTGGAGCGCCAGCGGGTAAGCTCTCGCGCCGTGCTGGCAACGTTCTGTAACCAGCAAACGATCACCTGGTGCTAAGGATGTGCTTTCCGATGGTCAGAGACCATGAAAGCGTGGCTTGTTTGTTCGGGTCTGATCTTCTGAAAGTGTCCGAATCAGAGGCCGGGGTAGTGTTGTACCTGCTGCTCCAGCCAGCTTTGTAGTTCCCGCCGCTTGATCTTCTGACTCTTCGCGTCGGCGAGGCGTTGTAGCATCCAGCTGCGCTTGTCTGGGTCGCTGCCGGCGATTGAAAGCGCCAGGTCCCGATCGGCCCAAAGTCGGAAGCGCATGATCAGCCAGCCGTGAAAAGCCAGGCCAGCTATGGTGGTGATGGCTATGATGAAGTAATCCATGGATCGTCTCGGCGAGAGGAACCGGTGCGCCAGGTTCGACTCGCATATGTATGCTAGGAAGGTAGTAATGCTGAGTCAGGACGGAGAAGTTGCCAAGCGCTTTTTTGTCGCTACTGCTCATGCCGCCGTTCAGAACGAAACAGCTGTCCGCAGGAGAATTGCAATGCGTAGGTCCATTTATGTCGCTTCCTTTACAGCTCTGACGCTCGCTCTGGGTGGGTGCGCCTCCAGCCTGACCGGAGATACCTATTCTCGGGACGAGGCGCGAGCCGTACAGACCGTGCGTTACGGAACCATCGAATCGCTGCGTCCAGTGAAGATCGAGGGAACCAAGACCCCCATCGGCACCGGCGCCGGCGCAGTGGTTGGTGGCGTTGCCGGCAGTGGCATCGGCGGCGGCCGTGGCAGTGCGGTTGCTGCAGTGATTGGTGCGGTGGCAGGTGGCATGCTGGGGTCGGCGGCGGAAGAGGGGATTACCCGTACCCAGGGTGTCGAGATCACCGTGCGTGAGGATGACGGCAACGTGCGCGCCTATGTGCAGGCCGTGGAGCCCAATCAGGTATTTCGCGTGGGACAGCGAGTTCGCATCATGACCGTCAGTGGCACCAGTCGCGTGGCGCCCTGATCTTCATAGCAGCTGCCCGAGGCTGAAGTCAGAGCGCTGTCACCGCTCCGTTCACGGAGCGGTGACAGCGCTTTTTGTTTTTCGAAATACATGAATCCATGACGCCAGCATCATCGGTATGGATAATCGGGCACACATTTATGTGCTGTTTCAGGCAGTTGCTGTGCCTGCAAGGATAAGAATGCCTCCGCTCAGGTGGCTTAAGGGGTCTCGTTCATGGCGCTTGCGCTGATCATCGCTTTGCCATTTCTGGGCATCTTCCTGCCTTTGCTCCTGGAGCGGTTTGGCCGCTCCGCTTGTGCCTTTGGCGCGGGCCTGGCGCCACTGACAGCGCTGATTCTGCTGCTGACCAAACGGGCCGACGTATTTGCCGGCCAAACCGAAATCATCCATTACGAGTGGTTACCGCAGCTCGGACTCAACCTGAGCCTGCGCCTTGATGGATTGGGCTTCCTCTTCGCCCTGCTGATTCTCGGCATCGGTCTTCTGGTCATTCTTTACGCTCGCTATTACCTGTCGAAGAAAGACCCGATGGGGCGATTCTTCGGCTTCTTCCTGTTGTTCATGGGCGCCATGCTCGGCGTGGTGCTGTCCGAGAATCTGCTGCTGATGCTGATGTTCTGGGAGCTGACGAGCCTTTCGTCGTTCCTGCTCATTGGTTACTGGAATCACCGCGCCGATGCGCGCCAAGGCGCGCGCATGGCGCTCGCCATCACCGGGGGGGGCGGCCTCGCCTTGCTCGCCGGGATTCTGCTGATCGGCCATATCGTCGGCAGCTTCGAGCTCACAACCGTGCTCGCTTCGGGCGATTTGATCCGTGCCAATTCGCTGTACCCGCTGACCTTGATTCTCGTGTTGCTCGGTGTGTTCACCAAGTCCGCGCAGTTCCCTTTTCACTTCTGGTTGCCACAGGCAATGGCAGCGCCCACGCCGGTATCGGCCTTCCTGCATTCCGCGACGATGGTCAAGGCCGGTGTCTTCCTGCTCGCTCGGCTGTATCCGGCGCTGGCCGAGTCGGAGTGGTGGTTCTACATGGTCAGCGTCACCGGGCTGGCGACATTGCTGCTGGGTGCGGTGATGGCGCTGTTCCAGCACGACCTGAAAGGCCTGCTGGCCTATTCCACTATCAGCCACCTGGGCCTGATTACCTTGCTCTTTGGCCTGGATTCGCGTCTTGCAGCGGTGGCGGCGATCTTTCACATCATTAACCACGCAACCTTCAAGGCTTCGCTGTTCATGGCCGCCGGGATCATCGATCACGAGACGGGCACTCGCGACATGCGCCGCATCAATGGCATGTGGAAGTACATGCCACACACCGCGGCACTCGCGATGGTGGCGTCGCTGGCAATGGCCGGTGTCCCATTGCTCAATGGTTTCCTGAGCAAGGAAATGTTCTTCGCCGAGACGCTCGATCAGCACCTGCTCGGTAGCTTCTATTGGACGATTCCCGCGGCAGCGACGCTGGCCGGTGCGTTCTCGGTCGCCTATTCGCTGCGTTTCGTTCACGACGTGTTCTTCAACGGCGAGCCGATCGATCTGCCGAAGTACCCGCCTCACGAACCTGCACGCTACATGAAGATCCCGGTGGAAATCCTCGTGTTGCTCTGCCTGCTGGTGGGGATGCTACCGGCTTTCACCGTGGGTCCATTGTTGGCGGCGGCGGTGTCGGGAACGCTGAATGGCAACGTGCCTGAATACAGCCTGTCGATCTGGCACGGCTTCAATTTGCCGCTGGCCATGAGCTTTGCAGCGCTGATTGGCGGGATAATGATCTATTCGCTGCGCAAGTGGGCGTTCCGCTGGTACGAAGGGTTGCCCTCGGTCGATTCGCTGGAAGTGTTCGAACGGGTGATGGGCGGACTGACCCTCGCTGCACGTCACGTCACCTGTCTGCTGGAAAACGGCTCGCTGCAACGCTACATCGCCCTCATGCTGCTCAGTACGCTGGTGCTCGTGGTTTTTGCGTTGACCCCGTTGGAAACGCTGCATGGGCCGGTCGCGCTGACGCCGCTTGATGGAATCACCGTGCTGGGCATGGCGATTCTGGCGCTGACTTCGCTGCTGACCGTGCTTTTCCATCGCCGCCGTCTGACCGCGCTGATCGTACTCAGTGTCGTTGGTCTCATGGTCGCGCTCGGGTTTGCCCGTTATTCCGCCCCGGATCTGGCGCTGACCCAGCTTTCGGTAGAGGTGGTGACGATCATCCTGCTGATTCTCGCGCTGTTCTTCATGCCCGACCGTACGCCGGCCGAGTCGAGCAGCCTGCGTGCCTTCCGCGATTTCGTTCTCGCGGGCGGCAGCGGCACCATGGTCGCGCTGCTTGCCTACACCGTGCTGACCCGGCCCTATGACAGCATCGCGTCGTACTTCCTCGAGAACAGTGTTTCCGGCGGCGGCGGCAAGAACGTCGTGAATGTGATTTTGGTGGACTTCCGTGGGTTCGATACCCTGGGCGAGATCGCAGTGCTGGCGATCGCCAGCGTAGGCATCTATGCGCTACTCAAAGGCCTGCGCCTGCCGCACCCGGTTCGCGACTACGGCGGGCGACCCTGGTCGGTTGACCGGCACCCCATGGTTCTGGATGCACTTGCCCGCGCGCTGCTACCGATGGCGCTGCTGATTTCCGCCTTCATCTTCCTGCGCGGGCACAACCTGCCGGGTGGCGGATTCATTGCCGGTCTCATCACCGCGGTGGCACTGATTCTCCAATACATCGCGCATGGCGTGAGCTGGGCACAGGCGCGGCAACCGATCAGCTATCACGCACTCTGCGGCGCAGGCCTGCTTATTGCGGGGCTGACGGGGCTGGGCAGCTGGGCGTTCGGCTACGCGTTCCTGACGTCGTCATTCGGGTATTTCCATCTGCCTCTCGTCGGAGAGTTCGAGCTGGCGACTGCAATGCTCTTCGATCTGGGGGTTTATCTGGTGGTTGTCGGCGCGACATTACTGATTCTTTCCAACATCGGCCAGGTCAGCCAGGACGATTCCAACAGGGAGGTGCTGTAGTGGAAGCGCTGTTTGCGATCACGCTGGGAATCATGACGGCCAGTGGCGTCTATCTGCTCCTGCGTGCCCGGATCTTTCCGGTGGTGATGGGGCTGACGCTGATTTCCTATGCGGTCAATCTGTTCATCTTTTCCATGGGCCGGCTGGCGACCGGCGTTCCGGCGGTGATAGGCAAGAGCGCGGAGTATGGCGATCCGCTGCCGCAGGCGCTGGTGCTTACGGCCATTGTCATCGGCTTCGCCATGACCGCCTTCGTGGTGGTGCTGGCGTTGCGCAGCATCGGAGAGCTGCGTACCGATCACGTCGATGGTGAGGAGCCGCGCAAATGAATCATGCGTTGATTCTCCCGCTGCTGCTGCCGTTGTTCATGGGGGCGCTGTTGCTGTTCGCTCATCGCGCGAACAAGTCGACCAAGCGCCTGCTTTCACTGGCGGCAACCTGGACCCTGGTCCCGATTGCGATATGGCTGGTGCTGCTTGCCGATGATGGTCAGCTGCGGATTTATGCGCTGGGTAGCTGGCAGCCGCCATTCGGCATCATTCTCATGCTGGACCGGTTGAGCGCGCTGATGCTGCTGGTGACGGCGGTGCTGGCTGGTTTCGCAGCACTTTATGCCTGCCGTGGTGATGATGAGCGCGGGCCGAACTTTCACGCCCTCTATCAGTTCCAGTTGCTCGGCATCAATGGTGCCTTCCTGACCGGCGACCTGTTCAACCTGTTCGTGTTCTTCGAGATCCTGTTGATCTCTTCGTATGCCTTGCTGCTGCACGGCCATGGTCAGCGCAGGGTGCGCTCGGGCATGCACTATGTTGTGCTGAATCTGCTCGGCTCCTCGCTGTTTCTGATCGGCGTGAGCATGCTCTACGGGCTGCTGGGCACCCTGAACATGGTCGACATGGCTGCCCGTGTGAGCGCGGCCGATCCGGCCGATGCGCCGCTGCTGGCGGCCGCCGGGTATCTGCTGCTGGTGGTGTTCGCGCTCAAGGGCGCAATCCTGCCGCTGTACTTCTGGTTGCCGCGGGCTTATGCATCGGCCACCGCGCCGGTCGCTGCGCTATTCGCGATCATGACCAAGGTCGGTCTGTACGCGATCATTCGTGTGTTCACCCTGGTCTTCGGCAGCGAAGCGGGCGAGTTGAGCGGCATGGTCGATCTCTGGCTCTGGCCGCTAGCTCTGCTGACGCTCGGTGCGGCCGTGATAGGCGCATTGGCCGCTCGCAGCCTGCAGGTGCTGCTGGCCTATCTGGTGGTCGTGTCGGTGGGCACGCTTCTGGCGGGTATTGCGCTCGGCAGCGAGGCCGGGCTTGCTGCGGCACTTTATTACCTAGTCCACAGCACGCTGGTTGCGGGCGGTTTGTTCCTGCTCGCCGATCTGATAGCTCGTCAGCGCGGAGACCTGGGGACCGATCTGATTTCGGCGCCTGCGCTGCGTCAGCCGCTGCTGCTTGGCACGCTGTTCTTCATGGGCGCCATCTCCGTGGCCGGTTTGCCTCCGTTTTCCGGCTTTCTCGGCAAGGTGATGCTGCTGCGCGCCATCGAGCTTGGCGCAGACGCTATCGCGCTGTGGGCCGTGGTGCTGGTCGGCGGGCTGGGCATGCTGATTTCACTGAGCCGAGCCGGCAGCCTGGTGTTCTGGCGTCCCAGTGCCGAGGCGGTGGGGCAGCCTGCCGATGCCATTCGGGTTCTGGCGACGGTCGGCTTGCTGCTTGGTAGTGTGATGCTGGTTGTCGCCGCCGGCCCGCTGCAGGCGTTCGTGCACGCCACTGCTGCGCAGCTGCTGGATGTTGCGCCTTATCTGCAGATACTTCAGGGAGGTGCGGCATGAAAGCGCGCTGGTTACCTAATCCCGCCCTGACCTTGATGCTGGCCATTCTCTGGCTGCTGCTCAACAACACGCTGAGCTTCGGGCAGTTCTTGCTCGGTCTGTTTCTTGGTTGGGCGATTCCACTTCTGGTTCGGGGGTTTCTCATCGAGGTGCCGCGCATACGCAAGCCGCTGCAGCTGTGCGTGTTCTCGCTCAAGGTGCTCTTTGACATCGTCGTGGCCAATGTGCACGTCGCCAAGCTGGTGCTGGGGCCGAAGAAAAGCCTGCGCCCTGCGTTCATCGAGGTGCCCATGGCCATCGAGAACGAGTTCGTCCTGTCCACACTGACCAGCATCATCTCGCTGACGCCTGGGACGGTATCTGCCTGTCTGAGTCAGGATCGCCAGATGCTTATGGTGCATGCGCTGGACGTGCCTGACGTCGATGCGCTGATCGCTGACGTCAAGCGTAACTATGAAGCGCCACTGCTGGAGATCTTCGAATGCTCGCCTACGTGATTCCGTTCTGTATGGCCGTTTTGGGGCTGGCGGCGGTGTTGAATGTCGTTCGTCTGATCCAGGGGCCGGACATGCCCGACCGAGTGCTCGCGCTCGATACGCTGTACATCAACGCGCTCGCGCTTATCGTGCTGTTCGGCATCTGGCTCGCCTCCGACCTGTTCTTCGAGGCGGCACTGCTGATTGCCGTGATGGGTTTCGTCAGTACCGTGGCAGTCGGTAAACACTTGCTGCACGGCGACATCATTGATTGAGGGAAACGACATGCCATTCTGGATCGAAGTGCTGGTAAGCGTGTTCCTTATTATCGGCAGCCTGTTTGCGCTGATCGGTGCGATCGGCCTCTACCGGCTGCCGGATTTCTACACGCGCCTGCATGGCCCGACCAAGGCGACGACGCTGGGTGTTGGCGGTATCGTGATCGCGTCGATGATCTTCTTCAGCAGCCAGAACGATGGCTTGAGCCTGCACGAGCTGCTGATCACGCTGTTTCTCTTCCTCACTGCGCCGGTCAGTGCGCACATGCTGGCCAAGGCTGCAATGCAGCAGAAACTGCCAGCTGTCGAACAAACGCGGGGTCAGCCTTGGGATTGAGCCTGCCTCCTACCTGTCTTGCAGCGCCAGGTAGGTGAGCAGGCGAGGCCATTTCAGATCAGGATGCTGCTCGGTGAGGGTTGCTGTTCGTTCTCCTGCTGCAGCTCCTTGACGAGCGCCTGCTGCAGGCGCAGGCAGAACTGCGGGTCGGACAGCGGCTGGTTGTCTGCGTCGGTGACGAAGAATACGTCCTCCACGCGTTCGCCCAAGGTCGCGATCTTGGCGTTCTGCACCGATAGATCGAAATCGAGGAACAGCTGGCCCACCCGCGCCAACAGGCCGGGTCGGTCCGGTGCAATGATTTCCAGAATGGTCTGCGGCCGCTGTGTGTCGTTGTGGATGGTGACCTGCGGCGGGAAAGCGAAGTGCTTGAGTTGCCGTGGGACACGGCGCTGGATGATGGTCAGGTAGTCGTCCGGGTTGCGCAGGGCGGCGATCAGGCCGCTGCGAATCTCCTCGATCCGCTTCGGATTATTGCCGATCGGGCTGCCGTCGGCGTCCAGCACGATGTAGGTGTCCAGCGTGAACTGGCTGCTCGACGTCAGAATGCGTGCGTCATGGATGTTCAGGTTGAGCTGATCCATGGCCGCCACGGTCACCGCGAAGAAGTCATGCTGGTCCGGTGCGTAGATGAATATCTGCGTGCCGCCTTCGAATTCGCGCTGTGTGGTTTCCTTGATCAGGACGAGCGGTCCACCGTTGGCCGGGTGCTCGATGATCGCGTCGGTATGCCAGGCCACATCGGTGGCGGTGTGCCGGAGGAAATAGTCGTCACCCAGCTGCGCCCAGAGTTGCTCGGCATCGTCCGGATCGGTGCCCTGGCGCACCAGGTCATCCAGCGCAGCGCGTTGGGTCTGGCGAATCTGCTCCTCGCGTCCCAGCGGGTTTTCCAGCCCGCGTTTCAGGGCTCGCTTGGTTTCGGTATAGAGCTGACGCAGCAGGCTCGCGCGCCAGGAATTCCACAGGGTCGGGTTGGTGGCGTTGATGTCGGCCACGGTCAGGACGTAGAGATAGTCCAGGTGCGTCTCGTCGCCGACCAGTTGGGCGAAATCATTGATCACCTGCGGGTCGGACAGATCCTTGCGCTGCGCTGTGGTGGACATGACCAGATGGTTTTCCACCAGCCAGACCACCAGTCGGGTATCCCACGCCGGCAGCTTGTGACGACTGCAGAATTGCTCGGCATCCACCGCGCCGAGCTCCGAATGGTCGCCGCCACGGCCCTTGGCAATGTCGTGATAGAGCCCGGCAATGTAGATCAGCTCTGGTTTGGGCAGCCTTTCGACCAGCTTGCTGGCCAGCGGATATTTCTCGGCGACGCCCGGCTTGGTCAGCTTGCGCAGGTACTTGATGACATTGAGCGTGTGCGCGTCGACGGTGTAGATGTGGAACAGGTCGTGCTGCATCTGCCCGACGATGTGGCCGAACTCCGGCAGATAGCGACCCAGGATGCCGTAGCGGTTCATTCGGCGAAGGTTGCGGTGAATACCTTCCTTGCACTTGAACAGCTCGATGAACAGGCTGGTGTTGCGCAGATCCTGGCGGAAGATGTCATCGATCAGGTAGCGGTGATCGCGGAGCAGGCGAATGGTGTCCGAGCGAACACCCTGGATGTCGGGATGCTGGGCGAGCAGCACGAAGGTTTCCAGGATCGCGAAAGGGGTGCGTTTGAAGATAGCTGCGTTGCTCACCTCAAGGTAGCCGTCGCGTACCTGAAATCGGCTGTTTAGTGGCACGATCGGGCCTGACTCGCCTTCCCAGAGAATCACTTCGGCGAAGTGCTGACCGACAAGATCGCTGAGTTCGGCAATGCTCATGACGATCCGGTAGTACTTCTGCATGAAGCGTTCGATGGCCAGCTTGGCATCATTGTCTTCATAGCCCAGCAGCGCGGCCAAACTGCGCTGATGGTCAAACAGCAGGCGATCCTCGGCGCGACCGGCAAGCATGTGCAGGCCGTAGCGCACCTTCCAGAGAAACTCCTGGGCGGCGGTCAGCAGGCTGTGTTCACCCTCGGTAAGAAAGCCCTGATCGACCATCGCCTGCAGATTGAGCGTGCCGAACTCGCGACGGGCGATCCAGAGGATGGTCTGGATGTCGCGCAGGCCGCCGGGGGAGCCTTTGACATTGGGCTCCAGGTTGTACTCGGTGTTGTTGTACTTGGCGTGTCGTGCGCGCTGCTCGTTGCGCTTGGCGAGGAAGAATTCCTTGCTAGGCCACATCTGTTGGGTGCTGGTGACCCGCAGCATCGCTTGGCGCAGGCGCTCCGGGCCGGCGATCGTCCGGCTTTCCATGAGGTTGGTGATGACCGTGAGGTCGGCGCGCGCTTCGTCGGCGCATTCGGCAACGGAGCGCACGGCCTGCCCGACTTCCAGGCCGATATCCCAGAGCAGGGTCAGAAAGCCCTCGATCGAGTCGCGAAAGATTTCCTGGTCGTTGGCGTCGAGCAGAATGAGCAGGTCGATATCGGAGTAGGGGTGCAGTTCACCTCGGCCGTAGCCACCCACGGCGACGAGCGCGATATCTGCGCCATTGTTCCAGTCGAAGCGATCCCAGGCCGAGCGCAGAATCTGATCGACGAACCAGGCGCGATCCTGAATCAGGCGACGGATGTCCCGGCCTGCCTTGAACCGCTCGTCCAGTACCTGCCGCGCCTGGCGTATGGCCTTCTTGTACGCAGCGATGGGGCTGGCCTTCAGAGCCAGCTCCGCCTGAAACTGGCTGCGGTCAAACAGCTCCGGGTCAACCTGGGGCATGCGAACGTCCTCCCGTGGGGGCTGCGGCTGTGAAATCTCAGGCAGAGGTGCGAGCGATGGTGTCGTCGCTGCGCAGAGTGAAGATCTCGTAGCCGTCGGCGGTCACCAGGATGGTGTGTTCCCATTGCGCCGACAGCTTGCGATCCTTGGTGATCGCGGTCCAGCCATCGCCAAGCAGGCGGGTTTCCGAGCGACCCTGGTTGATCATCGGCTCGATGGTGAAGGTCATGCCTTCCTTGAGCTCCATGCCGGTGCCGGCACGGCCGTAATGCAGAACCTGCGGCTCCTCATGGAAGACCTTGCCGATGCCGTGGCCACAGTATTCGCGGACCACGGAGAACCCATTCTTCTCGGCATGTTTCTGGATGACTTCACCGATGTCCCCGAGTCGTGCACCTGGGCGAACCAGCTCGATGCCTTTATAGAGGCATTCCTGAGTGACCTGGCAGAGGCGATCGGCCCACTCGGGCACCTTGCCGACCATGAACATCTTGCTGGTGTCGCCGTGATAGCCGTCCTTGATCACAGTGATATCGATGTTGAGGATGTCGCCGTCTTTCAGCGGCTTGTCGTTCGGGATGCCGTGGCAGACAACGTGGTTGATCGAGGTGCAGATCGATTTGGGAAAGCCCTTGTAGTTCAGCGGAGCGGGAATGGCCTGCTGAACGTTGACGATATGCTCGTGGCAAAGGCGGTCGAGTTCCTCGGTGGTGACGCCTGGCTTGACGTGCTCGCCGATCATCTCGAGAACTTCGGCGGCGAGGCGCCCGGCAATGCGCATCTTCTCGATATCTTCGGGCGTCTTGATGGTGACAGTCATGCAAACCTCTTGTATGCCCGCAGGCGAAGGCAATAACGGAAAGTCGCGATGATAAACCAAAGCGCCTGCGGCCTGCAGGTCAGGGCTGACTGCACCGCTGAGCCTGTTGTAGAGAGTTCAAAGCAGTAGCCTCTCGATGGTCGTTGTGCTATAAAACGCGCCGCTCAGCGGGGTAGACCCCGTCGAGCCTAACCCCACACACGTGTCGACACGGTATCCTGGGTGCTCGCAAGAGTTGGATATCGGGACGCGTGGAGGCCTAACCCGACTTATTCGAGGACTGATCATGTCTCAAGTCACTATGCGCGATATGCTGAAGGCCGGTGTGCACTTCGGCCACCAGACCCGTTACTGGAATCCGAAAATGGATAAATACATTTTCGGCGCGCGCAACAAGATCCATATCATCAACCTGGAAAAAACCCTGCCGATGTTCAACGACGCACTGCGTTTCGTTGAGAAGCTGGCTGCAGGCAAGAACAAGATTCTGTTCGTTGGCACCAAGCGTTCCGCCGGCAAGATCGTTCGCGAAGAGGCTGCTCGTTGTGGCTCGCCGTATGTCGATCATCGCTGGTTGGGTGGCATGCTGACCAACTACAAGACCATCCGCGCCTCCATCAAGCGTCTGCGTGAGCTGGAAGGGCAGTCCCAGGACGGTACTTTCGAGAAGCTGACCAAGAAAGAAGCTCTGATGCGTACCCGTGATCTCGAGAAGCTCGAGCGCAGCCTGGGTGGTATCAAGGATATGGGCGGCCTGCCGGACGCCATGTTCGTCGTCGACGTCGATCACGAGCGCATCGCTATCTCCGAAGCCAACAAGCTGGGTATCCCGGTCATCGGCATCGTCGATACCAACAGCAGCCCGGAAGGCGTTGACTACATCATTCCCGGTAATGATGACGCCATCCGTGCCGTGCAACTCTACCTCGGCTCCATGGCTGACGCTGTTCTGCGCGGTCGCCAGAACGGTGCCGGTGGCGCTGACGAGTTCGTCGAGGAAGTTGCTTCCGAGGCGGCTCAGGGCTGAGTGCGGCGCACTGCAGCGTGACACCCGATGAACAAAAAGGGGGCTAGGCCCCCTTTTTGTCTCTTGCGAATTGATCACCCGTGTATTGGGTGAGTGGTTTAGAAACCAAATCGAGAGGATTCCCAACATGGCAGAAATCACTGCAGCCTTGGTCAAAGAACTGCGCGAGCGTACCGGTCAGGGCATGATGGAGTGCAAGAAGGCTCTGGTCGCCGCTGGTGGTGACATCGAAAAGGCGATTGACGACATGCGTGCCTCGGGCGCCATCAAGGCCGCCAAGAAGTCGGGCAACATCGCTGCCGAGGGCTCGATCGCCGTTCGCGTCGAGGGTGGCCGTGGTCTGATCATCGAAGTCAACTCGCAGACTGACTTCCTGGCTCTGCAGGATGACTTCAAGGCGTTCGTCAAGGAAAGCCTGGACGAGGCCTTCGAGCAGAAGCTGACCGATGTGGCCCCGCTGATCGCTTCTCGTGAATCCGCGCGCGAAGCGCTGGTCGCCAAGTGCGGCGAGAACGTCAACATCCGTCGCCTGACCGCAGTGGAAGGTGAAGTGGTTGGTGCTTATCTGCACGGTCACCGCATCGGTGTGCTGGTCACCCTGAAGGGTGGCGATGCCGAGCTGGCCAAGGATATCGCCATGCACGTGGCTGCCAGCAATCCTGCGGTTCTGAGCCCGGCTGATGTTTCCGAAGAGCTGGTTGCCAAGGAAAAGGAAATCTTCCTGCAGCTCAATGCCGACAAGATCGCCGGCAAGCCGGAAAACATCGTCGAGAACATGGTCAAGGGCCGTATCAACAAGTTCCTGGCCGAAGCCAGCCTGGTTGAGCAGGCGTTCGTCAAGAACCCGGAAATCAAGGTTGGTGAGCTGGCCAAGAAAGCTGGTGCCGAAATCGTATCCTTTGTTCGCTACGAAGTAGGCGAGGGCATCGAGAAGGCCGAAGTCGACTTTGCTGCCGAAGTTGCTGCTCAGGTCGCTGCGACCAAGAAATAAGGCCGCTTCGGTGGTTCTGGCAAAGAGGCTGCCCGCTCACGCGCGCGGCCTCTTTGTCGAATTGGGCAGCGGAATTGTTTTTTTGTAACGATATAGTCATCGCCTGGCACCAACCCCGGGTTGAGCTGTCAAAGCGCAGATATTTTTTGGTCTGAGTCATTCAGACTTCATCACAGCACGCCGCAGGAGATAACACGCCAATGGCTCAGCAGATGAGTGCACGCAATCCTCGCTATAAACGCATTCTGCTCAAATTGAGCGGCGAGGCCCTGATGGGCTCCGAAGACTTTGGCATAGATCCCAAGGTCCTTGACCGTATGGCTCTGGAAGTCGGCCAGTTGGTGGGCATCGGCGTCGAGGTCGGACTGGTCATCGGTGGTGGCAACCTCTTTCGTGGTGCTGCGCTCTCGGCGGCCGGTATGGATCGCGTCACCGGCGACCATATGGGTATGCTGGCCACTGTGATGAACGCGCTGGCCATGCGCGACGCGCTTGAGCGTTCGAACATCCCGGCGCTGGTCATGTCTGCCATTTCCATGGTCGGTGTGACTGATCACTATGACCGTCGCAAGGCGATGCGTCATTTGAAGACCGGCGAGGTGGTTATTTTCTCCGCCGGTACCGGCAACCCATTCTTCACCACCGACTCGGCCGCCTGTCTGCGTGCGATCGAGATCCAGGCGGATGTCGTGCTCAAGGCCACCAAGGTCGATGGTGTTTACACCGCAGATCCGTTCAAGGATCCGAATGCGGAGAAATTTGCCGAGCTCACGTACGACGAAGTGCTGGATCGCAAGCTTGGCGTGATGGATCTGACAGCCATCTGTCTGTGCCGTGACCACAACATGCCGCTGCGGGTCTTCAACATGAACAAGCCCGGCGCCCTGCTCAACATCGTGCTAGGTGGCGCTGAAGGAACCCTGATCGAGGAATCGAAAGAATGATCAACGAGATCAAGCAAGACGCGCAGGAGCGCATGAAGAAAACCCTGGAATCGCTGGACCATGCATTCGCCAAGATCCGTACCGGCCGTGCGCATCCCAGTATTCTCGATAGCGTTATGGTCTCCTATTACGGTTCCGACACTCCGCTGCGTCAGGTTGCCAACGTAATCGCCGAAGACTCCCGCACTCTGGCATTGACAGTGTTCGACAAGAGCATGATCCAGGCGGTAGAGAAGGCGATCATGACCTCGGACCTGGGGCTGAATCCGGCCACCGCTGGCACCACGATTCGTGTGCCGATGCCCGCGCTGACCGAGGAGACCCGCAAGGGCTACACCAAGCAGGCCCGCGCAGAGGCCGAGAACGCCCGAGTCGCAGTGCGCAACATCCGCCGTGATGCGATCGCGCAGCTGAAGGACCTGGTCAAGGAAAAGGAAATCAGTGAGGACGAGGAACGTCGTGGCCAGGATGACGTCCAGAAGCTAACCGACAAGTACGTTGCCGAGATCGACAAGGCCCTCGAAGCCAAAGAAGGCGACCTGATGGCCGTATAAGGCCGGCATCGAATCGCTGCTGTCGTGTCCTGAATCGGGGGGCCGGTTCGTGATGCGACAGTGCAGATGCCCCAGAGCTGTTGCTTGCAGCTTTTTCTTTTGGTTCGCAGCGTGTTTTAGCGCAAGTAGAGTTGTTCATGGAAAAGGTCAGGCAGATCGCCGGGCGGAATGTACCCCGTCACGTGGCGATCATCATGGATGGCAACAATCGCTGGGCGAAGAGGCGTTTGCTGCCCGGTGTGGCCGGGCATAAAGCCGGTGTCGACGCGGTTCGCGCCGTGATTGAGGTCTGCGCCGATTCCGGCGTCGAGGTGCTGACACTGTTTGCGTTCTCCAGCGAGAACTGGCAGCGCCCGGCAGATGAAGTCGGTGCGCTGATGGAACTGTTCCTGTCGGCGTTGCGGCGTGAGGCGCGCAAGCTCGATGAGAACGGCATTCGCCTGCGCATCATCGGGGATCGTGCCCGTTTCCATCCCGAATTGCAGGCCGCGATGCTGGAGGTGGAAGAGATGACTTCCGCCAATCATCGTTTCGTCCTCCAGGTTGCCGCCAATTACGGTGGGCAGTGGGACATTCTTCAGGCGGCTCAGCACTTGGCTGCCGAGGCGCAGTCCGGGCGTCTGAATCCGGCAGAAATTACGCCTGCTCTGTTTCAGAGCTATCTGGCGACCGGCGACATGCCGTTGCCCGATCTGTGCATTCGCACCGGCGGTGAGCGGCGCATCAGCAATTTCCTGCTTTGGCAGCTCGCCTATGCGGAACTGTATTTTTCCGATCTTTATTGGCCCGACTTCAAGCACGTTGCCATGCGCAAGGCGCTCGCCGATTTCGCCACTCGACAGCGGCGATTTGGCAAAACGGGCGAACAGGTCGAAAGCGAGGTCAAGGCCGAATGCTGAAGCAGCGCATCATCACCGCCGCCATCCTTCTGCCCGTCGCGATCATTGGGTTCTTTCTCCTTCATGGGCTCGCTTTCGCCATCTTCATTGGGCTGGTCGTTGCGCTAGGTGCCTGGGAATGGGCCCGGTTGGCCGGGTTCGCGGGCCAGCCGGTGAGAATCGGTTATGCGGCGCTGGTCGTGGTGCTGCTTGCCGTGCTGTATCAACTTCCGGCACTGGCCCCCTGGCTGTTGGCGCTCGCCGTGCTCTGGTGGCTGGCAGCAACCTATCTGGTGTTGACCTATCCGCAGAGCAGTCGTCTCTGGGGTGGCTCCGCTGGCAGTCTGGTGATCGGTCTGGCGATTCTGCTTCCGTCGTGGCAGGCACTGGTCGTGCTCAAGCAATGGCCATTGGGTAACTGGTTGATCCTTGCCGTAATGATTTTGGTCTGGGCTGCGGATATCGGGGCGTATTTCTCCGGCAAGACGTTCGGCAAGCGCAAGCTTGCACCGCAGGTCAGTCCTGGCAAGAGCTGGGAGGGGCTGATAGGTGGCCTGTTGACCAGTCTGCTGATCACGCTGGCGGTTGGCATTTACCGCGGCTGGTCGGTGCGAGAGCTGGTGCTAGGGCTGCTGGGTGCGGCGATGGTGGTGTTGATCTCGGTGATCGGTGACCTCACCGAGAGCATGTTCAAGCGTAGCTCGGGCATCAAGGACAGCAGTCAGCTGCTGCCCGGGCATGGCGGTGTAATGGATCGCATAGACAGTCTTACCGCGGCCATTCCGATCTTTGCGGTGCTTCTTTGGCTTGCTGGCTGGGGCGTGCTGTGACACGACCTCTACAGATAACCGTGCTGGGGGCGACCGGTTCGATCGGACTTAGCACATTGGATGTCATCGCTCGTCATCCCGATCGCTATAGCGTATTTGCGCTGACCGGCTTCAGCCGGCTCGCCGACCTGCGTTCGCTCTGCCTCAAGCATCGTCCGAGCTACGCAGTGGTCGGTGATGAAGCGCAAGCGGGCGTGCTGCAGGGGCAGTTGCAGTCCGATGGCGTTGCGACTCGAGTGCTGAGCGGCGAGGGCGGTCTGAGCGAGGTGGCGGGCCATCCCGAGGTCGATGTCGTGATGGCTGCAATCGTCGGCGCCGCTGGGCTGAAGCCGACTCTCGCCGCCGTGCAGGCAGGCAAGCGGGTGTTGCTGGCGAACAAGGAAGCGCTGGTAATGTCCGGTGCGTTGTTCATGCAGGCACTGCACGATAGCGATGCGGTGTTGCTGCCGATCGATAGCGAACACAACGCGATTTTTCAATGCTTGCCATCCGATTATGCCCGTGGGCTTGGTGCTGTCGGTGTGCGACGGATATTGCTCACCGCTTCTGGCGGGCCGTTTCGAGATATTGCGCCGCAGCATCTGGCGGATGTATCGCCGGAGCAGGCCTGTGCTCATCCCAACTGGTCGATGGGGCGCAAGATTTCCGTGGATTCGGCCAGCATGATGAACAAGGGGCTTGAGCTGATCGAGGCCTGTTGGTTGTTCAGCGCGCGACCAGATCAGGTCGAGGTGGTGATTCACCCGCAAAGCGTTATCCACTCTATGGTGGACTACGTGGATGGTTCGGTGCTCGCGCAACTCGGCAATCCCGACATGCGTACGCCGATTGCGCATGCGCTGGCATGGCCGGAGCGAATCGATTCCGGTGTGTCGGCGCTGGATCTGTTGCAGGTTGTGCGACTGGATTTCCAGGCGCCGGACAACCTGCGCTTCCCTTGTCTGCGGCTTGCTCGCCTGGCCGCGGAGACCGGTGGTACGGCGCCGGCGATGCTCAATGCCGCGAACGAAGTGGCGGTTGACGCCTTTCTCAATCGACGCATCCGCTTCACCGAGATCGCGAGTATCATCGACGACGTGTTGAATCGAGAGGCATCGGTTCCGACTGTCTGCCTTGAAGATGTACTGGCAGCTGACAACCAGGCTCGTGAAACTGCCGACCACTGGTTGAGCTGCCGCGGGCGATAGGGTCTGCCGGCCTCGCGGCTTGCAGCGAAACGTCAACAGACCCACTCCCGGAGGAAAATATGGGCGCGCTCTACATGATCATCGGCACCCTCGTTGCGCTCGGGGTGTTGGTGACCTTTCACGAATTCGGTCATTTCTGGGTTGCCCGTCGCTGTGGCGTGAAGGTGCTGCGATTCTCCGTTGGCTTCGGTAGTCCGCTGCTTCGCTGGCATGACCGGCAGGGCACCGAGTTCGTCATCGCTGCGATACCGCTTGGCGGTTACGTCAAGATGCTCGACGAACGTGAGGGCGACGTGCCTCCCGCTTTGCTCGACAGTGCATTCAATCGCAAGAGCGTCCGCCAGCGCTTCGCTATCGTATCCGCCGGGCCGTTGGCCAATTTCCTGTTAGCCATGGTGTTCTTCTGGCTGCTGGCGATGCTTGGCAGCGAACAGGTGCGGCCTGTTGTTGGTGCTGTCGCGCCAGGCAGTCTCGCTGCTCAGGCGGGGATGGCGGTCGATCAGGAGATCGTTGCGGTCAATGGCAAGCCAGTCAGCGGCTGGTCCGAGGTCAATCTACAGTTGGTACGGCGCCTGGGCGAGAGCGGTCAGCTCGATATAACGGTGCGAGAGCTTGTCGGTTCTGGCGAGCAGCACTTGCAGATCCCATTGCAAAATTGGCTGAAAGGCGTGGAGGAGCCGGACCCGATCACCTCGCTCGGAATCAGACCCTGGCGCCCTCAGATTGTCCCAGTGGTCGCTCAGTTGGACCCTGAAGGTCCGGCGCAGGCCGCAGGTATTCGTCTCGGTGACCGCCTGTTGAGTATGGATCAGCAGCCACTGGACGATTGGCAGCAGGTGATCGACGCAGTCAAGGTGCTGCCCGGTGAGCCGGTATCCCTGCAGGTGGAGCGCGCCGGTGAGCGACTCGAGGTGTCGTTGACGCTGGCCGCGCGTGGTGAAGGCGATGCGCGCCGCGGTTATCTGGGGGCGGGTGTCGAAGGTGGTGAATGGCCAGCGGAAATGCTGCGCGAAGTCAGCTTCGGTCCTCTTGAAGCGGTGGTCGAAGGCGTAAGGCGCACCTGGACCATGAGCCTGCTGACCCTCGATTCGCTGAAGAAAATGCTCTTCGGGGAGCTCTCGGTAAAAAACTTGAGCGGTCCGATAACCATTGCTAAAGTGGCGGGCGCTTCTGCCCAGTCGGGGCTAGGGGATTTCCTCAATTTCCTCGCCTATCTGAGCATTAGTCTGGGGGTTCTCAATCTATTGCCTATCCCGGTGCTCGATGGCGGCCATCTGCTCTTCTATCTCGTCGAGTGGGTCCGCGGACGTCCTCTGTCGGAGCGGGTACAGGGATGGGGAGTACAGATCGGCATCAGCCTGGTGGTTGGGGTGATGCTGCTTGCACTGGTCAATGACCTTGGCCGTCTGTAATGCCGAATCCGTAGTGTCGCCATGCCGAATCGCCGGTTCATTTATCAGGTTTGAATAAGAAAGGACTTCATGAAACGTCTGCTGCTACCTGCGGTTATCTCCGCATTGATGATCGCCGAAGTTCACGCTGAGTCCTTCACTATTTCCGATATCCGGGTCAATGGCCTGCAGCGGGTTTCCGCCGGCAGCGTATTCGGCGCTCTGCCTTTGAACGTGGGTGAGCCTGCCGATGACAATCGCCTCGTCGATGCCACTCGTGCGCTCTTTCGAACCGGTTTCTTTCAGGATATTCAGCTGGGGCGGGATGGCGATGTGCTGGTCATCAGCGTAGTCGAGCGACCATCCATTTCCGGCATCGAGATCGAAGGCAACAAGGCGATCAAGACCGAAGATCTGCTGTCAGGTTTGCAGCAGTCCGGTCTGGCCGAAGGGGAAATCTTTCAGCAGGCCACGCTCGAGGGTGTACGTAATGAACTGCAGCGCCAGTACGTTGCCCAGGGGCGCTATTCGGCGACCATCGAAACCGAGGTCATTTCGCAGCCGCGTAATCGGGTGGCGTTGAAGATCAAGATCAACGAAGGCTCGGTGGCGGCGATCAAGCACGTCAATATCGTGGGCAATTCTGTCTTCGCGGACGAAGATCTGGTGGATCTGTTCGAGCTGAAGACCACAAACTGGCTGTCGTTCTTCCGCAACGACGACAAGTACGCGCGTGAAAAGCTCTCCGGTGACCTGGAACGCCTGCGCTCGTATTACCTGGATCGCGGTTACATCAACATGGATATCACCTCGACCCAGGTATCCATAACGCCAGACAAGAAGCACGTCTATGTCACCGTGAACATCGACGAAGGCGAGCGCTATACCGTGCGCGACGTCAAGCTGAGCGGTGATCTCAAGGTTCCGCAGGAAGAGATCGAGGCGCTGTTGCTGGCAAAAGAAGGTCAGGTGTTCTCGCGCAAGGTGATGACTACCACCTCCGAGCTGATTACCCGGCGCTTGGGTAACGAAGGCTATACCTTTGCCAACGTCAACGGTGTTCCTGAAGCTCACGACGAAGACAATACGGTGTCGATCACGTTCGTCGTCGATCCGGGTAAGCGTGCGTACGTCAATCGCGTCAATTTCCGCGGGAATACCAAGACCGAAGATGAAGTGCTGCGTCGCGAGATGCGCCAGATGGAAGGTGGTTGGGCGTCGACCTATTTGATCGACCAATCCAAGACTCGTCTCGAGCGCCTGGGCTTCTTCAAGGAAGTGAACGTAGAAACGCCGCAGGTTCCAGGTACGGATGATCAGATCGACGTCAACTACAGCGTCGAGGAGCAACCGTCCGGTTCGATCATGGCCAGCATCGGTTTTGCGCAGAACGCAGGCCTGATTCTGGGTGGCTCCATCAGCCAGAACAACTTCCTCGGTACCGGTAATCGGGTCTCCCTGGGCTTGACCCGCAGCGAATACCAGACGCGTTACAACTTCGGTTTCGTCGACCCCTACTGGACCGAAGACGGTGTCAGCCTGGGGTATAACGCCTTCTATCGCACCACCGATTACGACGAGCTCGATTACGACGTTTCCAGTTATTCGGTGGATAGCCTTGGTGGCGGCATCAACATCGGCTACCCGATCAGCGAGACGTCTCGACTGTCATTCGGCCTGACTGTGCAGCAGGATGATCTTGATACTGGCCGTTATACCGTGGACGAGATCTTCAAGTTCATGGAAGAGGAGGGCGACAGCTTCCTCAATTTCAAGGCATCTGCAGGCTGGTCCGAGTCGACCCTCAATCGCGGCGTGCTCGCAACTCGCGGTCATTCGCAGAGCCTGGTATTCGAAAGCACGATTCCGGGTAGCGACCTGTCCTTCTACAAGCTCGACTACAACGGCCAGCTGTTCGTGCCGATGAGCAAGGACTACACCCTGCGCATGCATACGCGCCTGGGTTACGGGGATGCCTACGGCTCGACCTCGAGCCTGCCGTTCTACGAGCATTACTATGCCGGCGGCTTCAACTCGGTACGCGGCTTCGAGGATAGCAGCCTTGGCCCGCGTAGCACGCCTAGCCGAGGTGAAGGTAATCCTGGCGGACAGCCTGGAACGATTCGCGATCCTGACCAAGACCCGCTCCCGTTCGGTGGTAACGTACTCATCCAGGGGGGCTTGGAAGTGCTGTTCCCCATGCCGTTCGTCAAGGATCAGCGCTCGCTGCGTACTTCAGTGTTCTGGGACGTAGGTAATGTGTACAACACCAATTGCCCAACAGAGTCGAGTAATTGCAGCGATATCGACTTCGGCGATATGGCCAGCTCGGTGGGTGTAGGTCTGACCTGGATTACCGCAATGGGCCCGCTGAGCTTCAGTCTGGCTATGCCGGTGGTCAAGCCGGACGAGGCCGATACTCAGGTATTCCAGTTCTCGCTGGGACAAACGTTCTAACATTGCGGCGTGATGCCTCAGTGTTTTCTTTCAGGAGTGGTGTTTACCGTGCGTAAGTTGACTCAACTGTTTTTCGTCGTTGCCGCGCTGGTAGCGACCCCAGCATTTGCCGAAATGAAGATCGCCGTCATGAACTATCAGATGGCGCTGCTTGAGTCGGATGCGGCCAAACGTTACGCGGTCGACGCGGAGAAGAAGTTCGGCCCCCAACTGAGCAAGCTGAAAACACTCGAAAGCGACGCCAAGCGTATTCAGGATCGCCTGGTAAAGGACGGCGACAAGATGCAGCAGGCCGAGCGTGAACGTCTGGAGCTCGAATTCAAGCAAAAGGCCCGTGACTTCCAGTTCCAGTCCAAGGAATTGAACGAGGCAAAGGCTGTGGCGGATCGGGACATGCTCAAGCAGCTCAAGCCGAAGCTTGATCAGGCTGTCGAAGAAGTCATCAAGAAGGGCAACTACGACCTGGTGTTCGAGCGTGGTGCCGTGGTGGATGTCAAACCGCAGTTCGATATCACCCGCCAGGTCATCGAGCGCATGAATCAGCTGCGCTGATATGGCAGGCGCAGTCTATACACTCGGCCAGCTGGCCGAGGAACTGGGTGGCACCCTGCGCGGCGATGCTGACCAGGCTATTAGCGGGCTCGCTACCCTGCAGGAGGCGGGCCCGGCGCATTTGAGCTTCCTTGCCAATGCTCAGTATCGCAAGTACCTGTCGACCACCCAGGCCGCCGCGGTGTTGTTGGCTCCCGCTGATGCTGAAGGCTACGAAGGCGCGGCAATTGTCATTAGCGACCCCTATCTGGCTTATGCGCGCGCGTCGCACCTGTTCGAGACTCGACCGGTAGCGAATAGCGGCATTCACCCGACGGCGGTGGTCGCTGCCGATGCTTATGTAGATTCGTCGGCCAGCATTGGTCCCTATGTGGTGATCGAGTCCGGCGCAACCATCGAGGCGGATGTGGTGATCGGTGCGCAGTCATTCGTCGGCGCCCGTAGCCGAATCGGCGCTGGCGGGCGACTCGCACCGCGAGTCACGCTTTATCACGACGTGCAGATCGGTAAGCGCGTGGTGATCCAGTCCGGTGCCGTGATCGGTGGTGAGGGGTTCGGCTTCGCCAAGGAAAAAGGTGCCTGGCAGAAGATCGCTCAAATCGGCGGTGTGCGTATCGGGGATGATGTGGAGATTGGCTCGAATACCACCATCGACCGCGGCGCCCTTTCCGATACGCTGATTGGCAACGGCGTGAAGCTAGATAATCAGATCATGATCGCGCACAACGTGCAGATCGGTGACAACACGGCGATGGCTGGCTGTGCCGGCATCTCCGGTAGCACCAAGATCGGACGCAATTGCATGATCGCCGGTGGCGTCGGCATGGTTGGGCACATCGAAGTGTGCGACAACGTGTTCGTGACGGGTATGACGATGGTCACGCGCTCGATCACGGAACCCGGAAGCTACTCCTCGGGCACGGCGATGCAGAATGCTGCCGATTGGAGAAAGAGTGCGGCGCGTATTCGTCAGTTGGATGACATGGCTCGCCGGCTGCAACAGCTGGAGAAAAGCCTGGCTACCGTGACTCAGGGTCAGAATCCGGCTTCTGATGCCTGAGCTTACCGTCTGATCCGGTTTTTTTCGGGGTTAATGCCTGTCAGTGCTCGCGCGGGCTTTCAGCGCAGGCGGCCCTATACTTTTTTACAGGCTCTTTCCTGACATGATGGATATCAACGAGATTCGCGAATATTTGCCTCACCGCTACCCGTTCCTGCTGGTGGACCGTGTGACGGAGATGGACGTCGAGGCCAAGCGCGTTCGTGCCTACAAGAACGTGACCATCAACGAACCGTTCTTCAATGGGCATTTTCCACAGCATCCGATCATGCCAGGCGTGCTGATCATCGAAGCCATGGCGCAGGCGGCCGGTCTGCTTGGTTTCAAGATGATGGGCGTCAAGCCAGCCGATGGCACGCTTTACTATTTCGTCGGCTCTGACAAGCTGCGCTTCCGTCAGCCGGTGGTTCCGGGCGATCAGTTGGTGCTGGAAGCTTCCTTCATCAGCGCCAAACGCGGCATCTGGAAGTTCGATTGTCGTGCGAGCGTCGAGGGCAAGCCGGTCTGCTCGGCAGAAATCATCTGCGCGGAACAGAAGATATGAGTTTGATCGACCCTCGCGCCATCATCGACCCTGCGGCTCGCTTGGCGGATGACGTCCAGGTCGGCCCATGGTCGATCATTGGTCCGGACGTCGAAATTGGCGAGGGTACGGTGATCGCGTCGCATGTGGTCATCAAAGGGCCGACCCGTATCGGTCGGCACAATCGCATCTATCAGTTCTCCTCGGTTGGCGAAGATACGCCGGATCTGAAGTACAAGGGTGAGCCGACGCGCCTGGTGATTGGCGATCACAACGTGATTCGCGAGGGTGTTACCATCCATCGCGGCACCGTGCAGGATCGCTCCGAAACCACCCTCGGTGATCACAACCTGATCATGGCTTATGCTCACATCGGCCACGACAGCGTGATCGCCAATCATTGCATTCTGGTCAACAACACCGCGCTGGCCGGTCACGTCCATGTGGGCGACTGGGCCATTCTCTCCGGTTACACCCTGGTACATCAGTTCTGCCATATCGGCGCCCATAGTTTTTCCGGTATGGGCACGGCGATCGGCAAGGATGTACCGGCATTTGTCACCGTGTTCGGCAATCCGGCGGAGGCGCGCAGCATGAACTTCGAGGGCATGCGTCGTCGTGGCTTCAGCGCCGAAGCCGTTCACGCCCTGCGCAACGCTTACAAGGTCGTCTACCGCAAAGGGTTGACCGTGGAGGCCGCACTCACCGAGCTGGCCGAAAGTGCAGCGGCATTCCCCGAGGTTGCGATCTTCCGCGACTCGATCCAGGCTTCAACTCGTGGCATCACCCGCTGAGATGAACCGGCCGCTCAGGGTTGCCTTGGTAGCCGGGGAGTCCTCCGGTGACATCCTTGGTGCAGGCCTGATGCAGGCGCTGAAGGCTCAGCACGCGAATGTCGAATTCATCGGGGTCGGCGGCTCGCGCATGCAGGCCGAAGGGTTGCCGTCGTACTTTCCGCTCGAGCGTCTGGCAGTGATGGGCCTGGTCGAAGTGCTTGGTCGTTTGCCGGAGCTGCTGGCCCGCCGCAAACGCCTGGTGGACACGCTGATCCAGCAGCGGCCGGATGTATTCATCGGCATCGACGCGCCGGACTTCAATCTCGGGCTTGAGCTCAAGCTGCGTCGGGTCGGAATCAAGACCGTGCACTACGTCAGTCCGTCGGTCTGGGCCTGGCGTCAGAAGCGGGTACTGAAGATCCGTGACGCCTGCGATCTGATGCTCACGCTGTTTCCATTCGAGGCCAGGTTCTACGACGAGCACCAGGTACCTGTTCGCTTCGTCGGTCATCCCCTGGCTGATGCCATTCCGCTTTGCGCCGATCGTGCCGCGGCACGGCAAGCGCTCGGATTGCCAGCGGATGGCCTGGTCGTCGCGCTGATGCCCGGTAGCAGGGGCGGCGAAGTCGCTCGCCTGGGGGATCTGTTCCTTTTCGCTGCCGAGCGGTTGCGCGCCATGCGTCCCGGGATTCGTTTTGTCATGCCTTGCGCCAGCCCCGAGCGGCGGCTGCAGCTTGAGCAGATGCTGGTTACGCGTGATTTACCGCTGACCCTGCTCGATGGCCGGTCCCATGAAGCATTGGCCGCCTGCAACGCCGTGTTGATTGCTTCCGGTACGGCAACGCTTGAGGCGCTGTTGTTCAAACGTCCTATGGTGGTGGCTTACAGCGTAGCGCCAATGACTTACCGCATCCTCCGGCGGCTAGTGAAGAGCCCCTATGTTGCGCTTCCCAACCTGCTGGCCCAGCGTCTGCTGGTTCCCGAGTTGCTGCAGGACGCCGCTACCCCCGAAGCGCTTGCGCAGTCTCTGTCGCCACTGCTGGACGATGGTGACGTGCAAACCGAAGGCTTCGACAGTATTCATCGCACCCTGCGTTGCGATGCGTCGAGTCAGGCCGCCGATGCCGTGTTGCGCCTGGTTGGAGTTCGTTGATGCAGTTCGGGCTCGATTTCAATCTGGTCGAAGAGCTGGTTGCCGGCGTCGACGAGGTCGGGCGCGGGCCGCTGTGTGGTCCTGTAGTGACCGCCGCAGTGATCCTCGATCCCGCGCGTCCGATCAAAGGCCTCAACGACTCGAAAAAGCTGAGCGAAGCCCGTCGTGAAGCGTTGTTCGACGAGATCTGCGAAAAGGCGGTGGCGTGGTGCATTGCCCGAGCCGAGGTCGAAGAGATCGATCAGCTGAATATCCTTCACGCCACGATGCTCGCCATGCAGCGTGCGGTTGATGGACTGTGTGTCACGCCGCGGCTGGCACTCATCGATGGCAATCGGTGCCCTCAGCTGAACGTGCCCAGCGCACCGGTGATCCAGGGCGACGGTCAGGTGCCGGCTATCGCTGCGGCATCCATCCTGGCCAAGGTCAGTCGTGACCGCGAAATGCAGGCCCTGGATCTCTGCTATCCGGGGTATGGGCTGGCCGGGCACAAGGGTTATCCGACTCCAAGCCATCTGGAAGCGCTTCGTCGGCTAGGACCAACGCCCATTCATCGGCGCTCTTTCGCCCCCGTGCGTACGCTGCTTGAGCAGGCAGTTGTCGAGACCGACATCCCGGCCAGCGTGCTGCTGGTCTAGCTGGTAACTGTACGCGGGCCAGCCAGGTGCTTCATGAAGTCCTGGGCCGCCGAACACCCTTTTGCCGTGTCGGCTACCGTTAGCGCGGTCGCCAGCCCGTCCGTGCTTTCCGGTACAATTCCGCGCTTGTCGTTCTGCCAGCTCAAGGTCTGTTCATGCCTGTTTCCTTCGTCCATCTACGTCTGCATACCGAGTACTCGCTGGTCGATGGGCTGGTTCGGGTCAAGCCGCTGATCAAGGCGGTCGCGGCAGGTGGCATGCCGGCAGTGGCGGTGACCGACATGAGCAATATGTGCTCGCTGGTCAAGTTCTATAAAGCCGCGCAGGGCGCCGGCATAAAGCCGATTTGCGGTGCCGATATCTGGATGGCTGGTTGTGACGAGGACGGTCCTCTCAGCCGCTTGACCTTGCTGGCGATGAATCCCAAGGGGTATCGCAATCTCACCGAGTTGATCTCTCGCGGCTGGACCGAAGGCCAGCGCAACGATCTGGTGATCATCGAGCGCGACTGGGTCAAGCAGGCCGCCGAAGGTGTGATCGCCTTGTCTGGCGCCAGGGAGGGAGAGGTCGGCCAGGCGCTGCTCAATGGCGACGAAGCACTGGCCGAATCGCGTCTGGCTGAATGGCGCGATGTGTTTGCCGACCGCTTCTACCTGGAAGTTCAGCGCACCAGCCGAGTCAATGACGAAGAGTATCTGCACGCTGCAGTCGCGCTCGCCGAGCGCAGCGGTACGCCGCTGGTCGCGACGAACGACGTGCGTTTCCTCAAGCAGGAAGACTTCGAGGCCCACGAGACCCGCGTATGCATCGGTGAAGGCCGAACTCTGGACGATCCGCGGCGGCCGCGTACCTACTCTGATCAGCAGTATCTGAAGACTCCGGCAGAGATGGCCGAGCTGTTCAGCGACCTCCCCGAGGCGCTGGAAAACACCGTCGAGATCGCCAAGCGCTGCAACATCGAAGTGCAGTTGGGTACCTACTTCCTGCCGAACTTCCCCGTGCCCGAGGGCATGACCATCGACGACTACCTGCGTCAGGTGTCGTTTGAAGGACTGGAAGAACGCCTCGAGGTGCTGCTACCCAAGGACACTCCTGACTACGAGGCGAAGAAGCAGGTCTACATCGATCGCCTTGAGTTCGAGCTGGGCACCATCATCCAGATGGGCTTCCCCGGTTACTTCCTGATCGTTATGGACTTCATCAAGTGGGCGAAGAACAACGGCGTACCGGTCGGCCCAGGCCGTGGCTCGGGTGCCGGCTCACTGGTCGCCTACGTGCTGAAGATCACCGACCTCGATCCGCTGGCCTATGACCTGCTGTTCGAGCGCTTCCTCAACCCCGAACGTATTTCCATGCCCGACTTCGACGTCGACTTTTGCATGGATGGTCGCGACCGGGTCATCGATTACGTGGCCGAGGCATATGGCCGTAATGCGGTCAGCCAGATCATCACCTTCGGCACCATGGCGGCCAAGGCCGTGGTGCGCGACGTGGCGCGGGTGCAGGGCAAGTCCTACGGCCTGGCTGATCGGTTGTCGAAGATGATTCCCTTCGAAGTCGGCATGACGCTGGAAAAGGCCTACGAAATGGAGGAGCCGCTGCGCGACTTCCTCGCCGTTGACGAGGACGCCCGGGAAATCTGGGAGATGGCGCTCAAGCTCGAAGGCATTACCCGCGGTACCGGTAAGCACGCCGGTGGTGTGGTGATCGCGCCAACCAAGCTCACCGACTTCGCGCCGATCGCCTGCGACGAGGAGGGTGGCGGCCTGGTGACCCAGTTCGACAAGGACGACGTCGAGCAGGCCGGTCTGGTGAAGTTCGACTTCCTCGGCCTGCGGACGCTGACCATCATCAAGTGGGCGTTGGAAACTATCAACCGCGAACAGGCCAAGAAGGGCCTGGAGCCGATCAACATCGACTTCATCCCGCTGGATGACAAGCCAACCTACCAGTTGCTGCAGAAGGCCGAGACCACCGCGGTATTCCAGCTCGAATCCCGCGGTATGAAGGAGCTGATCAAAAAGCTCAAGCCCGACT
This sequence comes from Stutzerimonas kunmingensis, assembly GCF_032106285.1. Taxonomy (GTDB): domain Bacteria; phylum Pseudomonadota; class Gammaproteobacteria; order Pseudomonadales; family Pseudomonadaceae; genus Stutzerimonas; species Stutzerimonas kunmingensis_B. The sequence continues at coordinate 52,911 of NZ_DAMCPO010000012.1, forward strand.
GCCTGGAAGACCTGATCGCACTGGTGGCGCTGTTCCGTCCCGGTCCGTTGCAATCGGGCATGGTGGACGACTTCATCAACCGCAAGCACGGGCGTGCCGAAGTCTCCTATCCACACCCGGACTACCAGTACGCCGGGCTGGAGCCAGTGCTCAAGCCCACCTACGGCATCATCCTGTACCAGGAACAGGTGATGCAGATCGCACAGGTCATGGCCGGCTATACGCTGGGTGGTGCGGACATGCTGCGCCGCGCCATGGGCAAGAAGAAGCCCGAGGAGATGGCCAAGCAGCGCGGTGGTTTCATCGAAGGCTGTTCCAACAACGGCATCGACAAGGAGCTGTCAGGCAACATCTTCGATCTGGTGGAAAAGTTCGCCGGTTACGGCTTCAACAAATCGCACTCGGCCGCCTATGGCCTGGTTTCCTATCAGACCGCCTGGCTCAAGGCGCATTACCCGTCGCCGTTCATGGCTGCCGTGCTTTCGGCGGATATGCATAACACCGACAAGGTGGTGATCCTCATCGAGGAATGCCGCAGCATGAAGCTGCGCATCGATCCGCCGGATGTGAATGTTTCCGAATTCAAGTTCACCGTGAACGATGACGGTCGTATCGTCTACGGCCTTGGTGCGGTCAAGGGCGTCGGTGAGGGGCCCGTAGAGGCCATCGCCGAATGCCGAGCAGAAGGCGGGCCGTTCAAGGATCTGTTCGATTTCTGCGCGCGTATCGACCTCAAGCGCATCAACAAGCGTACCCTCGAGGCGCTGATCCGTTCCGGTGCGCTGGATCGTCTGGGTCCGTATTTCTTCGAAGAGGTCAAGGCCTATCAGGCCAACATCGACCGCAATCGGGCGGTTTTGCTGGCGGCGATGGAAGAAGCGGTGCAGGCCGCGGAGCAGACGGCGCGCAGCGCTGAGAGCGGCCACATGGACCTGTTTGGCGGCTTGTTCGCCGAGCCCGAAGCTGACGTCTACGCCAACCACCGCAAGGCGCGCGAGCTGTCTCTGAAGGAGCGTCTGAAAGGTGAAAAGGACACCCTCGGCCTCTATCTCACTGGTCACCCGATCGATGAATACGAGGGCGAGGTGCGGCGCTTCGCACGCCAGCGCATCGTCGATCTACGTCCGGCGCGTGGCGAGCAGACCATTGCCGGCCTGATCGTCAATCTGCGGGTAATGAAGAACAAGAAGGGCGACAAGATGGGTTTCATCACCCTGGATGACCGCTCGGGGCGCATCGAGGCGTCACTGTTCGCCGAGGCTTTCAATACTGCTCAGGCGTTGTTGCAAACCGATGCGCTGGTCGTGGTGGAGGGCGAGGTAAGCAACGATGACTTTTCCGGTGGCCTGCGGCTGCGCGCCAAGCGGGTGATGAGCCTGGAAGAGGCGCGCACCGGGCTCGCCGAAAGTCTACGGGTCAAGGTCGCTGGTGAAGCGCTCAAGGGTGAGCGCATGCGTTGGCTGGCCGAGGTCTGTGGCCGTCATCGCGGGGCCTGCCCGATTACGCTGGAATATACCGGTCGTGACGCGCGTGCCCTGCTGCAGTTCGGTGAAGCCTGGCGGATCGACCCGGCCGACAACTTGATTCAGGCATTGCGTGACCAGTTCGGACGCGACAACGTCTTCCTGCAATACCGATAGAGGGCCGAGGCCCGGAAGGTCGCCGATGGCGCTTTCCGGGTCAGGCCCGAACGGCCCGGTGATGACCGGGTCATGGTTCAGAACAATTTTTGTTCGACCTGAATGCGCCCGTCCCGTAAGGTAAGGCGCAAAAAACGGAACAGCCTCCCGGCCGCCTGGCCGTCGACGCATGACGGATGCCTATGAACCCGAATTTCCTGGATTTCGAACAGCCGATCGCCGACCTGCAAGCCAAGATCGAAGAATTGCGCCTGGTTGGTAACGACAACTCGCTGAACATCGGCGATGAGATTGCCCGCCTGCAGGACAAGAGCGAATCGCTCACCGAAAGCATCTTCGGCAATCTGACCAGCTGGCAGATCGCCCGCCTGGCTCGCCACCCGCAGCGCCCCTACACTCTCGACTACATCAATCACCTGTTCACCGAGTTCGAAGAGCTGCACGGTGATCGCCACTTCTCCGATGACGCCGCTATCGTGGGCGGTACTGCGCGTCTGGACGGACAGCCGGTGATGATCATCGGTCATCAGAAGGGTCGTGAGGTGCGCGAGAAGGTTCGCCGTAATTTCGGCATGCCGCGCCCCGAGGGTTACCGCAAGGCGTGCCGTCTGATGGAGATGGCCGAGCGCTTCAAGATGCCGATCCTGACCTTCATCGACACCCCGGGCGCCTATCCGGGTATCGATGCCGAAGAGCGCAACCAGAGCGAGGCCATTGCCTGGAACCTGCGCGTCATGGCACGTCTGAAGACGCCGATCATTGCCACCGTGATCGGTGAGGGCGGTTCTGGCGGAGCCCTGGCTATTGGCGTCTGCGACCAGCTGAACATGCTGCAGTATTCCACCTACGCGGTGATTTCGCCGGAAGGCTGCGCCTCGATTCTCTGGCGCACCGCCGAGAAGGCACCTGAAGCGGCCGAGGCCATGGGTGTGACGGCTGAGCGTCTCAAGGACCTGGGCATCGTCGACAAGGTGATCCCGGAGCCTCTGGGCGGCGCCCACCGCAATCCTGCCGTCATGGCGGCGGCCATGCGTGAGCAGCTGAACAGCCAGCTGCATATGCTCAAGTCGCTGGATACCGATGCGCTGCTCGCGCGCCGCTATGAGCGCCTGATGAGCTACGGTATCGCCTGATCCGTCACGCCTGATTCGCGTCTCGATTTTCGCCGTTCGGAATCGAGGCGCGTAAGCCAGTGGGTTGATCGCCCCCAACGTCCTATCGCTGCTTCTGCCGCCGGGCTTTATGCTTGCCGTCAACGCCGGTCATCGAAGCGCTCGTATGTCCCTCGACTCCCTCCTGCTTTCAGCTCTCGCACCCTGGCGTGGTTCACCGACGTGGTGGGTCGCGTTGTCTGGTGGTCTTGATTCGACCGTCCTGTTGCATTTGCTGGTACGGCTCGCTGGACAGCATGAGCTGCCTGCGATTCGCGCGATCCATGTGCATCATGGTCTGCAAGCCGCTGGTGACGGCTGGCCGGCGCATTGCCAGGCGATCTGCGACGGCTTAGACGTTCCTTTGCAGATGGTCCGCGTGAAGGTCGTGCCTGGCGCAAGCCTGGAGCGTGCGGCGCGCGAGGCTCGCTATGAAGCGTTCTCCGAATGCCTGGGGGTGGGCGAGTTGCTCCTGACAGGTCAACACCGTGACGATCAGGCCGAAACTGTGCTGTTTCGTCTGCTCCGAGGGGCTGGCGTGCGCGGTCTGGCAGCGATGCCGGTGGAGCGGTCGCTAGGTCTGGGCAGGCTGGTGAGACCGCTTCTCGGGGTATCGCGCATCGAACTCGAGGCTTACGCCCGGCGCAACGCATTACGCTGGGTCGAGGATCCGAGCAATCAGGATCACAACTATTCGCGTAATTTTCTGCGCTGCGAGGTCATGCCGCTTTTAAAGCGGCGCTGGCCGCAGGCGGCTTCGAGTATGGCTCGAGCAGCGGCTCATATGACTGAAGCGCAGCAACTGCTGGACGAGCTGGCGCAACAGGATCTGCTCATTGCGAACATGGCCAGCGCTTTTGAGTGGCTGCGCCTGCCCAGCCTTGCGCTACCGCCGTTGCGAGCATTGACGCCGGTGCGTCAGCGCAACGCGCTACGTCATTGGCTGGCGAGCTTCACGCTGGCGCCGGATGAGGATCACTGGGCCGGCTGGGCGTCGCTGCTGAATGCCCGGCCGGATGCCACGCCGCGATGGTGCTTGGCAGGGGGCGAGCTGCAGCGCACTGGCGAGCGGGTCTGGTGGCTGCCCGATAGCTGGCTTGAGCCGGTTGTCGAGCCGATCGACTGGTCGGATCCGTCCACAGCCCTGGATCTCCCAGGCAATGGCATGCTTCGAGGGGAGGGTGAGCCACCTGCCGGTAAACTCCAGGTCCGCTATCGGCACGGTGGCGAGGCGCTTCTCGTGCCTGGCCGCGGCCGGCGCGACCTGAAACGTCTGCTTAACGAGGCTGGCGTTCCCCATTTTGCGCGCAGTCGTCTGCCATTGCTTTACTGCAATGATGAACTGATCGGCGTAGCCAATCTGCCACTCCTGGCTAACGGGCGGTTCGCCCTGTATTGGTGCGTGCCGGACTTCTAAGTGGTTTGAGCTGATAAGGCCTTTCCGGTAGACTACGCTCCCGTCTCAATACAGCTTCTGCGGTTTCTTCGAATCCGTGGCAGTTGCGCTATTGCCGCTCGCGAGCAATGGCATCTTCGCTTTCCCCCGGCGGCGCCGGCCGCTTAACGCAGACTTCTAGGGTTTTTCATGACGCGCTACATCTTCGTCACGGGTGGTGTTGTTTCTTCATTGGGGAAAGGCATCGCCTCGGCTTCATTGGCGGCCATCCTGGAGGCGCGGGGCCTGAAGGTCACGATGCTCAAGCTTGACCCTTACATCAACGTCGATCCGGGCACCATGAGCCCGTTCCAGCACGGCGAGGTGTTCGTCACCCACGACGGCGCCGAGACCGATCTCGATCTGGGGCACTACGAGCGGTTCATCCGCACCCGCATGACCCAGAACAACAACTTCACCACCGGTCGCGTATACGAAGACGTGCTGCGCCGCGAGCGCCGGGGTGATTACCTGGGTGCGACCATTCAGGTCATTCCGCACATCACCGACGAGATCAAGCGTCGCATCATCAAGGGCGCCGGCGATGCCGACGTTGCCCTGGTTGAAGTCGGCGGCACCGTCGGGGACATCGAGTCGCAGCCGTTCCTTGAGGCGATTCGCCAGTTGCGCGTCGAAGTGGGCGCCAAGCGCGCCATGCTGATGCACCTGACGCTGGTGCCCTACATCGCCACTGCCGGCGAAACCAAGACCAAGCCTACGCAGCATTCGGTGAAGGAGCTGCGCTCCATCGGCCTGCAGCCTGACGTACTGGTCTGCCGCTCTGATCGTGCCATCGACGTTTCCTCGCGGCGTAAGATTGCGCTGTTCACCAACGTCGAAGAGCGCGCGGTGATCAGCCTTCCGGACGCCGATACGATCTACAAGATTCCAGGCATCCTGCATGCCCAGGGCCTCGATGACTACGTGGTCGAGCGCTTTGGCCTGGAGTGTCGTGGTGCCGATCTCTCCGAATGGGATCGTGTCGTCGATGCCAAGCTGCACCCGGAGAAGGAAGTCACCATCGCCATGGTCGGTAAGTACATGGAACTTCTGGACGCCTACAAATCTCTGATCGAGGCGATGAGCCACGCTGGCATCCAGAGCCGTACCAAAGTGAACCTGCGTTATATCGACTCCGAAGACATCGAGAATCAGGGCACCAGCCTGCTGGAAGGTGTCGACGCCATTCTCGTGCCGGGCGGTTTCGGTCTGCGCGGCGTCGAGGGCAAGATCGCGACGGTACGTTATGCCCGTGAGAACAAGATCCCGTATCTGGGCATCTGCCTGGGTATGCAGGTCGCGGTCATCGAGTTCGCCCGTGACGTGCTGGGCTGGTCCGACGCCAACTCCACCGAGTTCGACAAGGACAGTGGTCACCCGGTAGTCGGTCTGATCACCGAGTGGGAAGACGCCAGCGGTGCCGTGGAAACCCGCAGTGATAACTCGGATCTGGGCGGCACCATGCGTCTTGGCGCGCAGGAATGCGGCCTCGAAGCCGGCTCCAACGTATTCGAGTGCTACGGCCAGGAGCGCATCGTCGAGCGCCATCGCCATCGTTACGAAGTGAACAACAACCTGTTGCCGCAATTGCAGGCAGCGGGCCTGAAGATTACCGGGCGTTCCGGCGACGGCGCGCTGGTGGAAGTGGTCGAGGCTCCGGATCATCCCTGGTTCGTTGCCTGCCAGTTCCACCCTGAATTCACCTCCACGCCGCGTGACGGCCATCCGCTGTTCAGCGGTTTCGTCAAGGCAGCGCTGGAACACAAGGCGAAGAAGGCATGAGCCAGAAGACCATCCGCGTAGGCAACATCGAGATCGCCAACGACAAGCCGTTCGTGCTGTTCGGCGGCATCAACGTGCTGGAATCCCGCGACCTGGCCATGCAGGCCTGCGAAGAGTACGTGCGGGTGACCGAGAAGCTCGGCATCCCCTACGTGTTCAAGGCCAGCTTCGACAAGGCCAATCGCTCCTCGATCACCTCGTTCCGCGGCCCGGGCCTGGAAGAAGGGATGAAGATCTTCGAGGAAGTTAAGAAGACCTTCGGAGTGCCGGTCATCACCGATGTGCACGAGCCCTGGCAGGCGCAGCCGGTTGCCGAAGTCTGCGACATCATCCAGCTGCCGGCCTTCCTCTCCCGGCAGACCGATCTGGTCGTGGCGATGGCCAAGACCGGCGCGGTGATCAACATCAAGAAGGCGCAGTTCCTCGCGCCGCAGGAGATGAAGCACATCCTGCGCAAATGCGAGGAAGCCGGCAACGATCAGCTGATCCTCTGCGAACGCGGCTCCTCCTTCGGCTACAACAATCTGGTCGTCGACATGCTCGGCTTCGGCATCATGAAGCAGTTCGAATACCCGGTGTTCTTCGATGTCACCCACGCCCTGCAGATGCCGGGCGGTCGCGCCGATTCGGCGGGTGGTCGTCGTGCCCAGGTCACCGATCTGGCCAAGGCCGGCCTGTCCCAGGGCCTGGCCGGGCTGTTCCTCGAAGCGCACCCCGATCCGGACAATGCCAAATGCGACGGCCCGTGCGCGCTGCGCCTGAACAAGCTCGAGCCTTTCCTTACCCAGCTCAAGCAGCTGGATGATCTCGTCAAGAATTTCCCGCCAATCGAAACTGCTTGAAGCCTTGCAGCTATCTACGGAGTGTTAACAACAATGGCAAAGATCGTCGACATCAAGGGGCGTGAAGTTCTCGATTCCCGTGGCAACCCCACAGTGGAAGCCGACGTGATCCTGGACAACGGCATCATCGGCAGCGCCTGCGCGCCGTCTGGTGCATCCACCGGTTCCCGCGAGGCTTTGGAACTGCGTGATGGCGACAAGAGCCGTTACCTGGGCAAGGGCGTACTGACCGCCGTAGCCAACGTAAATGGCCCGATCCGTGACCTGCTGTTGGGCAAGGACCCGCTCGATCAGAAAGCGCTGGACCAGGCGATGATCGAGCTCGACGGTACCGAGAACAAAGGCAAGCTGGGGGCCAACGCCATCCTTGCCGTGTCGCTGGCTGCCGCCAAGGCTGCTGCTCAGGCCAAGGGCGTGCCGCTGTACGCGCACATTGCCGATCTGAACGGTACCCCGGGCGTCTACTCCATGCCGGTACCGATGATGAACATCATCAACGGCGGCGAGCATGCCGACAACAACGTCGACATCCAGGAATTCATGGTCCAGCCGGTCGGCGCCAAGACCTTCGCCGACGCGCTGCGCATGGGCGCCGAGATCTTCCACCACCTGAAGGCTGTGCTGAAGGCCCGGGGCCTGAGCACCTCCGTGGGTGACGAGGGGGGGTTCGCGCCGAACCTGGCGTCCAACGAAGACGCCCTGGCCGCAATCGCCGAAGCCGTCGCCAACGCCGGCTACACGCTGGGTGACGACGTCACACTGGCTCTGGACTGCGCTTCCTCCGAGTTCTTCAAGGACGGCAAGTACGACCTGGCCGGCGAAGGCAAGGTGTTCGACGCCGCCGGATTCGCCGACTACCTGGCCGGCCTCAGCCAGCGCTATCCGATCATCTCCATCGAAGATGGCATGGACGAATCCGACTGGGCCGGTTGGAAGGTGCTGACCGACAAGATCGGCGACAAGGTGCAACTGGTCGGTGACGACCTGTTCGTGACCAACACCAAGATCCTCAAGCGCGGCATCGACGAGGAGATCGGTAACTCGATCCTGATCAAGTTCAACCAGATCGGCTCGCTGACCGAGACCCTGGAAGCCATCCAGATGGCCAAGGCTGCTGGTTATACCGCGGTGATTTCGCACCGTTCCGGTGAAACCGAGGACAGCACCATTGCCGACCTGGCTGTGGGTACTGCCGCTGGTCAGATCAAGACCGGTTCGCTGTGCCGCTCGGATCGCGTGTCGAAGTACAACCAGCTGCTGCGTATCGAAGAGCAGCTGGCCGGCAAGGCACCGTACAAGGGTCGCGCCGAATTCCGCGGCTGATCCGCGGTGCTTAAAAAAGGGCGGCGCAAGTCGCCCTTTTTTGTTTCAATCGCTCCGTGCCCGCGTGCAAACTCTTCGTGCCTCCAGAGCCGTCGCTGTTTGCCAATACCCGAATTTCAGCTGAAGTCGTTTCATGCCTTCTATGCGTCGCCCCTACTGGTTGTTCGTCGTACTGATACTGCTGCTGGGTGGTCTGCAGTACCGTCTCTGGGTGGGCGAGGGCAGCCTGGCTCAGGTCAATGGCCTGAACAAGCAGATCGCCGAACAGCAGGGTGAGAACGAGCGGCTCCTGGAGCGCAATCGAATCCTCGAGGCGGAGGTTCTGGAGCTCAAGCAGGGCATGGAGACCGTCGAAGAGCGGGCCCGCCAGGAGCTCGGCATGGTCAAAGAGGGCGAAACCCTCTATCAGCTGATCGAATGAGCCCGCGCGATCAGCCTGCCTTCTGGGTCGTCATCCCGGCTGCCGGTGTCGGCAGTCGTATGCGCGCTGACCGTCCCAAGCAGTATCTGTTGCTGGGTGAGCGCAGCATCATCGAACACACCCTCGATTGTTTTCTGGACCACCCGGCACTTGCTGGTTTGGTGGTTTGCATTGCGCCTGACGATCCCTACTGGCCAGCGCTGCCCTGCGCTCGCGATACTCGCGTGCAGCTTGCACCGGGCGGTCGTGAGCGTTGTGATTCGGTACTCAGTGGGCTGCAGCGCCTCGATGAGCTGGGCGCGAATGAGCATGACTGGGTGCTGGTACACGACGCGGCCCGTCCCAATCTGGCGCGTGAGGATCTGGACAGGTTGCTGGCCGAGTTGGCCGATGATCCGGTCGGTGGTCTGCTGGCTGTTCCGGCGCGGGACACCCTCAAGCGCGTAGGTCCGGATGGGCGTGTGGTGGAGACGGTGGACCGCAGCGTCATCTGGCAGGCTTTCACTCCGCAGATGTTCCGCCTGGGCATGTTGTGCGACGCGCTCGAAGCTGCACTCGCCTCCCGTATGCAGGTTACCGACGAGGCGTCGGCACTGGAGTGGGCAGGTCACTCGCCTAGGGTGGTAGAAGGGCGGGCGGACAACCTGAAGGTCACCCGGCCCGAAGATCTGGAGTGGCTGGCGCAGCGCTGGAAGACAGACCGCGAGTCTTGAGAACGGGCAGGGGTTGCCTGCCCGCCATTTACATCAGAAACGATAGATCGCCGCAGCGCCGGTGCCGGTCGGCATCCGTTCGGTCGGTACCACAACCACGTCTCCACCTTGCTCGAGTGTCCAGATGGTCAGCTCGTCCAGCAGGTCGGGTGTGTTGACGTCATCTTCGCTGGTCGGCGTTGCCGTTCCGTCAGTTTTGTCGACATGGCCGGGAATCTGCCGCTCGGCCTCCACCAGCAAGGTGGCGACCCGGCCCTGGCGGGTGGCTTGGCCGATATCCTCGAGGTGGTCGGATGCCAGCCCCTGGCCATGGGATACGCCGAACTGGTTGAGCAAGCCTTCCAGGCGCTTGAGATAGCGCGGCTGCATCACCATCCAGCTTTTCTCACGTAGCTCATTGACGCTCAATGCGTTCTGGCCGGTCTCGATGCCCTCCGGCAGCAGGCAGTCATTGTGGCTGAGGCGTCGGAAGTGCGACTGCTGCTCGGGCAGAGCGGCGAGGATCAGCGGCAGGCCGGATGGGCGCGAGTGATGTTCGGTGATGGCGCGATCGACTTCGCGAAAGTAGCGATCACGGTCCCGGTCGATCTCCGCCTGCTTGCCGCTGCCGCCGGCCTCCACCTGCATCGGGTCGCCGCGTTCGCTGGAGCGGCCATAACCCTGGGGAAACCCACTTTGACCCTTCTCGGTGAGGTCGCTGCCCAAGGCGTCGGCGAGTGTTCTGGGCACACCGTCGTGCAGCTTCACCTCGTCGAGGGCATCACGGTTGCCCTCGAACAAGCGTACCGAGTCGCGCGAGAGGCAGAGGATCTGAAAGTGGTCGGCTGACTGTGCAATGCGTACCAGCGGTTTGAGGTGCATGCGCGCGTTGGCCACGGCCATTTCCGGCACGCTGCGTTGCAGTCGATAGACCTGGAAGTAGTCCTTGGCGGCAAAAGCGGCCAGGCCGTCGAGGCTGTGATTCCAGAAGTCGCTGTTATCGATCAGGGCGTAGAATGGCTCGAGCAGGGTGTGTGCCTTGTCGCCATGGCCTTGCTGCTTGAGTGATTCTTCCAGCTGCTTGACCAGGTGCTTGAAGCGGATCGGGTCCTGCTGACGCTCGGGAAAGCTGCGATGAGTGGGCTGGTACACGGACAGGCAGGGCCCGTCTCGTTTTGACAGCAGTTTGGTCAGGGTTTCACGGTCGAGCAGTCGGTTCATGCGTGGCCTCCAGTAGCGGTGGTTCGGTCCCTCGCAGAAGTGTCGATGGCGCGCTCATTGGCCATCGAGGGCCAGTCAGTGGCGGTTGAGCTTGTCCAGAACGTGGCTCAGCGCGTGGTTCAGCTTCTCCGCGGCGCCGTTGATTGCCAAGTCCAGCGTTTCGGCCTTGTGGGTGGCCGAGATGGGGTCGTGACCCTTGACCCTCGCCTCCATCTGACAGCGCTTGTCATGGGGACCGCTCTTGCTGCTGTTTTCGTCGTTGAGATGGACCTCGACTCGGGTCAGATGATCATCGAAGCGCTCCAGTTCGGTCTCGACCGTGGCCTTCACTCGCTCTTCCAGATCGGCGGTTACGCTGATGCTGTGGTTACTGTTCACCAGAACCTGCATGGTTTCCTCCTGATTGCAGCGCTGCGCTCGTCCAGCGCGGGCGGCTCGAAGAGCAGCAGCTACACAGGGTACGACGTGGGGGATTAAGGCGGGTTCCGCGTCATTAGAGGCGTCTGACGCGCGGTTCAGTGCCCGTTCCAGTCGCGACTCCCGGCGTACTCCGAACGTCTGGCAAGACCGGTCTTGAGCGCCTCGATCAAGAGGCGAACTTTCGGTAGCGGGTAGCGCCGTTGCGGGTAAACCGCCCACACGGCGGTATCTGGCGGCTGATTGCTTTCCAGTAGCGAAACCAGCTCGCCGCGACGCAGCGGCCCTTGCACGTAGTAGTCCGGCAGCTGGCACAGGCCAAAGCCACGCAGGGCTGCATCCAGCACCGCCTCGCCACTGTTGCAGCGCCAGTTGCCGCTGGGCTTGAAGTGCTGCTCGCGGCCCTCGATCTGAAACGACCAGATGTCGCTCGTGCCGATCAGGCAGTTGTGTCGAGCCAGCTCCGACAGGGTGTGAGGCCGTCCGTAGCGTTCCAGGTAGTTCGGTGCAGCGCACAGGTACATTGCTCGCGGCGCGATGCGGGTGGCGACCAGGCGCGACTCGCCGAGTTTGCCGAGGCGGATGGCCAGGTCGTAGCCCTCCTGAACCAGATCGAGGGTGCGGTTGGACAGCTCGATATCGACGCGCAGTTGCGGGTGCTGGGCCATGAATTCGTTCACCAGCGGCACGATGAAGCGCTCGCCATAGGCCACTGCAGCGGTCATGCGTAACAGCCCGGTCGGTGCGCTGTGCAGATCGCTGATGGCCAGAAAGGCTTCGTCACGTTCCTCGATCAAGCGCTGGCAGCGGGTGAAGAAGGTATGCCCGGCCTCGGTCAGCGAGACGCGGCGGGTGGTGCGATAGAGCAAACGCGCCTGCAGGCGTTCTTCAAGGCGCGCGACCTGTCGGCTGACATGCGAGGATGAAACCCGCAGCCGCTCAGCGGCGCGCATGAAGCTGCCGCATTCGGCGACAGCCACGAATTCGTCGAGGCCTTCCCAGCGGCTCATGGGTTCTCCGGTGTCAGATTCCCAGCAAGCGGGTTCAAAGATCCTAGCGTGATGAGCGCCGATTGTCCCTCAACAGCAATAATGTTTTCCCGTGGCCATCATTAATCCCCGTTTGGCCATGAATTACACTCTCTGCTTTCCAGTCACATCGAGAGTGATGTCCATGACCATCAAGTCGCGCGCCGCCGTTGCCTTCGGCCCCAACCAGCCTCTGCAGATCGTGGAAGTGGACGTAGCCCCACCCAAGGCTGGCGAAGTCCTGATCCGCATCGTCGCCACCGGTGTGTGCCACACCGATGCTTACACGCTCTCGGGCGAGGATTCGGAGGGCGTGTTTCCGTGCATCCTCGGTCACGAGGGCGGCGGCATCGTCGAGGCGGTGGGCGAGGGCGTCACCTCGGTTGCCGTCGGCGATCACGTGATTCCGCTCTATACCGCCGAATGCCGGCAGTGCAAGTTCTGCAAGTCGGGCAAGACCAACCTCTGCAGCTCGGTTCGCGCCACTCAGGGCAAGGGTCTGATGCCCGACGGCACCACCCGCTTCAGCTATCAGGGCGAGCCGATCTACCACTACATGGGCTGCTCGACCTTCTCCGAGTACACCGTGCTGCCGGAAGTCTCGGTGGCTAAGATCCCGAAAGAGGCCCCGCTGGAAAAGGTCTGCCTGCTCGGTTGCGGCGTCACCACCGGTATCGGTGCCGTGCTCAACACCGCGAAGGTGGAAGAGGGTGCGACCGTGGCGATATTCGGCCTGGGCGGCATCGGCCTGGCAGCGATCATCGGTGCGAAGATGGCCAAGGCCAGCCGGATCATTGCCATCGACATCAATCCGGGCAAGTTCGCCATTGCCGAAGAACTGGGCGCCACCGATTTCGTCAATCCGAAGGACCACGACAAGCCGATCCAGGACGTGATCGTCGAGATGACCGACGGCGGCGTCGACTATTCCTTCGAGTGCGTTGGCAACGTTCAACTGATGCGCGCGGCGCTCGAGTGCTGCCACAAGGGCTGGGGCGAGTCGACCATCATCGGCGTCGCCGGTGCGGGGCAGGAGATCAGTACCCGTCCGTTCCAGCTGGTCACGGGACGCGTCTGGCGCGGTTCGGCTTTCGGCGGCGTGAAGGGTCGTACCGAGCTGCCGAGCTATGTGGAGAAGGCGCAGAGCGGCGAGATTCCGCTGGACACCTTCATCACCCACAACATGCCCCTGGACCAGATCAACGAAGCGTTCGACCTGATGCACGAAGGCAAGAGCATCCGGACCGTCATTCACTTCTGATCCCCAGGGTGGATAACGCCGTCGCCAGACGGGTTGTCCACCTCGACCGGTGGAAGCCCGCGCGGTTTCCACCTTCGCGAGGCCTGTACATGACCCTTGAAATCGTTTCCAGCAACAAGAGCTTCGGCGGCTGGCACAAGCGCTATCGCCACCGTTCCAGCAGCCTGAACTGCGACATGGTGTTCGCCGTGTACCTGCCGCCGCAGGCGGAGCAGGGCGAACAGCTGCCGGTGCTTTACTGGCTGTCCGGGCTGACCTGCACCGATGAGAACTTCATGCAGAAGGCCGGGGCGTTGCGGCTGGCTGCCGAGCTCGGCCTGATCATTGTCGCGCCGGATACCAGCCCACGCGGCGCCGGCGTGCCAGACGATCCCGATGGGGCCTGGGACTTCGGCCTTGGCGCTGGCTTCTACCTCAACGCCACCCAGGAACCCTGGGCTCAGCATTACCGGATGTACGATTACGTCGTCGACGAGCTGCCGGCACTGGTCGAGGCGAACTTCCCTGTCTCCGACCGCCGGGGCATCAGCGGGCATTCGATGGGTGGCCACGGCGCGCTGATCTGTGCGCTGAAGAATCCCGGTCGCTACCAGTCGCTTTCGGCTTTCGCACCCATCAGCAACCCGCTCAACTGCCCGTGGGGCGAGAAGGCGTTCAGCCGCTACTTGGGCGCCGACCGTTCGCGCTGGCGCGAGTGGGATGCCTGCGCGCTGATTGCCGATGCCGGCGAGAAGCTGCCGATGCTGGTCGATCAGGGCGATCGCGATGACTTCATGGAGGGTCAGCTCAAACCGCAGGCGCTGCGTGCCGCTGCGGACGCTGTCGGGCACCCGCTGACGCTGCGCATCCAGCCGGGCTATGACCACAGCTACTACTTCATCGCCAGCTTCATCGGTGATCACCTGCGCCATCATGCCGAGGCGCTGAAGGCGCAGGGTGGATGATCGTGAAGCCTCATCCTCACGTCCGGCTCGGCTCGCCGCGCTGGTCGACACGTCAGGTGGCAGCGCGGCAAAAATAAAAAAGGCCCGTCCGGACATGCCGGTCGGGCCTTTCCATCGCCAGGAGCTTAGAGCGACGGATAATCGGTATAGCCAGCCGGGCCCTGGGCGTAGAACAGCTCGGGTTTCGGCTCGTTCAGCGGTGCGTCCTGACGCAGGCGCTCGACCAGATCCGGGTTGGCGATGTACGGGATGCCGAAGGCCACGGCATCGGCCTTGCCCTCAGTCAGCCAGGCGTTGGCCTGTTCCTTGGTGAAGCGTTCGTTGGCGATATAGATGCCACCGAATATCTTCTTCAGCTGTGGGCCGAGGCTGTCTTCACCGGCTTTTTCGCGAGTGCAGATGAAGGCGATACCGCGCTTGCCCAGTTCACCGGCAACGTAGCCAAAGGTCTCGGCGCGGTTGGAATCGCCCATGTCATGGGAGTCGGCACGCGGCGCCAGGTGTACGCCAACACGCCCTGCGCCCCACACGGAGATGGCCGCATCGGTCACTTCCAGCATCAGCCGGGCGCGGTTTTTCAGCGAGCCACCGTAGGCGTCACTGCGCTGGTTGGTGCTGTCCTGCAGGAACTGGTCGAGCAGATAGCCGTTCGCGCCATGAATCTCGACCCCATCGAAACCAGCTTCCTTAGCGTTCTCCGCACCCTTGCGGTAGGCCTCAACGATGCCCGGAATCTCCGCGGCTTCCAGCGCACGAGGCGTCTCGTAATCCTTCATTGGTCGCACCAGGCTGACATGGCCGGCTGGTTTGATGGCGCTGGGTGCGACCGGTAGCTGGCCGTCGAGGTAGATCGGGTCGGAGATACGGCCGACGTGCCAGAGCTGCAGGACGATCTTGCCGCCTTTGGCGTGCACTGCATCGGTGACCTTTTTCCAGCCCTGAATCTGCTCGGCGGACCAGATGCCGGGGGTGTCCGGGTAGCCGACGCCCATCGGGGTCACCGAGGTGGCTTCGCTGATGATCAGGCCGGCGTCGGCGCGCTGGGCGTAGTACTCGGCAATCAGGCCGCCGGGAACGCGGCCGGGCTCGGCGCGGCAGCGGGTCAGGGGAGCCATGATGACGCGGTTGTTCAGTTCCAGATCGCCGATCTTGATCGGGTCGAAAAGTGTGGGCATAGCAATACCGCTCCTTTACTGGTGGTGCGAAAAGGGACTCAGAGTTCCTGACCGATGCGCTCGACAAACGATTCGATGATCGCGTCGTTGCGCTTGAAGAAGTGCCACTGGCCGACCTTTTGGCTGGTGATCAGCCCGGCTTTCTGCAGGGTCGCCAGATGGGCCGATACGGTTGACTGCGACAGGCCGGCACGCTGGTCGATCTGCCCGGCACAGACGCCGTTTTCCAGCGAATGGTGCTGCTCGGAGAAATACCGCTGCGGCTCCTTCAGCCAGCGCAGGATGTCGCGACGCAGCGGGTGGGCGAGGGCCTTGATGATGTCGTCGAAGTCGTCCGGCATGGGATGGCTCTGGGCTGTATATCGGAATGAGGCGAACTATATATCGTTGTTTTCCGATATGAGATCGATTCGACTGATGGTGGTTATTGGCTGTGTCGATGATCGGGAGGTGCCGCGGACACTCAAGCAGCACCCGGCTCCTGTAGAATCGCCGCCTCGAGATTTTCAGGGTTTTGCATCTATGCGTATCGGCCACGGTTACGACGTGCACCGCTTCGGCGAGGGCGATCACATCACGCTTGGCGGCGTGCGGATTCCACACAGGTTCGGGCTGTTGGCTCATTCCGACGGTGACGTGCTGCTACATGCCTTGAGTGACGCGTTGCTCGGTGCCGCTGCGCTGGGCGATATCGGCAAGCACTTCCCGGACACCGACCCGCAATTCAAGGGCGCCGACAGCCGCGCTCTGCTGCGCCATGTGCTCGTCCAGGTCCAAGTCAAGGGATACGTCGTCGGCAATGTCGACGCCACCATCATCGCCCAGGCGCCGAAGATGGCACCGCACATCGACAGCATGCGCGCGTTGATCGCGGCCGACCTGCAGGTCGAGCTGGACCAGGTCAACGTCAAGGCCACCACGACCGAGAAGCTGGGTTTCACCGGGCGTGAGGAGGGGATCGCCGTTCACGCGGTTGCCTTGCTGGTCCGCGCATGACCGAAGATCAGCTGCTCGGGCCGCGCGCCCATGGCGAGCCCTGTGGCAGTGCGGTGCTGAAAGCGGTTGCTGAGGATTTTCAGGTCGATGAAGTGCTCGATATCCCGCTGTCCGGCGAAGGCGAGCACCTCTGGTTGTGGGTGGAAAAGCGCAATCTGAACACCGAGGAAGCCGCCAAACGCATCGCCCGCGCCGCTGGCGTGCCGCTGAAGATGATCAGCTACGCCGGGCTCAAGGACCGCCAGGCATTGACTCGCCAGTGGTTCAGCCTGCATCTGCCGGGCATGAGCGATCCGGATCTTGCCGCTGCCGAGAGCGACGGCCTGGCGATCCTCAAGCGCACTCGGCATCAGCGTAAGCTGCAGCGCGGCGCGCACTCGGCCAATGGCTTCCGCCTACGCTTGACGGAGCTGCGCGGTGAACATGCCGCGCTGGATGAGCGGCTGGAGCGGATCAAGGCCTCCGGCGTGCCGAATTACTTCGGCCTGCAGCGTTTCGGCTATGAGGGCAGCAACCTGCACGGTGCACGGCACTTCGCGGCGAAAGGTGAGCTTCCGGAGCAGCGCAACATGCGTTCGCGGCTGCTTTCGGCTGGTCGCAGTTACCTGTTCAACCGTGTGCTCGCCGAACGGGTTGGGGATGGCAGCTGGGATCAGGCACGAGTAGGCGATCTCCTAGCATTCACCGACAGTCGCAGCTTTTTCCCGGCCGGGCCGGACGAGTGCGACGACCCGCGCCTGACGATTCTGGATCTGCATCCGACCGGCCCTTTATGGGGCATGGAAGGCTCTCCAGCAGGTGACGAAATTCAGGCACTGGAAAACGCCGTCGCCGAAAACGAAGCCATAGTCGTCAATTGGCTGGCGCAGGCAGGAATGAAGCACGAACGGCGCATTCTTCGCCTCCCCATCGGCGGTTTGTCGTGGCATTATCCCGAGCCTGACATTCTGCAACTGGAATTCGTCCTGCCGACCGGATGCTTCGCCACCGCCGTGGTGCGTGAGCTGGTCAGCCTGGCAGGGCAGACGGACATCTGATGCGTATTCTGATCGCCAACGACGACGGGGTGTATGCACCCGGGCTCGCCGCGCTTTATGACGCGCTGGCCGACTATGCCGAGTGCAAGGTGGTAGCCCCGATCCAGGACATGAGCGGCGCCAGCAGCGCCCTTACCCTAGACCGCCCGCTTCATCCTGTCAGTATGCCGAACGGCTTCATCGGGCTGAACGGCTCGCCCACCGATTGCGTGCATCTGGGCCTGAACGGGCTGCTCGAAGAAACACCGGACATGGTGGTTTCGGGCATCAACCTCGGCGCCAATCTGGGTGACGATGTGCTCTATTCCGGCACGGTTGCTGCGGCCATCGAAGGCCGCTTCACCGGCCGCCCGGCCTTTGCCTTCTCGCTGGTCTCTCGCTCGACGGAAAACCTGCCGACCGCCGCGCATATTGCGCGCCTGCTGGTGGAGAAGCACGACCAGCTCGAAGTGCCGCCGCGCACGGTGCTCAGCGTCAACGTCCCGAACCTGCCGCTTGATCACATTCGTGGTATCCAGCTTACCCGTCTGGGGCATCGCAGCCGTGCCAAGCCGCCGGTCAAACAGGCCAACCCTCGCGGCAAGGAGGGCTACTGGATATCCGTGGCCGGGGACGTCGAGGATGGTGGACCGGGTACCGATTTTCATGCGGTGATGCAGGGTTACGTATCGATTACCCCGCTGCAGCTGGATCGAACTTTTCATGAGGCCTTCAACGGTCTCGAGAGCTGGCTGGAGAACGTGCTGTGAGACATCGCGAACAAGACAGCCTGCTGCATGGGTCGGGAATGACCTCCCAACGCACCCGCGATCGCCTCATCCAGCGCCTGTACGAGGAAGGTCTTTCCAGCGCCCAGGTGCTCGAAGTCATCCGCCGCACGCCACGTCATCTGTTCGTAGACGAAGCCCTGGCGCACCGTGCCTATGAAGATACGGCGCTGCCGATCGGACACAACCAGACCATTTCCCAGCCGTTCATGGTTGCACGCATGAGCGAGCTGCTGCTGGCCGACGGGCCGCTGGACAAGGTTCTCGAAATCGGGACCGGCTCCGGCTACCAGACCGCCGTGCTGGCGCAGCTGGTCGAGCGGGTCTTCTCGGTCGAGCGCATTCAGGCGCTGCAGGACCGAGCCAAGGAGCGCCTCGCCGAACTCAAGCTGCGCAATGTGGTCTTTCGCTGGGGCGATGGTTGGGAAGGCTGGCCAGCATTGGCGCCTTACAACGGGATCATCGTCACCGCAGCGGCAGCCGATGTGCCGCAGGCCCTGCTCGATCAGTTGGCGCCCGGTGGGCGTCTGGTGATCCCGGTAGGGGCCGGCGAGGTCCAGCAACTCATGCTGATCATTCGAGAGGAGAACGGCTTTTCGCGTCATCTTCTGGATACCGTACGTTTCGTGCCGCTGCTCAATGGCCCCGTGATTTGATCATTCAGCGGAAGAAAGCATGAAAGACGCTTTATTGTTGTACGCCAAGGGCATGGCCATGGGCGCAGCGGATGTGGTGCCCGGTGTCTCGGGCGGTACGGTGGCTTTCATCACCGGCATCTACGACGAGCTGCTGCGTTCGATCAGTGCGGTGCCCTATGCCATCCGCCCGTTGCTGCGGGGGCGCGTCGCCGAGGCGTGGAAGACCGCCAACGGCAGTTTTCTGGTGGTGCTGTTTGCCGGCATCCTGACCAGCATCCTCAGCCTGGCCAGGCTGATTACCTTCCTGCTGGAAGAGCATCCGATTCCCGTCTGGTCCTTCTTCTTCGGCCTGATCCTGGTTTCCGTGCATCTGGTGGGCAAGGAGATCCAGCGGCGCAACCTGTCGCGGCTGGTGAGTTTCTGCCTGGGTATCGGTTTCGCCTACTGGATAACGGTGGCGGCCCCGGTGCAATGGGGCAGTGACGGCCTGAGCCTGTTCTTCGCCGGTGCCATCGCCATCTGCGCCATGATCCTTCCGGGGATCTCCGGCAGCTTCATCCTCGTCTTGCTGGGGCTGTATCCGGTGGTGCTGGGTGCGGTAAAGAACTTCGATATCGGCGTGATGGCGATCTTCGCTGCCGGTTGCCTGGTGGGTCTGCTCAGCTTTGCCAAGTTCCTCAGCTGGCTGCTCAAGCGCTGGCGCGACCTGACCCTGGCGTTTCTGACCGGATTGATGCTCGGCTCGCTGAACAAGGTCTGGCCGTGGAAGGAAACGCTGACCTGGCGTACCAACTCCAGCGGCGAGAACGTTCCGGTCCTGCAGCAGAATCTGCTGCCCGGCGCCTATGGCGATTTGACTGGCCAGGACCCGCAGTTGCTGCTGGCCATACTGCTGGCCGTGGGCGGCATCGTCCTGGTGCTGGGTCTCGAGTGGTTCGCCGGGCGACGCCAGCCGATGACGGAAGGCGTTTGACGCACGTGTCTATGAAAGGGAGCGGGCATTGAGGCTCACAGCAGTACGGCGGTGGATTCGCGACCCTTTGGTCCGCTCGATGGTCGGCGTGCTGGTGATCGCCGGCACGCTGGTCGGTTGCGCATCCTCGCCTCCGGGCGGTGGTGTGCAGGTCGTCGATCGCAACCAGCGTGATCGTGTCACCAGCGGGCAGTACATCGTGCGCCGCGGCGACACGCTGTGGTCCATCGCTTTCCGCTTTGGCTGGGATTGGCGCGATCTGGCCCGCGTAAACGGCATTCAGCCGCCGCATGTCATCTATCCCGGTCAGCGGATTCGCTTTAGCGGCGGCGCCACCCGAACGGCCGCTGCTACCCCGCAGCCGGTGCCCAAGCCTTCTTCCAGTCCCGCCTCATCCACCCCGGTCGTGGTCGCCAATCCGGTGCCGCGCCAGCCGGCGATCACCACACAACCTAAGCCCGCGGTTAGCCAGCCGGCGCGCACTCCGGTTACGCCTGTGACCCGCTCTGCAAGCGGTTGGGCATGGCCAGCGAACGGCACGATCATCGGTCGTTTTTCCTCAAACGGTAGTTTGAATAAAGGAATTGATATCGCTGGGGATTTGGGACAGCCTGTCCTGGCTGCTTCTGATGGGACTGTTGTGTACGCCGGCAGTGGATTACGGGGTTACGGCGAACTTGTGATCATCAAGCACAGCGATACCTATGTAAGCGCCTACGGACACAACCGCAGGCTGCTGGTGCGGGAGGGTCAACAAGTCAAGGCTGGGCAAAGTATCGCCGAGATGGGATCGACGGGAACCGACCGGGTGAAGCTGCATTTCGAGATTCGTCGCCAGGGCAAACCCGTAGACCCGCTGCAATACCTGCCAAGACGTTGACCTGTCGCCTGCCTGTTCCAGCACTAGGTTGGGCTTGAGCGTAGCCAGGGACCCGCGCCGCTTGGGCCTGTTGTCGAACCCGGAACAGGACAAGAATAAAATGGCACTTAAAGACCACGCGCTGGAGTTTGACGTCGACGATGCGGTTCTGCTCATGGAAACGCCGATCCACTTCGACCAGAAAGACAAAGTGACCAAGGCTGCCAGTGCAGGCAGACCCAAGGCCACATCCAGCAAACAGCACAAGTTCATCGACTACAACCGGGCGCTAGATGCAACCCAGTTGTATCTCAACGAAATCGGTTTCTCCCCCCTCCTGACCCCCGAAGAAGAAGTGCATTTCGCGCGTTTGGCGCAGAAAGGCGATCCGGCGGGGCGCAAGCGCATGATCGAAAGCAACCTTCGCCTGGTGGTGAAGATCGCCCGACGCTACGTCAATCGGGGTCTTTCCCTGCTCGATCTGGTCGAGGAGGGCAATCTCGGTCTGATTCGCGCGGTGGAGAAATTCGACCCCGAGCGCGGCTTCCGCTTTTCCACCTATGCCACCTGGTGGATTCGACAGACCATCGAACGGGCGATCATGAATCAGACCCGCACGATTCGCCTGCCGATTCATGTGGTCAAGGAATTGAACGTCTACCTCCGGGCCGCTCGCGAGCTGACCCAGAAGCTCGACCACGAACCCAGCCCTGAAGAGATCGCCAACCTGCTGGAGAAGCCGGTCGGTGAGGTTAAGCGCATGCTCGGGCTCAACGAACGTGTCACTTCAGTGGATGTGTCGCTTGGCCCGGACACGGACAAGACGCTGCTCGATACACTGACCGACGATCGCCCGACCGATCCTTGCGAGCTCCTGCTGGATGACGATCTGTCCAACAGCATCGACCAATGGCTGTCTGATCTGTCCGAAAAGCAGCGGGAGGTGGTTATCCGTCGTTTTGGCCTGCGCGGCCATGAAGCCTCGACGCTGGAGGAGGTGGGGCAGGAGATCGGCCTGACCCGCGAGCGTGTTCGCCAGATTCAGGTGGAGGCGCTGCGCCGTCTGCGCGAGATTCTCGAGCGTAACGGCCTGTCGAGCGACGCGCTGTTCCAGTGACATCAATGTCGTCGGGTCTGGTTGCCGGGCCCGACGACAATCCCGCCGCTGCTGCACTTTTCCTGACCCCTTGCACACGCGGCCTTGGGTCGATCCCTTGGCTTAATCCGCCGCGGTCGGTTTTCCTGGTTGTCCTCTCCCTGTGTACGCATTTGCTTACAAGCGTTGTAAGCAAAGCCCACGAAACAGCTACGGCGACCGGCGATTTATGCCCGGATCACTACGCAACTTACTGATTGTTATAGAAATTATTAGATGCTCTGGATGGGCCAGGCAGTGCTGCGGCTGGATGCCACAGCTTGTTGTCGTCACGCCGATCATTAATATCGCACCCGTGCTCAGGGATTAGCGCGGCCTTCAGGATGAAGGTCAAGGACCGCCGCAGGAAGCGGTGTCATCCAGGAAGATGAGAAGGGATACAGGGAACAAGGAAGGAGGCGGGCGGGGTCAAACCCGCCCCTTTTTTTTGCCTGCGAGAAACTCCCGCTGAACCCAGTGGCCGGGGCACGGCCTAATGGGAACAGTCCATCAGCGGAGAACCACATGAACGGCGACCAGCACAACGACCAGCCCACCAAAGAGCAGGACGACGTGACCCGTCGGCCGGATGAGGCTGACGAAGATCAGCTCGATGAGGCTATCGAAGAAACCTTTCCAGCCAGCGATCCGATCTCGCCCTGATCAACCGGAGGGCGCGCTCAGACGGCTTGTTCCTTCCCCTCCGTACGCATCAAGAGCGCAGGCATGATATGCCTGCGCAACAGCGGCGCCACATCCTCCCTCGCGCATGGCGCGATCTCCAGCCAACCCAGTTCTTCCAGTTCGGCCTGCACCTTCACTGCGTGGGGCAGGCGTCCGATGAACACATCCGCCTCCACCTGATGGTCCGGCTCGTTGGCAGCCGGTGCGCGGAAATGCCCGAACGACTCGAGGTCATCATCCTCGAGCCTCAGGTCGAGTTCTTCATGAAGCTCACGCTTGAGGGTTTGCAGAGGTGTTTCGCCCGGTTCTGCCTTGCCCCCGGGGAGCATGAAGAAGCGGGTGCTGCGTTTGCGCACGACCAGGAGGCGTCCGCGTTCGTCGATCAGGCAGGCGATGGCGATGTTCAGGGTTGCAGCTGGCATGGGCATCATCCTTCGGTCATTGAGCAGGGCAATCAGTGCCTTGGTCCGCCGGTAGCGGGCCAGTCGGTCGGCCAGGGTGTCAGGCAGCTGGTCCGTCATGACGAAGCCAAGTCGCGTATAGAAATCCAGAAGTTCCGGTTTACAGAACAGCCAGACCGGTCCGCTGTTCGACATCAGCGCTTCGCGTACAAGCTGCGCGCCGATGCCGCGGCTTCGCTGCGAAGGGGTCACCAACAAGCCGGTCAGAAAATGCCCATCCGCTACTGGCGTCAGGCAGAGCCCACCGAGGATAGCGCCGCGCCGGGCCACCCAGCATGTGGCCTCGGGACGTATGCGGTTACGGCTGTTGTGGGCTCGATAGAACCTGACCAGCAGCGGCTGCAGAGCCTTGGGGAGCGGCGAATAGTCGAGAGTGGGCATGACCGACCGTGGATTCTTCGAGGGCGCTAGTCTAGCGCCTGAGCTGCGATCGCCATACGCCCTGTATCCGACCGCTGCCGTTCATCCGTTCGCTGCATCTTTTCCCTCGTCTTGGCGCTCTCACCCTTAGCGTTTCCAACGACAGGAATAACAACATGTTGGATCTACTGATTGTGCTCGCATTCGTTTTCTACGGCCTTTCGGCAGGGATGCGCGCCCGCTCCAAAGCCTCGCAGAGCCTTCACGAATACTTTCTTGCCGGACGAACCATCAAGGGCTGGCGTGCAGGTGTGTCGATGTCCGCCACGCAGTTCGCGGCCGATACGCCGTTGCTGGTCAGCGGTCTGGTCGCGACTGCCGGGGTTTTTGCGTTGTGGCGGCTGTGGATATATGGGTTGGCATTCCTGCTGCTGGCATGGGTATTCGCCTCCGGTTGGCGCCGTGCCGGGGTGCTCACCGACGCCGAACTCACTCGTGTGCGCTACAGCGGTCCCGCAGTGGTGCCGTTGCGCCTGTTCAAGGCGATCTATTACGGCACCGTTATCAACTGTGTGGTGCTGGCGATGGTACTGGTCGCGGCCATTCGCATTGCCGAGGTGTTTCTGCCATGGCACGAGTGGCTGCCGGGCGGCGTCTACGCGGTGATCATGGGCGCAGTGGAAGCCAGCGGCATACGGCTTGGAGAGAGCATCAGTGGGCTCGATCAGCTGACGACCAGCACCAACAATCTCATTTCGATCCTGTTGATCCTGACCTTCACGGCGATGTACTCGATCACCGGAGGCCTGCGTGCGGTGGTGCAGACCGATGTCATGCAGTTCAGCGTGGCGATGCTGGGTACGTTGGTATATGCCTGGTTCGTGGTGGACGCAGCCGGTGGACTGGGCGGCCTGACCGATCGGATCGTCGAGCTGTATGGCAGCGAGCAGGCGGCCAAGATGCTTTCGTTCTCGCCGCCGAGCAATGCCGGCGAGGCGCTGACGCCATTTCTGGTGATCGTCGGTTTGCAGTGGCTGTTCCAGATGAATTCCGACGGTACTGGATACCTGGCGCAGCGCAGCATGGCTTGCCCGACAGATCGTGAGGCGCGTATTGCCGGTTTGGTATTCACCTGGCTGCAGATATTCCTGCGCAGCCTGTTCTGGCTGGCGATCGCGATCGGTCTGCTGGTGCTGTATCCGTTCAGTCCAGAAGAGATGAGTGGTGAAGGTTTCACCGCCGCGCGCGAGGCGCTGTTCGTCACCGGTATCGAAGAATTGCTACCGCCGGGTTTCCGCGGGTTGATGCTGGTGGGCCTACTGGCGGCCCTGGCGTCGACCGTGGATACGCACCTCAATTGGGGCGCTTCGTACTGGAGCAATGATGTCTATGGTGGGGTCGTCGCGCCGAAGCTGCTCAAGCGCAAGCCCAAGGACAAAGAGCTGGTTCTGGTTGCGCGTCTTTCCAACGTGCTGATCCTGCTGATCGCGATGGTCATCATGGCCAACCTCGGTTCGATCCAGACGGCCTGGTTCATCTCCTTGCTGTTCGGTGCCGGAATGGGTTCGGTGCTGGTACTGCGCTGGCTCTGGGAGAGGATCAATCTGTACTCCGAGCTGACGGCAATGATCGCATCGCTGATCACCGCCCCCTTGCTGCTCTACTACCTGGGCACCGATCCGGAGCGTGAGTGGATACGTCTGGGCATCATGTCCCTGGTTACCTGCAGCGCCGCGATTCTGGTCAGCTACATCACCCCGCCCACGGACCAGGAGACGCTGGATCGCTTCTATCGCAGGGTGCGGCCGTTCGGCTTCTGGGGACAGACCGCCGTGCGTTGTGGCGTCTCGCGCCGGGAGTCGCTCAAGGCCCTCGGTGTACGCCTGTTTGCGGTAGGCGTTACGGCGCTATCGGTCTACACGTTATTGATCGGCGTGGGGCGGTTGCTGTTCCCACAGCCGGAAGGAAGTTCTGTGCTGGCGTGGATATGTATCGCCGTTGGGTTGGCCTTGACACCCGTGTGGATGTATCTCGCGTTCAGCCGTTATTTCGATGATGAACGGGAAGATGATGCGCTTGAACTTCACGAGAAGAGTGCGGATGTGGCTGGCTGATTGAATGGACAGGTTTATATGTATATCACGCAGCGATTCTATAATTGCCTTTCTAATATCTATTTGAAGGCTGTTGTGCTGGCATAACAGTATCGCGTTCTAGGCTAAATTTATAAAAAACATCCAATTGACGCTTTTTTCTATTGTTTTGCATGAAAAGCCGGTCATTCGTCGATTCCTTTGAGCAGTCTCAGGGTTTACATGCTTGTCTCAGGAATACGCATTGCTATTGCGTATTTCATAACAAGCACAAAAGCAGAGGTGCCGTCATGAATCGACTTTTCAAAACTTCCTTAATGGTTGCCGCCATGCTTCCGGCTGTTGCCGGTGCGGCTCCCATGACCGGTGACAAGGAAATCACATTGGGTGGTGCAGGAAGCAGCGACAAGGACTTTGACGATACTGTTTTTTCCGTACAGGGAAGTTGGGGCCAGTATTTAAGCGAATCTTCTCTCTGGGGTGTCCGGCAGA
The DNA here is from genome assembly GCF_032106285.1 of Stutzerimonas kunmingensis. GTDB lineage: Bacteria > Pseudomonadota > Gammaproteobacteria > Pseudomonadales > Pseudomonadaceae > Stutzerimonas > Stutzerimonas kunmingensis_B. The sequence continues at coordinate 78,738 of NZ_DAMCPO010000012.1, forward strand.
CTGTCAATGCGCGTGATACCGAGGGAGAAAGTGTCAAGTTCGATGGCTCGACTCGCGTCTTCTATGATTATCACTTCGGCACCGGCAAGGCACGGCCTTTCATCGGTGCGAGCATTGGTGGTGTCTACGGTGACCGGGTAGACGAGACGTTCATGGCGGGGCCGGAAGTCGGCTTCAAGTACTGGGTTCAGGACAAGACGTTCATTACCGCGATGGCGGAATATCAGTTCCTGTTCAAGAGCGGCAGCGATGCACAGGATCGATATGATGACGGAGTGTTCCTCTACAGCATCGGTGTTGGCTTCAACTACTGATCAGGACATGCGCGATGTCGCCCGACATCGCGCATGCTAAATTGCCTGTGTCTTCGTAAAAGTGCCGTTTCGCTTGTTTTAATGCCGCTTCGCTTGTTTTTGGAAAAAGACTCTCAGGTTTCAACCAGTTGCTGCAGGAAGTTCTTCAGCGCAACGCCGGGTTCATCGTCTTCCGATGCAATCATGCGAATGCCCCATTGTCTCAACACTTCTTCCTGAACCGGGTTCGGCTTGTGTGAGAACACATATGAAATGGGCCGGACACCGAGCGTCTCGTGTTCGTTCCATATCTTCGACAGCTTGTGAAATAGCAGACGTATATTGGTATCGGAAAGACTGTATCCGATAAACAGAACGGCCTTGCTCAATGTGTCGGCGCGTAACTTGATATCCAGCGGCGTTTCGAACTGCAGGCGCTGGTAGTAGCTGGTCTCGTCAAGCACGATCGAGGCGTCATCATCGAAGTCACCGTGGAACTTGACGATCTGCCTGACGCCATCACGGGCCTTGGTCAGGTCACTGGCGTTGGCGATCTTGATGTAGTCCACCGCATGGGCGTCATGGGCGTACTCCAGCCAACGGTCATAGTTGGTGGTATAGATCGCCGGAAAACGGCCACGCACGATCAGCCGATGAATTTCCGAGTCACGTATTTCGATGTTGCGATGCCACTCGCGGTCCATCCAGCTGCGCAGCGGGCCGATGCTGCCTTTCTTGATCCGGTAGTACTCGGCCAGGGCGAGAAAATTGCCGTAGGTGTTGAACACCTCCGGGTCGTAGTCGAGCTGCACGGCGATCTCGTCGATCAGCTCCTTCCACGGCGGCAAGCCAATGTTGGCGGATACGCCGGAACCGACAAAAAGGATCAGGCGATTGTTCCGGTACGCTTCGCGGAGCTGGTCCATGGTTGCTCAGGACTCCCGCAGATATGCGACGAAGGCGTCGAGTGCGCGTCGGCGCATGGAAAGGCCGTTCTTTTGCGTGCCCAGCTGCGCGAACGTCTGGGTCTGGCCTTCGGGAATGAACACGTCGTCCCATTCGAAGCCGCCATGCCCGGCTGGCGACGGTGCGATGCGCCCTGCGACCACGCCTTCGAAGAAATGCCGTTTGCGACCGTCGCAATAGCCGATCAGGGTCCGCGCCTCGGCGGCCGGATCGTCCAGCCGCCCGATCAGCTCCGAGAATCGCTCGGCCTGCAGTCGGTCCCAGAAGATCTGCGTCAGCCCGCCGGGAAAGCCGTTGAGGCTGTTGATGAAAAGCCCGGTGTGTTCGACGAAGACCGGTTTACCGATCATCTTGAAGGCGACCAGCAGCTTGTCGCTGACCAGCTGGTGCAGGTCCTCGGTACGCAGCTCCTCGATACGGATGGGAAAGGGCTTCACCTCGATTCCGCTGGGCTGGAGAATCTCGCAAACCTCGAGGATCTTCTGCGGGTTGATGGACGCGAAGCGGATTTTCATGGAACGAGCCAGCTCGGTTTCGACGGATGAACGCTGCCGCCACGACGGCCGCCCTTGTCTGTATGACGCAAGGTGAGTGGCTCGGTTCTCCTGCCCAGCGGATTAATCGATCAGGCGCGCCTATGGACGTTGCAGCGCCACGTCTTAAACGAATGACATTGCAGCCTCTGGCGGGGAGGGCGCTTCAGTTCTGGCCCGGACGCATCGGGCAGGCTGCCTGCACCTGGCGGATGCGCTCGGCGGGGACGCGCAGCTGCCGTAGCAGGTACTCGGCGAACTCCGGCGTGAATGGCTGACGGGCGATGGCCTGTTCCATGCAGAACAGCCAGGCATCGCGTTCGGCTTCGCCGACTTGCCAGCGGGTATGGAACTGCGGAATGCTGATGCCGCCATACTTCTCTGCGTATCGCTTCGGGCCGCCCAGCCAGCCGCTCAGAAAACTCGCCAGCCGGTCCCGGGCGTCGCTCACGTCCGCCGGATACATTGCACGGACGCCCGCGGCTTCTGGCGCCAGGTCCATCACCTGGTAGAAGTCCGCGACCAGCCGTTGCAGGCCCGGTTCGCCGCCGGCTGCCTGGAACGAGGCGTCGCCGACGCCGAATGCGGGACCTTGATCGGGGTTCATCAGACTCGTCTCTGGCTCGTTGAAAGGGCGCGAGATGATGCGCGCTTGTGCCAGATCAAAACAAGTGCGAGCAGCGCCCGCAACGCGCAGGCAGCTGGTCTAAGCTGAAGGTCCACACAACAGCGGAGACAGGAAATGCGCAGGCTTCTGGTTGCATACGATGGTTCGGACAACGCCAAGCGCGCCCTGCAGCATGTCGTCGATCTGGTGCGGGATACCGGGATCGCGCTACAGGTGCATGTGGTCAACGTTCAGCACGAACCGATCATCTACGGCGAATACGTGACGTCGGCGATGATCGATGAACTCAACAACGGCCTGATGGCCAAGGCGCGCTCCGTGCTCGACGAAGCGGCAGCCGTGTTGCAGGCCGGCGGCCTGAGCTGCGAAACCCATGCGCTGCTGGGCAATGTTGCCGAGCAGGTCAACGACGCGGTCAAGCGGCTGGGCTGCGACACGGTGGTGATGGGCACCCGGGGTCTGGGCAGCTTCACCGGGATGCTGATGGGCTCGGTGGCGAACCGGGTGATCCATGAGGTATCGGTCCCGGTGCTCTTGGTCAAGTGAGCTGAATGCCGGTCTGGCCGATCAGTCCTGCTTGCCCTTGAGCAGATCGGCCAGGTTGGCGAAGGCCTTGAAGGTTTCCTTCGGGCCCAGGTCGCTGCCCGGCCTGGCTTCGGCCTGGTATTGGTTGTCGGTGTAGCGGGAATGCTCGTTGTCGTGGCAGTACAGGCAGAGCAGCTCCCAGTTCGAGCCATCCTCGGGGTTGTTGTCGTGGTTGTGGTCCTTGTGGTGGACCGTCAACTCGCTCAGGCGCTTGCCGGAAAATTCCCGCGCGCAACGACCGCAGACCCAGGGATACATCTTCAGTGCTTTTTCCCGATAGCCTTGTTCGCGCTGACTGTAGGGCGTGGTCGGTTTGCTGCTGCTCATGGTGAATGCTCGCCGGGTTCGTTGTTCGTCAGGGCCCACCCCCGCGTCGGCATCGCCACGCGCGGGAACAGCCCCAAGTAAAGTCGATGGCTGTCAGCCCGCCAAGCCAACGTAGACGTTCTGCACGTCATCGTGGGCGTCGATGGCCTCGAGAAAGGCTTCGACTTCTTCCAATTCGGCACCGGACAGGCTGACCGGATTCTTCGGACGATAGCCCAGTTGCGCGGACTGCACGGTAAAGCCGAATTCCGGCAGCGCCTTGCACACGGCGTCGAGATCGGTGGGTTCGGTGATGAACAGAGTGCTGCCTTCGTCGGCTGCTTCGAAATCCTGCGCACCGGCCTCGATCGCGGCCATTTCCGCATCGGCGTCGCCTTCAGGCGCGGCTTCGATCATGCCGACGTGGTCGAAGTCCCAGCTCACCGAGCCGGAGGAGCCCAACTGGCCTTTGCGGAACAGCACGCGGATTTCGGCAACGGTGCGGTTGACGTTGTCGGTCAGGCACTCGACGATCAGTGGCACCTGATGCGGCGCGAAGCCTTCGTAGAGTGTGCGTTCGTAGTGGACCACCTCACCGCTGAGGCCTGCGCCTTTCTTGATGGCGCGCTCCAGGGTGTCCTTGGGCATCGAGGCCTTCTTCGCCTGTTCGACGACCAGGCGCAAGCGCGGATTCATGTCGGGGTCGGCACCGCTGCGGGCTGCGATCATGATTTCCTTCGACAGCTTTCCGAAGATCCTGCCCTTGGCGTTCGCCGCCGCTTCCTTATGCTTCGCTTTCCACTGTGCGCCCATGCTCGTCCCCGTCTGAAGTGATGAAGTCAGGCGCGGATTCTATAGCGTATTCCGGCCTTGCGTCGCCGGTGGCGGTGCTGCCCGTGCCAGGGCGATGGGCGGTTGCTCCGCACTGTGCCGCTCATTTTGGCGATCACTGTATGGAGCGCTCACCCGAAGCGGCGTCTTTAATGCATCTTTTACGCAACAGGGTGCGTCGCCATGTCGCCTCGGGATCTGCTGCTCGCGCTGGTAGTCATCGTCGTCTGGGGCATGAACTTCGTGGTGATCATGGTCGGCCTGCACGACGTGCCGCCGATGCTGCTGGGTGCGTTGCGTTTCATGCTGGCGGCCGTGCCGGCGGTGTTCTTCATCAAGCGTCCGCAGGTGCCGTTGCGCTGGATGCTGGCCTATGGGCTGACCATCTCGCTCGGGCAGTTCGCCTTTCTGTTCACCGCGATGAAACATGGCATGCCGGCCGGACTGGCCTCGCTGGTGCTGCAGTCGCAGGCGTTCTTCACGCTGTTCTTCGCGGCGCTGTTTCTCGGCGAGCGATTGCGCGCAGCCAACTTGCTGGGACTGGTCATCGCGGCCTGCGGTCTGGCGATGATCGGCGCGCAGACCGGCCTGGGCATGACCCTGAGCGGTTTCGTGCTGACCATCTGCGCGGCGTCGATGTGGGCGCTGGGCAACATCGTCACGCGCAAGGTCGGCAAGGTGAACCTGGTCGGGCTGGTGGTATGGGGCAGTCTGGTGCCGCCGCTGCCATTCCTGGCGCTGTCGCTATGGCTCGAGGGGCCGGCGGTGATCGAGGCGGCGCTGCGCGGCATTGGTTGGCAGACGATTCTAGTGCTGGCCTATCTGGCATTCGGCGCGACGATTCTCGGCTATGGCCTGTGGAGTCGCTTGCTGTCGCGTTACCCGGCGAGCCAGGTGGCCCCGTTCTCGCTACTGGTGCCGGTGGTCGGGCTGACGTCAGCCAGCGTGTTACTGGGCGAGCGGCTGGGGACGCTGCAATTGGGTGGGGCGTTGCTGGTGATGCTCGGCCTGGGGGTGAATGTTTGCGGTAGCTGGTTGTTCGGTCGGTTGCGTCTGGCCAGGGTCTGAAACGCCCGGCATCAGACCGGGCGTCGCAGCGATAAGGCTCAATGGGTGGCGGCGTGGGCGCCGAGCAGCGTAGTGCCCGAGCCACTCTTCTTGTCGCGCTTGGCCATCCGTTTTTCTTGCGCCGTTTTCATCGGCTTTTTCTTGCCGTTCTTCTTTGCGTCCATTCCCTTGCTCATGGTGTTCACCTCTGATTGCTGGCTGGACATGTCCTGATGTGCGAAGACCTGACTGTCGCTGCTGGAGCAAAGCCTGTTTCCGGCCTGTGTCTTCCATGACCGCTGCAGTATGGCACTGCTGGGCTGCATTGCACGCACTGCTTTGCTTAGGGTCTGTTCCCGTTTCGTCGCAAGCCGCGTTGCTGCGCCAAATAGCGCCATGGCCGGGCGGCGTTCCGCAGGCGCGGGACGCAGGTAATGGTGGTTCCCTTGCCAAGTCCCGCAACGCCGGATGGCGCCATTTGCCGCGCACGAAACGGGAACAGCCCCTAGGTATCAGTCGAACAGGCTGTGCTGGTCGCGCTGGGCGCGAAGGGCGTCGTAACGCTGGCGGAAGATCGCCCGATAATGCATGGCCAGACGCGGCAGCTTCGCCAGTTGCTGCAGGTTGTCCTCAGTCAGGTTCTGATCGAGAAAGCAGCGCCACAGGTGCGCGACGTTGATCTTTGGGTGCGGGCGCTCGAGCAACTGCAACGTGTCGCCAGGACGCACGGTGCCTGGCTCGATGGTCCGGTAGAGCCAGCCGGTGCGGCCGCTCGCCGACAGCTCCCGTGCCAGGCCACGCACACCGTGACGGTTGTCCAGCCTGATGCAGGGCGAGCGCGGCTGACTGATCTCGATCAGCGCGGTGCCCCAGCGAAGAAGATCGCCGATGCATACCTGCTCTTCGTCCAGCGCCTGGCTACCTAGGTTCACCGAAGGCGCCGAGGCCAAGCCGCGCGCGCAGCGGCGGGAAGCGCTGCGACCAATACTGATAATGCTGGGTCGGGTAGTGGCAGAGGCTGCGATCCGGCCCGCCATGAAAACGCCGATCGGCGATCCGATCACCCTGCAGGCCATCCAGGCCCAGCCACAACGGGCCGTCGCTGGCTTGCTTGTCCATGGCGGTGGCTCTGCGACTATCCGGCAGCGGCGAAAACTGACGGCACAGCAATGGGCCGTCGACCGTCCAGGCTCCGAGCGAAGTGCGTGGCGCCTGCTGGGTCACGGCTGCTGTGCTCGGTTGAGCTGCTCCAGTTCGCGGCGGACCATGGCGGTGTATTCCGGTGGGCTGAGCTGATACAGCTGGGTGGCAACCCAGGCCAGCCAGCGCGAGCCCAGGGCCGCTTGCTGGTCCAGCAGGCGTTGGGCTTCGGCGCGGGCGCGCTCGGCATTGTTCTGATGAAAATCTGCTCGACTCACGAATCGTCTCCGTCGCCGTACTCGGCGATGAAAGGGGCAGCGATGGTAAACCCGGAACGCTCGCGTTAGGCTCGATGGCTATTCTTTTTGCGCCGCGAGAACGATGCATGCCGGTGTCCATGAACTTCAAGCACAAAATCTCCCGCCAGCGCCCCTATGGCAAGGCCGAAGCGGGCCTGCGGGCCAGCGATGGCAGCCTCGACGCCGTGCTGGACCAGCTGGAGAGCGATCGCGGGCGCATCATCAACTCGGCCGCGGTGCGCCGCCTGCAGCAGAAGACGCAGGTGTTTCCGCTGGAGCGCAATGCCGCGGTGCGCAGCCGCCTCACCCATTCGCTGGAAGTGCAGCAGACCGGCCGCTTCATCGTTCGCACCCTGTACAAGCAGCTCGGCCACCGCGCCGCGGAGTTCGGCCTGGACGGACTCGAGCCGGCGTTGCAGAGCCTGGTCGAGATGACCTGCCTGATGCACGATATCGGCAATCCGCCGTTCGGCCATTTCGGCGAGTACGCCATCGGCGAGTGGTTCGAGCGCAATCTCGACGCGCTGTTCACGGCCGCCGTGACGCCGGGGCAGGGCGATGCCGAGCTGCGCAAACGGATGCTGGTCGATCTCAAGCACTTCGAAGGCAATGCCCAGGCGGTTCGCCTGGTGGTCTCGCTGCAACGCCTCAACCTGACCTATACGCAGACCGCCGGACTGCTCAAGTACGTCCGTCCGGCCTATCAGGCCAAGCCCGCGAAGGGCACCCCAGGCGCCTACCTGCTGAAGAAGCCCGGCTTCTATCTGTCCGAGGAACCCTTCGTGCGTGCGCTGCAGGCGGCGCTCGATCTGCAGCCGTGCACGCGTCACCCGCTGGCCTACGTGATGGAGGCCGCCGACGACATCGCCTATTGCCTTGCCGACATCGAGGATTCGGTGGAGAAGGGCATCTTCAGCATCGAACAGCTGGCGCAGCTGCTGCTCGCCAAGTTCGCGCTGCATGGTTCGGTCGATGCCCCGGTGCCGGGTCCGGAGCGCAGTTTCCGGGGCATGGTCAACTATGCGCTGGAACGCGCACAGAAGGAGCCGATCAACAAGGCCGGCGAGTTCTTCATCTGGCTGCGGGTGAACATGATCCACCCGCTGGTGCAGCACGCTGCGCGGCAGTTCATCGACAACATCGACGCGGTTTATCACGGCACCCTGGATCGCGCGTTGCTGGAGGACGACAGCCTGCCCAACGCCATCGTGCAGACCTTCAAGGATGTCGCGATGGAGCACGTGTTCTGCCACCGCGAGGTGGAAACGTTGCAACTGCAGGGCTATCGCATTCTCCAGGGCCTGCTCGACTTCTATGCGCCGCTGCTGCGCGTGCCGGCCACCGTGTTCGATGCACTCAGCCTCGGCACCTGCCGCAGCGAACCTCACCTGCAGATGCTGGCTCGACGCCTGCCCAACCAGCTGATCAAGGCCTACCACGAAGCGCTCAAGGAGCATGCTGAGCAATCGGCGGATTGGCCTCTGTGGGAGTTCTACTACCGCAACCGGATGCTGCAGGACTACATCAGCGGCATGACCGACCAACTGGCTCAGGACGAGTATCGGGCCCTTTCCGCCCTCTGAGGGTGCGCTGCACCAGAACTGCCGCTGCGCTTGGTACGCGCCTTGCTTTTACTTGGTGCAGCAGTCGTCGTGCGAGCCCCGCAATGGCGCATGACGGATTTCCGGTAGTTTCCTTAACCTGTTGATATCAAAGGTTTCATGGCGCTTCAGCGTCTCGCTGCAAGCAAGCTCCGGCTGCAGGTGACGGTGGCCCGACATGACGCGTTGATGCATCTCGGTGCATGCGTCTGGCGGAGGTAACCGTTTTGGTGCGATTTATCCGCTGAGGCTGTAGTGACCCATGGAAAACCTCAACAGCGCCGTGGAAACCCTGGTCCACGGTTCGAATACCCTGTTCATCCTGATGGGCGCGGTGATGGTGCTGGCCATGCACGCCGGCTTCGCCTTTCTCGAAGTCGGTACGGTACGTCTGAAGAATCAGGTCAACGCGTTATCGAAGATCATCACCGACTTCGCAGTGTCGACCCTGGCGTATTTCTTCATCGGCTACTGGGTCGCCTATGGCGTGACCTTCATGCAGCCGGCCGGCCAGCTGGTGGTGGACCACGGCTACGCGCTGGTGAAGTTCTTCTTCCTGCTGACCTTCGCCGCGGCCATTCCGGCGATCATCTCCGGCGGTATCGCCGAGCGCGCGCGGTTCGGCCCGCAGCTGTGCGCCACACTGCTGATCGTCGCGTTCGTCTATCCGTTCTTCGAGGGCCTTATCTGGAACGGCAATTTCGGCTTCCAGGGCTGGCTCGAGCACCAGTTCGGTGCATCCTTCCATGACTTCGCCGGCTCCGTGGTGGTGCACGCCATGGGCGGCTGGCTGGCGTTCGGCGCGTTAGTGCTGCTGGGGCGGCGCAACGGTCGCTACCGGGATGGCAGGCTGGTGGCCTTCGCGCCGTCGAACATTCCGTTCCTGGCGCTGGGCTCGTGGATTCTCATCGTCGGCTGGTTCGGCTTTAACGTCATGAGCGCGCAGACCATCGAGGGTATCAGCGGGCTGGTTGCGGTGAATTCGTTGATGGCGATGGTTGGGGGCACTGCAGCGGCATGGCTCGCCGGGCGTAACGACCCGGGCTTCCTGCACAACGGCCCGCTGGCTGGCCTGGTGGCGGTCTGTGCCGGCTCCGATCTGATGCATCCGGTCGGCGCACTGGCTACTGGTGCGATCGCCGGAGCATTGTTCGTCTGGACGTTCACCGCTACGCAGAATCGCTGGAAGATCGACGATGTGCTGGGTGTCTGGCCACTGCACGGCCTGTGCGGGATCTGGGGCGGGGTGGCCTGCGGCATCTTCGGCCAGTCCGCGCTGGGCGGTCTGGGCGGCGTGAGCCTGATCAGTCAGGTGATCGGCAGCGGCATGGGCATGCTGGTGGCGCTACTCGGCGGCTTCGGCGTCTACGGCCTGCTCAAGCTGACCACAGGTATTCGCCTGAGCCAGGAGGAAGAGTTCAACGGCGCCGATCTTTCCATCCACCGGATCGGCGCGCTCAGCCAGGATTGAGCCGCTTGCTTATGTCCGGTTGTCGCAGTCGCGCTCAGTAGCCGCGGCTGCGCTCCACTAGATCATGCAGCGGTTCGCCGTCACGCAGCGCTTGCAGGTTAGCGGCGACGATCCGGGCCGCGCTGCGCATGTCCGTTGCGGCTGCGATGTGGGGCAGCACGGTCACCTGTGGATGCTTCCAGAACGGATGCTCTGCCGGCAGCGGCTCGCTGCGAAACACGTCGAGCACCGCATGGCCGACCTGGCCACATTCGAGCGCCTGCAGCAGATCAGCCTCGACCAGGTGCCCGCCCCGTGCGAGGTTGACCAGCCCGGCGCCGGGGCGCAGAGCTTCGAAGAAACGCCGGTCCAGCAGATCGCCAGTCTGTGGCGTCAGTGGCAGCAGGTTGATGACAATGTCGCTGCATGCCAGCAGCGGCCAGAGGGCATCCATGCCGTGCTCCAGCGCGACGCCCTCGGCGGCGCCGCTGCGAAGCTTCCAGCCGGTCACGCGGTAGCCCTGGGTGACCAAGCGCTGGGCACATGTCCGGCCCATCTGGCCCATGCCCAGCAGCGTCACCTGGATTTCGTCAGCCCGCCGCTGCGGCAGTTGACGCCAATCGCAGGCGTGCTGCTGCCGGGCGTAATCGTAGAAACCCCGATGCAGCGAGAGTGTTGCCCACAACGCAGTTTCGGCCATGGCCGCGCTCATGGCCGGGTCGACCATGCGTGCCACCGGCACGTCCGGCAGGCTCGGGTCGCTGAGCAGGCGGTCCACGCCGGCCCAGAGCGACTGGATCAGCCGCAGGTTTGGCAAGCCTTGCAGCAATCCCGCGGGTGGGTTCGCGACCACCGCCGCGGTGATCAGTCCCGCGTTCTCCGCCGTCGCGGACAGGTGCCAGCGGGCTTGCGGCAAGGCGCGCTGCAGCTCTGCGAGCCAGGCGTCGCGCTCGTTATCGTCGAAGCTGCCGCAGAGCAGGATGTCCATGCAGTCATTCCTCATCGGTCCAGGCGGAACTGTAGTCAGCCGCAGAGTCTCTGAATAGGCAAGTAGCGGAACGCGCGACGCGCCTTTCAGCCTGTTGACGAGCCTAAGGAGAACATCATGGAACTACCCAACAAAGACCTCGGTACTCTGTTCGAGCAGCTGGGTCTGGCGTCAGACCCGGCGAGTATCGATGCATTCATCGGCAAGCATGGGCACCTGCCGGAAGACGTTCGGCTGGCCGATGCGCCGGTCTGGAACGAGTCGCAGCGCGCGCTGCTGCGCGATGAGTGGGTCGAGGATGCGGAGTGGGCGCCGATTGTCGACGAGCTGAATGTGCGCATGCACGAGCATTGATCACCAGGCGAGCTGCCGCAATCGCTGCAGCTCGCCTGTCGCCCTCGAGGCAGATCAGTCCAGCAGATCGGCTGGTACGTTGCCGCCATTCTCGGCCAGTTTGTTCAGCACCGCCTTGTGCAGCCACATGTTCATCTGCGCTGAATCCCCCATCTTGTCAGCCGGGCAACCCAGCTCGGTAGCCAGTTCCTTGCGCGCGGTGAGACTGCTGTCCAGGCCGAGCAACTTCAGCAGGTCGACGATGGACGTGCGCCAGTTGAGTTTCTCCGGGTGATTCTGCGCCATGCTGTCGAGCTTGGCCGCGACGTCCACCTGGTCCACTGCAGGGCCCGTGGGGGCGCCGGCACCGCCTGTGGAGGCCTCAGGTGGTGTGGTGGGCGCTGTGCTGTCGGGTGCGGCATGTGCCTGGCCGAGGCCGATCTTTTCCAGTATCGAGTTGAACAAGCCCATGGGGATCTCCTGTCTGCGTGAATGATGAGCTGTGGCTCGCAGATTAGGACCGCACGTGTATCGATTCGTCGCGTCCGTATTGAACGGGGCGTTCCGGCGAGTGGCGTGGGGAAATTGGGCTTTTGGGCGCCCTGGGTGGACCGAAGTCATTCATCGTCTTGCCCAGTCGATTCCCTGCATCGCTCGTGCTGTAACAGGCGCATGTCGAGTGGCCTGTTTGGCAGGTTCAGTTGGTCAATTTCGGCGCCCATGGCCCCGATACCGCGTTGCTGCTCCTTGCCATAGCCCCGCTATGACTCGTCGCAGCGCCTTGTCTCGGAGCCCTGATCATCAGAACTTGCCTCAACCAACTCACCAAACAGTCCACTAGAATGCCGCTTTTGTTTCAGGAACCGATCATGAGCGAGTCGACCCAGCAAGACCTCGATATCGATGCCCGCTACGCCTGCGCCAGGAGTCTCGCACTGGAAGCCGCGCAGCTGGGCATGGATTTCTATCGGCAACGCGAGACGCTGGATGTCGAGCACAAGGGCAACGACCGGCAGGATGTGGTCAGCATTGCCGACAAAAGCATCGAAGACTTCATTCGCGCACGCCTGGCCGAGCGCTTCCCGCAAGACGGCTTTCTCGGCGAGGAAAGCGGCTCGGCCGACCTCATGGCCCGCTGTGTGTGGGTGATCGATCCCATCGACGGCACCGCCTGTTTCGTCAACGGTCTGCACAACTGGTGCGTTTCCATCGGGCTGCTGATTGACGGGAAACCCCACATCGGCGCGATCGCCGACCCCAACCATGACGAACTCTTCCATGGCTGTCTCGGCCGCGGCGCCTATGTCAACGAGACACCCATCACGGCCAGCGCCGCCAGCCATCTGCGTGATGGCCTGACCGGCGCGGGCACCTTTCACCCGCGCGGCAAGGAGCATTTCATTCCGTTTCTGGAAAAGCTGCTGGCCGAAGGCGGCATGTTCATCCGCAATGGCTCCGGCGCGCTGATGACGGCTTACGTCGCCGCAGGGCGACTGATCGGTTACTACGAGACCGAACTCAAGAGCTGGGATTGCCTGGCCGGGCTGGTGCTGGTGGCCGAGGCGGGCGGGCTGCGGAACGATTTCTTCCGCAACGATGGGCTGCTCAGGGGTAACCCCTATCTGGTGGCGGCGCCCGGCGTGTATCGACAGCTGGCCGAGCTGATCGGCCCTTCGCTGGATGGCTGAGGCGTTGCGCGTTCGTCAGTCGAGCGTGCACTGCCAGGCCCGAGTCGGGCAGCCTGTGCTATACCGTTCTGACGCGCTGGGGCCGGCGAAACGGCCCTGTTCATCAGGGGGGGGGGACAATCGGCGGCCCATCAGCCTGAGCCAACCTGCGTGATCTGATGGCTGCCCGCACAAAGCGAGGTAACGATCATGACCATGATGCAATGCACCCACCGCGACCACCTCATCACCGCCGAGGTGATGGAATATCCCGGCACCCCGACACCCTGGGCTGGCGGTTGCCGGATTACCGATCCCGCCGGGCACGTGACTCGCCGTATGCCGCTACCGCTCGAGCATGCGTTCATGGACGAGCTGGAAAAGGCCCAGCGACTGTCCATCGCCCATGGCAAGTGGCTGGTCGATCAGCATCTCGATCACGGCCGCGAGCTGTTCCAGAAGGCCGCCTAGCACTGCTCGAAGCGTCTTTTCATGCGTCGGATGTCCATCGTCCGACGCATGCCTTGAGCGCGCCGAGTGAGCGTGCGGGTTCTTCGTTCCTGCACACACAATTCGCTTCGCAATTGCCAGCGCACGAATCTGTACCGTTTGCGGCAGGAACGCCGGCGAACCGGCTAAGTTTCGGATAGCAAAGCGAAAAGTGCTGACGGGCAGGACTGCGTCGGCGGCATTTTGCCCGTTGCTTAATAAGTGAAACGGTGGCATAGCTATCACCAAGCCACCGGAAACGGTGGTGCTCATAAGCGGAAGTAAGGACGACTTATGCAAATCCAGGTTCACAGCGATAACCACATCGAAGGCAGTGCCCGTCTGGCTGATTGGGTCAGTGCCAGTGTCGCAAGCAGGCTGGACCGGTTCGACGACGAGCTGACGCGCGTCGTCGTGCACCTCAACGACGAAAACGGTGACAAGGCCGGCGCCCATGACAAGCGCTGCCAGATCGAAGCGCGGCCGAAGGGGCTGCAGCCGATCTCCGTCACCCACAAGGCCGAATCGCTGGAGTTGGCGATCGACGGCGCGGTGGACAAGCTGAACAATGCGCTCGCTCACCAGTTCGGCAAGTTGCGTAGCAAGCGCTCCGGAGCCCAGCCGCAGATGATCGATGGCGCGGTGGCCGAGCGTGACGCGCTCTTGGAGGAAGATTTCCTCGCGGACGAGCAGGTCCGCAATTCATAAGCCGTAAGCAAGGGCCTTCCTCGGAAGGCCCTTCACACATCTAGTGCAGCAATTCCGGCGGAATCCTGCCGCCATTTTCGGCAAGCTTCTTCATCACCGCCCGGTGCAGCCACATGTTCATCTGCGCCGAGTCCGCCATCTCTGCCGGCGGGCAGCCTAGTTCCGTAGCAAGCTCCCGGCGTGCTTCCAGGCTGCTGTCCAGCCCGAGCAACTTCAGCAGATCGACGATCGAGGTGCGCCAGTTCAGCGCTTCCGGGTGCGCCGCCGCCTTGGCTTCCAGTTGTGCCACCACATCCACGCCACTCGTCGTGGCTGATGACTGATTCAAGTCCTGGTGCGGCGCGATAGTCGCGTTGTCGGTGGCGGTGGGCCTTTCTCCCAGCGTGATGCCCTCGGCGCTCGAGCGGGTAGCGTCGGCTGGTGGTGCATCAGCCTTGTGTTGCGCCTCGTTGGAGGCATCACCCAGGCCGAGCTTGGCCTTGATCGTATCGAAAAGTCCCATGTCCGTTCTCCTGACTGTTGATGTCCATATTCGACAGCAACCCAGGACAGACCATTCGCTCCCGCAGGTCGGTTAATTGTCGGCCTGGCGTGGCCCCTCAGCCGTGCTCCAGCCATGCGCTGGCTTCGGCTTCCTGGTGCAGGTCGAAGGCCTTGATGGTCAGCCCGGGGATCAGCGCGCCTTCCACCTCGCTGGCCTTGCGCAGCCATTCCTTGCCGGCGACCACCGCGCAGCGGTCGAAACGGCGTATGAAACGGAACAGGTGCGGCAGCCGTGACAGCTCCACGCCGACAGCGCCGAGCGTAGGCAGGTCGAAGTCGCCGATGCGATAGAGCATGCGGCCATGGCTGATGCCTTCGGATTTGAACAGCAGGTCATCCAGCGCAGCGCGCATGGCCTGACTGTCCAATTTGCCGGAGAAGTCGATATCGATGCGGTTTTCGCCTCGGCGCGATACGTGAAACATGCGCAGACCCTCGATTGATCTGTGTTTTATGCGAGTTACCCCGCACACCTGACCATAGACGTTGCGTCGCGACCGGGCCAAAAAAAAAAGGTGCACAAGTGCCGTTTTCGTTGATCTGCGTCAGTACGTGGGGCTGCGTTGCGTGAGCGCCAAAAAGACGCGCAAAGCCAGCAATGGCGCGGCTTGCAGATAGTTGATAAACGGTATCAAGTTGCCCCTGGCGCCGCCGAGAACAGTGTTAGTTGCGACGCCATTCGACGCTGGCATCGCTTTCTCTCCCTGTAGTGGATACCCCCATGACCAGCACCTTGGCGAACGTCATTCAGTCCCTTTTGCGCGGACTGGGTCTGCGCACCATCAACCATCAGTTCTTCTTCTCCTACAGCCTGATCTTCCTGTGTGCGGCCCTGACCGCCGCTGTGCTGTTCATGTCCGCCAAAGACGCCAGCCAGATCGACATGGCCGGAGCCCAGCGCATGCTCAGCCAGAAGATGATGAAGGAAGCGCTGCTGGCGGCGCAGGGCATCGGTGACAAGACCGCCGTCGACAAGACCATCCAACGCTTCGAACAGTCGCATCGGCTGCTGCTCAACGGCGACCGCACCCAGGGCATCGCACCGGTGGAGCTGACCAGTGCACAACCGCACCTTCAGCGCGTCGATCAGATCTGGCAGCGTTATCGGCCCGCCGTACAGGCACTGGCCGCAGGTCAGAGCGCTGACGTGAACGCCATTGCCACCGACTCAAACGACATCCTTGCCGCTTCCAACGAAGTGGTGCTGCTGATTTCCGCTGAAGCCAACCGCAGTGCGTCGCAGCAGCTCTGGGTCGCCCTGGGTTCGACCCTGTGCATCCTGCTGATGGTCGTGCTGGGACGGGTCGCCGGCATGAACTGGCTGATGCTGCAGATCGACGAGCTGCGGGGGCGTCTGGAGAGGGTCAGCCAGGGCGACTTTTCCGCGCCGCTGCAGGTGCGGCACGCCGATGACGAGATGGGCATGATCACCCTGGCGTACAACCGCCTGCTGGGGCAGGTCGGAGAGATGATCCGCGGTGTGCGTCTGGCCGCTGACGAAGCCGATGGCCAATGCGTGCGCATGGCGAATCTGGCCGGGGACAGCGCGCGCAACGTCGAAGGGCAGCAAGCCGAGATCGATCAGGTCGCCACCGCCATGAACGAAATGCTCGCCACCTCCCAGGGAGTCGCGCGCAGCACGGTCGAGGCCGCCAATGCCGCAGATGTCGCTGAGCAGGAGACCAACTCTGGCAGCGCGGTGATGAATGAGTCGGTCGGCGCCATCCGCACCTTGAGCGGTCATGTCGACAGCCTGTCCGATGTGATGCAGCAGCTGGTGCAGGACAGTCACGAGATCGGCAAGGTGCTGAACGTGATCAGCGGGATCGCCGAGCAGACCAACCTGCTGGCGCTGAATGCGGCCATCGAGGCGGCGCGTGCTGGTGAGCAGGGCCGGGGTTTCGCGGTGGTTGCCGACGAAGTCCGCAGCCTGGCCAGCCGCACGCAGAGCTCGGCCAAGGAGGTAAGCGTGCTGGTCGAGCGCTTGCAGAGCCAGGCCACCCGCGCGGGTACGGCCATGGATGCGTCGCGTCAGAGCAGCTCGGTGACGCTCACCCAGATCGAGGCGGCGCAGCATGCGCTGGGGCAGATCGTCGGCGCGGTGCAGACCATCCGCGGCATGACCAATCAGATCGCCACGGCGGCCGAGGAGCAGTCGCAGGTGGCCGAGGACATGAACCAGTCGCTGACGCGCATCGCTCAGGTCGCCGATCAGGCTGCCGGGGTTACCCACGACACGGCTGCGTCGGGCAATACCATCATGCAGAGCATGAAAGGTCTCAAGGCACTAACCGGGCGTTTCCGTCTCGAGGCGTGATCAGGTCGGCGTGAATCGGGGGAGGGGAATGCTGGCGGAGGGCGCCTGTCCGGCGCTAGGGCATCCCCGCCCATGAGGGCGGGGACTGGGGTAATCAGTCCTGACGGCTGGTCACTTCCAGCAGGTGATAGCCGAACTGGGTCTTCACCGGGCCTTGCACCTGATTGAGCGGGGCGCTGAATACGACGGTGTCGAATTCCTTGACCATCTGACCCGGGCCGAATGAACCCAGGTCACCGCCCTGACGGCTGGAAGGGCAGCTGGAGTTTTCCTTGGCGACCTCGGCGAAGTCGGCACCGCCTTCGATAGCGGCTTTCAGTTCGTTGCACTTGGCTTCGGTGGAAACCAGGATGTGGCGGGCGGTAGCGCGTGCCATGGGGACTCTCCTCTTCGAATAGGCTGCCGAGGCTACCGCAAACCGGTGGCATTGGCGACCGGACCGCATGGCATTGAAGGCTTAATGAAGGCCCCCGGCGGCCTTCCTTTCGGGTACTCTCGCGCGCTTTTTCATCGGACCCGGAAAACGCTCCATGCTTGATACCACCCTTGCGCAACTTGAAAACGTCATCAACGATCTGCTGCAACGCAACCAGAACCTGAGCGAGCACTGTGTTTTGCTCGAGCAGCAGCTGCAGCAGGCGCGTGAGGAAAACGACAACCTGCAACTGGCTGCGCTGGAGCAGGAAGACAGGCAGGGCGCTACCCTGGCGCGGCTGCAGGCGCTGGTGGAGCGTGCAGCTGGCAGTAGCGCCGCATGACGGCGGATGGCGTTCAGGTGCTCAGGGTATTCGGCCGCGAATACTCGTTCCGCGCACCGCCCAGCCAGGATGCTCTCCTGCAGGAGGCGGCGGCCTTGCTGCAGCAGCATCTGGCCGACAGCCAGCGACAGTTTCCCAACGCCACGGGCGACAAGCTGCTGGTGCTCACCGCACTGAATCTCTGCGTGCCGCTGCTGCAACAGAACGAGCAAATGCAGGATGTCGAGCAACGCATCGCCGCCAGCGTCGCCCGTATCAATCAGCAGCTCGCGGCGCAGGGCTGAGCGGCTGCCTCAGGCTGCGTCGCTGCTGCGCGTGGTTTCGCTGACCGGGCGCTCTGTCAGGTAACGCTGCAGGCGAGCCTTTTCCGGCTCGCTGAAGGCCAGCCCGAGTTTGGTGCGGCGCCAGAGGATGTCATCCACCTGGGTTGCCCACTCTTCGCGCCGCAGGTAGTCGACTTCCTGCGCATACAGCTGCTGGCCGAGGTCTTCGCCCAGTGCATCGAGCGAGCGCGCTTTGCCCAGCATGCGCCATACCCGATTGCCGTAGAGGGTTGCCCAGCGCTTGGCCAGCGGCAGTTTCAGCCCCTGTACCTTGGCCACCAGCTCTTCGGTGAGTGCATCGGCCGTGCTCATGCCTTCACCGCCAGGCAGTGCCGCCTGCGCCGTCCAGCTTTCACCCATAGCCGGGAAGAACGGCTTGAGCTGCGCCATCGCCGACTCGGCGAGCTTGCGGTAGGTGGTCAGCTTACCGCCGAACACCGAAAGCAGCGGTGCCTGCTTTTCTTCCGCCGCCAACGACAGGGTGTAGTCGCGGGTAACCGCGGACGGGTTATCCGATTCGTCGTCGCATAGCGGCCGGACGCCGGCGAAGGTATGCACGATGTCCCTGGGCTCGAGTTGCTTGCGAAAGTGCGTGTTGGCCACGCCCAATACGTAGGCGATCTCTTCCTCGCTGATGCTCACCTTGGCCGGGTCGCCACGGTACTCGCGATCGGTGGTGCCGATCATGGTGTAACGATCCAGGTAGGGGATGGCGAAGACGATGCGCCGATCCTCGTTCTGCATGATGTAGGCCTGCTCACCTTCATACAGCTTGGGCACGATGATGTGACTGCCCTGAATCAGGCGGATGCCGTACGGCGAGCGCTGCTGCAGGTTTTCGCCGATGAACTGTGCGACCCAGGGACCGGCCGCATTGACCAGTGCCTTGGCCTTTAGTGAGAAGCGGCTGCCGTCCTCGCGCTGTAGCTCGACATGCCAGATGCCGCCAGCACGCTTGGCGCTCAGGCATTGGGTGCGGGTATGGATATGCGCGCCTTTCTCCCGCGCCGCCATGGCGTTGAGCACCACCAGTCGCGCGTCGTCAACCCAGCAGTCGGAGTATTCGAAGCCGCGGGTGATGGCTGGCTTCAGGGGGCTCTCACTGCCGAAACGCAGGCCCCGCGAAGCCGGCAGCTTCTTGCGCATGCCCAGGTTGTCGTAGAGGAACAGGCCGGCGCGGATCATCCACGCCGGGCGCAGGTGAGGACGGTGGGGCAGCACGAAGCGCATCGGCTTGACGATATGCGGCGCCTTTGCGAGCAGCACCTCTCGCTCGGCCAGCGCCTCGCGAACGAGGCGGAATTCGTAGTGTTCCAGATAGCGCAGCCCGCCATGAATGAGCTTGCTGCTGGCCGATGACGTATGACTGGCCAGGTCGTCGCGTTCGCAAAGGAACACCGATAGCCCACGGCCGGCGGCATCGGCCGCGATACCGACGCCATTGATACCGCCGCCGATCACGGCGATGTCATAAAGCTCGGAGACGGGCTGGGCAATATGGGACACGGGTTCCTCCTCGAATACGAATGCGATGTTCGTTTTTGAACATGCTATTCGTGAATGAACATTATTGAAAGCGGATAATGTTCGAAATCGATAAAAGGAATGTCATCAGGGAGGCGAGGTATTGCGATAGGTGACCCTGTTCCCTCACCCCCGGCCCCTCTCCGGGAGGGAGAGGGTGTGATCGCGCGGACGCTCCGCAGCTTCGTCTGGCAGCGCTTAGTCGTTGGTCGCTTTCAAAAGGGAGCGTGGAGTGTTCGTGGCGCTGCTTGGCATCTTCGACTTGTACCGCTTCGCTTTGCCTTTCCCCTGCAAAGAGGGGAGTGATCGAGCGGTCACTTGGCATCGTCGTCTGGCAGCGCGTTCTGCCTGCTCGCACGGAGGGAAGAGGGGGGCTAGCGGTGTCTGGGAATTTTCGTCTGGCAGCGCTTCGCTTTTGCTCCCTCTCCCTCCGGGAGAGGGCTGGGGTGAAGGCCGGCGTACCGCGGAGTGGCCAAGCCTGAGCGGGGCAGGCGTGCTGGCAGTTGCGCTGAATCTACTCGGCGATTTCCAGCTGCACCTTGTGGCGGGCCAGAAGTTCGGTGAAGACCTCGGAAGGAGCCGAGTCGGTGAACAGGCAGTCGATCTGTTCCAGCGAGCCCAGGCGCGTCATGGCGCTACGGCCGAACTTGCTGGAGTCCGCTGCCAGAAACACCTTGCGTGCGTTATGGATGATCGCCTGGGAGACGCGGACTTCCTGGTAGTCGAAGTCGAGCAGGGTGCCGTCCTCGTCGATGCCGCTGATGCCGATCAGGGCGAAGTCGACCTTGAACTGGCTGATGAAATCCGCGGTAGCCTGGCCGACCACGCCGCCGTCGCTGCGCACGTTGCCGCCGGCGATCAGCACGTCGAAGTCTTCCTTGGTGCTGAGAATGCTCGCCACATGCAGGTCATTGGTGATGATCTTCAGGTCGCGGTGGTTGAGCAGGGCGCGGGCGATGGCCTCGGTGGTGGTGCCGATGTTGATGAACAGCGAAGCCTGGTCGGGAATGCGTGCGGCCATGGCCGCGGCGATGCGCTGCTTTTCGTCACGCATCTGATGCGCGCGCTGGCTGTAAGCGGTGTTCTGCACGCTGGAGTCATAGGCCGCGCCGCCGTGGTAGCGCCGCAGCAGGCCGGCATCGCCCAGTTGGTTGATGTCGCGGCGAATGGTCTGCGGGGTAACGGCGAAGTGCCGAGCCAGCTCGTCGATGCTCACATAGCCGCGCTCGCGCACGAGTTCGAGGATGTTCTGCTGCCGGGGCGCCAGGCTCATGAGGCTTCCTTGTTCGCTGTTGTGCGGGAAGCATGCCGGAGTCTGGCGTTCGGTTAAAGCGCGTTTTGTTCGAATTCGCACAATGCTGCGCCGGCCTGCGAATCACTCGCAGGCCGGCGCAGGGCGCTATCGCTCAGTCTTCTGCCCAGTTGCGGGTACGCTCGACCGCCTTCTGCCAGCCGCGATAGAGCGCTTCGCGCTGTTCGCTTCCGCACGCCGGTTCGAACACGCGTTCGATGCTGCTCTTGCTGCGCAACTCGTCGAGGTCACTCCAGAAACCGGTCGCCAGCCCGGCCAGGTAGGCCGCGCCGAGGGCCGTGGTTTCCTTCATCTGCGGGCGCTCCACCTGGGTGCCGAGCAGGTCGGCCTGGAACTGCATGAGGAAGTTGTTGGCCACCGCGCCACCGTCCACGCGCAGAGCGCGCAGACGCTCGCCGGCGTCCTGCTGCATGGCATCGAGCACGTCGCGGGTCTGGTAGGCGATGGATTCCAATGCTGCACGGATCAGGTGGTCGACCTTGACCCCGCGGGTCAGGCCGAACAGCGCGCCACGGGCGCGCGGATCCCAATAGGGCGCGCCGAGACCGGTGAACGCCGGCACCAGGTAGATGCCATTGCTGTCCGGCACCTTGGTGGCGAAGTATTCGGAATCCAGCGATTCGTTGAGCACCTTCAGCTCGTCACGCAGCCACTGCACGGTGGAGCCACCGTTGAAGATGGCGCCTTCCAGCGCGTAGTTCACTTCGCCACGCGGCCCGCAGGCGATGGTAGTCAGCAGGCCGTGCTCGGACTGCACTGCCTTGGTGCCGGTGTTCATCAGCAGGAAGCAGCCGGTGCCGTAGGTGTTCTTGGCCTGGCCCGGCTCGACGCACATCTGGCCGAACAGCGCGGCCTGCTGGTCGCCGGCGATACCGGCGATGGGAATGCCGGTGCTCTGCCCGGAGCCGATGTAGGCGTGGCCGTAGATCTCCGACGACGAGCGCACCTCTGGCAGCATTTCGCGGGGGATATCCAGCGCTTCGAGCATCACTGGGTCCCAGTCCAGCTTGTGGATGTCGAAGAGCATGGTGCGCGAGGCGTTGGTGTAGTCGGTGACGTGGGCCTTGCCCTGGGTCATCTTCCAGATCAGCCAGCAGTCGACGGTGCCGAACAGGAGCTCGCCACGGCGGGCGCGCTCGCGGCTGCCCTCGACGTGATCGAGAATCCACTTGATCTTTGTGCCGGAGAAGTAGGGGTCGATCACCAGTCCGGTGGTCTGGCGGATGTGATCGTTCATCCCGTCGCGCTTGAGCTGGTCGCAGATCGGCGTGCTCTGGCGGCTCTGCCAAACGATGGCGTTATAGATCGGCCGGCCAGTGATCTTGTCCCAGACGATGGCGGTCTCGCGCTGGTTGGTGATGCCGATCGCCGCCACCTGCTCGTTGGTGATGCCGGCCTGGGCCAGGGCTTCGACGAACACGCCGCTCTGGGTCGCCCAGATCTCCATGGGATCGTGCTCGACCCAGCTCGGTTGCGGGTAGATCTGCGCGAATTCGCGCTGGGCGATGGTCACCACGTTGGCGTTGCGGTCCAGCACGATGGCGCGGGAACTGGTGGTGCCCTGGTCGAGGGCGACGACGAATTGCTTGTTCTGATTGCTCATGGCGACGTTTCCTTAGCGAACTTTGCTGATGTCGGGCTGGGCTGCGCGCATTTCGGCAGAGGCCTTTTCCTTGGGTTCTGGTACATCGCAGGCGGCCGAGCCAACCCCTGGCAGGTGCCGGCAGATAAGTGCCTTGTAGCCTGCGGCGCCGAGGCAGGCGCCGAGAATCGGGGCGAAGATCGGGACGAGGAAATACGGGATGTCTCGCCCACCGGTGAAGGCCACGTCACCCCAGCCGGCAAAGAAGGTCATCAGTTTAGGCCCAAAATCCCGAGCGGGATTCATCGCAAAGCCGGTCAGCGGTCCCATTGCGCCGCCGATCACGGCGATCAGCAGGCCGATCAGCAGGGGAGCCAGCGGGCCGCTTGGCAAGCCGTTGCCGTCGTCGGTGATGGCCATGATCATCCCCAGCAGGATGGCAGTGATGACCACCTCCACCAGAAACGCCTGGCCGAAGGACAGCGAGGCGTGCGGGTAGGTGGAGAAGATCGACGCGAGTTCGAGGCTCTCGACACTGCCGCGAACCATCTGCTGGGCCTGTTCGAAATCGAAAAACAGGCTGCTGTACAGCCCGTAGACCAATGCTGCGGAACAGAAGGCGCCGGCCACCTGCGCCAGGATGTAGGCCGGAACGCGGTGCCGCTCGAAGGTACCGAACAGCCACAGGGCGATAGTGACGGCCGGGTTCAGATGGGCACCGGAGACGCCGGCGGCCAGGTACACCGCCATCGAAACGCCGATGCCCCAGATGATGCTGATTTCCCACAGCCCCAGGTCGGCACCGCCGAGCTTGAGCGCTGCGACGCAGCCAGTACCGAAGAAGATAAGCAGGGCAGTGCCGAGAAATTCGGCGATGCATTGTCCCTTGAGCGTCGGGACGATGGGCGTACTCATGCGCGGAGCCTCGTTCGTTTGTTTTTGTTTTATTCCGAGCACTGCGTTGGTTCGGAATTGTTCGGAAACGAAAACTTAGAGGCAAAGAATGCAGCTGTCAAAGTAAAAATTCGAACATTTTACGGGCGAGCTGCGGGAACAAATGAGGGTGCTTGCTGTCGCCGCGGTCCCGAGTCTTCGCCGTGACCGATGAAGCCTTGCCGACCTGGATGGCGTTGGAAACCGTCGGTGTCTTAGCGCCGACGCCGCCAGAGACGCCAGCCGAGCAGCAGATCGTCGGCCATTGGCACCAGCGCCAGTGCCAACAGCAAGGCGGCCAGCGGCACCGTGGCAAGAAAGCCGAAATGCTTGAAGCCGACGGCGCCGCTCAAGCCGCCAACGAAGAAGCTCATCACCATCAGCAGGTTGGTGCGCAGGCGCTGTCGATTGGCCCGAACTGGGGGCAGGTCGTCGTCATGCTTGCGGTTGAAGTAAATCAGCCGCCCGAGCTCGATGCCGATGTCGGTCACCATGCCGGTGATATGGGTGGTGCGCACCTCGGCGTTGGAAAGCTTGGTGATGATCGCGTTCTGCAGGCCCATGATGAAGCACAGCAGCACCACGGTCAGCGGCACGAAGAAACCCGGAACCGTCATCAGCCGTGCGCCGAGGATGCCGAACAGCAGCAACAGCGAGGCTTCCAGCGCCAGCGGCAGGGCGTACTGGCTGTGCAGGCGGCGGCGCCGCGAGAAGTTGATCATCAGCGTCGAGCAGATGGCGCCAAGGACGAACGAGAGCAGGGCGCCGAAGCCAGCCAGCGCCAGATCGATGGCCCCGAGGGCGAGGTTGTCGGCCATGGCCGACACGATACCGGTCATGTGCGAGGTGTACTGCTGGACGGCGATGAACCCGCCGGCATTGGCGGCTCCGGCGACGAAGGCGAGGCACAGGCCGAGCTGACGATTGCCATGGGCGGACCGACGACGGTCGGTCAGGCGGCGGGCATAGTTGATCGGCATGGCAGGCTCGCGCTCGGCAGCAAAGCGGCGATTATAAAGCGCCCGATCGGGTGGGATGGTCGCCGGCGACCATGCTCAGCGTCGCCGTCCCGCTTTGCGCCCGCCACCACGTCTTGCAGCCCGCGGCTTGCGCTGGCGCGACAGTTCGCGGGTGATGGCGTCGTTGAGCAGCTGGCGGGCGTCTTCACCATCCTCGTGTTCGGGGAAGTGCTCGGGCAGGCTGCGGGCCAGATGCAGGTAGGTTTCCACCACATGCAGGGTGCTTTCCAGGCTGGCCAGGTCGCTGCCGAGCAGCAGCTTGGGCATCGGGATGGCGTGGCCTTCGGCGACCCGTTTGATCCAGCGCTGTGCATGCTGGCTGGCCGGGCTGTCGAAGCCGCCGCGAATCGGCGTGCAGGCGAAGGTCCAGCGCAGCCACAGCGGAATCTTCGGATCGTCGATCAGCTCGATCCACTCGGCCAGTTCGTCCGGCAGTACCGATATGAACGCCTCGCCGTAGTTGATGTTGCGGTTGAAGGTCAGCCAGGACCGCAGCAGGCTCGGCTCGCCCATCAGTTCGGAAATGGCGGACAGGTGATCGATGGACGGGCGCACCTGGAACTGATTCAGGTCCACCGGCGCATCCGGGCTGTTGAACAGGCGGCGGATGGACTTGAGCGTCTGCGGGTCGAGTGCGGTGATCTCGCCGCTGTCGTGGTGACCGAAGCGCCCGGCGCGGCCGCCGATCTGCTTGACCTCCTGCACCTTGAGCTGGCGATTCTGGATGCCGTCGAATTTCTCATCGGTATAGAAACACAGCGTGTGCGCTGGCAGGTTGAGGCCCATGCCCACCGCGTCGGTGGCGACCATGATGTCCGCCTCGCCTTCGCGGAAGCGCCGCGCCTGCTCGCGACGCACCTCGGGTGAGAGCGCACCGTAGACCACCGAGACGCTTTTGCTGGCACTCTCGAGCATGCCCTTGAGCTCCAGCACCAGCTTGCGGCTGAACGCCACCAGCAGCGAGCCGGGCTCCAGGCGCTCCAGCGTGGTGGCGTGCCTGGCCACCTCCACTGGCGACAGGCGCTTGGTGCGCTGCACCTGCAGCTGGTCCTCGCAGAGTTCGCAGAGCGTGCGCAGCGATGGCTCGATCAGCGCCGGGCCGGTCATCATCAGCTTCGGCGTATGGGCGCTGACCAGCGCATCGACCCAGGCCCAGCCACGTTGCGGGTCGGCCATCATCTGTACTTCGTCGACCACCACCACATCCCAGTGCTGGTGGCGGAAGCGGGCAAACTCCTCCACGGTGCAGCAGAAGTGTGTGGCGCCTTCGCGGATGATTTCTTCCTCGCCGGTGACCAGCGAGCAGGGCACGCCCATGGATTCGATACGCTCCTGATTTTCCAGCGCCATCAGGCGCAGCGGCGACAGGTAGATGCCATGCTCGGCGGCGGCCATCGCCTCGATGGATCGATGCGTCTTGCCGCTGTTGGTCGGGCCGAGCAGGGCGATCCAGCGCCGCGTCAGGCGCCGGGCCGGGTAGAGCTTGTGGTAGTGGACGAAGCGCGGGTTGTTCTCCAGCAGCACGGCGAACGCCATCTTCTCCTCATGCTCGCGGCGGGCGGCGCGAATCGCCTTGCGCATGCGGCCGGGTTCGAGGGTGAGGAGTTCGGTAAGTCGCTTGTGACCGAGCAGCTGCAGGTCGAAATCGCCGGCCAGCTCGAGCATGCGTTCGAAAGTGGCCTGCAGCTCGTCGCGATCCTGGCGCTTCCACGCCTCGACTTCCGCCACGCTGAGCAGGTGATCCTGACCGGCCGGGATACGGCGCTGCAGTTCGACCACGAGACTGCCGTGTTGCAACGGCACCAGGTAGCGCAGCTCGTGGCGGATCTCGTTGAGCGTGGCGACGGCGTGCGGCAGAAATTCATCGACCCGTGGCAGTTCTGGGCGGATGCGCGCCAGACACCGCTGCCGCTCGTCCTCGTCCATTTCGGCGAAGGGCCGTTCGAGCACCTGCAGCCGATTGCGCACATAGCGCTGCACGGCCTGTTTCAGGTTGTCGGCGAAATCGTCGCGCCGCGGGCTATCGTCCAGACGCAGCGCCCAGTCCGGCTCCAGCAGATGGACCGGCGAGCCCAGGCTGAAGGTCTTCTCGCTGCCGAACACATCCACGCTGCAGTGGATCTCGCCGAGGTCACGGCTGACGACCCGATCGAGCAACTCGTCTGCAGCAGGTGCCGCCAGCAGTTCATCCACCGCCTGCCCATGCAGCCCCAACCAGAACGCTTTGGCCGCGCGAGCCAATCCGACGATGGGATAGCCGACGTACGGGGTGAACCACTTTTCCTGGTGATGCTTCTTCGCGGTGAATTCCGGATATCGCGCCGTTGCCCAGTCGAGGAAGCGCGCCAGACGTTCGAGCCTGATGGATTTGAACTGCTTGCCCCCGGTCTTGGCCATGATCGACACCTTTGCTGATCAGTCTTCTTTGTACGACTCGCGTTGCGCTCGTTTGCTCGCCAGACTGTGCGCCTTGGTCGACGATACGTACAAATCAAACCCCTCGCTTTACGGCATCGCCATCGTCACGGCGATCGTCCCCCAGCTGCAGCTTCAGGCTGCGCACTTCTTCAGTCAGGCATTCCACCTGTACCAGTAGTCGCTGCAGGGTTTCGCGGTCGGCCAGCTGGTCACGGTTGTCTTCCTCGTTGCGGTCGGCGACGAACAGCGAACCGATGTAGGCCGCGAAGCTGCCGAACAGACCGACTCCGGACACCATCAGCAGCACAGCGACGATGCGGCCCAGGGTGGTGACCGGATAGAAGTCGCCGTAGCCGACCGTGGTCACGGTGACGAACGCCCACCACAGCGCCTCTTCCGGCGTGTTGATCGAGCTCTCTGGGTTCGGCGCTTCCACCAGCAGCATGGTCAGCGCGCCAAACGCTACCAGCAGCATGGTTGCCGTGGCGGCGGAGGCGACGATGCCTTCGGCGCGGTTGCGGAACAGGATGCGCCAGATCAGCCGCAACGACTTGATCGCCCGCAGCACCCGCAGAATCTGGAAGGCCCGAAACAGCTTGGCCGCCTGCAACCCGCCGGCAGGCACGCTGGCCAGCAGGTCGATCCAGCCCCAGCGCATGAAGCGCAGCTTGTCGTCGGCTTCCTGCAGGCGCATCCAGAAATCGATGAAGAAAAAGACGCACACGATGTTGTCCAGATACCCAAGCAACGTCGATACGTCGTCGGGCAGGTCGAACACCAGATCGGCCACCAGCGCACCGATCACGTAGACCGATAGCAGCAGGATGAAGATCTGAAAGGGTGTGATGGCGCGCTGCTTCATGAGTCAACCGGGTTCGTGGGGCAGGTGGGCGCGAGTTTAAAGCACACCGCGGTAATCGGGCCGGAACGATGGGCAGGAATGTTGGGGATGGAAGTGCGCAAGATGATTGGTATCGGCTGTGCCGGCTGGAGCTTGCCGCGCGAGGCGTGGCCGGCATTCGCTGAGCAAGGTACGCACCTGCAGCGCTACAGCGGAGAGCTATCGGTGGTCGAGATCAACAGCTCGTTCTACCGAACGCATCGTCCGACCACCTATCGCAAGTGGGCGGCGAGCGTGCCGGAGGACTTCCGCTTTTGCGTGAAGATGCCCAGGCAGATCAGCCATGAGCTGCGCTTGCGCGAGTGTGACGAGGCGCTCGAGCGCTTTCTCGGCGAATCGACCGAGCTGGCTGAAAAGCTCGGCTGCCTGTTGCTGCAATTGCCGCCATCGCTGACCTTCGAGCCTTCAACGGCGGAGGACTTCTTCGCTGCCATGCGCGCGCGCTACGACGGTGCACTGGTACTCGAACCGCGGCATGCGAGCTGGCTGGACGCCGGTGAGCTGCTCGAGCGTTGGCGTATCGCACGGGTGGCGGCAGATCCTTCGCCAATTGCAGGAGCAGAGCAGACGGGCGGCTGGTCGGGCATGCGCTACTACCGACTGCACGGGGCGCCACGCATCTACCATTCTGCGTACTCGGCCGAATGGCTGGAGCGGCTGGCTGGTGAGTTGCGGACTTGTGCTCGGTCCGGCGTGCCGTGCTGGTGCATCTTCGACAATACCGCCAGCGGCGCTGCGGTTAGCAATGCGCTGGCGCTGCAGGCGCTGCTGGCAGACGAAACCGCCTGGTCGCCCTAGCGCGGGATGATGCGTACGCGACCCGCGGTGTTGTCGCGCCGGGCAGCCTTTTCGTTTTCCGCGCGGCCGGGAATCGAGCCGAGATCCGCACCGCGATCCGGTGTCGAGCTGCCGTCCAGTTCGCGCTCGTCGACGCTGATCGAGGTGGCGTCCGGGTAGCCGGTGGTCAGCGTCTCGGTGCTGGCGGTCACCGGGGTGGCATCGTCGTCGCCCCACTTGGCGCTGCGCTCGTCGATATCGATGGCGCCGTTGCGCTCCATGACACGCTCGACTGCGGAAACCCGGCTGTCGTCCTCCAGCGTTACGGTGACGATGGTCGATCCGCGGCGGGCCGCTTCGGGGTAACGACCGGCATGCTGGCTCGATCCGTCGCCGAAGACCTTGTGAAAGAAACTGCCGATCTTGTCGGCCACTGTTGCGTCTTCACCCGGCTCTTCGCCGACCACTTCCACACGGCTGCTGTCGACGGTGTCGCTGTTGAAGGATGCCGATATCTGGATGTCGTCGCTGGACACTCCCTCGCTCACGAGTTCGGCTTTCACTTTCTCTGCTTCGGCATAGCGGTCGAAAGCGGCAATTAGAATCTGGGTCATGACTTTACCTTTCATATGCAGCGAGGCTGCGGTGGCGGGCGTCTGGACCGATAGCGGTCAACGCATGGGTACTGATCGTTGGGCGCGGCGAGCCGCACGATGGTTCCGTGCGGACTCATTACCCGATGCTTCGCCTGGAGCCGCGCCGGCCCGGGCTTTCCACCGCCGGCTAGCCGTTGACCACCTTGCCGCCATTGATATGAATGGTCTGGCCACTGATATAGGACGAGTCCTCGCAGGCCAGATAGACATAAGCCGGACCCAGTTCGGACGGCTGGCCGCAGCGGCCCATGGGCATCTGGCTGCCGAAGTCTTCGAGCATCTGCGGGTCGTGCTTGCCGAGCGACGGCGGCTGCAGCGGCGTCCAGATCGGGCCTGGCGCGATCTGGTTGACGCGGATCTCGCGCTCGATCAGTTGCTGTGACAACGCTCGGGTAAAGCCATCGATGGCGCCCTTGGTCGAGGTGTAGTCCACCAGCAGCGGGTGACCGATAAAGGAGTTGATCGAGGTGGTGTTGATGATCGACGCGCCGGCCTGCAGATGGGGCAGGGCGGCACGGGTGAGATAGAAGTAGCCGTGGATGTTGGTGGCGAAGGTCTTTTCCCACTGCTCGTCGGTGATGTCCTCAAGGCGGGTCTGCACCTCCTGGCGGCCGGCATTGTTGACCAGCACGTCCAGCCCGCCGAAGGCCTTCACAGTTTGTTCGACGGCATCGTTGCAGTGGCGGCTGTCGCGGATATCGCCTGCGATCAACAGGCAGCGCTGGCCTTCGGCTTCCACCATGCGCCGGGCGTTTTCGGCGTCCTCGTGTTCGTCGAGATACATGATCGCGACGTCCGCGCCTTCACGGGCGAAGTGCACCGCTGCCGCGCGACCGATGCCACTGTCGCCGCCGCTGATCAGCGCGACCTTGCCGGCCAGCTTGCCACTGCCCTTGTAGCTGTCGCGGATGAACTCGGCCTGCGGGTGCATTTCGGCTTCGCGACCGGGCAGGCGGTCCTGCTGCTGAGCGGGAATCTTCGGGTAAGCCATACGTACTCCAGACCTGAAATGGGTTCTGTAGGTACGGCTGGCGCTCGCCTGGAAAGTTTCGCCGGGATGCCGAACGGAAGTCAGGCAGCGGCAGAGCGCTGTGATCAACCACCGGCAGCAGCGATACCGTGGCCGCCGCTCGTCGTGACGCACGTTTGCGACCTGACATCAGCGGAGGGCGGGCGTAGAATCCGCGCCGCTTCGACTGTCCCGTCCCTCACTCCATCCGCTCCCGCTGCCTTCCTGCTCGCTTCGCGCGTGCGGGCCGCGTGTGTCATGGCATTCGGGCAGGAACCGTCGCCCTTACACCCTCATTCGTCGCGCTTTGCTTCGACTGAATCGATACCAGACCCACTTCTCCATGAACGAATTGCAAAGCTCCCCGGCCGGGAGCTGGCTCAGCGTGATCGCACTGGCGCTGGCCGCCTTCATCTTCAACACCACCGAGTTCGTCCCTGTGGCGCTGCTAAGTGACATCGGCCGCTCGTTCGACATGCCGCCATCCCAGGTCGGGCTGATGCTGACCATCTACGCCTGGGTGGTTGCGCTGATGTCGCTGCCGATGATGCTGCTGACGCGCAATTTCGAGCGGCGCACACTGCTCGTCTTGGTCTTCGTGGTGTTCATCGGCAGCCATCTGGTTTCGAGCGTGGCATCGAGCTACGGCATGCTGATGCTCAGCCGGATTGGCATCGCCCTGGCGCACGCGGTGTTCTGGTCGATCACCGCATCGCTGGCGGTGCGTGTCGCGCCCGCAGGCAAGCAGGCGCAAGCCCTGGGCCTGCTGGCGACCGGCAGTGCGCTGGCGATGGTGCTGGGCATCCCGCTGGGGCGCGTGGTGGGCGCGGCGCTGGACTGGCGCACCACCTTCCTGGCCATCGGCGTGATCGCCGCGCTGGTGCTGGTCGTCCTGGCGCGGACGCTGCCATCGCTGCCGAGCCAGAATTCCGGTTCGTTGCGCAGCCTGCCGGTGCTGTTCAAACGCCCTGCGCTGTTGACCGCCTATGCGCTGACCGCGTTGGTCATCACCGCGCAATTCACCGCCTACACCTACATCGAGCCCTTTGCGCAAACCGTCGCGCACCTGAGCGGCGACATGACCACCGTCCTGCTGTTGCTCTTCGGCGGTGCCGGTCTGCTCGGTTCGTTGCTGTTCAGCCGATACAGCGCGCGCTATCCGAGGGGCTTTCTGATCGCGGCGATCGCGGTCATGGCGATCTGTCTGCTGCTCTTGCTGCCGGCTTCGCGCGAGAGTTCGCTGCTCGGTGCGGTGGTGGTGATCTGGGGTATCGCGGGGATGTGCTTCGGCCTAGCCGTGCAATCGAAGGTACTGAACCTGGCTTCGGACGCGACCGACGTTGCCATGGCCATGTTCTCCGGCATCTACAACGTCGGAATCGGCGGCGGCGCCTTGCTCGGCAGCCTCGTTGTCAGCCATCTGGGGTTGCGTGAGATCGGCGTGGCTGCCGGCTTGCTCGCGGTCGCCGGCCTGTTGCTTTGCAGCCTTGCGACCTATCGCTTAGCCAGGCCTGCCAGCGGCACGGCGTTGTAGCTGGGCTACGTGTGATCCGCTGCCGAGTTTGGTTGTTGCGGTGGGATCAGCAGGCTTCCGCAGAGCTAGCTTGGAAAGCTGTGGCTATTCATGCGTAGCGGTGCTTTCGAAAGATGCCTGCGGTGTGCTGTGGGCGGCCTGGGTGCGTGCGATATCCAATGCCGCACGCTCCAGGCAGCGGCCGATTACCCGGTCACGATGCTGGTTGCTGC
Source organism: Stutzerimonas kunmingensis (assembly GCF_032106285.1). Lineage (GTDB taxonomy): Bacteria > Pseudomonadota > Gammaproteobacteria > Pseudomonadales > Pseudomonadaceae > Stutzerimonas > Stutzerimonas kunmingensis_B. The sequence continues at coordinate 110,420 of NZ_DAMCPO010000012.1, forward strand.
GGATGCCATCCAACAGGGCTAGAACCACATATGTAACCGTGGCTAACGCCAGCACGAATACGATGCCTTTTCCGGCGATCCAGGTATCGGTCAGCTTGATGACGTCCGTCGACAGACTGACGATCGCCGAAACCAGCATGACGATGACGAGGTTCTGGGAGACCCAGCGTTCCTGAGGTGGTGGGCCGGCGATCTCGGCGATGCGCGCCAACTCCTGAATGTCCGCTGCGTTGAGCCCGCGCTCTACAAGGGCATTTCGGAACAGTGCGTAGCGCAGCAGTTCTTCGCGGCGTAGAAAACCGTAGCGGTTCAGCGTTTCACGAGCATAGATATCCCGGTAGTACCACGCGCAATAGCGCTCCCGGGCCAGCAGCATGCCAAACAGAGCAAGCAGTGCGCCGGCCATGGCAGCCAACCCCTGCACAGGTGACTGGCTATTGAGCAAGGTCCCAACCAGCAATATGCCGACAGCGATCGTCAGCGCCCAGGAAGGCCAGACCATGCGCAGCCCGCCATGCGTGAAGCTCGCCGTGAACACGCCGGGTTGGCATTGTCGATAGAGCGAGCGGATCTCTGCCCATGTCGCAAGTACAGTCACGGCAGCGCCTCCCCGGATGTATGGACGTCAGGCGTGCGGCTTGTTGCGGATTGTCTTCATCAGATCGTCCGGCGTGATGTGCCCGACCACGCTGCTGCCGCTGCCCGGCAACGGCAGGTCGAGGATATGGCCCTTCATCTTGCCCACCACGTGCATCTCGCAGGGCTTGCAGTCGAAGGTCAGGGTCAGCACTTCATCGCCGTGCACCAGCTGCATCGGCGCGACCTTGGTGCGCACCCCGGTGACGCCCTTGGCCTGCTTCGGGCAGAGGTTGAAGGAGAAGCGCAGGCAGTGCTTGGTGATCATCACCGGCACCTCGCCGGTTTCCTCGTGCGCCTCGTAGGCCGCGTCGATCAGCTGCACGCCGTAACGGTGATAGAAGGCGCGGGCCTTCTCGTTGTAGACGTTGGCGAGGAACGACAGGTGCGACTCCGGGTAGACCGGCGGCGGCACGCTGACCGGCTTGCGCCCGCCGCGCGGACGGATGGCTTCGCGCGCTTCGCCCAGCGCCTCGATGGCTTCGCGGCGCAGCGCCTTGAGTTGCGAGTTGGGGATGAAGAAGGCCTGCGGTGCATCCACTTCGACTTCTTCGGCGTGGTAGATGGTGGTGCCCAGCTGGCTCAGCAGATCGGCGATCTGGCCGGGCACCTGCTCGGGCTTCTTCGCTTCGCCGAACGGGCCGGCCAGCGACATGCTGGCATAGGCGCCTTCCTCGCTGGTGACGTGCAGCTCCAGCTCATCGGCGCGCAATTTTGCCAGCCAACGTACGCCGATGCGGCGCTCGGCGGAGGTCTTGAGCAGCGCGTTCTGCCAGTTGTGGTCCAGGTTGCGATTGAGCGGATGGTTCGGGCGCACCTGACGCATGGCGGCGGGCATTTCGTTGGGTTCGACGCGGTACTGCCAGAACGACTGACCATCTTCCTCGAACTGCTTCAGCGGCTCGACCACGCTGGCGCGGAAACCCACCACCTCGCGCTTGATCAGCACGTTGAGGCCGTCACCGTTGGACAGCGGCTCGCGGGTCTGCACGGTCAGGTCATGCTTGCCGACCTTGAGCACTTCACCGACCGCAAGGCCGGTGAAGGTAGGCGAATCGAAGGCGCCGATGTCGATCTTGCGGTCGGTGACAAAGTAGTCGGTGCTGCCGCGGTGGAAGGTCTTGTCCGGGTCCGGTACGAAGAAGTGATCGGTGCGGCCGCTGGAGGCGCGGGCCAGGTCAGGGCGTTCGTCGAGGATGCCGTCGAGGCGCTGGCGGTAGTAAGCGGTGATGTTCTTCACGTAGCTCACATCCTTGTAGCGCCCCTCGATCTTGAACGAACGCACGCCGGCGTCGACCAGGGCGCTCAGGTTGGCGCTCTGGTTGTTGTCCTTCATCGACAGCAGATGCTTCTCGAAGGCCACCACGCGGCCCTGATCGTCCTTCAGCGTGTAGGGCAGGCGGCAGGCCTGGGAGCAGTCGCCGCGATTGGCGCTGCGCCCGGTCTGCGCGTGGCTGATATTGCACTGCCCGGAAAAGGCGACGCAGAGGGCGCCGTGAATGAAGAACTCCAGGGTCGAATCCACTTCATCGTAAATCGCGCGGATTTCCTGCAGGTTCAGCTCGCGGGCGAGGACCAGCTGCGAGAAACCGGCCTTGTCGAGGAACTTGGCCCGTTCCAGCGTGCGGATATCGGTCTGGGTACTGGCGTGGATCTCGATGGGCGGAATATCCAGCTCCATGACGCCCATGTCCTGCACGATCAACGCATCGACGCCGATCTCGTACAGCTGGTGGATCAGCGTACGCGCGGTTTCCAGCTCGTCGTCGTGCAGGATGGTGTTGATGGTGACGAACACCCGCGCATGAAACAGGTGAGCGAATTTCACCAGCTCGGCAATCTCCGCCACGCTGTTCTCGGCGTTGTGCCGCGCACCGAAGCTCGGGCCGCCGATATACACCGCATCGGCGCCATGCAGGATGGCTTCACGGGCAATGCTTGCATCCCGGGCGGGGGCGAGCAGTTCGAGATGGTGCTTGGGCAGGGACATGGCGCGGACCGGATTTGAATCGAAAGTCGCGCATTGTAATGGCTTGCGGCCGGTTTGGGACTGGCCGCCGGGCGAGTTGGGGCGTGATGGCCGGTTAGCCGGAAGGGTGTCGAGGTGAGGTTTACCCCACCCCGACGGCTCGGATCCGCGCGCCAGCTTGGTGTTGCGCAGGCTTGCGCTGGTGCCATGGCAGTCTTTGACCGCCCGGCAGCAGCGCAACGAGCCCCGGACGGCTACCGGGCTGGTTCTACAGCGTCAATACGACCTGATGTTGCCCTCCATCCAGCGCAAGTCGTACGTATCCGTTCATGCAATCGAGCGGGCCTTCATCCAGCCGCGCGTGCTGGATGCCGCGGTTGGCCTGGCCTGGGTTTTCCACGCGGATGGCGTAGCGCGTTTCGCCCAGGGTGATGGTGGCTTCGAACGCCGGCCAGTGGCTGCTGATGCACGGATCGACGATCAGCCATTCACCTTCGCGGCGGATGCCGAGGATGCCTTCGACGCCGGCGCGATACATCCAGCCGGCAGCGCCGGTGTACCAGGTCCAGCCGCCGCGGCCGTTGTGCGGTGCGACGCCATAGACGTCCGCCGCGACCACGTAGGGTTCGACCTTGTAGCGCTGGCTTTCTTTCGGTGTCAGCGCGTGATTGATCGGGTTCAGCAGCTTGAACATCCCACACGCTGCATCGCCATCACCGAGCTTGGCAAAGGCGAGCATGGCCCACATCGCAGCGTGGCTGTATTGACCGCCGTTCTCGCGTAGGCCCGCCGGATATCCCTTGATGTAGCCGGGCTCCTTCGGCGTCTTGTCGAATGGCGGGGTGAACAGCAGGGCCAGACCGTCATGCTCGCGGATCAGGTGGTGCTGCACGGAAGCCATGGCCTGTTTCGCGCGGGCGGGGTCCGCTGCGCCGGACAACACCGCCCAGGACTGAGCAATGGAGTCGATGCGGCACTCGTCGCTGTCTTTGGAGCCCAGCCAGGTGCCGTCGTCGAAGGTTGCGCGGCGGTACCACTCGCCATCCCAGGCCTTTTCTTCCAGCGAATCAGCAAGTGCCAGGGCGTGTTCGCGCCAGCGTTCGGCGCGCTGGGCGCCAGCCACGCTGCCTCGCTGCTCAGCCAGCGGCGCGAAGAGTTCGATGGTGCGCAGCAGCAGCCAGCCGAGCCACACGCTCTCGCCCTTGCCATTTTCTCCGACGCGGTTCATGCCGTCGTTCCAGTCACCACCGCCGATCAGCGGCAGGCCGAGTTCGCCGGTCAGCTCCAGGCACTGATCGAGTCCGCGAGCGCAGTGTTCGAACAGTGAGGCAGCCTCGTCCGCGATCATCGGCTGGAAGAAGGCATCGTGCTCGCCGGGCTTTAGCAACGGCCCTTCGAGAAAGCTCACCGGCTCTTCGAGAATCGCTGCGTCGCCGGAAACCTGAACATAGGTTGCCGTGGCGAATGCGAGCCAGACACGGTCGTCGGAAATGCGCGTGCGCACACCCTGACCGGAGTGCGGCAGCCACCAGTGCTGTACGTCGCCTTCGGGAAACTGGCGACTGGCCGCGCGCAGGATGTGGCTGCGGGTGGCCTCTGGCTGCGAAAACGTCAGTGCCATGCCGTCCTGCAACTGATCGCGAAAGCCATAGGCGCCGCTGGCCTGATAGAAAGCCGAGCGCGCCCAGATGCGGCAGGCGAGGGTCTGATACAGCAGCCAGCCGTTGAGCATGATGTCCATCGCCCGGTCCGGCGTTTTCACCTGTACCGAGCCAAGGGCGCGGTGCCAGTGGTCCGTGACTTCACGCAGCACTGCGTCGAGATCGGCTTGGCGATAACGCTCGACCAGCGCACGCGCCTCATCAGCCGACGCGCACTGGCCAAGGAAGGCGACGATCTCGACGCTCTCCCCAGGGGCGAGCTGGACCCCGCACTGCAATGCCGCGCAAGGGTCCATGCCTGCGCCGACGCTGGCGGATAACGGTTTGCCAGTAAGCAGCGCCGCCGGCGTGGCGGGGCCGCTGTTGCGGCCAAGGAATTCACTGCGATCAGCCGTCCAGGCCGTTTGTCGTCCACCCAGATCGGCGAATGAAATACGCCCGGGAAAGGCGCTGCTCCAGGGGTTGTGCGCCAGCAACAGTCCGCTGCTGGCGTCGCTCTGGGTGATGATGAAAGGCCCGGAGGCGCCGCGGGCGGTGCCGAGCACCCATTCGCTATAACTGGTGACCGACAGTCGGCGAGGCTCGGATGACAGGTTGCGCAGCGTCAGTCGGGAAATCTTGATCGGGTCGCCAAGGGCGACGTATTGCAGCAGATCCAGCGCAATGCCTTCGGCCTGGTGCTCGAAGCGGCTGTAGCCGTGGCCGTGCCGCGCCACATAGAGGCCGTCATCGCGGATCGGTTGGGCGGTTGGGCTGAACAGCGCGCCGCTGCGTTCGTCGCGTACATAGAAGGCTTCGCCGCAGGGATCGGTGACCGGGTCGTTGGACCAGGGCGTGAGCTGATTTTCCCGGCTGTTTTCCGCCCAGGTATAGCCGCTGCCCTGCGCCGAGACCTGAAAGCCAAAGCGCGGGTTGGCGATCACGTTGATCCACGGCGCTGGTGTCGTGCTGCCCGACTCCAGCAGTGTCACGTATTCGCGGCCGTCCTTGTCGAAACCGCCGAGGCCGTTGAAGAACTCCAGCCCTTGTGCCAGTTCGCTGCCGGTAGGGCGCGGTGCCGCAACGACCGGCTGCGAGGGCGGGGCAGCGAAATGCGCTGCCACGGCGTCGCCCAGGAGCAATGTGTTGGCCAGCTGCTTGTCGATCGGCCCGCGGCGGGCTATCAGTGCTACGCGAGCGACGCTGCGCAGCAGGGCGCGTGCCTCGCCGCTCAACAGGTCGGCGCGCAGCATGTACACCGATCCCTGGGCAAGCTCGGCGCCGAAGCGCGGACGCGACTGGCTGCTGCGCACCGCGGTTTCGATGGCGATCTGCAGATCCTGCAGATAGGAACTGGCGTGCTCGTTGAGAATCACCAGGTCCACCGCCAGGCGCTTCATCCGCCAGTACTCATGGGCACGGAGTAACTGGCGGACCTGGGCGATGTCCTGGATATCGTCGATGCGCAGCAGCACGATCGGCAGATCGCCCGAAATCGCGTGCGGCCACAGGCCGGATTGGGCGCCGGCACCCTGGATGATCGCAGCCGACGGCGCGCGGAATTTCGGATCGGCATAGAGAATGGGCGCGGCCAGGCGCTGGAAGTCGGCGGCTTCGGCCGGTTTGATGTCGAGATGGCGCAGCTGCACCTGCGCCTGAGTCCAGGCCAGGGTCTTGACGCGGTCGTAGGCGCTGCGGTCGTGGTGCTTCTCGATCAGGCTCAGCAGCTCGTCACGCGAGTCGGCGACCAGGGTCCAGAACGCTACGCGGGCGACCTTGCCCGGCGCCACCCTGATCCGGTACTTGAGCGAGAAGATCGGATCGAGCACCGTGCCGACGCTGTTCGACAGGGGCTGGCCTTCGGCGACCACCGCGGCAGCGGCCACGCTCGGTCGCTGGCCGATGAAGCGGGCGCGATCGGTCTCATACTGCGGGTCGGATAGGATTTCGCCTTCCACCACGGCGAAGTGCGCGGCCCAGATCGGCTGCTCGCCCTCGCTGCGCAGGCGGCGAGTGGCAGTCAACGCGCCGAATTCGGGCAGGTAGTCGGTCACCACGAACAGTTTGGCGAATGCCTGATGCGCATTGTCGGTGGCCGGCGTGGTCAGCACCACTTCGCTGTAGGACGTCAGTTCGATGTCCCGCGCCTCGCGACCGCTGTTGGCGAGCGAGACGCGGCGCACTTCACTGTCGTCCTCTCCGGATACCAGCACGTCCATCGTGGTGGTCAGGTTCAGATCGTGACGAATGAACTCGGCATGATCCTCACCGAATATCACCTCGTGACTGAGCGCATCGCTGCCCAGCGGCTGTCCGCCTGCGGGCCAGACCCTGCCGTCTTCGGTATCGCGCAGGAAGACGAAGGAGCCGTAGTCGTCACGGCAGACGTCCTCGCGCCAGCGCGTGATCGCGAGGTCACGCCAGCGGCTGTAGCCGGCACCGGCTGCGGTGAGCATCACGGCGTAGCGGCCGTTGCTGAGCAGATGGGTAACCGGCGCGCTGCCAGCGGCTGAGCCTTTCAGGCGGCGCAGTGATTGCGGATCACCGCCGCCCTCGACGGCGCGGATCTTCACTTCTTCGGCACGCGGGTGGGCGATGGCGACATCACGCGGCATGCGTTCCTGCAGCAGCAGTTCACAGGCCTGGATCATCGGCTCGCGATGGAAGCGTGCGCGCATCTGGCCGTCTTGCAAGGTATTGGCGATGGCGACGATGGTCATGCCCTGATGGTGCGCCATGTAGTTGCGCACGATGACGAACGCCTGGCCATCCGGCAGGCGTGTCGGAGTGAAGTCCAGCGCTTCGAAGAAGCCGTAGCGCCCGAGCGCACCCATCTCCGTCATGCGCCGGAAGTTCGCCTGGGCGCCAGTCGCGTCGACCATGGTCGCGAGCCCGGTGGCATAGGGCGCGATCACCAGGTTTTCCGCCAGCCCTCGCTTGAGGCCCAGGCCCGGCACGCCGAAGTTGGAGTACTGGTAGGTGAACTCCATGTCGCGGGCGTTATAGGCCGATTCCGAAACGCCCCAGGGCGCGTGGTGGTCATTGCCATATTCCTGCTGGCGCTGCACGACCAGACGATTGGTCTGCTCCAGCAGGCTGCCCGCCGGGGCGCGCATGACCAGTGACGGCATCAGGTATTCGAACATCGAGCCCGACCAGGAAATCAGCGCGGATGCATTACCCAGCGGTGTTGCCGTGCGGCCCAGGCGGAACCAGTGCCGCGTGGTGACATCGCCCTTGGCAATGGCGAACAGGCTGGCCAGGCGGGCTTCGGAGGCCAGCAGGTCGTAGCAGCTGGGGTCCAGGCTGTTGTCGGCCAGGCCGTAACCGATCGACAGCAGCTTGCGCTCGGGGTCGAGCAGAAAGGCGAAGTCCATATCCAGCGCCATCTCCCGTGCGCTGGCAGCCACGCCGCGCAGGCGCGCCTGCATCGCTGCCAGCGACTCGGCGGATAGCTGGCGATCCCGCGCGTGTTCGGCCAGCGTCTGGCACAGGGCGTTGATCCAGAAGTGAAGCGCCTGCGCATCTTCGTCATCCGTGGCGGATGGGCTGATTTCCTGCGTGACGCGAACGGCCTTCTCGGCCAATTGCCGGAGCGTTGCCGAACGGGTGTCGAGCGCTTGCGCGTCGCCTATTTGCGTGGCGATCTCATCGAGCACGCCGAGCAACGGCTGGCCGCGCTCGCCATTGGCTGCCGGCAGCGCGGCGATGGCCTGACGCGCCAGTATCAGGTTGTCGTGCAGGCCCTGGCGGGCATGCGGCACCTGGGGCTGGTCGAGCCATTCTTCGCAGGCATTGGCGAGGGCGATCAGGTGGCCGGCGAGATTGCCGCTGTCCACGGCCGAGACATAGGCGGGTTCCAGCGCGCGCATGTCCTCGGTGGCGTACCAGTTGAAGAAGTGCCCGCGGTGTCGCTGCAGCCGGCTCATGCTGTCCAGCGTCGTCTCCATTCGCTCGAGCGTCTGCAGCGTGCCGGCCCAGCCGAAATCACGTGCGGCAACGGTTGAGAGCAGATACAGCCCCATGTTGGTGGGCGAGGTTCGGCGCGCGACTACAGGCTTTGGGTCTTCCTGGAAATTGTCCGGCGGCAGCATGTTGTCGGCGGGGGTGACGAATGTTTCGAAGAAGCGCCAGGTGCGCCGTGCAATCAGGCGCAGCTCCTGGGCATCCGCTTCAGCCAGTTTCTGACTGGGAGCGACGCGAGGTGAGCGACTGGCCCACAGGGCCAGCGCCGGAGCACCCAGCCAGAGCAGGGCGAACGGCAGCACCAGCGGCCATGACCCCGGCGCGACCAGCAGCGCCAGCAGTGCGACGCCGACACCCAGCACTGTTCCGCCGGCCATGCCACGGTAGAAGCCGCTCAGTTTCAGCCGCGGGCTAATGGCCGATTGCGCGGCGGTGGTCCATTCCAGCAGGTGGCTGCGAGTCGCATAGAGCCGTGAGAGGGTGCGGATGATGGCATCGCTCATGCGCCAGGCCTGGTCCGGCAGAAACGCCAGGTTCAACAGGGTTTGCGAGGCGGCCATGCGCAGGTCGCCGAGCAGCCGGTGCAGATGGCTTTGCGCACTGACGCCACTGCGAGACGGCAGCAGCGTGAAGCACAGTGGTAGGAAACCGGGAATCGCCAGCGCTCCGAGCACCAGCAAGGTGCCGATCAGGGCCGCCGGCAGCGACAGCATCCAGCACAGGGCCAGTGCCAGCAGACTCAGCGGTGCCAGCAGCGAGCGGCGCAGGTTGTCGAGCATCTTGAAGCGCCCGATGATGGGCAATGCCTGGGGGCCGCGGCGCGCGCCGAAGATCCACGGCAGCAGCTGCCAGTCGCCGCGGGTCCAGCGGTGCTGGCGCTTGCCCGATACGTCGTAGCGCGAGGGAAACTCTTCCACCACCTCAACGTCGGTCGCCAGTCCCGCGCGGGCAAACACACCCTCGAACAGATCGTGGCTGAGCATGCTGTTTTCCGGCACTCGTCCGGCCAGCGCTGCCTCGAAGGCGTCAATGTCGTAGATGCCTTTGCCGGTGTAGGAGCCTTCGCCAAACAGATCCTGATAGACGTCGGATACGGCGGCGGCATAGGGGTCCATGCCGCCGGGGCTGGAGAACACCCGTTGATAGAAGGAGCCTTCGCGGCCCACGGGCAGCGACGGCGTGACACGCGGCTGAAGAATCGCGTAGCCATTGATCACCCGCTGTTCGGGTACGCTAAATCGCGGCCGATTCAGCGGGTGCGCCATCTTGCCGATCAGGCGCATGGCGGCATCACGCGGCAGGCGCGTGTCTGCGTCCAGGGTGATCACGTAACGCACATCCGCGGGAATCCGCTGCGTACAGCCGGCCAGGGGCATGTAACTGGTATCGGTCGCGCCACGCAACAGCTGGTTCAGCTCATGCAGTTTGCCGCGCTTGCGCTCCCAGCCCATCCAGCAGCCTTCGCTGGGGTTGTACTGCCGGCGCCGATGCAGAATCAGGAAACGGCTGCCGCCGGGCGCCGGGCCGTAGCGCTGGTTGAGTCGCGCGATGGCATCGACCGCGACCTCCAGCAGCCGGGCGTCGCTGTCGAGGGTTTCCTGGTCGGCGTCCAGGCCATCGGTGAGCAAGGCGAAGGTGAGGTCGTCCCCGGCGCCGGCCAGGTGATGCACTTCGATTCGCTCGATCTGTTCCAGCAGGTCCGCTTCATTGGTCAGCAGCGTCGGCACCGCGACCAGGGTGCGCATCGACTGCGGCACACCGGCGGTGAGGTCCAGGCCCGGCAGCGTGCTGGCGCCGAAACGCCAGGTGACCACGCGGTTGACCAGCGCCGAGGCCAAGTCCGTGATCGGCAGAAAGGCGACCAGAGCCAGCAGCGCGAGCCAGCCCGCGCCCACGCCAGCGCCGCCCATGGCCTGCAGCCCGAGGGACAGCAGCAGGGTGGTAACCAAGAGGATGGCGCCAACATAGCCGACGATGCCCAGCTGCACGTGAAAACGGCTCAGGCGTAGCCCCAGTGGTGGGCGGAAGCCAAGGTTGCGTTCGAGACCGAGACGGCCTTCGCCAATCAAGTGGTAGCCGGGGTCGGCCACGCGCTCGTCGTCGGCGATGTCACGGCTAGGTGCGGCGTTGGCGGCGTTGGCGGCGTCCAGCGCGGCGCCGGCTATTTCCAGTTCGCTGGCGCTGGAACCGCGTGCCAGTTGCTCGATGGCACTGCGATAGAGGTTGCGTGTCGGGAAGTCCATGGCGGCAAAGGCACTGCCGCCGCGCAGCCGCTCATCCACCAGGCTGACGTCTTCGAACAGCTCGGTCCAGTCGATATCGGAGATCAACCGCATGCTGGTGATGACGTTACGCACGCTGACGTTGGAGGCGCCCTGACGCTGCTGCGAGTGCTGTACCACCTGTTCGATGGAGGTGTCCTGGCGGCCCAGCTGTTCTTCCAGCCAGCCCAGTGACGGCGTGGTGCGCGGGTCCTGGTCGCGCAAGCGCTTGGCCAGTTCCGCGGCGAAGACCTCGGACAACGGCGCCGTGCCACGCGCGGCAATTTCATCGTCCAGCGCCTTTTCCGGCGAGCTGGCCGAGAGTAGCCGGTTGGCCAGCTCGTCGGCGGCCATTCGGGTTGCCCGGCCATCGGTGATCTGATCGCTCAGACGACGCAGGTTCTCGATCAGGACGATGCGCAGGGTAATGGCCACAGCCCACAGCTCGCCGATCGTCAGCGGCTGGATCTGCTGGTAGGCATTGATGAAACGGCGCAGGGTCTCGGGATCGAAATGACTGTCGGTATGGGCCACGAACGCCCAGGCCAGGCCGAAGATGCGGGGATAGCCCACAAAAGGCCCGTCAGCCAGCTTGGGCAGTTGGCGGTAGAAGCCTGGCGGCAGGTCGTCGCGAATCTCGCGGATCTGCGCCTCGACCAGGTGGTAGTTGTCCAGCAGCCACTCTGCGGCGGGTACCACGCTGCGACCACTTTCCAGCTCGGCGGCGCTGGCGCGGTAAGCCGCCAGCAGCACCGTCGCGTTGTCGTTCAAGCGCGCGTGCAGCGGCAGCACAGCCCGAGGGCGAGGGGTGACCGGCTGGGCGGCGGCCAGGCTCCGGGCGTGATGCTCGAGCCGCTCCGGGCCGAAAAACTCGTCGCGAACGGGAGCGAGATCGCTCCAGACGGGCGAACGCTGATGGCGCCCGAGGATGTGACGGAAAACTGAGGTCATGAGCGCCTGTCCGACTAGCGGAGATAGGGGAACAGGCGTTAGTGCGCCGGCTCCTGTCGGGAGGAACCACGGCGGCAAGCTTTCGGAACAACGGGAAACCGATTGCCGGTTTCTGCCAAATCGCCGTACGGCCTCGTGCATGCACCAGACCGCGTGGCGGTATGGCAGAGGCTTCAAGAATCGACGAGCCATGAAAGCGGAGGGCCCTTCGGCCACTCCGTTTGCAGGAAGAATGCTGTCGCAGCAATTGCTCCACGATACAGCATAGGCACTTTTATTGTCGGTGCTTCGCCGCCTGGCCCTCAGGCGCGATCGGCATGCCGGCTCTGGCGAATCAAGGGGGCGAGACCGGTTTGGGCGAGGCTTGTGTTGCCCCTGTCAGAGGCCACCCAGCAGGTCGTGCGCATCGAGCAGACGCCAGGCGATTTCCGGCTGTTTCTCCAGCCCGCGGCGTACGGCGGCGGCGATGGCGGGGCGGGTCTTGCGGCAGAGGCCGGGCTGTTCGGCAAACTCGATGGCGATGCCGCGCATGCTGCGCACCTCGTTGTGGCCGGGGGCGACGGTCATGCGGATGCCGAGCTGGTCGAGCATGCGTTGCTGCACGCGCTCGAGATCGTCCAGGCTCTGCACGTTTTCCAAGCGCTCGAGCAGGCGGCGTTCCTCGTGACGGGTCAGCATGAGAATGCGCACGTCGGCGCCGGCTGTTTCCAGCAGCTCGTCACGCCGGCAGGTGCAGGTGCCGGGCGGGCAGGATGGGCGAAGCGGCGGCAGGCTATTCATGGCTCTCGATCATAGCCAAGCCGGCGCAATGCGCACAGCCAGTGGCGTTGTGCCTGCGCGGAGATGACAAGCGTGGCAGCGTCGCGCACCATGGCGCTTCATTTCTGCGCCGGGTGCGCCTCGTTCCGTCAGGGATTTTGCTGGAGAACTGTCATGCGTGTTCTGTCATCCGTCCTGCTGATCGCAACCTTGTGCGTTGCTGGCGCTGCTGTGGCCGAGGAGGCCCGCCTGGTCGAGGCGATCAATGCCTACCGTGGTGAAGTGCAGCGCTGTGGAGACAAGGCGAGCGAAGAGCTGCCGCCGCTTACCGCCGACTCGCGCCTGAATCTGCCGGTCGATAGTGCGGGTGATTTGCAGCAGGCGTTGTCCCGCGCGGGCTATCCGATGGTAACCGTGCAGGCGATCACGCTGTCCGGCCCGCGGGATGCCCAGGCCGCGATGCAGGCGCTGCGCGAGAGCTTCTGTCGGGTGATCCTCGATCCGCAGTTCGCCGATATCGGTGTGAGCCGCAACGGCCGTGACTGGCGCATCGTGGTGGCGCGGCCGTTGCTCGATGGTCGTCTGGGTGACTGGCAGGCCGAAGGGCAGAAGCTGCTGGAGCAGATCAACACGGCCCGCGCCTCCGCCCGCCGTTGCGGTAAGCAGGACTTTGCCGCAGCCGGGCCGCTCAGCTGGAACGAGACGCTGGGCAGCACCGCCGAAGCCCACAGCCGGGCCATGGCCAATGGCAACTTCTTCAGTCATCTGAGCGAGGACGGCCGCACCCCAGGCGACCGCGCCGAGCTGGCGGGTTACGCCGGCAGGCAGGTTGGCGAAAACATCGCCGCGGCGCTGCCGACTACCCGCAAGGTGCTGGACGGCTGGCTGGCCAGCCCCGGCCATTGCGCCAATCTGATGAATCCGCAGTTCAGCGAGCTTGGCGCGGCCTACGCGGTCGATCCGCAGAGCGACGCGGCCATCTACTGGACGGCGATGTTTGGCGCGCCTTGAACAGTCGTTTAGCGACCACCCCCGCAAAGCCGGCGTTGGCTGGATTGTTGAGCGATCCGGCCGAGCGTGCTGTCAGACAGACCTGTTCCCATCAGCAGGGTTGCCCTTGACCGCTATCCCTACCCCCGAGCAACTGCCCACCGTGCTGGCGGGCCCGCTATTGCGGCGTCTCGAGCCAGGCCTTGTGACGTTCTGGCTGGTCGGCTCACGGCCGCTCGAGCTGTCGCTGATTCTCGAAAGCCCGGCGGGCGGACTGCAAAAATTTGTGTCGCTCGATGAGCTGAGCTGCCAGCGCCTGCCGATCGGCAAGCACGCGGTATTGCATCTAATCGAGTTCGTGCCGGACGCACCGCTGCCAACCGATTGCCTGATCGAATACGACCTGCGCATCCACGATGGTGCAGGGGAGCAGGGCATCGCCGGCTGGGCGCCGCATCTGCTCTACGACGGCGCGACGCGGCCGAGCTTCGTCATCAAGTCGCGGCTCGATCGCGTGCTGCATGGTTCCTGCCGCAAGCCGCACCACGCCGCGACAGATGGTCTGCTGTGTGTCGACGAACTGCTGAGTGACGCGCTGGACAGTCCGGCCGAGCGTCCGGCCGTGCTGCTGATGACGGGCGATCAGGTCTATGCCGACGATGTCGCCGGGCCGATGCTGGTGGCGATCCACGCATTGGTGTGCCGGCTGGGGCTTTATGGCGAACAGCTCGAAGGCGCGGTGGTGAACAATAGCGATGAGCTGATGACCCATCCGGCCAGCTATTACCGTCGCGAGCAGCTGTTGCCCGCATTCAAGTCCAACGACGCGTTGCGCGAGCGCTTCTTCGGTGGCGTGGAAAAGCCGGTGTTCACCACCGCCAACGGGCAGAACCATCTGATCAGCCTGGGCGAGGTCATGGCGATGTACCTGCTCGTCTGGTCGCCGACGCCCTGGTCGCCGACGCCCTGGTCGCTGATCGCCCCGCAGATGCCCGCGCTGGAGCCAGCCGAGGCCGAGCGTTACCGGAGTGAAGAGGCGTGTCTGCAAGGCTTTATCGCGGGATTGCCGAAAGTGGCCCGTGCCCTGGCTCATGTGCCGTCGCTGATGATCTTCGATGACCACGACATCACCGACGACTGGAATCTCTCCGCGCGCTGGGAAGAGACTGCCTACGGCCATCCGCTGTCGCGGCGCATCATTGGCAACGCGCTGCTCGCCTATCTGCTGTGTCAGGCCTGGGGCAACGATCCGACGCGGTTCGCCGAGTTGCTGCTGCCGGTGCGTGAGCTGCTGGCGACGGCTAGCGATGGCTGGCTGGATTGCGCGACGCAGGATCAGCTGATCGACACGCTGTTCAGGCTCGACGGCTGGGGCTACGAGTTGCCCACCGATCCGCCGCTGGTGGTGCTGGACACACGCACCCGGCGCTGGCGCAGCGAGCGCAACCTCAGCCGACCGTCCGGCCTGATGGACTGGGAGGCGCTGAGCGAATTCCAGCAGAACATTCTCGACAAACCATCGGTACTGATCGTCTCGCCAGCACCGATGTTCGGCGTCAAGCTGATCGAGGCGGTACAGCGCGTGTTCAGCTGGGCCGGCCAGCCGTTGCTGGTCGATGCGGAGAACTGGATGGCCCATCGCGGCGCCGCCCACGTGATGATGAACATCTTCCGCCACACGCGAACGCCGGGAAACTATGTGGTGCTGTCCGGCGACGTGCATTACTCCTTCGTCTACGAAGTGCACATTCGCGGTCGCGATACGGCGCCCCAGCTATGGCAGATCACCAGCAGCGGCGTGAAGAACGAGTTTCCGCGGCGCCTGCTGGACTGGTTCGATCGCCTCAACCGCTGGCTCTACGCGCCCTGGTCGCCACTGAACTGGCTGACCAAGCGCCGCCGGCTGGAAGTCGTGCCGCGCGTGCCTGACCGCAGCAACGCCGGCGAACGGCTATGGAACGGCTCGGGTATCGGCCTGCTGGTGCTCGACGAGCAGGGCAGGCCG
This sequence comes from Stutzerimonas kunmingensis, assembly GCF_032106285.1. Lineage (GTDB taxonomy): Bacteria > Pseudomonadota > Gammaproteobacteria > Pseudomonadales > Pseudomonadaceae > Stutzerimonas > Stutzerimonas kunmingensis_B. The sequence goes on from NZ_DAMCPO010000012.1 coordinate 125,597, forward strand.
CGTGAGATCTACCAGTTGAATGCCGATGGCACGGCACCGGTGGCGTTCCTTGCCGAGCGCGCTCGCCCTCGTGGCGAGGCTTAGCCGCGCGTGCCCCTCGGGATCAGGTGCGTCGCTCCCCATCGCTGACCGCCATCCGTTCGGATCGCAACTCCTCCAGGGCATGGCGGGTGATCTGCACCGCCGCGCTGATGGAGAGCAACGCCATGATCGTCGCCACGATCAGATCGGGCCATCCGGCGCGGGTGCCGAACACCCCCAGCGCGGCCAACATCACCGCCAGGTTGCCGAGCGCATCGTTGCGGCTGCATAGCCAGACGCTACGCATGTTGCTGTCGCCTTCGCGGTAGGCGTAGAGCATGGCGGCCACCGCGATATTGGCCAGCAGCGCGATCACGCCGACGACGCCCATGGTCGAGGCATGCGGCACGCTGCCATCGACGAAATTGCCGACCGCGACCACCAGGATGAACACGCCGAACAGGCCCATCGTCAGCGCCTTGGCCAGCGACGCCCGCGCCCGCATCACCACGCCCAGGCCCAGCACGAACAGGCTGACGCCGTAGTTGGCCGCATCGCCGAAGAAATCCAGCGAGTCCGCCAGCAGCGATACCGACCCCGAGCGCACGCCTGCGCCGATCTCGACACCGAACATCGCCAGGTTGATTAGCAGCGCAATCCCGAGAATGCGCCGATAGCGTCCGCGTGCTGCCGTGGTGGCGCAGCCGCCGCTGCAACAATTTCCCGCCATGACATCGCCTCCCGTTGTCGATGGCGCTACGCTAAACCCTGTAGCCACTACAGGGTCAAGCGATGCCACTCACCATCGGCAAACTCAGCAAGGCCACGGCAGTGAACGTGGAGACCATCCGCTATTACGAGCGCATCGGGCTGCTGGCGGCACCGTCGCGCACCGAATCCGGCTATCGCACTTTCAGCGAGCAGGACGCCGCGCGGCTGCGTTTCATCAAGCGTGGGCGGGAGCTGGGGTTTTCCCTCGATGAGATCCGCACCATGGTCGAGCTGGCCGACCAGCCCGAGCATGCCTGCACCGATGTCGATCGCCTGGTGCAGACGCATCTGGTCGAAGTGCGCCAGCGCATTGCCGATCTGCAGCGGCTCGAAGCGGAGCTGCAGCGCTTGGCGGGCTGCAGCGAATCGTCGGTCCGCGAGTGCCGCATCATCGAAACCCTGACGGGAGTGCGTCGGCCGTAGGTCCGCGATTGCGCGACGCGGTGCGCACGCACCGCACATCGAGATGTCCAGCGCTGACGAAACGCACGGTCTGCCCTCGGGTTCCAAGGCAATGTCACCAAAGCCCATTGTTGCCAGAGGACAGCTGCCATGATCGATCCAGACGACCCGCTCAAGGATGGCTTGACCCCGTCGGACTACGACGAGTACGGCGATGTGCCGGACTCGGGCGAAAACGATTCAGGCGCCGATTCGAACGACCAACCGGAAGCCGATCAGAGCCCGCTCGGCTAGAGGCCGGCCAGGCGTGACCTCGCGTGAATGTTCATCCACTGGACAATTCGCCCCGCCCGGCCTAAAAAGGCGCGCTGCGCCGAGAGGCGTGAGCGCCAAGCGGCAGCAGCGTGTTTTCCAGAGCCAGGTGAATCGTGAGAAAGAAAAAGCCCGTAGACCCCGTCCGCCAAGCCCAGAAGAACCGCGCCCATCGCATCGGCTGGCTGATTGCCCTGGCTGGCATCGTGGTGGGTTTCGCGCTGGTGATGATGAAATCGGCATAGCCAGTACGTGCCGGCGGTTTCCGTAGCGGCTCACGACGCTGCTGAAAAGCACAGTGCTCTTACAATAACGCCCCGTGTGCAGCAGACAGCCCGCGGCTGTCCGCGCGGGCTGCCGGCACCGAATCATCACGAGAGGAATACCATGCCGACCTACGACTACCGCTGCGAAGCCAATGGTCAGGTTTATGAAGTTCGCCATGCCATGGCGCTACGGCCGAAAACCTGGGGCGAACTGCGCGCGGCCGGCGCGCTGGCCGAAGATTCGAACATTCCGGACGACGCGCCGGTGACCAAACTGATGACGGCTGCCGGGGTGGTCAACAGCCGCGTATTGAAGAATCCGGAAGCGCCGGCATGTGCCCGCGGCGGCTGTGCCGGCAACTGCCGCTGAGTTCAGCCGCGGACATGGATGCGGCGTCGCTAGGGCGGCAAACGGCGAAGCCTTTTCCACGCGGTTTCCCGGGTTGTTTGGTTAGTAACGCATCTCCAGCGTGACCCGGGTCGGTTCGCCGGCGGGCACCTCGAATGCGCTGTCCTCGAAGGACGGTGGGCCCATCACCTTGGGATTGTTCGACAGCCCGTAGCCTTCCGTTGGGATCATGCCGAAGCGGCGGTCCAGCTCGCCGTTGCCGTTCTCGTCATGGTAGGCCAGCACCGCGTAGCGTCCGGGCGGCAGGTCCTTGAACACCAGGGTCACGGCTCCCTGCTCGGCCTTGGCCTTCTGCGCGGCGAACGCCTGGTCGTCCTTGCGGAAGGTTTTCGCGCTGGAATATACCGCTACGGCCACCTGGCCCTTGTCGTGTTGCAGGCCGTCGAGGGTGACCTGCAGTTCCTCGGCATAGGCCGAGGGGACCAAGAGTGCGAGGGCAGCGCCCAGAATCGGAAGTGCTTTCATGCAGTGCTCTTGAAGTCGAGATGCGGAAATCGCCGGATTCACACGTGGCCGGCGACGCTTGGAGTCGATCGCCGCCATCTTCAGCGAACAAGCGAAGCGTTGTCCACGTGCGGCGTGTAGCGCATCCATCGTTCGATCAGAACTGCGGCCCGGAGCGGGTGTTGTTGCCCTTGGCCAGGCGGTCGTAGAGCACCACGTTCACCGTCGCGGCGAGGTTCATGCAGCCGTTGGTGGGGATGTACACCACGTCCTCGCACCAGTCGCGGATTTCCTTGCTCAGCGAGCCGTCCTCGGCACCGAAGATGTACAGCGCGCGGTCCGGGTGCGTGTACTCGGGGAGCGAGCGGGCGCCTTCGACCAGCTCCACCGCAACCGGCACGCAGCCGAGCGGGAGAATCTTGCGCAGGTCGTCGATGTTGATCAGCGGAATGTCCTGATGGACCTTCTTGGTGTCGGTGACGAAGTCCTTGGCGCGGTCGTAGCGGGTGCCGGTGTAGAACACCGAAGCGGCGCCATAGCAGCCTGCGGCACGCATGATCGCCCCCACGTTGGACGGCGATTTCGGGTTGCTCAGGCCGATGCAGGCATAGCGTTTGTTGCTCACGGAAGGGGGACTCGCGCGGAAAACGCGCGAGTATACGGGACGGTTTGGTCGGCAAAGGGTTTTTAGCTGCGCGACCGGGTCAGGGAATGAGCTTGCTCGCCTGCAGCCTAGCGAAGACATCGAAGAACGCCTCGTCGCTGGCCTGGTAATCCAGAAAGCCGAGCTTGCGACTCTTCGACATATCCGTCACCACCTCGATCGGGCGGCCCAGATCGGCATCGGTGTGCCACGGCGAGATGAGCTTGCCGATGTCCGCCTCGGCGAGACCGAACTGCTTCGCCATGTCGCTCCAGATTGCCGCGTCGCCCGCCATCTGCTGCTCCAGCGGGGCCGGGCCATCGAACGGCACGGCGTCGATGCCGAACCACTCGGCAATGCGCGACCACATCCATTTCCAGCGAAACACATCGCCATTGACGACGTTGAAGGCCTGGTTGGCGGCTGCCGGCGTGCTGGCGGCCCAGCGCAGGTGCCGGGCGAGCTGAGCGGCGTCGGTCATGTCGGTCAGGCTGTTCCACTGCACGTCCGAGCCCGGAAAGCGGAAAGGCCGCCCCGTATGGCGGCAGATGGAGGCGTACACGGCCAGCGTGGTGGCCATGTTCATGGCGTTGCCGACCGCCACGCCGGTGATGGTGTGCGGGCGATGCACGCTCCAGCTGAAGCCGTCGCGCTCCGCCGCGGCGAACACCTCATCTTCCTGGGCGTAATAGAAGTTCTCGACATCCAGCCGCCCCTGTTCCTCGCGGAACGGCGTCTGCGGCAGCGCGCCTTTGCCGTAGGCTTCGAACGGGCCGAGGTAGTGCTTGAGACCGGTGACCAGGGCGACATGGCGCAGCGTGCCAGCCGGCCGGACGGCTTCGAGCAGGTTGCGTACCATCTGCGCGTTGACGCGGATATTCTCCGCCTCGCTGGCCTGGCGCGCCCAGGTGGTGAGGAAGACGTGAGTGGGTGATACGCCGGCCAGCGCCGAGGCGAGCGCCTTGGGGGCCAGCAGATCGGCGCTGATCGGCGTGACACCCGCTTCGGTATTCGGCCGGCGAGCCAGTCCCGCCACGCTCCAGCCTTCATCGGCCAGCAGGCGCGACAGCGCGCTGCCGACAATGCCGCTCGCGCCGACCACCAGTGCTTGATTTGTCATGTGCAGACCCCCACAAAGCGAAACAGGCCTGCACCTTACCCACTCGAAAATGCCGATCCAAGTCGGCACCAAATGGTGACCATCCCCCATGCAACCGGGCTCTGACGAAGAACAATGGCGCGAAGACTGCGCACCCAGACGCGTGCTTGAGCTCTTCTCCACCAAGTGGACCAGCATGATTCTGCACACGCTGCATGCCCGGCATGGAGGCACCGCACGCAGTGGCGCATTGCATCGCAGCCTGCCTGGCATCTCCAAGAAAATGCTGATCCAGACGCTTCGCGAACTGGAGCAAAGCGGCCTGATCGAGCGCCACACGCTCGATTCGGTGCCGCCGGCGGTGAGCTATGCGCTCTCGCCGCTGGGCCAGCTGATGGTTGAACCCATCGAACTGATCTACGACTGGGCAAGGCAGAACTCCGCCGCGCTGGATCAGCTGCAGCCCAGAAGCACGTCGCGCAGGCGGGGCTAGATCGCGTTGACGATCTGCTCGCGCAGCCATTGATGGGCCGGGTCGCGATGGGCGCGTTCATGCCAGAGCATGGCCATTTCGTAGCCTGGAATCTCCAGCGGCGCTTCGACGACCTGCAGTGCAACACCCTGAACCAGCCGTTCGGGCAGCATGGCCACCAGGTCGGTGCTTTCCAGTACCGAGCGCAGGAACAGGAAATGCGGCACCGACAGCACCACGCGCCGTTGCAGGCCGTGCGTGGCCAGGGCATCGTCGGTGGCACCGTGAAAGCCGCCGCCATCCGGCGAGACGATCACCTGATCCAGCGCGCAGAACTGCTCTAGCGTCGGCCGTCGCCGCAGGCGCGGATGCCCGGCACGGCCGGCCAGTACGTAGCGCTCTGTGAACAGAACGCGGCGGCGCAGGTTGGACGGCGAACCATCGACGGTGTGCAAGGCGAGGTCGATATCACCCTGTTCTGCCTGGCGGGCGATGCGCGAAGGCTGCATCTCGACCACGGCGATGCGGGTGCTCGGTGCGGCGCTGCGCAGACCGGCCAGAGCGGGTAGCACAATCGCGGACTCGCCATAGTCGCTGGCTGCGATGCGCCAGACGTTCTGCGCGGCGCCAGGGTCGAACGGGCTGGCTGGCGCGACGGCTTGCTCCAGCGCCTCCAGCGCCAGGCGCAAGGGCTCGCGCAATTCTTCTGCGCGTGCAGTCGGGCGCATGCCTCGCGGCCCAGGTATCAGCAGAGGATCGTCGAAAATGTCGCGCAGCTTGGCCAGGTGCACGCTCACCGAGGGCTGGGAAAAATTCAGGCGCTCTGCGGCGCGGGTGACATTGTGCTCGGCCAGCAACACGTCCAGGGTCACCAGCAGATTCAGATCGAGGCGTCTGAGATTATTCATGGCAATACCTGGAATATGGCTTATTCATTTCAAACATACCTGGGCAAGCCACATTCTGCAGCCTTCCCGCTACGGAGGTTTCCCATGAATGTTCTGCTTGTTTATGCCCATCCCGAACCGCGCTCGTTGAATGGCGCATTGAAGGAGTTCGCCGTACAACGCCTGCAGGCGGCTGGCCATCAGGTCCAGGTTTCCGACTTGTATGCCATGGGTTGGAAGGCCGCGATCGACGCTGGCGACAGCCTGGATCGTGACCCCGAAGCGCGTTTCGATGCTTCCGAGCATTCCCGACGCGCGTTCGCCAGTGGCCGGCAGAGTTCTGACATCGCGGCGGAGCAGGACAAGCTGCGCTGGGCGGATGCGCTGATCCTGCAGTTCCCGCTCTGGTGGTTTTCGATGCCGGCGATCCTCAAGGGCTGGGTCGACCGGGTATATGCCTACGGTTTCGCTTATGGCGTCGGAGAGCACTCGGATGCGCGCTGGGGCGATCGCTACGGCGAGGGTTCGATGGCGGGCAAACGGGCGATGCTGATCGTGACTACCGGTGGCTGGGAATCACACTACAGCCCGCGGGGAATCAACGGGCCCATCGAGGACCTGCTGTTCCCCATCCATCACGGCATCCTGCATTACCCGGGCTTCGATGTGCTGCCACCGTTTCTGGTGCACCGCACCAGCCGCATCGACCGGGCCCGATTCGACACACTCCGCGACGAACTGGGCAAGCGCCTGGACCACCTCTGGCGCACTGAACCCATCGCCTATCGCAAACAGAACGGCGGCGACTACGACATTCCGGCGCTAACGCTCAGGGCCGACGTGGCGCCAGCGCAGGTCGGCTTTGCCGCGCATGTCGAACAGCCGTAACAGCTCCAGGGGCAGGGGCGTGTTCTGTCGTTACGTCGTCAGAGTTCCTTGGCGAACCGTTCGACCGCACTGACCACCTGCTTGGCGGCGTCCTGAATCTCGACGATCACCGCACCGGCCTGGTTGGCCAGCCCCAGGCCCTGCACCGCCTGTTCGCGGCTGGCGAACATGTTGCGTACCGCCTCGTCGGCCAGCGCCTGGTTCTGTTGCACCACATTGACGATCTCGTCGGTAGCGGTGCTCGTGCGCGCGGCCAGTTGCCGAACCTCGTCGGCCACCACCGCGAAACCGCGACCCTGGTCGCCAGCCCTGGCGGCCTCGATGGCCGCGTTCAACGCCAGCAGGTTGGTCTGTGCGGCGATGCCACCAATGGTCTGGACGATGGAGCTGATCAGCAGCGACTGCTTGCCGAGCGCCTCGATGCCATCGGTCGCGGACTGCACCTGGTCGGTGATCTTCTGCATCGTCACCAGGGTGTCCTTCACCACGCTGGCGCCGCGCTCGGCACTGACGTCGGTCTGCAGCGAGATGTCGTAGGCGACGCCCGCGGCTTGCCGCACTTCTGCCTCACGCATGACCTGATCGGTCACCACGTTGGCGAACTTGACCACCTTGTAGAGGTTGCCTTCGGTATCGTGCACCGGGTTGTAGGTCGCCTCCAGCCAGACCTCGTGGCCGTGGCGGTCGACACGCTTGAAGCGGTCGGCGACGTACTCGCCGCGGTTCAGTTTCTGCCAGAACGCCTTGTAATCCGCCGAAGCGGCATCTTCCGGCGCGCAGAACAGACTGTGATGTTTGCCTTTGAGCTCCGCGAGCGAATAGCCCATGGTCTGGAGAAACTGCTCATTGGCCGTGACCACCGTTCCGTCCAGATTGAACTGGATCACCGCGGTCGAGCGCAGCAGGGCGGTGATAAATGCCTCGTTCTCCTTCGCCCGGTACACGGCCTCGCTTATGTCGCTGCCGAAACCCTGAATATGCGAAAGCTTCCCGTCGGCCTTTGCGATCGGATACCAATGGATCTTCAACCAGGCGAGGCTGCCGTCGGCGCGCAGGTACCGATAGTCGTCGCTGACCGGCTCGAGCTTGGCCACCGCGGCGCGAAAGTTGTGAAAGCAGGGCAGGTTCTTCACATAGGGCGGAACGATCTCGGCCAGGGGGCGGCCCTGGAGATGCCCGTGTGAGTAACCCAAGGTACGGGCGAATCGATCATTGAACGCGCAGATCTTGAAGTCGGTATCCAGCGTGAGCGAGAGCATGTCACCGTTCATCTTGCCCATGAGCTGGCGCAGGATTGCCAGCTCGGCATCCTTGGCTTCCAAATCCTTTTTCAAGCGGTTGTTAAACATGCAGGGCATCCAATCGATCTAGTTGTGCTTCCGATATCGGCGAAGAGTGCGGGCGCTTGAGCGACTGGCTCGATATACGCCAGCCGCATCGACCGGTCGCACTGGCTGAGGTTATCTGCTCGGCACCGATTACCTGGTCAGTCGAGCAGCACGGCGTGGCCCGCCAGCGGATTGATGTCGCCTTTGATCAGGGATTCGGCCAGCGCCTGTGCGGCCTCCATGCCTGCGTGCTCGTTCACCTGCATCCAGGGCTGCTGCGCATCGCTCACCCGAGCGATAAAGGCCAGCTGCGCCTCGTTGAAGCGGCGGGTCACCTCGGCGGGGCCCCAGTCGGCGTTGCGTTTCTTGATCTGATAAGGCGCGAAGTAGGGCTGTGGCTGCGGACCGGCCAGCGTTGCGTCCGTCTTTCTGTATTCGTGGTTCTGGGCTGACCCGGCGAAGCAGTTGTACACCAGGGCATCCTTGAAATGGCTGTGGATCTGCCGGCGTAGATCCGCGCTGCCGGAGAAGTCGACGTAGAGCGTGGGTACGCTCGGGTCCAGCGAGGCTAGCTGGTCGTAGCCCAACGCCTGGTGGTAGCAACCCAGGCCTTGTACGAAGTCCGTATTGCCTGGGGAGGTCAGCCCGATCGTTTGCACGGCCGGGTTGTCCTGCAGGCAGAACGCCGTGCCGTACGCGGTCTTGCTCGAGGCGCTCGACATCAGGATCTGGCGCGCGCCGAAGAAGGCGTTGTCGTCGAGGAAATCGGCCAGCATGAACGAGGTGATGAACAGCGGGCGCAACAGCATCTGGTAGTTTTCGCTCTCTGCGCGATAGGCGGCGTCGCTGCTGATGCGCTGGTACTGGTTGTAGGCCGATGTGAGTTCGAGTCGGTGTTCGGCGCCGTCGTAGAAGCCGCGCTCGGAAACCCGTACCGGCTGCATGACGACATGGCTGGCGATCGGCCAGAAGCCATAGAAGCGTTCGCCCTTCGCCAGGTCATCGACGGTGCTCTCCACGACTTCGGCGAAGCCCCACGCCGGCATGTGGAACCATTCGCTATCGCCGGTGGGGTAGAAGTCCCAATAGCGCAGGTGAGGTGTCTCGCCGAACGCGGCGTAGGTGACATTGTTCGTGGTCAGTGCCAGCCGGCTGATACGCAGCAGGGCTTCGCCGGCTTTCAGCTCCGGCATCGGTCGGGTCTGAATGCGGGTCTGCTGCATGTCTTTCTTGTTGTTCTGCAACTGGCGGATGACGCTCATCGATGGCACCTTGGGTTCGTAAATGGACGGCTTCGACTCTATCCCTTTCGTTTCACCGCCGGGTTCGGATTTCATGAGCACACGATTGCCGAGCGCCAAGCCGCTCAAACGGCCGACTCAGCAGCGCGCCAAGGCCACCGTTCAGGCGATTTTCGACACCTATGTTCGGATATGGCAGCGCGACGGCTGGGCTCGATTGACGACCCGCGCGGTTGCCCTGGAAGCCGGCGTGGCCATCGGCACCCTGTACGACTACTTCCCCAACAAGCACGCCCTGCACTCGGGCTACGTGCGCTATTGCGTCGAGCAGCTGCTGGAGGCGATTGACGCGCAAGCGGTAGCGCCAACCGCGCTTGCCTGGCCCGAGCGCATCCGCCGACTGGTACGCGCCCTTGCCGGAGTCGAACCTCAGCTGCCCTGGTTCCATCCGGACATGCTCGAACTGGAAACGCTGGTAGCCGAGCCCAAGCATCAGCGTCGGGCCTACGAGGATCTGTTGAGCGCCTGGCATCGAGTCGTCGATGCGGCGACTGACCTTCCGGTGCGTCCCTCGCCAGCAACCTTGGAAGCGCTGCATCTTTCGGTATGGGGCGGTCGCCGCTACGCCATGCTGGTGCAGCTTGAAGCGGAACGCATGCAGGCCTGGGCCGCCAGCATGGAGTACCTCTGCCTGCATACGCTCAAGGACTCGAACGAGCAGGCTTGACCGCGCTTGTTCAGGGCGGACGCTTGCGATGCTGGGTAGGCGGAAAACTCAAGCGTTGCGTCGAATTCGTTGTTCTTCGTTCGACTAACAAGGCCATCAAGGTAGATTCGCCACCAGAGGAGAACAGCCATGCCCAGCACCATCCGCCTTCACCGCGTCCTGCGAGCGACACCCGAGCGCATCTATCGCGCCTTTCTGGACCCAGACGCCAAGGCCAAATGGCTGCCGCCGAACGGCTTCACCGGCAAGGTGCACGAGATCGACGCGCGGGTAGGCGGCCGCTACAGAATGTCCTTCACGAATTTCTCCACGGGTACCAGCCACAGCTTCGCCGGACAATTCCTGGAGCTGCTGGAAAATCAGCGAATCCGTTACGAAGACACATTCGATGATCCGGGCTTGCCGGGCACGATAGAGGTGACGGTGACGCTCACCCAGGTTTCCTGCGGCACTGAACTGAACATCACCCAGGCAGGTATACCGGACGCGATCCCGGCCGAAGCCTGCTACCTCGGCTGGCAGGAGTCGCTGACGCTTCTGGCGAAGCTGGTCGAAGTGGAGATTCCGGACGAGTGACCGAGCGCCATCCGGCCCTATGGTGGTGGAGCGTCTGGGCACCCTGAGGGGCCAAGCGGTCCGCCACCGTCCGGTGAATCTCCAGCATTGCGCCTGGCCACTACACAGAGGTGTGGTTGAGATATGATGCGCCGCCCGCTGAAGCCCCCTTCACACATCAGGTCATCATGCCCGGCGATGCTCTCTATACCGACTTGTCGGGTTATTACGATCTTATGTGTGCGGACATCGACTACAGGGCGCAAAGCCACTGTGTCCACAGGTTGCAGCAGCTGTTCGGCAACGGCGGGACGAGGCATCTGGACCTCGCCTGCGGCACTGGCCCGCACGTCCGACATTTCATCGATGCCGGCTATACCAGCGGCGGGCTCGACATCAACCAGCCGATGCTGGACAGAGCAGCCGCGCGCTGCCCGGGAGCTCAGTTTTCCCTGCAGGACATGTGTGGCTTTGCGGTCGAGCAGCCGGCCGATCTGATCACCTGCTTTCTTTACTCCATTCATTACAGCGCCGAGCTTCAGCGATTGCAGGCCTGTATCGCCAGCGTGCATGCCGCGTTGGCCCCGGGCGGGCTGTTCTGCTTCAACGCCGTGGACAAGCGTTGGATCGACAACGCCTCATCCGTCTCGCACACGGCCAGGCATGCGGACGGCCTGTTCACCTTCAGCTCCGGTTGGCACTACCCGGGTGAAGGGGAGCAGCAACTGCTGAGGCTGCGCATCGAAAAAACCGTCGCGGATCAAAGCCAGGTCTGGCACGACGAACACGCGATGGTGGCCGTGAGTTTTGCCGAGCTGAGCGAGCTGCTGGAGCAGTACTTCGAGGTGCATGTGCTCGAGCACGACTACGAGAAGATCGTGCCCTGGAACCAGGCATCCGGGAACGCGATATTCGTCTGCGTGAAGCGCTGATCAGCAGATCGCGCCCGCGGCGAGCTTGCCAAGGGCTCAATGCAGGCGCTTGGCCGAGGTGTGGGCATCGATCAGATGACTGGCCTGCTGTGCCAGCTGATCGAGCAGGCGGTCGCGCTGTTTCTCCGCCTCGCTCATCGCCTTGCGGCCGTTCTGCTGCACCAGGTAGCTGTAGATCTGCCGAACTTCCTTGGACTGGAAGATCGGCTCCAGATCCTGCACCGCCACCGCACCGTTCGAAGCCCCGTTACGGGTATTCATCACCACCTGCGGGCCACGCGCTACCAGCGGCTGAAAGCCCAGCGCGCTGAAATACGGCACCTTGCCTGCAACGCACGTGACCTCGGCATGGGGATAGCGCGTCACCATCGCTTCGACCATCGCCCGGCCAATGCCCAGGCGACGATGGCCGGCGTCGACCGCCAGATAGACCAGCGCGCAGGCTTCGGGATCGTCCACAAAGGGCAAATACAGCGCGAAGCCGAGCAGGACCGTCGGATCATCAGCATCCAGCGCCATGATCAGCTCCGGCTTGCCCGCCTGCGCGCCGTCCATGCTGTCCAGATAGCGATGCACCTCGAAGCCCACCACGTACTGATACAGCTGATACAGCAGGTTGCTGGGCTGCAGCGAAACCGGGCTGATGTCGCCGAGATAATCCACCACCATCTGCAGCACCTGGCTTTTCAGCGATTCCGGCGGCGGGGTGTCGAGGTGGGTGAGGGTGAACATGGCAGCGCTCCGGGGCGGTACGGAAAATGGCGGCATTGTACCGGGCGGCGTGCGACTGGCCAGGTGAAGCGGCATGGCGATCAGGGATACGGGATCCTGCCTGCCGCTATGTCGCGGCTGCGTCTGGCCTTCTCTTCCTCGGTTTGCGTGGCGCAGGTGCTGGCATAAGGCGAGCCGTTTCGATCACCAGGCGGCGGAGTTCGTCGGCATCGTCCAGCAGCTCGTCCGCCACCGGATAGTTCTTCGCGCCGGGGTAGGGCGGCGCTTGCGGCAAGTCCGGGGCGAGCGTCTCGGCGGCCGCCGAAGGCTTGATGAACAGGCTGTTGTCGCAGACGAACGCGACGACCTTATCGTCCAGATAAAGGGCGTACTCGCCGAACATCTTCCTGTACGTCAGCCTGCTCCCCAGGCCGATCTGCTCCGCCACGTACAGCACGAAATCTTTGTCGCTCGCCATGCCTGCTCCGCTGTCTCGACTGGGTGCCATGCCCATGGAGCGTAGCGTGGAAAGCGAGGCCGTTTCCACGCGTTGCCCGCCTTACACCTGATTGAGCTCCACCTGCCTTTCCCGCGCATGGAGTGGGGGCGCATCGAGTGCCGACTGCAGCTCCATGACCAAGGCATCCACCTCGCGCAGCGCCTCGGCCACCGAGGCGGCCAATACCTCGCCACCGGTTTCCTGACCTTCAATCGCGATCTGATGGATGCGGGTAATCCCGATGAAATTGAGTGCCGTCACCAGGTTCGGCTCCAGGTGATTCATGTGCGCCATCTCCCCGCCGGGACCAAAGCCGATGCCGCCGCGGGCGCTGAGGATGACCGCATGCCGTGGCCGGTCCGCCAGCAACGGCACGTACGGGTCAGGTAGTTTGCTTTCGTCGACCTCGACCGTCCGGCCCGGGCGCACGATCTGGTCGATCCAGGCCTTCAGTGCCGCGGGCATGCCGAAGTTGTAGAGCGGCGTACCGATGACCAATACATCGGCGGCGATCAGCTCATCGACCAGCTGGTCGCTTTCCGCCAGCGTATCCCGCATCCACGGCTCGCGGCGCTCTTCCGGCGTAAAGCTGGAGGCGATCCAGTCATGGCTGATAAACGAAGGCGGGTTCTGGCCTATATCGCGGTAGACGATGCCGTCCTGCGCGCGGCGGGCCGCCCACTGGCTGACGAAGCGGTGGGTGAGGTTACGGCTGTGGGAACCGTGCTCGTCCTTGCCGGCAAGCCCTGGGCGGGCGCTGGCATCAAGGTGCAGAAGGTGCGTCATGGCGATTCTCCTCTGTGATTGAACTCATCTGTCGTTCGCGGTAAATCCAGCCTAGGGCTAGGCTGTACGAGCGACAAACGACCATTTCTTCCAACTACAGATGAGAGAAACTCAGCCATGGCGCATCGCCGGTTACCTTCGCTTTCTGCGCTGCGGGCCTTCGAAGCCGCGGCCCGCCACGAGAGCGCCAAGCAGGCCGCCGAGGAGCTGTCCGTCACGGCCACGGCGATCAGCCACCAGATTCGTTCGCTGGAGGAATCCCTCGGCGTGGCGCTGTTCCTGCGCAAACCGCGGAAGCTGGAACTGACCGATCCGGGACGGGAGCTGCAACAGACGTTGGAAACGGCCTTCGACAGCATCAGCGCTACGGTCGAACGCCTGAGCGCGAAGCCCTGCCGCCAGGCGATCACCCTCAGCACCACACCGGCCATCGCGGTGCGCTGGCTGGTGCCCTGGGTCTGTCTGCTACGCGATTCACATCCGGATATCGATCTGCGCTTCCATACCTCCCATGAGCCAGTCGCGCTCGATGGCGTCACGGCGGATATCGCCATCCGCTACGGCGACGGCCGCTGGCCCGGGCTGGTGGCGGAGAAGCTGTTCGACAACACCTTCGTCCCTGTTTGCAGCCCGCACCTCGGCTTGCGGGATGTAACCGAGCTGCCCAAACACCCGTTGATCCACTTCCGTGCGCAAGCTGCCTTGTCCGCTCCGATTCATTGGGCGTCGTGGCAAAAGCTCGCCAACGTGCCGGGGCTGGATGTGAGCGCCGGGCTGGTCTTCTCCGACGAAACCCACGCCATTTCCGCCGCCATCGGTGCGCAGGGCGTGGCCCTGATGAGTCGGCAGTTGATCGAGGACGAACTGAGGGAAGGACGGCTGGTGCAGCCGTTCGGGCCGGAGATGGAGGGCAAGCCGTTTCATCTCGTGTATCCGGAGGGGAGACGGGATGATCCGACGGTTCGGGCGGTAAGGGAGTGGGTGATGAGGGTGCCGGGTGGGTTGTGTGAGCTAGTGGGTTGAGCTTTTCAAGCGAAGCGTTGGTTGTTGGGCTGCCGCATGTTGGCAAAAGGGCGCTGGGAATGTCATGCACGGGCGGGCTCGGTAGGCGCTATTTCTTCGCAGGCATAATTAATTTTGTAGTTGTGGTAACTGCTCAGCACCTGATTGTAGATGTGGCATGCATCTACAACTGCAGCAGGGTGGAAAGCATTGATAAAAATCATATCTCGGCGGTTGCAGGAGCTGAGCGCAACACGGTTATTGAATTGAAGCCGGAGCATCATGCCGCATCGCCATGGCATTTTGCATGACCTCTCCCATCACCTCGATGGGGCATTTGAAGTCGA
>NZ_DAMCPO010000013.1:0-139537 GCF_032106285.1 Stutzerimonas kunmingensis
CGCTTGCATGGCATGCAAGAGGTCGACGGTTCGATCCCGTCTAGCTCCACCAATCACGGCTTGTCGATTGATTGTTCGGCAGGTTTGCGAAGGTTTCGTCCCCTTCGTCTAGTGGCCTAGGACACCGCCCTTTCACGGCGGTAACAGGGGTTCGAGTCCCCTAGGGGACGCCATTTTTATTGCCCGTTTTGGGCTTCAAGGGGTCATCTTTCATGAGATGGCCCTTTTTGTTTTGCGTGGTCGAAAAGTCGGTTGAGTCGCACTGCGCTGAATGTCTTGTCATTGCTCGCAGCAACAGGCGTGACTCGTCGCGGCGGCTGCGGTTTCATAGGTCATCGCAAACGGCCAACGAGGCTTGCAACGAATGAGCTGGGATCAGGCAGACGCGTTTACCATCGACCTGCAGGTGCAGTCCGAGCATATCGACGAGCTGGGCCATGCCAACAATGCGGTCTATGTAACCTGGCTGGAGCGGTGTGCCTGGCAGCATTCGCAGAGTCTGGGATTGGGCATCCACGACTACCGCCGCCTCGATCGGGCGATGGCAGTGCTGCGGCACGAGATCGATTATCTGGCCGCGGCCTACGAAGGCGATCTGCTGCAGTTGGGAACCTGGATTTCCGAATCCGATCAGCGTTTGAAGATGAAACGCAATTTCCAGCTGATCCGACCGGCCGACGGCGCTACGCTGCTGCGCGCGCAGACGACTTTCGTTTGCATCGAGCTCTCCAGCGGGAAACCCAAGCGCATGCCGCCGGAGTTCATCGACGGCTACGGTAAAGCGCTGGTTCAGCCGTACCCGCTGGAGCTTTGACGAAGCTGGTTGCTCAGCCGCGCTGCTCGGGCTTCATGACGTCGCTCTCGCGGCGCTTCTCGGCATCCTCGCGCCAATCTTCCTGGATTTCCTCTTTCATTTTCGGGTCGGCGCCGCCATCTTCGTTCTCGCGAGCCATTCCCTCGCCTTTCTTTTCCTGCTGGATGTTGGTGCCTTGCGGCTGAGTGTTCATCATGTCCTGGTCGGCCAGCGCAACGGCGGAAAACAAGCTGCCCAGTGCGATGATGCCTGCGTACAAGATTTTCATCTGAACCTCCGGCTATCGGGTGATAAAGCACTTACCATCTTAATAACCGACCTGTTGCGCTGAAGATTCGTTCATTCCTGTCCGGTGCCCCGTTTTCCGTGAGTCAGTCCTCCCTTCGCAAGATCATCCATATTGATTGCGACTGCTTTTACGCCGCGATCGAGATGCGTGACGACCCCAGTCTGGCTCGGCGGCCGATCGCAGTTGGCGGCGCTGCGGATCGGCGCGGGGTCATTGCCACGTGCAACTACGAGGCGCGAGCATATGGTGTTCGCTCGGCCATGGCGTCCGGGCACGCGCTGAAGTTGTGTCCTGATCTGCTGATCCTGCGGCCCCGCATGGATGCCTACCGAGAGGCTTCGCGTGAGATCCTTAACATCTTTCGCACCTACACCGAGCAGATCGAGCCGCTGTCGCTGGACGAGGCTTATCTGGACGTCACTGCCTGCGAGCATTTTTCCGGTAGCGCCACGCGTATTGCCGAGGACATCCGGCGTCGGGTCTGGCAGCAGCTGCGCATCACGGTGTCGGCGGGTGTTGCTCCGAACAAGTTTCTGGCCAAGATTGCCAGCGAATGGAATAAGCCCGACGGCCTATTCGTCATTACCCCGACACAGGTCGACGATTTCGTACAGGCGCTGGAGGTCAAGCGGCTGCATGGTGTGGGTCGCGTCACCGCTGAGAAGCTCGGCCGGCTCGGCATCCGCACCTGTAGCGACTTGCGCGAGTGGCACAGATTGGACCTGGTCCGCGAGTTCGGCGCGTTCGGCGAACGGCTCTGGGGGCTGGCGCGCGGCATCGATGAGCGGTCGGTGCAGGTGGAGAGTCGGCGCCAGTCGGTGAGCGTCGAGCAGACCTACGACAAGGATCTGCCGGACTTGGCGGCGTGCCTGCAGCGTCTCCCGGAGCTGCTGCAGCAGTTGGCTACCCGCATGGCGCGCCTCGACAACGGCTATCGACCCGGCAAGCCCTTCGTAAAGCTCAAATTCCATGACTTCACCCAGACCACAATGGAGCAGACTGGCGCCGGACTCGAAATCGACGACTACGCCGATCTGCTCGCCATCGCCTTCTCCCGCGGTGCCCGGCCGGTTCGGTTGATTGGCGTCGGCGTGCGGTTGGTCGATCTGCGCAGTGGTTTCGAGCAGCTCACTCTGTTCTAAGAGCGCCAGTTTCCTTTCCTGCATCTTCCTGCATCCATCGCGTGCTTATTCCGCTAACTACCGTTCGTCAGGTGCGTAGTTTGTGATGCCCTCGTGCGACGAAAGGGCTTAAGCCGATATAGCGCGAGCTAATTAATTAACCCAGAATGCGCGCGATCTTTGACGTCCTTGGATTGACGGTTTTCTGTTGCGCGATTGATTCACGACAATATTTGGACGCACCCATCGGATATTGTTAGAGTCACGCAAGATGGCAATATGCTATCTATTGACGCCCTCAGTATCGATTCTCTGCTTTTTGGCAGTTGAGCACCGACGTCTTGGCGAGGGAGCCATTGGTGGGTCTGTTTTCCAAAACCAAGAAATCAAAACCAGCCGGCATGCTCGGCATTGAGGCTGGTCCGCAAGGTATCGCGTTGGCGCACGTCGTTCGGGTGCCCGGTGCGCGGCCGCTGCTGCCGTACTGCGGACACCTGGAAGGCAGCGTCGACGCGCAGGCCGCTCTGCTGGAGAAGGCCGTGAGCGAACGTGCCTTGCAGGGCTTGCCGACGAACGTGCTGCTGCATCCTTCCGAATACCAGATGTTCCTTCTCGAAGCGCCTGAGGTGCCATCGCAAGAGCTGCGTGACGCCATGCGCTGGCGCATCAAGGACATGATCAGCCAGCCGCTGGACGATGTGGTGATCGACTGCTTAGCGCTGCCCGAGGACGCTTATCGCGGACGCACGCGTATGGTCTATTGCGCCGTTCTCGAGAAAACCCGGATGCAGCACTACGCCCAGTTCGTGCGTCAGGCCGGTCTGCACATGGCGAGCATCGACATCACCGAGATGGCGTTTCGCAATCTGGGCTCGCTCGCCGGCGCCGAAGGCATGAATCTCGCACTGCTGCGCCTGCGCACCAGCGAAGGCCTGATCTGCATCCAGAACGGCGCCGACCTTTACATGGCACGGCGCATCGAGCAGGGGCTGGCCCGCGCCGCCCAGGATCTGGGCAGTACGACACTGGAAATCCAGCGCTCGCTTGACTACTTCGAGAGCCAGCTCGGCAAGGGCTATATCAATCGCTTGATGTTGCTGCCTATGAAGCAGGATGGCGAGCGCGCCTATCAGGGGCTGGCCAGTGGCCTGGCGGTGAACCTGCAACGCCTCGACCTGCGCGAGCTCTTCCCCGGCCAGCCGGGTGCCGAGATGTCCGAAGCGCAGCAGGCGTTCTGCATTGGCGCCGTCGGCGCCGCCCTGCGTCAGGACGCCGTCTGATGCAGAACGTCAATCTCTATCAGCGCGAACGTCGTCAGCAGGGTGGCCCGCGTCCGCGGCAACTCCTGCTTGGCGCATGTGTACTGGCGCTTGCCCTGGCTTCGCATGCTGCCTGGCAGGGCTGGAACCTCAAGCAGCGCGCCTCGGACCGTCAGTTGGCCGAGGCGCAGGCGGTCTCTGCAGAGGCGCAGCTGGCTGCATTCAAGGCCAACTATCGGGAACCGACTCTGGATACCCGGCTGCCTGCGCAACTGGCAGAGCGGGAAGCGGAGAACCGCCAGCTGCAGCGCCTCGCAACGCACCTGCGAACGCTCGATGGCCAGCTGCGTGGCGGCTTCGCGCCTGTACTGACGGCGCTGGCCGATCGGCACCCGCCGCGCGGGCTGTGGCTGACCCGCATCCGTCTGCAGGCGGGCGGCAGCGACATGCTGTTGCGCGGCTTGAGCCAGGATCAGGAACTGCTTCCGCTTTATCTGGAAAGCCTCGGGCGCAGCAAGACGTTGCAGGGTCGCGAGTTCGGTAGCTTCGATCTGCAGCGCGACGACAGCGGCCTGCTGGCGTTCCGCCTGGCATCCCGTGCGGCGGAGGAGGGCGACGATGAATAACGCCATGCAAAACCTGCGGCAGCGCTGGCAGGCGCTGGCGCCGCGCGAGCAGTGGCTGAGCGTGCTGGTCGGCGCTTCCCTGCTGGGCATGCTTTATCTACTGCTAGTGGCTGAGCCGCTCGCCCAGCGCATCGCCCAGCAGAACAGCCAGCTGCGTCTCGCCGAAGCCCGTCAGCTGGAGGCGAACAATGCGTTGCTCGAACTTCAGGCCAAGCTCGCGGCCGACCCCAATCGTCCTTATCGCGACGCACTCGATATTGCACGCACCAGCCGCGAACAGATTCTGCGCAGCATCGACGAGGAGACCCGCTCACTGGTTTCACCTGCACGCATGAAAGCGCTGCTGCAGGACCTACTGCGCCGTCAGCCTCAACTGCAGATGGTCGCGCTGCAGAGCTTCAGCGCGCCGCTGGAGTTGCCGGCCGGCGCGACGGATGCGGCGAAGGATGCGCCGCCAGCGGCGGTCAGCTTCTACCGGCACGGCCTGCGTCTGACCCTGCAAGGCGGCTATTTCGACCTGCTCGATTACCTGCAGGCGGTGCAGAACAGTGGCTGGCGTCTGCATTGGGACAGCCTGGACTATCACATCGATGAGGCCGGGCCGGACAAAGCGCGGATCACGCTGGAGCTGCATACCTTGAGTCGCGAAGCGGGGTGGGTTGGTGTCTGATTTTTCTCGTGCGTTCTGCTTGTTCCTTTTGCTGCCCGCTTCGACCTACGCGCTCGATCCCACCCGCCCGCCCGCGGCGTTCGTGACCGCGGCAGCGGAGCGCCAGGCACCGGCGACGCTGCACCTGCAAGCCATTTTCCGTGGTGCACAGAGCGCCCGGGCGGTGCTCAACGGCCAATCGCTGAGAGTCGGCGACATCCTGGCCGATGCCCGAGTCCTGGCCATCAACACGAATTCCGTCCTGATCGAGCGCGACGGCCAGCAGCAGACGCTGCGTCTGGTTGCCCCGATCATTACTCCGAGCCAAGTCCGACCATGATGCCGACCCTTTTTCCACGTCTCGGCTTGCTGAGCCTGTTCTGCCTGCTGGCCGCCTGCCAGACATTCGAGGACGGCGACAAGCGCCTCTACGAGCAGAGCAACCGTCTGTTCGAGGAAAGCCTGCAGCAGACCCAGGCCAAGGCGCTGCCGCCGCCGTCGGTACAGGCTGCGCTGATTCCGCCGCTGAGTGTCGACGGCAGCTCGGCGGTCAGTGGCCCGCGCTTCGATGTGGTCGCCAACGACATGCCGGCCCGCGAATTCTTCCTCAGCCTGATGGACAACGCCGGGCAGAACCTGCTGGTACACCCGGCGGTGACCGGCAACATAACCTTCAGTTTGCGCAACGTGACGCTGGAAGAGGTCCTCGCGGCGGTGCGCGACAGCTACGGCTACGACTATCGCCGCACCAGCTATGGCTACCAGATCCAGGCCAATACCGCAGTCACCCGTACCTATGACCTGAACTACCTCAACCTGCAGCGACAGGGCATGACCGATACTCGGGTCAGCTCCGGTCAAGTCACCACCAGCGACAACACCGACACCGGTGCAGGCGGAACCACGACCAACTCGACCTCCAGCACCGTCAACGCCAGTCAGCTGCTGACCAGCAGCAGCGTCGACTTCTGGAGTGAAGTGCGCGAGGTCGTGGCGATGATGATCGGCAGCGAGGCGGACAACAGCGTGGTGGTCAACCCTCAGGCCGGACTGCTGGTGGTTCGAGCATCCAGTGCCGACCAGCAGAACGTCGAGCGCTTCCTGCAACAGGCGCAGCGCAACCTGCAGCGGCAGGTGATTCTGGAAACCAAGATTCTCGAAGTGAGCCTGTCCGACGGCTTCCAGTCCGGGATCAACTGGGCGCAGCTGGGTTCCATGGGCAACGCCGACTTCGCGCTGGGTGTGCAGGGCGATACGCTGGACGGCGTCAATAATGTCGGTGGCGTGTTCAGCGCTGCGGTCAGCGTCGGCGACTTCAGCGGCGTGCTGCAGCTGCTGGAAACCCAGGGCGATGTGCGGGTGCTTTCCAGCCCGCGGATTTCCACTCTCAACAACCAGAAGGCCGTGATCAAGGTCGGCACCGACGAGTTCTTCGTCACCGACGTTTCGACCACCACCACCTCGCTGGCGGGCGGCACCACCGCGCCCGATCTGGACATCACCCTGACTCCGTTCTTCTCCGGAATCTCGCTGGACGTCACCCCGCAGATCGACGAGAACGACCAGGTCACGCTGCACGTCCGTCCGACCGTCAGCCGCGTTCAGGATCAGAACAAGAGTATCCAGCTGGGCGGTTCCGACAACGTCTTCAACCTGCCGCTGGCGCTGTCCACCACGCGCCAGTCGGATTCCATCGTGCGCGCGCGTAGCGGCCAGGTCGTGGTCATCGGTGGCCTGCTGGAAAACCGCAACAGCAACAACGACGCCAACATTCCCTGGGCCTCCAAGCTGCCCATCGTCGGCAGCCTGTTCCAGCAGCAACGCAAATCGCTCGAGCAGACCGAGCTGGTCATCCTGGTGCGCCCGCAGGTGATCGACGATCAGGTCTGGCTCGACGAGCTGCGCCGCAGCGCCGATTCGTTCCGGCAGGTCAGGTAAGCATCGGTATGTACGAAGCATTCTTCGGCCTGCAGGAAAAGCCATTCGCATTGACGCCGAATACCGGCTTCATGGTTCGCCTGCCGCCTTACCAGGCGTGCCTGAACCTGCTGCGCGTGGCTCTGGCCGAAGGCGAGGGCTTCATCAAGGTGACCGGCGAAGTGGGCACCGGCAAGACCCTGCTCTGCCGCGCGCTGCTCAAGCAACTGGATGCCGAACACTACCAGCTCGCCTGGTTGCCGAACCCAGCGCTTGGACCCATGGCGCTGCGCCAGGCGCTGGCCCATGAGCTGCATGTGCCGCGGGTCGAGCAACTGGACAATCACGGGCTGCTGACGGCACTGCATCGCCGGCTGATCGAGCTGGCCGGCCAGGGCAAGAGCACCGTGCTGTTGATCGATGAGGCGCAGGCGCTGCCACCGGCCACGCTGGAGGCCCTGCGACTGCTGACCAATCTGGAAACCGAGCAGCGCAAACTGCTGCAGGTGGTGCTGTTCGGCCAGCCTGAACTGGACGCTACGCTGGCCAGCGAAAATTTCCGGCAATTGCGCCAGCGCATCACATTCTCCTATCGCCTGCGCCCGCTGGATGTCAGCGATGCCAGGCGCTATCTGCATGAACGCCTGGCGGTTGCCGGTTATCAAGGTGAACCGCTGTTCAAGCCGGCCGCGATTCGCCTGCTGGTCAAGGGCAGCGGTGGCATCCCGCGGTTGCTCAACATCCTGGCCAACAAGTGCCTGATGGCGGCGTTTGGCGAAGGTCAGCGACGGGTCGGCAGCCGCCACGTACGCCGTGCCCTGGCCGATACCGAGGGTGCGCGACCGTTCCTGCGTGCAGCCCTTCCGTTGCGTTGGGCATTGCTGGCGGGTGCGGCAACCCTGAGCCTGCTGCTGAGTGCGTTGCCATGGCTGTCGCAGCTGGCCGAGGTGCGGCCATGAGCCTGGTCAACGACATGCTGCGCGATCTCGAAGCGCGCGGCGCGGCATCCGGCAGGCAGAGCCCATTCCTAGACATGCAGGCTGTCGATGAAACAGCCGCAACGCGGCGTCAGCGATCGGCACGGCTGCGCCGCTGGTTGTTGCCGCTGGCTATCGGGGCGTTGGTCGCCGCGGCATCGGTGGTGCTGTTCGAACGTTTCGCGCAAGCCCCGGTTGTGCAGGAGTCACCTGCCGCTGCTCCGGTGGTCGCTGCGGTGCCTGCAACTCAGCTCCTCGACGTCTTGCCGCAGCAAGACGGTGGCCGTTTCGTGCTGCAGTTGCTGCTGGATCGCTCGATCAGCTATCAGCGCACCGACGAAGGCGGCGCGATCAGTCTGCGCCTGCCGGATGTGACGCTCGCCGGTGGCCCGCGAAACGGTCGTGTGGAGAGCAATGGCCTAAGTCTGTCCTGGCGAGTGGAACAGCAGGGCGACCAGGTGCAGGTGCTGCTGCTCGGCATGACCGATCGCCTCGATGTGAGTGATCGGCTCGAGCCGGCCGCTGGCCATGCGCAGCTCTGGCTGGAAGTCCACATGGATGGCGCACCAGTGGCCGTTCCTGAGGACTTGGAGCTGCCTTTTGCCGAGCCGGCATTGGACGAAGCGAGCCTGCCGGAGTGGGTCACCCGCACCGCGCCAGACGCGCAAACCGCGCCGCCCGTCGCGCCGGATGTGCAACCGGTCGCCGAGCCAGCCCCGGCCCCGGTTGCCAGACCTCAGGTTGCCACCAAACCCACCGTGCAGATCGGCAGTCATCGACCGGACCCGCTGGCCCAGGCGCGCGATGCCCTGCAACAGCAGAACTTCCCCCGTGCCATCGAGCTGCTGCAGGCGCTCCATGCCGCACAGCCGGACAACGTCGAGGCGGCCCGCTGGTTGGCTCGTGCTTACCTGGCGGCTGGACGGATCGAGCCATTGCTCGAGTGGCTGCCGGCCCAGCTGCAGAGGCGGCCGTTCGATGCCGAGCTGCGTATGCTGCTCGCCCGTGGCCAGCTGCAGAGCGGCGACAAACAGACGGCGCTCGCCACCCTGGTGCAGAACGCGCCGTCGCTGGCCAGCGATCCCGGCTATCACGCGTTGCTGGCAGCTCTGCAGCAGCAGGTCGGCGACTGGGCCGGCAGCGCTGCGGTTTATCGCCAGCTGGTGGCTCTTCAGCCGCAGCAGGCGGCCTGGCAGCTGGGCTTGGCCATCGCGCTGGAACAGATCGATCAACCCGCCCGGGCGGCGCGCCACTACCGTCTGGCCGCGCAAGGGCAGGGGCTCGATGACAACTCGCGGCGCTTCGCCGCCGAACGTGCCGGCGTACTCGGAGGTGCCCGATGACCGCGCAAGATATGCGCCAGCGCAAGATTCGTCTCGGCGATCTGCTGGTCCAGGCCGGCCTGATCAGCGAGGCCCAGCTGCAGCAGGCGCTGCAGGACCAGAAGCGCACCGGCTCCAAGCTCGGACGCACGGTACTCGACCTCGGCTTCATCGACGAAGGCCGCCTGCTGCGTGCGCTGTCCGAGCAGCTGCAGATTCCCTTCGTCGAACTCAAGCACTACAAGTTCGACAACCAGCTGACCCAGAGCCTGCCCGAGGCGGTCGCCCGGCGCTTCCGGGTGATCGTGCTGTCCCGCCAGGGCGATGGTTTGCTGGTGGGCATGACCGACCCGCTGGACATCTTCGCTCAGGACGAGATCGAGCGCCTGCTCGGCAAGCGCGTCCACCCGGCAGTGGTGCGGGAAAGCGAGCTGCTCGGCGCGCTCGATCAGCTCTACCGCCGCACCAGCGAAATCGCCTCGCTGGCCGGCGAGCTGGAAGGGGAGCTGCAGGAAAGCGACTTTGACCTCTCGCGCCTTGGCGAAAGCAACAGCGATGCGCCGGTGGTGCGCCTGCTGCAGACGCTGTTCGAGGACGCCGTGCAGATGAAGGCCTCGGACATTCACATCGAACCGGACGAAGGCGTGGTGCGGATTCGCCAGCGTATCGACGGCGTGCTCAACGAACAGGTAATGAAGGAGCACCGCGTCGCTTCGGCGCTGGTCATGCGCCTGAAGATCATGTCCGGCCTGGATATCTCGGAAAAGCGCCTGCCGCAGGACGGCCGTTTCAACATCCGCGTGAAGAACCGCAACCTCGATGTGCGGGTTTCCACCATGCCGGTGCAGTTCGGCGAGTCGGTGGTCATGCGTCTGCTCGACCAGAGCGGCGCGATGTTCAAGCTCGAAGGCACCGGCATGCCGCCGGCGATGCTCGAGCGCTTCCGGCGTCTGCTGCAGCGTCCGCACGGCATGGTGCTGGTCACCGGCCCGACCGGCTCGGGCAAGACCACCACGCTCTATGCCGGGCTCTCCGAGTTGAACAGCCCGGAGAAGAAGATCATCACCGTCGAGGACCCGGTGGAGTACCGCCTGCCGCGGATCAATCAGGTGCAGGTCAACGCCAAGATCGAGTTGACCTTCGCCCGCGTGCTGCGCGCCGCCTTGCGTCAGGACCCGGACATCGTCCTGGTCGGCGAGATCCGCGATCAGGAAACCGCCGAGATCGGCCTGCGCGCCGCACTGACCGGCCACCTCGTACTCTCGACGCTGCACACCAACGATGCCCTGACCTCGGCCATGCGCCTGATCGACATGGGCGTCGAGCCCTTCCTCGTCGCCACCGCGCTCAATGCGGTGCTCGCCCAGCGTCTGATACGCCGCGTGTGCGAAAACTGCATGGAGGACGATCAGCCCGATCCTCGGCAACTGGCCTGGCTGGAAGCGCTGCACGGCGGCTCGCTGCGCGACCACCGTTTCAAGCGCGGCAATGGTTGCCATCAATGCCACAACAGCGGCTATGCCGGCCGTGTCGGTGTGTACGAGCTGCTGGAGCTGGACGAACCGATGATCGCCGCATTGCGTCGAGGCGATCCTCAGGGCTTCGCCGAGGCCGCGCGCCAGCAGGCGCACTATCGACCACTGGCGGCGTGCGCGCTGGATTACGCCATCGCCGGCGTCACCAGTATCGAAGAGGTGCTGAAGGTCTGCGCCACCCTGGCGGACGACGAGGTGATCGCGTGATCGCCGGTAATCTCCAGCCTGTCGCGGCCGTAGGCGCCAGCGCCACGGGCTTCGTCCGGTCATTTCGCGGGGTGCCTGCCGATGCCTAGCTTCCGCTATACCGGCCGCGATATGCGCGGCGCACGGGTCAGCGGCGCGCTCGATGGCGCCAGCGCTGACGCCGTGGCAAGCGAGCTGGTGTCGCGCCAGATCACCCCGCTCACCATCGATGCGGAGCGTGCCCAGGCCGATAGCGTCGACGTGTTTGCCGTGCTGCGCGAGAAGCTGCGGCGCAAACGTGTCGATCTGGACGAACTGATCATCTTCAGCCGCCAGATGTACAGCCTGAACAAGGCCGGCGTGCCGATCATTCGCGCCATCGGCGGCCTGGCCGAATCCAATCGCAAC
The DNA here is from genome assembly GCF_032106285.1 of Stutzerimonas kunmingensis. Taxonomy (GTDB): domain Bacteria; phylum Pseudomonadota; class Gammaproteobacteria; order Pseudomonadales; family Pseudomonadaceae; genus Stutzerimonas; species Stutzerimonas kunmingensis_B. The sequence goes on from NZ_DAMCPO010000013.1 coordinate 11,104, forward strand.
CTGTATTTCCGCGGCATCCTGCAGGACGTGCGCGCCAGCCTCGAAAGCGGCCAGTCCATGGCGGTCGCACTGAACGCGCATCCCAAGGTGTTCAACAATCTGTTTGTCAGCATGGTCAGCGTCGGTGAGAACACCGGCCAGCTCGACCAGGCGTTCAAGCAGCTGTCTGCCTATCTCGAGCTGGAGCGCGAGACCCGCAAGCGCATCAAGCAGGCCACGCGTTATCCGATCTTTGTGCTGGTGGCCATGGGGGTGGCGCTGGGTGTCATCAATCTCTTGGTGATCCCGGCGTTCGCCAAGGTCTTCGCCCAGTTTCACGCGCAACTGCCGTGGGCCACGCGCGTGCTGATCGGCACCTCCAACTTCATGCGCGACTATTGGTGGCTGTTGCTGCTGGGCATCGTCGGTGGGCTTTACGCCTTCTTCAAGTGGATCGAAACCGACGCCGGTCGACTGCGCTGGGACCGCATCAAGCTGCGCCTGCCCATCGTCGGCGGCATCTTCGAACGTATCGCCCTGGCGCGCTTCACCCGCACCTTCGCGATGATGTATCGCGCCGGCGTGCCGCTGCTGCAGACCCTCTCGATCAACAGCGCCAGCGTCGGCAACCAGCATATCGGCCAGGCGATTCTCGGCATTCGCGAAAGCGTCGAACGCGGCGAAGCGCTGACCCGTTCGGCGCACAGCTCCGGTCTGTTCACTCCGTTGGTACTGCAGATGATGGCCGTCGGCGAAGAAACCGGCGCGCTGGATGACCTGTTCATCGAAGTCGCCGATTTCTACGAGCAGGAGGTGGACTATGACCTCAAGCAGCTGGCTGATGCCATCGAGCCGATTCTTATCGTGGCCATGGGCGTGATGGTGCTGATTCTTGCGCTCGGCGTGTTTCTGCCGATGTGGGAACTGGGTAGCGCGGCGCAGGGGAGGGGTTGATGCATCGGGTTAAGAGCTTACTCCGGCTGCCCTCCAGCAAGAGAACGGCGGTTTACTGATATGACGGATCACTGACGGATCACGGAAGACCCGTTGGTTTTAAACAATACGGATCGGCCATGGAAAGGCTGCGTTGACCACTCAAGAGGAGAAGAAAATGGACAGGCAAAAAGGTTTCACGATGATTGAGCTGGTGGTGGTGATCGCCATTCTCGGCATCTTGGCAGCGGTAGCGTTGCCTCGCTTCATCGACGTTGCTGACGATGCGCACGAGGCGTCTGTACGAGGTACAGGGGGTGCCCTTGCGTCCGCAGTGATGCTTGCACGAGCGCAATGGGAAGTTAACCGGGGGAAAGGCATAACGTCGAACGATAACGTTGTGGGCTTTGGCTCCGGAAACATCGACGTCAATACAAGTGGCTGGCCGGTAGGTATCGATGGCGGCAACACGCTTGGTTCCGTTGCCGATTGCCAGGCGCTTTGGACCAACCTCCTTCAAGGCTCTGCACCAACAATCACCGGGGCTACGCCGGACTACGTTGCCACTCTGGCAGGCGCCACTGGCCAGGCCTGCACCTATACCTACCAAGGGCAGGGCAACAACGACACGATCGTCTACGACTCGGCACTCGGTACTGTCGTTACTACTTTTAATCCGTAATACCAACTGCCTTGGGGGCATCGAAATGAAGAAACAACAGAGCGGTTTTACCCTGATCGAGCTGATTATGGTGATTGTGATTTTGGGGATTCTGGCGGCGTTTGCGTTGCCGAGGTTTGCAGACTTGGGCGGTGATGCACGCCGCTCTACAGTCCAAGCTGTTGAAGGCTCTATGAAGTCCGCAGCAGCCATTGCCCATTCTGCTTTCCTAACGGCAGGAAATAGCCCGGCATCGGTGGATATGGAAGGTGCCACTATTGCTTTAGTTAACGGCTATCCTGATGCAGAATCCATAGCAGCTGCAGCAGGTATTACAGGTGGTACAACGGCTGCTGCGACTGGTGATTTCATTATCACTAGCACTGCAACTGCTACCACTGTTCAGGCGAAAGGCGCGGCTGATGAGACTAAGTGTCAGGTTGTTTATACCGAGGCAGTCGCAGGAGCGGCACCGGGTATTGTCGCAACATTGACCGATTGCTGAGCCTTATAAGCTATTTAGGGCAGGTCAATCGCCAGTGCACACTACGGCCGCACTGCAACCCGGCTTTTGGTCGGGTTGCAAGGAGTTTCCGGGGGCTTGTCAATCCTGACTTCTGCCAGCTTGAACAGGGATCGGCCAATGGTTAAACAGCGCGGTTTTACAATCGTCGAGTTGATCATGGTGATCGTCATCATCGGCATCCTCTCCGCCGTGGTTGGGCCGCGCTTCTTTAGCAAAAGCAACTTCGATGAGCGCTTCTATTATGAAGAACTGCTTTCTGCTGTCCGTTATGCGCAAAAACTGGCCGTGGCTGGTGGGTGTCCCATACAGGTGGAAGTCCGTGCATCCGGAACTTCGCTGAGTTACTTCGGGAAATGTGGTGCCAGAAGTTCTGGCGATGCTGTTGCTGGAGATCATGCAGTTGCTAACCCACGGGCTATCAAGGTTGTTCCCGATCCGTTCTCAGTCGTTTTCAATTCGCTTGGCTGTGTTTCCGATACGGCTACCTGCCCGGCGCAGGGTGTCGATGAACTGAAAATTGGTGAGTCCAGCTTCACAGCGAAAATTCACCATGCCACCGGCTTTATCGAGGTCGCCCCATGACCCATAAGCTCCGTAGGGTGAATGACGCTTCACCCACCCAGCACCAAACGGTTCACCCCCAATACCATGGAAGACGCTTCGCGGTTTATCACAGGGTGGCCATCCATCTTTCGATTTCCCGTCTAACAGCCTCACCAGCTGTCAATCGGCGCCAACGCGGCATGACCCTCGTCGAGCTGATCATCACCATCGTCATCATCGGTATCGCCGCCGCCGCACTCTTCTCCGCCATGGCAAGCATCACTGCTCGATCTGTAGATCCGATGTTGGAAGCTCAAAGCCTGCACCTGGCTGAGTCGCTAATGGAGGAAATGCAGTCCGTACCATTTAATGCGATTGCCGATATCGCTCCAAGAGAGCCGCAATATCGGGACGGCAGCGGCATTGAGGCGCTGGAAAACTATCGCGTCGGTGCGGTGGTTTGGGACTACAGCATTGGTGGACAGCCCGGCAAGCGCATCGATGTGGATGTCACCGATCCGACCGGCAGAACGTTGCGCCTCACCGGCTACCGGGCGGACTACTGATATGAGACGGACCGAACTTCGGAGACCTTGGAAAGGGTTTACGTTGGTGGAGCTCGTCATGGTGATAGCTCTGTCCGGAGTCGTCATGGTGATGATCTCCACCGTGATGACCCGTCCGCTACAGGGCTTCTTCGATATCAGTCGCCGAGCCGAGCTGACCGATCTGGCTGCAATAGGGCTTTCGAGGATCGCCCGGGACATTCGCGATGCCGTGCCCAATTCCTTGTGCCTTGGAGATACCTGCGGGGAGGGCGCGGGTGTATCGCTGCGACTGATGAGCATCAGCACCGCTGGTAGGTACCAGGCCAACACTTTCGATGCTGGGGCGGAGCGCTTCGATCCGCCGCGATGCCCAGCTACGGGTAGCTGCATGATTCCAGTGCTTGGCGGCACGGCGAAGGTACCGACCGGGGCGCACTGGCTGATAATCTACAACACGGGCGGTGACATGCCCGGCAGCAGTGTGTGGAATTCGCAGTCGGTCAGCCCGGCCGTAATGTCGGATCGTGTGTTCGAGTTGAGCGGTACCAGCCTAATCGGTACCGCACCTGGATTTCACTTCAAATATGCATCGCCGCAGCATCGTTTCTATCTGGCGCGGGAGGTGGTTCGCTATCGCTGTGAAGGCTCTCGCCTGCTTCGCGAAAGTGCGTCGGATCTGGCCTTCAACAGCAGTCTGTCGAGTCAGGTAGTGCTTGGCTCCCTCCGCGAATGCCGGTTCGTCTACGAGCCGGGTGATAACAGCCGTCTTGGTCTTGCGACGCTGCAGGTGACACTGGAACAGAAAGGTGAGCGGGTGACTCTGGTACGCCAGGTACAGGTGAGCAATGCGCCCTGAAAAAGGATTCTCCCCAGGTCAGCGGGGTTTTGGCCTGGTCGCAGCACTGTTCCTCATTGTGGTGGTCGCTGGTGCAATCACTACCATGGCGCGGTTGTCGGTGACACAGAGCAGCACCGGTAGCCTGGCGCTGCAGCAGGCGCGAGCCTGGCAGGCTGCGAATGCAGGTCTGGAGATGGCGATAGCCACGGCTGCAAAAGGCAGCTGCCCTTCATCTTTGCCTTTTACCCTGCCGGGGCTGGATGGTTTCACCATCCGGGTCACAGACTGCGATATGACTCCAAGCCTTCATCTGGACGAAGAAGAGCTGTCCCTGCACCTTTACGGTTTGGTTAGTGAGGCGGAATACGGCGCGCCGGGGCAGCCTGACCATGCCTTTCGGCAATTGGAGGCGCTTGTGGAGTACAGCGTGCCAGCAGGGGGGAGCGGAGGATGAGGCTGAAAATCAAACGACTGTTTTCCCTGATCATCGGCGGCCTGCTGTTTTGTATCACCAGTGCGGGGTTTGCCGCATCCTATAACCTCAGCAGCGGTGAGTACCCGCCGTGCTCCACCTCATGGAGTGTCAGCGCAGATACCTACACCTGTACTGGCGATGGTCGGGTGAGTCTGGGTTATAGCGATATCGTCACGGCCAGCCATGCCAGCACCCTGCGGGCAAACAAAGGTTTCTCGCTGGGCAACGGGCGGATCGGTAGTGTTAGTGCGCCTATCGCTTTGCTTTCAACTTACGGCACTGTCACCAGCTCAAGCGGCGCGGTGGTATTTGGCGACATTCAGGCAAATGCGCTTATCGAACTGACTGGCGCTACGGTGACAGGGAACCTGCGGGCAAATAGTGCGGATATTACCTTGGTGGGTAGCCGCATCACAGGCGGCGTCAGTGCCAGCAACGAGGTCAGCCTTAGCAGCACTGACGTGACGGGCGACATTTCCAGTAGTAATGGAACTATTACTGCCATAGGCGGCACGCTGCGAGGCAATATCAGCGGAAGCTGTTGTGATATCAGCCTTTCCAATCTTTCTCTCTATGGCAACGTTTCGGCCGTATCGGCTGATATTTTACTCTCCAGCGCGCAGGTCACTGGAAATTTGAACACAACTAACCGGGTTTCGCTCGACAAATCTACCGTCAATGGCAACGTCACCGCGGCCACTTGGGATGCTCAGACGATCAAGGGTACCGGCAATAGTTTTATCTATGGCGTCTGTATTCCTTCTGCGACCACACCTGCAAAACTCTGCAGCGGGGAGGAGCCCGTAGCAGGTGTACACCATTACCGGCTCGCCTTTGCCAGCCAGGCACTGACCTGTCAGCCGCAGACCATTTTGTTTTCAGCCTGCATGGATGCTGAGTGCAGCGTTGTTTCCAGCAGCACCAGCACCCTGACCATAAGCCCTAGCGGCACAGCAATGACTTTCAAGGGCCAGAGCGCAGGCACCGTGGCTGTGCGTACGGCACAAACCGTTGTTCTCTCCGTTATTGCTGCTAGCCCAGCGCCGAGCAATTCGACCCTATGCCGGGTGGATGGGGTCTTATCGACCAACTGCAGCATGACCTTTCATGACAGTGGCTTCGTCATGCGTGACCTCTCACCGCTGATCGCCGGTAAGCCTCGAACAGCCACCATTCAGGCTGTGCGCAAGAGCGACAGCAGTCCGGGGTGTACGCCGGCCTTTGCCGGGGGGGGGCGAACGTTGCAGTTCAGCGCGAGCTATGTCGAGCCTGCCGGCCCTTCTGGCTCGGCGCGGACGCTACGCATCGGCAGCACGGATCTGTTGCCGGGTGGGCCTGCTCAAGACGTTTCATTAACATTCGATTCCAGTGCTAATGCGCTATTTCCGGTCTCCTATTTCGATGCCGGAGTCGTTCGTCTGAGCGCAGCTTTTACCGGAACAACCAGCAGCGGGCCAAACGGGCAGAGCGAGGCAGGTTTGCAGATGACCGGCAGCGCCGAACTCGTCTCCCGTCCCTTCGGGCTGTGTTTGGAAACTGATCTGGCACACGATTCTGCGAAACGCTTTGCTGGCGTTGCTGGGGACGAGACGGTGCATGTGGCCGGTGATGCGTTCGAGCTCAGAGTTCGTGCCGTGGCCTGGACGCCAGCAGACGACGCCGACCTGAATGCCAGCGCCCCACGCCAGCCGAATATTTGCGCGAATCCAACCACTCCGAACTATCAACAGGCGGGTATCAGGTTGACCCATGCCGTACTTGAACCTGATCCTCCAGCGAGTGACGGTAGCCTCACTATTAAAAGTTACGTGCATCAGCGTGGCGAGCGCACTGTTCTGGCCGGGCAGAAAATCGATGAAGTCGGCGTATTCCAGCTGACAGCCGAGCCTCCGGCTTACTTTGGTTACAGCATGAGTCATGGCGTGAGTCAGAGTGGACGAATAGGGCGCTTCATTCCCGCTCGCTTCACGGCTACAGGCGTGGGCAGTCTCGATAGTTGTGATGATCTGAGCTATCAAGGTGAACCCTTGAAGTACGCGGTTGTGCCCAGTCTCACTGTGACTGCGCTCAACCGTGCCGGCACGCCTGCTCGTAACTACGATCGGGGCGACTTCTGGCGACTCTCCAGGCCGGCCGAACAATGGTTTACGCAGGAAACCGGTAGGGATGTTAGCTCCAGGCTGAGCCATAACAGGCGACTAGTGGAAAATGGAGCAGATGATGGTGACGGTGCGCGTGTCTTCACTTCGGAGCGAAATGATACCTCGATGGATTGGGATTTGAATTACGCCCGCAGCTCTTCACCGGGGAGCGCAGATTTGGCGTTCTCACTCCGCCAGTATTACCCGGAGGCGCTGCTGGTCGACCAGGATGGCGTATGCCACCGTGCAAACGGAAATGCAGACTGTGATGGGTATGCCTTGGATCTGAGTGGTGGCGATATTCGCTTGGGCAGGCTCCAGATTGGCAACGCCCATGGCTCGGAACTGGAGAATCTCGCGCTGCCTTGGCGCATACAAAGCTGGCAGGCACCCGGTGTCTTTCTTGCTGAAGCAAAAGACAGTTGCAGCTCAGTAAGCTGGTCTGTGCCGAATCTGGATGACATTACTCCCGGTTTGAAGGGGCACACCAGTCTGGAGTCGGGGGTGGTGCAAGGGCATCAGGGCGTTCTGGTGCTACTTGCTCCGGGAAGAGGGCGCACCGGCAGCGCGACGGCTGGCTTTCCGGACCTTCCGCATTGGTTCTGGTATGACTCGCGCGGCCCGGAATCGAGCCGTGGCCTAGCGACCTTCGGTATTTACGAAGGCGCCAAACCGCTGATCTTCCGCCGTGAACTGTATCGCTAGAAGACCGGACCACCGGAAACAAACGCAAAAAGGCCGCTCAATATGAGCGGCCTTTTCGTCTGGGTGTAAAAGAGGGGAATCCCTGGCCTGCCTGTACCAGGGTCCCCGAAACTGGTTGATTCAGTCTATGCACTGGATGTGCCAGTTTCGTGGAAGGTCGGCAGGCGGCTTTGCTCGGGCTTGTTCACAGGCGCTGAGCGCCGGAATCCGCGGGGAGGCGGGTCCCAGGCGCTGTGTCAGCTGCCGTAAGGATGAGCCGGCAGATGTGATCTCGCGTAAAAGCAGTGCGCATGCCTTGTTGCATGCGCACATTTGGCGCGTTATTCCTGTTCCGGCCAGAGCCGTAGCGGGGTGCCCTGGGCGGGCCAGAGGCGCAGTTGGTCGATGTTGGAGACATCCCAGCGCTCGACGCGATTGAGCAGATCGAGGAAGTGGTGCTCCTGCTCCATGATTTCCTCCGCGCACATCTTGCGTGTGCTGCCCAGGTTGCTGAAGCGGATCTGCTGGCCATCACGCTCGTAACTGCCGAACCAGTGGTTGCAGCCCGCGTTGCCGTAGGCGCGGCCGTCGCTCAGCGTGAGCGAGACGGGGGTGCGGCCGATCACGGCGTCATCGCCGATCCATTCGGCGATGTAGGTGACGTCGCGTTGCAGTTCGAGCTGTTCGGTGGCACAGCCTGTAAGGCCGAGGGCTGCGATGAGTGGCAGGATTCGTGAAGTCATGCCTGTTGCTCCTTCTGGCAGCTGGGGCAGCGGTGCTGGTCGTTCTGACCGGACCAGCCCAATTCGGTGATGCGCGCCTGTGCGGCGGGCTTGCGTGCGGCCTCGCCGAGCTTGGCATCCACGGCGAACTCGAAGTCCAGCTGTTTGCCGCAGCTGTCGCAGGTGACCTGCCAGTTGAGGATTTCCAGTTCGCGGAACACCGGTCCGCTGGCCACGGCCATCCATTGCCCCGGTGGGTTGATCAGGTGGCGGACCTTCTCCACTGTCAGGCGCTGGGAAAGGTCGCGGCTGCCCTTGAGCGTGACGATCAGTACATCGCCGCTACGAATCGAGCCGCCATTGCCGGTTACCTGATAGCGGCCCGGCGCCAGCGCACGGCATTCGGTGAGGGTGTGGGCGGGGTTGAGCAGGGTGTAGCGGAAATCGTGTTCGGCCATGACTCGTGATCGACGGTGAGTTGTGCGCGCAATGCTAGCACGCGCCCTGGCGGCAGGCGCGCCGCCGGGACGAATCACGGACGAGTAGCCGGTTGGTTACTGCGCCTGGGCGGTTGCAGGTTTGCCGAAAGTGTCTTCGAAGAAGCGCTGCATATCACGCCAGGAACGTTCGTCCGCGGCTTTCTGATAAGCGACGTCGAGGCCGTTCTTCTGGTGGGCGTCGGCACCCTGATTGGTGAAGCCGTGCTTGGCGCCCGGCAGGCTGACGAACTGGTAGTCGGCACCGGCCTTGACCATCTCGACGTTCAGCGCGGCGATGTCGTCGGTGCTGATCATGCTGTCCTCGCTGCCATGTTCGACCAGCACACGCGCCTTGACGCTGCCGGGCGCGGCGCGGGTTTCGGTGGCCAGCGCGCCGTGGAAGCTGACCACGCCTTCCAGCGGCACACCCTGTCGCGCCATGTCCAGAACCACCTTGCCGCCGAAGCAGTAGCCCACCGCGCCCAGTTTGGCGGTATCGGTCTGGGCCTGTTCCTTGAGCAGATCGAGGCCGGCATTGAAGCGGCCCTTGGCAGCATCGGCGTCCTTCAGCGCGGCCTGCATGAAGCTCATGGCGTCTTTCGGGTGATCGGTGTTCTTGCCTTCGCCGTACATGTCGATTGCCAACGCGCTGTAGCCCAGCTCGGCGAGGTCGCGAGCGCGCTGCTTGGCGTAGTCGTTCAGCCCCCACCATTCGTGTACCACGACGATGCCGGGACGCTTGCCTTCGATGGCGTCGTCATAGGCGTAGTAGCCGATCATCTCGGTGCCATCGGCAGCGGTGTAGGGGATTTCCTGCGTCTGAATCTCGGCATTCGCAGTGACGCTGGCAACCATGAGCAGGCCGAACAGGCAGTGGCGCATCGTGGGATCTCCTTGGTGATCGTTATGTTGGCGATGGGGGTTCGAAGAAGGATAGCGGTTCTTCGACTGCACGCGCAGCGCCCGGGTTCGGCTGCGTGATGGATACGTATAAGACGAAAAAGCCCTGCCGGTTGGCAGGGCTTTTTCGTTGAGTGTGGTGGCGATGTCAGCCGCCCAGGTAGGCGTCGCGCACTTTCGGATCGGTCAGCAGGTCCTCGCCGCTGCCCTGCATGACGATATGCCCGTTCTCCAGCACGTAACCGCGGTCGGCCAGCTTGAGCGCCTGGTTGGCGTTCTGCTCGACCAGAAACACCGTCACGCCATCCTCACGCAGCTGTTCGATGATCTCGAAAATCTGCTGGATGATGATCGGCGCCAAGCCCAGCGATGGCTCGTCGAGTAGCAGCAGCTTGGGTTTGCTCATCAGCGCGCGGGCGATGGCGAGCATCTGCTGTTCACCGCCGGACATGGTGCCACCGCGTTGCTGGTAGCGCTCCTTGAGCCGCGGGAACAGGCCGAGCACCTTGTCCAGTTGCTCCTGAAAGTCCGTCTTGCCGGTGAAGAAGCCGCCCATGGAGAGGTTTTCCTCAACCGTCAGGCGGGCGAAGATCCGCCGGCCTTCGGGTACCACGGCGATGGCCTTGCGCATGATGTCGCAGGTCTGCTGGCCGACCAGCTCCTCGCCCTGGAAGCGGATACTGCCGCTGGCCGCCTGCGGCGAGCCGCACAGGGTCATCAGCAGGGTCGACTTGCCTGCACCGTTGGCGCCGATCAGGGTGACGATTTCGCCCTGTTCCACCTGCACGTTGATGTCGTGCAGGGCCTGGATCTTGCCGTAGAAGGTCGAGACGTTTTCGAAAGTCAGCATGCTTACGCCTCCCCCAGGTAGGCTTTGATCACGTCCGGATTGTTGCGCACCTGTTCGGGCGAACCATCGGCCAGCGGCGTGCCCTGATTGATCACGTAAATGTGGTCGGAAATGCTCATGACCAGCTTCATGTCGTGTTCGATCAGCAGCACCGTGACCCCATGTTCGTCACGCAGCATGGCGATCAGCGCCTTGAGATCCTCGGTTTCCTTTGGGTTGAGGCCCGCCGCCGGCTCGTCGAGCATGAGGATGCGCGGACGCGTCATCATGCAGCGGGCGATCTCCAGGCGGCGCTGCTGGCCGTAGGCGAGGGTTCCAGCCGGGCGGTTGGCTACATCGGTCAGATTCACCTGCTCCAGCCAGTGCGCAGCAAAGTCCATCGCCGCGCGCTCGCTCTTACGAAATCCCGGGGTCTTCAGGAGACCGGCGAGGAAGTTGGTGTTCAAATGGCGATGCTGTGCCACCAGCAGGTTTTCCACCGCCGTCATGTCCTTGAACAGGCGGACATTCTGGAAGGTGCGTACCACGCCCTGGCGAGCGATCTTGTGGCCCGGCAGGCCATGGATCGGCGTACCGTCGAGGAGGATTTCTCCGGCGGTCGGCTGGTAGAAACCGGTCAGGCAGTTGAACACCGTGGTCTTGCCGGCGCCGTTGGGGCCGATCATCGAAACCACTTGCTTGTCATGTACCGTCAGCCCCACCTCGTTGACCGCCAGCAGGCCGCCAAAACGCATCATCAGGCCGCGTACTTCGAGAATCGGGCGGCTCATTGCTTCAGCTCCAGGTGTGGGCGTTGCATCGGCAGCAGGCCTTGCGGACGCCAGATCATCATCAGCACCATCAGGGCGCCGAACATCAACATGCGGTATTCGCTGAATTCGCGCATCAGCTCAGGCAGCAGGATCATCACGATGGCTGCGAGGATCACCCCGAGCTGCGAGCCCATGCCACCCAGCACGACGATGGCGAGAATGATCGCCGACTCGATGAAGGTGAACGACTCCGGCGATACCAGACCCTGGCGTGCGGCGAAGAAGCTGCCGGCAAACCCGGCGAAGGTCGCACCGAGGGTGAAGGCCGAGAGCTTGATCACGGTGGGGTTCATGCCCAGCGCGCGGCAGGCGATCTCGTCTTCGCGCAGGGCTTCCCAGGCGCGTCCGATAGGCATGCGTAGCAGGCGGTTGATCACGAACAACGTCAACAGCACCAGTAGCAGGGCAATCAGGTAGAGGAAGATCACCTTGTTCACCGAGTTGTAGGCCATGCCGAAATACTCGTGGAACGTCTGCATGCCCTCGGCTGCGCGGCGGTCGAAGGACAGGCCGAACAGGGTCGGTTTGTCGATGCCGCTGATGCCGTTCGGGCCGCCGGTGAGGTCGGTCATGTTGCGCAGCAGGATGCGGATGATCTCGCCGAAGCCGAGAGTCACGATGGCCAGATAGTCACCGCGCAGGCGCAACACCGGGAAGCCCAGCAGGAAGCCGAACAGCGCCGCCATCGCGCCGGCGATGGGCAGTGCAGTCCAGAACCCGACCCCGTAGTAGTGCGAGAGCAGCGCATAGGTGTAGGCACCGACGGCGTAGAAGCCGACGTAACCCAGGTCGAGCAGGCCGGCCAGACCGACGACGATGTTCAGGCCGAGGCCGAGCATCACGTAGATCAGGATCAGCGTGGCGATGTCCACCGCGCCACGTGACCCATAGAACGGCCACGCCAGCCCGACGAGGATCAGAGCGATGATGATCCAGCGTTGGGTCGAGGGCAGGGTAAGGAAGCTGCCCGCGCCTGCGGGTACGCTCGGCAGGCTTGGGCTGGCGGCCCAGCCGGCGGCCAGGTGAGTACGGAACAGTTGCCAGACGAACATGGCTACCGCGCAGGCGGCGATGATCCAGAACGTACCGGCTTCGGCGCCGTGCACTTCGACGCGGATGCCGACGGTGGTGAGCTTCAGGCCAAATACCGGCACCGCAACGGCGATGACCAGCAGGGCGCTGAAGAAGGCTGTACGGAGATTGCCGGTCATACCTTTTCCACCTCCGGGCGGCCGAGGATGCCGGTGGGGCGGAACAGCAGGACCAGCACCAGCAGGCTGAACGCCACGACGTCCTTGTACTGGTCACCGAAGATGTCGGCACCGAAGGCCTCTGCTACGCCAAGCACCAGGCCGCCGAGCATGGCGCCCGGAATGCTGCCGATGCCGCCGAGTACCGCCGCGGTGAATGCCTTGATGCCGGCGAGGAAGCCGATGTGCGGGTTGATCACGCCGTACTGCATGCTGATCAGTACCGCTGCGATGGCGGCCAGCGCAGCGCCGATGACGAAGGTCAGGGCGATGATGCCGTTGGTGTTGATGCCCAGCAGGTTGGCCATCTTCAGGTCTTCTGCGCAGGCGCGGCAGGCGCGCCCCAGACGTGACCGCGAGATGAACATCGTCAGCCCGTACATGGCAACGAAGGTGACCACGAAGATCAGGATCTGCATGTACGAAATCACCACGCCATTCATGGTGCTTTCACCGAACACCAGATTGCCCGGCATCAGGTTGGGAATCGCCTTGTCCTTGGAATCCTGAGCCAGCAGCACGACGTTCTGCAGGAAGATCGACATGCCGATGGCCGAGATCAGCGGAATCAGGCGGTTACTGCCACGTAGCGGGCGGTAGGCGACCCGTTCGATGCTGTAGCCGTAGGCGCTGGTGACGATGATGGCGGCGACGAACGCACCCATCATCAAGATAGGCAGCGCATCCAAGCCCATCATGGACAGGCCGACAATGGCGATGAAGGCGACATACGAGCCGATCATGTACACCTCGCCGTGGGCGAAATTGATCATGCCGATGATGCCGTACACCATCGTGTAGCCGATGGCGATCAGCGCATAGGTGCTGCCAACGGTGAGCCCGTTGATCAGCTGTTGTAGGTAGTGGTAAAGCTCAGGCATCACTGCTCTCCCGAAGTCCCTGCAATTGCGTTTCGGTCTGCTGCGCTGCCCACGTCGAACGCACCGCACACCCTGGCGCGGCGCCACTGCGGTACGGTGCCCTGCGGATCACGCACGGCATCGGTTCGAGGTGGGCCTGCTGTTCAGGCCGCTCGTTGAATTACAGGTACGGCAGGGCGACCCGGGTGCTTTTGGCTGGGCCGCCTGCTTAAAACAAAGCCCACAAGCGAGTGTGGGCTTCGTCAGGCTGATGGAATTTACTTGGCTTCGGTCTTGGTGCCGTCCTGGTGCCATTCGTAGACGACGAAGTTGAAGTCCTTCAGGTCGCCCTTCTCGTCGAAGGAGAGCATGCCGGTCGGGGTGTCGAAGGTGTTGCTGCGCAGCGCCTCTGCCACCTTGGCGGTGTCGGTGCTGCCGGCTTTCTCGATACCTTCGGCAATGACCTGCACGGCGGCGTAGGCGGGGAATACGAACGGGCCGCTCGGGTCCTGCTTCTTGGCCTTGAAGCCGTCTACCAGTTCCTTGTTGCGCGGGTCCTGATCGAACGACTTCGGCAGCGTCACGTACATGCCTTCGGAAGCCGGGCCGGCGATGGCGGAGATTTCCGAGTTGCCGACGCCTTCCGGACCCATGAAGCGTACGTTCAGGCCTTTTTCCTTGGACTGACGCAGCAGCAGACCCAGTTCCGGGTGGTAGCCGCCGTAATAGACGAAGTCCACGCCTTCACGCTTGAGCTTGGCGATCAGCGAGGAGAAGTCCTTGTCGCCGGCATTGATGCCTTCGAACAGGCCGACCTTGATGTTCTTGCTTTCCAGGGTCTGCTTGACGGCAGTGGCGATGCCTTCACCGTACTGCTGCTTGTCGTGGATGACGGCAACGTTCTTCGGCTTGACGTGGTCGGCAATGAAGTTGCCGGCGGTCGGGCCCTGCAGGCTGTCGAGGCCGATGGTACGGAAAATCAGCTCGTAACCGCGGGAGGTGATGTCCGGGCTGGTGGAAGCCGCGGTGATCATCAGGATGCCTTCGTCCTCATAGATGTCGGACGCCGGCTGAGTGGAGCTGGAGCAGAGGTGGCCGACAACGAACTGCACTTCGTCATTGACGATCTTGTTGGCCACCGCCACGGCCTGCTTCGGATCGCAGGCGTCGTCGTAGCGCACGCCTTCCAGTTGCTGGCCGTTCACCCCGCCGGCCTTGTTGATCCGCTCGATGGCCATTTCGGCCCCGATGAACTGCATGTCCCCGTACTGCGCCACCGGCCCGGTTACCGGCCCTGCCAATCCGATGCGGATCGTGTCGGCGGCCAGGGTGTAGCTGGCTGCGCCGGTCAGTGCCATTGCCAGAAAAATTTTCGAAAGACGCTGGTTGGTCTTCATAAGTGCTCCACTTGCATCGTTATTGTTTGAATCCTGCGGGCCGGAGTGCCGTTTAGAGGCGAACATCCCGAAACGCTCCGGCAACTGTACCGGCACAGTGTAGAAGTGTCTCCTCCGTTTGCACAGCCGGCAGATTCAACCGTTTGATGGGAATCGGGGCGCGGGTATCATTGCGCGCTTTCGTATCTGGTGAGTCCCATGGCCGACGACGCAAGCACTCTTTATGCCAAGCTGTTGGGCGAAACCGCAGCGATTACCTGGGAAGAACTGCAGCCGTTCTTCGCTCGCGGAGCGCTGCTGCAGGTGGCTGGCGATGCTGATCTGGTCGAGGTGGCGCTGGCCGTCGCCGAGGACGATCAGACCAAGGTAGCGGCGTGGCTCCACGGCGGACAGCTGTCGAAGATGCAGCCCGAGCAGGCGCAGGACTGGCTGGAGCGTGACCCCGACCTCTGGGCCGTCGTGGTCGCCCCTTGGGTGCTGGTGCAGGAGCGCGTCGGCAAACCTGCATTGCACTGAAACGGGGCGAGGCGCGCAGCCGGTAATCGACTGCGCAACCAGCGTCGCCCTCTCAAGGTCAGCCGATCTTCTTGCAGACATCCTTTCGATTTGGCATCTGCTTGCATTTTTCGCCGAGCATGCGCAGTTCGCTCTCATCTTTCTTGAGCTTATGAGCGAGCATCTTTTCGACAATGAACTGTTCCTGTGAACCCAGGTGGCGTTCAGCCCGTTCAATGGTCGCAAGGGCCGCAACTGCATCGCCATTGTTCAGATGATAGTGAACCAGTTGTTCGTAGACTTCCGGTCCCGCTAGCGACCAGTCCTTGATTGCGTTGAGCTGCGCCAGTGCACGACGTTTGTCACCAGTTGCCATGTGGACGTTGAAGAGGCTACGACGAATGCCTGGCTGGTTAGCCACCGGAGACCTCAGAGCTCGCTCGGCCAAGGTTCGGGCATCCTTCAGATTCTTCTGAGCCAGGGCCTCGTTGGCTCCGTAGGCGTTCTTGTAAGCGTCCAGTGAGGCTTTCACGCCTGGGGTGTTGCGGACTGTAAGCCAGTTCCGTTTATTTACCCGGTGATAACGCTCGGCATCGTACTCGCGCTGCAGATATTGGCGCAGGTCGTCATCGCGGCGCTGGGCTGACATGTGTGAGCGGGTGAGGTGCTGGCCGACTGCGCTGACGGTCGTCATCAGGCCCTGATTGACGAATGTGTTGATCTCCTGGGTAAAGCCGTTCAGGTCGAGGCGCTGCAGCGAATCTTGCATCGCGCCCCGTCGCGCCTGGATAAAACCGGCCAGGAGGGGTTCCTGCTTTCCCTGGAAATCGCTAAGCCGCTGCAGACTGTGGCTGGCACCGCGCGGCGCGTAACGCGCTTTGATCAGTAGATCGGTACCCAGCAGATCTGCCTGGTCTTCCTGAGCACGACCCCAGGCGGTGTTCCATACGTTGTCTGAAAAGGTGTTGGCGAGTGAGGTGTAGAGCACCGTCTCACCGACGGCCTTCTGTGTGGCTTGCGGATTTTTGCTGACCACCTTCCATTTCGAAGCTCCGCGATCCAGGCGAGAGTCGGCGACCATCGTCGCGATTACCGCAGTGGTGGCAATGTTGGTCAGCAGTTCCCGCTGCTCGTTGAAGGCTTGGCGGCGATCATGGTGGCGCAGCAGCACATGGCTCATTTCATGGGCCAGCATCGCCGCGATTTCGTCCTCGCTTTCTACGCTTTCCAGCATGCCGAGCGGCACGTAGAGATTGCCGTACGGGTCGGCTGATGGCCCGAACGAATAACTGTCGGTGACCGTTACCCGCAATTGTGGCTGCTCGCCAGGCCAACCCTTGGCGAGACGTTCGACGATGCCTTGCAGATAGTTCTGCAGCGCAGGGATTAGCACCACGTTCTGTTGGCGGATTTCATTGGCTGGCAGGCTACGGCCGTCATAGCTCAGCCGCAGGTTGTGGTTGTGCTGCGGATCGAGGCGGAAGTAGCTGCGAACCTCCTCCTGCTCCAGGTACTTGCCCTGAAACCCGCTTTGCGTGCTTTGTCCTGCAAGATTGATCAGCGCGTCAGGTGCTCCTTTGAGCGTGCTGCACCCGCCCAGACAAGTCAGCAGTAAAGCCGCCGCGAATGCGGCACGCTTACGCAGTAGGTCAGTTCTTCGCACAGCCAGCCCCGTAACCAATGGTGGAGAGATTGGTCGCGCTATCTGCGCGGGCCTTGGGCAGTGCTGCGCACGGCATGGGAACGGTCTTGCCTTGACTCAGGCGGACATCGACACCATCCAGCCAGACCAGCTGTCCGGCTACCTCGACCTGCACCAGTTCGAGATCGTCATTCCACTGCTGTGCGGCCAGCGGTGTGGCGGGTAACTCGGAGCGTGCAATCTTCTTCAGCAAACGACCCTCTGCATCAAGCAGAGCGATCGGATCGTTGGTGTATTGCTCTACGGTCAATCCGGCCGCGTAGCTGGTACTGCTGAGCAACAGGGCGCAGAGCAGTGTGAGGGGTTTGCGCATGATGACTCCTTTCGTGTGCTGGTCGAGGGGAGGGAGGGGGATTCCGGTTCTTCTGGCAGTAACACGCCAATCAGCAGCAGCAAGCCGAGGATGTTCACTGGAGTGACGCGCAACTGATAAAGCAGCACGCTGATTAGCAGCAGACAGAGCGTTGCACCGATCGCGAACGCCAGGCGATGCCCAGGCAAAAGGCCTGCGCGGGCCGAGTGAAACCAGAGAATGACCAAAGCGAAGATGAACTCGAGCAGGTCCAGGACATCGATTTCGGTGTTGAACAGTTGCGGTGGTGCGGCGATGTAGTCCTGGCCATATTCGATCAAGTTATCCAGCGCCATGGCGTGGGCGTAGACGCCCGGCAACTTGCCGTGAACCGGCGAGCTGGTGAGATCCGCGGCGGAACTGATGGAGGCGCCTACCATTACCAGGCGATCGCCAAGCAGCTCGCGTAACAAGGCGCGCTCCTCCGGTACGGTCGTAGCCAGGGCACTCGCGGTGATTGTCAGGTGAAACGGGCAGCGTGTTTCGGTAGGAGCACTGAGACGCCAGAAGACCGACTGGGCGAGCTGGCTGAAAATCCGGCTCCAGAGTCCAGATGATGAAGCGCACTGGCTGACGTCGCTGACCAGACGCTGCTCACGCGCCGGGTCACCGCCCCATTGCAGAGCGATCGGCGGTTGTTCTCCGGCGAGCTGTGCCGTTGCTGGTAGCGGCTGGCAGGCATGGCGCGTGCAGTAGCTTCTGTATAAGGCGAAGGCTGCGCTGTCCATCCAGCCGTATGCGGTCTCGGCTGCCAGCGGGTACTGATCTTCATAACCGCTCCAGCTCACCAGTGCCGGCTCGCTAACTTCGGTAAAGATCGGCAAGGCATTGGATTCAGTGCTGCCGGAGTTGGCGAGATACAGCGGCACGCCGGCAGCTCGATAGCGTTCGAACACGTTGGACAGGAGTCGACTACTGTCGCTGTTGCGTCCGCGGGAGTGGTCGTAGCTGTACATCAGGTCAACCATGACCGCGGCTGGTCGATAGGCCAGTAGCTGGCGGAACAGTTTGCTCTGTTCGCTGTAGGGTAGTGGCCAATGGCTTTCGCGCTGGCGCAGAAAAGCG
The DNA here is from genome assembly GCF_032106285.1 of Stutzerimonas kunmingensis. GTDB lineage: Bacteria > Pseudomonadota > Gammaproteobacteria > Pseudomonadales > Pseudomonadaceae > Stutzerimonas > Stutzerimonas kunmingensis_B. The sequence continues at coordinate 29,316 of NZ_DAMCPO010000013.1, forward strand.
TCATCGATGATCACAACTGCGATCTGCTGTCTGGCGCCGGCATCGCCGTAGGCGTTGGCTTGCAGCTGATTGAGCAGGCGGGACGATGCGCCATCGGTGGCCGTAGTCAGGCCGAAGGGATCCAGCAGGATTGCCAGCAATGCCAGTACGGTTCGTAGCGTAGACAACTGGCGCGGTAGGGCCGGCACTTCATCATCCTTGATGATCTCAAAACGACATCACGGATGTTCGGTGAATCAGTTCACAAAAGTCAACGGAGTCGGCCGCGGCGATTAGCCTCGCACCCAGCGCTGCCTGGCCCAGGCACTCAGGCTGTCGACCGCCAGTACCATCGCCAGCATGGCCAGGATCACCGTCGAGGCTTGGGCTTCCTGGAACAGGCTGAGGTTCATGTAGAGCATCTGGCCCAGGCCGCCGGCGCCAACGAAGCCGAGCACGCTGGCCATGCGAATATTGTTTTCCCAGCGGTACAGCGTATAGGCCACCAGTTGCGGCCAGAGCGAGGGCAGCGTGCCGTAGCAGAATGCCGCGATGCGTCCGCTACCGGCCAGGCGAAGGGCGTCGGCGGGCCGGGACGGGGTATTTTCCAGCGCTTCGGCGAACAGGCGCCCCAGCACGCCAGCAGTGTGCAGCGCCAGCGCCAGGGTGCCGGCGTTCGGCCCGAGCCCCGCTGCCAGCACCATCAGCGCGGCCCAAACCAATTCCGGAATCGCCCGCAGCGCATTGAGCAGCAGGCGTGATGCGGCCTGTGCCAGCAGACCGAAACGGCCGGCCGCGGGGAGTGCCAGCAACAAGCCGAACAGGGCTGCGAGCAATGTGCCGATGGCCGACATCGCCAGGGTTTCCAGCGTGCCGCGAGCGATCGCCTGCAGATGCGCGGGCGACAGGTCCGGCGCCATGAATCCCGAAGCGTAGGCGGCCATCTGCGCAAGGCCGTCTCGGCTGAGCAGCGCGGCGCTTTCCAGCTGCAGGAAGGCAAAGGCGGCCACCACGGCCGCGACCAGCCCGGCCGGAATCAGCAGGCGCGACAGCAGACTCATGCGAATCTCCAGCGCAGCAGACGGCTGAGCAGGTCCGCCAGCAGCACCAGCGCGAGGAACGTCAGCAACATGGCGGCGACCTCACCGCCGGCGAACATGCGCATCGACAGGTCCATCTGCTGGCCGAGTCCACCGGCGCCGACGAACCCCATCACCACCGAGGCGCGGATCGCACATTCCCAGCGGTAGACGCTGTACGACAGCATCTCGCCCGTGGCCTGCGGCAGCACGCCGTAGAGGAAGGCCTGCAGCCGCGAGGCGCCGGCACCGAGCAGTGCACGGGCGGGTAGCGGGTCGACCGACTCGAAGATCTCCGCGTAGACCTTGCCGAGCATGCCGGCGTAGGTGATGGCGATGGCCAGCACGCCGGCGGTCGGCCCCAGGCCTACGGCGCGGACGAACAACAGCGCCCAGACGATCTCCGGGATGCTGCGCAGCACGATCAGCAGGCCGCGTACCGGCCAGCGCAACGCTTGCGCCCACCAGGCCGGGCGACCACCACGGCTGAGCGCCGAGAGCGACAGGGCGCGGGTGGCAAGCAGGGCGCAGGGGATGGCGACAGCCAGGGCCAGGGTCATGCCGGCAGTGGCGATTGCCAGGGTTTCCAGTGTCGCCTGCCAGAGCAGGTCAAGGAATTCGCCACTGTGCTCCGGTGGCCAGAACGCCGAGAGAAACGTGCCCATGGTGTCGGCATTGCTGCCGTCGAACAGCACACCCAGGTCCAGCTCGCTCAGCCTTACCCCTGGCCACAGCAGCGCCACGGCCAGCAGGGTCAACATCAGGCGTGGCGCGGCGGCAGGATCGTGTCGGACAGTTGCGGGGTTCAGCATCGCGGAATGTTCAGTGGCGGGGTCGCTGCTGCAGGTGGCGACGGGGCATGCTGAAGCTGCTCATTGGCATACAGCGCCGCCAGCTCGTCGGGGCCGATTTCGCTGGCAGGCTTGTCGAACAGGATGCGGCCGTCACGCACGCCGACGATTCGCGGAAAGTGCTCCAGTGCCAGCTCCACTGCATGCAAGCTGGCCAGCAGCGTGGCGTTGCGACGTTGCGCCTCGCGGTTGAGCACGCCCAGCGTGTGACTGGCGAGCACCGGGTCCATGGCTGAGACGGGTTCGTCGGCGAGGATCAGCTCCGGCGCCTGGTAAAGCATGCGGGCGATTCCGACCCGCTGCAGCTGGCCGCCGGATAGCTGATCGCAGCGCATGTACAGCTTGTCGGCAAGGTCGAGCCGCCCGAGCGCCTCGGCAGCGCCCTGGCGGTCCAGGGGATAGAGCAGGCTGAGCAGGCTTTTGGGTAGCGACCAGTTGCCGAGACGCCCCGCCAGTACCGCCGTCACCACCCGCTGTCGCGGTGGTAGCGGCGGCGCCTGGTGGATCAGGCCGATCTGGCTGCGCAGGCGTTGGCGAGCGCCGGCCGAGAGCGTCCAGGGGCGCTTGCCGAGCAGCTCGAGATCGCCCTGATCTGGCTTGAGCGACGTGGCTAGCAGACGCAGCAGCGTGGTCTTGCCGGCCCCGGACGGGCCAATGATGGCGACCCGTTCACCCTGCGCGACCTGCAGGTCGAGCCGCCGCAGTGCGATCTGGCCGCCGGCGTGGGTGTGGCCCACGCCGGCCAGCTTCAGCGCCGGTTGTGCAGCGAGGCCTGGCGCCGGCGGTGTTTGCAATGTGCTCATTGCTGGCGCTTACGCGGCATCACTTGAGCAGGCCGGCGGCGCGCGCAGCTTCTTCGATGCCTGCGTAGTTCTCCGGCTTGGTCTCGATAAAGCGACTGGCGGCCTGCAGATCGAGAATCGCCTTGTGCTCAGGGTTGGCCGGATCGAGGGCGAGGAAGGCAGCCTTGATCTTCTCGACCAGCGCCGGCTCGAGGTTGCCGCGCACGGTCCAGTTGTAGTCGTAATAAGGCGGAGTGATGGAGATCACGCGGACCTTGTCGGTGTCGACCTTGCCGGCCGCGACCAGCTTGTCCCACACCGAGGCGTTGAGCACGCCGGCGTCGGCCTTGCCGGCCTCGACCCAGGCGGCGGTTGCATCGTGAGCGCCCGAGTAGGCGATGCGCTTGAAGAACTGCTCCGGCTGGATGCCGTCCTTGAGCATGAAGTAGCGCGGCATCAGGCTGCCTGAGGTCGACGACACGGAGCCGAAGGCGAAGGTCTTGCCCTTGAGGTCGGCCAGTGACTTCACCTCGGGATCGGCGGTGATGAACTTGCTAGTGAACTGCTCGTCCTGCTCGCGCTGCACCAGCGGGATCGCATTGCCAGTCTTCAGACGGGTCTGGACAAAGGTGAAGCCGCCCAGCCAGGCGAGATCGAGGCGGTCGGAGGCCAGGGATTCGACGACAGCCGCATAGTCCGATACCGGGGTGAACTTCACCGGCATGCCCAGCTGCTGTTCCAGGTATTCCCCCAGCGGCTTGAACTTGCGAATCAGCTCGGTCGGGGCTTCATCGGGGATAGCGGAAACCCGCAGGGTTTCAGCGGCGTGGGTAGTAGCAATAGACAGGGACAGGGCAAGGCCGGCGACGGCTGCCAGGGAGCGCTTCAGCATTGAGGGTTCTCCGGTTCAATAGCGGAAAAAGCGCGCGGATTATAGAGCGTGGTAGGCGTGTGGCGCCAAGGGAAAGCTGAACAGGGACGTTTGGAGCGCTTCTGGCGCATTTCCATTGCAGAAATATCGTGTAACACGACGAACTTTTTTCAGGCCCCAAACCTAAGTGATCTGTAGTGGCCGAATATGTGCAATGTGCCACCCCCCGCAGGCAAAGGAAGCGAATGTGAAGTGCGATAAGAAGCGTCGGTCCACCATGGTCTGGGCAGATGGTCACTCATTCAGAGAGGTAGCGCGAATTCAGGCGCAACCTGTTGGCAGCGCGGAAGTACGCAGCGCGCCTTTGACCGAGAAGATGTTCACCGAGGCGCGTATCGCAGCTGTCCTGCTCGGCCCACTGCTGATCGACCTGCCTCAGGGCTGATAGGGCGACCTCGCTCCGGCCAGCGCCGCGGCAGCGCGAGGAATCGCACGCCGCGGCAAGGTGTTCAACGTATCAGCAGGGGTGCTCAGGCGCCGGCGAACAGTACCAGCAGCACCACACCGAGGATCAAGCGGTAGATCACGAACGGCAGCATGCCGACGCGCTCCAGCAACTTCAGGAAGATGTGGATGCACAGGTAGGCGCTCATCGCCGACAGCACCACACCCAGCCCCATCGCCGTCCAGTCAACCGCTACCCCGCCTTCCACCAGGTCGAGTGTGCTCAGCGCGCTGGCAAGCACGATCACCGGGATCGACAGCAGAAAGGAAAAGCGTGCTGCGCCGGAGCGCGACAGGCCCAGCAACAGCCCGGCGGTCATCGTCACGCCCGAGCGCGAGGTGCCGGGAATCAGCGCCAGCGCCTGGGCGCAGCCGATCAGCAGGATGTCCTTCCAGTTCAGACTGTGCTCGTCGCGCGGTTGCGGGATTCGCCGGCTGACCACGTCCGACCACCACAGCAGCAGACCGAAGCCGATGGTCGCCCAGGCGATCACCAGCGGCGAACGCAGCTGGACTTCGATGAAGTCCTTGAACAGCAGCCCGGCGATGCCGACCGGAATCGTTCCAAGGATCACCGCCCAGGCCAGCCGGCTGTCACCGACCCGCTCGCGGCGGGCTAGCGATGCGAACCAGTCGCGCGTCATGCCGAAGACTTCCAGGCGGAAGTACCAGACCACTGCGGCCAGGGTGCCGAGGTGCACCGCCACGTCGAATGCCAGTCCCTGGTCGTCCCAACCCACCAGGTGCGGGAAGAGGATCAGATGAGCCGAGCTCGATACCGGCAAGAACTCGGTTAGTCCCTGCACGATGGCCAGAACGATGATCTGAATTAAATCCATTGCTTGTTTCCTGCGATGTCTTCTGATGCACGCGCGTTGCCAAGGGCAGGCGTGCGTTGAGCGGATGGGTCTGCGCGAGGCGATGCCCCAGGGCCTCCTTCAGAGGCGCTCGACGGCGGATCGTTCCGGTTGGTCGGGCAATTTACTGGATCGGTCACAGTGGAATTGTGGCAGCAGGAGGGGGCATTGAGCAGTTGAGGGATGAGGGAGGTACATCGTTTGGCCGTTCCTGGCGGTGCGGCGCTAGAATCACGACCTCGTTCGTCAAGGAGCCGCCTCATGTCCGACCTGCCAACCCTCGCTTTTGCCGGTATCGGCCTGATGGGCCTGCCGATGTGTCGACGCCTGCTGGCGGCGGGGTATCGTCTGGCGGTGTGGAATCGCTCGCCCGAGAAGTGCCAGCCGTTGGTAGAGCTGGGGGCCAGGGCGGTGGCGACGCCCGCCGAGCTCTGTGCCGAGGCCGACATTGTGCTGTTGTGTCTGGCCGACACCGCCGCTGTGCGCGAGGTGCTTTTCGGCAAGGGCGGCATCGCCGAAGGTGGCAAGGCCGGCAAGCTGCTGGTCGATCACTCGAGCCTGGAGCCGACGGCAACCCGCGACATGGCCGCCGAGCTGGAATTTCGCAGTGGCATGCGCTGGGTCGATGCCCCGGTCTCCGGTGGAACGCCGGGCGCGGAAGCCGGCAGCCTGGTGATCATGGCCGGCGGACGCGACGAGGATGTCGAGCGGGTACGGCCGGTGCTGATGCACCTGGGCCAGCGCCTTACCCATATGGGTGGGGTCGGCGCCGGCCAGGTGACCAAGGTCTGCAATCAGATGATCGTCGCCTGCAATGCGCTGGTGATCGCCGAGGTCGTGGCCTTGGCCGAACGTGCCGGAGTCGACGCCAGCCTGCTGGCACCGGCGCTGGCCGGCGGCTTCGCCGATTCCAGGCCGCTGCAGATTCTTGCCCCGCAGATGGCAGCGAGCGAGTTCGAGCCGGTGAAATGGCACGTGCGCACCCTGCTCAAGGACTTGGACACTGCGGTGAAACTGTCCCGTGAGCAGGGTTCGGCGACGCCCTTGAGCGGCCTGGCCGCGCAGCTGATGCGCCTGCACGGCAGCCAGGGCAATCTGGAGCGTGACCCCGCCACGCTGGTGCAGATGTACCGGGAGGGCGACCAATGAAGATCGCCGCCAATCTATCGCTGCTGTTCACCGAGCTGCCGCTTACCGAACGCATCCTTGCCGCCCGCACCGCCGGTTTCGATGGCGTGGAGATCCAGTTTCCTTACGAAGTGCCGGCCATTCGCCTGAAAGAGCAACTCGAGCGCGCCGGCATGCCGCTGGTGCTGATCAATCTGCCCGCCGGCGATCTGCTGCAGGGCGGACCAGGTCTGGCGGCGGTGCCGGATCGGCAGGAGGCCTTCGACGCGGCTCTGCAGGAGGCGCTGACCTATGCGCTGATGGTTCGCCCGGCCAGTGTCAACGTGCTGCCGGGCCGCCTCGCCGAGGGCGTCGACCGTGAGCTGGCGCTGGAGACGCTCGAGCACAACCTGTGGAAGACCGCCGACGCCTTCGACATGCTCGGCATCCGCGTGCTCTGCGAAGCGATCAACCCGCTCGACATGCCAGGCTTTCTGATCAACAGCGCGGCGGATCTGGAGGCTCTGCTGCAGCGGGTCGATCACCCCAACTGCCTGGCGCAACTGGATTTCTACCATATGGCACGCCAGCAGCTGGACCTGCCCAGCTGCATTACCCGGCTGGGCGAGCGCATCGGTCATGTGCAGTTCGCCGACTGCCCGGGCCGCGGCGCGCCGGGTAGTGGTGAGCTGGACTTCGGCGCAGCGCTGCAGGCCTTGCAGGCCAGCGGCTACCAGGGCTGGCTGAGCGCCGAATACAAACCGGGGGAGCAGGGCACCGAAGCCAGCCTGGGCTGGCTGGCCGAGTGGCGCGGGCGCTGAGCCATCGCGGGGCATAAGCGAAGGTGATGTTCGGAGACAGGATCAGGCACAGACTCTAGAGTCATGGTCGAGTCCCGGCTGGTCTGCGGCCGGAATATAAGAACAATCGAGACCGACGTCATGCAGCCTTCCACCCAAGCATCCAACGCCTGGCGCGTGCTGTTTCTGCTCTTTCTGGCGAACCTGTTCAACTTCTTCGATCGCACCATACCGGCGATCATCGCCGAGCCGATCCGCCTGGAGTGGAGCCTCAACGATTTCCAACTCGGCCTGATCGGCACCGCCTTCACCATCGTCTACGCCATTGCCGGGCTGCCCCTGGGGCGCATGGCGGACCTCGGTTCGCGGCGCAAGATCATGGGCTGGGGGCTCACCGCGTGGAGCGGCCTGACCGCGATTAACGGCCTGGCCTGGAACTTCTGGAGCTTCCTGCTGGTGCGCATGGGCATCGGCATCGGCGAGGCCAGTTACGCGCCCGCCGCCAACTCGCTGATCGGCGACCTGTTTCCGGCGCACAAGCGCTCCCGGGCCATGGGCATCTTCATGCTCGGCCTGCCGTTGGGCCTGTTGCTGGCGTTCTTCACCATCGGTTCCATGGTAGAGGCGTTCGGCAGCTGGCGCGCGCCCTTCTTCATCGCCGCGGTGCCGGGCCTGGTGCTGGCGCTGTTCATCTTTCTGATCAAGGAGCCCAAGCGCGGCGCCGCCGAGACCGTCAAGGTTTCCCAGGAGCCGGTGCAGCAGCCGATCCGCAAGGTGCTGTCGATTCGCACCTTCTGGTGGCTGGTGCTGGCCGGCCTGGCATTCAACTTCGCCACCTATGCCTGCAACGCCTTCATGGTGCCGTTGCTGATGCGTTATCACGGTGTCTCGCTGGTACAGGCGTCGGTCGCCACCGGCGTGATCGTCGGCTTGACCGGCCTGTTCGGGTTGACCCTGGGCGGCTGGGTCGCTGACCGTATCCACCAGCGCTACGCCCGTGGTCGCCTGATCTTCGCCGCTGTGAGCATGTTGATCGCGACCATCGCGACCGGCTATGCGCTGCTGGCCGGCCGCATCGAGGTCGGCATGTTCGTCGCCGTGTTCAGCATTGGCTGGCTGTTCTCCTACAACTTCTATACCTGCGTCTACACGGCAATTCAGGACGTGGTCGAACCGCGCCTGCGGGCCACGGCCATGGCGCTGTTCTTCGCTGGCCTGTACCTGCTGGGCGGCGGCATGGGGACAGTAGTGGTGGGGCTGCTCTCGGACCACTTCGCCGAAGGGGCGATGCTGGCAGCGGGCGCCAGCGAGATGGCCGAGGCCTTCCGTGCCGAGGGTCTGCACGGGGCGATGTATCTGATACCGGCGTCGCTGCTGCTGACCATGCTGTTCCTGTTCCAGGCATCGCGGACCTTCTGCGCCGATGCCAAGCGCATGACTGCCGGGATGACGGCCGATGCGCCCGGCGCGGAGGCGGTGCCTGCCTGATACGTTTGCGTTATGGGGTTTGTGCCCGGACCAGCGATGGCCGGGCATTTTTTTGTCTGGAGAAAGCCATCGAGGGGCTAACCGACGATAGGCCTGCATCGGCGGGCCGCCTCCTTTACACTGCGCGGCCGTTTTTTCAGTACCCGTGGAACACGCCATGCTCAACGCCTCATCCGCCCGCGCCTGCGGCATCGACTTCGGCACCTCGAATTCCACGGTTGGTTGGTGGCGCCCCGGCGTCGATCCGCTGATCGCGCTGGAAGGCGAGCAACCGACCTTGCCGTCGGTGGTGTTCTTCAATCTCGAAGAGCGCCGGCCGGTCTACGGTCGGCAGGCGCTGAGCGAATATCTGGAGGGCTATGAAGGCCGCCTGATGCGTTCGCTCAAGAGCCTGCTCGGCTCCAAGCTGCTGAAAAGCGAAACCACCGTGCTCGGCAGCGCCATGCCGTTCAAGGAAATCCTCGGCCTGTTCCTCGGCACCCTCAAGCAGCGCGCCGAAACGGCTGCCGGCCGGCCATTCGAGGAAGTCGTGCTGGGGCGGCCGGTGTTTTTCGTCGATGACGACCCGCAGGCCGACCGCGAGGCATCGGACACCTTGGCCGCTGCCGCCCGCAAGATCGGCTTCAAGGACGTGTCCTTCCAGTACGAGCCGATCGCCGCGGCCTTTGATTACGAGTCGCGTATCGAACGCGAAGAGCGCGTGCTGATCGTCGATATCGGCGGTGGTACCTCCGACTTCTCGCTGGTGCGGCTGTCGCCCGAGCGTCGGGACGTCGATGATCGACAGGCTGATATTCTCGCCACCGGCGGTGTGCACATCGGCGGTACCGACTTCGACAAGCAGCTCAGCCTGAGCGGGGTGATGCCGCTGTTCGGCTATGGCAGCCGGATGAAGAGCGACGCACCGATGCCGACCAGCACCCACCTCAACCTGGCCACCTGGCACACCATCAACGCCGTATACGCGCCGGCCTCGCTACGGGCGTTGCAGAGCATGCGCTACGACATCGTCGACCCCACCGGTATCGACCGGCTGTTCCGCCTGATCGAGCAGCGCGCCGGACACTGGCTGGCGATGCAGGTGGAGCAGGGCAAGATCGAGCTGACCGAGGCGGAGCAGTTCGCCATCGACTTCCAGCGTATCGAGCCGCAACTGCAGGTCGAGCTGACCCGCCAGGGCTTCGAAGGCGCCATCGCCGCACTGCTTGACCGTATCGGTGGCAGCATCAATCAGCTGCTGGCGGATGCCGGCGTGCGCCATGATGAGGTCGATACGGTGTTCTTCACCGGTGGCTCGAGCGCCATTCCTGCACTGCGCGACAGCGTTGCCGGGCTGCTGCCTCGGGCGCGGCACGTGGAAGGCAATCGCTTCGGCAGCATCGGCAGCGGATTGGCCATCGAGGCGCGCAAGCGCTACGGTTGAAATGGAATCCCGGCGTTGCTGACACAAATCTTCACATTGCCGGAATAACACCCGGCGTGGCGTGCGGGTCTCAATACGGATGCTCCAGCGGAGCGTGTCATTGAGGGATAACGCAAATGGCCTATCGAATACGCCCAGCGCGCAATGCTGCCAAAGAGGTGCGCAAGGCCGCGCTGGGGCGCATCAACAAGGCGATCCAGGCGCTCTGTGTCGAGCCGTCCGAGCGGGCCGAGGGCGTGCACCAGGCGCGCAAGCGCTTCAAGGAATTGCGCGCGCTGCTGCGGCTGGTGCGTGAACCGCTCGGTGCGCGTTTCAGCGTCGACAATCGTCGGCTGCGCGATGCCGGACGACGCCTGGCCGAGTCACGCGATGCCGCCGCCATGCTGGAAAGCTGGGACGCCCTGGAGCGCACCAATCAGCCACTGTTCGTCAGTGACGCGTTCCGCCAGATCCGTCTGCGCTTGCAGCAGCGCGCCGCGCCGGATGGTGAGGTGCATACCGGCTTCGATGTGGAAGTGACGCAGGTGCTGGGTGACCTGCGCGCACTGACTCGCGACGTGCAGCACTGGAAATTGCCGGGCAAAGGCTTCGGCTTGCTCGCCGCGGGCTTTCGGCGAACCTATGCCGACGGTGTGCGGGATCTCGCACGTGCGCAAAAGGCGGACTCGGATGAGTTGCTTCACGAATGGCGCAAGCGGGTGAAGGACCACTGGTATCACTGCCAGCTGCTGTCTCCGTGCTGGCCGGATGCGCTGGAAACTCGCGCGGAACAGCTCAAGCAGGTCGCCGACGCGCTGGGTGACGACCATGACCTGGCGGTGATGACTGAGCTGATGCAGGGCGAGCCCGAGCTGTTCGGTACACCGGATACCCGTGAAGCGGTGCAGCGCTGTATCGAACAGCGACGGGCGCAATTGCAACAGCGCGCGCTGCGCCTGGGCCGCCGCTTGTATGCCGAACCGCCAAAGGCGCTAGCGGAGCGGGTCGGGGCGTACTGGCGTATCGCACGTAAGGAATCGGAATAATAGGAGCACGCCTCGACGGGGGCGTTCCCGGGGAAGCGCGGACCGCCTCGTTCAGGTCGGGAACGAGGTGGTCCAACCGCTGGTGCGTTGACCTGAACGGATGGTTTGGGCACCGCCTTCAGGACACACGGGCAAAGCGCTGCCGGCTCAGCCGGCGACCAGCACCCGTATTGCCTCCAATCGCAAGGCCGCCTTTTCCAGTGCTGCCAGGCCGTCTTCGCGCTGCTGACGCAGGGCTTCGATCTCGCTGTCGCGCACGCTCGGGTTGACTGCCTGCAGGGCTATCAGTCGCGCCAGCTCCTCCTCCAGGCCGGCCTTGAGCTTGCGTTGTGCTTCGGCAACGCGCTCGCTGTGGCGCGGCGCGATCTTGGCTTCGGCGGCGGCGATCTGGGTGGCCAGCACGTCGCGCTGGGCCTGAACGAATTTGTTGGCGCTGGCCCGCGGCACGCTTTCCAGCTGATCGTTGAGCGTATCGAAGGCCACCTTCGAGGCCAGGTCATTGCCGTTGCCGTCGAGCAGGCAGCGCAGCGCCAACGGCGGCAGGAAGCGGCTCAGTTGCAGCGCGCGCGGCGCCACCACTTCACTGACGAACAGCAGCTCCAGCAGCACGGTACCCGGCTTGAGCGCCTTGTTCTTGATCAGCGCGACCGCGGTATTGCCCATGGATCCGGACAGCACCAGGTCCATGCCACCCTGCACCATGGGGTGTTCCCAGGTGAGGAACTGCATGTCTTCGCGGGCCAGGGCCTGTTCGCGGTCGTAGGTGATGGTCACGGCCTCGTCGTCGCCCAGCGGGAAGCTGGCATCCAGCATCTTTTCGCTGGGGCGCAATACCAGGGCGTTTTCCGAGTGGTCTTCGCTGTCGATGCCGAACGCGTCGAACAGCTGCTCCATATAGATCGGCAGGGCGAACTGGTCGTCCTGCTCCTCGATGGCTTCGACCAGCGCCTTGCCTTGTTCGCCGCCGCCGGAGTTGAGTTCCAGCAGACGGTCGCGACCGCTGTGCAGTTCGGCTTCCAGACGCTCGCGCTCGGCGCGGGCCTCGTCGATCAGCAGCTGATAGGCGTCGTCGTCACCTTCTTCCAGCTGCGCCAGCAGGCGCTGACCGAAGCGGTGCTGCAGGGCGTTGCCGGTCGGGCAGGTGTTGAGGAAAGCGTTCAGTGCCTGGTGATACCACTTGAATAGGCGTTCCTGCGGACTGGTTTCCAGATACGGCACGTGCAGCTGGATGGTGTGCTGCTGGCCGATGCGGTCGAGACGGCCGATGCGCTGCTCGAGCAGGTCCGGATGCGCCGGCAGATCGAACAGCACCAGATGGTGGCTGAACTGGAAGTTACGGCCCTCACTGCCGATTTCCGAGCAGATCAGCACCTGCGCGCCGAACGCCTCGTCGGCGAAGTAGGCCGCGGCGCGGTCGCGCTCGAGGATGCTCATACCCTCGTGGAACACCGTGGCCGGAATGCCGGAGCGCACGCGCAGCGCGTCTTCCAGATCCAGGGCGGTCTCGGCATGAGCGCAGATGACCAGCACCTTGTACTTCTTCAGCATCTTCAGCGTGTCGATCAGCCATTCCACGCGCGGATCGAACTGCCACCAGCGGTTGCTCGCCTCGCCGTCGTCCTGCTGGCTCTGGAAGGCGACCTCCGGATACAGCTCGGCATGCTCGCCCAGCGGCAGTCCGAGGTATTCGGCCGGGCAGGGCAGCGGATAGGGATGCAGCTGGCGCTCCGGGAAACCCTGCACGGCGGCACGGGTGTTGCGGAACAGCAGACGGCCGGTGCCGTGACGGTCGAGCAGCTCGCGGATCAGCCGGCTGCTGGCCTCGATGTCGCCATCGGTGGCGGCGGCCAGCAGGGCTTCGCCCTCGGCGCCGAGGAAATCGTGGATAGTCTGGTGTGCCTGCTGCGAGAGACGGCCCTCGTCGAGCAGCTCCTGCACGGCTTCGGCCACCGGCTGATAGCTGGAGCTTTCGGCGCGGAAGGCATCGAGGTCATGGAAACGATTCGGATCGAGCAGCCGCAGACGGGCGAAGTGGCTGTCCAGACCGAGCTGTTCCGGAGTTGCAGTCAGCAGCAGCACGCCGGGGATCACTTCGGCCAGCTGTTCGACCAGTTTGTATTCGGCGCTGGCACCTTCCGGGTGCCAGACCAGGTGGTGCGCTTCGTCCACTACCAGCACGTCCCAGCCTGCGGCGAAGGCAGCATCCTGGGCACGCTCGTCTTCCTTCAGCCATTCCAGCGATACCAGTGCCAGCTGGGTGTCTTCGAACGGGTTGCTGGCATCGCTCTCGATGAAACGCTCGGCATCGAACAGTGCGACTTCCAGGTTGAAGCGGCGGCGCATCTCCACCAGCCACTGGTGCTGGAGGTTTTCCGGAACCAGGATCAGCACCCGGCTGGCGCGGCCTGAGAGCAGTTGGCGATGGATGATCAGGCCGGCTTCGATGGTCTTGCCCAGGCCCACTTCGTCGGCCAGCAGTACGCGCGGGGCGATGCGGTCAGCGACTTCCTTGGCGATGTGCAGCTGGTGCGCGATGGGCTGCGCACGCACGCCACCGAGGCCCCACAGCGAGGATTGCAGCTGGGCGCTCTGGTGCTGCAGGGTGTGGTAGCGCAGGCTGAACCAGGCGAGCGGGTCGATCTGCCCGGCGAAGAGGCGGTCGCTGGCCAGGCGGAACTGGATGAAGTTCGACAGCTGGGTTTCCGGCAGGGTGCGGGCTTCGTTCTGTGCGGTCAGGCCGTGGTAGACCAGCAGGCCGTCGACGTCGTCGACCTCGCGCACGGTCATCTTCCAGCCTTCGAAATGGGTGATCTCGTCACCGGGTACGAAGCGCACCCGCGTCAGTGGGGCGCTGCGTGTCGCGTACTGGCGCGTTTCGCCGGTCGCCGGATAGAGCACGGTGAGCATCCGTCCATCCTGGGTCAGGATGGTTCCGAGGCCGAGTTCTGCCTCGCTGTCGCTGATCCAGCGTTGCCCCGGTAGATACTGCTGCGCCATGCTGCCTCCCGCTGTGAAAAAGCCGGCTATGGTAACGGAACGTCGCCATCAGAGCGACGGCCGATGGCGACTGCGTGACGCATGAAGTGTAGCGGTCCTGTTAAAGTTGGCCGGTGCCGCGCCGATTCATCGGTAAAGAGGGGTAATGAGCATGCTGCCACCCATCCCATCAGGCGTATTCCCGGTCAACGCCCAGCAGGACGTGGTCAAGCCGCGCCCGGAGATCGCACCGGTGGCACCCGTGCAGCCGAGCCCGGACGAAAGTGCGGTTACCCTCGACCGACGTCATCCGCAGGAGAGCGCCGAGATGCTGCGCGACGAGCAGCGGCGGCGTCAGCGCCGGGGTTATACCCCGGAGGAACTGGCGACCGGAGAGACTGATGAGCAGGACCAGGCCGAGCTCGAAGAGCTGCCGCGCCAGGGACTCTGGGTTGACGTCGAGGTCTGAGGTGTTCACGAACGACCCGAGCCACGCTTCATCGATCGAGTTGCCGGACGCCGCACTGGACTACTACCCGGGGTGGGTCGACAGCGAAACCGCCGATGCCTGGCTGGAGAAGCTCGTCAGCGCCACGCCCTGGTCGCAGCCCGAAATCCGAATCTATGGCCGCCAGGTTGCAGTACCACGCATGGTCGCCTGGTACGGCGACGCGGACGCCAGGTATCGCTATTCCGGCCTGCGACATGATCCGCTGGCCTGGACACCGCTGTTGCGCGACATCCGTGAGCGTCTGCAGCACGAGACCGGTCAGCGCTTCAACGGTGTGTTGCTGAACCTGTATCGCGACGGACGCGACGCCATGGGCTGGCACAGTGACGATGAGCCCGAGCTGGGCGATTGCCCCACTGTCGCTTCGCTGAGCTTGGGCGCTGAGCGGCGCTTCGATCTGCGGCGCAAGGGCAGTGGGCGGATTCAACACTCGCTCGTCCTCGCTCGTCCTCGCTCATGGCTCGCTGCTGGTCATGAGGGGCACGACGCAGCATCATTGGCAACACCAGATCGCGCGGACCAGTAAGGTGCTGCAGCCGCGCCTCAACCTGACCTTCCGCCTGATCGAGATGAGGCCGAGCAAATGAGCAGCGACGAGAAGTTGATCGACTTTAGTGCAGAGCGCGCAAAGCGCATTCACGACCTCAACGACAAGCGCCTCGAGGAAATGCGCAAGACCTTCGAGCAGGTCCTGCCGCTGGGCAAGGCGAAGAAGAAGGGCAAACGCTCTCCGAAGAAGCGTTAATCGCGCCCCTTTCAACATTGCACAGATCGATTCGCTATTAGCCGCTCGGCTCTCACCACACTTCTGCTGCTGCCCCTGCCGTTTTTCGCCTCAAACACCCCTGTTTTCTTGACCTGGATCAGTCGTTGCTCACGGCTGTGCGCGCTGCTTTGTGGCCATTGACCCGGGTCAATTTTTTTAGGGGGGAGCGGGTTTAACTTGAACCCATCGAATAGCGAATCAGGTTTCGGAGGTAGGTCTCATGTTTGTCGATGATGTGGTGCTCGCAGGGGTGGTCACGGTCGGCCTGATGGTCGCCTTCCTCGGAGGCTTCGGATATTTCATCTGGCGGGATGCGCACAAGAAGTAAGCGATTCCCGGCAGATTCAAAGAGCACGCAAGGCATTTAGGCGACCTATGGTCGCCTTTTTTTTTGCGCGCGATTTACCGACGTGCCTGAGGTTGGGCGAACACGATCGTCGTGAACGCCGGGACCTCGAACTCCCCACTGGTGACCTTGGCCTGGCGGCTGATCGGGTCGACCGAACCATTCAGCACCGGGTGCAACTCGTAGCCGTCCGCGCCCGGCAGGCGAACCGGCCTGTCCGAGGCATTGATCACCACCATCAGCGAGCTGTAGCGGCGGTCCAGATCGCGGCCGTCACGCGGACCATCGGCCAGACTGAAGGCGGTCACGCCGGGCTGCTGTTCGGGGCCAGTGTTGTGAAACTGTAGGCGCCGTTGCACCTCGCGGGCGCTGTCGAGCTGGAACAGTGCGCTGTCGCTACGGATTTTCAGCAGCTCGAGGAAACGTCGTTTCGCCGCGACGATGTCGGTGGTGCCCGGTTTGGCCTGCGGGTCGACAATGATCCTGCGAATCAGCGGCCAGTTGTCGCCGTCCTTGTCCGCGCGCGGCAGGCCCTTGTTCCAGTTGTTGTCCTGATAGCTGAAGTCCACCGCATTGAACCAGTCTCCCGAATCGTAGCTGTCGCGCTGCATGGACTTCGATCGCAGGATATCCGAGCCGAGATGGATGAACGGCACGCCCTGGCTGAACAGCGGCACCGACAGCGCCACCATGTGCAGGCGCACCCTGTCGGCAACCGACAGGCTGCTGGCCAACTTGTACTGGTAGCGTCTGGTTGTCGTGCTTGGAGACGTAATTGACGGTTTCCTGCGGGTCCAGCGTATAGCCGGCGGGCTGGCCGTTGTAGTCGATCTCGCTGCCTTTGCGCGTGCTGCCGTCGGAGGTCACGAATTGGAAGTCGCGTAGCCCGCCAGCAATGCCGACGCGGATCAAATCGGTGGCGTGCAGCAGTTGCGCTTTTTCCTGAGCCCCGGCGCCGCTCAGCTCGATGGGTCGCAGATAGAGCCCGTTGGCGAAGCCCTGGTTGCGGCGAATGCTGTCGCCGCCGTCGAAGGGGCTGCCGCCACGGACTGCATCACGTTGCCGATCATTGAAGGTACCGACGCCGGTGCCGGCCATGTTCAGTTGATTGGCGTTGATACCGCGTGCGTTGCCGGCGACCTCGCCGAACTCCCAGCCTTCGCCGTAGAAATAGGTGTCGCGATCGATGCGGCGAACGGCGCGATACGCATCGACGATCTGCTCGCGCATATGGTGACCCATCAGATCGAAGCGAAAGCCGGCGATCTTGTAGTCGCGTGCCCAGACCTTCAGCGAGTCGATCATCAGCTTGGCCATCATGCGATGCTCGCTGGCGGTGTTCTCGCAGCAGGTCGAGGTTTCCACCGCGCCGGTCGTCGGGTTGCGGCGGTGGTAGTAGCCGGGTACGACCTTGTCCAGGACGGACTTGTCGGCCAGGCCGGAAGCGTTGGTGTGGTTGTAGACCACGTCCATCACCGTGGCGAGGCCATTGCCGGCCAAGGCCTGCACCATCTGGCGGAACTCGATGATGCGCTGCACGCCTTCGGCATCGCTGGCGTAGCTGCCCTCGGGCGCGGTGAAGTGGAAGGGGTCGTAGCCCCAGTTGAAGTCATCCAGCCCACGCAGGTCGTTGTACAGCGATTGCGCCTGACCGCTGGCCGGGTCGAAGCCCTCTAGCACCTGACGGATGCTCGCTGCGCCACAGTACTGCGCCCAGCGCTCCCGGGCCGCATCCGACAGGTCGCAGAGCTTGGCGAAGGGATCGTCCAGGTTGATCCGCCGAGCGGGGTCTTCGCTGATGGTCGCGATGTCGAACACCGGCAGCAGCTGCACGTGGGTGAGCCCGGCCTTCTGCAGGTCGCGCAGGTGCCGCATGCCGTTGCTGTTCTGGTGGGTAAACGCTGCGTAGGTACCGCGCAGCGCGGCCGGCAGGCTGGTGTCGCTGGCGCTGAAGTCGCGCAGATGGGTTTCGTAGATCACGCTCGCTTCGGGGCGCTCCGGGTGTGGCGGACGCACGGCATCCCAGCCAGCTGGCTTGAGGTCGCCGGCGTTCAGGTCGACGACCTGGGCGTACTGGCTGTTGCGCGACAGGCTCAGGGCGTAGGGATCGCTGACGAGCGTCGTCTCGATCCTGCCGGTGCTGGGTCGGTAGGCGGTGACTTCGTACTGGTAGTACTGGCGATCCAGTGCGTGTGGGCCTTCCAGGCTCCAGACGCCGAGCCGTTCCCGCATAGGCTTCGGATAGCCGGGTAGCAGTCGTTTGGACGCATCGAAGACGTGCAGGCGAACCCGCTGTGCGGTCGGTGCCCAGAGCTTGAAGGACACACCTCTGGCATTGAGCGTCGCGCCCAGCTCGCCGTTGTAGGCGAACAGCATGTCGAGGATGCCGGCGGTCTGCACTTCGGTGGCGTCGATGACCCGGTCGTCCGCGTCGTAGGCGATTACCACCAGCTGGCTCATCACGGCGCGGCGAATGTCTTTCACACCTGTCGTGATTCGGTAAGCGGGGGCATCGACCAGATGCGGGTGTTGGCGCCTGAGGCCATTGCGCAGGCTGGACGGCTGCATCGCCAGGGCCCGCCCGCCGCTGACGGTACGCGCCTCGCCGTCGATGCGGATGCTGGCGTCGCGGTCATAGCGCAGTTCCAAGCGGCTGGCGCCCGGCGCACCGCCCACCAGTGCGAGCGTGAACGGATCAAGCCAGTGCGCCCGCGCGCCCTTGATCGCCACGGCACTGCCACTCAGCGGCGTGCTGGACAGCTGTGGGTTGCCGCTGACCGCGAAGACACGACGGCCCAGTTCATCGAAGCGCCAGGTCAGGTCGCCACCGCCCAGGTCCTTTTCGTCGCCCTTGTGCATGATCAGATTCAGGCAGCTGGCATTGGCGCTCAGTGGAATGCGGTACAAGGCGCCGTACCGCGGGTCGGTATCCACCGCCGCGAGCGGTTGCGCCCAGCTGGTTTCAGTCGCACTTCCGTTGCAGCCGGGGGTATTCCATAGATGTGGTCCCCAACCGTTGTAGTCACCATCGGCGCGCTGATAGTAGAGCAGGGCCTCGTCGGGGCCAGGGTCGAGCGGGGTAGCCGAAGCGGATTGCATGGCCAGTGAGAAGCCGGCAAGGGCGAGCGCCGCCAGGCGCCGATAAGCGATCGAGCGAGTGAGCATGGGTGAGGGTCCCGTTGTTGTTCTTCTTGTACTGCTCGCTGGATGGTCGGCGCGGGGTATCCGATACGCATCCTCCGTTGGGGAACTGCTCGGGGCGTAGGCCAAGGCCGTAATGGCGTTCTGCTTGTCGCCCGTGCCGGGCAGGCGGAGGGATTGCTGGAAATGAAGAGGGCGCCAATCAGGCGCCCTCAGCTTGCCTCCGTCACGCGACGGGACACTGAACGTGGAAAGGCTCAACCGATGGTGATCGGCGGCAACTCCTTCAGTTCTACGGTCTCCTGCTTGCGTGGCGCGAGCACTTCCGCCTCGCCATCGACCACCTGCTCATCGTTCTGGTTGAACACGCGGGTGGCGATGCGCACGCGGTTCTTCGGCAGCTTCTCGAGGATTTCCAGGCGCACGGTCAGGGTGTCACCGATCTTCACCGGGCGGGTGAATTTCATGGTCTGGCCGAGATAGATGGTGCCCGGGCCCGGCATGGTGCAAGCCACGGCGGCGCTGATCAGCGCGCCACTGAACATGCCATGGGCGATGCGTTCCTTGAACAGCGTACCGGCCGCGAACTCGGCGTCCAGGTGGACCGGGTTGCGGTCGCCGGACATGGCCGCGAACAGCTGGATGTCCTTTTCCTCTACGTGTTTTTCGAAGCTCGCCTGCTGGCCGACTTCCAGTTCGGCGTAGGGCGTGTTGCTGATGGTGCTCATGGACAGTCCTCAGATGCTGGGGCGGCGCGTCAACTGCTGCGCCTGATCGAATCAGGTTCCGCGCAACCGGCACAGCCCGGTACTTGCGCGCTGGGGCTGCATTCTAGAGGCATGCAGCCCGATTGTCCCGGGTGCAGGCCGTCCCGGCAGCGTGACGAAAGATTCACGGCAGTGATTTGTGGGGCTTGGACTGTTGCGTCGCGACGCTGACCTGATAAGTTCGCCAGAGCCCGCTGTGCGCGGGCCAGACACTCTCAGGTAAAGAGGCCAATAACAATGCAGCCTGAATTCTGGAATGACAAACGCCCTGCTGGCGTGCCCAACGACATCGATCTAGGTGCTTACCGCTCGGTCGTCGAAGTGTTCGAGCGAGCCTGCAAGACCCATGCGGACCGCCCCGCATTCAGCAATATGGGTGTCACCCTCAGCTACTCCGATCTGGAGCGCCACTCCGCCGCTTTCGCCGCCTGGCTGCAGCACCACACCGATCTGCAACCCGGCGACCGCATCGCCATTCAGATGCCCAACCTGCTGCAGTATCCCATCGCGGTGTTCGGTGCGCTGCGTGCCGGCCTCATCGTGGTCAATACCAACCCGCTGTACACCGCGCGGGAGATGCGCCACCAGTTCCAGGATTCCGGCGCGCGGGCGCTGGTGTATCTCAATACCTTCGGCCACCACGTGCAGGCGGTGCTGCCTGATACCGCCATCGAGCACCTGATCGAAGTGCGCATCGGCGACATGTTGCCGCCGCTCAAGGGCGCGCTGGTCAATGCGGCGGTCAAGCACCTGAAGAAAATGGTGCCGGATTACAGCCTGCCGCAAGCCGTTTCCTTCAAGGATGTGCTGCGCGACGGCGCACGCCACAGCCACAAGCCCGCGCCGCTGGAGCTCGACCACGTCGCCGTGCTGCAGTACACCGGCGGTACGACCGGTGTGGCCAAGGGCGCGATGCTGACCCACGGCAACCTGGTGGCGAACATGCAGCAGGTGCGGGCCAACATGCAGCAGCTGGACGATCAGGGCCACCCGGTCATCCGTGAAGGTCAGGAAGTGATGATCGCGCCGCTGCCGCTGTATCACATCTACGCCTTCACGGTTAACTGCATGTGCATGACGGTGACCGGCAACCACAACGTGCTGATCACCAACCCGCGGGACATCAATGGCTTCGTCAAGGAACTGCAGCGCTGGCAGTTCTCCGCGTTCCTCGGGCTCAACACGCTGTTCGTCGCGCTGATGGCTCACCCGCAGTTCAAGAAGATCGACTTCTCCCGGCTCAAAGGCACCAACTCGGGCGGCACTGCCCTGGTTTCGGCAGTCGCCGAACGCTGGAAGAGCCTGACCGGCTGCACCGTTGTCGAAGGCTACGGCCTGACCGAAACCTCGCCGGTCGTCTGCGCCAATCCTCATGGCGAACATTCGCGCCTCGGCACGGTGGGGCTGCCGGTGCCCGGTACCACGGTCAAGGTCATCGACGACGAAGGCAACGCCTTGCTGCTCGGCGAGCGCGGCGAGCTGTGCGTCAAGGGGCCGCAAGTGATGAAGGGCTACTGGCAGCGTCCCGAAGCTACGGCCGAGGTGCTGGACGAGGAGGGCTGGCTGAAGACCGGCGACATCGCGGTGATCGACGAGGACGGGTTCGTCAGCATCGTCGACCGCAAGAAGGACCTGATCATCGTCTCCGGTTTCAACGTCTACCCCAACGAGATCGAGGACGTGGTGATGGCCCACCCGAAGGTCGCCGCCTGCGCCGCTATCGGTGTCGCGGACGAGAAATCCGGCGAGGCGGTCAAGCTGTTCGTCGTGCCCAGCGATCCGACTCTCACCCAGGAAGAATTGCAGGCTTATTGCCGGGAGAATTTCACCGGCTACAAGATGCCGCGGCACTACGTTTTCCGCGATGCATTACCGATGACGCCGGTGGGCAAGATCCTGCGCCGCGAGTTGCGTGAAAGCGCCTGATAACGACAGGTGCAGCCCGCAGAGGGCGACTCAAATTGAGTGACCGGGATATATGTTCCGGTCACTTTATGTCGAATCAACGCGTTCCGGACTCTGTTCGCTCCTGGGCAAAGCTGCTAACCTCGGGCACGCTTTTAGCCCGATTAGTGGTACAAAAGTTAACAAATCACAACAAAACAGCTGCCATCGCGCAGTAATAAAGCTGTTGCTTAGGAGTGGGGTTCATGACCGATAACTTCTGGAAGGATAAGTATCCTGTTGGTGTCTCCAGCGAGATCAATCCCGACGAGTATCAGAACATCCAGGCTGTGCTCAAGCAGTCTTGCGAGCGTTTCGCCGACAAGCCGGCCTTCAGCAATCTCGGCAAGACCCTGACCTATGGTGAGCTGTACAAGCTGTCCGGCGATTTCGCCGCCTATCTGCAGCAGAACACCGATCTTCAGCCCGGCGACCGTATCGCCGTGCAGCTGCCCAACCTGATCCAGTACCCCATCGTGGTGTTCGGGGCCATGCGCGCCGGCCTCATCGTGGTCAACACCAACCCGCTGTATACCGCGCGGGAAATGGAACACCAGTTCAACGACGCCGGCGCCAAGGCGCTGGTCTGCCTCGCCAACATGGCGCATCTGGCCGAGGAAGTGCTGCCCAAGACCGGCATCAAGCACGTGGTCATCACCGAAGTCGCCGACATGCTGCCGCCGCTCAAGCGCATGCTGATCAACGCGGTGGTCAAGCATGTGAAGAAGATGGTCCCGGCCTACAGCCTGCCGAAGGCGGTCAAGCTCAACGACGCGCTGGCCCTGGGTCGTGGCAAGGCTGTGCGGGACGTATCGCCGACCAGCGATGAAGTGGCCGTGCTGCAGTACACCGGCGGTACCACGGGCGTTGCCAAGGGCGCGATGCTGACCCACCGCAATATTGTCGCCAACATGCTGCAGTGCAAGGCGCTGATGGGGTCGAACCTCAATGACGGCAGCGAGGTGCTGATCGCCCCTCTGCCGCTCTACCACATCTACGCCTTCACCTTTCACTGCATGGCGATGATGCTCAGCGGCAACCACAACATCCTGATCTCCAATCCGCGCGACCTGCCGGCGATGATCAAGGACCTGTCGAAGTATCGCTTCAGCGGCTTCGTCGGCCTCAACACGCTGTTCGTGGCGCTGTGCAACAGCGAAGACTTCCGCAAGCTGGATTTCTCCGCGCTCAAGGTCACCCTGTCGGGCGGCATGGCGCTGCAGCTGGCGACGGCCGAGCGCTGGAAGCAGGTGACGGGTTGCCCCATCTGCGAAGGCTACGGCCTGACCGAAACCAGCCCGGTGGCCTCGGTCAATCCGATCGAGCACATCCAGATCGGCACCATCGGCATTCCGGTTCCTTCGACGCAGTTCAAGGTCATCAATGACGATGGCCAGGATCTGGCGCAAGGCGAGATCGGCGAGCTGTGCATCAAGGGCCCGCAGGTGATGAAGGGTTACTGGCAGCGCCCCGAGGCCACTGCCGAAGTGATCGACGCCGAAGGTTGGTTCAAGTCGGGCGATATCGGTGTCGTTCAGGAAGACGGCTACATCCGCATCGTCGACCGCAAGAAGGACATGATTCTGGTCTCCGGTTTCAACGTCTATCCCAACGAGCTGGAAGACGTGCTTGCCGGTCTGCCAGGGGTGCTGCAGTGCGCCGCCATTGGCGTGCCGGACGAGAAGTCCGGTGAGGCGATCAAGCTGTTCGTGGTGGTCAAGCCGGGAGAGAGCCTGACCAAGGAACAGGTCATGCAGCACATGCACGATAACCTGACCGGCTACAAGCGCCCGAAGTCAGTGGAGTTCCGCGACAGCCTGCCGACCACCAACGTCGGCAAGATCCTGCGTCGTGAGTTGCGTGATGAAGAGTTGCGCAAGCTGGGCCACAAGAAGTAGTACTCGTACCTCGACGAAAAAACCCCGCCTCGGCGGGGTTTTTTCGTTTTTGCGAACAGCGTTCATCGGCAGCGCCCGTCACAGCTTGAATTAGCGCTTGGTAGCGTTCTCCTCGTGATGTAGTCAGTGGCACAATGGCACTACTTAACCGCGTTTTTCATGGGGGATTTCCAGATGCTGTCATCACTACGATTGCGAGTGAAACTGCTCTTGCTTGCCCTTGGCCCGATTCTGCTGCTCGCTGTCCTGCTCAGCGGCGTTGCGGTGATCGAGCTGCAGGATCTGGCTGACCAGCAGGAAACGCAGACCCGCGCCAGTCTCATCCGCGACCGACGCGCCGAACTCGAAAGTTACGTGCAGCTCGCCCGCAATGCGATTGCGCCGATCTATGAGCGCTCCGCCGAAGGCGACCTGCAGGCCCGCGATCAGGCCGTGGCGCTGCTGGAAGGGCTGACCTACGGCCGCGAGGGCTACTTCTGGGGTTACGACGGGCAGTCCGTTCGCGTGTTCCAGGGCGCGACCCGCGAGCGTATCGGTGAGAACTTTGCCGACTTCAAGGACCCGAATGGCGTGTATGCGATTCGTGAACTGGTCAAGGCGGGTCAGAACGGTAGCCACTACGTCGACTACAGTTTCGCCGTGCCGGGCAGCAATGCACTGGTGCCCAAGGTCGGCTATGCCGAGTACCTGCCGAAATGGAACCTGGTATTCGGCACTTCGCTGAACCTGGATGACGTCGAGCGCGATGTCGGTGAGGCTCGGGCAGCCTTCCAGGCGCGCATCGACAGTCTCACGCTGATCATGCTTGGGTCCGCGCTGCTGCTGCTCATCCTCGTTGCCGTGCTCGCGGTGCTGATGAGCAATGCCATTCTGCGGCCGCTGCTGCAGATCAAGCAGAACCTCGACGACATGGCCGAGGGCGATGGCGACCTGACTCATCGCCTGCCGGTTACCAGCCGTGACGAGCTGGGTGAGCTGTCGGCATCGTTCAACCGCTTCGTCGAGAAGATCCACGTGCTGGTGCAACAGGTCGCCGGAACCACCGCGCAGCTGACCGGTCTGGTGGGTGAAGTCGCCAGCCAGGCGCAGCGTTCGGAGCACGCCATGGCCGATCAGCGCAGCGAAACCGACCAGGTGGCCACGGCAATCAACGAGATGTCGGCCGCTGCTCACGAAGTGGCGATGAGCGCCCAGCGTGCCGCCGAGGCCGCGCGCGAAACCGATCAGCAGGGCCTTGCGGCCAAGCAGGTCGTAGACCAGAGCATTCACCAGATTCACGAACTGGTGGGCGAGCTGCGCGGCAGCGGCGAGTCGCTGGAGGGGCTGCAACAGGACGTGAAAGGCATCGTCGGTGTGCTCGACGTGATTCGTGCCATTGCCGAGCAGACCAACCTGCTGGCGCTCAATGCCGCCATCGAGGCAGCCCGTGCCGGCGAGGCGGGGCGTGGCTTCGCGGTGGTGGCTGACGAGGTAAGGGCGCTGGCCAGCCGCACGCAGCAGAGCACCGGCGAGATTCAGGGCATGATCGATCGCCTGCAGAACGCAACTTCGAACACCGTCAGCACCATGCTGCGCGCCGGTGAGAAAGGCGAGAGCACTCGTGATCACGCCAATCAGGCCGGGGAGTCGCTGGATGCCATCTCCGCACTGATCGGCACCATCAATTCGATGAACGCGCAGATCGCCGCCGCAGCCGAAGAGCAGACCGCCGTGGCCGAGGAAATCAACCGCAGCGTGCACCATATCGCCGACGCGGTGGACGGTGTGGCCAGCGATGCTGCCCAGGGCGCGCAAACCGCACGTGAACTCAATGGTCTGGCGGAACAGCTCCAGCGGCTGGTGGGACAGTTCCGCATCTGATCGACAAGCCGCTCTAGGACGGGCCATCGCGAAACCCTGCCATGCAGGGTTTCGTCGTTCATGGGGTAAAGAAAGATCCCGCCAGGTCGACAACCCGAAGGTACTTGCGCAATTGGTGCTTAAGTGGCGCCTGTTTTTTGTCGCAATTTCTCTTGCTACAAGTACCTAAAGGAATCGATCAGAATGCTCTCCAATCTTCGTTTACGAATGAAGCTGCTGTTGCTCACGCTGGGCCCGATTCTACTGCTCTCCATCCTCCTCAGCGGCATCGCCGTCTATGAATTGCGCGCACTGGCCGAACAGCAGGAAGAGCACACCCGCAAGAGCCTCATTCAGGATCGGCGTGCCGAGCTCAAGCATTACGTCGAGCTTGCGCGCAATGCCATCGGGCCGATCCACGAGCGCTCCGCCGAAGGCGACATGCAGGCGCGCGATCAGGCGGTGGCCATTCTCGAGCGGATGTCCTATGGCAAGGACGGCTATTTCTGGGGTTATGACTCCCAGGCCGTGCGCATCCTGCAGGGCAACACGAAGGACAAGATCGGCCAGAGCTTCTACGACTACCGTGACCCGAACGGTGTCTACGCCATTCGCGAGCTGGTGCGCGCCGGCCAGGACGGCAGCCACTACGTCGACTACAGCTTCGTGCTCGGTGACAGCAGTGTGCTGGTGCCCAAGGTCGGCTATGCCGAATTCCTGCCCAAATGGAACATGGTCTTCGGCACATCGTTGAACCTGGATGGCGTCGAGCGCGACGTGCAGGCCGCGCGGGCAGAGTTTCAGGAGCGCATCGACGGGCTGGTAGCCATCATGCTGGTTTCGGCGTTCGCGCTGCTGGCGTTGATGGCGCTGCTAGCCGTCTTCATGAGCAATGCCCTGCTCAGTCCGCTGCTGCTGATCAAGCGCAACCTGGATGACATGGCCCAGGGCGACGGCGACCTGACCCAGCGACTACCGATCACCAGCCAGGATGAACTGGGTGAGCTGGCCATGTCGTTCAACCGCTTCGTCGAGAAGATCCATTCACTGGTACAGCAGGTCGCCGGCACCACCACGCAATTGAGCGGGCTGGTCGGTGCGGTGGCCAGCCAGGCGCAGCGCTCGGAACAGGCCATGGCCGACCAGCGCAGCGAGACCGATCAGGTCGCCACGGCGATCAACGAGATGTCGGCCGCGGCCCACGAGGTCGCGATGAGCGCCCAGCGTGCCGCCGAAGCAGCGCAGCAGACCGATCAGCAGGGCGTTGCGGCCAAGCAGGTAGTCGATCAGAGCATCCGCCACATTCACGAACTGGTGGGCGAGCTGCGTGGTAGCGGTGAGTCGCTGGAAGGGCTGCAGCAGGACGTGAAAGGCATCGTTGGTGTGCTTGACGTGATCCGCGCCATCGCCGAGCAGACCAACCTGCTGGCGCTCAATGCGGCCATCGAGGCAGCCCGTGCCGGTGAGGCAGGTCGCGGTTTCGCCGTGGTCGCCGACGAAGTACGTGCCCTCGCCAGCCGTACCCAGCAGAGCACCGGTGAAATCCAGGGCATGATCGACCGTCTGCAGAGCGCCACTTCCAACACCGTCACCACCATGTTGCGCGCTGGCGAGAAAGGCGAGAGCACCCGTGACCAGGCCAACCAGGCCGGTGAGTCACTGGATGCCATCTCCGCACTGATCGGCACCATCAACTCGATGAACGCGCAGATCGCCGCCGCCGCCGAGGAGCAGACCGCCGTCGCGGAAGAGATCAACCGCAGCGTGCACCACATTGCCGATGCGGTGGACGGTGTGGCCAGCGACGCCGCTCAGGGAGCCCAGACCTCCCGCGAGCTGAATGGACTGACCGTGCAGCTGCAGCAGCTGGTCGGTCAGTTCCGAATCTGATTCGACGTTCTCCGGCCGCAGGTGCAACGCCTGTCGCCGTTGCTGAACAGCGCTGATTCCAGCGCCGCTCCGCCAGGTGCCACTGAAGCGCCTCGATGAAGTTCCCTCCAACCCGATCAACGGTGCTACCGGCGGGCGGCTGTCTCAGAACCGAGACGGCGGCCGTTCGGTCTAGCTCCCTATGGCCGCGTCCGCTGAAAGCAGTAGGGGACGATGGCGCAAGCCACAGGCGGCCTGCCCATCAATCCGTTGCAAGGATGAGTTACCCATGCACAAAAAAAACAATGCTGTTCGGGTAGTTGCTTCTCTCGCATTACTTACCGGCAGCGTCGCGTTTGCGGCGCCGCAGGTAGACACCCTGCAATTCAACGACTTCTGGACGCCGGACAAGCCCAACGCGGCGTTGTGCCGTTCGCCCTTGCTGGTCGGCACTCCGGTCGGTTTGCCGCGCTGCATGCAGGCGAGCAACGTCATGAAGCACCTGGAGGCGTTGCAGGACATCGCCATGATGAACGACGGCAATCGTGCGTCCGGTCAGCCCGGTTATCAGGCGTCGATCGACTACGTGCGCAGCCGCCTGCAGCGCGCCGGTTATCGCGTCGAAGTGCAGGCCTTCCCGTTCCTTGCGTTCTATCCGGTCAGCCCCGGCACGCTGAGCGCCGTGGCGCCGCAGCCGGCCCAGTACGTCTGGGAGGAGGATTTCACCTACGCCGATCAGACCGATCCGGGCAATGTCACCGCACCGGTGGTGCCGGTCGACCTGGCTCTCGGCGCTGGCAACACCTCCACCAGCGGCTGTGAGCCCGAGGACTTCGCCGGCTTCCCGGCCGGTGCCATTGCCTTGATGCAGCGCGGCGCCTGTCCATTCGGGCAGAAGGCTAGCAATGCCGCGTCGGCCGGTGCGGCTGGCGCCATCATCTTCAACCAGGGGGACACCGAGGACCGCAAGGGGCTGCTGGTCGCAACCCTGGGCGAGGACTACAGCGGCGGCATCCCGGTGATGTTCTCGACCTACGATAACGGCGTGGCCTGGTCGCAGACCGCGGGGCTGCAACTGAGCATGAACGTCGACGTGATGCGCGAGCAGACCGAGACCTACAACCTGCTGGCCGAAACGCGCCGCGGCGATCCGGGCAACGTGGTCATGGTCGGCGCGCACCTGGACTCGGTGTTCGAAGGGGCGGGCATCAATGACAACGGCTCGGGCAGCGCCGCGCTGCTGGAAATGGCGCTGCTGATGAGCAAGGCGCGGCCCGAAAACAAGGTGCGCTTTGCCTGGTGGGGTGCGGAGGAATCCGGCCTGGTGGGCTCGACCTACTACGTCACGCAGCTACCGGACGAGGAGAAACAGCGCATCAAGGCCTATCTGAACGTCGACATGATCGGTTCGCCGAACTATGCCAACTTCATCTATGACGGCGATGGCTCCGACTTCGGCCTGCAGGGGCCACCCGGCTCGGCCGCCATCGAACGCCTGCTGCGCACCTACTTCCAGCTGCGCAACGCGCCGTCTGAAGGCACCGAGATCGACTTCCGCTCCGACTACGCGCAGTTCTTCGAGGACGGCATCGCCTTCGGCGGACTGTTCACAGGCGCCGAGGACATCAAGACCGAGGAGCAGGCGCAGCGTTACGGCGGCGCAGCCGGCCAGCCGTTCGATCCGTGCTATCACAACGAATGCGACAACCTGGGCAACATCTCCACCGAGGCGCTGGAGTTGCACGGTGACGCGCTGGCCTTCGCCACCAGCTGGCTGTCGCTTTCGACCCGGATGATTGATGACGAGATCGCCGCGGCGGCGGCGGAGCAGAGCATCGGCAGCATGCGCATCCAGCAGGTGCAGGAGAAGTCGCGCTGGGGTCACTGGATCCGTTGATCGGCTGAACACCGCGCCGGCATGCCGGCGCGGTCCCTGCACACACCCTTTCCCTTCGGCCGGCCGGGCAAATCTGCGACAATCGCGCCCTTCTCGAATTGCCCCACGGCTGTCCATGACCGACGCAACGCCCGCTATCGATACCCTGCTAAAGAATCTCGACCAGGCCCTGTTCGCTGATCGCCACCGCCTGCGCCGGCAGCTGCACGAGCTGAGAAAGCAGCCGGACGAGGCCAAACTGGCCCAGTGGCTGGAGCGCTTCCAGGCTTCGGTGGCCAAGGTTGAGGCGCGCAGGCAGAGTGTGCCGCGCATTCGCTACGACGATAGCCTGCCAATCGCCGCCAAGCGCGACGAGATCAAGGCCGCGCTGGAAAAGCACCAGGTGCTGGTGATCGCCGGTGAGACCGGCTCGGGCAAGACCACGCAGCTGCCGAAAATCTGCCTGGAGATCGGCCGTGGCGTGCACGGGCTGATCGGCCATACCCAGCCGCGCCGGCTCGCAGCGCGCAGCGTCGCCACGCGGGTGGCAGAGGAAATCGGCACGCCACTCGGTGAGCTGGTGGGTTATCAGGTGCGTTTCGAGGATCAGAGCAAGGACAGCTCGCTGATCAAGCTGATGACCGACGGCATCCTGCTGGCCGAGACGCAGCACGACCGCTTCCTCGAGCGTTACGACACCATCATCGTCGACGAGGCCCACGAGCGTTCGCTGAACATCGACTTCCTACTCGGCTTTCTCAAGACCCTGCTGCCGCGCCGGCCGGATCTGAAGGTCATCATCACCTCGGCGACCATCGACCTGCAGCGTTTTAGCGAGCATTTCGACGGTGCGCCCATCGTCGAGGTGTCCGGGCGTACCTACCCGGTGGAGACCTGGTATCGGCCACTGGCGGCCGAGATCGACGAGGACGGCAACCGGGTGGAGGACGACCTGACCGTCGACCAGGGCATCCTCGCCGCGCTGGACGAGATCGCCGCCCACGAGCAGAGCGTCGGCAAGCGCCCCGGCGATGTGCTGGTGTTCCTCCCCGGCGAACGCGAAATTCGCGACGCGGCCGAGGTGCTGCGCAAGGCCTATCTGAAGTTCACCGAGGTGCTGCCGCTGTATGCGCGGCTGACGCCGGCCGAGCAGCAGAAGATTTTCCAGCCGCGACCGGGGCGCAAGATCGTGCTGGCCACCAACGTCGCCGAGACTTCGCTGACCGTGCCCGGTATCCGCTACGTGATCGATTCCGGTACCGCGCGCATCAGCCGCTACAGCTACCGCGCCAAGGTTCAGCGGCTGCCGATCGAGGCGGTGTCCCAGGCCAGCGCCAACCAACGCAAGGGGCGCTGCGGGCGGGTCGAGCCGGGTATCTGCATTCGGCTTTACAGCGAGGAGGATTTTCTCGGCCGGCCGGAATTCACCGATCCGGAGATCCTGCGCACCAACCTCGCCGCGGTGATCCTGCAGATGCTGCATCTGCGCCTGGGCGACATCCAGGATTTCCCCTTTATCGAGCCGCCGGATGGCAAGGCCATCAGTGATGGCTTCAACCTCTTGCAGGAACTTTCGGCGGTCAACCGCGAGAATCAGCTGACCCCGCTGGGTCGCCAGCTGGCGCGCCTGCCGATCGACCCGCGACTGGGTCGCATGCTTCTCGAAGCCGCACAGCAGGGCAGCCTCGCCGAAGTCCTGATCGTTGCCAGCGCACTCTCAGTGCAGGACGTGCGCGAACGTCCGGCCGACCGCCAGCAGGCCGCCGATCAGGCCCATGCGCAGTGGAAGGACCCCGACTCGGACTTCGCCGCGCTGATCAATATCTGGCGCGGTTTTGAGGAAAAGCGCCAGGAGCTAGGCTCCAACCCGCTGCGCAGCTGGTGCCGGAAGAATTTCCTCAACTATCTGCGTCTGCGCGAGTGGCGTGACGCGCATCGCCAGCTGACTCTGATTGCCCGAGAACTCAAGCTTGGTTCGGGCAGGTCGGTGGATGGCTCCGGACAACCACCGCGTGCCGATAAGGCACGTAGGGTGGAAGACGGCGAAGCCTCTTCCACGCGTCCGGCCGGGGCCAGCGCCCAACCCGTACCGACCAAGGACACCAAGGTCAACGTCATCCTCCGCCAGCAGGCCGAAGCCAGCGAGGCGGCGCAGAAGGCCAAGGGCTACGCGGCGGTGCACAAGGCCATCCTCGCCGGCCTGCTCAGCCAGATCGGCAACAAGACCGAGGAGGGCGACTTCCTCGGCGCGCGCCAGCGGCGCTTCTGGGTGCATCCATCCAGCGTGATCGGGCGCAAGAAACCCAACTGGCTGATGGCCGCCGAGCTGGTGGAGACCACCAAGCTGTTCGCGCGCATGGTTGCCAAGATCGAGCCGGACTGGATCGAGCCGCTGGCCGGGCACCTGATCAAGAAGAACCACTTCGAGCCGCACTGGGAGAAGAAGCGCGGGCAGGTGGTGGCCTACGAGCAGGTGACGCTCTACGGAATGATCGTCGTTGGCCGCCGGCCAGTGCACTACGGGCCGATCGATCCGCCGGCGGCCCGCGAGCTGTTCATCCGCGAAGGGCTGGTGCGTGGAGAGATGCACAGCCGTGCGCGCGCCCTCAGTGCCAATCGCGAACTGCTCGAACGCCTCGACGAACTGGAAGCCAAGGCGCGGCGACGCGACATCCTCGCCGACGAGGAAACGCTGTTCGACTACTACGATGCGCGCCTGCCGACGGACATTTACCAGACCGCCAGCTTCGAGAACTGGTACAAGCGCGAAAGCGCCAAGGACTCGCAGCTGCTGATCATGCGCGAGGAAGACGTGCTCGCCCGCGAGGCCAGCGAGGTCACCGCCGCGCAGTATCCGGATTACCTGCGCATCGGCGAGCTGCAGTTGCCGCTGGAATACCATTTCGAGCCCAACCACCCGCGCGATGGCGTCACCCTGCGCGTACCGGCGCCGTTGCTGCCACAGTTGCGCAGCGAGCGGCTCGACTGGTTGGTGCCGGGGCTGCTGCAAACCAAAGCCGTAGCGCTGGTGCGCAACCTGCCCAAGGCACTGCGCAAGAACTTCGTGCCGGTGCCGGATTTCGTTGGCGCGGCGCTGGCCAAGATCAGCTTCGGTGAAGGCTCGTTGCCCGAGGCGCTGGGCCGCGAGCTGCTGCGCATGACCGGCGCGCGCGTATCGGACGAAGCGTGGGCCGAAGCGGCCGCCGGGCTGGAAAACCATCTGAAGATGAACATCGAAGTGGTCGATGCCCGCGGTAAGTTCCTCGGCGAAGGTCGTGACCTGGCCGAGCTGACTGCACGCTTCGCCGAGGCCAGCCAGGCCGCCTTGGCGCCGCCGCAGCAGAAAGCCGAACAGCAGCCGGTCGAAGCCAAGGGCTTCGCCCAGATCGCGGAAAAGGCCCAGGCGAAGATGGCCGGGCTGTCGATGACGGTCTATCCGGCGCTGGTGGAAGAGGGCGGGGTGGTCAAGGAAGGACGTTTCCCGACTCAGGCCGAAGCTGACTGGCAACACCGTCGCGCGTTGCAGCGCTTGTTGCTGCAGCAATTGGCGGAGCCGGCCAGATACCTGCGCAACAAGCTGCCGGGGCTCACTGAGCTGGGCCTGCTCTACCGCGACATGGGCAAGGTCGACGGGCTGGTCGAGGATATCCTCCTGGCGAGCCTGGGCAGCTGCATCCTCGACGGTGAAGCCCAGTTGCCGCGTGATGGCGCAGCCCTGGCGTCACTGGCCGAGCGCAAGCGCGGCGACTGGGCGGCGCATGCCGAGCGTCTGGCGCGCCTGACGCTGGAAATCCTCAAGCACTGGCACGGCCTGCAGAAGCGCTTCAAGGGCAAGATCGACCTGGCCCAGGCGGTGGCGCTGAACGACATCAAGGCGCAGCTGGGCAACCTTGTCTATCCGGGCTTTGTTCGCGAAACGCCTGCCGAGTGGCTGAAGGAGTACCCGCGCTACCTCAAGGCCATCGAGCAACGCTTCGAGAAGATCGGTGCGCAGCTGCAGCGTGATCGCGTCTGGTCCGGCGAGCTGGCCGGCTACTGGGAGCAGTACCAGACACGCCTGAAGAAGCACTTGCAGGAAGGCAAGCGCGATGCCGAGCTGGCGCTGTATCGCTGGATGCTCGAGGAATATCGCGTCTCGCTCTGGGCGCAGCAGCTTGGCACCAGGATGGCGGTTTCGGACAAGCGCCTGAACAAGCAGTGGAGCCAGGTCGAGCCCTGAGGTCGGGGCTGGCACGAATCGTCAATCGCAGGAAGCCCATGGAAACTCGCAACAGGCTGGCGGGCGTCGCCGGCTCGCTCGCCGCATCGACGCTCTTCGCAACGCTGTATTACTACACGTCGCTGCTCGAGCCGTTGAGCGGCCAGCAGATCTACGGCTGGCGCATTCTGCTCACCGCACCCTGCCTGGCGTTGCTACTGCTCGCCATCGGTCGCTGGGGCGAGGTCCGCGAGATCCTTGTACGCGTACCGGCCGAGGCGCGACTGTGGCTAGCGCTGCCGCTGTCTTCGGCGCTGGTCGGTTTGCAGCTGTGGCTGTTCACGTGGGCGCCGATCAACGGCCACGGGCTGGACGTTTCGCTCGGCTACTTTCTGCTGCCGCTGACACTGGTACTTACCGGGCGCCTGGTTTTCGGCGAAACGATCAGTCGATTGCAACGCCTGGCCTGTCTGCTGGCGGCTGTAGGCGTGGGCAATCAGCTGCTACTGGCTTCGTCACTGTCATGGCCGGTACTCGCCGTTGCCCTGGGTTACCCGTGCTACTTCGTTCTGCGCCGCAAGCTCGGCACCGCCAGTCTTGGCGGGCTCTGGGTGGACCTGGTCATCAGCCTGCCGGTTGCTGCGCTGTTCGTCCTAGGCAGCGGTGACACGTTGAACCTGCTTGCCGGCAACCCCCGCCTGCCATTGCTGATCGCCGGCCTGGGCGCGCTCAGCGCGCTGGCGTTGGGGCTGATGATCAACGCCAGCAAATACCTCAGCCTGACCCTGTTCGGCCTGCTCAGCTATGTCGAGCCGGTACTGTTGGTGGTCGTGGCGCTGCTGCTTGGCGAGAGCATCGCGCCGGACCAGTGGCTGACCTACGGGGCGATCTGGGCGGCGATTGTGGTGTTGGTCCTCGAAGGATTGCGGGCGCTGCGTCGGGGACGAGGGTAGCGTTCGGTAGAGATTGAGAAGGTGCCGAGGTTTCATCGGGCAGGCGCCGGCTGCTAGGGCAGAAAGCGGCACTGCATGGCCGCCGCTCAAGCCTGTTAGTTGCTAGATCATCTGCTGCGCAACCAGCCCGGCGACAATGGCCAGCCCCAGCGCGCCGAGCAGCATGCCAAGGCGCCATGCGGATTTACCTGGCTCACGAGCAGGAGCGGCGGCAACAGGTGCCGCCGCGTGCAGCGGGTTCGGCGTGGCAGGGCGGGGGCGGGAAGGTTTCGGCTGGGGGGCGACCGTGGTGGGCAGGTCGGTGGCGCAGACGAATACGGTAGCGTCTTCGTCGACGACTTCCGGGGTGCTGACCTTGGGCCCGATCACCAGCAGTGTGGTATTGCCCAGCTGGATCTGGTCGCCCGGCTGCAGCACAGCGGTCGTGACCTTCTCGCGGTTCACCAGCAGGCCGTTCGCTGAGGCCAGGTCCTTCACTTCCAGCACATCGCCCTTGAGATAGAACTCGGCGTGGCGGCGGGACAGTTCCGCATCGCTGAAGCAGAGCTCGCATTTGACCGAGCGGCCGAAGGTCATCGAGCCAGTGATGTGGTACTTGTGGCCCTGGTTCTCGCCCTTGACCACCTGCAACAGCCAGCGCGGGGCGCTCGCCAGCTTGGTGCCGGCCTTGGCCGGATCGACGATCTGCAGTTCCAGCGCGCCCAGGCGCAGGCGGTCGCCGGAACGAATCTGGTAGCGCTCGCCGACCTTCTCGTCATTGACGTAGGTGCCGCCAGGCGTGCCGAGGTCGGTGAGGTAATAGAAGCGGTTTTCCAGCAGCAGTTCGGCGTGAAATGGCGCGACCCCGGCGTCGTTGGCCACCAGCTTGTTGCTGCGGTCCGAACCGAGGGTGAAGCGTTCATCGGCAAGCCAGACCGGACTCTGGCGATTGTCAGCGAAGTGGATCCTGAGCATGGCGCGGTACCTTTTAGCGGAGCGGGCGACGGTCTGAGCCGAACGGCACTCGGCGAATTATTGGTTGAATATCCGGTTCCACAGGCGCTTGACTGGGTTGGCTGGCGCTTGCGAGGTCTGCGTGTTGGTCGGCGCGGCGCGTGAGGTGCTGGCCGTTGTGCGTTTCACCGGGCGCGGCGCCCGGGCCTTGGCAACCCGCTGAGCATGCGCGTCGTGCAGCGCGAGCAGGGGCGCATAGTCCGGGGTGGCTTCCAGCCCCTGCTGGATGTACTCCAGCGCCAGGGCGAACTCGCGGCGCCCGTAGGCTGCTTCGGCTAGCTCGACATAACGCTCGCTGACCTGCACCAGCCCGTTGCGGGCCACCTCGTTTTCCGGCAACCAGCCCAGCACCTGCTGGTAGTAGTGCACCGCGCTGTCTTCGGCGGGTTGCAGCAATTGATCATTTGCCAGCCGTTGCGCCGCCAGTTCCAGTGCCTGGGCGATGCGGGCATCGAGCACGCGGCGTATGCCGTCGAGGGCCTCGGCATTGTCGGAATCCAGGCGCAGGGCCTGGCGGTAGTAGTAGTCGGCATTGTCGAACGCCGGTGCAGTCAGTTGCCCCTCATCCAGGCGTGCCTCGGCGCGGGTCAGGTAGTCGTTGATGCGGCTGTATTGCAGCCACTGGTAGCCGCCGGCGGCCAATGCGGCGACTGTCACGATCAGCGCCGCACCGATCACCGCCCAGCGGCCGATGCCACGACGGCGACGGCGGCGTCTGGTCGGCGCCTCGATGAATGCCGCCGGTGCGATGCGGGTCTGGTCCATGTCCGGCTCGGTGAGCGTGTCGATGGCTGCCAGCAGCTCACGGCAATTGCCGAAGCGCTCATCCGGCTGCTTGGCCAGCATGCGGTCGAGCAGTGGCTGGTAGGGCGCGAGCGCTGGCGGCAGTTGCGGCAAGGGCATCTGCAGGTGGTTGAGCACGGTTTGCGGATAGCTGCTGGCGCGGAACGGGTTGGTCCCGGTGAGCATCTCGGCGAGTATCACTCCCAGACTGTAGATGTCGCTGCGCGCATCGAGTGGCTGGCACTGGGCCTGCTCCGGGCTGCTGTAGGCAGGGCTGCCGACGGCGATGCCGAAGTGGGTGAGCTCGTTATCCAGCTCTACGGCCTTGGCTACGCCGAAGTCGGTGAGCACCACGCTGCCGTCGTCACGGAAGAGGATATTGGCTGGCTTCACGTCTCTATGGACTAGCCCGCCGTCGTGCACCACCGCCAGGCCGCCGGCCAGCTGACGGATGATGTCCAGCGCGCGCGATGGTGAGAAGACAATGCCGCGGTGTTGCGCCAGGTCGCCGCCGCCGAGGTATTCCATGGCCAGGTAGTGCCGGCCATCGGCGATCTGGCCGATGTCGTGGATGGTGATGATCGCCGGGTGGCGTAGCGAGGCGACGATATGGCCTTCCTGGATGAAGCGCTCGGTGAACGCTGCATCTTCCGTGCGCAGCAGCACCTTGACGGCCACCTCGCGATCCAGCGACAGCTGGGTGGCCAGGTAGACCTCGGCCATTCCGCCTTTTCCGAGCCGCTTGTGCAGGCGATAGCCCGGTATTTCCAGCATCCGATGCATTGTAGAAACTCGCGCTTGCTTACGACTTGAGGGGTTTTAACAGCATGTTGATGAAGCGCCGCCCGCGGGACTCGGCCGCCGGGAGGGGGGCGGTGCGGCCGATGACGATGCAGGAGATGTTGTCGCGGCCGCCGTGTTCATTGGCCTGGTCGATCAGCTGTTCCACCAGGTTCTCGAGGGTATCGGCAAAGGTGCAGCTGGCGTGGATCTGCGCGTCGGTCAGCTCGTTGGTCAGGCCGTCACTGCATAGCAGCAGCAGCTCGCCGGGCTTGAGGGTGCCGCTGTGGGCACCGACTTCCAGCGGCGCCTCGCGTCCCAGACAGCGCAGGATGATGTTGCGCCAGGCGTGGCCTTGAGCCTCGGCCGGCTTCAGCTCCCCGGCGTCGATCATCATCTGCACCCAACTATGGTCCCGCGTAAGCTGCTCGATACCGTTGGCGGTGACCAGATAGGCGCGGCTGTCGCCGACCCAGGTGAG
Organism: Stutzerimonas kunmingensis; assembly: GCF_032106285.1. GTDB lineage: Bacteria > Pseudomonadota > Gammaproteobacteria > Pseudomonadales > Pseudomonadaceae > Stutzerimonas > Stutzerimonas kunmingensis_B. The sequence continues at coordinate 66,203 of NZ_DAMCPO010000013.1, forward strand.
TTCGAAGTCGGCACCCTTGAAATGTGCTGCGACCAGCGTGGTGCCCATGCCGTCGTCCACAGCCGCGTCAAGTACTGCCTGGTTGGCGTGCTGAACCGCTGTCTGCAGCGGATCGCCGTCCTCGATCGCCTGCTGCAGCGCAGACAGTGCCAGGCTGCTTGCAACCTCCCCGCATTGATGCCCACCCATGCCGTCGGCGATGGCCCAGAGCCCCAGCTCCGGCGCGCAGAGCAGTGCATCTTCATTATGGCTGCGCCTGCGCCCTGGCGAGCTTTGCCCGGCGTAGTCCAGCAATGAATCAGAAAGGGTAGGTTGCATGCGAGGGCCTGCGGCACGACGTCGAGCGAGCATGATGCGTGGGGCTCGTAGGGCTGTCATCGACCGGCACCGCGACAAGCGCAAAACTGTTAACTCGCGCAAAGGGCAGCTTTATTTTTCGGCTGTTATCCGCGAATGCTGGTAGCCCGATATGAGCAAGCGCGTTCACGCAAACCGGCCAGCTAAAAGTTACTACTGCTGGCGCTGCTTCCCTGTAGTCTCGGCTTCCGCTCCTCACTGACACACCTGTCGTCGCTACAACCATCCGTTTCAGTCACGAGGAGCAAACCATGCGCTTGGCCGATTTCATTCTGGAAAACATCGAACCCATCCTTCAGCAGTGGGAAGACTTCGCCAAGACGATGACACCCGCCGCCAACGGCATGGATTCGGTGGCGTTGCGGGACCATGCGGAGCAGATGTTGCTGGCGATCGCCGCCGATCTGCGCACGGCCCAATCGGTGAAGGTGCGGATCGCCAAATCCCATGGGAAGGCGTCGCCGTCACGAGATGCCACTCCCGCGGAAACCCACGCTGACATCCGCTACTCGTCGGGCTTCACGATCGCGCAGGTCATCGCCGAGTACCGGGCATTGCGCACCAGTGTGCTGGTCCTGTGGATGTCGTCCGATGCAACGTCGAAAGAGCACGAGATTTCGGACATCATCCGCTTCAACGAAGCGATCGATCAGGCCCTCGCCGAGTCTGTGGTCTGCTATGCGGACGCAGTGGATGCCGCGCGAAATGTCTTTCTCGGCATATTGGGCCACGACCTGCGAAGCCCCCTCGGCGCCATATTGCTGAGTGCTGACGTACTGCTACGCACAGGGGATCTGCCTCCAAAGCCGACCATCAACGTGTCGCGTATCTATACGAGCGTGAAACGCTCCATCAAGATCGTCGGCGACCTGTTGGACTTTACCCGCACGCACTCAGGCGTAGGCATTCCGGTGCGCATGGACAGCGAAGATCTGGCGCACGCGTGTGAAGGCATGGTTGAAGAGGCGAGGGCGTTCAACCCCGACCGACAGATCGTCCTGCAGTCGGAGCCGAGCCTTCCTGGGCAGTTCGATAAATCGCGAATGGAGCAGGTGATTGCCAACCTGATTGGCAACGCCGTCGAGCATGGCGAGGCGGGGACACCGATTACGGTCAGCCTGAAAAGCGATGAGGGGATCGCCGCGCTGACGGTTCACAACGTCGGCCGGCCCATCGCCGAATCGGCAAAAAGCAGCCTCTTCAATCCGATGGTGCGTCACATCCAGAGCGGCAACGCCGAGTACGGTGCGGGCGCGGGGCTCGGCCTTGGACTGTATATCGCATCCGCCATAGTCGATGCTCACCACGGCAGTATCGAGTTTGAGTCGATGGCCGGTAGCGGCACCACGTTCACGGTGCGCATACCCCTGGGCGGCGAGCAGGCTGCATAGTGCAGCCCACCTCAAGCAGCGGCTATCTGCTCAATTCGTACGCGCACATGTTGACTGTTGCCGCCAGATTCAGCGATTCGATGGCGCCACACCCGGGAATCGTGAATGGCTGGGCTTTGAGTGAGGCCAGCTGTTCGCGTGGCACGCCGCGGGCTTCGTTCCCGAACAGGTAGCAATCGAAGGCGCGGAAACTCGCCGATTGCACCGGCTCGCCGCTCATATCCAGGCAGGCGATGCGCTGGAAGCGGGTGTGCAACGAATCCAGCTCCACATCCAGCTCCATCGGCGCATGAAAGATAGCGCCCATGCTCGAACGCACGACCTTGGGGTTGTACGGGTCGACGCTGCCGGGGCTGAGCAGGCAGCGAAAACCACCGAACCACGCCAGCGTGCGCAGGATGGTGCCGAGGTTGCCCGGGTCCTGGATTTGATGCAGGTAGATGGCGCGCTCGCCCGCGAGCGGCGCAGCAACCGGCGCGCCTGTCGCTGGCATCGGCACCAGCGCAACGATGCCCTGCGGGGTCTTGGTATCGGCGATCTGCGCCATCTGGCGATCGCTGATCAGGTGGGTCTTGAACGGGCTTTGCCAGTGCTCGTAGGCGCTGGTCACATACAGCTCGCTGCGTTGCAGCAGCGGGTTATGCAAGCCCGCCTTCTGCAGCTCCAGCACCAGATGCTCGCCCTCCACCAGAAAATGCCCGAACTCGGTCCGGTACTTTTTCTGGTGCAGCTTCTTGATGTCGTCGAATTTCATCAGGGCGGCGCTCAGTTGCTCTGCACTTCGGTGTGTTCCACTTCAGCCAGCATCGACTTGGCCAGCGCCTCGGCAACCTTGATGCCATCCACGCCTGCCGAGAGAATGCCGCCGGCGTAACCGGCGCCTTCACCGGCCGGATACAGACCGCGCAGGTTGAGGCTTTGCAACGTCTCGTTGTCACGGGTGATGCGCACCGGCGACGAGGTGCGGGTTTCGATGCCGGTAAGCACCGCATCAGCACGATCGAAGCCGCGGATCTGCTTGCCGAACGCCGGCAGCGCTTCGCGGATCGCCTCGATTGCATACTCGGGCAGCGACGGCGCCAGATCGCCCAGGCGCACGCCCGGTTTGTAGGAGGGCTCGACCTCGCCGAACGCGGTAGATGGCACGCCGCGAATGAAGTCGCCGACCAATTGCGCGGGGGCGCAGTAATCGTTGCCACCCAGCTCATAAGCGCGCGACTCCAGACGCTCCTGCAGTGCTAAGCCGGCCAGCGGATCGCCAGGGAAATCCTGCTCAGGGTTGATGCCAACGACGATGCCGGCATTGGCATTGCGCTCATTGCGCGAATACTGGCTCATGCCGTTGGTCACCACGCGCCCCGGCTCGGACGTGGCGGCCACGACGGTGCCGCCCGGGCACATGCAGAAGCTGTAAACCGCACGGCCGTTCTTGGCGTGGTACACCAGCTTGTAGTCCGCAGCACCCAGCTCCGGATGGCCGGCGTACTTGCCCAGCCGGGCCTGGTCGATCATGCCCTGCGGGTGTTCGATGCGGAAACCGATGGCAAACGGCTTGGCCTCGATGAACACGCCCTGGCGATGCAGCATGCGCACGGTATCGCGGGAGCTGTGCCCCAGCGCCAGCACCACATGGCGACTCTTGATCGTCTCGCCGCTGGCCAGCACCACGCCTTCGAGCTGGCCATCGTTGATCACGAGGTCGGTCACTTTGCTCTCGAAGCGTACTTCGCCGCCGAGGGCGATGATCTCCTCGCGCATGGTCGAGACCACGCCGGTAAGGCGGAAGGTACCGATGTGCGGCTTGCTCACATACATGATCTCGGCCGGTGCGCCGGCACGAACGAACTCGTGCACCACCTTGCGCGCGTAGAACTTGGGGTCCTTGATCTGGCTGTAGAGCTTGCCGTCCGAGAACAGCCCCGCGCCGCCCTCGCCGAACTGCACGTTGGATTCCGGCGTCAGGACCTTCTTGCGCCACAGCGCCCAGGTGTCCTTGGTACGGCTGCGTACATCCTTGCCGCGCTCCAGCACGATGGGCTTGAAGCCCATCTGTGCGAGCAGCAGCGCGGCGAACAATCCGCAGGGGCCGAAGCCCACCACCAGCGGTCGCTCGCTCAGATTGGCTGGCGCCTGGCCTACAGGGTAGTAGTTGGTGTCCGGCGCTGGACGCACGTTGTGGTCATCGGCAAAACGCGCCAGGACGGCCGCCTCGTCGCGGGCCTCCAGATCGATGATGTAGATGAACAGAATGACGCTGTTCTTCTTCCGGGCATCGTAGCTGCGCTTGAATACGGTGAAATTCAGCAGATCGGCGTCGTTGATGTTCAGGCGTTTGACGATGGCCTGGCGCAGCTCATCGGCGGAATGATCGAGGGGCAGGGACAGCTCGTTGATGCGAATCATGGCGGTAATCCTGGCCGGTGACTCCGGCAGAGGAAGAAGAAGGGGCGGGGAGTAGGGCGCGGATTGTACCCGTCGCCGCTCGTGCCTGTCAGGCTGCGCTGATGGCCTTCCACGCCTTGTGTGCTGCGACCAGCGCCCGCGAGGCGGCATTATCGGCTTATAATCGCCGCCACTTTGCGTCCAATGGTTGTGCCTTGCTGCGCCGTTGGTCCGCGTCTTACCTTGATTCTCCGTGGTTGGCTCTATCATGAAACGATCCAAAAGCAGCCGTCGTTGGCTGGATGAACACGTCAACGATCCCTTCGTCAAACGCGCCCAGAAGGACGGCTTGCGCTCGCGCTCCAGCTACAAGCTGATCGAGCTGAACGAGAAGGACAAGTTGATACGCCCCGGCATGCTGGTCATGGATCTCGGCTCCGCTCCCGGTGGCTGGTCGCAGGTGGCCGGCGGCATCGTCGGTGAGAAGGGCAGGGTGCTGGCGACCGACATCCTGCCGATGGGCGGGCTGGACAACGTCGATTTCGTGCAGGGCGACTTCACCGAAGACGCTGTTTTTCAGCAGATCCTCGACATGCTCGACGGCCGGCAGCCCGATCTGATCGTCTCCGACATCGCGCCGAACATCAGTGGCGTCGCCGCCGCCGACCAGGCTGCTTCGATGTACCTGGTCGAGCTGACCCTCGACATGGTTCGCCAGGTGCTCAAGCCCGGCGGCAACTACGTGGTCAAGGTCTTCCAGGGCGAAGGCTCGGACGACTTTCTCAAGGATGTACGCAGCTCGTTCGAGAAGGTGTCGATCCGCAAACCGGAAGCATCGCGCCCGCGTTCGCGTGAGGTCTATCTGGTGGCGAAGGGGTTCAAGGGCTAAGGGCACTTTCAGTGCCCTGCCGCCAGTGCCCTACCGCGCGTTCCGCTCCCGCTACACCCGAGCTGGCTGATACATCGATAGGCAATCAATGCTGACCTACCTCGTGCGTTATCCCTCGGCAGCGCTGCTGTTTGTCCAGCTGCTCGGCATCCTGCTGTATCCCTTCATGGAAAACACCCCGCTCGGCCGCGCGGCCTTTGGTGCATTCGGCGTTGTGGTGCTGGTCCTGGCGTTGCGCATCGTCAACCGGAGCCCGACTCTGCATTCGCTGGCGTTCCTGATGGCCGCTGCGATCCTCGGACTGACGCTTGCCGTCGAACTGACAGCCGTGCCCGGCCTGCATCTGGCGTTGGTCGTGACCGAGTCGATGTTCTACTTCTACGCGGCGGCAGGCCTGATCGGCTACATGATGGAAGACCAGCGCACGACGACGGACGAACTGTTTGCCGTCGGTGCCACCTTCACGCTGCTGGCGTGGGCGTTCGCCTACGCCTATGCGGCCTGCCAGCTCGTTGCCCCTGGCAGTTTCGTCGCCAACCTGCAGCCGGATGAGCCCCGCTCGTGGATGGAACTGCTGTTTCTCAGCGTCACCGTACTCTCCGGTGTTGGCCTCGGTGACATCCTGCCGCTGCGGCCTGTGGCGCGGGCGCTGGTCATGCTCGAGGAAATTGCAGGGCTGATGTACATCGCCCTGGTCGTCTCGCGGGTAATCGGGCTGACCATCCGCCGTTAATGGCGCCTCCTGCAACGCCGCCCTTCCGAATGCCCTGTCGCCGAGAGAAACGCCAGGCAAGACCTTAGCCGATCGCCCGCAAGAACCGTCCAACCCGCTCCAGCACTACGTCCGGCTGCTCGCGATGCGGCACGTGGCCGACGTCGGGCAGCAGCGCCTGTTCGACATGGCCGCCGGCGTGCCGGGCGATCAGTTGCGGGTGGCGTTCGGAGCCGAATTCGTCGTTGTCGCCATGGATGGCCAGTGCCGGGCAGCGGACTCGAGGCAGGGCGTGGGCGAGGGTCCAGGAGGCGAAGTCGGGCGCGAGCCAGGTGTCGATCCACGCGCTGAGTACCCAGTCGCTGCGCTCGCCGTGGTAGCGGCGCAGGCGTTCGCGCTGTGTGGGGTCGGCGAACCAGCTTCTGGCCTGGCGGATGCCTTCCAGCGTGCGGGGTTCGACGAAGGTGACCGCCGACATCGTGATCATCGCCTGGCAGGCTGCTGGATATTGCGCGGCGCAATGCACCGCCATGCTGCCGCCGACGCTGTGACCGACCACCACAAAACGCTCGATACCCAGATGGTCCAGCACTTGGGCGAAGCCATGCGCCGCTTCATCCTCGACGAAGGTCGGCGCAGGCGGAGCGGTCAAACGGTCGGAGCGACCGAAGCCTAGCCGGTCATAGGCGACCACCGTGCGGCCGGTAGCCTGGGCGAGCGCGGCGGGGAAATCCTTCCACTGTTCGGTGCAGCCGAGCGACTCGTGCAGCAGCAGGATCGGTGCGCAGTTCGGGCGCAGCGCGCCGGTGTCGGGGAACCAGCTGCGGACGAACATCTGCCCATGCGTGCTCTGTACCCAGAGGTCTGCCGGGGCGTTGCCGAGCGTTGCGCTAGTGGTCATGGAGGGCTTTCCTGAGCGGTGCGGACCACATAGCAGTACTGGTCTTTTACGTAAACGTCAACATGCAGTGACGGATGTATCGACAGTGTGCTGCAGCCTTCGGGCCGGCAATGCAGCCGAAACCCGCACTGATGCGCGGGACAACGCGCGGGCGTTCTGGAGGCAAATCAGGTCAGCGCAGGGTTGGAGCCTGGCGGTATGGCCCGCTACGGCAGGAGCGTATCAGCTCAGATAACGCTGGAACCAGGCGATGGTGCGTTGCCAGGCCAGCTCAGCCGCCTGCTCGTCGTAGCGCGGGGTGCTGTCGTTGTGAAAGCCATGCTGGGTGCCCGGGTAGATGTAGGCCTCGTAGTGCTTGCCGGCCGCCTTGAGCGCGGCTTCATAGGCGGGCCAGGTTTCATTGACGCGCTCGTCGTGTTCGGCGAACTGGAACAGCAACGGTGCTTGAATTTTCTCCACATCCGCCGGATTGGCCTGACGGCCATAGAACGGCACTGCCGCCGCCAGTTCCGGGTATGCCACCGCGGCGGCATTGGCCACGCCACCGCCATAGCAGAAGCCGGTGATGCCGACCTTTTCGTTTGTGGCTTCATGAGCCATCAGCCATTCGATAGCGGCGAAGAAGTCGTTCATCAGTTTCTGCGGGTCGACCGCGGCCTGCAGTTCACGGCCCTTGTCGTCGTTGCCGGGATAGCCGCCGACCGAACTCAGCCCGTCCGGTGCGAGGGCGACGAAACCGGTCTTGGCCACGCGCCGTGCGACGTCTTCGATATAGGGGTTGAGGCCGCGATTCTCGTGGACGACAACGATGCCTGGCACCTTGCCCTCGGCCTTGACCGGACGGACCAGGTAGGCGCGCACCTCACCGTGGCCGTTGGGCGATGGGTAGCTGACGTATTCGGCGATGATGTCCGGATCGGTGAAGGCGACCTGCTGGGCCAACGCATAGTTGGGCGTGAGCGCATCGAGCACCGCCACGGCGGCCGTGCTGCACAGCGTGAAGGCCGCGGCGCGGTCGAGGAATTCCCGGCGGCTGAGCTTGCCGTGGACGTAGAAGTCGTAGAGCTCGAGCAGTTCGGGGGCGAAGTCTTTCGCGGTAAGACGTTCCATCGGCGGCTCCGTCGAGTATCGAAAGCGATGCTGGGTGTTTGCGCTGACAGCGGGTGCAGCAGCCAGTGTAGTCAGCCGGGCTGCAGGCGCTGCGTTTGCAGACGATCTTTACGGTTCAGCGCGGCGGGCGTGGGCGAGGTGGCTCGACGGGCGTCAGCTGGCCGTCCTTGCCGAGGTGCAGGCGCATGAAGTCTTCGGCAAGCAGCAGCTTACCGGCGTAAAGGGCGCTGGCTTCGGCGCACAGGTCGTCGATCGAGTGACCACGCCCGGCGTTCTTCTGATAGCGCGCGCTGAAGTGGGTCAGCACAAGATTCGGCAGGCCGACCGTTTGCGCAAAGCGCGCCACCGATGCCGCCGTGCTGTGGCCAAAGTCATTGCGCGCGTCGTTGGCCACCGCTTCGGTGTAGGTCGCCTCGTGCACCAGCAACTGGGCGCCGCGGCAGGCGTCGGCAAGCAGTTCGGGACGATCATTGTCGCCGCCGATGACGATGCGTTGCGGCGCACGGCTGAAGCTCAGGTAGTCGTCGCTGCGCAGCATCCGGCCTTCGTGCTCGACATCGAAGCCGCGTGCCAGCTGGCCCCAGAGCGGGCCGCGGGGCACGCCGTCGCGCTCGAGGCGGTCGATGTCCAGCCGCGGATCAGGCCGGGCCTCGGTGAAGCTGTAGCCGTAGCAGGGCACACGGTGGGACAGGGCGGTGGCCTCGATGCGCATGTTCAGGTTGCGCCACTCGCCCAGCGATTCGACCGCGTGAAAGTCGAGGTCGTAGCCCAGCCAGCTCTGGCTCATCTCCAGCGTGGCGCGCACCCAGGTTTCGATGCCCTGCGGCGCGATGATCGTCAGTGGGGTCTTGCGCCCCATCATCCCGGCGCTGGCGAGCAGACCGGGCAAGCCGTAGCAGTGGTCGCCATGTACATGGGTGATGCAGATGGCGCGCAGGTCATGTAGCGACAGCGGCGTGCGCAACAGCCGGTGCTGGGTGCCTTCGCCGCAGTCAATCAGGTACCAGCTCTTGCCGGTGTCCTCCAGCAAGGCCAGGGCGGTGACATTGCGCGCGCGGGTGGGGGTGCCGGATGAAGTGCCGAGAAATAACAGATCCACGCCGCCGTTCCTTCCTGCCGTTCAACTGATCCGCGAAAGGTTGAGCCTTTGCCGGCGCCGCTGCAATTGCATTTTTGCGACGCCGCGGCCCTGACCGGCTGGCTGGCCGAGCGCCGCGGACCTCGCACTGTCGCAGGGCCGCTTCAGAGGTACTTCAGCCAGGCAATGTCCCTGCGCCGTGCTTTGAGTTCGGCGAACCAGCGCACCGCCGGGAACAGCAGCACCGCTAGCGCCAGGGTGCACAGCCACAGTGGCCACACCGCATCGAAGCCGAAGTGATTGCCGCGGTTCAGACCCCAGATCGCCACGGCGGCGATGTAGAGCAACTTCAGCACGTACAGGTGCAGCAGGTAGAAGAACATCGGTGCCGCACCAAACACGCTGAGCGGTCGCAGCCAGGCGCGGCCCTGCTTGCGTTCGAAGTAACGCAGGAGCAGCAGGCCGCAACCCAGCGTCAGGCACAGGAACAGCAGCGACGGCGGGTATTTGGTGACGTTGAACAGGCTCATCAGCGTGCGCAGGCCGTCCTCGCCGACGACCCAGGGCTGTTCGCCGTAGCTGTTGATCAGCCGCAGCAGAACAAAGGTCAGCAGGGCACCTTGAGCCCAGCCGCCCAGGTAGCGCTGGCGTCGCTCGGGGTCGGCGTTCCTGGCGAACCAGGGCCCGACAGCGTAGCCAAGGGCGATCACGCCGATCCACGGCAGTAGCGGATAGGAAGTGCGCAGCCGCAGGTTTTCCGAAACCTCGATCCAGCCGCGGTCGTGCAGGATGGCCCAGGGGACGTGCAACGCTGAGTCTGCGGAGAACTGCAGCGGGTCGAGCAGGTTGTGGCCGCCGATGATCACCAGACCCAACACGATCAGCGCAGGGCGCGGCAGCCAAAGCAGCGCCGAGAGCGCCAGCATGCTCAGGCCGATCGCCCAGATCACTTGCAGATAGATCACCTGCGGCGGGAACTGGAACGTCCAGGCGAAGTTGACCAGGGTGAATTCGAGCGCCACCAGGAACAGCCCGCGTTTGAGCAGAAAGCTCGACACTGCACGGCGGTCCTGGTGCTTTTCGCCATAAAGAAAGGCCGACAGGCCGGTCAGGAAGATGAATACCGGCGCGCAGAGATGCGCCAGGGTGCGGCTGAAGAACAACGCTGGTTCGGTGACCGCCACGTCCATCGGGTCGGGCACCTGCATATGCAGCAGGAAGGTTTCGCGGACATGGTCCAGCAGCATGAACAGGATCACCAGGCCGCGCAGCGCGTCGATGGATTGCAGACGCGCCGCGGCTGGCGGAGTGAAATCGGGGGAGGGCATGAGCGGCTCACAGCAGGATGATCGCAATGCAGGCGCAGACTCGCTGCGCCCGCCGAAAGGTACGATACGTTATAACAAAAGTCGCTGCCTCTCCAGATGCGAATCAACCACGATAGTCCCCGGCGTAAAAGGGCTGAATGCTTCAGCCCTGCTCGCAGTTAACCATCCACGACACGCCGAAGCGGTCGGTGAGCATGCCGAAACGCTCGGCCCAGAAGGTTTTCTCCAGCGGCATGATCACCGTGCCGCCCTCGGCCAGTGCGGCGAACAGCTTTTCGCTTTCGTCCACGCTGGTCGGATGCAGGGAAAACGAGCAACCCTTGATGCCTTCGTACGGCCCGCCACCACAGGTGTCGGGCAAGGAGTCGGAGGCCATCAGCACACCATCGCCGAGGTTCAGGCAGGCGTGCATGATCCGCTCGCGGTACTCGGCGGGAAACTGCTCGGCATCCGGCGCTTGGGCAAATGTCATCATCTCCAGCGTGCCGCCCAGCACGTCTTTGTAGAAGGTGAACGCCTCGCGGGTCGTGCCGTCGAGGGTGAGGTAGGTGGTGATCTTCATTGCTTGCTCCTTGCGGTCATTGATTGAGTTGCGCGCGCAGGCGGTCTTCCTGCTCGCGCAGTTCGGGGGTGAACTCGGCGCCGAAGTCTTCCGCTTCGAATATCTGGCGAATCTCGATTTCCGAATCGCCGATGGCCGACTGCGGGCAACGCTTGACCCAGTCGACGGCCTCCTGCAACGAGGCGGTCTGGAACAGCCAGTAGCCAGCGATCAGCTCGCGGGTTTCGGCGAACGGGCCGTCGGTGACGCTGCACTGGCCGCCGTTGAAACGGAGGCGCGCGCCCTTGTGGCTGGGGTGCAGGCCCTCGCCGCCGAGCAGCACGCCGGCATTGGCCAGGTCTTCGTTGTAGCGGCCCATCGCCGTGAGAACGTCCTCGCTGGGCATCTCGCCGGCTTCGGTTTGTGGGGTGGCCTTGATCATCACCATGAAACGCATCGGTGGACTCCTTCAGTGGAATGGAAAGAGCCTAGACGGGCATACGGCAATTTCCGCCGGCTCCGATCATTGGTCGAACGGGCGCCGGAGGAATCGACAGGTCGTTGAAAAAATATTGCTTAGCGCAGGGGATAGGTCAGCAACAGCAGGTGCAGGCTGTTGATCGCACCGTGCAGAAACACCGCGACCCACAGGCGATCACCGGAGTAATGGAAGGCCAGGCCGTAGCCCAGACCGGCCAGCGTGGCGAGCCCGGCGAAACCGAAGCCGCCCGGCAGGTGCGCGGCGCCGAACAGGGCGGTCGCCAGGCCGATGCCGATGGCCGCACCGAAGCGGCGGACCAGTTCACGCTGCAGCAGGCCGCGAAAGATCAGCTCTTCGGCCAGGCAGGTGATGCCCAGGTTGATCAGCAGCCAGGGCAGGAACAGCGCCGGCCATTTCGGTTGCCAGCCCAGCACGCCGGAGACCAGCGCCAGCAGTGGGACGAGAATCAGGCAGGCGCCTGACGCAAGCAGGGTGAGTCTGATCGAGCGCCAATCCGTTCGTGGCTGGCCCAGCCACCAGGCCAGCAGCAGTGCCGCGACCATCGCCTTGTCCGGGCTGATGCGCAATTGCCAGGGCGAGGCACCGCCCAGATCCTGCGGTGGGCCGAGCGGCAGCGGGCTGAAGCCTGGCAGCAGGTGCGCGGCGAGCAGCAGGGCGCCGAGCAGCGTACCGAACAGCCACGGCGGGTTGGGGATATGCGGCTGAGCGACAAGCCAGCCAGCGAATAGCAGAACGGCCAGCGCGCCAACCGGTTCGATCATGCCGAGGGCCAGGCCGAGTGATAGCGCGACGACCGGAATGCAGTAGTGCAGCCTGCGAATCACACTATTGCAGCCGATAACGCGCGAGCTCCTTTGGCGTGAGCACGCGCATGCGCCACGGTTCGATCAGCTGCATGTCGTCCGCCAGCCGCGTATTGACGCCCATGTCCCGCAAGTAGATGCGTGGTGAGCGGTGTGGTCGCTGGCTGATGGACTGCGCCGACTCGCCATTGGCGACGTAGGGCCGATGCAGGCCGACATAGCCGCGCACGGTGCGCTGCCGTCCCGCCGCCAGCAGATAGATGCAGCTGCCCTGGCAGACCGCGGTCGCCGGCACCAGGGCGTCGAAGCCCGTCTCGCGCAGCAGATAGCCCATGCGCATGGCTTCCGCTGCGCTGCCGCCGATGTTGTCGAGGATCAGCAGCTTGCGCGCGTGTTTGCCAGGGTGGGCCATGATGCCCTTGAGCAGCGCCTCGTAGTCACCCGGCGCAATCTGTTCGGTAACGCGCGCGACCAGCACCAGGCCCTGATCTTCATGTTCCAGCGGCAGCACCTCGACCTTGGCGTGGGCAGTGCAGGCGAACAGCGCCAGTGCGCAGAGGGTGACGAAGCGAAGCATCGAGCGGGCAGTCCTGAAATGGGAGGTGGCGAAGATACCCGCAGCGCCGGCTTTCGCCTACTGCGACCTTCGCCCCTCGCTCGGGCCTGGATAGCGTGTTAGCGTGCGGCGTCTTCGGCGGACAATGCGCGAATCATCGCCGTCGTCAGATACAGCCGCGGCGCGATGCTCGACAGCTCGATGTACTCATCTTCCGAATGCAGCCCGGCACCGACCACGCCCATGGTTTCCAGCACGGCCGGCTTGTCGCTGTCCGGCACGTAGGCATAGCCGGCGTCCGTGCCGAAGCGCATGGCGATCGGCTCGATACGCTGGTCGATCTCGCCATACAGGCGCTGCGCGGTCTCGGCCAGGCGCTCCGATGCCGGATTCTTCGCCAGCGGTGGACGGCCCTTGTCGACGCGCAGCTCGACGCGGGTGTCGTCGATCAGCTTGTTCCCGATGATCTTCTGCGCATCGGCGAGCACGCGGTCGGTTTCGCTGATATCGGAATAGCGCATGTCTGCTTCGGCGGTCGCCTTGTTCGGGATGATGTTGCGCTTCTCGCCGCCGGCGATCATGGTCCAGCTGACCGTGGTGCCCTTGTCCGGGTCGCCCAGGTCCTTGAGCTGCACCAGCTGGTGCGCCAGTTCCAGCACGGCGTTGCGACCTTCCTCAGGTGCGGAACCGGCGTGGGAGGATTTGCCCTTCACCTCCAGCATCACCGCATTGATGCCATTGGTGGCGGTGGTCACCGCATCGCGATCCGGCGGCTCGTAGGAGAAGACGTAATCATGCTTGCTGGCCAGCTCGGCGATGATCTTCTTCGAGCCGGCTGAGCCCATTTCCTCATCCGGGTTGAACAGCACGGTGATCGTGCCGTAGGCGTCGAACTGCTGCGCCTTGAGCAGCTCCAACGCTTGCAGAATCATCGCCACGCCACCCTTGGCATCGGCCACGCCGGGGCCGTAGGCGCGTTGCTCGTCCATGCGAAACGGACGCTCCGCGGCGGTGCCTTCGGCGAACACCGTGTCGTAATGCACCATCAGCAGGAAGTCCTTGCCGCCGCTGCCCTTGAGGGTGCCGACGATGTTGTCACCGGCCGATGGCGTCGCCGAACTGGTACTGACCTCCGCACCCAGCGTCTGCAGGCGCTCGACCAGCAACTGGCTGACCGTGGCCAGGCCCTCGGCCTGGCCGGTGCCTGTATCCACCGCCACCAGCTGTTTCACGGTTTCGATATAGGCGCTCTGTTCGGCCTTGGCCTGTTCGAGCAGCTCGGCAGGTTTGATTTCGGCGGCCATGGCAGACAGCGATGAAAGGCAAAGCGCGACTGCAGCAGCAATCGGGGCGACGGCGCGTACGTGCATCGGAATAACCTCGGATCGCGGGGGTGATGAGCTTGAGAGCGCGGCCAGGCCCGCAACGTTCCGAAGCATCGCTGCACGGGTCGCAGCCGCGCGGAGAATGCTAATGTCTGCCTTTTCCACTTGCCGGAGAACTCCAGGTGTCCCTGACCACGCCCTACGATCCGCAGAACATCTTCGCCCAGATCATTCGCGGCGATGCGCCCTGCTACAAACTCTACGAGGATGACGACGTACTGGCCTTCCTCGACCTGTTCCCGCAGTCCTTCGGCCACACGCTGGTGATTCCCAAGCGCTCGGCGGCCTGCAACATCCTCGATGTGGATACCGACGCGCTGGCCAAGGTCATGGCCGTGGTGCAGAAGCTCACCCGGGTGATCGTCGACGAGCTGCAGCCGGATGGTGTGCAGGTTGCGCAGTTCAATGGTGCGCCGGCGGGGCAGACGGTGTTCCACATCCACGTGCATATCGTGCCGCGCTACTCGGGCGAGGGGCTCGGCATTCATGCCGCCGGCAAGGCCGATCCGGCCGATCTGGAAAAGCTTCAGGCGCGCTTGCAGCAGCGGATCGCCGCGCAGGGCTGAGCCAGGCTGCGATGTCGTGGCGGGGTCAAGTCCGCTGCGACCATCGCAGCAGCCAACAGGCACCAAAGTACAATTCGTGCCCGGCAGGGGGCTTCGTACCCTGCGGGCATGATGCTTTCATTGCCCTTCCTCACCCCGTTCGTTCTGCGCGCTCGCCGTGCGCTGCTGGCGCTTGTATTGCTGCCCCTGTGGGCACAGGCGCAGGAGCTGCCGGTGCTGACCCTCAGCGTGCTGCAGTTCGGCACGCCGCACTGGGAGCTTGAGCATCTCAAGCGTCAGGGGCTGGACCGCGCCAACGGTTTCGAGCTGAAGGTGCGACTGGTGGCCGATGTGCCGGCCTCGCGACTGGCATTGACCAGCGGCAGCGTCGACGGTGCGGTGAGCGATCTGCTCTGGGCGCAGGCGCGTTACCAGGCCGGCACGGCTTATCGCTACGTACCTTTCTCCTCCCAGATTGGTGAGGTGCTGGTGCCCGAAGGCAGCGCCATCCGCACGCTGGCCGACCTGCGCGGCAAGCGCATCGGTGTCGCTGGCGGGCCGGACGGGCTGGGCTGGCAGTTGCTGCAGCATGCCGCGGCCCAGGACGGAATCGATCTGTCCAAACGGGCGACTGTTCAGTACGCCGCACCGCCACTGCTCAGCCAGGCGCTGCGCCGCGGTCAGGTGGATGCGCTGCTGACCTTCTGGCATTTCTCCGCGCGCATGCGTGGCGAGGGTGGTGTGCAGGTGGCGTTCAGTCTCGATGATCTGCTCCGATCATTGGAGCTTGATCCCCACCTGCCGGTGCTCGGCTATCTGTTCTCCGAATCCTGGGCCGTCGAGCATGAGGCGCTGCTGCAGCGTTTCGCCATGGCGTTGGGCCAGACCAAGCACGAGCTCGCCAGCGAGCCCGCGCACTGGCAGGCGCTGCGGCCGCTGATGCGTGCCGACGAGGATGGCGTGTTCGCCGCGCTGCGTGACAGTTTCCTCGCCGGCATCCCGCAGCCGCTGGATGAGCCGCGTATCGCCGACCTGCAGCGACTGTTGACCCTCACCGGCGCCGATCCGGCGAAACTGATGCCGACCGCGTCGTTCCAGAGCACGCCATGAACGGCTCGCGCTGGGCCTGCTGGATCGCCCTGCCATGCGCGGTGGCACTCTGGACGCTGATTGCGCTGGGCGTGCAGACGCCGCTGCTGCCGAGTCCGGCCGCCGTGCTCGACACCTTCTGGCAGGCCACGCAGAGCGGTGAACTGCCCGAACATCTGCTGGTAACCCTGCGCCGCGTGCTGTTCGCCTTCGTATTGGCGATGGCGCTGGGCACGCTGCTCGGCGTGTGGATGGGCAGGTCGCGGCTGGCCAATGCCGTGCTCGATCCGCTGCTGGTGCTGTTTCTCAACCTGCCGGCACTGGTCACCATCATCCTGCTCTATGTCTGGTTCGGCCTAGTGGAAGCCGCGGCGGTGCTGGCGGTGGTGATCAACAAGGTGCCGAACGTGGCTGTCACCGTGCGCGAGGGCGCCCGCAGTATCGATCCCAAGCTGGAACAGATGGCCCTGGTCTACCGCTTCACCCGCTGGCAGCGGATCAGGCATGTCTGGCTGCCGCAGCTGTTTCCCTACCTGATGGCCGCCACCCGCGGTGGGCTGGCGCTGATCTGGAAGATCGTGCTGGTGGTCGAGCTGCTCGGGCGCTCGGATGGCATCGGCTTTCAACTGCATATGGCCTTTCAGGTGTTCGACGTGGCGAGCATCCTCGCCTACAGCCTGGCGTTCATCGCCGTGGTCCAGCTGATCGAACTGGCGCTGTTGCAGCCGCTGGAGCGTCGCGCATCGTCCTGGCGCGAAGCGGGTGTACGCCATGCTTGAGCTGCGCCTGGATGGCCGTCATCCCGTGCTGGGCGTGATCGATGCGCAGGTGCGCGAAGGCGATCGCATCTGTCTGCTCGGGCCGTCCGGTGTCGGCAAGACGACGCTGCTCAACGGCATCGCCGGGCTCGATCCGCAGCTGCGGCCGATGATCGAGCAGCGCGCCGGCTTGCGCGTCGGCTACCTGTTTCAGGAGCATCGCCTGTTGCCCTGGCGCACGGTGCGACAGAACCTGGCGCTGGTCGGCGCGAGCGCGGCGGACATCGAGCGGCTGCTGGCCGAGGTCGGGCTGCGTGGCGCGGCCGATAGCCTGCCGGATCAGCTCTCGCTGGGCATGGCGCGCAGGGCCGCACTGGCGCGCTGTCTGGCGATCAAGCCGGATCTGTTGCTGCTCGACGAACCCTTTGCCTCGCTGGATGCCGAGCGCGCCGCCGAGCTGCGTGGCCTGATCGCCCGCCTGCTGGATCGGCACCCGGACATGGCGATGATCTGCGTGACCCACGATCCGCGCGATGCCGACGATCTGGCCAATCGCCTGTGGTACCTGAGCGGCGTCCCGGCGACATTGCGCTGCGATGAGCCGCCCGGCAGCCCCGTCAATCTCAGCGAACTGAGCGAGCGCCAGCGCCGCGCCTGAGCGGCATTCAGCCGGCCAGCAGCTGCGTCAGCGCATGCAGCGCCAGACCGACCAGCCCGCCAACCAGGGTGCCGTTGATGCGGATGTATTGCAGATCCTTGCCGACGCTCTGCTCCAACTGCTCGACCAGCTCACGGCTTTCCCAGTTCTCCACTCGCTGCGCGATATAGGCGCCGATCTGCCCGCGGTAGCGCTCCAGCAGGCCGGGCGCGGCGGCCAGCAGTTGCTCGTTGATCCAGTTGCGCATGGATTTGTCGGCGGCGAGGCCGTCGCCGAGGCCGCGACAGAGGCTGACGATGCGTCGGCCGATGCGTGAGTCGTCGCTGGCCAGGTCGCTTTCCAGCCAGGCCGTGAGTTCCTGCCAGAGATTGCCGAAATAGGCGCTGGTGGCGGGGTGCTCCAAGAGCTGCGCGAGAATGCGCTCGACCTCCAGGGCGTATTGCGGGTCCTGCTCCAGACGCTCGATGTATTTACTGACGTGCTCGTCGAAGCGCTGGCGGATCAGGTGCTCCGGGTCGGCGGCGATCTCGGCGATCAGTGCGGACAGGCCGTCGACGAACTTGTTCGCCGACCAGCCGCTCACCGGCCGACTCAGGCCGAGATAGCGCAGGGTGCGGATTTCCCGGCTGATGGCGTCGGCGACCAGCGCGCGGGTTTCCTCATCCTGCATGATCGAATCGAGGCGGATCAGCAGCTCGTCGAGCATCGCCTGATGCCGGCCCTGGCTGGTCAGCACGCGCAAGGCCTGGGCCAGCGGGGCGGAGAGGTCGAACCTGCGCAGTCGCGTGGTCACCTTGGCCTCGACGAAGGCGCGCACGCGTTCGTCATGCAGCGCGGCGATGCCGAAATGTGCAACGCCGGTGAGCCTGCGGCCGACCGCCTCGGCATTGCTCGGATGGCGTAGCCAGCCGGCCAGGCGCGAGGCGATGTCGAGTTCCTGCAGCTTGGCCAGCACCAGCGGCGTGGCGAGGAAATGCGTGGTGATGAAGCTGGACAGGTTCTGACCGATGCGTGCCTTGCTGCGCGGGATGATCGCCGTGTGCGGGATCGGCAGACCCAGCGGGTGGCGAAACAGCGCGGTGACGGCGAACCAGTCGGCGATCGCGCCGATCATGGCGGCTTCGGCGAACGAGGCGACGTAGCCCCAGGCCGGATGGCTGGCTTCGAAGCGTGTCGCGACGATGTAGAGCAGGGCGGCCAGTAACAACAGAAGGCCGGCGACCAGCTTCATGCGCGAAACCGGTGACTGCCAGGCGCTGATCATGGAACGCATGCAGGTCCTCGTCGTGTGGGCGAATGGAATCTCTAGGGGGTAGACAGCGAAGCAGGGCGATGAGGTCGGCGCTTGAATGAAACGCATGATGATGCGGATCGTCAGGCGGTTGGGCTAGCTGGGCTGAAACTTGCCTGCAGGATGGATTCGTACGGCAGCCTGGACCAGGCCGGTGCTGCTGCTTGAGACGGCACGGCTGCGCCGAGGTCCACCCGACGGACTCTGCTGAATCGCCGGGTGGATGTCGCTTCGCGCATCCACCGGAACACGCCCGGTGGATGTAATCGCCGGAGGTGGATCAGACCTCGTCGTCCTCTTCCTCGCGGATCAGCACGTACTGGCCTTCGGCATCGTTCAGGCAGTCCCAGACGTAGAACATCGATACCTGGCCCGGGCTTTCCGTGACGGCGGCGTAGTCGCCGGGCACGGCAGTGAAGTAGACGCCGGAGTCGGGCGCTGCCTGGCATGCGATGCGGGCGACGACGAAGGCTTCCGGCGCGGTGCCGTCGAAGTAGTCGTCACGGTCCTTGGCATCCCATTCGGCTGGCGCTTCAAAGGGGCCGCTGATGACGATGCGCGCGTCACCAAGATCCTGCTCTTCCGCTTCCTCGTCGTATTCGTCGGGGCGGTACAGGGTGCATTCCAGGGCTTCCGGGTTTTCGAGAATGGCCGCGCGGGATTGTGGGGTGAGTGTCTGCATGGAATCTCCGACTGCGGTTGGGTGTGAGGGGGCAGTGTGGTGGAGCGGCTCGGGCAGTGCAATCGGTTGCATGGTCGCGCCCGCCGATAGTGGCACGGGATCGGTCGGGCAATCCTGCGGCGGCGCCACGGCAACCTTCGGACCGCCGGTGCCGTGCGGTTCGAACGTCGCGTGGTTTGTCGCCTCCAATCGATATCAGTCATCCACCCGCGACAGCCGAGGCAACCATGAAGGCAGATGACCAGCAGGCAGGCGATGAGCCTGATGTAACCATGACCGATGGAGGCGAAAAGAACGCCGGCGAAGACCCGGACTACGACGACCAGCCTTCGCCGCTGGACGATCCTGACGAGCCTGAGACGTTGCCGGACGATCCGGACATCCAGGGAGAAGACGGTTCCGGCGAGCCGAGCTGACCCATCCGCCCACGACAATCGCCGCCCCAGAGGAGTCACCATGAACATTTATCAGGTCAGGCCCACCGAAATGGGCTGGGAGCTGGAAGACCAGCAAACCCAGAAAACCGTGCTGCGAACCCTCACCAAGGACGAGATGTACAGCGCGCTGGATGCCTACATGGACGGCCGCGCCGCGTCGGTCGAGGTATTCGGTCGCGATGGCGAGCTGGAGGAAGCGCGTCCCTATCCGGGGAGCCATCACCTGTAGACATAGCCGCCTGTTTGGTAAGTTCAGTCGGGCAATTTCGGCGCCCATGGCACCGATACTGTGTTGCTGCTCCTTGCCATAGCCCGCTATGACTCGCCGCGGCGCCTTGTCTCGGAGCCCTGTTCATCCGAACTTGCCTCAACCAACTCACCACACAGGCCACTAGGGCAATTTCCTTCAATACCATGCCCTGTCGGGCCCATAGCCTGCCCACCATCTTCCACTGGTAAGCAGAGTACTCATGGACCCCTATCTCTCGATGGCTGCGTTCGCCCTGGCCTCGTCGATCACTCCTGGCCCGGTCAACCTGGTCGCGCTCAACTGTGGCGCGCGTTTCGGCTTTCGCGCCAGTGCTCGGCACATCACCGGCGCAACTGTCGGTTTCACCCTGTTGCTGTTGCTGATCGGCCTCGGGCTTTACGAGCTGCTCGAGCGGGCGCCGATTCTGATGCGTGGCATCCAGTGGGGCGGGGTCGCCTTCCTGCTCTACATGGCCTGGAAGCTTGCAGTCGATGATGGCCGTCTGGAACACGCTGCGGCCGGCAATGGCCCGTCGCTGCTCGACGGCGCGCTGATGCAATGGCTCAATCCAAAGGCCTGGCTGGCGTCAGTGGCGGGCATGGGGCTGTTCGCGGCGAATGGCGATGTGCTGCGGGTCTGGCTGTTCGCCGGCCTGTATTTCGTCATCTGTTATGGCTCGATTGCCTGCTGGGCCGGAGCTGGCGCCTTTCTCAGCCGCTATCTGCAGGAGCCGGGGCGGGTGCGCTGGCTCAATCGAACGATGGCACTGTTGCTGGCAGGCAGTGCGTTCTATCTAGTGGCGGGCTGAGCCCGGCGCGACGCGATCCCGGTACTGCCCGGGCGTCGCCGCCAGCTGACGTTTGAAGGTGCGCTGGAAGTGCGCCTGGTCCGCAAAACCGGCGGCCAGCGCCACCTCGGCGAGGTCATGACCCTGGCGCAGCCAGTGCTGGCTGCGCTGGATGCGACGGTTGAGCAGATAGGCATGCGGGGTCATGCCGTAGTGCTGCCTGAAGGTGCGGATCAGATAGGACGGCGACAGCGCGGCTGCCTGGCAGATGTCTTCCAGACGCAGCGCCTGGGTACAGTGTTCGGCAATGTAGTTGGCCGCCCGTCGCAGCTGTTCGACGGGCTCTGCGCCCGGGCTGGCGGCTGCCGGGGCAAGGGTCTGCTGCAGCAGCGTGAAGTACTCGACCGCCGCGCTCTGCCGCTGCAGCGTGTCCGCCTGCGGGTCGAGCAGGGTGGCGTACAGCCTGGTCAGCCCGGTGAACAACGCCGGGTCGAGGCTCTGGATCGGCGTGTAGGGAATGAAGCGGCCGTCGGCGCCGACGCCCAGTTCATGCTGCAGCGCGCCCAGCCAGCCCGTGTCGACGTAGAACATCAGGTACGACCAGGGTTGGCCGTCGATGGGGTTGCAGGCGTGGACCGTTTGCGGATTGATGATCACCACGGCGCCGCGGGCGATCCGCTGGCGTGCCGTGCCGTTGAAGTAGGTGCTGGCGCCGGCGGTGATCGCGCCGATGGAAAAGGTCTCGTGACAGTGCGGCGCATAGCAGACCCTGCGCCCATCGGCGACCGCCCGCGCCTCGAGGAAGGGCAGGGCGGCGTCGCGCCAGAAGCGTGGCTGGCTGTCGTCCGGATTGTTCACGTTGTGCCTGCCGTCATCGATACGAAACTGTAGTCAGACTCTAGCAATCATTCGGCGCTCTGGCATGCTCGACGACCAGGTTCGCCATTTCAGTCCCGGCCAAGGAGTTTCCATGCGTCTGACCCTCGCTTTCACTGCACTGCTGTCGCTGGCTGGCTGTTCATCCTGGCAGCCCGATGCCGAGGACATCGAACCGGTGCCGGCCGAGCGGGTGCTGGCCTACCAACAGCCCCTGGAGAACGCCGGTGAGGTGGTGGTGACGCGGGATTTCGGCTTGCGTGGCGGCGGCTGCTACATCGCCGTGATGATCGATCGTGAGCTGGCTGCGCGCATCCACGTCGGCGAGGTGGTACGTTTTCAGGTGCCGGCCGGTGCGCGGATCGTCAGCATCGGCACCGATCCGCTGGACGACACGCTGTGTGGCAAGCTCAGCCTGCGCCGCGAGAAACTGGCGCAGGTGCAGGCGGGGCAGACGCTGGAATATCGCGTCATCAGCGACAACCGCATCGGCTTCGATATCGTGCCGGTCGAGCCCTGATGCGGCGGATTACTTGATCACCGTCCGCGCAGTCTTCAGATAGCCAGCACCGTAGCTGCTGACTTCGTCGGCGCTCTCGGCTTCCGAGGCGATGTGGATTTCCTCCAGGGTATCGTTCAGCCCGTCCATTTCCTCGACGATTTTCTCCAGCGCCGCTTTCAGCGTGTAGGTCAGTTCGTGGATCTGCGCCATGTTCTCCGGTGTCTGCTCCTGCGCCAGGGCCTGGTCGAGGCGAGTGTTGTATTCGGAGAATTGCTTCACCGCCTCGGCCAAGTTGCTAGGTGGCGGTGCCTCGGCGAAGGCATGGCTGGCGACGATGGTGGTCAGCGCCAGAGCGGCGGTCCGGATAAGCGTTTTCACGACAGGTCCCTTGCTGAATTTGGTCGGGCGCGAAGGTATCACCTGCGGGTACTGACGCTGTGTAGTAGCGCACAGTCTGCGCTGCGCCATTAGTCGCATGTCTTATCGCATGACCGTCGGGGCAGTGAAGTTCAACGGCAGTGCAGGCGAGGCTACTGACGCGTCGGTGAACCGACCTTGCTGCGCAATGTGCTGCCCGGCCGCTCTGGCATGCAGCTTGCGATGATTTTTCATTAAAGGGCGACCGCGCTTGGCCGATATGATCTCGCGTGCTGGCATTTCGCCTGTGCTCGGCAGGCGTCTGTAGACCCAACAACAAGATCACGCTCCCGCTTCCTCTTCCGCGATTCGCGTCCTGCAACAGGACCACGCGGCACGTCCCTCGCCCGACGCGCCGGTTCGACCGTTATGCCTCACTTTTGCCAATTTGCCGCTCCTCACGAACGGCACGCCATATGGAAAAGAACGAATGATGCAGCAACTGACAATCCGTGCCCGCCTGCTGATTCTGGTCGGGGCCATGCTTGCGGCCTGCCTGGTGATCGGGCTGACCGGGCTCAATGCCCAGCAGCGCAGCGTCGCCGGGCTCAACACCGTGTACCTGGATCGCGTCGTGCCGCTGCGTGACCTCAAGCTGATCGCCGACCTGTACGCGGTGAAGATCGTCGATACCACTCACAAGACTCGCAGCGGCATGCTCAGCTACGGCCAGGCGCGTGACGAGGTGCGCAACGCCCGCGCCGAGATCAACCGTCTCTGGAGTGCGTACCTGAACACCCGACTGGTTGACGCCGAGCGACTGATCGCGACGCGCATCGAAACCCTGATGAAGGCCGCGGACGAACCACTCGATGCGCTCGAGCGTACGCTGGACCGGCACAGCGAAAAGCGGCTGGCGGCGTTCGTCATCAACGATCTGTATCCGCTGATCGATCCCATATCCGAAGGCTTTACCCAGCTGATCGAGCTGCAACTGGGCGAGGCCAAGGCCGAGTACGAACAGGCGCAGGCGCTCTATCAGCGTAATCGCCTGTTGAACATCGGCCTGTTGCTGGCGCTGCTGGTTGGCGGCGGTCTGTTCGCCACGGTGATGTTGCGCAGCATCAGCCGGCCGCTGGAGGAGTTGAAGCAGGCCGCGGCATCGGTGGCAGCGGGTGATTTGAGTCGCACCATCGAGTGTCGCGGCAAGGATGAAATTACCGAGGTGCAGCAGTCGATCCGTCAGATGCAGCGCACCCTGCGCGATACGCTGCAGGACATCCAGGGCTCGGCGACCCAGCTGGCGTCGGCTGCCGAGGAGCTGCACGCGGTCACCCAGCACACCGCCCAGGGCATCCATCAGCAGAACGAGGAAGTGCAGATGGCCGCCACTGCGGTCACCGAGATGTCCGCCGCGGTGGACGAAGTGGCCGGCAACGCCAACCGCACCTCCGATGCTTCGCGCGATGCCGAGACGGTCGCCGACGACGGCCGCCGCCAGGTGACTGCCACGCGGCAGACCATCGACCAGCTGAGCGACAAGCTGCAGCAGACCGCGGCCACCGTGACCCACCTGGCCCAAGAGGCTGCGAGCATCGGGCAGGTGGTGGATGTGATTCGCGCGATCGCCGACCAGACCAATCTGCTCGCGCTCAACGCCGCCATTGAGGCCGCGCGGGCCGGCGAGGCTGGACGTGGATTCGCGGTGGTCGCCGACGAGGTGCGTAACCTCGCGCAGCGCACGCAGAGCTCGACCCAGGAGATTGAACGCATGATCGGCGCGATCCAGAGCGCTACCGAGCAATCGGTGCGCGACATGCAGCAGAGCAGTGAATTCGCTACGCGCAGCCAGACCATGGCCGGCGAAGCGGATCAGGCGCTGGGGCTGATCGCCGAGCGCGTCGGGCAGATCAACGAGATGAACCTGGTGATCGCCAGCGCCGCCGAGGAGCAGGCACAGGTCGCGCGGGAGGTGGATCGCAACCTGGTGGCCATCCGTGACATCTCAGAGCAGAGCGCCACCGGCGCGCAGCAGACCTCGGTGGCCAGCGACGAGCTGGCGCGCCTGGCGACGCAGCTCAACCAGCTGGTCGGGCGCTTCCGTCTGTAAGCGAAGAGATGGGCTGACGCGGTCGGGACATGCATTGTCGCAATCCGACCGCGAACCCGGCTGCACGAATGCATTCCTATGTACGGAGTTTCCCGATTCGTACCGAACAGGAGTCGCGCGTGAAAACAGCCGTGTCCGCCCTGGCGCTTGCCGCCGGTCTAACCCTGAGCCTGCCGCTGCTGGCCGAAAGCCGAACCGCATACGGCCCGCAGCTGGAAGGCTTCAGCTATCCGCACCCGCTCAAGCACTACCGTTTCGAGTCCCAGGGCAAGGCGCTGGAAATGGCCTTCATGGACGTCGAGCCGCAGGGCAAGGCGAACGGCCGCACGGCGCTATTGCTGCATGGCAAGAACTTCTGCGGGGCGACCTGGGAGCGCACCATCGAGGTGCTCAGCCAGGCCGGTTACCGGGTCATCGCTCCCGATCAGGTCGGTTTCTGCAGCTCGAGCAAGCCCGAAGGTTACCAGTTCAGCTTCGCCCAGTTGGCGCACAACACCCAGGCGCTGCTGGAGCAGGAAGACATCGAGCAGGTCACCGTGATCGGCCATTCCATGGGCGGCATGCTGGCCGCGCGACTGGCGCTGAACTACCCACAGCGAGTCGAGCAGCTGGTGCTGGTCAACCCCATCGGTCTGGAGGACTGGCAGGCCGAGGGCGTGCCCTACGCCTCGATCGATCAGCTCTACCAGTCGGAACTCAAGACCGACTTCGACAGCATCAAGGCCTACCAGCAGAAGTTCTACTACAACGGCAGCTGGAAGCCGGAGTACAACCGTTGGGTCGGCATGCTCGCCGGAATGTATGCCGGGGACGGCAAGGAACAGGTCGCCTGGAACCAGGCACAGACCTCGGAAATGGTTTTCACCCAGCCGGTGATCCATGAGTTTTCGCGGATCAGGACGCCGACCTTGCTGCTGATCGGCGGGCTGGATCGCACCGCGCCGGGCGCCAACCGTGCGCCGGAGGATGTCGCCAAGCGCCTGGGCAACTATCCCGAGCTGGGTCGCCAGGCTGCCGCGATGATTCCTGATGCGACGCTGGTGGCCTTCCCCGACCTGGGGCATTCGCCCCAGGTCGAGGCGCCGGAAGCGTTTCACCGTGCCTTGCTCGAAGGGTTGGAGGCCAAGCGCTAAGGCTGGCTAGCCGCGCTCCGCTGTTTTTGCCTGCTGCGGCTGCGCGGCACCCAGGCGCTGCTCGCCGGATTCCAGCAGCGCCTGCAGCGCTCGGCCATAGGCGCCGAGCGCCACGCGCAGGCTGTTGTTGTGGGTGGCGCCTTCGACCAGCAGCAATTGCTTGGGTTGGCGCGCAGCCTGATACAGCTGCTCGCTGAAGCGCGGCGGCACATAGCGGTCATCAGTGCCATGCACCACCAGCAGCGGCATGCCGATCTGGTCGATCTTCTCCAGCGAATCGAACTTCTGCGACAGCAGCCAGCGCACCGGCAGTGTGGTGTCGGACACGGCTGTCGCCACGTCGGCCAGCGAGGTGAAGGTCGACTCGATGATCAGCGCGCGCGCCTCGGCCGGTACGCTGTCGCGCTCGGCCTGCTGCCCGAGTTCGGCGGCCAGGTCGACAGCCACCGCGCCGCCGAGGGAATGCCCGTAGATGAAGCGCTTGCCGGCGTCCGGCTGCAGCGTCTTCAGGCGCTCCCAGCCGATGCGCGCGTCGGCATAGACGCTGCGTTCCGACGGCAGATCGCCAAGGCTCTGGCCGAAGCCGCGGTAGTCGATGGCCAGCACCGAGAAGCCCAGCGCGCGCAGCTGTTCCAGACGAAAAAGGTGGCCGGTGAGGTTCCAGCGCACGCCGTGCAGGTAGAGCAGGGCGGGTGCATCGGCGTTGGCGGCCGGCCACCACCAGGCATGAATGTTCTGCTCGTCACCGAACGCGGAGTCGGTCAGCTGCAGCTCCTCGACGCCACGCGGCAGGCCGCTGAACCAGGACGCGGTGCCCGGTTCGATACGGAACACCAGCTCGCGCTCTTTCTGTTCGAGCACCGAACAGCCGACCGGAAGACCGACGGCGAACAGGGTAATCAGCAGCAGGCAGAGCCGCCGGGCTTTGCTGCGGAACAGGAAGAAATACTGCAAGGTCAGGGTCTCGAAATCAGGAATCGTAGATAGGACCCGCTTGCCGAATGATCTGCAAGGCGGGCCATCGCTTCACTGATTACTGCATGTTGCGCGCCAAGGCCACGGACAGCTGGCGTCGGTATCAGGAGCAGCAGGCGGCCGGGCTCGACTCGGCATCCTTCACCGCGCGCTCGATTTTCCAAGCCCAGGCGAACACCAGCAGACCGCCAACGGCGGTGGCGGCGCCGATATAGCCGGTGGATGTCCAGCCGAAACCGGCGGTGATTGCCAGCCCGCCCAGCCACGGCCCAAGGGCGTTGGCGATGTTGAAGGCGGCATGATTGGACGCCGCGGCGAGGGTCTGCGCATCCGCGGCGACATCCATCAGGTGGGTCTGCAGCGCGGGCGACAGCGACACCATGGTGCCCACCGCGAATACCGCCGGAAAGATCGTCCACACCGAGTGCGCGGCCAACGGGAATACCAATAGCACCAGTGCGCTCCACAGCAACAGCCAGGCGACCGCCTTGAAGCGCAGCTTGTCGAACAGCCAGCCACCGACCAGATTGCCGACGATGCCGCCCAGACCGAAGGCGGCGAGGGCGAAGGGAATCCAGCCGGCGCTAACGCCGGTGACGTTCAGCAACGTCGGCGCCATGTAGCTGAACACGCAGAACATGCCAGCGAAACCAATGGAGCTGATCGCCAGGGCCAGCCAGACCTGCGGCCGGTTGAATGCGCGGATCTCATGCAGCGGGCTGTTGCGCGGCTCGTCGCGGTTCAGCGGCAGGAACAGCGCCACCAGCAGCACCGTCAGCAGGGCGATGGCGCCGACCAGGGCGAACGCATAACGCCAGCTCAGCCATTGCCCGAGCCAGGTGGCCAGCGGGTTGCCGATCAGGATTGCCACGGTCAGCCCCATCAGCACGCGGGCGACGGCCTGGGCGCGTTTGTCCGGCGGCACCATGGAAGCAGCCACCAGCATCGCCACGCCGAAATAGGCACCGTGGGGCAGGCCGGTGACGAAGCGAAAGATCATCAGCGTCGAGTAATCCGGCGCCAGGGCGCTGGCGAAGTTGCCCAAGGCGAAGAAACCCATCAGCAACAGCAGCAGGTGCCGGCGGAACAGCCGTGAGCCGAGGATCGCCAGCAACGGTGCGCCCACCACCACGCCCAGGGCGTAGGTGCTGATCACGTTGCCGACCTGGGGTTCGCTGATACCCAGCCCCTCGGCCACGTCAGGCATCAGGCCCATGATGGCGAACTCACCGGTGCCGATGGCGAAGCCACCCACGGCCAGCGCCAGCTCGAGCAGCAGCACGGCGCGGGCGGAAAGGGGCTGAGTCGCTGCGGTGGCTGGCGCCGTCATGGTTACCTCGTCGCGTCGAAAAGGGGCGGCATTATTCACGCTGGTTCGCGCAGGTAAAGCCCTACCGCCAAAGAAGGAGATGCACTGGGTGTTTGGGAGTGCTTCAGCCCGCGGGAGTTCGCCCGTCCCGGACGGAAATTCACGGCGCCTGCCTCAGCCAACAGGCCCATCCGGATGGATGGTCGGCTGGCGCCGTTTTCCTGGCTCTCGTTCTTGATCGTGGTCACGGTGACCGCTCGGTCGGCTCCGTATTTTGCGCGGCAACTCCCGCGCGTTCGGTTGCCACTCTCAGTCTGGCTTTAGCCAGGCGCCGCGTCCGGAGGGCCACGACGTCGAACGGCGCCGTGCAGTGCCACGTCACGTCAGGACATGTCCCATGAAATTGCTGTTTTCCCCCGCCGAACTGTTGATGAACCGGCTCAGCTATCCGATCAAGTTCGGTGTGCTGGGGCTGCTG
Organism: Stutzerimonas kunmingensis; assembly: GCF_032106285.1. Lineage (GTDB taxonomy): Bacteria > Pseudomonadota > Gammaproteobacteria > Pseudomonadales > Pseudomonadaceae > Stutzerimonas > Stutzerimonas kunmingensis_B. The sequence goes on from NZ_DAMCPO010000013.1 coordinate 94,375, forward strand.
GTCTTCCTTGCCTTCGCCAGCGTGATGCTGACCCTCGCCGGCCAGCTCAACCGCACCATCGAGCGAGCGGAGAGCGAGCTGGTCGCCACAGCGCTGGCGCGCCCCTTGTCGAGCCTGATTGAGCTGACCCAGCAGCATCGCGGCGTGTCCGCCATGCTGCTCGGCGGCAACACGGACATGGCGGATCGGCGCTCCGCCCTGCAAACCCGTGTCGATACCGCCCTGGTGGAGATGAGCCAGGCACTGGCCGAGGACAGGCGCGGCACGCGCGAGTGGCAGGCGATCGGTCGAGACTGGGATGGCATCAAGCGGGCCGTGCAGAGCTGGTCCCAGCCGCAAAGCTATGACGCGCACACCGCGCTGATCGCCCAACTTCTGGACTTCCAGACCCAGGTGGCGGACGCCTACGGGCTGACCTTCGATCCCGAGCCGCAGACCTATTACCTGATGACCACCGCGGTTAGCCGCATGCCGTTTCTGATCGAGCGGCTGGGCCGCCTGCGCGGTAGTGCTTCGGCGATACTGGCCAGGGGCGAGATGAGCGAGCCGCAACGCACTGCGCTGATTGTGCTGACCGAGCAAATCAAGTCGGCGACCCAGGACATGGAGCGCAGTATCGACAAGGTGGTTGCCGAGCGGCCGGAACTCCAGCCGCCGTTGAGCCGCGCCGTCGCCACCATGCGCGAACGTGGCCAGGTGATCGATGCGGTGGTGCAGGACATGGTGGTGCGTGCTGACTTCAGCAGCACCTCGTCAGCGCAGTTCTTCGACATCACCACCGAGGCGATCAGCATCGGCTATGCGCAGATGCGCGACGTGCTGCTGCCAAGCCTGGACGGCCTGCTCGAACAGCGTATCGAGGACGCCCGACAGGTACTGCTCGGCAACCTGACCGTGCTGCTGGTGGTGCTGGCGGTGATCGGCTATCTCTCGGTGGGTGCCTATCTGTCGGTGATGGCCAGCATCCGCAGCCTGCGCGCCGGCAGCGAGCGGCTCGCCGCTGGCGATCTGACAACCCATATCGATCTGGCTGCGCGCGACGAGCTGCGCTTCGTCGCCGGCAGCTTCAACGACATGGCCGACGCCATGCGCGGGCTGATCGGCAGCATCAAGAACAACTCCGACCATGTCGCCGACTCGGCGCGCAGCCTGGTTACCGCCTCGGGGCAGATCCATGTCGCCTCGCAGTGCCAGAGCGACGCCGCATCGAGCATGGCGGCGGCGGTCGAAGAAATGACCGTCGGCATCGAGAGCATCGCGCGCAACGCGGGCGAGGCCGATGCACTGGCGCATCGCTCTGGCGAACTGTCGCGTCAGGGCGGCGAGATCGTCGCCGCGGTGGTCGATGAAATCAGCCAGATCGCCGTATCGGTGGGCGATTCGGCGCGTACTGTGGCCGAGCTGGGCGAACGCTCCGGGCAGATCTCGGCCATCGTCGGGGTGATCGGCGACATCGCCGCACAGACCAATCTGCTGGCGCTGAATGCGGCGATCGAAGCGGCGCGGGCCGGTGACCAGGGGCGCGGCTTCGCCGTGGTGGCCGATGAGGTGCGCAAGCTGGCCGAGCGTACCGCCAATTCCACAAAGGAGATCGCGCAGATGGTTGCGGCCATCCAGCAAGGCACAGAGGGCGCGGTACATGGCATGGAGCAGGGTGTGGTGCGAGTCAATGAGGGCGTCGCACGCGCGCAGCGGGCCGGCGAGGCCATGGGTGGCATTCGCGAGGCGGCCAATCAGGTGCTGTCCACCGTGGCGGAGATCTCCAATACCTTGCGCGAGCAGAGCGCGGCGTCCGCCGAGATCGCCCAGCAGGTGACCACCATTGCGCGCATGGCCGAGGAGAACGGTGAGGCGGTAGGCAGCAATCACCACACTGCCAGCCGCCTCAGCGACCTTGCTGGCACCCTGCTGGACAACGTCAGCCGCTTCAAGGCGAGTTGAGCACGTGTGCAGCGACGGCGCCAGGTGGCGCCGTCGGTCTTAACGCCAGGCGGTCACAGCAGCTCTATGCCGAAGGGGCGCATGAGCAGCGCTAACAGCCCGAAACAGACGACCGTGATGCCTGCGCTGGCCAGCAGTGCCAGCCAGAACCCCAGCCGTGGCAGCAGCAGCGGAAACGCCAGGAACATCGGCAGGGTCGGCAGGACATACCAGAAGGTATGCCAGGCGTGGTTGGCGATCTTCTCCGGCGATTGCTTCTCCAGGTACAGCCAGATCAGCGTGAGGAGGGTGATGAGCGGCAGCGCGGCAATGAAGCCGCCGAGCTTGTCGCTACGCTTGGCCACCTCCGACACCAGCACGACCATGGCAGCGGTCAGCGCGTATTTGGTGATGATCCAGGACATGGGTTTCTCCCGTACGAGCCGCAGCCCTGGCCGAGTTTGGCCAGGGCTGCGGTGGTTACGCCGAAAACGAAACTCAGAACACCTGTTCGATGGTGATGTATTCGCCATCGGTGCGCAGGGTGAGTTTCACCGTCTCGTTGGTGCGGTTTCGCCAGAACCAGCCGTGCTTGCCGTCGAACGCGGCGACCAGTTCACCCTGCAGCTCAGGCGCATTCTTGCCCTTGCCATAGCCATGGTAGAAGCCCTTCGGTGCCTTGTAGGGATCGCCGTGGGTGTCGTAGTTGAGGCGCCCGCCATTGGCCGTCCAGTGGAAGTTCGCCTTGGCGCCTTCCTTCATTTCCAGCTTGATCTCGGTGGCCTGGTTGGGCTTGAGTGTCAGGTTCACCTCGTGCTGCTGGGTGGCGACTTTTGGTGGCGCCGGTTGCGCAGGCGTTGGCGCCGCCGCCGGGGCTGGCTCGGCCTGTGCCGCCACCGGTTCCTCCTTGTCCGGCGTTGTTGCGCCAGGTTCGGCTGGAGCGGCTTCGGCCGGTGGCTGCGCTTCGGTCGCGGCTTCCTCGGCCAGGGTCTGCTTCAGTTCGCCCATCTGGGTCAGGCCCAGCAGTCGGCCGGCACCGGTCGGGTCGATGGCGTACTCGGCGGGCATCACCACGGTTACCAGCAGCACGCCGGCGGCGATCAGGGCGATGAGGGTGGAGCGCAGCAGCTGGCCGCTGCTGGGCAGCTCGCTCAGGTCGGGACGTTGGTTGTTGTACATGGGGCAAATTCCTTACGAAGACAGGGCCAGGCCGGTGAGCTGGTAGCCCATCAGCAGGAAACCGGCGCTCATCATGGCGACGTTGGCGGTGTAGGCGTGGCGCCAGAAGCCGGCGGTGCGCCGCCAGTAGCCCATGGCAATGAGGATGGCGCTCAGCGCCAGCAGCTGGCCGATCTCGACGCCGACGTTGAAGGCGATCAGGTTGGCGATCAGGCCATCGGCGGCAATCTCGTATTCGAGAATCTTGGTCGCCAGGCCGAAGCCATGGATCAGGCCGAACACCAGCGTCGCGGCGCGGGTATCGGGCTGATAGCCGAACCAGCGTTGAAAGGCGCCGAGGTTGTCCAGTGCCTTGTAGACGACCGAGAAACCGATGGTTGCGTCGATCAGATAGGCGCTGACGCTGATCTCCATCAGCACGCCGAGCAGCAGGGTGACCGAGTGGCCCACTGCGAACAGGGTGACGTAGAGCCCGACGTCCTTGAGTCGGTAGAGGAAGAAGATCACCCCGAAAAGGAACAGCAGGTGGTCGTAGCCGGTGATCATGTGCTTGGCGCCGAGGTAGACGAACGGCAGCAGCATCACGCCGGAGCTTTCCTGGATGAAGCCCTTGTCGCCTTCGGCCACGCCATGGGCGAGTGCGTCGGGCACGAGGAAGAACAGCAGCATGCCGAAAACCGGCAGCAGCGAGTGGCGCAGGCGTGCGTAAAACGCAGCGAGCCCGCGCAGGGATTGCGAATGCATGGAATGGTCCTGAGCTGGTGAAAAGAGGTCGCCTGAGGCGACCGCGGTCGCAGCAGGATCAGGCGCGAGGTGGGCGCTCGATGCGTGACACCGGCCCTTCGGGCAGCGCGCGCCGTGGCCAGGCTGGCAGGTCGGCGCGCTCGGGCTGCGCAGACAGGCTGAGCTGAAGCATGGGATGGGGTGTTTCGTGGATGTGATCGCCAAGCACGTGCACGTGTTGCAGCTGGCACAGCGTGCAGTTGCCGGGCTGCCATTCATGGCTGGGAGCGTGATGATGGTGATCGTGATCGTCGTGCCAGTGGGCGTCAGCACCGTGCTGAGCCGCGCCGTTCAGCCACGACAGCGCATGGCCGCCCCAGCCCATCAGCATGGCGATGAGCAGTGCGGATACCAGCGGGGTCTTGAGGCGTTGGCGGATCATCAGCGATCTCGTGTTGCAGGCGTCGCACGCAAAGCAGGGTATGCCGTTTCGCCTGACACCGCGCGCTGCGCATCGTCAGGTCGACGCGATTCTGGCAGCCATCGTCGGATCTGTCTGCGTGTACTGCCATTGCTCAATGGGCTAATTTCCCTTCCGCCTTGGTAGTAGTCTGAGTGCCCACGGACGCTGGGCACCGGTGCCACTGTGGCTGCTCATAGCGGCCAGATCCAGAGAATCGCCGGCACGGCGCAGAGCACCACCAGAATCGACAGCGGCAGGCCCAGCCGCCAGTAGTCGCCGAAGCGGTAGCCGCCCGGTGCCATCACCAGCGTGTTTGACTGATGCCCGATGGGCGTCAGGAAGGCACAGGAGGCACCGATCGCCACGGCCATCAGGAACGGATCAGCCGAGACGTCCATCCCACGTGCCAGGCTGATCGCCACGGGTGCGGCGAGCACCGCCGCCGCGGCGTTGTTGACCACGTTGGAGATCAGCATCACTGCCACCATCAGCAGCGCCAGTGTCGCCGCCGCTGGCAACGACTGGCCCAGTTCCAGCAGGGTTTCGGCAATCAGCTGCGAGCCTCCGCTGCTTTCCAGCGCCTCGCCGACCGGCAGCATCGCCGCGACCAGCACGATGACCGGCATGTCGATGCTGTCGTAAATGCGCCCCATGGGAATCAGCCCGACCAGGATCATCACCAGCGCGCCGGTGACCAGCGCGGTGGCTGCCGGCACCAGGCCGAAGGCAATACAGGCCAGCGTGATGGCGAAGATGGCACTGGCCAGCAGCACGTTACGCGGTGTGGTGATGCTCAGCCCGCGGGACGCCAGCGGCAGGCAGCCCAGGCTGTTCAGGCTCGACTGCAGCGCGTCCTCGCGGGCCTGCAACAGCAGGATGTCGCCGCTAGCAAAGCGAATCTTGCCGAGGCGCTGGCGCAGCCGCTGCCCCTGGCGGGCGACGGCCAGCACGTTGACGCCGTGGCGCTCGCGCAGGTCGAGGCCGCTGGCGGTCGTGCCCACCAGTATCGAGCCGGGGGAGACGATGGCTTCGGCCAGGGTCAGCTCACCGTGCCGGCTCTTGTGATTCTTCTCGGTCTTCTCGTCTTCGACCGCCTGCTCGGTGGCCTCCTGCTCTTTCTGTGCTTTCTCCTCCTGCTCGTCGACATTGGCCGCCAGCGCAACGCCGGTGACGTCGAGCAGCGCCTTGAGGCTGTCCGAGTCGGCCTCCACCAGCAGGATGTCGCCCTCGCGCAGCACCTCGTAGGTCGAGGGCATGCGCTGGCGCTCATCGCCGCGCACCAGGGCGATCACCTGCACATCGGCTTCGTCCTCCACTGCATTGATCAGCGCGTGCAGCGTGCGCCCGGCGTATTTGCAGCTTTCCGGTACTCGCACTTCGGTGAGGTAGGCGCTGATCTCGAACAAATCGCCGTTGCCTTCCTGTTCCTGTCGCCGCGGCACCAGCCGCCAGCCGAGCAGGGCGATAAACAGCACGCCGGCGACGGTCACCGCAGCGCCCACCGGGAGAAAGGCGAACATGCCGAACGGTGCCTCGCCGGCCTCGGCGCGATAACCGGCGATGATCAGGTTGGGCGGGGTGCCGATCAGCGTCAGGGTGCCGCCGAGCAGCGAGCCGAACGCCAGTGGCATCAGCAGATACGACGGTGAGCGCCCGCTCTGGCGCGACATCCAGATCGCCACCGGCATGAACAGCGCCAGCGCGCCAACGTTGTTCATGAAGCCCGAGCTGAGCGCGACGATTCCGGTCAGTGCGGCGACCTGCGCCCATGGGCGTTCGCCGACCTGCATCAGCCGCCGTGCTACGGAATCCACCACGCCGGCGTTGAGCAGGCCGCGGCTGAGGACCAGCACCGCGGCCACCGAGATCACGGCGGGATGGCCGATGCCGGAGAACACCTCGTCCGCCGGCACGACGCCGGTCAGTGCGCAGGCGAGCAGCGCGCCGAGGGCGACCAGGTCGTAGCGCCAGCGATTCCATACGAACAGCACCAGCGTTGCCGCCAGTACGCCAAAGACGATCAGCTGTTCGCCGGTCATGAACTTTTCTCCAAGCCGTCAGGAACCCGCAGCGCGTCGGCGCCTTTGGTTCGGGGCGGTAATGCCAGTGGAAACCAGGATGAGGTATTGCGCTGCAGGCCACCTGGCTGCAGTGGTAATGCGGCTGTCATAAACAGACTGCGGTCGCTGCGCAAAGGTGCCGGCAGGTTATGGCAAAAATGTGCGCTGCGGGGCAAGGTGGCGGCACAACAATTCGAAAGGTCCTTGCCATGCCCGAGTCCGTTGCCCTGCACTGCATCGATGGTTTCACCCTCGCCGCGCAGCTGTGGCGGCCGGCAGGCGCCGAGCGCGGCGCGGTGATCATCAGCTGTGCCACCGGGGTGCTGTCGCGCTATTACGCACGCTACGCGAGCTTTCTCACTGAGCACGGTTTCACTGCACTGACCTACGACTTTCGCGGCATCGGCGGCTCGCGGCCGCAGCGCCTGCGCGACATGCGGATGCGTTGGCGCGACTGGGGTGAATACGACTTCGATGCCGCGGTGCGCTATATGCGTGAGCGTGATCCGCACGGGTTGCTGGTTGCAGTGGGGCATAGCGCCGGTGGCTTTATGCCGGGCTTTGCCGAAGCTGCCAGCGAGGTGCACCGCTACCTCAACGTGGCCGGGCAGTACGCCTACTGGCGCGACTACGCCGCTGATCAGCGCCTGCGTATGTACGCCAAATGGCACCTGTTCATGCCCGCGGTTACCCGGCTGGCTGGCTATTTTCCCGGCCGGCGCTTCGGCTGGCTGGAAGATCTACCGGCGGGCGTCGCGCTGGAATGGTCCCGGCGCGGCGCGCGCCTGGAAGACAGCTACCCGCCTGACGAACACGAACTGCTGTTTAGCCGCTTCGCCGCGATTCGCGCGCCGATCCTCGCGGTCAGCACCAGCGACGACGAGTTCGCCACGCCGGCCGCCATGCGCCGCGGGCTGGGCTACTTTCGCAACAGTCCGCGCCAGTTGGTTCAGCTCAACCCGCGCGCGCTGGGCTTCGAGCGCATCGGCCATTTCGGCCTGTTCCATGATCGGCATCGCAACGGTTTCTGGCGCGAGACGCTGGAGTGGATTGCCGAGGGCCGCAATCCCTGGTTGGCCGATGCGGTCATCGCGGCGGGTGCAGCGCCGAACAGCGACGCAGCCATTCCCTTCGGCGCGCCGTCGGGCTATAAGCCTGGCCCATGAACAAGACCGCCCTTCAGCAGCAGATCATCGCCACCCTCGAAGCCGACCGCGAGGTCGCCAGGACCGTGCTGGCCGCGACCCACGAGGCCGCCACCCATACCGAGAGCAAGGCCGAGAACAAGTACGACACCCGTGGCCTGGAAGCGGCCTACCTCGCTGACGGGCAAAGACGGCGTCTGCACGAGATCGAGACAGCACTGGCCGCCTACCGAAACCTGCAGCCGACCATCGGCTCGCACGAGTACGTGCGGGTCGGAGCGCTGCTTTGCCTGGAGCACGATGGCGTCGAACGCTGGTTCTTCCTCGGCCCGGATGCCGCGGGGCTGAAATTGCAGCATGAAGGCCGGGAAATTCTGGTGATCTCGCCGCGTTCGCCGTTGGGGCACGGGCTGCTGGGGCGCCGGGTCGGTGACGAAGTGGAGCTGCGGGTCAACGGCCAGCCGCAGTGCTACGAGGTGCTGGAGGTTCACTAGGGCAGCTGCTTGTTTCGGACTGGTCTGGGATAGGCGCGATTCGCGGTCAAGAACGCTCCCGCGCTGCGCCTACTGAGTCTGGAAACGTAACCACCCCCGAGCTGTGGCTCAGTCTGCGGTTGCCGGCTTGCGTCGGCGAGCCGGTTTGCGTGGCGCGCCGCTGCGTTTCTTCTTCCACGGTTTTCCCCCGCGGCCAGCGGCAACTGGCGGGCCGCTGATGGTCATGCGCAGTCCGGCGCAGCGTTCGACCAGCTTGCTCATCCACGCCGACTGTTTGGCGACGAATTCCTCCAGCGGCATCTCGCCGCTCTGCACCATGTCCAGCGCCTGCTCCCAGATCGCCGTAGTCCCGGGATCGGCGATCGGCCGCGGCACGGCATCGATCAGGCTGAACGCCGCTGGTGTCGCCGCCAGCGCCTTGCCCTGGCGAACCAGATAACCGCGGTCGAGCAGCCCCTGGATGATGCCGGCGCGGGTCGCTTCGGTGCCGATGCCGGTGGTGTCCTTGAGCTTCTGTTTTAGCCGCGGGTCGTCCACCAGCTTGGCGACGTTCTTCATCGCCTTGATCAGGTCGCCTTCGGTAAAGGGTTTCGGCGGCTGGGTCTGCTGATCCTTGAGATGAATCTCGCCCACCGCGTAGTCCTGGCCCTGTTGCAGGGCCGGCAGGCTCTGCGGCTCGGCTGCTTCGCGATTGCCCCGTGCCGGCGCCAGCGCTTCAGGCATGGCGCGTTTCCAGCCCGGTTCGACGATGCGCTTGCCCACCGCCCGCAGCGCCTGGCCGGCGCAGTCGAAATCGGCCTGGGTACGGTCGTACTCGTGGTTGGGCAGGAACTGCGCCAGATAGCGCGCGCGGATCAACTCGTACACCGCACGCGGTCGCCCGGACAGACGTTCCAGACCCCGCGCTGCGGCGGTTGGGATGATGCCGTGGTGGGCGCTGACCTTGGCATCGTTCCAGGCCCGTGAGCGGCGCGACAGGTCCAGATGCGGCTGCAGCGCCGCGAGCGCCGGGTCGCCCTGCATCAGCGCCGCGACGATGGCCCGCGCTTCGCCGTGCTGGCTCAGTGGCAGGTAGCCGCAATCGCTGCGCGGGTAGGTGATCAGTTTGTGGGTTTCGTACAGCGCCTGGGCGATGTCGAGGGTTTCCTGGGCACCGAGGCCGAGCTTCTTTGAGCAGACTTCCTGCAGCGTGCCGAGATCGAACGGCAAGGGTGCGGCCTCGCGCTGGCGCTCGGTCTTGAGCTTCAGCAGGCGAGCGCTGGCGGCGTTGCGCATGGCGTCCGCAGCCTGCTGCGCACGAGCCTGATCGAGGCAGCGGCCCTGGTCATCGCAATGGTCGTCCGGCGCCTGCCACTGCGCGGTGAACGCAGTGCCATCGGCGAGCAGCTGCACGTCGATGGCCCAGAACGGCACTGGGATGAAGTCGGCGATGCTGCGGTCGCGGTCCACCACCAGGCGCAGCGTCGGCGTCTGCACGCGGCCGACCGGCAGCACGCCCTGGTAGCCGGACTGGCGGCCGAGCAGGGTGAACAGCCGGCTCATGTTCATGCCGATCAGCCAGTCGGCGCGCGAGCGGCCGAGGGCGGCATGGTAGAGGTTGAAAGTCTCGGCGCCGGGCTTGAGTGCGGCCAGCGCCTTGCGGATGGAGGCATCGTCCAGCGCCGATAGCCACAGCCGGCGGATCGGCCCGCGGTAGCGGCAGTGCTCGACCAGCTCGCGGGCGATCATCTCGCCTTCGCGGTCGGCGTCGGTGGCGATCACCAGTTCGCTGCATTCGCCGAGCAGGCGCTTGACCGCCTTGAACTGGCTGGCGGTCTTCGGCTTGACCAGCATCTTCCAGCGCTCCGGCACGATCGGCAGGTCGGCCAGCACCCAGCGCTTGTAGCGCGGGTCGTAGGCGTCCGGCGGGGCGGTTTCCAGCAGATGGCCGATGCACCAGGTCACCGTCACCCCGGCGCCCTGCAGGCAACCGTCGCCACGCCGGTTGGCGCCGAGCACCTTGGCAATGTCCCGGGCCTGGGAAGGTTTTTCGCAGAGATAGAGTTGCATGGAGGCTGTGACGGCAGGGGTCGATGGCGCGAAGCATGGGTACAAACGGCGCTTCAGGCAATCTTTATCTGTATGTGCATACAGTTGTTGTGCGCCGATACCGGTCGTTCTTGAGCATGATCAAGTCTGGCGGCGGCGAGGAGGCTTAGCCTGTGGCCACTGCAACAACGCCAGAAAAGGCACGCGCAATGGCCAAGAAATTTCCCCTCGAACCTTCCCACCCCGAACGTGTGTGCTGGGGCTGCGACCGCTATTGCCCGGCAACTTCGATGGCCTGTGGCAACGGCGCGGGCCGCACCCAGCATCCGGCGGAAATGTTCGGTGAGGACTGGTATCTGGACGAATGCTGGGGCATCGACCCGGAGCTGATCGCCAAGACCCGCAAGGAGTCGTCGACCTGATGCTGCGCTAGGCGCGATCGGCGAAACGCTGCACCACCACACTGCCGATGATGTCGCCCTCGACGTTGACCGCCGTGCGCACCGTGTCCAGCAAGCGGTCGATCGGCAGCAGGATCGCCACCGCCTCGGCCGGCAGGCCGACCGCCTGCAACACCATCACCATGGTCACCATGCCGGCGCTGGGAATCCCCGGCGCGCCGGTGGACGCGATCATCGCCGTGAAGAACACCACGGCCTGCTGCGCCAGGCTCAGCTCGATACCCATCAGGTTGGCGACGAACAGCGCTGCTGCCGCTTCGTAGAGTGCGGTGCCGTCCATGTTCATCGTCGCGCCCAGCGGCAGCACGAAGCCGGCGATGCCCGGGCGCACCTTGAGGTTGTCCTCGGCGCAACGTAGGGATATCGGCAATGTCGCCGCGCTGGAGCTGGTGGCGAACGCGGTGATCAGCGCTTCGCGGGTGCCGCGGAAAAACCACAGCGGCGATTTGCCGGTTGTGAGAAAGAGAATGCCCGGCAACACCACTATGCCGTGAAACAGCGTGGTGGCGAACACCAGCACGATAAAGCCGCCGACGGCGCTGAGCAGCGCCACATCCTGCTCGGCCACCAGCTTGATCAGTAGCGCGAGGATGCCCAGCGGCGCCAGGCGCATGATCCAGCTGATGATGCGCATCATCAGCTCGAGGAATTCCTGCAGCACCACGAGGATATTGCGGTAGCGGTCGCCGCCGGCCACCAGGGCGATGCCGATGAACATGGCGAACACCACGACGGCCAGGATGCTGCCGTTGGCCAGCGCGGCGAAGGGGTTCTGGAACAGGTTGGCGAAGAAGTGCAGGAAGAACTCCGGCAACGTCAGCTGACGCGCCTCGAAGTCGTTCATCGCCTCGGCGAACAGATCCAGCGACAGCCCCGCGCCCGGCTTGAAGATGTTCGCCGCGACCAGCGCCACCAGCATCGCCGCACTGGTGGTGAGGGTGAAGTAGACCAGTGCGCCGCCCCACACCCGATGCACCTGATGGTGCGCCTGCAGGTTGGCCACGCCGACCACGATGGAGGTGAAGATCAGCGGGATCAGCACCATCTTCAGCAGGCCGATAAAGATGCTCCCGGCCAGGGTGCTGGCATAGAGCACGCCCTCGCGTACGGGCGCGTCGGTCGGCAGTGTGCCGGTCAGCCAGCCGATGGCGACACCCAGGCAGGCCGCGACAAGAATCTGCAGGTTGAGACTGGGCAAAGGGGTGGCTCCTCGGATCGGTAGCGGTGGCGCTAAGCAAAAGAATGAACGCTGCGGCAAAAGTTCGCATCGCGCGGGGCGCAATCATACAGACGCAACGCAACCGACGTGCCAATGACCTGGCGTCGGCTGGCCGCTGACAAAGCCTCGCAGCTGGGTTTTCATGACCGGGCAGGTAGAGGAGGGCGCGAGTCATGAGCGATCAGGACATCGAACAACGCATCGCCCGCGATATCGCCAGCTGGCAACGCGGTGTGCAGGGAAAAGGCGAACCGCTGGTGGTGGACGAAGGCTGGCTGCAGACGCCGCCGGGCCTGCGCTTGCCGTTCTCGGTGCTGAAGAGCGCCGGGGTGCCGCCACGGGAAGTGGATCTGCTGGCGCAGCGTGCCGCGTTGCGCGAACGGCTGGAGGCCTGTGCCGATACGCAGCAGCGCGCGCGGCTGGAGCGCGAGCTGAGTGAGCTGGAGCAGCACATCGCCTTCCGGCTGGATGCGTTGCAGCGCCTGGGTCGCGGTTGAGCGCTGGTGACTGGTGTTCGCCCGGCGCTGGAGTAGCATGCGCATTCGGTCAATTCCTAAGGGGAGAAGCACGTGGCTACAGCACGAATCGGATTTCTGCCGGCGGCGTTGATCGCCGCGGCGGTGGCTTTCGCCGGTTGGTCGGTGGGGCAGGGTGTGGAGCGTTTTCGCATGGCTGACCGCACGGTGACGGTCAAGGGCCTGGCGGAGATGGACGTGAAGAGCGACTTCGCGGTGTGGACGCTGGGCTTTCGTCGTGGTGGCGATCAGTTCGCCGAGGTGCAGAAGGGGCTGAGCGAGGATCGCCAGCTGGTGCTGGATTTCCTACGCGAGCAGGGCTTCACCGACGAGGAGCTCGAGGTGCGGCCCTTGCAGGTCCAGGATCTGTTGGCGCGTGAATGGGCCTCGCGTGATGTGGCGCTGCGCTTCAATGGCCAGGGTCAGGTGCTGGTCAAGTCCGAGCGCGTCGATGCGGTGGGCAAGGCGGCCAATGCCATCGATCCGCTGATCTTGGCCGGTGTTCAGCTGGATACCGAGGTGAACGGCTTCGCCGGGCCGCGTTATCAGCTGCGCGGCTTCAACGAACTGAAGCCGCAGTTGCTGGAAGCCGCCACCAGCAATGCCCGTGAGCAGGCGACGCGTTTCGCCGAGGATGCTGGTGCCACGCTGGGGCGCTTGAAGAATGCCAACCAGGGGGTGATTCGGGTGATCGATGACGATGGCAGCGATATGGACAGCGGGCGGACCGTGGGGAAACGGCTGCGGGTGGTGAGTACGTTTGAGTACACGTTGGATTGATATGGGCTGAGTCCCTGAATGACGCGCCAACCGCCTGCCAAGGTGGATCAACCGCACTGCCCAGGCGAGTTCAAGCCCGATAGCCATGGCTTAAAGGTTAGACAGTGAGCCGATTAGTCGGCATTATCGGCTCACCAAATGAGCCGAATAAGCTCGTTAATCGGCTCACAGAGGAGCCAGCCCTCATGAATGACCCGCTCTGGGTCTGGCAGCAGCCCAACTGGCCGCACTTCAATTGGCAGGCAGACGCACTGGCCCCGCTGCTGCGTACCTGCAGTCAGGCTCAAGGTCGCTTGCTCGGGATGCTCGGTGCCGTTGGCAGTGACACAGAGGTGCAGAGCACCCTGAATGCCATGTTGCAGAACATCGTCACCTCATCAGCCATCGAGGGTGAGCAGCTGGATGTCGGCTCCGTGCGTTCGTCACTGGCGCGGCGCCTGGGGCTGAACGAAGAAGGTCGCATCACCTCGCGTTCCGAAGGCCTGGCGGAACTGATGCTGGATGCCACCCGCGGGTATCAGCAGCCGCTCGATCTGCAGCGGCTATTCACCTGGCACGGCTGGTTGTTCCCCAGCGATGATCTCTTGCTGAACCGCCCGTTGCGCATCGGCATGCTGCGCGGCGAAGAGCCCATGCAGGTAGTTTCCGGGAGGCTCGACCGTCCTACTGTGCATTTCGAAGCGCCACCCCGCGCCGGGCTGGAAGAGCAACTGGGCGACTTCCTTGCCTGGTTCGAGAGCAGCCGCAGCGATGCAGGCCTCGACCCATTTCTACGAGCCGGCATTGCGCACTTCTGGTTCGTCACCCTGCACCCCTTCGACGACGGCAACGGCCGCCTTACGCGCGCCATCACCGACTTGGCACTTGCGCAGGGAGAACAGCAGGCCATCCGCTTTTACGCCATGTCGGCGAGCATCCTCGATGACCGCGCCGGCTATTACCGCATCCTCGAAGCCAGCCAGAAAGGCACGCTGGATATCACCGCCTGGCTGCAATGGTTCCTCGCCACGCTGCTCAAGAGCTTGGAACAGGCCCTTGCTCGTATCGACCGCGTGCTGGTCAAGGAACGCTTCTGGCAGGCTCACCGCAGCCAAACCCTGTCTGCCGAGCAGATCAAAGTGCTTAACCGCCTGCTCGATGGCGGCGAGAGAGGTTTCGAGAACGGCATCAGCGCCGCGCAATACCAGGCTGTGGCCAAGGTCTCGAAAGCCACCGCCACGCGCCACCTTAGCGATCTTGTCGACAAGGGCTGCCTTGCCCGGTTGCCGGGCGGCGGACGCAGCACGCGCTACCAGATACAGCACTCGGCACACGCTTGAAAAAGTGAGTCGCCCAACAGCGCGAAACCAGGCTTTCATCAACTCCTTGGATAGCCCTGGTTCCGCGTAGCCAACCGGCCCGACAAATCAATGCCCCGGCTGCCAAGGCTGCCCCAGCGACACCGGCGCGTACAGCCGCGTACGGATCGCATCCCGCGACAGCAGCACCAGCACCAGAATGGTCGCCACATAGGGCAGCATCGCCAGCAGGTTGCCGGGGATCGCCAGGCCGAGGCCCTGCGCCACCAGGTGCAGGATGCTGGCCAGGCCGAACAGGTAGGCGCCGAGCAGGACGCGGCTCACCCGCCAGCTGGCGAACACCACCAGGGCCAGGGCGATCCAGCCGCGGCCAGCGGTCATGTTTTCCGCCCACATCGGCGTGTATGCGAGCGACATGTAGCCGCCGGCAAGCCCTGCCATTCCGCCGCCGAACATCACCGCCAGGGTGCGCACGCGCAGCACCGGCAGGCCCATGGCGCTGGCGGCGTTGGGGTTTTCGCCGACGGCCTGGATGATCAGGCCGATGCGGCTTTTCAGCAGCACCCAGGCCACCAACGCAAACAGACCGAAGGACAGGTACACCAGCAGATCCTGGGCGAACAGCATGCGACCGATCACGGGGATTTCACTGAGCAGCGGAATGGCGATCGGCTCGAAGCCGGCCAGCGGCTTGCCGACCCAGCTGGCACCGACGAAGGACGACAGGCCGACGCCGAAGATGGTCAGCGCCAGGCCGGTGGCGACCTGATTGGCGTTGAAGCCCAGGGCCACCATGGCGAACAGCAGTGAGAGCAGCACACCGGCCAGGCAGGCGAACAGCACGCCCAGCCAGAGGTTGCCGCTGGCGAAGGCGACGATGAAGCCGATCACCGCGCCGAACAGCATCATGCCCTCCTGGCCGAGGTTGAGCACGCCGGTCTTCTCGCACACCAGTTCGCCGAGGGCGACCAGCAGCAGCGGCGTGCCGGTGCGGATCATGGCGTAGAAGATATTGGTCAGCAGATCCATGTCCATCGGTCAGGCCTCGAACTTCAAACGGTAGGCAGCGGGTGAAAAGGGCAGTAGCGCAGTGCGGACGATCATGTGGCCGGCTCCTCTTTGGCGCTGACGAGCGCTGGTTTGCGCGCCCACAGCTTCAGGCGCGGGCGGTAGAGGATCAGTACGTCGCAGGCGAGCAGGAAGAACAGCACCATGCCCTGGAACAGCTGAGTGATGGATTGCGGCAGGTTGGCGGCCATCTGCGCGTTCTCGCCACCGAGGTAGAGCAGCGCCATCAGCAGACTGGCGAAGACGATACCGATGGGGTTCAGGCGACCGAGGAAGGCCACGGTGATCGCCGCGTAGCCATAGCCCGGTGAAACTTGCGGCACCAGTTGGCCGATTGGCCCGGTGACTTCGGCGACGCCGGCCAGCCCGGCCAGGCCGCCGCTGATCAGCAGGGCGATCCATACCAGTTTCTTGTCGCGGAAACCGACGAAGCCGGCGGCGCGCTTGTCCAGGCCGAGCACCTTGATCTGGAAGCCGAGAAAACTCTTTTGCAGCAGCACCCAGACCACCACCAGCGCCAGCAGGGCGAAGTAGAAACCGCCATGCACGCGCAGCCCTTCGATCAGCTCGGGCAGCCGGGTGGCGTCGCCGAACATCGCCGACTCGGGGAAGTTGAAGCCTTCCGGGTCCTTCAGCGGGCCGTGCACGGCGAACAGCAGCAGGTTCAGCGCAATGTAGTTGAGCATGATGCTGGTGAGGATTTCGTTGGCGTTGAACGCCGTCTTCAGCCAGGCGCAGAGCCCGGCCCAGGCGGCGCCGCCAAGGGTGCCGAGCAGCAGTGTCAGCACCAGTGCCCAGCGCGAATCCCAGTCGATGATGTTGACCGCCAGCGCGCTGCCGGCCAGGGCGCCGATGAGGAGCTGGCCTTCGGCGCCGATGTTCCAGATGCGCGCGTTGTAGACCACTGCCAGGCCCAGCGCGCAGAGCAGGATCGGCAGCGCCTTGACCAGCAGTTCGGAGACGCCGTAGAGATCGCCGAGCGGGTCGATCAGCAGCACCTTGAGGGTTTCCAGCGGCGGATGGCCGAGCAGCGCGAACAGCAGCGCGCCGCTCAGCAGCGTCAGCAGTGCCGCCAGCAATGGCGAGAACCAGAGCATGGCCCGTGAGGCCTCGCCGCGGGGTTGCAGGGATAACAGCATGATGGATTCTCGTCAGGCGGCAGGGGTGGAAACAGGGGTGTCGCTGGTATCGAACTGGCCGGCCATCCAGCGGCCGACTTCGACCGGGCAGGTGCTGGCAGTAGCGCGCTGTGGCGACAGCCTGCCGTCGCTCAGGGCGGCGATGCGGTCGCTGATCTGGAACAGCTCCTCGAGGTCTTCGGAGATCACCAGGATCGCCGCGCCGGCATCGCGCAGTTCGATCAGCGCGCGGTGGATCGCTGCTGCCGCGCCGACGTCCACGCCCCAGGTTGGATGCGCGGCGATCAGCAGCTTCGGCTGCTGCAGGATTTCGCGACCAAGGATGAATTTCTGCAGGTTGCCGCCGGACAGGCTCGCCGCCGGGGCCTGTGCGTCCGGCGTCTTCACGGCGAAGCGCTGGATGACCTGCTCGGCGAAGGCGCGCACCTTGCCGCGTCGGATCATGCCCTGCTCGACCATGCCGGTCTGCTGATAGGCGGTGAGCAGGCCGTTGTCGGCCAGGCTCATGCTCGGCACCGCGCCGTGACCGAGACGCTCGGCCGGCACGAAGGCCATACCGTGGCGACGGCGGGCATCGGGGCGCAGATGGGCGACGTCGTCACCGAGAAAGCGGATGTGCATGGCCTCTGCGGCCGGCAGACGCTGTTCGCCACTGAGCAGGGCGAGCAGTTCGTCCTGGCCGTTGCCGGCGACCCCGGCGATGCCGACGATCTCGCCGGCGCGCACTTCCAAGTCCACCTCTTCGAGGGACACGCCGAACGGATCGGCGTTGTGCCAGGACAGCCGCTCGACCCGCAGGAACGGCGCGCGGCCCTCGCTCTTCGGGTATTCGGCTTCCAGCCCCTCGGCATCGCCGACCATCAGCCGCGCCAGTTCCAGGTCCGAGCAATCGGCCGGCACGCACTCGCCGGACACGCGGCCGGCGCGCAGCACCGTGGCGCTCTGGCACAGCGCGCGCACCTCGTTGAGCTTGTGGCTGATGAACAGGATGCTGCAGCCCTCGGCCGCCAACCGGCGCAAGGTCACGAACAGCTCGTCGGCCTCCTGCGGGGTAAGCACCGAGGTCGGTTCGTCGAGGATCAGCAGGTGGATGTCCTGCATCAGGCAGCGGATGATCTCCACCCGCTGGCGCTCGCCGATGGACAGGCTGTGCACCAGCCGTTGCGGCTCCAGCGGCATGCCGTAGCGCTGCGAGACCTCGCGGATCTTCGGCTCCAGCTGCTTCGGCGTACCGGCCTTGGCGCCCAGCGCCAGGGCGATGTTCTCCGCTACCGAGAGCGTCTCGAACAGCGAGAAGTGCTGGAACACCATGCCGATGCCGCGCTCGCGGGCCTGCGCCGGGTCGCGCATGGTCACCCGTTCGCCTTGCCAGTGGATTTCGCCGGCGTCCGGCTGGGTCACGCCGTAGATGATCTTCATCAGGGTGCTCTTGCCGGCGCCGTTCTCGCCGAGCAGGGCGTGGATCTCGCCCGGCTGGATCGACAGGTCGATACGGTCGTTGGCCAGGCAGCCTGGATACTGTTTGGTGATGCCGCAGAGCTGGAGGCGTGCGGTCTGGGATTCGGGCATGGAGGCGTCCGCTGGGTTTTTCATGACCAGGGTGTAGCAAAAAGCTGGCCAGGCAGTCAGGAATTGAGGTGCGACGTGGCCACGGCAGCTGCGCCACCGGTTAGCCATGCGACGATGTTAGCCGGTGCATCGCTTTGGTGCTTCACTCGGTAGCGCTGTCGTGCCGATGCACTGCCATGGGGCGGGACGACCACGGGCTGGATGGGCTGCTAAGCTAACCGTCCTTTCCGCTCCCACCGGTTTGCCTGCAATGAACCAGATGGACCTTCATTCCGCCGAGGAAACGATTGCCCAGCGTGCCGCACTGGCGCGGCTGATCGATGGCCTCGTGCGCGACGACGGCATGCATCCCACCGCGATTGACGACCTCCACCTGATCCGCTGCAGCGCGCCGAGCGAACTGGTGCACGGGCTGCACAAGCCGGCGCTGTGCATCATCGTGCAGGGCAGCAAGGAGGTGCGCCTGGGCGACGAGCTGTACACCTACGATGCGCTGCACTACCTGGTGGTATCGGTCACCGTGCCGGTGGCCGGTCGCGTGCTGGAGGCTTCGTCCGGCGAGCCGTACCTGTGCATCCGCCTGGATATCGATCCGGCAATGGTCGCCACCCTGGTCGCCGAAAGCGCGCCGTTGAGCCAGCCCGTGGAAGGGCCGGCGCGCGGGGTCTATCTGGATCGCATCGACGAGCCGCTGCTCGACGCCACCTTGCGTCTGGTGCGATTGCTGGCCAGCCCGCAGGACATCCCGGTGCTGGCGCCGCTGGCCATGCGCGAGATCTTCTACCGCCTGCTTTGCGGTCGCCAGGGCCGCCATCTGCACGAGATCGCAGTGCGCGACAGTCAGGGCCATCGCGTCACCCGCGCCATCGAATGGCTGAACCGCAACTACGTCGAGCCGCTGCGCATCGAGGAACTGGCGCAGCGGGTCAACCTCAGCAGCTCGACGCTGCATCACCGCTTCAAGGCGCTGACGGCCATGAGCCCGCTGCAGTACCAGAAGCAGCTGCGCCTGCAGGAGGCGCGGCGGCTGCTGATCGCCGAGGGGCTCGATGTGTCCAGCGCCGGCTACCGGGTCGGCTACGAAAGCCCCTCGCAGTTCAGCCGTGAGTACAGCCGGCTGTTCGGCGCCTCGCCGGTGAAGGATCTTGCCCGGCTGCGCAGCACCGCCTGAGAGCCTATTCGCGATCTGCTGCGCGTCGGCCCTGCTGCGTTAAAAACAGGCTCGGATGCTCATTTACATCAGTAAACTCCGCGTCCTCGCCTGTTTTTGCCTTGCAGGACTCTAGCTCGCAAGATCGAGAAAAGGCTCTGATACTCAGCGCGACGCCGGGTCCGGCACCTCGCGCAACGCCTGGGCGGCATCGATGGCGCGGGGAAAGCCGGCCGTCACGGTGGTCAGGTAGACCACCTCCTTCAGTTCCTCACGGCTGACGCCCAGGCGCAGCGCGTAGCCGGCGTGGATCTTCATGTAGGGCAGATTGCCCTGGGCGGCGAAGGCGGCGATCACGGCCAGCTGGCGGGTGCGATCATCCAGCTCGCTGCGCCCCCAGACATCGCCCAAGGCGTACTGGGTGATGCACTCGGCGAGAAACGGATAGTCCTTGCGCAACGCTTCGAGCACGGGTTGCCCGGCGCCGCCGGACAGGTGATCCATCACCTCGACGCCACGTTCGTGCCGCTCGTTGCCGGCGGCTTCCAGCGAGGCGAAAGTCAGTGAGCCGAATACGGCCAGACAGGCCGCGGCCAGGGTATTGCCTGTACGAAGGGTCATGACGGCGTCCTCAGTAGGGGCTGGCGGTGGGGCGAACCACCAGCTCGCTGACATCGACATCGGCCGGCTGGTCGATGGCATAGGCGATGGCGCGGGCGATGGCGTCAGCCGGAATGGCGATGCGGCGAAAGTCGTCCATGGCTGAGCGGGCGGAGTCATCAGAAATGCTCTCGGCCAGCTCCGATTCGGTGACGCCCGGGGAAACCAGGGTCACGCGAATATCGCCACCGACCTCCTGGCGCAGGCCTTCGGAGATGGCCCGCACCGCGTACTTGGTGGCGCAGTACACCGCTGCGGTCGGGCTCACCGCGTAGGCACCGATGGAGGCGATGTTGACGAACTGGCCGGCGCGCTGGCGCTGCATCAGTGGCAGGCCGGCGGCGATTCCGTGCAGCACGCCGCGGATGTTCACGTCGATCATGCGGTTCCACTCGTCGACCTTCAGCGCATCCAGTGGCGAAAGCGGCATCACCCCGGCGTTGTTGACGATTACATCGACGCGGCCGAAGCGCTGTTCGGCGAAGTCGACGAAGGCCTGGGTGCTCTCGCGACTGGTTACGTCCAGCGCGCGGCAGGCGGCGACGCCACCGCGTTCGCCGATCTCGGCGACGAGCTTTTCCAGCCGATCCAGGCGTCGCGCGCCCAGCACTACTGTTGCGCCCTGGGCCGCCAGCAGGCGCGCCGTGGCTTCGCCGATGCCGCTGCTGGCGCCGGTGATGAGTACGATTTTGCCGTTGATGTTCGACATGGGCTTGTCCTCCGCAGGCTGATTCGGGCGACGTCGGTGACGCCGTGGTTCGAATACTGAGATGGAGGACGGTTGCAGCGTTATGGCGATCCTGCCGGGCGCTTGCCTGATTCTGGCGCTGCCTACCAGATGCCTTCGTGCAGGGCGGCAGCCTCGTCTTCCAGCAGCGGGCCGAGCACCTCGACCTTGCGCTGGCCGGCGTCGAAGACGATGCGGCACGGCAGGTCCAGCGTCGGGTTTTCCGGATGGTTGCCGGTGATGTCCTTCAGGCTGCGCTCGGAAAGGCCATAGACCACGCGACCCAGGCCGACCCAGTAAGCGGCGCCGGCGCACATGGCGCAGGGCTCGGCGGAGGTGTACATGGTGCAGCGCGAGAGGAATTCCGGGGTGTAGCGGGTCGAGGCGCGGGTCATCAGTACCCGCTCGGCGTGGCCGGTCATGTCGTGGTCGGGCATGTAGGCGTTGCCCTGTTCCAGCAGTAGTTCACCGTCCGGGCCGACCAGGATGGCACCGAACGGATGGGTGCCGTTTTCCAGTGCGCGGCGGGCGACGTCGAAGCTTTTACGCAGCAGGGCGAGATCGTCGAGAGACATGGCGTTATCCAGACTGAGATTAAGAGGTGGTGGGCTTCAATGCCCAGCCTTGGGCAGGCTCCAGGGAAAGAAAACCTTCTGCAGCAGGCCGATCAGGTGGAACAGCACCAGGCTGATTACCACCAGCATCATCAGCGCAGCGAACGCCTGGGGCACCTGGAACATCGAGGTGGAGAAGTTGATGAAGTAACCCAGGCCCTTCTCGGCAGCGACGAACTCGGCGACCACTGCGCCGATCACCGCCAGGGTGATGGAGATGCGCAGCGCCGAGAACAGGTGCGGAATCGCATAGGGCAGACGGATGTTGCGGTACTCACGGGCCTTCGATGCGCCCAGTGAACGCGACAGTTCCACCAGCTCCTCTGGCGTCGCCAGTAGGCCGGTGACGCAGGACACCACGATCGGGAAGAAGGCGATGAGGAAGGTGATGAACACCCGCGGCAGGTCGCCGGCGCCCATCACCACCACGATGATCGGTGCTACCGCGACGATTGGCGTGGACTGCACGATCACCAGCAGCGGATACAGGGTGCGCGACATCACCCGTGAAGAGGCCAGGGCGATGGCCAGCGGGATGCCGATCAGGATCGACAGGCCGTAGCCCATCAGCGTCACCCGCAGCGTGGCGAAGATATGCTCGGCCCAGGCACCGAGGCCAACCTTTTGCGTCGCCGCGAAGATGGCGCTGGGTGAGGGCAGCACGAAGCTCGGCAGCTTGAGCAGGCGGCACGCGGCTTCCCAGATCAGCAGCAGAACGAGCAGGGCGAGCCAGGGCGCGAAGCGATCGGCCTGCGCCTTCAGGCGCAGTGCCTTGGGCTTAATGTTCGGCATGGCGCGAGAAGACTTTGCGGCGGATATGGTTGGCGAGCTCATTGAAACGGGGCTCCGTGAGGGTTTCCATGGACCGCGGGCGCGGCAGATCGACGTCGATGATTTCCTGCACGCGGCCGGGGCGCGCCGACATCACCAGGATGCGGTCGGCGAGCAGCAGCGCTTCGGGAATCGAGTGGGTGATGAACAGCACCGTCTTCGGGCGCTGAGTCCAGATGTTCAGCAGCTCCAGACTCAGCTCGTCGCGGGTCAGGGCATCGAGCGCCGAGAACGGTTCGTCCATCAGCAGGATTTCCGGGTCATGCAGCAGCGCGCGGGCAATCGCCGCACGCTGCTGCATGCCGCCAGAGAGTTCGTCCGGGCGCTTGTTGCCGAATTCCTTGAGCCCCACCAGCTCCAGCAGCTCCTCGCCGCGGGTGATCTCCTGGGCGGTGACGCGGCCGTACTTGTGGCGCATGGGAAAGGTCAGGTTGTCGCGGATGTTCAGCCAGGGCAGCAGGGTCGGTCGCTGAAATACGATGCCGATCTCGTCGCGCGGGCCGTCCACCGGGCTGCCATAGATGCTGACCTGGCCGTGGGTCGGTCGCATCAGCCCGGCGAGGATGCGCAGTAGCGTGGACTTGCCGCAGCCCGAGGGGCCGAGCACCGCGATGAACTCGTGGCGGCCGATGTCGAAGCTGGCGTTGTCCAGCGCCACCACCTCGCTGCCATCGGAGGAGGTGAAGACCTGGCTGACCCGATCAAAGCTGATGTTGGGACGCGGCGTGGCGGGCAGGGCGGCGGCGTTCATGGCATCACTCGCTCAGGCTGGTGTCGATGGCGCTGGCCGGGTCGAGACTGTCGACGGCCATGCCCTGGGCCTTGGCGACCCACTCCCAGGTTGTGGCCAGGCGTTTGGCATCGAAACCGGTGCCTTCGGCGGCGCTGATCTCGTTCTGCATCAGCGGTACCGAGGCGGCGAACTGCTCCTCGGCCTGCTGCTCGTCGACCTCGGCGACCATTTTCTTCAGCGCGGCGGCCGCTGCAGCCGGGTCGGCGATGGCGTTCTTCTGCGCCTGCTGGTAGGCCTTGACGAACTTCTTGGCGACCTCGGGATGGCTCTGCACGAAGCGCTGCGAAGCCACCAGCGACAGGCCGTAGCCTTCGAAGCCGTATTCCGACCAGGGGATGGTCTTCAGCGTCTTGTCCGCTTCGCCGAGGGCACGGACGAAGCCGGGCGCGACGGTCAGCCAGTTGATGGTGGCGTCGACCTTGCCGGTGGCGAGCATCGGTGCCAGAGCGCCGGGGTCGAGCTTGAGCAGCTTGACGCTGGCCGGGTCGATGCCGTTGCGCTCCAGCAGCAGTGGCCAGACCACGTTGGAGGCAGAGAAGGTCGGGGTGGCCACCGTCTTGCCGACGATGTCCTTGAAGCTGTTGATGCCCGAGCCTTCGGTGGTGAAGAAGGCGTCCGGCTGCTTGTTGTAGATCGGCGCGACGGCGACCACCGGCACCTCGCCCTGGGCTTTGGCCTGCAGCAGCGAGGCCAGGCCGGCAGAGCCGAAGTCCGCGCTGTTGGTGGCCAGCTTGGTCACCACGTCGCTACCACCACGGGCACTGGCGATTTCCACTTCGATGCCTTCTGCGGCGAACAGGCCCTGTTCGACACCTAGGTAGATCGCCGCCTTGTCGCCGGCTGGCAACCAGTCGTTGAGCCAGCGCACCTTGTCGGCGGCCAGGGCGGTTTGGCTGAACAGCGCGAGCAGGGCGCTGGCGAGCAGGGTTTTCTTGAACATGGTGAAGCTCCTTGAAGGTTCGGCGTGATAAGCGCGATGCAATAAACGGGTCAGTGCATGGGATGTGGATGGCGGGCGAAGAAATCCACCAGGGCGGCGAGCAGCGCGCCGGGCATGGCCAGTTGCGGCGCATGGCCGCAATCGAGCACCACCCGCTCGGCGCCAGGCACCAGCTGCTGCATGTGCTGTTGCACCCGTGGCAGCACGGAGCGGTCCTGCGCGGCTTCGATATACAAGCGCGGCAGACGTCCGAAACGCTCGGCCGTCCACTGCGCAGCGATGTCGCGCCCGCCGTCGGGCTGCACCGTCAGGCGGCGCGCTGCAACGATGGCGACCTGTGCCGGTGCATCGTGGAAGAACACCGCGCAGGCGGCATCGCTGGGTACGCGGCTGCCGCCGGGCACCGCCTCGAGATAGGGACCGATGCCGCTGACCTCGGGAAAGTCGCGGGCGAGCTCGGCGCAGAGTTCGCCGAAGCCCATGCCGCTGGGCAGCATCATGCCGGCGACATAGGCGACCCCGGCAATGCGCTCGGCGTAACGTTCGGCCACGGCAGTGGCGGTGATGCCGCCGCCGGAATGCGCGACCAGCTGAATCGGGCCGGGCAGCGTCTCGATCAGCGCGCCGACATGTTCGACATAGCGCTGCAGCGAGACCTCGGCGAGTGGCGTGGCGTCGCTGCCGTTGCCCGGCAGGTCGAGCGCGTGCGGCCTATGTCCGGCATCGCGCAGGCCATCCTGCAGCGCATCCCAGACCCAGCTACCGGCCCAGGCCCCGTGGATGAGAACGATGTCAGCCATAGGTCCTCCGGTACATCTCGCGGTGGTGTTCTTCCACCGTCACCGCGGGGTAGCGTGGCGACTCGCCCGGCGCGAGGCAGGTCGGTAGGCACTCGACCAGATGGTCCGGGTTGCCGCTGAAGAAGAACGGCACGCTGTAGCGCTCGCGTCCGGACATGTTGACCACCCGGTGCAGCGTCGAACGGTACTGGTCGTTGGTCCAGCGAGCGATCATGTCGCCCAGATTGACCACATAGGTGCCGGGCACTGGCGCTGCGTGAATCCAGCTCTTGCTGTGGCGATCCCAGACCTGCAGGCCGGGGTTCTCGTCCTGCAGAAGCAGCGTCAGCCCGCCGAAATCGGTATGCGCGCCACAGCCCTTTTCGCCGGGCGCGGCATTGGCCGGCTGCGGCGGGTAATGCAGCAGGCGCAGGGTGCTCATGGAGTCGCGGCAGAAGCCGGCGAAATGTTCCTCCGGCAGTTGCAGCGAGAGCGCGATGGCGCCCATCAGCCGTGCCGCGAGGGCGTTCATCGCATCGCGATAGCGCTCCATGGTCGGGCGGAAGTCCGCAAGCTCGCTCGGCCACTGATTGGCACCGTGATTGAAGCGCCCGGCCAATACCCGTGGGTCGTCCTCGGCCAACTCCTCGCCGATATAGAAGCCTTCCTTGAGATCGGCCGGCGCACCGGCTTCCAGCACCTGACCTCGCAACGGCTCATAGCCGCGATTGGCCTTCGAGAACACCTTGTCCAGCGCACGCTTGCTGGCCTCCGGTTGGGCGAAGAAGTCTTGTGCCTGCTCGAACACCGCCTGTTGTAGCGCCGGGTCGACGCCGTGGTTGGCGACGCAGAAGAAGCCGACCTCGCGACAGGCTGCGCCGATTCGTTCGGCCACGGCAGTGCGCTCGTCGAGATCGGTAGAAAACAGCCCGGCGATATCGATCAGCGGCAGCGCGGCGGCTTCGAGATGACGGGCACAAAGGAATTCATTCATGGCTCGATCCTGCTCTGCCGACGCGGAATGGCGGTCGGCGAGCGCAGTATCGAATCGAGCCAACTGTGCGCAAAAGAAGAGATTATCGAGCACGGTGATGCCGTTTCGGCAGCACCTTCCGGCGCTTCAAAAGGAGGCGGAAGGTGTTTCTGAAAGGTGCACTGCAAGGGGCCGGCGTTGTGGCGTTTTCAAATCTGACGCAGAAATATGCGACGTTCGCGCACCATATGGGTGCTGTTATCCGGCTTGCAGAAAGGCAATTATTTTTTTCGGGCCAAACAGGAAGGCGTCAGTCATGAGCGCCTTCCGCCTCGCTCTAGGGTGTGTTGACTGCGTCGAGAAGGGCCTCGGCCAGGGTCTGGCTGGTGAAGGGTTTCGCTAGCACACGCAGCCCGTGCTCGGCAGCGAGACGCTCGGTGTAGCCTGTCGCGAGGATGATGGGCAGTTCGGGATACAGGCCTTGCGCTTCCGCCGCAAGACCAACCCCGTCCAGCCGTCCGGGCATGACGATATCCGAAAGAAGCACATCGATAGGCGGGCGCGTGTCATCGGCGAGCCTGGCCAGGGCTGAATCCGCGTCATGCGCCTCGTCGACCAAATAGCCCAGTTCCTCAAGCATCGACATCACCACCTCGCGCACTTCGGCGTCGTCGTCGACCAAGAGTACCCGTGTGGTTCGGTTGGCACGTTCCGGTGCCTTCTCTACCGGGCCACCCGGTTCGCTGCGGTGTTCGACGCGTGGCAGCAGGAGGCGGACGCGGGTGCCCCTGCCGACTTCGCTGTCGATCGCTACCGCGCCGCCTGATTGGTGCGCGAAGCCATAGACCTGCGCCAGACCGAGGCCCGTTCCCTCGCCGATGGCCTTGGTTGTGAAGAAAGGCTCGAATGCCCGCGCCTGGACCTCCTTGCTCATTCCACAACCTGTGTCGAGGACGTCGACGGCGAGATAGGTCCTTGTCCCCAGGCTTGGCAGGGCGATGTCTCCATCCGCCACGTCGTGCAGGCTGATGCTCAACGGACCGCCGTCTGGCATGGCGTCCCGTGCATTGATCGCCAGGTTGAGGATGGCCAGCTCGCATTGCACCGGATCCAGCGCCGCCGGCCAGGGGCGGTCCGGCAAGTCGAGCTGTAGAACAACGTTATTGGGCAACGCGCCGGTCAGCAGTTCGTGCATGCCGAGAATCAATGCGCGCAAGTCGACCTGCTCGACATCTCCGGTGCGGTTTCGACTGAAGGTCATCAGGTGCCGCGTAAGGCGGGTAGCCCGTTGAGCCGAACGCTGGCATGCCTCGATGGCGCGCTTGGCTCGGGGGTTCGGGCTCAGCATGTCGGCCAGCTGCAAGCCGACGGTCATGCTTTGCAGAAGGTTATTGAACTCGTGCGATATACCCGCGGTGAGGTTGCCCAGCGCTTCAAGTTTCTGGCCCTGTAGCAGCGCCCGATGCGAGCGTTCGGCCTGGGCGACGGCTTCCTCGACCCGCTCTGCCATTTCCTGGCTCGAGCGGTGAATGGTCTTGCTGGCCTGGGCAAGTACCTGCGCGGTCCGGTCGGTCTCGTCCATGCCGGTCCGAGGTGCCTCGAAGACTTCCCCTTGGGCCAAGGCACCGGCTGCCTGGTCCAGTTGAGTCAAGGGGCGGGTGATGGTGCGGCCGAGCGCAATGGCCAGTCCAATCGCCAGCGCGAGCACCAGCAGGATGCCGATGGCCGCGGTTCCGATGGGCTTCAATACGCTGGCGAGCAGATCCTCACGGGGGATACCGATCAGTACCGTCCAGCCTGAACTTTCGCCACGGCTAAAAAAAGAAACCACATGTTGATTGTCTCGGGTGACAGAGCTCAGCTTGCCTTCACGAGCGACAGCCTCGCGCAAGTCGGTGACGAAGTTGGCGCTCGCAACCTCACCAACATGTTTGCTGGGGTCACGGGTGCGCGCAACGATGGTGTGTGTCTGGTCCAGCACCGCACCAAGCCAGCGCGCGGGAAGCTCCTGCGCTTGCAGCAGGGCCTCGATGCGGCTGACCGGAAACTTCATGGTCAGGTAGTAGACGACTCGGCCGTCACGCATCACCGGGCGGTGAATGGCGACGCTGTGCACGCGCGTCAACGGGTCGCGAAACATCGGACTGACGTCTAGCAGCGGGGTGTCCTCGAAGCCTGGCAGGCTCGGTGGCATCGGCAACGGCGCGCCAAAAGGGTAGTCCGTATCAGCCAGGGGCACGCCGTTCGGGTCGAATATGGTAACGCCGGTGGCTATCGGTTGAACGGTCTGCTGTAGACGTTCATGAAACGCGCGCAGATCGCCGCTCACCAGTGTTGGCGAGGCGGCCAGCGTCGTGACCACTGCGCCGAAGCGATCAAGTTCGCGCTCGACGGCAAGACTTACGCCGCGAGTGGTCTCGTACATACTTTGGTCGATCTGCTGTGACTGCGCTCGGTAAACCGAATAGGTTGCAAACAGCGCGAAGGCCAGCGCCGGTGCGATGACGGCGACGACCAGCCAGATGAGACGGGCGCGTATCGACACGAAGCAAGTTCCTGGTCGGAGCAAGAGTCAATGCGGGTTCGGCATCATGTATGAGCCCGTTGCTTTCGTCGGGCCTAGTCAGAAGACCGCAGGCGCGCCGGCTTGTTACGACGTTACAGACCAATGACGGCATCGAACCAACCGAACTTCAGCGGGAACACCTGCGCGTCGCCTCGGCTGAAGGTGGGCTGACGGATTGGCCGACCCGCCTGGAACGCCCCGTAAGGAAGGGGTGGATCAGTGAACTTCCACACCATCGATAGCGGTGCGCAACGAGATTGCCAGTTCTTCCAGCCGGTAGGGCTTGGCCAAAACGTGCACGCCTTCTGCGGCGGCAGATTGCTGCGCGGCTTCGGCGTAGCCGCTGGTGAGCAGCACGGGAACACCGAGGGCGCGGGTGCGGATCTCCCGGGCCAGTTCAACACCGTTCATGCCGCCCGGCATCATCACGTCGGAGAACACGATGTCCACCTGACAGCCGTTCTGCAGCGCGCCCAGCGCGTCTGTGGCACTGGCGGCATGGGTGACGCGATAGCCGAGATGTTCGAGCATCTCGCCGACCAGGGCCGCGACTTCTTCATCATCGTCCACCAGCAGTACGGTACCGGCCGAGGCGTCGGAGCTGTCGTCTTCGGCAGGCCGTGCGCCGTCGGGCTGATCGGGCACACGTGCCGAGCGCGGCAGCAGCATGATCACGCTGGTGCCGCGATCGCATTCGCTTTCGATCCACACGCTGCCGCCGGACTGCCGCGCGAAGCCGTAGACCTGTGCCAGCCCGAGCCCTGAGCCTTTGCCGATCTCCTTGGTGGTGAAGAAGGGGTCGAATACGCGGGTGCGAACCTCCTCGGGAATGCCGGTGCCCGAGTCGGTCACCGTGAGGCGGACAAAATCGCCGGTGATGCCCAGCACCGCTTCGCCAGGTGCATTGCTGGCTTCGATCAGGATCGAGCCGCCGTCGGGCATGGCGTCGCGGGCATTCACGGCCAGGTTGAGGACGACCAGCTCCAGCTCGCCAGGGTCCACTTCGACCGGCCAGAGATCCGGCTCGAACTGCACTTCCACGTGCACGTCGCCGCTCAGGCTACGGTCGAGCAGCTCGCGCATGCGGCCGATGCGCAGCACCAGGTCGACCGACTCGGGTTCCAGTGACTGGCGGCGGGAGAAGGCGAGCAGTTGCCGGGTGAGGGCGGTTCCGCGCTGCGCGGCCTGGCGCATGCCGTCCATCAACCGCTCGCGGCGCGCAGGATCGGCGCGGCGGTCGAGCATGTCGAGGCCGCCGGAGATCACCATCAGCAGGTTGTTGAAGTCGTGGGCGATGCCGCCGGTGAGCTGGCCGATGGCTTCGATCTTCTGCGCCTGGCGCAGGGTTTCTTCGATCTGCGCGCGCTCGGCCATCTGTGTGCGCAATTCCTGGTTGGCCTTTTCCAGTTCGCTGGTGCGCTCGACGACCAGCGCTTCGAGCTGATTCGAGGCGCGCTCACGGGCTTCGAGCAAGGCCCTGACTTCGTACTGGCGATGCCGCCCGCGCAGGGCGGCTTTCACCGCGCTGGTCAGGGTGATGCTCTGTACCGGGCGTTCCAGCAGGGAAACGTTGCGCAGCGCCGCCACCATGCGCTGACGCCATGCGGCGACTGCCGGCTGTTGATGCTTGCTGGTGAGGACCACGAATGGAAAGTCGGACCACGCCGGTTGCTGATCCACCCATGTGGCCAGTGCTTGGAGGTCCTGACCGAAGAGGCCTTCTTCGGCGATGAAAACGGCGTCGGCATCGGTTTCGGCGCGACGTAGCACCTCATCGACACTGTGGCAGACAACGGCGTCCATGCCGCTGCGGCTGAGCAGTTCGGCCGAGGCGGGACCGTCCCGGCCGATGGGGGCATAGACGACTACGATGGGGCCTTCTCGTTTAGTGGGCGTCGTCATGCTCGTCTGTCAGTAGCTGAGTCGCATCACCGGTGTATTCCGGTGTGCCCGATAGGATGCCGCTGAAGTGGCTGAGCGGCGGCCCGACCTCGAGGCCGGCGCTACTGAGGCGGTACTCACGGACGGTGTTTTCATGCCGTCCGCTGCGCTTTTTCACCACTGACAACGCCCGGCGAACGACGCCGGCATGCTCGAAGTAGCGCTGCATGATAACCGCATCGCTGAGATAGCTGATATCCACAGGCGTATCCATTGGGCCGACCAGGCCATGCTGGGCGAGCACCATGATGCTGATCACGCCTTTCTGGCCCAGATAACTCAACAGCTCGTGCATCTGCAGAATCAGGAATCGGCCATCAGGCATCGCGTGCAGATAGCCGTTGAGGCTGTCCAGAATCACCAGGCCGGCCCCCCGCACCTCTACGCTCTGGCGGACCGCGGCGGTGAACTCGCCGGGCGACAGCTCGGCCGGGTCGACCTGCTGCAGATGCAGCAGCCCCTGTTCGATCCACGGTTCCATGGGCAGCCCCAGCGCCCGCCCGCGCGCCAGCAGCGTGGCGATGTTTTCGTCAAAGACGAAGAAGGCGACCTGCTCGCCGCGTTTGCACGCCGCGACCGCATAGCTCAAGGCCAGCGAGGATTTGCCCACGCCGGCAGCGCCGACCAGCAGCGCGTTGGTGCCGCGTTCCAGGCCGCCACCCAGCATCTTGTCCAGTGCCGGATTACCGGACGAGGCCAGCTCACCGGAGAAGGACGAGTGGTGCTCGGCGGCGATGAGCCGGGGATAGATGCGCAGGCCGCCCTTGCGGATGGCGAAGTCGTGGTAACCGCCGCGAAACTGGATGCCACGCATCTTGATCACCCGCAGACGCCTGCGCTCGGCACCGTAGTCGATTGCCACCTGCTCCAACATGACCACGCCGTGGGAGATGGAATGCAGTTGCAGGTCGCCCACTTCCGAAGTCTGGTCGTCGAGCAGGATCACCGTGCAGTTGCGGGTGGTGAAGAAATGCTTGAGCGCCAACACCTGCCGGCGGTAGCGCAGAGGGCTTTGCGCCAGCAGGCGCATTTCCGAGAGGCTGTCGAAGATCACGCGACTCGGATTGGTTTCGGTGACCCGATTGAACACCTGCTGCGTGGTTTCACTCAGCTCCATCTCCACGGGGTGCAGCACCGTCAGTTCCAGGTCCGGGTCCAGGCTGGTCTCCGGCGTGACCAGCTCGAACACATCGATACCGTCGAGGGACCAGCCGTGCCGCTTGGCGACCAGCTCCAGTTCGTCCTTGGTTTCCGAGAGGGTTACATAGAGAACGCGCTCGCCCTGGCGGACCCCTTCGAGCAGGAACTGCAGCGCAATGGTGGTCTTGCCCGAGCCCGGGCTACCTTCGTACAGGTACATGCGGTTGGGGTCGAGGCCGCCGCCGAGAATGTCATCCAGCCCCTCGCTGCCAGTGGAAATGCGAGGGGGTTCATCGTCTGGTTGGAAGGAAAGATTAGTGAAATCGGTCATTCCGTTCTCCTTACGCAGGCGCCGCTGCGTGCTTCGTTCCCACTCCTGCATGTCCATATCAGGACAAAGGCGGAGGGGAACAGGCCCGTTTCTCGCCTGGTGGGCAGGTCGGGCTGAATGCCGCTCGAATCGTCGCCTGATGCGCTTCTGATGTGCCGAAAATTGCGCGTTTGGCGGTCGACGTTCGAGGGGCGCAGTCATTTAATCCGACTCGCCAGCCGCCTGCCCGTTCCGCATGAGTGTGCTCGGCACCTCCGCTGCAGCGCGCTCTGCAGGCGGCGCGACCATCTGCTGCGCGGTCCCCCCGGCCGCTTCGCTCGTTGCCCTTGAGCTACTTCGAACCCCTCCGCTGCGCAACAGACTGCAACCATTGAACCTTGGATCATGGGCCGGGCTGCCCCATGATCAGCCTTTGCCTTTGCGGGTCGCCTGCATGTCTCGATTCTCTCGTCCGTCGGCTTCGGCACTGGGCCGCTTTCTGCAACTGGGCGGCACTGGCGCGCGCATTGCCGGCAACCTGTTGGTGCAGCGCATCACGCCAGGCAAGGCGCGTATCGACTGGGTGCCGGTCGGCGAACTGCTCGGTGATGCGCTTGGGCAGATGAAAGGCCCGGTGCTGAAGCTCGGTCAGCAGGCCTCGCAATGGCAGGACCTGCTGCCTGATCCGATCAGCGCCGCGCTGGCGCGCTTGCAGAATCAGGTGCCCTCGCTGCCGTTCGACGCGCTCGAAGCCAATCTGCAGCGCGTCTACGACGGCAAGCTGTACGAACTGTTCGAATCCATCGAGCCTGAGCCCGCGGCGGCGGCCTCGCTGGGCCAGGTCCACCGCGCTCGGGATCGGCAGGGCAGGGCACTGATCATGAAGGTCCAGTACCCCGGCATCCGCGCCATCTGCGATGCCGATCTGCGCCAGCTACGCCGCTTGATGCCGCTCGGGCGACTGTTCGGCACGCCGCCCGCGCGTCTCGATGCGGTGTATATCGAGCTGCAACGGGCCATTGCCGAGGAACTCGACTACGAGGCCGAGCGCGCCAACCTCGAAGCCTTCCGCGAGCACTTCAGCAACTGGCCGGGCATCCGCATTCCCTTTGCCGCGGGCGAACTCTGCCGGCCCGGTGTGCTGGTGCTGGAAGACCTGCCGGGCCGCTCCATGGCCGAGGTCGAACAGGCCCCGGCGGAGGTGCGCCAGCGCCTGGCCGAAACCCTCTGCCAATGGCTGGCCGAGCAGGCATTCGGTCTGCAACGGCTGCATACCGATCCGCATCCCGGCAACCTCGCCTGGACAGAGACTGGCGAGCTGGTGGTCTACGATTTCGGCAGCGTACTGCGCCTGGAACCGCGCTTGCTGGCCGGCTACGTGCAGATATTCGAAGCACTGCGTGGCACCTCCAGCGAGGCGCTGGAGCCTGGCTTTCAGGCCCTGGGCGGGCGCCAGCCGGGAAGCACGCCGCCGCACGGGCTGTACCGAAGCATTCACCTGATGCTGCACCCGCTGCTGCAAACCGGCGCGCAGTGGGACTTCCGCGAGGCGGCGCTGCATCAACGGCTGTCCGAGCTGTTCCCCCTGATGATGTCCGCACTCGGCAGCCTGCAACCGGCTTCCGGCACCTTGCTGATCAACCGCACCCTGGAAGGCCATTACTGGAACCTCTACCGGCTCGGCGCTTGCCTGCCCATCGCCGACCTGCTCGCCGAACATATCGAACGCTGGCGCAGTGAAGCGGGCGTCCGTCGACCGTAAATCTGCTGGAGATCGTCATGCCACTGGAATCATTTCCCGAAGGGTTTCGCGCGCTGGTCATCGGCGCATCCGGTGGCATCGGTGCCGCACTGGTCGATGCCTTGCGCAGTGACCCGCGCTGCGCGTCGGTCATCGCCCTGAGCCGCTCGTCCGAGCCGGCGCTGGACCTGACCGTTCCCGCCAGCATCGAACAGGCCGCGGCCAGCGTGGCGGGGCAGGGGCCATTTCATCTGATCATCAACGCCGCGGGCGTGCTGCACGGTGCCGACTTCATGCCGGAGAAACGCCTGGCCGATCTCGACCAGGAGCAGTTGCTCGCCACCTTCCAGATCAACACCTTCGGCCCGGCCGTGGTGCTGCGCCACTTCAGCGGCCTGCTCGACCGCCAGCGCGGCGTGCTTGCCATGCTCTCGGCCAAGGTCGGCAGCATCGGTGATAACCGCCTCGGAGGCTGGTACAGCTACCGCGCCTCCAAGGCCGCACTGAACATGCTGCTCAAGACCGCCTCCATCGAAGTCCGCCGTAGCCACCCGAATGCCGTGCTGCTGGCGCTGCACCCGGGCACGGTGAACTCACGGCTGTCGCAGCCTTTTCGCGGAACCGAAATCGGCCGTCCCGCCAGCGATGCCGCGCGGGATTTGTTGCGGGTGATCGATGGTCTGGGACCGGAGGCCAGTGGTGGTTTTTATGCGTATAGCGGGGAGGGGTTGCCGTGGTAAGCAGCCGCGGAGCGGACGCTGACGGACAGCCAGGCTCGATAGGCGTCCTCGTGCCGGCGGACGAAACCGCGTAACAAAGGCCTGAGATGCGATTGCGGGCCAAGCAGACGCGCTCTCATCGCTGCAAATTTTTTTCACAAATATCCAGTCTGCATGCCTCGCCGATATTGAGGTCTGGCTTTTCCAGTCAGGCTTCGCCTGCATATTCATAGGCACATTTCGGAAGCACGCGTTCTCTCTCGGCCGGCGCGGCATTCTCCTCAAGCCCGCTGCGCACCTACGCCTCGCCCCCATTGTCTATGTTGGTGATAACCGCCCCAGCCATCGCGGGGCGGCGGTGACCACAAGAATAAGGATGAGCACGATGCGTTTGCTTCAGATCAGCAGATTGACCCTTGGCGTGGCGATCGTCGCCACGGGCCACATCGCCCAAGGCGCGCTTCTGGAAGGCGGGGCGGTCGCCGCACCCGACGAGTACAGCGCCAAGGTGGCCGCCCAGGTGCTCAAGGCCGGCGGCAATGCGGTGGATGCCGCGGTGGCGACCGCCTTCACCCTGGCCGTCACCTACCCCGAGGCGGGCAATATCGGCGGCGGTGGTTTCATGACGCTGTATATGGACGGCAAACCGTATTTCCTGGACTACCGGGAAGTTGCGCCCAAGGCCTCCAGCAAGACCATGTACCTCGACGACAAGGGCGAGGTGATCGAGAACCTGAGCCTGGTCGGCGCCAAGG
The DNA here is from genome assembly GCF_032106285.1 of Stutzerimonas kunmingensis. Lineage (GTDB taxonomy): Bacteria > Pseudomonadota > Gammaproteobacteria > Pseudomonadales > Pseudomonadaceae > Stutzerimonas > Stutzerimonas kunmingensis_B. The sequence continues at coordinate 129,075 of NZ_DAMCPO010000013.1, forward strand.
CGTCCGGCGCGCCCGGCACCGTGTTGGGCATGTGGGAGGCACACCAGCGCTTCGGCAAGTTGCCCTGGAGCGAACTCATCACCCTGGCGGTCGGCTATGCCCGTGAAGGCTTCACAGTAGCTGACCAGCAGTTCCAGTACCGCGAGGACGCCATCGGGTTGTTCAACGGCACGACCAACTTCGAGGACTACTTCGGGAGCATGCGGCCGGGTTCCACCTTCCGCCAGCCGGAGCTGGCCGAGACCCTGGAGCGCATCGCCGACAAGGGGCCGGATGACTTCTACAAAGGCAGGACCGCCGACTTGCTGGTTGCGCAGATGCAGCGTGATGACGGGCTGATCACCAAGGAGGACCTGGCCGACTACCGCGTCAAATGGCGCGAACCGATGCGTGTCGACTGGCAGGGCAACAGCCTCTACACCGCGCCACTGCCCAGCTCTGGCGGCATCGCCCTGGCGCAGCTGATCGGCATGAAGGAGCAGCGCGCCGCAGACTTCAAGGGCGTCGAACTGAACTCGGCACGCTACATCCACCTGCTGGCGGAGATCGAGAAACGCGTCTTTGCCGACCGTGCCGACTACCTCGGTGACCCGGACTATTCCGACGTGCCGGTCAGCGAAGCTGACATCGCTTGATTATCTGAAGCAGCGCGCAGCCGAGATCAATCCCGCGGCCATTTCCGAAACCGAGAAGGTGCGTCCGGGCCTCGAATCGACGCAGACGACCCACTTCTCCATCGTCGATGCCGACGGCAATGCGGCCAGCAACACCTACACCCTCAATCTGGACTACGGCAGCGGTGTGGTGGTCAAGGGCGCCGGCTTCCTGCTCAACGACGAGATGGACGACTTCAGTGCCAAGCCCGGCGTTGCCAATGCCTTCGGTGTGGTCGGTAGCGACGCCAACGCCATCGAGCCGGGCAAACGCATGCCGTCTTCGATGAGCCCGAGCATCGTCACGCGCGACGGCAAGGTCAGCCTGGTGCTCGGTACGCCGGGCGGCTCGCGCATCTTCACCTCGATCTTTCAGGTGCTGAACAACATCTACGACTTCGACATGCCGCTGGAAAAAGCCGTGGCTGCACAGCGCGTGCACCATCAGCTGCTGCCGAAGGACACCATCTACTACGACGCCCATGCACCGCTGACCGGCAAGGTTGCCGACGAGCTTAAAGCCATGGGCTACACGCTCGAGGATCAGGGCTGGCTGATGGGTGATATCCAGGCGATACGCGTCGACGGCACGCGTCTGCAGACCGGATCAGACCCGCGCGGGCGTGGCGTTGGAATGGTCGTTAAACCCTGATGGGCGAGGGGAGAGAGCAAACGGAGGGAATCGCCGCGGTCTCGTGAAGCGTCATGCGTCGCTACAAGCGGCGCATGAGGCTCAGCTTTCAACGCCGCGCATGGGGCATGCGGCGTTGAGAGAGCGGGGAGATTACTGCGGGCGGTAGATGGCGCACAGCTTGTTGCCGTCAGGGTCACGTACATAGCTGAGGTGCAACGCGCCGAGGCTGGTTTCGCGCAGTCCCGGCGGCTCCTCACAGGTGGTGCCTCCATGGGCGACGCCGACATCGTGAAACGCCTTGACCTGCTCGGCCGAGCTGCACTTGAAACCAATCGTGCCGCCGTTGCCGACGGTCGCTTCCTCACCATTGATGGGTTCGGTCACGCCGAACAGGCTGCCGTCGTGGCGGTAGAACAGGCGGGTATGCCCGGACGGCGCCACATTGCGCAGCGGCTCGCCTGCACCGAGTACGCCGAGCACGGCGTCGTAAAACCGCTTCGACCGTTCAATATCATTCGAACCGACCATTACATGGTTGAGCATGGGGGCCTCGCTAGGTGATTGGATTTGTGCGGCTATGGAGCGAGCACTCTAGCATCGGGATGAAGCAGGGGGGGCAATGGTGGGTAGGGCGTGCAGGACTTACTGTTTTCATCCCGCGAAGGTCGTTCGATGCGTGCAGCGGTGGTTGCGCTTTCCGGCTTCCCTAAACTCGCTCTTAGAATTTAGGCCATTAGCTACTAGGCCTGACTTTTACGATATATGAGGTGGATGTTATTCAGCGGCCTGAAGAATAGCTATGTCTTCTTTTTAGAATATTTTAAGTCCTGCTTTGAAGGGATCAAGATCGGTCGCGAAGTGTAATTGTGAAAAAGAAGCTAACTCTTAGTTATCTTTGGGCCGACGTACATGATGTAAGTCTTTTCATCGTGTCTCATTGGCCACGAGAAGTGAACTCTGAATTGAGGGGTTTGCACTTTTCCATGCCAGGGGCAAAAAATAGCTTTGTTTTCAAGGCCTGGGATCCTAAACGTCATTTCATCACTGAATTCTTTCTTTTCGCTATCTGATGAGTCAGAAAAGAGTGCGCCGCGACCTCCGTTTTCTTTTTTTCCGGTGAAAAAATTTTGATATATTTCATGCCCTTCCGCTGTTCGTTGCCCCTCTTCATTGAAACAAGCCTTTAATTTGTTAAGCGTGTTGCAGATGAATAAAATCCTTACTGCGGCATTTTCACTGAACGGATGCCCGGTTAATGGAGCAAAGGTTTCGTCTGTAAATGTAAGGTTACTGCACTGCGCCTGAACAGCGTCACCGAGCAACTGCCAAGAGTCAATTCTTACTGGATTTTCTTTAAGAGCGTTCTCTATTTGCTGTTTTTCCCAGTAATTAAGAATGCTTGTTTTTTTTGATTCTCCTTCGTCACTTATATGATTAACATCAATCGGGGAGTAGTTCCAATCTGAGGGTGAAAAACTAATCAAGCTTCGATTGATGCCTCTAAGGTTAAAAAAAGCGGCTTCTGCTACAGCGCTATCCGTAACTATGTCAAGCTTGGCTTCTAACCAGTCGTCAGAGTTGTGGCATCTTGCCTCGTCCCAAAAAGGACCATGTTGAATGATCCAAAGCAGAAAAGCTCGTTTCTCATCATGGGTAAGACAATTAACCGCCTTAGATAAAGGGATATCAGTGGCTACATTGCAAAGCAGCATCTGTCTATGGCAATAAACGGATAGGCCAGATGAAATAACTAGACTTCTGATGGCCATGATCTCTCGAACGGATCTGCCGAAGGAGTCCATGTCTGGAAATTGGCCATGTAATGACAGGTTATTAACTAGGTAACCCATTTTACTCGCCCCAGCCTGCAAAGAAGTTCGCATCAATATCTATTTGATCAAAGAAGCCCGAAGGCCAAGCGTCGACATTTCCAGTTGAGTCAAGACTTAATGTCTGTACTTGTTCGCCTGTGCTTGATCGAGGTCTAAAAAAATGTATTGCAACTTGGTCTGGAGTGAGTGAGCCTGTTTTGACTGATCTTCTAATTCCGTTAAGTATATGGTCGCTATGCGATTCGATTATAACTTGCACGCCTGCGCTAGCCACTTGGCTAAGAAATCTCCCCATAAGTGCTTGTCCAGCGGGGTGCAAATGAACTTCTGGGTTTTCTATAAGTAACAGATCACCCACGTTTGCAGAAAGTGCAGCTATTACGATGGGTAGAACCTGCGTTAGCCCGAACCCAACATGGACAGGCCTATGGAAGTCAGTATCTTCGGAAGTGCGAAGCCCGAGAGTTACTGCGTTGGTTTGCGGAACGGACTGAACTATCAAGCCACAGCCAGGAAAAAACTGAGTCATACGAGCTTCGACTTGGCGAAGCCGGGTTGGTGGTACTCCTTCAAGCACCAGGCGCTCGAGTACTCTTTCCTCGCGCCCTAAGTGCAGTACACTAACTGCTTTTTCGCCCGCCGGACCTACAACGGGAGAGTTATCCCTATCCTCTAGATAGTAAAACTCTCTGGGCCCCACTCGCTCAGCAGTAATATAAGTCATTCTTTTCAAGCGTACCGCTAAGGGTGGCGCCCCTAGCTCTGTAGAGTATGGGAGCAGGTACTGAAGATTTCTAGGCGATACATGCTCAACTCCGTTAAATCTAACCGAATCGACATTCATGCACATATCTTGGCGCTCGCCAGAGAAGGACCAGCGGCATTTTGATTCATTGTCGTGCAGGCTAATTTCACTAGAGTGTCGACCATGAACTTTATCGACAACATCTGCGACCGTGCCCAGTTTAATTGTGTGCCCATTTAGTATTAAACGACTGGACCATTCGTCCTCTCGCATGGTTTGGTTGAGCAGAACAAGTGCTTGCAGTACAGAGGACTTACCTGAGGCGTTTGAACCCGTTAACAGAGTTAGATTCGAAAGCGAGAGTTTTAGATCATCAAAGCACTTGAAATGCTTGAGGTCTATTTGTCTAAGCATTAATGGCTTCCTCAATCATTTGTTTTGCAAGATCAAATCGACGCTTAACACGATTAACTTGGTTTGTGCCTAACGTTATAGATTCGATAAAGTCGTCGTTTTCCATGAGTGCATAAAAGCCGTCGCGAATCATTTCCGCTCGCGCTTCAACTATGTTCTCAGAATATCTGGATAGGCACACTGACATTACATCCCATAGCGATGCATTGAACACGTTCCTACTCTCTTGATGTTCCTGATGTTTTCTAAATGCGTGCTTTCCGAAGACTGTGTAATTATTCTTGAGGCTTGTTCTGAATTGTGACGACAGCCGCTCAAGGGCAGCATTGTCGAGTGCGTTCATGTGTTTAAGTGTTTCTGCTAGGTATTGATCCATATCTCCGCGGTAGTCATTTTTGTTTAGTAGCTTAAATGCGCAGAATCTGTTTATGATCTCTCGATCACGCATTGTAGATGGTTGAAGGCTATTACCAGTTGCCCGTTTAAATATTGGCGTGCTGGCTTCTGTTCTTAAGAAGGATGTGGCCTTTCCGCTGAACAAACAATTCCGCATTTGCTGCCTGGTAAGAGGGACTCCGCTGTTGACGCGCTCAAAAATATCAAGTAGCGCTTTTTGAGGAACTTTTGCATCAATTATATATAGGATTAGGTTGCAATCTTCGATCCGATTTTGGAGCTTGGGGGAGAGGTCGCTGAATCTTTTCTTGTTTAGCTCTTTCTGCTCCGGCAGTTTTAGGCGGAGCTCGTCATTTACAAATCTTTGAAAGGTTGACAACCTTTGCAAGCCGTCAACAACAACCATTTTCCCCTCATCGTTTTCAGCCAAGTAAAAAACTGGCAGCGGTATGCGCATTAAAACCGATTCAATAAGCTTGCTCTGCTTGTCATCTGGCCAAATAAAATCTCTCTGAAAATCGGGGTCCATAACAAAGGCACCCTTTTCGATTCTCCTTAAAACATCATGTACTGTTCTGTTTTCATTCCTGATAAGAATGGTATCAATAGGGTAGTCAGCCCAAGCGGAGTCCTCATCAAGACTTAGTCCTTCAATTTCTTCCTTAATAGGTGTCGAAAGGTTATTGTTCATAGGTTGCTCAATTCCTTTAAATTTCGAAATGATGGAGAAGTACTAAATATACTTAAGATTAATATTTAAGTTGGTGGTGTATGAGGCACTAATTTTCTATCGTGGTTTAGGTTGAACGATATCATACGGCTCGGAAACGGTTCTCGGGCAAACAGCGTCCTAATCATACAAAAGTTAGGGCCGCGGCGGCTTTCGGTCGCAAGCAGCCTCTACCCCAACCCCGGCAAACCCCTCTCCAACTTCAGACAAACCCACTCCACAAACGCCCGCACCCTTGGCGATAGCTGCAAGGCGTGAGGGTAGACGAGTTGGATCGGCAGGTCCTTCGGTTCGTAATCCCTGAGCACCCTTACCAGACGACCATCAGCCAGTTCATCGGCGACCTGATAGTGCATCAGCCGCGTGATGCCGAGGCCTTGCACGCAAGCCAGGCTGGCGGTGCGGATCTGGTTGCAGGTCAGGCGTGGGGTGATTTCTTCGGCCTGTTCCTTTTCGCCGTGGCGGTAGTACCAGTGGCGGCCCTGGGCGGCGAAGAGGATGCAGGCGTGGTCCTCCAGTGCTGCCGGGGTGTCGATGGCGGGAGCGGTGCTCAGGTAGTCCGGGCTGGCGCAGGTGACCAGCCGGGTGCTGCCGATCTGCCGGGCGACCATGGCTGAGTCGGGCAGGTGGCCGATGCGCAGGGCGAGGTCGAGGCGTTCGTCGAGCAGCGGGACGATCTGGTCGCTCAGGTTCAGCTCGACCCGGATCTCTGCATGCTCCTTGAGAAATTCATTCACTAGCGGCGCGACGTAACGCTGGCCGAACTCCACTGGTGCGGTGATGCGCAGTAGGCCGCGGACGGCGCCGTCGCTGGCCTCCAGGCGCTGCTCCATGTCGGAGAAGTCCGCCAGCATGCGCCGGCTCCAGGCCAAGTACTCCGCGCCCTCGTCGGTGAGTGCCATGCGCCGGGTGCTGCGGTTCAGCAGGCGCACGCCGAGGTGCCGTTCCAGCGCGGCCAGTGAGCGCACCACCGACGCCACGGACTGTCCGGTGGCATCGGCGGCCGAGCTCAGGCTGCCGTTGTCGACGATGCGAACGAAGTTGGCCATTGCCTTGAGCTTGTCCATTGCCACCCCTGGATTTGTGCGATTGCTGCATAGATGTTGTCAGGCCGGCGGTATAGGTGAAACCCGCAGGGCGGCTGACACTTCAGGGACTGAGGTCTCCTGGAGTTTCGCACATGAATCAATCAGCCAGTCCCGCCCGCATTCTCGCCTACGACCACATCGGCATTCGTGTCAGCGACCGGCCGCGCGCGATGGCCTTCTACCAGGCGCTGGGCTTCGTCGAGAGCGCCAGCTTTCCGCTGTTCGAAGCGAACGAGATGCTCAGCCCGAACGGCGTGCGCATCAACCTGATCTTCAACGGTGCGCGTGCCGCTGATGCGCACAACGTGCTGCTGGATGCGCCGGTGAAGCGGCCGGGCATGACCCATCCGGCCTTTATCGTCGATGACCTCGCGGCGCTCCAACATTGGCTCGAGGCGCAGGGCATCGTCATCACCGAGGGGCCGCATCCCATCGGCCCGCGGCGGATCGCGCTGTTCATCCGCGACCCGGACGGCAACGTTCTCGAATTCAATCAGCTCATCAGAGGAGGTGCGCTATGAAACTGTACGACCTGGGTCCATCCGGCAACTGCTACAAGGTGCGGCTGTTCGCTGCGCTGGCAAATATCGACCTTGAACTGGTAGCTGTGGATTTCGCCAACGGCGCGCACAAGAAGCCGCCGCTGTCCGAGCTGAACCCGCTGGGGCAGTTGCCGATTCTGGACGATGGCGGGCATATCGTCCGCGACTCGCAGGCCATTCTGGTTTACCTCGCCGGCGCATACGGCGGCCTGGCGTGGTGGCCGGACAACCCGCGCGGGCAGGCGGAGATCGTGCAGTGGCTGTCCTTCACCGCCAACGAGATCCAGCAGAGCCTGAATGCGGCTCGGCTGGTGCAGAAGTTCGGCTACCCGCTGGACAAGGCCGCGGCGCTGGCCAAGGCACCGGCGGTGCTCAAGCTGCTGGACGAGCATCTGCAGCGCCACGACTGGCTGGCGGTTGACCGGCCGACCATCGCCGATTGCGCGGTTTACCCCTACGTGGTGCTGGCGCCGGAAGGGGATGTGGACCTGACGCCTTACAGCCATGTCGCCCGCTGGATGGAGCGGCTGGAAGCGTTGCCGGGCTATCTGCCCAAGCCCTGAGTGTCGATCAGGTAGGCAGGTTTACTGACAAAACCGCTGTCGGCCAGCATTCCGAGTTACGGCCTACCTGCTAAGAAGATACCGCGGGATGTGGGCTGCTCGTCGAGTTAGCTGTTGGCGGCAGCTCACCACCCATAAGCTCAATGTAGTGATCAAGTTGTTCCGTTATCCAGCTCTTGAATATATTGCACTTGGAACTTTCATCCAAAGCTTTGGGTGATAAAAGGCAATATGTTGAACCGTCTCGGATAAAGCCATACGGCGCAACTAGCTGGCCGGACTCCAGTTCGGCTTGAACCATAAATAGGGACGCCATTCCTACTCCTAATCCTGACGTCGCCGCCTGAATGGACAGGTAGAAATGCTCATAGTCGACCTTTATAGAACCAGAGAGATCCACTCCCGTAAGGCGTAGCCAATTATCCCATGCCATCGGGCGAGTCTTGCTGTGTAACAGGCTTAATTTGTCCAGCCGTTTCTTGTCGGGAGTATTTGGCGGCGTACAAACCGGCCCGATCCACTCTTCGCAGATTTTCACGCTGTGTACAGAGCTGCCCCAATGAAAGTCATCGCGGCGGATTGCGAGATCAGCCCCTGAGCGGGCGAAATCAATCGGCCCGCCGGCGGCCAATAATTGGATCTGCAAGTTCGGATGCGCTTCATGAAAAGCAGGAAGTCGAGGGATCAGCCACTTCATGGCGATGGTGGGCTCACAGGAGAGCACAAGGACGTCTTCTCGACCCTCTCGCTGTAAGCGATAAACGGCATCTTCCAACTGATCGAACAGGGGCGCTGTCACGTTAAGAAGGAGGTGGCCTGCCTGGTTGAGAAATATTGCCCTGTTGCGCCGATCAAATAACTCGACCCCGATAGCTTCCTCCAGCAGCCGCACCTGACGACTAACGGCGCCGTGAGTTACGTGCAGTTGCTCAGCTGCTTTGACGAAGCTCTGAGTTTTGGCTGCAACAGTGAAAAACCGAAACGAAGCTAGCGGAGGTAAATTCATATAGACGACGTTTTCTCACAGATATCGGAAACGATAAATCGTTTTTCTAATTGCTTGTAGGTCCGCAAGATTTCTGCTGCCACTTGAGTCAAAGCGGTGGTATTGCCCATCAGGAGGACCTATGAATAACATGCGAAGCGATATACAAAATGCCGTCATGTTTCACCCTCAGCTCACCAACCCGTCGCCTGAAGTCAGAAATCTGTGCGAAAAAGTAGCACAAAAAGATTTCATTTTCCTTGCTGGCCGAAAGACTACCAAGCTGCTGACTGCAATGGACCCAGACGTCATGGATGATTGGCATGCTTTTCAGGAGAGCTGGAATCGCCTTGAGCAGGACGCGTATATGCGCGATGGCGGCACGTACCGTTTCCGCCGACATGGGACATACAGTGCTGGTCCTGGCATACAGTGCCCCGTTATGGAACCGCACCAACCGCACTTTCAGAGCACTGACTACAACAGCCTCAACGGCGGTATTCCACGATACTTTGCTCCGATAGAGGGCGAAATAAGCGAAGGGAAAGTGTTGCGCTCTGCATTGAAGCTATGTTGTGCCAGTTTTAGTAGCCTAGCTCCGTATTATTCTTGGCACATCGAGGTTCACCAGTTCAGAATAAATGCTTCACAGCTTCCAGCCTCACCAACTCCTGAAGGCATTCATCGTGATGGGGTAAACTTCGTTTTCATGATGCTGGTTAATCGCGTCAACATCGTTAATGGAGAAACGTCTATCTATGACCGTGATAGACGACCGTTGAGTAGTCTTACACTTGCACATGAGTTGGAGGCCGCCATCGTGAATGACGAGCGTGTGCTGCATGGTGTAACACCGGTCATTCAGATAGATCCAGAGTTGCCCGCTTATCGAGATGTATTGGTTATCACCTTCAGTAAGCGCTGATTAATAGATCCTGGCGGTAGGCTAGTCTTACCGCCTCGGAGAATGTAAATGAACGAATTGTTTGCAGTGGCCGCCATTACTGTCTTAGCTGTTGTCAGTCCAGGTCCCGACTTTGCCATGGTGACCCGCAATAGTTACTCGTTCGGGCGGAAGAATGGTTTGACGGCTGCGCTAGGTATTGCTTGTGGCGTGCAGGTCCATGTTTTTTACACGGTTTTCGGAATCGCTGTAATAATTACCCACTCACCCATACTGTTCATAAGTATGAAGATGCTCGGCGCTGGCTATCTCATTTACTTGGGAATTAAATCGTTGATGAATGCTGGAGCCCTGACGATAGGGGAGGCTGACGGACGTGAGTCTACAGCTTGGAAAGCATTTCGGACTGGTTTTTTTACTAATGCGCTCAATCCAAAAACAATGTTGTTTGTGGTTGCAACTTATAGTCAGGTAGTGCGCGCCGATAGCTCTCTATACGTTAATTTTGCTTACGGTATATTTATGTCGTTGTCTCACTTGGTTTGGTTTAGCTTAGTGGCGGTATTCTTTTCCGCTGAGGCTCTGCGTAGACGCATACTGAGAAAGCAGCACATTGTTGACCGGGTTATTGGTACCGCGCTGATTGGTCTTGGCGCGAGCTTAGTATTGCCTGGCGTTGGGCGATGATTCAGGAGAGGCTTATGAAACTGGCCTGCATAGATCTAGAGGGTGTTTTGGTCCCGGAGCTTTGGCCAATCATTGCCGAGCGTACAGGCATCGATTCCCTGGCACTGACCACGCGCGAGGTGCCAGATTACGATTTGTTGATGCGAAATCGCATTGCGCTTCTGCGTGACAACGGCTTAAGACTCAGCTGTGTCAGCCGAATACTATCCCATGTTGAGCCTGTTCCCGGCGCCAGACAGGCCGGCCGCGAAAACTGAGTGCAACACCTGACCTTTCCGGTACGGTGCTGC
>NZ_DAMCPO010000014.1:0-135522 GCF_032106285.1 Stutzerimonas kunmingensis
AGGTACATCCGACCGCCTTGCTGCCGCTAAACCTACTTTTTCAACAGAATCGGCCGTCAGCAGTCCGTCCCATGGTGTAGGCCTTGGATTGGCGGCAGGTCCAGGGCGATATCGCGGGCCGCCTGACGCACGGCGTCGCGCGCCGCTTCCAGCGTCGGGTTGTCGTTGTCATCGCGCCAGGCCAGGTGCAGCTCGGCGCAGATCCCCGCTGGCAGCGGCAGTTCGCGAAAGCACACATGCTGGAAGCGGATCGCGCTGGCTCCGCGCGGCACCAGCGCCAGGCCGAGGCCGGAATTCACCAGCGAGAGGATGGTCAGCGTCGAGCCCAGCGACTGGACGAATTCGGGCTGGATGCCGCTGGCGCGGAACAAACCGGTGTGCAGCTCGTTGAACGGCTGCCAGGCACCATGGGCATAGAGGATGAACGGCTCGCCGTGGAGCATTTCCAGGGTCGGCGCCGGATGCTGCGCCAGCGGGTGCCCGACCGGCGTGGCCAGCACGAAGGGCTCGCGCAGCAGGCATTCACTGACCAGTCCCGGCTGCTGCAACGGCTCGCGCACCACCGCCAGGTCGACCCGGCGCGCGCGCAGTGCCTGCAACTGCTCGAAAGTGGTGGTCTCCAGCAGGTTGATGGCCACACCTGGCCGTTCCCGGCGCACCTGGGTGATGGCGCGCGGCAGGAAGTCGTATACCGCGCTGGCAACGAAGCTGATGGTCAACGCGCCGCTCTCGCCCAGTGCAGCCAGCCGGGCACCCTGTGCGGCGCGGTGGGCCTGGTCGAGCAGGGCCTGGGCCTCGACGAAGAAGGCGCGACCGGCGGCGGTGAGCGCCACAGAACGTGTGCTGCGAGTGAACAGCGCGACGCCGAGCTGGTGTTCCAGCAACTGGATCTGCCGGCTCAGCGGCGGCTGCGTCATGTTCAGGCGCTCGGCCGCGCGACGGAAATTCAGTTCGCTGGCCAAGGTGGTAAAGCTGCGCAGTTGGGCGAGTTCGAACATTGATCCGTTCCTGGTATCAATCGAAAGCGTTAATGAATTGGACCGTATCAATCAGCCGACGGATTATCCAGCGCATCCCCTGACTGGCGAGACGGCGGCACGAATGAGCGACCTGTACGAAGCGGACCGCATTAGCTGGATCGGCCTGCGCGCAGTGGAGTTGCCGCTGCTGCGGCCGGTCAGCGACGCCAAGGTACTCACCGGGCGACAGCTGCCCCTGGCGTCGGTCAGCCTGCTGTTCGTCGAGCTGCAGTCGCAGCAGGGGCATCACGGCCTCGGTTTCAGCTACAGCCTGCGCACCGGCGGCCCCGCGCAATATGCCCACGCGCGGGAACTGGCGCCGTTGCTGCTGGGCGAAGATCCCAACGACATCGCCCGCCTGTGGAGCCGGCTGAGCTGGGCCAGCGCCTCGATCGGGCGCAGCGGCCTGGCGGTGCAGAGCATTGCCGCCTTCGATACGGCGTTTTGGGACCTCAAGGCGCGTCGCGCCGGGCTGCCACTGGCCAAGCTGCTCGGCGCCCATCGCGACGCGGTGCCTTGCTACAACACCTCCGGCGGCTACCTTCAGGCGCCCATCGAGGAGGTCATCGAAAAGGCCGAGGCGTCTAGGGCGCGAGGCATTGGCGGAATCAAGCTGAAGGTCGGCCAGCCTGACCACCGCGCCGACCTGCGCCGGGTCGCGGCGCTGCGCAGGCACTTCGGTGACGAGGTGGCGCTGATGGTCGACGTCAACCAGCAATGGGATCGCACCACCGCGGCACGCATGGGCAGGGCGCTGGAGGAGTTCGAGCTGACCTGGATCGAGGAGCCGCTGGACGCCAACGATCTGGAAGGTCACGCCGCCCTGGCCGCTCAGCTCATCACCCCGGTTGGCACTGGCGAGATGCTCGGCAGCGCGGCCGAAGCCTGTGCCTTCATCGAGCGCGGGGCGGTGGATGTGATCATGCATGACGCGCCGCGCATCGGCGGCTTCACGCCGTTCCTGCAGGTGGCCGAGGCGGCGCGGCGGCGCGGCATCGTCATGGCGCCGCACTTCGTCATGGAATTGCATATCCACCTCGCTGCGGCCTACGAACACGCCACGTGGGTCGAGCATTTCGAATGGCTCGAGCCGCTGTTCCAGGAGCGACTCGAGATCCGCGATGGCTGCATGCAGGTGCCGACCCGACCCGGCCCGGGCTGGGGCTGAGCCTCAGCGAGCAGGTGGTGGGTTGGACGCTGGCGTGCGAGACGTTCGGCACCAAGCCGTGACGGCAGCCCCTCTGCTGGCGCAGAGGGGCGCAGGTTCAGGTGCGCAGCACCTGGCCGAGAACACCGCTCCGTGGCCGCATCGCGCTGTACAGCTGCCAGAGCACGAAGGCCAGGGCCAGCCCGAGAAAGGTCGCGGCGATGGGGTTGGTGAAGAACGAGGCGAAGTTGCCGTCGGAGAGCATCAGGCCGCGGCGCAGGTTGGTCTCCGCCATTGGTCCGAGGATAAAGCCGATGATGAATGGCGCGACCGGCATGCCCGCCTTGACGAAGCCGTAGCCGAGCAGCCCGAACAGCAGGATCGACCAGACATCGAACAGCCGGCTGGAGAGGCCGACCACACAGAGCACCAGGATGATCGGCAGCAGGATGTGCTTGGGCACGTCGAGCAGCTTGATGAACAGGCGCAGGCCGTAGAACTCCATGAACAGCATCATCACCGAGGCCACCAACAGCGCGGCGAAGATGGTGTAGACCAGCGGCCCCTGGCTGATGAACAGCAGCGGGCCGGGCTGGATGCCGTGGATCAGGAAGCCGCCAAGCAGGATTGCCGTGGTGGTGTCGCCGGGAATGCCCAGGGTCATCAGCGGCATCATGGCGCCGCCGATGCCGGCGTTGTTCGCTGTCTCGCTGGCGACCACGCCGCCGATGTTGCCCTTGCCGTAGGTTTCCGGCTGCTTGGCGCGCTTCTTGGCGACGATGTAGGAGAGCAGGTTAGAGGTGCCGGCACCGATCCCCGGGAGGATGCCCACCGCCAGGCCGATCAGGCCGGAACGGGTCGCGTTGGGCAGCTCCTGGCGGAATTCCTTCAGCGAAAAGCCGAAGCCCTTGATCTGTTTCATGCTCACCGAGCCGGCCTTGCTGCGCACGGCATGTCGGCCGGTTTCGGCGAGCTTGATGACCTCGGCCACGGCGAACATGCCGATCATCACCGTCAGCATGGAAAAGCCGCCGTTCAGCTCGCTGACGCCGAAGGTGAAGCGGCGTACTGCCTCGACCGGCGCGATGCCGACGGTGGATACGGCGATGCCCAGCGTGCCGGCGAACAGCCCCTTGACCATCGAGCCGGCGGAAAGGGTGGCGATCAGCGTCAGCGAGAACACGGCGATGGCGAAGTATTCGTGCGGGCCGAAGCTCAGCGCGACCTTGGCCAGCTGCGGAGCGATGAACATCAGCGCGATGATGCTGAAGATGGTGCCGAGAAAGGAGAACACGATGCCGACGCCGAGCGCCTTCACGCCCAGGCCCTGCTCCATCAGCGGGCCGCCGTCGAACACCGTGGCGATGGACGACGGTGTGCCGGGAATCTTCAGCAGGATCGCCGAGATCAGTCCGCCGGACGTGGCGCCGATGAACAGCGCGACAAGTAGCGACAGGCCGGCTTGCGGGCCCATGCTAAAGGTCAGTGGCAAGCACAGCGCCACGGCCATGGTCGCCGACAGGCCGGGCACGGCGCCAAAGACGATGCCGACCGCGACGCCGCCGAGCATCAGCAGCATGATGTTGAGCGAGAAGACGGCACCGAAGCCTTGCTGCAGTAATTCGAGCATGGTCGATTCCTCAGAAATTCAGCAGGCCAGCGGGCAGCAACAGATCGAAGGCCTCGCGGAACAGCAGGTAGATGACGGCCGACGTGACCACCGCGATGGCCGCGTAGGGCAGGTGGCGGACCTTGTGGTCAACGGGCGTCAGGACGATGAACTGCAGGTAGAGGTACAGCGCGGTCATGATCGGAAAACCCACCGGGCCGAGCAGCACCACATAGATCAGGATCAGCCCGAGGGTCTTCAGCACGGTCAGCGGCTCGACGACGCTGGTGCTGGTTTGCTCCGGTGCGTCGGCGTCGCTCTCGGCCGTGGGCCGCGCGCGGTTGCCGAAGGCGCTGAGTGTCTGCAGCGCCCCGAGCAGGCATAGCAGGATGGCCAGCAGGGTGGGGACGGTGGCGGCATCAATGCCGTCGTGGCCGGGTACGCGGTAGGCCATCACCAGATAGGCGATGCTGGCGCCGAGCATGGCCACGCCGATGATCAGTTCTTTCTTGTTCGCAGTGGTCATGGCAAACCTCCGTGCGCGAGGAGAGACAGCCAGCCGGCGTGGCCGGCTGGCGACACGTCAGGGATCAGTTCTTGGCCTGACGCAGTTCGTCCTTGAACTGCATGAAGTCCTCGCGGGTCTTGGCCAGGATCGCCTTGGCCTCTTCGGTGCCGTAGTAGGCCACCGGCTGCTTGAACTTCTTCAGTTCCTCGGCGTACTCGGGAATCTCGGTGATCTGCTTCATCACGTCGGCCATCTTCTTCACGATCGCCGGGTCGGTGCCCTTCGGGAAAGCGACCACGTAGGGCTTGTCCATGGTGATATCCAGGCCCTGCTCCTTGAGTGTCGGCACGTCGCCGAGCAGCGGGTTGCGCTCGTCGTTGGGCTGGCCGAGCGCGACCATTTGGCCGCCGCTGACGTAGTCCTGCACCGAGCCGTAGGTGATCGCGCCGAGGTCCAGGCGGCCGCCGAGCATGCCCACCACGCGGTCGGAAACGGTGCCGCCGTCGACCATCTTCAGCTTGGTGTCGGTCAGCTTCTCCAGCATCAGCCCCTGCACGTGGGAGAAGCTGCCCATCTCGGTGCCGTAGGTGATGCTGCCCGGCTCGGCCTTCGACTTGGCGATCAGGTCCTGCATGCTGGTCACGCCGGACTGCTTGGAGGCGACGAACACGGTGCTCTTGTCGACGCCGGCGATGCATGACACGTCGAAGGTTTCGTAGCTGTCCTCGGTGAGGCCGGCGACCTCGTTGACGATCAGCTGGCCGGGGTGGGTGAAGAGGATGGTGTTGCCATCCGCCGCCGCGCCCTTGACCTGCTCGGCGGCCAGGGTGCCGCCGCCGCCGGCGATGTTGGTCACCACCATGCTCTTGCCGGTGATCTGGTTGAAGTACTTGGCCATGGTGCGGGCGTTGAAATCGGTGTCGCCGCCAGGGTTGGCGATCACCACCACCTGTACGGGGCGGGTCGGCCATTTCACCTCGGCGGCCATCGTGGTGGAGGCGGCAGCGAGACCGGCGATGCCGACGAGGGCGGAAAGCAGGGAGGCGCGGAATATTGTTTTCATTGGAGTTCTCCGGGTTTGGGCTGCGGGTTCAGGTATTGCGGCCGAGGCTGGGTTTCTTCGGGTCGTAGGTCCAGCCAGGCACCAGGTAACGCATCGCCATGGCGTCGTCGCGGGCGCCGCTGGCGACCTTCTTGTACAACTCGTGGGCGGCCATGATCCGATCCATGTCCGGCTCGATGCCCAGGCCCGGGCGGTCGGGCACGCGGACCTGGCCGCCGACGATCTGCAGTGGCTCGCGGGTCAGGCGCTCCTGGCCCTCCTGCCAGATCCAATGGGTGTCGATGGCGGTGATGCGCCCCGGCGCGGCAGCTGCGGCGTGGGTGAACATCGCCAGCGAAACATCGAAGTGGTTGTTCGAGTGCGAGCCCCAGGTCAGGCCGAACTGCTCGCACATCTGTGCCAGGCGCACCGAGCCCTGCATGGTCCAGAAGTGCGGGTCGGCGAGCGGGATGTCGACCGACTCCAGGCGCAGCGAGTGGCCCATCTGCCGCCAGTCGGTGGCGACCATGTTGGTGGCGGTGGGAATGCCGGTGGCGCGCTTGAACTCGGCCATGATCTCGCGGCCGGAATAGCCGTTCTCCGGGCCGCAGGGGTCCTCGGCGTAGGCCAGCAGGTGACCCTGGCCCTTGCACAGGGCGATGGCCTCGTCCAGCGACCAGGCGCCGTTGGGGTCGAGGGTGACGCGGGCATCGGGGAAGCGTGCTTTGATCGCGGCGATCGCCTGCATCTCCTCCGCGCCATGCATCACGCCGCCCTTGAGCTTGAAGTCGGCGAAGCCGTAGCGCGCATGCGCGGCCTCGGCCAGGCGGGCGATGGCGTCAGGGGTCAGCGCCTTCTGATGGCGCAGGTGGTACCAGTCCTCACCGGTGCTGGCCAGGTAGGGCAGGTCGGTGCGCTGGCGATCACCTATATAGAAGAGGTAGGCGAGCATCGGCACCGCATCGCGCTGCTGGCCGCTACCGAGCAGCTCGGCCACCGGCACGTCGAGGTGCTGGCCGAGCAGGTCGAGCAGCGCGGCCTCGACCGCGGTGATCACGTTGTCCAGGCGCAGGTTGATCTCGTGGGGCTGGCGCAGCACGGCGGCCTCGGCTTCGGAGGTCACCTCGTGCCGGGTTGCTTGCGGCGTCCCGGCGGCGTTGCCGGCGATGGCGCTGCGCAGGCTGTTGAGCGTGCGGTTGTAAAGGCCGATCGGCTGGCCGATGACTAGCGGCCGGCAGCGCTCCAGCGCTTGGCGGATGCCTTCGCCACCCGGCACTTCGCCGATGCCGGTGTTGCCGGCATTGTCGGTGAGCAGCACCAGGTTGCGGGTGAAGTAGGGGGCGTGGGCGCCGCAGAGGTTGAGCAGCATGCTGTCGTGGCCGGCCACCGGGATGACCTGCATGCTCTGGACGCGGGGTGTTGCACTGGACGGCTGACTCATTGTGCGCGGCCTCCGCTGCAGGCGAGGCGAGCGACCGGGGTGGGCGCTGTGCGCGCATCTGCTGAGGCAGCGCGGCGGATGGCGTTATCGGCAGCCAGCGGCTGCGCAGGGGACGGGCAATTGCGGAACATGTCCGGGGTCTCGCTATTGTTATTGTGGTCATAGGTCGTCGTACGACTATGGAGGATTTTTTACAGTTCGCTACGTCACCTGTCAAACGAAATCATCAGTGCATTTAGCTGGGTCATCCGCAGCTGCTTATGCCTTTTAAGCTGCCGCCCTCATGGTGATTGACCTGGCCGTGCGAGTGAAAAGCAGAAAGCTTTCATTCAGCTTTCAGTGCTGAAGAAAATGCGCAGAAAAAACGGTTGGAGTATTATTAGTTGTACGATAACGTATCTCAAGGCTGATGCCCTTGTACCTCCTCAACATGCATTCAGGATGCTCGAATAATGAACCCACAAGAATTGAAGGCCATCCTCTCGTCCGGCCTGCTGTCGTTCCCGGTCACCGACTTCGACGCGCAGGGCGACTTCAATCGCGCCGGCTACGTCAAGCGTCTGGAATGGCTCGGCCCCTACGGTGCCTCGGCGCTGTTCGCCGCCGGTGGCACCGGTGAGTTCTTCTCGCTGGAGCCACGCGAGTACAGCGAGATCATCAAGACAGCCGTCGACACCTGCGCCGGCACGGTGCCGATTCTCGCCGGCGTCGGTGGTCCGACCCGCCTGGCTATCCAGATGGCGCAGGAAGCCGAGCGCCTGGGTGCCAAGGGCCTGCTGCTGCTGCCGCACTACCTGACCGAGGCCAGCCAGGAAGGCGTGGCGCTGCATGTCGAGCAGGTCTGCAAGTCGGTGAACATCGGCGTGGTGGTCTACAACCGCAACGTCTGCCGTCTGACCGCGACGCATCTGGAGCAGTTGGCTGAGCGCTGCCCGAACCTGATCGGCTACAAGGATGGCCTGGGCGATATCGAGCTGATGGTGTCGATCCGCCGCTGCCTCGGCGAGCGCTTCAGCTACCTCGGCGGCCTGCCGACCGCTGAAGTCTATGCCGCGGCCTACAAGGCGCTGGGCGTGCCTGTGTATTCCTCGGCGGTGTTCAACTTCATCCCGAAGACCGCCATGGACTTCTACAAGGCTATCGCCCGCGAGGATCACGAAACTGTCGGCAAGCTGATCGACGATTTCTTCCTGCCGTACCTGGACATTCGCAATCGCTGCAAGGGCTATGCGGTCAGCATCGTCAAGGCCGGCGCACGCATTTCCGGCTACGACGCCGGCCCGGTGCGCGCGCCGCTGACCGAGCTGAAGCCCGACGAATACGAGCGCCTGGCAGTGCTGATCGAGAAGCAGGGCGCCCAGTAAGCCTTTCCGGAATCGCCCCGGCGCCGCCCTGCCGAATGGCCGCGCCGGGCATCATCAGAGGACACTTTGCATGGCTGACGTACAACGCTACGACAACTACATCGACGGCCAGTGGGTCGGCTCGGATCGCTACCAGGCCAACACCAACCCGTCCGACCTCTCTGACGTGATCGGCGAATACGCCCAGGCCGATGCCGCGCAGGTCGAGCAGGCCATCGCCGCCGCCCGTCGCGCCTTTCCGGCCTGGGCCACCTTCGGCATCCAGGCGCGCGCCGATGCGCTGGAAAAGGTCGGCGTGGAAATCCTCGCCCGCCGCGAAGAGCTCGGCACGCTGCTGGCCCGCGAAGAGGGCAAGACTCTTCCCGAAGCCATCGGCGAAGTCGCCCGCGCCGGCAACATCTTCAAGTACTTCGCCGGCGAATGCCTGCGCCAAGCTGGCGAGACGCTGCAGTCGGTGCGTCCCGGCGTCGGCGTGGAAGTCACCCGCGAACCGCTCGGCGTGATCGGCCTGATCACCCCCTGGAACTTCCCCATCGCCATCCCCGCCTGGAAGATCGCCCCGGCGCTGGCCTTCGGCAACTGCGTGGTGATCAAGCCCGCCGACCTGGTGCCGGGCTGCGCCTAGGCCATCGCCGAGATCATCTCCCGTGCGGGCTTCCCGGCCGGTGTGTTCAACCTGGTGATGGGCCGCGGCCGTGAAGTCGGCGAGGCCATCGTCAACGCCAAGGATGTCGACGCGGTGAGCTTCACCGGTTCGGTCGGCGTCGGTCGTGGCATCGCCCAGACCTGCGTGGCGCGCGGCGCCAAGGTGCAGCTGGAGATGGGCGGCAAGAACCCGCAGATCGTGCTGGACGACGCCGACCTCAAGGTCGCGGTCGAGCTGTGCACCCAGAGCGCCTTCTACTCCACCGGCCAGCGCTGCACCGCGTCGAGCCGCATCATCGTCACCGAAGGCATCTACGACCGTTTCGTCGAAGCGATGATCGAGCGCATCAAGAAGATCAAAGTCGGTTCGGCGCTGGAGCAGGGCGTCGACGTCGGTCCGGTGGTGTCCGAGGCGCAGCTGGAGCAGGACCTGCGTTATATCGAGATCGGCAAGCAGGAAGGCGCGCGCCTGGCTTGCGGCGGCGAGCGGGTGAAGTGCGGCACCGAGGGCTACTTCCTGGCGCCGACGCTGTTCGTCGACAGCAACCCGAGCATGCGCATCAGTCTCGAGGAAATCTTCGGCCCGGTGGCCAACGTGGTGAAGGTCAAGGACTACGACGAAGCGCTGGCGATGGCCAACGACACCGAGTTCGGCCTGTCCGCCGGCATCTGCACCACCTCGCTGAAGTACGCCAACCACTTCAAGCGTCACGCCCAGGCCGGCATGGTGATGATCAACCTGCCCACCGCCGGGGTGGATTACCACGTGCCGTTCGGCGGCCGCAAAGGTTCGTCCTACGGCCCGCGCGAGCAGGGTCGCTACGCCCAGGAGTTCTACACCACGGTGAAGACCACCTACATCGGCTGAGCTGAAAGCCGGTCGAAAGGCCGCGCTGCGAAACTGTGTAACGGCGCCCCGCGGGGGCGCCGCATTCCCGACAAGAACAACAGAGGGACACCCATGACCACTGCCGCAACGGGCACGCCCCGCATCACCGAACTCACCGTCGTGCCCGTCGCCGGGCAGGACAGCATGCTGATGAACCTCAGCGGCGCCCATGGCCCCTGGTTCACCCGCAACATTCTTATTCTCAAGGACAGCGCTGGCCACGTCGGCGTCGGCGAGGTGCCGGGCGGCGAAGCCATTCGCCAGACCCTGGAAGACGCCCGTGCCCTGCTGGTCGGCGAACCGATCGGCCAATACAACGCCCTGCTCAACCGTGCGCGCCGTGCCTTCGCCGACCGCGATTCCGGCGGCCGCGGCCTGCAGACCTTCGACCTGCGCATCGCCATCCATGCGGTCACGGCTCTGGAGTCGGCGCTGCTCGACCTGCTTGGCCAGCACCTCGACGTGCCGGTCGCCGCACTGCTCGGTGACGGCCAGCAGCGCGATGAAGTGGAAATGCTCGGCTACCTGTTCTTCATCGGTGATCGCAACAGGACCGACCTCGGCTATCGCGACGAAGCCAACTCCGACGACGCCTGGTTTCGTGTGCGCAACGAGGAGGCCATGACGCCGGAGCGCATCGTCCGCCAGGCCGAGGCGGCCTACGAGCGCTACGGCTTCAAGGACTTCAAGCTCAAGGGCGGCGTACTGCGCGGCGAAGAGGAAGTCGAGGCGATTCGCGCCCTGGCCCAGCGCTTCCCCGACGCCCGCGTGACGCTGGACCCCAACGGCGCCTGGTCGCTGGACGAAGCCATCGGCCTGTGTCGCGACCTGCACGGCGTGCTGGCGTACGCCGAAGACCCCTGTGGTGCCGAGAACGGCTATTCCGGTCGCGAAGTGATGGCCGAATTCCGCCGCGCCACCGGCCTGCCCACCGCGACCAACATGATCGCTACCGACTGGCGGCAGATGAGCCACACCGTGCAGCTGAACTCGGTGGACATTCCGCTGGCCGACCCGCACTTCTGGACCATGGCCGGCTCCGTGCGCGTGGCGCAGATGTGCAGCGAGTTCGGCCTGACCTGGGGCTCGCATTCGAACAACCACTTCGACATCTCCCTGGCGATGTTCACCCACGTCGCCGCCGCCGCGCCGGGCCGCGTCACCGCCATCGACACCCACTGGATCTGGCAGGACGGCCAGCACCTGACCCGCGAGCCGCTGAAGATCGTCGGCGGCAAGGTCGCGGTGCCGCAGAAGCCGGGCCTGGGCGTCGAGCTGGACTGGGATGCCTTGCGCAAGGCGCATGCGCTGTACAAGGAAAAAGGCCTCGGCGCCCGTGACGACGCCATCGCCATGCAGTACCTGATCCCCGATTGGACCTTCAACAACAAGAAGCCCTGCATGGTGCGCTGAGCGCGCTTGCCAGGCGGCTCCGGTGGACGGCTTCGGCCGTCCACCCTACGAGGCGAGCCACGTGTATGGCACCCCCGGCGATCACCGAACAGAACAACAACCGGACCCTAACCGGAGCAGACATGAGCGAAACCGTGCAACTGATTCCCCACCAGGATTCCCCGCGCTGCATCCGCCTGAATGAGGCGGACAACGTCGCCGTGGTGGTCAATGACGGCGGCGTGCCGGTCGGTGCGCAGTTCGAGGGCGGGCTGGTCACGGTCGAGGCCGTGCCGCAGAGCCACAAGGTCGCGCTGGTCGATATCGGCATAGGCGAGCCGGTGCGCCGTTATGGGCAGATCATCGGTTACGCGCTCGAACCCCTGCGCCGTGGCAGCTGGGTCAGGGAAACCCAGTTGAAGATGCCCAGCGCGCCGCCGCTGGACAGCCTGCCGCGTGCCACCGCCGTGCCGGCCGGGCTCGCGCCGCTCGAGGGCTATACCTTCGAGGGTTACCGCAACGCCGACGGCACCGTCGGCACGCGCAACATTCTCGGTATCAGCACCACGGTGCAGTGCGTCACTGGCGTGCTGGAACACGCGGTCAAGCGCATCCGCGACGAGCTGCTGCCGAAGTACCCGAACGTCGACGATGTGGTCGCCCTGACCCACAGCTACGGCTGCGGTGTCGCGATCAATGCGCGCGACGCCTACATCCCCATCCGCACCGTGCGCAACCTGGCGCGCAACCCCAATCTGGGCGGTGAGGCGCTGGTTATCAGCCTCGGCTGCGAGAAGCTGCAGGCCGAGCAGGTGATGCACGCGGACGATCCCTCGGTGGACCTGCGCGACCCCTGGCTGTACCGCCTGCAGGAGTCCAACAGCGGTTTCGGCGAGATGATCGAGCAGATCATGGCGCTGGCCGAAACGCGGCTGAAAAAACTCGACCAGCGCTGCCGCGAAACGGTGCCGGCCAGCGAGCTGATCCTCGGCATGCAGTGCGGCGGCAGCGACGCCTTCTCCGGCATCACCGCCAACCCGGCGCTGGGCTATGCGGCGGACCTGCTGGTGCGCGCCGGTGCCACGGTGATGTTCAGCAAGAACACCGAGGTGCGCGATGCGGTGTATATGCTCACCGCCCGCGCCGAAACGCCGGAAGTGGCCGATGCGCTGATCGCCGAGATGGACTGGTACGACCGCTACCTGGAGCGCGGCGCCGCCGACCGCAGCGCCAACACCACGCCCGGCAACAAGAAGGGCGGGCTGTCGAACATCGTCGAGAAATCCCTCGGCTCCATCGTCAAATCCGGCAGCGGCGCCATCAACGGCGTGGTCGGGCCGGGTGAGCGGGTCGCTCGAAAGGGCCTGATCTTCTGCGCCACCCCCGCATCCGATTTCGTCTGCGGCACGCTACAGCTGGCTGCCGGGATGAACCTGCACGTGTTCACCACCGGTCGCGGCACGCCCTACGGCCTGGCGATGGCGCCGGTGGTCAAGGTGGCGACGCGCACCGAGCTGGCCGAGCGCTGGCCGGACCTGATCGACATCGACGCCGGGCGCATCGCCAGCGGTCGCGCGAGCATCGAGGAACTCGGCTGGGAACTGTTCCACTATTACCTGGACGTCGCCAGCGGCCGCAAGCAGACCTGGGCCGAGCGCCATCGCTTGCACAATGACATCGTGCTGTTCAACCCGGCGCCCATCACCTGAGCCGGAGCGTTCCCGCTGCGCCGATCTCGCAGCGAGTGCTACTGCCCTGCAATCGTAGGAGATTGGCAACTGCTATCTTCTAAATGGGAACATTTATCAATATCATGCGCGTTCTCATCAAACAACAAGGTAGCAGTCATGAGTCGCGTTGTCGCTTCGCCCCCGTTTTCGTTGCGCCCGCTGGTGTTGGGCCTGCCGGTGCTGGTCGCATGCTTTGCTGTCGACGCTGAGGAAGCGGTCGAGCTGGAGGCACAACAGATCACCGCGCCACGCGAAGCCGAGGAGGGCGACGGCCCGGTAGAAGGTTACGTGGCCAAGCGCAGCGTCAGCGGGACCAAGACCGACACGCCGATCATCGAAATCCCACAGTCGATCAGCGTGATCACCGCCGACCGCATCCGCGACCAGGGCTCGCTGACCATCCAGGACTCGCTGCGCTACGTCGCCGGCATGCGTGGCGAGGCCTATGGTCTGGACAGTCGCGGCGACTTCGCGCTGATCCGCGGCGTCGCGCCGACGCTTTTCCTTGATGGCCTGCAGCAGAGCGTCGGCCACTATACGAACTCACGCACCGATCCTTTCACCCTGGAGCGCGTCGAGGTGATCAAGGGGCCGTCATCCATGCTCTACGGGCAGAGTTCGGTCGGCGGCCTGCTCAATTTCGTCAGCAAGCGCCCGCAGGCGGAACAGAAGAATGAGCTGCAGCTGCAGTACGGCAGCTTCGACCGCAAGCAGATCGCCTTCGACAGCACCGGCCCGCTGGATGAAGACGGCACGTTGCTCTATCGCGTGGTGGCGATCCAGCGTGACAGCCAGACCCAGGTCGATCACACCAAGGACAACCGTCTGGTGTTCATGCCGTCATTGACCTGGCGCCCGAACGAGCAGTTCGAATGGACGCTGATGGCCAACGTGCAGAAAGACGACAGCGGCACCACCAGTTCCTTCCTGCCGCACCGCGGCACGGTGCTCGGCGCGCCCTACGGCGAGATTGGCAGCGAGCGCTTCGTCAGCGAACCCGGCTTCGACGAATATGACACCGAGCAGAAAGCACTGACCTCGCAGATGAACTGGCGTGTCGACGACACCTGGACGCTGCGGCAGAACCTGCGTTGGCAGAAGAGCAAGGTCAGCTACCAGACCATGTATGGCTGGCCGCCGGTGCTCGGTGCCGACGACCGCACGGTCAATCGTGTCTATTACGTCTCCGAGCCTGAGGTAACCATCTGGAGCGCCGACCACCAAGCCGAGTCGCGCTTCGACACCGGCTCGCTGCAGCACACTGCGCTGGTCGGTGTCGACTACCGGCACGCCGTCACCGATAGCAAGACCGCTCGCGGAGCCGCCACCCCGCTGGATCTCTACGATCCGGTCTACGGCACCTTCGATCCGTCCGGCATCACGCTTTCCGATGTCCCACAGCAGCGCGTGGCCCAGCAGGGCCTCTATGTCCAGGACCAGATCCGTCTCGACAAGTGGCTGGCAACCCTGGGCCTGCGCAAGGACTGGGCCGACACGCGTGTCGAGCAGGGCACCCGGCAGAAGGATGACGCGGTCACCGGTCGCGTTGGTCTGACCTATCTGTTCGACAATGGCGTGGCGCCCTACATCAGCTACAGCGAGTCCTTCACGCCAATTATCGGGCTGGATAACTTCACTCAGCAGTCGTACAAGCCGCTCGAGGGCGAGCAGTGGGAGCTCGGTGTGAAGTACCAGCCGGTGGGCAGCAACACGCTGCTCACTGCCGCGGTGTTCGATCTGCGCGAGAAAAACCGCCAGATGCCGAACCCGGCGAATCCGCTCAGCACCATCCAGGCCGGCGAAGCGCGGGTCAAGGGACTGGAGCTGGAAGGGCTGGTGGAGATGAACTCCAACTGGGATCTGATCAGCACCTACACCTACCTCGACAGCGAAGTGGTCAAGGGCCCATCTGCCCAGCAGGGCAAGCGCATCGCCAGTGTGCCCGAGCACATGGCCTCGCTGTGGTCGCAGCACCGCTTCAGCATCGCCGGCATTCCCGGCTTCAGCGCCGGTGCCGGTGTGCGCTACGTCGGCGCCAGCTGGGATGGCACCGACAGCCTGAAGACGCCGTCGACGACCCTGTTCGACGCCATGCTCGGCTACGCCTACCAGGACTGGGCGTTCACCCTCAACGCCACCAACCTGGAAGACGAGACCTACTACACCACCTGCCTGTCGCGTGGCGACTGCTTCACCGGCAACCGCCGCACCGTGGTGGCAACCGCGAGCTACAGCTTTTGAACGTCGCTGGGCCACGCGCCACTTGCCGGCCTGCAAGGGAGGATTCGAGGTGAGTCGCAACGCATCCATCAATCGCTGGAACATCGCGTCGCGTGTGCTTGCGGCGCTGGTCGGCGGCTATGCGGTCGCCTACGCGGTGACCGCCTTTCTGGCGGTCCACCTGCCGCTGGCGCGGCCTGATCGTGTGGTGTTTTCCAGCCTGGCGAGCTTCGCCGTGTGGACCGCCGTGGTGATCTACGTGTTCGCCGCCCGCAGTGCCACGCGGGTATGGCTGTTGATCGTCGGTGTGACCGCGGTGCTGTGTCTGGCCGCGTTCTTTTCCGGCGACTGGAGGGTTCGTCCATGAAACTGCGCCAAAGCATGGCCGGTTTGCACACCTGGGGCGGCCTGCTGCCGAGCTGGCTGCTGTTAGTGATCATCTTTGCCGGCACCGTCGCCTGCTTCGACAAGGAACTCACCCGCTGGATGCGCCCGGCGCTGCATGACGGCGTGGTATCCAGCCTCGGTGCGGACGATGTGCGTGGCTGGTTGCAGCAGAACGTCAGCGACGAGTTGCATGCCTTCTGGATGCACGGCCCGACCGAGCGCGAGCCTTACTGGCGACTCGGTTGGGAAGTAGACGCCACCAAGACGATCCACAACATCGCCTTCGACCCGCGTAGCGCGCAGGCCGAGCCAATGCCGGAAACGCTGGGTGGCGAGTTCTTCTTCAAGTTGCACTACAACCTGCACGCGGGTGACATCGGCATGTACATCGTCGGCCTAGCCGGCATGTTCATGCTCGTCGCGCTGGTGTCGGGGGTGATCATCCACCGGCGCATCTTCAAGGATTTCTTCACCCTGCGGCCCAAGGCCAACGGCCAGCGTGCCTGGCTCGATGCGCACAACCTGTTCGGCGTGGTCGGTTTTCCGTTCCATCTGGTGCTGGCCTACACCGGCGTGGCGATCTTCGTCGCGTCCTACATGCCGGCCGCCGCGCAGGTGAGCTATTCCGGCAACGTCATGCAGTACTTCGGCGAGGTGATGGGCAGCTTCGAGCGCGAAGAGGTGGGCCAGCCGCCGCCGGCTCCGGTGTCCCTCGATGCGCTGATCGCCGAATCGCGCCAGCAGTGGGGCGGTGGCGAGGCGGGCTGGGTCAGCGTGCATCATCCCGATGATGCCTCGGCGGTGGTCGACGTCCGTCGTCGGGACCGTTCGCGGATCGGCTCGCCGCAGGACACCCTCAGCTATGACGCCGGCACCGGCGAGCTGCTCAATCGCCAGGACGCATCCACCGGCTACCGCGCCTACCTCTGGCTGGCGGGGCTGCACATGGCGCAGTTCGGCGGCACGCTGGTGCGCCTGCTCTATTTGCTGATGGGCCTTGCCGGTTGCGCCATGCTGGTCGGCGGGCTGCAGGTCTGGCTGGCCAAGCGCGAACAGCGCGGCGACCGCAGCGTGACCTGGGTGCGCGCGCTGAACGCCTCGGTGTTCGCCGGCCTGCCGCTGGCCAGCCTGGCGCTGCTGTGGGGCAATCGTCTGATTCCGGCAACATTCGCCGAACGCGCCGTGGCCGAAGGCTGGGTGTTCGTCGGTGCCTGGTTGCTAGCGGTGCTCTGGGCCGTTCTGCGCCGCCATCAGAGCCGCCGCCTGCTGCGCGAGCAGCTGCTGCTCGGTGCCGTGCTTGCGCTCGGCTTGCCGATCATCAACGCGCTGACCACCGATGGCCACCTGATCGCCAGCCTCGGACGTGGCGACTGGGCCCTGGCATCGGTCGATCTGTTCATGATCGTCGCGGGGCTGGTCTGTGCGGCCTGCGCCTGGCGCCTGAACGCAACGCCGGCTGCCGCTGCGGTGCGCGGTCGCTCAACCCGTGTGCAGGAGGCCTGATCATGCTGCTATTGGCATTCGCGCTGGCCTACCTGGGCATGACGCTGCTCTGCCTGACCATGAACCGCCACCGTGGTGCGCTGCTGCGCGCCGATACGCGCCTGCCGGGCCCGGCCATCATCCGTTCGCTGGCCGTTGGCTGCTTTGGCTTCGCGCTGTGGCTCGGCGTCAACAGCCAGGGCGGCGAGATTGGCACGGTCATCTGGCTGTGCCTGGTCATGCTCTCCGGCTTGCTGCTGGTGCTGCTGCTGGCCTGGCGTTCGCGCTGGGTACTGCCAGCGGTACCGCTGCTGGCGGCATGCGGGGTGGTGCAGACCGTGCTGTAAACAACCCATGGGCCGTGGCCCGCCAACGCAGAGGAAAATCGATGAGCTGCATTCTCCAGATGGGCCCCTTGTCCGAGCGAGTCCAGCAACGCCTGAACGGGCATGAGGTGCTGGCCTACTGGCAGGGCGACGCCGAAGCGCTGCTCGCCGAGCATGCCGGGCGCATCGAGATCATGCTTACCTCTGCGCGCTTCGGCTGCCCGCCCTCGCTGATCGAACGGCTGCCCCGGTTGAAGGCGATCTGCAGTTTTGGCGTCGGCCATGACGCCATCGCCGTAGAAGCCGCCAGGGCGCGCGGCATTCCGGTGAGCAATACGCCGGATGTGCTCAACGAATGCGTGGCCGATCTGGCCTTCGGCCTGATCATCGACAGCGCGCGACAGCTCGCCCTGGGCGACCGCTTCGTCCGCGAGGGGCGCTGGGCCGAGGCTAACCTCCCACTCGGCCGTCGCGTCAGCGGCAAGCGGCTGGGCATCGTCGGGCTGGGCCGCATCGGCGAGGCGGTGGCCAAGCGCTCGGCGGGCTTCGACATGGCCGTGCGTTATCACAATCGTCGGCCAGTGGCCGGTAGCCCGTACGAGTACGAAGCGAACCTGCTGGAACTCGCGCGCTGGGCGGACTTTCTTGTGCTCAGCTGTCCCGGCGGGCCGCAGACGCAGAACCTCATCGACCGCGCAGTGCTCGACGCGCTGGGTGCCAAGGGCATCCTGATCAACGTCGCGCGCGGTTCGGTGGTGGACGAGCCGGCACTGGTCGCGGCATTGCAGGAGGGTCGGCTCGGCGGTGCCGGACTGGACGTCTTCGCCGACGAACCGAGGGTCCCGGCGGCCCTCTGCGAGCTGCCCAATGTCGTGCTGCTGCCGCACATCGGCAGTGCCACCCATGAAACCCGCGGCGCCATGGAGGATCTGCTGCTGGACAACCTCGACAGCTTTCTTCGCGAGGGACGGCTGCTGACGCCGGCCTGACCGCGGCAGTCGACCGCTGGGTGGCGGCGTTTTGTCTACGCGAGAAATCGCAGCCTCATTCGCAAGCAACGTCGCTCCATCTCTGAGCGGCCACCATCAGGAGCGCGCATGGCTTCCCTCGATGAAGTGCACCTCGCCCACGCTGGTTTCCGGCTTTCGGTCTGCCCGGCGTTGGGCGGCGCAATTACCCGCTTCGCCCTGGATGATTTCGACCTGCTACGTCCCTGGGATGGCAGCGAGCAGGTGCGTCGTACCAGTTGTTTCGTGCTGGCGCCGTACTCCAACCGGGTTGGCGGCGGCATGTTCCAGGCGGACGGCGAGTCGCACCGCTTGCGGCTGAATTCCGCGGAACATGCCTTGCCGATTCACGGCGTGGGCTGGAAGCGGTCGTGGACACTGGCTGCGCAGGAGGCCGACCGACTGCTGCTGACACTGCTGCATCTGGCCGAAGGCGATGCCCGGCAGGACTGGCCGTTCTCCTTCGAGCTGGAGCATGAGCTCGGGCTCGACGAGCAGGGCGCCTGGCTGCGGCTGGCGCTGATCAACCGCAGCGAGCGGGTGATGCCGGCCGGGCTCGGCTGGCACCCGTACTTCCCGCGCCATGCAGGCGTGACGCTGCGTTTCGCTGCCGAGCAGGTCTGGCTGAGTGACGATCAGCAGTTGCCGAGCGAGGCGGTGGACATACCGTCACGCTGGGACTTCCGTCAGATGCGGGAGCTGGGCGAGCCCGAGCTGGATCACTGCTTCGCCGGTTGGGATGCCACGGCAACCTTGCAGTGGCCGACGGCAGGCGTCCGGCTCGAGCTCGAGGCGGACCCGTCGATGACGCATCTGGTGGTCTATACGCCGCCGGCCGCGCAGGGCTTCTTCGCCGTGGAGCCGGTGTCCCATCGCAACAACGCGCTGAATGCGCCGAACCCGACCAGGCATGGCGTTTTGTATCTGCAGCCGGGCGAGCGGCTGGAGCGCCGCTGCCGCCTGCGCGTCACGCGTTGCTGAAGGCGGACGAAAAAAGGCCCGTCATTCGACGGGCCAAAGATTTATCGCAACCGGAGCGAGGAGGGTTGCGTACTGCGCTACCGCTTACAGCAGAGACAACGGGTAGTTGAAGATCAGGCGGTTCTCGTCGAACTCGGTCGCGCTGTAGTCGCGACGGATGCTGGAGTTGCGCCACTTGATGTTGAGGCTCTTGAACAGCCCGCTCTGCACCGTGTAGGCCAGCTCGGACTCGCGACCCCATTCCTTGCCATCGTCCACGCCACCGGCTTCGATCTGATCGCCGCTGATGTAGCGGTTCATGATGGTCAGGCCCGGAACGCCCATGCCGGCGAAGTTGTAGTCGTGGCGCAGCTGCCAGGAACGCTCGTTGGCGTTGTCGTACGCGGAGTTGAACGAGTCGTTGGCGAGGGTGCCGCCGCTGGTGCCGTTGACGCGCATCCAACCGTTGTCGCCGCTGACCTTCTGCAGACCGACGTAGAAGGTGTTGCCACCGACCTGCAGGCCGAACAGGCCGGAGTAGGTCTTGTTGTCCAGATCGCCGGCCAGCGCGCTGCCTTCTTCCTTGCCGGTGAAGTAGCCGAGGTTGGCGGTCAGCGCCACGCCTTCGCCGAGCGGCTGGGTGTGCAGCAGCTGGAAGTAGTTCTGCTGGTAGATATCTTCCAGACGCGCATGCCAGGCGCCGACCTTGGTCTTCGCGCCCAACTCGTATTCGCCACCGACGAAGTTGAAGCGGTCGGAACTCGCGCCGCCGTAGAACATGTCGTCCATGCTGCCGTCGTCGCGCGGGCTGTTCTGCCGCATCTGCCCACCGTAGAGCGACAGACCCTTGATTTCCTTGGAGGTGATCATGCCGCCCTGGAAGGTCTGCGGCAGCGAGCGACCGTCGTCCGAACGCAGGATCGGCAGTACCACCATCCATTCACCGACGCGCACCTCGGTTTCGGAGAACTTGGCCTTCGCCGCGACTGCTAGGCGCGCGAAGTCATCCGGCGGATGCCGATCGCCGGGTGCGCCATGCACCGGCAGCAGGCCAGTGCCATAGGTACCGCCACCGCCATCGAGCTTGACCGCCAGCAGGCCCAGCGCGTCGACGCCGAAGCCCACCGGGCCGGGCGTGTAGCCGGATTGGAAATTGAGGATGAAGCTCTGCGTCCACTCTTCGCCCTTGCTCTGTGGGTAGTCGGAGTCGACGAAATTGCGGTTGATGTAGAAGTTGCGCAGGTTCAACGAAAAGTTCGCATCTTCGACAAAGCCTTCGGCTTGGGCGCCGGCAGTGAAGCCGAGCGATGCGAGGGTCATGCAGCCGCCCGCGAACAGTGCGACGGACGAGGGTGTGCGTGGGGTCATTATTGTTGTGCTCCCTTGCTTGATGGGCCGCCCCGGTGTGGCCACCGTGGGGGCGGTGGTCTATGCCTGATCGGCAAGTCTAATGACGTCAGTTGTCATATGACTGCAGGGATTATGACGATGAGCACGTCGTTGTCAATGTCGCTGAAAGTCGAAGGGGTCCCGCATGCACACACCGCTATTTCAGGATATAAGCAGAATTAGAGGCGATAGGAGGAGATTTTTAGCGCGTCGAGGAAGCACAGGCGCCGCTCGTACAGCGCCTAGGGAATCCTTATGGTTTTTGGTGGTGATCGTATGACTCAGGGGCGCTGGTAGGGAGAACCTGTTACCGGCGACAAGTCGAATGTGCCCTTCTCGACGAAGCGCTGGGTGCCGAACAGGCCACCGGCAAGCTTGCCACGCAACACATAGGGCACTTCGTCGAGACCGATGTGCTCCGCCAGCCCCAGTGCCTGGCGCGCGGCCGAGAAGGCGGAAATGGTTACCGGCACGCTGAGTACGCTCTCGCCAAAACGCGGCACCGTGCCGCGCTGGTCGCTGACGCCACTGGCCAGCCGGCGACCGTTGACCTCAAGGTCCAGCGCGACGCCGTTGTAGTCGATGGCGCCATCGTTGGGGTTCTGCAGGCGCAGCTTGACCATGAAGCGCACCTCCAGCCCTTCGCCTTGCAGCGGCTGGATGCCGGCGACCTGAACATTGAGCGGGTCGCGCGGTGAAAATGCCGCGCAGGCGCCCAGCGCCGAGGCAAGCAAGGTGATCAGCAGCAGGCGCAGTGGTCGGTGATACGTGGGGAAGATGTGCACTCAGGGTTTCCTGTCGAGGTTCTTGATGCCCTGCAGCAGCTCGATGGGCAGCGGAAAGACGATGGTAGAGCTCTTGTCACCGGCGATGTTGCTCAGTGTCTGCATGTAGCGCAGCTGCATGGCGCCCGATTGCCGGCCGAGCATCTCGGCGGCCTGCATCAGTTTCTCCGACGCCTGCAGTTCGCCCTCTGCATGAATGACCTTGGCCCGCCGCTCGCGTTCCGCCTCGGCCTGCCGGGCGATGGCGCGGATCATTGATTCATCGAGGTCGACGTGCTTGATCTCGACGTTGGCCACCTTGATCCCCCAGGCGTCGGTCTGCGCATCCAGTACCTGCTGGATATCGCTGTTGAGCCGCTCGCGCTCGGCCAGCATGTCGTCCAGTTCGTGCTTGCCGAGCACCGCACGCAGCGTGGTTTGCGCCAGCTGGCTGGTCGCCGAGTGGTAGTCCTCGACCTCGATGATCGCCTTTTGCGCATCCAGCACGCGGTAATACACCACCGCGTTGACCTTCACCGAGACGTTATCGCGGGAGATCACGTCCTGGGTCGGCACGTCGAGTACCAGCGTGCGCAGATCGACCCGTACCATCTGCTGGATGCCGGGAATCACCAGGATCAACCCTGGTCCCTTGACCTTCCAGAAGCGGCCGAGCATGAACACCACGCCGCGTTCGTATTCGCGCAGGATGCGAAAGGTCGAAGCCAGCAGGCCGAACAGCAGCACCAGCAACACCAGAAAACTCATTTCATAGCCCATGGTTCAGCTCCTCTCGATGGGTGGATGGCTGTGCGGTGACCTCCAGTTGCAGCCCGTGCCGGGCGATCACCCGTACTTGCTGGCCGACCTGCAGCGGTAAGGCGCTGCGCACCTGCCAGTTCTCGCCGTGCAGATGCACCCAGCCGCTGTGCGGGTTCTGTGGCGGCACTGCGTCGACCAGTACCACGCTGCCGATCAGTACGCTGTCGCCGCTGACCAGGCGCTGCCGCCGCGCCTTCAGCGCCATGGCGACGATGCCGAACACCAACAGCGCGCTGGCCATGCCCAACGGCACGATCAGGCTCAGCGGAATGCCGAAACCCGGCACTTCGGTATCGATCAGGATCACCGCGCCAGCGACGAACGCGGCCACGCCGCCGATGCCGAGCACGCCGAAGCTCGGCAGAAACGCTTCGGCGACCATGAACGCGATGCCGAGCAGGATCAGCGCCACGCCGGCGTAGTTCACTGGTAACAGCTGCAGCGAATACAGCGCCAGGATCAGGCAGATACCGCCGAGCACGCCGCCGGCGCCGATGCCGGGGTTGGAGAATTCGAGGATCAGCCCGTAGATGCCGATCATCATCAGGATCAGCGCCACGCTGGGGTTGGTGATCACCGCCAGCAGGCGCACCCGCCAGTCGGGTGCGTGCTCGATGAGCGGGGCGTCTGCGGTGCTTAGCGTGGCGTCACCCTCGACGGTGGTGAGGGTTTTGCCGTCGAGCTGGCGCAGCAGGTCGGCAACATCGCGCGCCAGGTAGTCGATCACCTTCTGTTCCAGCGCTTCGCTCGCCGACAGGCTGACCGCCTCGCGCACGGCCTGCTCGGCCCACTCGGCATTGCGTCCGCGCAACTGGGCCAGGCCGCGGATATAGGCGGCGGCGTCGTTGACCTGTTTGCGGCTCATGGCGTCGCCGGGGGGCTTGGATGGCTCGTCCTGCTTGCCTTGCGGCTGCTCGGGCGGTGCGCCGGGCATGCCACCGATCTGCACCGGCGTCGCCGCGCCAAGGTTGGTGCCCGGCGCCATCGCCGCGACATGGCTGGCGTAGAGCATGTAGGTGCCGGCGCTGGCGGCCCGGGCGCCACTGGGGGTGACGTAGGTGGCGACTGGGATCGGGCTGGCGAGGATCGCCTTGATGATCGCGCGCATCGACGTGTCCAGCCCGCCGGGGGTGTCCAATTCCAGCACTACCAGCTGTGCCTCCTCGTGACGGGCATGTTCGAGGCCGCGCAGCAGGTAGTCGGCGCTGGCCGGGCCGATTGCGCCGTCGACCCGCAGCAGCGTGACCGGCGCCGCAGCCAGTGCGGGGCCAGCCAGCAACAGCAGCAAGGCCAGCGACCAGCGCAGCAGGCGCATGGAGCGGAGCATGGCGCTCTCCTCGGGCAGTGCAGGATACTGCCGGTCATTTCAGCGTAGACGACGGCTGCTCGCGCGCCGATTGCTGCGCGAGTGTGTCGCGGTGCGGCGCAATCGCTGAACTCTGCTCGGTGTTAACACCTCACAGGTGCAGAGGGATGGTTGTCCGTCGCCTGCAGAAAGAGGAGATATGCCAATGATTCCTTGCCCCGACAAGCGCTCCGCGCCCGTATCGAGAAGCCGGCAGGATGGGCTGCGCTGATGCCCGCACCGCGCAGCAAGACCGTGGAGAAGATGATGGGCGCCGTGCGCTGGATCGGCTTCGCCGCCTGTTCGCTGGCGGCCGTCGGCTATGCCGCCATCGGCAACTACAACATGACCGGTGCGATGCTGGCGCTGGCCGTGCTGTCCTGGCTCAACATCCGTCGCAAGCGTTCGCCGCGGCCGCCTGAGCGCTAGCGTCGGCCTCGGCCCAATGCCCAACCCGCACCTAGTGCCAGCAGGGCGCCGGCGCCCAGGGCCAGCTTGCCAACATTTGCCGCGCTGATGGTCAGCGCATGTGACTGCGCCTGATTGCCGAAGCGGCCGTCGGTAGAGTGCAGGCCTTCGACTGGCTCGAACAGGTTGTCCGGGCGGTTTTCCGCCACGCGCTCGGGCACCAGCTGTCCGTCCCAGGCCTGCCGCGCGAGCATGCGATCGAGCAGGCCTGGCATGAACAGCGTGCCGATGATCGCCTTCAGGCTGGCCGTGCCGACCCACAGCTCCCGGGGTGCGTCACGCGCTGCACGGAGGATGGCCCGCGCCGCGACTTCCGGTGTGTGGATCGGCGGCACCGGCTGCGCGCGCCAGCCGATCTTGTTGCGTGCCCAATCGAACTGCGGGGTGTTGTGCGCAGGCAGCTGAACCATGCTCAGGCGAATGGCGCTGTTGTCGTGGATCAGCTCGCAACGCAGCGAATCGATAAAGCCGCGAATGGCGAACTTGGCTCCGCAATAGGCCGACTGCAAGGGGATGGCGCGGTAGGCCAGTGCCGAGCCGACCTGGACGATGGTGCCGCTGTTGCGTGGGCGCATGTGGCGCAGCGCAGCCAGCGTGCCGTGCACGCTGCCGAGGTAGGTCACCTCGGTGACGCGGCGGATTTCCTCGGCGGTCAGGGACGCGAAGGGGCCGAACACTGTCGCCATCGCCGCGTTCACCCAGACATCGATCGGCCCCAGTTCCGCCTCGATGCGGCTGGCCGCGGCATCCAGCGCCTTGGCATCGGCGACATCGGCGGAAATCGCCAGCACCGTCGCGCCCAGTGCTTCGAGTTGATCGCGGGTGTCGCGCAGGCCCTGTTCCCCCCGGGCGATCAGCGCCACCCGGTAGCCGGCCGTGGCAAAGGCCTCGGCGGTCGCGCGGCCGACGCCAGCGGTTGCGCCGCAGATCACCGCGATTGGTTCTGGCATGAGAAGTCCTCTGATCGTTGCAGTTGGCGGTCGCGCTCGGCGGCCCGCGGTCTGCTTAGACGACCCGTGCGGGCATGGGGGAGTTCGGATGAGCTCGAGCGAAATGCGCGGCTATCGACCAATGGCCAATGGCGTCTACGCCTTTCGTCTGAGATTGTTAGCAGGCTAAGCGATACGCTTGGCGCCGCCCCTTGGCTCAAAAGGCGAAGCGGCATGACGCAACGATGCCCACGTGAAAGACGGGCTGCGTCTTCCCCCTCCGTGCATCTAACCGATGCCCTCGGCGGCTTATCCGGTCGCCCTCGGACTTCAGCCCGCTGCCCCTCGGCAGCGGCGCTTCGCCAGAGCCTGGAAGGAACCCCTCTGCGCTGTTCCGGTCGATTCAGGTAAGCCGCATATGGCCACACATACCTGACGGAGACCATGATGGACCTCATCCGCATCATCATCGCGATACTGCTGCCACCGCTTGGCGTGTTCCTCCAGGTAGGTTTCGCCGGCGCGTTCTGGCTCAACATCCTGCTCACCCTGCTCGGCTACATCCCCGGCATCATCCACGCGGTCTGGATCATCGCTCGCCGTTGATGGTCAGCGGCCCGGCTCGACCGGGCTGCTTTTGAACTCCTTCCCCTGGCCGTGTAGAGTCGCGCTTCCTGCACTACGGAACCAATCACGCGCGAAACACTCAAGAAAACGCCGCTAACCGAGCGCGATCACCCGTGGGTGACGCCAGCGCTCAGCCGCCCGCGCCAGGTATACGGAAAGGAAACCAATGAGCGAGTCCTTCATCGATCAGAGCAATTTCAGGCGAATACTCAACCGCAACGTGGCCGTGCCACTGGGGTTCGGCTTTCTCAGCGCCTTCTTCTTCAGCGCCATCGTGTATTACCTGCTGAGCGTGAGCCAATGGGTCGAGCGTTCGGTTCAGGGCGTGGCCTACGCCCACGAGGCACAGAAGATGCTCAACGACATCGAGTCCTCGATGCGCGGCTACCTGATCGCCGGCGAGACGCGCTTTCTCGATCCCTACAAGCGCGAGTTGCCGCTGTTCGAAGAGCAGCTGGAACTGATGCGCGACTACTCTGCCGAGGACGCCGAGCAGCTCGAACGCATCGAGCGTATCGCCATGCTGCACAGCCAATGGCTGGTCTTTGCCGAGGATCTGATCGGCCAGCGCGGCCAGGGGCTGTCGATTATTGAGGAGGTGCAGAGCAAGCGTGGGCTCGAGCTGAAGGAGGATCAGCGCCGCCTGCTCAACGACTTCATTGCCCGCGAGCGTCAGCTGCGCAGCGAGCGCACCGACGTTTCGGAAGTGATCACCACCGCGCTGATCGGCGGCTTCCTGCTGTTCAGCCTGATCTTTAGCGGCATGCTCGTTTATCTCGGTCGTCGTGACCTGACCTCGCTGTCGGAGAGCTACTCGCAGTCGCTGCAGCGCCAGCAGGCGCATGCCGAGGCGCTTGAGCAGCAGGCCTGGTACCGCACCGGGCAGACCCAGCTCAGCGACTCCATCATCGGCGAGCTGGCCCTGCCGGCGCTCGGCCAGGGTGTGCTGAATTTTCTTTCGCGCTACATCGATGCGGCGGTCGGCGCGCTCTACGTGGTGCAGGATGGCAAGCTGCAGCGCGTAGCCGAATATGCCTACGACCCCGATCATCTGCAGAGTGCGCGCACGCTGGACATCGGCAACGGTCTGGTCGGCCAGGCCGCGCTGGAGCGGCGGGTGATGGCGCTCGAAGACCTGCCCGCGGACTACCTCAAGGTGACCTCCGGGCTGGGCAACACGGCGCCGCGCTCGGTACTCATCGTGCCGGTGGAAGACAGCGGCATGCTCAACGGCGTGATCGAGCTGGGCTTCCTGCGGCCGCTGCGCGAGCAGGACAGCGAGCTGCTGCGGCGCATCGTTCCCAGCATCGGTTCGGCCATCGAGGCAGCGCGCTATCGTCAGCGCCTGCAGAAGGTGCTCGCCGAAACCCAGCAGCTCAACGAGGAGCTGCAGGTGCAGCAGGAAGAGCTACGTGCCGCCAACGAGGAACTGGAAGAACAATCCAACGCCCTGCGTGAATCCCAGGCGCATATGGAAGAACAGCAGGCCGAGCTGGAACAAACCAATGAACAGCTGGCCGAGCAGACTGAAGAGCTGGCCCGCCAGCGCGACCAGATGGACGAGAAGAATCAGCGCCTGAACGAGGTACAGCTGATGCTCGAACAGCGCGCTGACGAGTTGCAGCGCGCCAGTCGCTACAAGTCCGAATTCCTTGCCAATATGTCCCATGAGCTGCGCACGCCACTGAACAGCTCGCTGATTCTGGCCAAGCTGCTGGCCGACAACCCCGAGGGCAACCTCAGCGACGATCAGGTGCAGTTCGCCCGCTCCATCTATTCGGCTGGCAACGATCTGCTCACCCTG
The DNA here is from genome assembly GCF_032106285.1 of Stutzerimonas kunmingensis. Taxonomy (GTDB): domain Bacteria; phylum Pseudomonadota; class Gammaproteobacteria; order Pseudomonadales; family Pseudomonadaceae; genus Stutzerimonas; species Stutzerimonas kunmingensis_B. Next base: position 27,317 of record NZ_DAMCPO010000014.1, read on the forward strand.
ATCAACGACATCCTCGACATCTCCAAGGTGGAAGCCGGCAAGCTCGAGGTGCATCCCGAGTTGACCATCCTCACCCGCCTGGTCGACGGCATGAAGAATCTGTTCCTGCCGCTGGCCATGGAGAAATCCCTGCAGTTCAGCGTGGAGCTTGCCGATGACCTGCCGGCCAGCCTGTTCAGCGATCGCCAGCGCCTGGAGCAGATCATCAAGAACCTGCTGGCCAATGCCTTCAAGTTCACCGAGAAAGGCTCGGTGACGCTGCGCGTCGAACCGCGCGACGACGACCTGCTGGCCTTCGCCGTGCGCGACACCGGCATCGGCATCGCCCAGGAGCAGCAGGCGGCGATCTTCGAGGCATTCCGCCAGGCTGACGGCACCACCAACCGCCGTTACGGTGGCACCGGTCTGGGCCTGTCGATCTCCCGCGAGCTGGCCAATCTGCTCGGCGGAGAAATCGAAGTGCAGAGCCAGCCGGGCGCCGGCAGCACCTTTACCCTGGTCGTGCCGCAGAACTACAGCGAAGCGCTCGTCGCCGAGCCGGGTGTGGCGCAACCGAGTCGCCAGCCGGAGCCGAGCAGCAAACCGGCGCTTGTGCCGAGCAAAGCCACGATCCGTCACGACGAGCGTGAGCTGCTGAATCGTGCCGCCGCCGCGGTACCGCAGCGCCTGGCCGATGACCGCGACAGATTCCCGTTCAAGGAGCGCTGCGTGCTGGTGATCGAGGACGAGCCGCAGTTCGCGCGCATCCTCCACGATCTTGCGCATGAACTGCAGTACAGCTGTCTACTGTCGCAGAACGCCGACGACGGCTTCGATACCGCGCTGCAGTACAAGCCGGACGCGATCCTGCTCGACATGCGCCTGCCGGATCACTCCGGCCTGACGGTGCTCGAACGGCTCAAGGAAAACCCCGCGACCCGGCATATCCCGGTGCATGTGGTATCGGTGGAGGATCGCAAGGAAGCGGCCCTGCAGATGGGCGCGGTGGGCTATGCGATGAAGCCGACCACCCGCGAAGAACTCAAGGACGTCTTCAGCCGGCTGGAGGCTAAGCTGGCGCAGAAGGTCAAGCGCATCCTGCTGGTCGAGGACGACGCGCTGCAGCGCGAGAGCATGTCGCGGCTGATCGAGGACGTCGACATCGAGATCACCGCCGTCGAGTTCGGTACCCAGGCGCTCGAACTGCTGCGCGACACGGTGTTCGACTGCATGATCATCGACCTCAAGCTGCCGGACATGGACGGCAGCGAACTGCTCGAGCGCATGGCCAAGGAGGACATCTGTTCCTTCCCGCCGGTGATCGTCTACACCGGGCGCAACCTGACCCGCGACGAGGAGGCGGCGCTGCTCAAGTACTCGCGCTCGATCATCATCAAGGGCGCGCGCTCGCCGGAGCGTCTGCTCGACGAGGTGACGCTGTTCCTGCACAAGGTCGAGTCGGACATGCCGCCGGAGCGGCAGAAGATGCTGAAAAGCGCGCGCAGCCGCGAGAAGGCCTTCGAGGGCCGCAAGATCCTGGTGGTGGACGACGACGTGCGCAACGTCTTCGCCCTGACCAGCGCGCTGGAGCAGAAGGGCGCGCTGGTGGAGATCGCCCGCAACGGCCTGGAGGCCATCGACAAGCTGCAGCACGATGCCGGCATCGACCTGGTGCTGATGGACATCATGATGCCGGAGATGGATGGCTTCACCGCCATGCAGGAAATCCGCAAGGATGTCCGCTTCGCCAAGCTGCCGATCATCGCGGTGACCGCCAAGGCGATGAAGGATGATCAGGACCGCTGCCTGCGTTCGGGCGCCAATGATTACCTGGCCAAACCCATCGACCTCGACCGGCTGTTTTCGCTGATCCGCGTCTGGCTGCCGAAAGTGGAGCTGCTGTGAAATGGGCGACCGTAACGTCGAGATCGAACTCAAGCTGCTGATCGAGGCGATCTACCTCAAGTACAGCTATGACTTCCGTGACTACTCCGGCGCTTCGCTCAAGCGCCGGGTATTGCTGGCGTTGAAGCAGTTGCAGTGCGAGAGCATCTCGGCCTTGCAGCGCAAGATCCTCTATGACCCGCAGGCCTTCATGGACCTGCTGCAGTACCTCACCATCCCGGTCAGCGAGATGTTCCGCGATCCCGGCTATTTCCGCGCGCTGCGGGAACAGGTGGTGCCGGTGCTGCGCACCTATCCGTCGCTGAAGATCTGGATCGCCGGCTGCAGCACCGGCGAAGAGGTCTACTCGATGGCCATCCTGCTCAAGGAAGAGGGGCTGCTCGAGCGCTCGATCATCTACGCCACCGACATCAACCCGCGTTCGCTGGAGCAGGCGCGCCAGGGCATCTTCGCCATCGACCACCTGCGCCAGTACACGGCGAACTACCAGCAGGCCGGCGGCACGCGCAGTTTTTCCGACTATTACACTGCCGCGTACGACTCGGCGATCATGGACAAATCGCTGAAAGAAACGGTTACGTTTGCCGACCATAGCCTGGCAACCGATAGCGTATTTTCCGAAACGCATTTGATCTCCTGCCGCAACGTGCTGATCTATTTCAACAAGCCGCTGCAGGATCGTGCCTTCGGGTTGTTTCATGAATCGCTTTGCCATCGGGGCTTTCTCGGCCTCGGCAGCAAGGAAACCGTCGAGTTTTCCGGCTACGCCAATTACTACGAGCCGTTCGATAAATCGGAAAGGATCTTCCGCAAGCTATGAGCAGCTCCGAGCAGGCGCTTCTTCAGGCGAGACGCCAGCCGCCCATCGAGGCGGTGGTGATCGGTGCGTCCGCCGGTGGGCTGGAGGCCCTCGGCACGGTGCTCGAAGGCCTGCCGAGCGGTTACCGTCCACCGATTCTAGTGGTCCAGCACATACCGGCCAGCGGGCCCACCCATCTGGCCGAGATATTCGGGCGCAGAACCCGGCTGAGGGCCAAGGAAGCGGACGACAAGGACCAGCTGCACTCCGGAATGCTGTACTTTGCCGCACCCGGTTATCACTTGTTGGTCGAGAATGACGGCAGCCTGTCGCTGAGCCAGGACGATGCGGTGCATTTTTCCCGTCCATCGATCGACGTGCTATTCGAGTCGGCAGCCGATACATGGGGCGCGCAGGTCGCTGGTGTTCTGCTGACCGGTGCCAATGAGGACGGTGCTGCCGGTCTGGAAGCGATTCATCGCTGCGGTGGGTTGACCGTGATTCAGGACCCCGCCGAAGCGGCCGTACCGACCATGCCTCGCGCCGCTCTGCGGCGCTTCGCGCCGGATTACATCTTGTCCCTACGCGACATTCACCGATTGTTGCGAGAACTGGAGTGACCATGCCCGACCGTACCGACGAGGTGAATCTGCTGATCGTCGATGACCTGCCGGAGAACCTGCTGGCTCTGGACGCGCTGCTGCAGGCGCCCGGTATAAGGGTTCATCAGGCCGAATCGGCCGAGCAGGCGCTGGAGCTGTTGCTGCGTTACGAGTTCGCACTGGCCATTCTCGATGTGCAGATGCCGGGCATGGACGGCTTCCAGCTGGCCGAGCTGATGCGTGGCACCGAACGCACCAAGCAGATCCCCATCGTCTTCGTCAGCGCCGCCGGCCGGGAACTCAACTATGCCTTCAAGGGCTACGAGAGCGGCGCGGTGGATTTCATGCAGAAGCCCCTGGATGCCCACGCCGTGCGTAGCAAGGTCAGTGTGTTCGTCGATCTGTACCGTGGGCGCAAGCGCCTGGCGCGGCAGCTGGAGGCCCTAGAACAGAGCCGGCGCGAGCAGGAAGTGCTGCTCGACGAGCTGCGCAGCACCCAGGCCGAGCTGGAGGGTGCGGTGCGCATGCGTGATGACTTCATGTCGATCGTCTCCCACGAGCTGAAGACACCGCTCAACACCCTGATTCTCGAGGTGCAGCTGCGCAAGCTGCAGCTCGGTCGCAACAACCTCGAGGCCTTCAGCGAAGAGCGCCTGCGCAACATGGTGGACAAGGACGAGCGGCAGATTCAGAGCCTGATCCGTCTGATCGACGACATGCTCGACGTCTCGCGCATCCGCACCGGCAAATTGTCGATTCGCCCGAGCCGCACCGACCTCGCGCAGCTGGTGGGCAATGTCGTGGAGAGTTTCGCGGCGCAGATGGAAGCCTGCGGCTGCGAGCTGCAGCTGGAGCGAAACGAGCCGATCATCGGTGTCTGGGACGCCTTCCGTATCGAACAGGTGCTGGCCAACCTGCTGACCAATGCCATGCGCTACGGTGCCGGCAAGCCGGTTCACGTCGGCGTTGCGTCCTGTGCGGAGGGTGCCTGCATCGAGGTGCGCGACCACGGCATCGGCATCAGCCCGCAGAGTCTGGAGCGCATCTTCTGTCAGTTCGAACGCGCCGAAGGCAGCGAAAGCAGCGCTGGCCTGGGGCTGGGCCTGTTCATCGCCGACCAGATCGTCCGTGCGCACAACGGCCGCATTCAGGTGCAGAGCGAGGAAGGCCAGGGCTCGCTGTTCCGCGTGCTGCTGCCGCTGGGCGAGTAGCTGCCGGTACGCTCGCTGGGCTGTAGGGCCGCAAGAGCGTATCTCCGCCCCAGCGGAGAAGGTGCCTTATCCATCAGCGCCGGCCCCGGCGCGATATTGATTTTCCGCCTCAGGACGAGCAGCTGATCTTCAGGTGCTTGCCCCATTCCGGCGGCCGCTCGGCGTAGCGCTGCATGCCCGGCTGTTCCTCGAAGGGGCGGCTGAGCACGGCGTGCAATTCGCGCACGGGGGCGTAATCACCTTTTTCCGCCGCCTCGATTGCCTGCTGCGCCAGGTAGTTGCGCAGGATGTACTTCGGGTTGACCGCCTGCATGCGCGCCTGTCGCTCGGCCGGCTCGCTGCCCTCGCGTGCGGTGCGCGCGCAATAGTCCGCGGCCCAGGCATCGAAGCCCTGCAGATCGACGAAGTCCTCGCGCAGGCGGCGGACCACTTGTTCGGCCGGGCTCTCGCTAAGTTCGCGGAAGAAGTTCGTGTAATCGACGGTACTGGCCTGCATCAGTTGCAGTAGGCGGCGCACCAGCGCCTCGTCATCTGCCTCGGCCTGAGCAAAACCCAGACGCCGGCGCATCAGGTCCAACCATTCGGCTTCGTACAGCGGCAGGAACAGCTCCATGGTTTCGCGCAGCACCTTGACCTCGATGAAAGGCGTCAGTGCCTGGGCCAGCGCTGCCAGGTTCCAGTGGGCGATGGGCACCTGGTTCTCGAAGGAGTAGCGACCGGTGTCGTCGGAGTGGTTGCAGATGAAGCGCGCGTCGAAGTCGTCGAGAAAGGCGTAGGGGCCGAAATCGAAGGTGATGCCGAGGATCGACATGTTGTCGGTGTTCATCACCCCATGGCAGAAGCCGTAGGCCTGCCAGCGGGCGATCAGTGCGGCAGTGCGTTCGAGCACCTCGCGGAAGAATGCGTGGAACGGCTCGGGGTGTTCCAGCAGTTCGGTGAAGTGCGCCTCGATGACGTGTTCGAGCAGTTGTTTCAGCTCGGCGTGCTGGCGGGTGTAATAGAAGAACTCGAAATGGCCGAAGCGCACATGACTGGGCGCCAGGCGCAGCAGCATGGCACCGCGCTCCGGGCGCTCGCGGTAGACCAGCGAATCCGAACCGGTGACGCACAGCGCCCGCGAGCTGGGAATGCCCAGCGCATGCAGATGTTCGCTGGCGAGGAACTCGCGAATCGACGAGCGCAGCACCGCGCGGCCGTCGCCCATGCGTGAATAGGGCGTCTTGCCGGCGCCCTTGAGGTGCAAATCCCAGTACTCGCCGGCCTCGTTGACCACTTCGCCAAGCAGCAGCCCGCGGCCATCGCCCAGCTGCGGGTTGTAGCTGCCGAACTGGTGGCCGGAATAGACCATCGCCCGCGGTTCGGCGGTCGACCAGATCTTGTGCCCGGAGAACAGTTCGGCAAACAGCGGCTGCTCGGCCTCGGCCGGGTCCATATCCAGCAACGCCATGGCCGCCTCGCTGACGACCACCAGGCGTGGGTCGCTCAGCGGCTGCGGCGAGACCTCGGTGGAAAAGGTATCGCCGAGGCGGGCGAAGCGGTTGTCGAAGGTCAGCTGGGTTAGGCTTTTCAATATCTCTCCGGCGGCGGCAGGCGGGCGAGGAGTGCCCGGCCGCAGCCGGGCGTTCTGGACGTTGGAGGGTGCGCGGTGCCCGGACGTTCCTCAGCCGCGATCATCGGTCGCCGGCTTCGGCGCGTCGTCGGCGGGCTTCGGCGTGGCACTGAGCTGCAGCTGCTGGCCGGCGAAGTTCTTCAGGAACACATCGACCTGGCGGAAGGCGATGTTGATGCCGGCCTTGGTGAATTCACGGTCGATGAAGCGGTTGATCTCATCGGTGGCCGGGTTGCGGTCGCCCAGATCACGCACGTGGATGCGGAGTTCGTGGTCCAGCGTGCTCTCGCCGAAGTTGAGGAAGAACACCTGCGGCTCCGGGTCCTTGAGTACGCGCGGGTTGGCTTGAGCAGCCTTGTAGAGCAGCGCCTTCACCTGCTCCAGATCCGAACCGTAGCCCACGCCGACCTTGACCGTCACGCGGGTCACGGTGTCGCTCAGCGACCAGTTGATCAGCTGACCGGTGATGAAGGTCTTGTTCGGGACGATGATGTCCTTGCGGTCGAAGTCGGTGATGGTGGTGGCGCGGATGCGAATCCGGCTGACCGTGCCCGACAGGTTGCCGATGGTCACCACGTCGCCGATTCGTACCGGGCGTTCGAAGAGGATGATCAGGCCGGAGATGAAGTTGGCGAAGATCTCCTGCAGGCCGAAACCCAGGCCCACCGATAGCGCGGCTACCAGCCACTGCAGTTTGTCCCAGCTGACGCCGAGGGTGGACAGCGTGGTGACGATGCCGAAGCCGGCCAGCGCATAGGACAGCAGCGTGGTGGTGGCGTAGGCGCTGCCCTGGGCCAGACGCAGCTTGGACAGCACCATGACTTCCAGCAGGCCGGGCAGGTTGCGCGCCAGGGCCACCGTGATGGCGACGATCAGCAGTGCGCCGAGCAGGTTGTTCAGGCTGATCGCCGCGGTGGTCAGGGCATCGCCGCTGCCGGTGGTGTATTCGTACAGGGTGATGTTGTCCAGGTAGGACACCACCGAGATCAGGTCGGACCAGACCCAGTACAGCGCCACGAGGAACACGCCGAACATGGTCAGGCGGGTCAGGCGCAGCGACTGCTGGTTGACCTGTTCGATGTCCAGCCCCGGTTCGCCCTGGGTTTCCACCGTGTCGCTGCCATCGTCGCCCTGCGCCTGGCGCTTGGCCAGGGCGCGCTTGTAGGCCAGCCGCCGCGCCGCGACGGTGAGGCCGCGGACCAGCGCCGCTTCGACGACGATCCAGATCATCAGCAGGTAGAGCGTGTCGATCAGGCGGTCGGTCAGCTTCAGCGCCGTGTAGTAGTAGCCAAAGCCCACTGCGACGATCAGCGCGATCGGCAGCACGCTGAACAGCAGGCCGATCATCAGGCGCAGCGGCGGCGCGTTCTGGCTCGACGGTCCCTTGAGCAGCAGGCGGTTGAGACGCCAGCTCATCAGGGCGAAGCAGGTCAGCACCACGAGAATGCCGAGCACGTCGTCGGCCAGCCGCGCCGGCTGATGCTCGGCGACGCTGACCACGGCAACCAGGGCCATGACGATCAGCCCCAGCCGGCGAATCTCGTCACGCAGGAAGGCCACCTGCGGCCGCGACCAGCCGAAGTGCAGCTCGGCCACGCGCCCTGGCGAGAGCATGCGGTAGGCGCTGTAGAACACCAGCCAGGCCTGGGCCATTTCGTACAGGGCGGCGCCGAGGACGTAGTTCTGCCCGCGCGCGTCCATCTGCAGCAGGTAGCCGCAAAGGGTCAGGAATAGCGCGCCGGGCAGCGCCAGCAGCAGGTTGAGCAGCAGCGCCAGCGGGGTGTGCAGCTGGCTGTCGTTGCGGAAATGGCCGATTTCCTCGCTCAGCGAGCTGAGCTTGGCGTCGATCTTCTTGCGCCACCAGAGCAGCGCGGCGATCAGCAGCAGCAGCGGCAGGAAGAACAGCGGGCGTTCCTTCAGCCCGGCACCCAGCTCTTGCACCGCGGACAGCCAGGGCATCGCCGCGAGCTGCGCCTTGAGTCGGCGAACCGAACCCTGCAGCCAGTCCAAATCAAGCGGCTTGTTGCTGGGAATCCAGAACATCTGCTCGTCGAGGGTATTGCTAAGCGCGCTGGCGGTGTCCTGCAGCTGCTTCTGGTTGAGCTGCAGGGTGATCGAGGCGTTGAGCAGTGAGTCCAGCTCACGGTTGAGTCGGTCGAGCAGCTCGCTGCGGGTGGTGGCCAGGTCGAGCAGGGTGCGGCGCAGTTCGGGGGTCACTTCCTCCTCTTTCTGCTCGGCCAGCAGCTGGTCGACATAGGCGGCGGCATTGCCCGCGGCTTCACGGCGCTGGTTGAGCTCGAACTGATAGAGACGGATATCGGCGATTTCGTCGGCGAGGTCCTTGTCCAGCTGCAGGCTCGGCAGCGCCTGTTTCTGCTGGTAAAGGATGCGCGACAGCAGCAGGCTGCCTTCGAGCACGGCGATCTGCTCCTCCAGCGCCTGATCGGTCTGGTTGAGGGTGTCGAGCTGCTGGCGGGTCTGCAGGTTCTGCTGGTTCAGGCGGTTGAGGCGCTCGGTGGCCCGCAGCAGGTAGTCGGACAGCTTGAGGTTCTCGGCGCTTTCGGCGGCGAGCAGCTTGTCCGAGCCGGCCTGCTGCACCCGCGCGGAGAACTCGGCGACGGTCTGCTCCGATTCGGCACGGCGCTTCTCGTTGATCAGCCCTTGCAGGGCCTGGGTGTCCTGCTCGGCACGGGCGATGCGCTCGGCCAGCAGGTCGCGGCGGGCCTTGCCCAGGTCCTGCAGCAGGCTGTTGCCGGCCAGTTCCTGGCGGCGCAGTTCGATCTGCGCGCCGAGCGAGGCGATCTCCGCCTCCAGCAGCGCGCGGCGTTCCTCGCTCAGTGGCTTGCCGGATTCGCGTCCGCCCTTGAGCAGGTTGTTGATTTCCTGGATGCGCGTCTGCGCCGTGCCGATCTGCGCCTGGGCGCGCTCGGGACGGGTCTGCGCGCTGATGATCATGCTGTTGGCGGCACTGAACTGCTTCTGCCATTCGGACAGCTCCTCGACCCGCGCGCTCAGGCGCTGCTCGAGTGCCTCCACCGACTGGCTGGCATAGCGCTTGGCGGGGTCTTCGTCCGGGCTGGCCTTGAGTTTCGCCAGCTCGCGCTGAGCCTCGGTGATTTCCTTCGGCGCCTGCGCCAGCTGCGCTTTCAGTTCGGCGAGGCGGGTTTCGCTGGTCGCGGCCTGCTCGCTCATGCGCCGGGTCTGCTCGTCCAGCGAGGGTTGTGCGGATTTCGTTTCGCCTTCGCTGGCGGGTGGGGTGCCCGTCAGGCTGTCCAGTGATTGAGCATGCAGGGGGGCGACAAACAGGCAGAACGTCGAGAGCAACAGGGCGCGCAGAAGGGACATGGGGGCAGTGACGCAGCGGATGACCAGAAAGTGCGAAAGTCTACGGGCTGCGCCTGTCCAGCGCGAGTACCGCGCAACCGGTCGAGTGATGAGCGGTGAGGCCGCGTCATCCGCCGGCCATGGTGGCTTTAGAACATCAGCTGTGGGCCTGGCTTGTCACCTTCCGGAAACTTCAGGCCGACCTTGCGCACTTCGCCGGCCTCCATTGCTGCCACGGTCCAGGTCAGCCCGTTCCATTCGATCTGGTCGCCCACCACCGGATTGCCATTGACCTGCTCGGCCATGAAGTTGCCGATGGTCTGGTTGCCGTCCACATCGCCGAGCTTGAGGCCGTAGAGCGCGGTGATGGCGCTGAGCTGGGCGTCGGCCTCGAGGATGAAGTCGCCGAAGAAACGCAGGTCCTGGCCGCGCTTGGGTGCCTGGCTGAACAGCTTGCCGAGGGCTGGCAGGTCTTCGTCATGACCGATCACGCAGAGGATATCGTCCACCTGCAGCCGCGTGCTGCCGGACGGGTGCAGCAGATTCTTGCCGCGGAAGAGGGCGGCGATGCGCGTGCCGGGTGGCATCTTCAGTTCGCGCAGGGCGGCACCGACGCACCATTTGCTGGCGCTCAGGCGGTAGACGAACATTTCCCACTGGCTGGTGGCGTGCACCTGCAGGCCCGTACGCGAAACCGGCATGGGCGACGGCGGTACCTCGACCTTGGCCTTCTTCGCCGCCCAGGCCAGCGTCGAACCCTGCAGCAGCAGCGACACCAGGACAATGAAGAACGCCACATTGAAGAACAGCTGGGCGTTTTCCAGCCCGGCCATCAGCGGGAATACCGCGAGGATCACCGGCACCGCACCACGCAGGCCGATCCAGGAGATGAACAGGCGCTCGCGCAGGTGGAAGCTGCGGAACGGCAACAGGCTGACGAACACCGCCAGCGGGCGGGCGAACAGGATCATCCACAGCGACAGCGCCAGTGCCGGCAGGGCGATGGGCAAGAGTTCGCTGGGGGTGAGCAGCAGGCCGAGCACGAGGAACATGCCGATCTGGCTGAGCCAGGCCAGGCCGTCGAACATGTGCAGGATGCCGTGGCGGTTGCGGATCGGCCGGTTACCCAGCAGCAGACCGCAGACGTAGATGGCGAGGATGCCGCTGCCGCCGATGGCGCCGGACAGGGCGAAGATCATCAGGCCGCCGGCCACTGCCAGCAGCGGGTAGAGCCCGTCGGCTACCGACAGCCGGTTGATCAGCTGCAGCAGCAGCCAGCCGCCAGCCAGACCGAGCACGGTGCCTATACCGAACTGTTGCAGCAGAGTCAGCAGGAAGTCCCAGCCGAAGGTGGTCTGCCCGGCGAGCAGCATGTCGATCAGCGCGACGGTAAGGAACATCGCCATCGGGTCGTTGCTGCCCGACTCGATTTCCAGCGTCGAACCGACCCGCTCGTTCAGGCCCTTGCCGTTGAGCAGGTTGAACACCACGGCGGCATCGGTGGAGCCGACGATCGCGCCGATAAGCAGGCCCTGCAGCAGCGGCAAATCGAACAGCCAGGCAGCGGCCAGCCCGGTAAAGCCGGAGGTGATCGCCACGCCCAGGGTCGCCAGCGAGAACGCCGGTTTCAGGGCCACGCGGAAGGTTGCGGTACGGGTACGCATGCCACCGTCGAGGAGAATCACCGCCAGCGCCAGGTTGCTGATGACGAAGGCCAGCTGATAGTCCTCGAAGACGATACCGCCTACGCCATCGACCCCGGCAAGCATCCCGACGCCGAGGAAAATCACCAGGATCGGCACGCCGAGACGCGCCGAAAGGGAACTCATCAGGATGCTCGCCGCCACCAACAAGGCACCGATAAAGAACAGGTGGTTGATGTTGCCGACGTCCAAATGAAGTCTCCGCTAGAGAAAGCTGCCGCGTGCCCATGCACGGGATATGCCAGCGATTCTAACCTGATGATTTGACAGCCTGTCAAAAAAACGCCCCGCAGGAGCGGGGCGCTGTTACAGCATGTGCGGCACGCTCTAGAACCAGGCGTCCTGCATCGTCAGGCAGGTGTCGTCGCGTGCTTCGAGGACGGCCAGCTCGTGCGCGCAAGCCGGCACTTCCCAGGTCAGAAAGTAGCGCGCGGCCTGCAGCTTGCCACGGTAGAAGTCCGCATCCGCCGGATTGCCTTCGGCCAGCCCGCGTTCGGCGCGCAGTGCCTGCTCCAGCCAGCGCCAGCCGATCACTGCATGGCCGAACACCTTCAGGTACAGCGCCGAGTTGGCCAGCGCCTGGTTGACCTTGCCGGCTGCCAGATCGCCGAGCAGCGCCTGGGTCACGCTGGTGAGGCGGGCGATGTGCTGCTCCAGTGGCTGGCGCAGTGCGGTCAGCGAGTCGTACTCGGCGGCGCGTGCGCAGCTGGCCTGGATCAACCCGAGCAGCTGGCGCAGGCCGGCACCCTTGTTCTGCATCAGCTTGCGGCCGAGCAGGTCCAGCGACTGGATGCCGTGGGTGCCTTCGTGGATCGGATTGAGGCGGTTGTCGCGGTAGTACTGTTCCACCGGGTACTCGCGGGTGTAGCCATGCCCGCCGAGAATCTGGATGGCCAGCTCGTTGGCCTTCAGGCAGTACTCCGACGGCCAGGATTTGACGATCGGCGTCAGCAGGTCGAGCAGTTCGCCGGCGTTGCGCCGCTCCTCGTCGCTCTCGGCGGTGTGCTCGTCGTCCACCAGGCGTGCCGAGTACAGGCCGAGATCGAAGGCGCCTTCGACATAGGCCTTCTGCATCAGCAGCATGCGCTTGACGTCGGTGTGCTCGATTATCGGCACCTGGGTCGAGGCCGGGTCCTTGCCGTCCGGCAGGCGGCCCTGCGGGCGCTCGCGGGCGTAGTTCAGCGAGTAGAGGTAGCCGGCGTAGCCGAGCATGATCGCGCCCATGCCGACGCCGATGCGCGCCTCGTTCATCATCTGGAACATGTAGGCCAGGCCCTTGTGCGGTTCTCCTACCAGATAGCCGACGCAGTTGCCGTTGTCGCCGAAGTTCAGCGCCGTGCTGGTGGTGCCGCGCCAACCCATCTTGTGGAACAGGCCGGCCAGCAGCACGTCGTTGCGCTCGCCCAGCGAGCCGTCGTCGTTGACCAGGAACTTCGGCACGATGAACAGGCTGATGCCCTTTACCCCGGGCGGCGCGTCCGGCAGCTTGGCCAGCACCATGTGCACGATGTTTTCCGACAGCGGGTGGTCGCCGCCGGAAATGAAGATCTTGTTGCCCTTGAGGCGATAGCTGCCGTCACCGGCCGGTTCGGCGCGGGTGCGGATGTCCGACAGCGACGAGCCGGCATGCGGCTCGGTGAGTGCCATGGTGCCGAAGAAGCGGCCCTCGAGCATCGGCTGCAGGAAGCGCTGCTTCTGCTCGTCGGAGCCGAAGGCCTCGATCAGGTGCGAGGCGCCCATGCTCAGCATTGGGTAGGAGCTGGTGGCGATGTTGGCCGACTGGAAATGCGCGAAGCAGGCCCGCGACAGCAGATTCGGCAGCTGCATGCCGCCGTCGTCGAAGCTGCGTTGCGCGTTGTGAAAGCCCGCCTCGATGAAGGCGTCCACGGCCGGCTTGACCTCGGGAATCAGCACCGCTTCGCCGTTGACGTACTGCGGCTCGTGCTCGTCGGACTTGCGGTTGTGCGGTGCGAAGTATTTCTCGGCGATGGTGCGCGCGGTGCCGATGGCGGCGTCGAAGGTTTCGCGGCTGTGATCGGCGAAGTGCTCGCGGCGGGTCAGGGCCTCGGCGTCCAGCACTTCGTAGAGTTCGAATGCCAGGTTACGCGGGCAGAGCAGGGTCTCGGTCATGGTCAACCTCCGTTTTTATCGGCCCGAGTCTAAGGACCGCGGTTTTCCATTGCCTAGCTTCATCCATTGCACTGATGAAGCGTCAACACGGGGTCGCTCCATTCAGCCGAACAGCTGGCGCATGAGCGCGGCCAGTTCGCCATCGCCCAGGCCGGCGGCATCAAGATGGCTGAGGGCGGCCTCTCGATGGGTTGCCAGCTGCTGCTCTGCCGCCTGCTGGCCAAGCAGCGAGACCACGGTCACCTTGGCCTGGTCCTGCTGGCAGTCCTTGCCGGTCTGTTCGGGCGTCAGGCCATCGGCGATATCGTCGAGCAGCTGAAACGCCAGGCCCAGTTCGTTGGCAAAGCCTTGCAGATGGCGTGTCCGCGTCCGCTCAGCCCCCGCGAGCAGGGCGGCAACTTCCAATGCGGCGGTGAACAGCGAGCCGGTTTTCAGCTGATTGGTGGCAATCACCGCATCGAGCTGCTGCGCTTCTTGTGCGCCATGCAGGTCGCGAAATTGCCCACGCACCAGGCCCTGCGCACCGACCGCTCGCGCCAGTGTGGCCACCGCGTCGTTGCGCTGCCTGGGGGTGAGCCTGGGCGCGGTGGCGGTTATGCCATAGGCATGGCTGAGCAGTGCGACCGAGGCGAGCACGGCGACATCCTCGCCGAAACGCAGATGAATGGTCGGCTGGCCGCGCCGCAGGCTGGCGTTGTCCATGCATGGCATGTCGTCGAGAAACAGCGAGGCGGCGTGGATCATCTCCAGCGCACATGCCGGGTCCAGGCCGATATCGGGGTCGACGCCGAGATCTCCCAGCGCCAGCAGCAACAACAGTGGCCTGATTCGTTTGCCGGGAGCGAGGGTGCCTTCACGTAACGCCAGCGTGACCTTGTCCAGCTCCGACTCGGGTCGCGGCAGGCGCATGGCCAGGCGCTCGTCGACCTGTCGCCGCAGGCGTAGCAGGCTGTCGCATTGCGGAAGCGGGAGGGTGGAATTCTGCGTTTGCATGGCGGTGCCCTTGCTGGCGCCTCAGTTCGAGCACCAGGGTTGTGCAATGTTGTACAACGATTGGACGTTATGACAAAAACCTGTACAACTCGTTGCCATCGCATAGCACTTTTTTCAGGGCGTCACGTCCAAACAAGTCTTCCCGGGAGCCGATTTCCATGAGCAAACAATCGTTGGTCAGCCGCAAAAACGATCATCTGGATATCGTCCTGGACCCGACGCGGGCAGCCGGTGCGACGGGTACCGGTTTCGGCGCATTTCGCTTTGAGCACTGCGCCCTGCCCGAGTTGCACCTTGATGAGATCGACCTGCATAGCGCGCTGTTCGGGCGCCAGCTGCGGGCGCCGCTGCTGATCAGCTCGATGACTGGCGGCGCCGCACGTTCTGCTGCGATTAATGCGCACCTGGCGGAAGCCGCGCAACACTTGGGTATCGCCATGGCGGTGGGTTCGCAGCGGGTTGCGCTTGAAACCGCGGGAGATCAGGGCCTGACCGTGCAGCTGCGCCAGCTGGCGCCGGACATCCTCCTGCTGGCCAACTTCGGTGCCGCGCAGCTGGTACGCGGCTACGGTGTGGACGAGGCGCGGCGGGCGGTCGAGATGATCGATGGCGATGCGCTGATCGTGCACCTGAACCCGCTGCAGGAAGCGGTGCAGCCGGGTGGCGACCGTGATTGGCGAGGCGTGCTGCGGGCGATCGAAGCGCTTGCCAGCCGCCTGGCCGCGCCTGTGGTGATCAAGGAAGTCGGTGCCGGCATATCCGCGACGGTGGCACGGCAGCTGGTCGACGCCGGCGTCGCCGCCATCGATGTCGCCGGTTCCGGCGGGACCAGCTGGGCCGCGGTGGAAGCCGAGCGCGCCAGCGATGTCAGCCAACGTGCGATCGCCCAGGCCTTCGCCGATTGGGGCATCCCCACGGCGCAGGCGCTGCAGGCCGTGCGCAAGGCCTGCCCGGATACGCCGCTGATCGCCTCCGGAGGCATTCGCGACGGCGTGGAGGCGGCCAAGGCGATCTGCCTGGGCGCCGATCTGGTCGGGCAGGCAGCGGGCGTGCTGCAAGCCGCGATGCTGAGCAGTGAGGCGGTGGTCAAGCACTTCGAAGTGCTGATCGAGCAGCTGCGCATCGCCTGCTTCTGTACAGGTTCGGCCGGCCTCGCGGAGCTGCGGCAGGCGCGGCTGCTGCAAGTGCCCACTGCCTGATGCCGGGCAGAGCCGCCAGATGACTCATTTCGCGGCAATCGCGCCGCCCTTTCTCAGCCACCTGCGCGCGTTCGAAGCAGTCGCCTGGGCGCTGACGCAGCGAGGCCACCGAGTGACTTTCGTCCAGCAGGCCGATGCCGCCGAGCTGTTGACGTTGCCCTCGGCCGGATTCGCCGCCATCGGCGCCGAGTCCCATCCGCCGGGCAGCCTGGCTGCGGTGGTCCGCCGCGCCGCGCAACCGGGGCCTTTCGGTATCCGCCGGGTCATCGCCGACATGGCGGCGAGCACTGCATTGTTCTGTCGCGAGGCGCCGGGCATGCTGCGTTCGCTGAAGGTCGACGCCGTGCTGGCCGATCAGATGGAGCCAGCGGGCGCGCTGGTGGCCGAGCATCTTGGCCTGCCGTTCGTTTCCATTGCCTGCGCCCTGCCGTTCAATCGCGAGCCGCTGGTGCCCTTGCCGGTGATGCCCTGGCGCTACCGGGCGACCGACTGGGGCGAGCAGCTCAACCTGCACAGCAGTCGTGTCTACGACCGCCTGATGCGCCCCCACGCCGAGGTGATCCAGCACTACTGTCAGGCGTTCGGCCTGGCGCCGCGCTCGACCTTGAGCGAGTGCCTGTCGCCCCTGCTGCAGATCAGCCAGACGGTGCCTGGCTTCGACTTTCCGCGCCGCCAGCTTCCGGCGCACTTCCACGGGCTCGGGCCGTTGCGTCGCCCGCTGCACGGCGAAGCCGAGCTGAACCTGCCAATCGATCCGACGCGGCCGTTCGTCTTCGCCTCGCTGGGCACCCTGCAGGGACATCGCTATACCTTGCTGCGCAATATCGCCCGCGCCTGCAAGCCACTCGGCGTACAGCTGTTGATCGCCCATTGCGGCGGGTTGAATGCCGCGCAAGCGGCGCGGCTGCAGGATGAGGGCGCGCATTGGGTCACCGACTTCGCACCCCAGCGGGCGGCATTGGCCCGGGCTGCGGCGGTCATCACCCATGCCGGGCTGAATACCGTGCTCGATGCCCTGGAGGCCGGTGTGCCGATGCTGGCGTTGCCGATTGCCTTCGATCAGCCGGGTGTCGCAGCGCGTATCGAACATGCCGGCGTCGGCCTGCGCTTGCAGCCGCAGCTGGTGAGCCCGGCGCGGATCGGCCACGCATTGCAGCGGCTGTTGAACGAAGGCGAGTTTCGCCAGCGGGCGGCGCAACTGGGGGCAGAAGTGCGTGAGGCCGGTGGTGCGGTGCGTGCCGCCGAGCTGATCGAGGCTGCGCTCGGGACAGATGGACTACGACCGGAGGTGGCGAGTGGCGCTTGATGCGGACCTGATCCTGGTTGGCGGCGGGCTGGCCAACGGGCTCCTGGCCCTGCGCCTGCGTCAGCAGCGGCCCGATCTGCGCCTGCTGCTCGTCGAGCAGGGCGACACCCTGGGCGGCAATCACACCTGGTCCTTTCACCAGCACGATCTGACGCCGGCTCAGCACCGTTGGCTGGAGCCCATGGTGGGCAAGCGCTGGCCCGGCTATGAAGTGATCTTTCCCGACCTGCAGCGCCGGCTGGGCAGCGGTTACGCGAGCATCTTCTCGGAGCGCTTTCACCAGTACCTGATGCCAGAACTGAGCGATGGCGTGCGTTTGCGCACGACCGTCGCCAGCGTGGAGTCACAAAGGGTGCGTCTGGGCTCGGGGGACATCCTGCAGGCCGGCGCGGTGATCGATGGACGCGGCGTGCGGCGGACCGGTCAGCTGGCGCTCGGCTTTCAGAAGTTTCTCGGCCAGGAACTGCGCCTGCAGCAGCCGCACGGCTTGCAGGAGCCGATCATCATGGATGCCGGTGTCGCCCAGCACGATGGCTATCGCTTCGTCTATGTGCTGCCGCTGGATGCGGACACCCTGCTGATCGAAGACACCTATTACGCCGACGGCGCTACCGTGGCCCCGGATACGCTGCGCGACAACATCGGCAGCTACGCCAGTGCGTGCGGCTGGACCATCGCCGAAATGCTGCGCGAGGAGCAGGGCGTGCTGCCCATCGTCCTCTCCGGTGACCTGCCGGCGTTCTGGGACGAGGCGCGCGGCGTGCCGCAGACCGGGCTGTCCGCGGCGTTGTTCCATCCCACCACCGGCTACTCGCTGCCCGACGCGGTGCGTCTGGCCGATCACCTGATCGCGCTGGACCGCTGGGATGCCGGCAGCCTGTTCGAAGCGATCCGCGACTACTCGTTGGCGCAGTGGCGCCAGCGCGGCTTCTTCCGACTGCTCAATCGCATGCTGTTCATGGCCGGTCCGGCGGATCGCCGCTGGGCGGTGATGCAACGTTTCTATCGCCTGCGCGAACCGCTGATCCAGCGTTTCTATGCGGCCAAGCTGACCACCCGTGATCGCTTGCGCATCGTCTCGGGCAAACCTCCTGTTCCGCTCGGCGAAGCGCTGCGCGCGCTCGCCGCCCATGATCTGCATCGCAAGGATTACCGATGAACCAAGCTAAACGAGCGGTGGTAATCGGCGCCGGCTTCGGCGGGCTGGCGCTGGCCATCCGTCTGCAGCGTGCCGGCATCCAGACCACCCTGTTGGAGAAGCGCGACAAGCCTGGTGGCCGCGCCTACGTCTATCACGATCAGGGCTTCACCTTCGACGCCGGGCCGACGGTGATCACCGATCCGCCAGCGCTGGAAGAACTCTTCAGCGGCGCTGGCAAGCGCATGGCCGATTACGTCGAGCTGCTGCCGATCAGCCCCTTCTACCGGCTGTGCTGGGAGGACGGCTACAGCTTCGATTACGTCAACGACCAGGCCCAGCTGGATCGGCAGATCCATGCGCTCAACCCCCGTGACGTCGCCGGCTATCAGCGCTTTCTCGCCTATTCGCGCGCGGTGTATGAAGAGGGCTACGTCAAACTCGGCACCGTGCCCTTCCTGTCGTTCCGCAGCATGATTGGCGTCGCTCCGCAGCTGGCCAAGCTGCAGGCCTGGCGCAACGTGTACAGCATGGTGGCCAAGTTCGTGGAGAACGACCGGCTGCGGCAGGCGCTGTCCTTTCACTCGCTGCTGGTCGGCGGCAACCCCTTCGAAACTTCATCGATCTACGCGCTGATTCATGCGCTGGAGCGCCAGGGCGGCGTCTGGTTTCCGCGCGGCGGTACCGGTGCGCTGGTGCAGGGGATGGTGAAGCTGTTCGAGGACCTGGGCGGCAAGCTGGAGCTGAACGCCGAGGTGGCGCGCATCGAGCTGGCCGAAGGGCGGGCGAAGGCGGTGATCACGGGTGATGGGCGTCGTTTCGATACGGGTGCGGTCGCCTCCAACGCCGATGTTGTAAACACCTACAAGCAGCTGCTCGGGCATGAGGCGCGCGGCCGCGATGAAGCCAAACGGCTCTCCGGCAAACGCTTCTCCATGTCCTTGTTCGTCATCCATTTCGGCCTCAAGCGACGCCACGAGCATCTGCAGCATCACACGGTGTGCTTCGGGCCACGTTACCGCGAGCTGATCAATGAGATCTTCAAGCGTGAAACCCTGGCCGACGACTTCTCTCTTTATCTGCACGCGCCCTGCGTGACCGACCCATCGCTGGCGCCGGAAGGCTGTGCCAGCCACTACGTGCTGGCGCCGGTGCCGCACCTGGGGACGGCGGATATCGATTGGGCGGTGGAGGGGCCAAAATACCGCGACCGAATTTTCGAGTACCTCGAGCGGCACTATATTCCCGGTCTGCGCGGTGATCTGGTGACCCACCGCATCTTCACCCCGCACGATTTCCGCGACGAGCTCAACGCGCACCTGGGTTCGGCGTTTTCGCTGGAGCCGATCCTCACCCAGAGCGCCTGGTTCCGCCCGCACAACCGTGATGACGTGATTCCCAACCTCTATATCGTCGGCGCCGGCACCCATCCGGGCGCGGGGGTTCCGGGCGTCGTGGGCTCAGCCAAGGCCACCGCCGGGTTAATGCTGGAGGACTTCATGTTGGGGGAGCAGGCCGGATGAATGACAAGGTCATCGACCATTCGACCCAGGCAATCAACGTCGGCTCCAAGAGTTTCGCGGCGGCGGCAAAGCTGTTCGACGAGCGCACTCGCCAGAGCGCCGTGATGCTCTACGCCTGGTGCCGTCACTGTGATGACGTGATCGACGGGCAAACGCTGGGGCATGGTCAGGTCGAGGGTGATCGATCGACTGGCGAGGTGCGGTTGGCCGAGCTGGTTGACCTGACCGAACGCGCCTATGCCGGCGAGCCGATGAGCGATCCGGCTTTTGCGGCGTTCCAGCAGGTGATTCAGCGGCACCAGATCCCCCGTGAGTACCCGCTGGAGCATCTCGCCGGCTTTCGTATGGACGTGCAGGACTACCGCTACCAGACCCTCGATGACACCTTGCTCTACTGCTACCGGGTTGCCGGTGTGGTCGGCCTGATGATGGCGCGGGTGATGGGCGCCGAAGCGGAGCCGACGCTGGAGCGCGCCTGTGATCTGGGCTTGGCCTTTCAGCTCACCAACATTGCCCGCGATATCGTCGAGGATGCGCAGATCGGCCGCGTCTACCTGCCGGCCGAGTGGCTGGCGGGGGTGGGTATTCCGGAGGACGAGGTCGCGCTGCCTCAGCATCGTGCCGCGTTGGCGACGCTGGCGGCGCGACTGGTAGATCTGGCCGAACCCTACTATCAATCAGCATCTCAGGGCTTACGGGACCTGCCGTTACGCTCGGCCTGGTCGATCGCCACGGCGCATGGCGTCTATCGGCAGATCGGCGTCGAGGTGAAAGCGCGCGGCGCAGCGGCCTGGGATAGGCGGGTGTCGACCAGCAAAGGGCAGAAGCTGCAGTTTCTGTTGGGGGGTGGCGTGCTGGCGCTGGCCTCGCGGCGGATGCAGGTCAGGCCGCGTCCTGACGGTCTCTGGAGGCGTCCTCGCTAGCGATAACGCTCGCCTTGCGCAGCGGCCCGTCATGCAGTTCTCGCAGCTGCTGCTTGAGCACCGGTAGCGGCGGCGCGTAGAGGAAGCCGAAGGACACGCAGCGCTCCTTGCCCTCGACGGCATGATGCATGCGGTGCGCCTGATAAAGGCGCTTGAGATAACCGTTGCGCGGCACGTAGCGCAGCGGCCAGCGGTGATGCACCAGGCCATCGTGGGCGACGAAATACAGAAAGCCGTAGGCCGTCATCCCGGCGCCGATCCATTCCAGCGGGTGATAACCGGCCGTGCCGAGGGCGATCAGCAGGATCGCCACGCCAGCGAACACCACCGCATACAGGTCGTTCTTCTCGAACCAGCCGCTGCGCGGCTCGTGGTGCGACTTGTGCCAGCCCCAACCCCAGCCGTGCATCACGTACTTGTGCGCCCACCAGGCGAAGACTTCCATGCCGGCGAGGGTGGCGAGGAAGACGAGCGTATTGGTCAGTGGACTCATTGGCGGCGTTCCGTGTGACGTGCGGTCGATTCTACGCCCCGTCGCGACGGCTCAGGACTCGCCGCGACGGAATGCGTAATGACTCAGGCCCGCCAGCCGGCCGCAAGTTCACGGGTCAGCTGGCCGGCAGGGATCTCCCGACAGCCGCTGACGTTCTGCCCGGCCCACAGCGGCGTGCAGTGATCCAGGCCCCGCTTCTCGGTCTGGGCGCGCAGCGCGCCGATGGCGTTGCCGGCCAGCGGGAAGGGCGGCACGCCTTCGGGCAGTGGACCCAGCTCACGCATGATGCGGTTGACGATGCCGCGTGCGGGGCGGCCACTGAACAGGGTGGTCAGCGCCGTATGCGCTGCCTGCGGGCTCTTCAGTGCGGCGCGATGCAGCGCATTGGTGCGGCTTTCCGGACACAACAGGTAGGCGGTGCCCAGTTGTACGCCAGCCGCACCGAGGGTCTGTGCCGCGGCCACTCCCTGGGCGTCGGCGATGCCTCCGGCAGCGACCACCGGCACATCCAGCGCGGCGACCAGTTGTGGCAGCAGCGCGAAGGTGCCGAGCTGGTTGGTCAGGTCTTCGCTGAGAAAGATGCCGCGGTGGCCGCCGGCTTCCAGGCCCTGGGCAATCACCAGGTCGACGTCGTGCTGCTGCAGCCAAAGGCCTTCGGCGACCGTTGTTGCGCTTGAAGCAATCTTCGCTCCGGTAGAGCGGGCGCGCTGCAACAGTTCGGGGCTAGGCAGGCCGAAGTGGAAGCTGACCAGCGCCGGCTTGTGCCGCTCCAGCACCGCGGCCATGGCCGCGTCGAACGGCTGGCGGGTGGCACCGGCGGGAATGCTCGCAGGGTCGATGTCGAATTCGGCGAACAACGGCGCCAGCATCCGGTGCCAGGCGTCGAAGGCCGTCGGGTCGGCGGCCGGCGTCTGGTGGCAGAAGAAGTTGACGTTGTACGGTCGGTCGGTCAGCGCCTCGATGGCGGTCAGCTCGGCGTCCAGCGCCTCGGCATTGAGCATGCCGGCCGGGATCGAGCCCAGCCCGCCGGCCTCACAGACCGCCGCGGCCAGCAGGTGACTCTGCGCACCGGCCATGGGTGCCTGGATGATGGGGTGCTCAATGCCGAAAAGATCACGCAGGTCCATGAGGTCAGCTCCGTTCAGTCGTCGTGGGCGCCACTGTAGCCCTAGTCGGTGGCCGGGGAAAACGACGCTGGTCATGCCGGACCTGCGCGGCGCAAGGCGGACGGGTAAACTGCGCGGCTCTCGAGGAGGATCAGATGAACTACCGCCACGCCTTCCATGCCGGCAACCACGCCGATGTGCTCAAACACCTGGTGTTGAGCCGGATCTTCGCCCTGCTGTCGCGCAAGGAGGCGCCCTTCGCCTACCTCGACAGCCATGCCGGCGTCGGCCTCTACGACCTGGCCGGCGACCAGGCCAGCCGCACCGGCGAGTGGCTGCAGGGCATCGCCCGCATCTGGCAGGCCGAGGCGCACCCGGCGCTGCTCGATGACTACCTCGGCGTGATCCGCCAGCTCAACCCGGACGGGGCGCTGCGCTATTACCCCGGCTCGCCGGAGCTGGCGCGGCAACTGACCCGCGAGCAGGATCGTCTGCAGCTCAACGAAAAGCATCCCGAGGACGGCGCGCTGCTCAAGGACAACATGGCCGGCGACCGCCGCGTGGCCGTGCACCGAGGCGAGGGCTGGCATGTGCCGCGGGCCTTGATGCCGACGCAGGAAAAGCGCGTGGTACTGCTGATCGATCCGCCGTTCGAACAGGCCGACGAACTGAGCCGCTGTGTGACGGCGCTGAAGGAAGCGCTCGGCCGTATGCGCCAGACCATCGGTGTGATCTGGTATCCGATCAAGGACGAGCGCCAGCTCAAGCGCTTCTATCAGGACCTGGCGCGCAGCGGGGCGCCCAAGTTGCTGCGTGCCGAACTGTTCGTCCACCCCGCCGACGACGCCAGCCGCCTGAGCGGTTCGGGCCTGGCCATCGTCAACCCGCCGTGGGGGCTGGAGGAAGAGCTGCGTGAGCTGTTGCCGTGGCTGGCCGAGCAGCTGGCGCAGAGTCAGGGCAGCTGGCGGCTGGACTGGCTGATCGAGGAGGCCTGAGTCGCGGAGATCGCCACCCGGTGGATCGATAAAGCGCGATCCACCCTACGCAGACGCCGGGATTCGTAGGGTGGATGTCGCTTTTTTCACATCTGCCGTCACGGGCCCGCAGCCACACCATGCCTCAGAACAACCTGAGCGGCTCTTCCTGCAGCGCCGATATCTGTTCGCGCAGGATCAGCACCTGGTCGCCCCAGTACCGTTCGCTGCCAAACCAGGGAAAGCTCATCGGAAAGGCCGGGTCGTCCCAGCGGCGAGCCAGCCAGGCGCTGTAGTGCATCAGCCGCAGGGCGCGCAGCGCCTCGATCAGCGGCAGCTCGCGGGGGGCGAAATCATGGAATTCGTTGTAGCCGTCCACCAGTTCGGCCAGCTGACCAAGACGTTCATGGCGCTCGCCGGCGAGCATCATCCACAGGTCCTGCACCGATGGGCCCATGCGGCAATCATCGAGATCGACCAGATGAAAGGCATCGTCGCGGGCGAGGATGTTGCCCGGGTGGCAATCGCCATGCAGGCGGATCGGGGTGAAGTTGGTGCTGGCGAAGACGTCTTCGACCCGCTTGAGCAGATCGCGTGCCACCGACTCGTAGGCCGGCAGCAGGCTTTTGGGCACGAAGCCGCCTTCCAGCAAGCTGTTCAGTGAATCGTGGCCGAAATTCTGTACGCCCAGCGTTTCGCGATGCTCGAACGGCCGGTTTGCACCTATCGCATGCATCCGCCCCAGCAGCTGGCCGAGACGATAGAGCTGGTCGAGATTGCCCGGCTCCGGCGCGCGGCCTCCTCTACGTGGAAATAGCGCAAAGCGGAAGCCGGCATGCTCGAATAGCGTCGTGCCGTTGCGTTCCAGCGGCGCCACCACCGGCACCTCGTGCTCGACCAGTTCCAGGCTGAACTGGTGCTCCTCGAGAATCGCCTCGTTGCTCCAGCGACCGGGACGGTAGAACTTGGCGATCAGTGGTGTTTCATCTTCGATGCCCACCTGATAGACGCGGTTCTCGTAGCTGTTGAGCGCCAGCACGCGGGCATCGCTGAGATAACCGATGCTTTCCACAGCGTCGAGGACCAGGTCCGGCGTGAGTGTATCGAAGGGATGAGACATGACCGGCTCCGCAGAATAGACCGATCAGTGTATTGCACCGGGGCTTTTAAACAACCGCGCGTCCGCCGCTATCAGTCGCCTGGCTTGGGCGTGCGTGCCAGGCAGTAGACGTCCACTCGCACCGCACCCGCACGCTTGAGCAGTCGCGCCAGCGCCTCGGCTGTCGCACCGGTGGTCAGCACGTCGTCGATCAGCGCCAGATGGCGGCCCTTGATGACGGTACCCGGCGCCAGGCAAAACGCTTGACGCAGATTTCGCCGTCGCGTGGCGGCGTCCAGTTGCTGCTGCGGGGGCGTATCGACGACGCGTTCCAGCAGATGCTCGTCGACCGGCAGTTTCAGCGCGCCGCCCAGCCACTGGGCCAGCATCTGCGCCTGATTGAAGCCGCGTTGGCGCAGGCGTCGGCGGGCCAGCGGCACCGGCACGAGAAGATCAGGCTGCGGCAGCCCGTCGGTGAAGGCGTGCTGCAGATGCAGCCCCAGCCGCTCGCCAAGCAATCGCCCAAACGGCCAGCGCGCCTGATGCTTGAAACGGGTGATCAGCGCATCCACGGGAAAGGTGAAGCGCCAGGGCACCTCGACGTGGTCATAGCTTGGCGGCCTTTTCTGGCATTCGCCGCAGACCAGCCCGTGTGTCGGCAGTGGCACGGCACAGGTTGCACACCGACCATCGAGCCAGGGCAGTTCGGCTTCGCAAGGGCCACACAGTGGGTGACCGTCGCAAGGTTCATCGCACAGCAGGCAGTGCTGTATATTAATTGACCAGTTGTAAACCATGATTCCTTTCCTGGTTGACAGCGTATCGAGCTTGGCTAAACATTCCGCATCCGTGCCAGGCCGCCGAGCCGCTATTAATTACAAGGAATGCCCATGAGTGCCACCTCCGCCTCCATTACGCGTCACGATTGGACCCTCGCCGAGGTCAAGGCGCTCTTCGAGCAACCCTTCAACGATCTGCTGTTCCAGGCGCAGACCGTGCACCGCCAGCACTTCGATGCCAACCGCGTGCAGGTTTCCACGCTGCTCTCGATCAAGACCGGCGCCTGCCCGGAAGACTGCAAGTACTGCCCGCAATCCGGGCACTACAACACCGGCCTCGATAAAGAGAAGCTGATGGAAGTGCAGAAGGTGCTGGAGGCTGCGGCCGAAGCCAAGGCCATCGGCTCGACGCGCTTCTGCATGGGTGCGGCCTGGAAGCACCCGTCGGCCAAGGACATGCCCTACGTGCTGAAGATGGTTGAAGGGGTCAAGGCGATGGGCCTGGAAACCTGCATGACCCTCGGCAAGCTCGATCAGGAGCAGACCAAGGCGCTGGCGGCGGCGGGGCTGGACTACTACAACCACAACCTCGACACCTCGCCGGAGTACTACGGCAACATCATCACCACCCGCACCTATGGCGAGCGTCTGGAAACGCTGAGCTACGTGCGCGAGGCGGGGATGAAGATCTGCTCCGGCGGCATTCTCGGCATGGGCGAGTCGCTGGACGATCGCGCCGGCCTGCTGATCCAGCTGGCCAACCTGCCTGAGCACCCGGAATCGGTGCCGATCAACATGCTGGTCAAGGTCAAGGGCACGCCGCTGGCCGAGGAACAGGACGTCGATCCGTTCGACTTCATCCGCATGCTAGCCGTGGCGCGGATCATGATGCCGAAATCCCATGTGCGGCTGTCCGCCGGTCGCGAGCAGATGAACGAACAGATGCAGGCCCTGGCCTTCTTCGCCGGCGCCAACTCGATCTTCTACGGCGAGAAGCTGCTGACCACCGCCAATCCGCAGGCGGACAAGGACATGCAGCTGTTCGCGCGTCTGGGCATCAAGCCGGAAGAGCGCCACGAGCATGCCGACGAAGTACACCAGGCGGCCATCGAGCAGGCGCTGATCGAACAGCGCGACAGCAAGCTGTTCTACAACGCCGCGGTCTGATGATCGGGTCCGGTGGATGAGTGCGGCATCGGTTGCACGCATCCGCGCTGGCCTGGCCAACCCATTTGCAGGCTGGATGACCCGCGTGTGGTCATCCACCTCCTCTCGGTGTACCCATGAGCTTCGATCTCTCCGCCCGTCTCGCCGAGCGCCGCGCGGCCCATCTCTATCGTCAACGTCCGCTGCTGGAAGCGCCGCAGCAGCCGGAGGTGATGGTCGATGGCGACCGCCTGCTGGCGTTCTGTTCCAACGATTATCTGGGCCTCGCCAATCATCCCGAGGTGATTGACGCCATGCAGCAGGGCGCTGCGAAGTGGGGTGTGGGCGGCGGCGCCTCGCATCTGGTGATCGGCCACAGCACGCCGCATCACCAGCTCGAGGAAGCCCTTGCCGAATTCACCGGCCGACCACGGGCGCTGCTGTTTTCCACCGGTTATATGGCGAATCTGGCTGCGGTGACGGCGCTGGTCGGGCAGGGCGATACGGTGCTGCATGATCGCCTCAATCACGCCTCCCTGCTCGATGCCGGTTTGCTCTCCGGCGCGCGTTTCTCGCGCTACCTGCACAACGATGCCGAAAGCCTCGCCAAGCGCCTGGAGAAAGCCAGCGGCAATACTCTGGTGGTGACCGATGGCGTATTCAGCATGGACGGCGATCTCGCAGAACTGCCGGCGATTTGTGCCACGGCGAAGCAGCGTGGCGCCTGGGTGATGGTCGACGATGCCCATGGCTTCGGCCCGCTGGGTGCGACGGGCGCCGGCATCGTCGAACATTTCGGTCTGGGCATGGATGACGTGCCGGTACTGGTCGGTACGCTGGGCAAGGCGTTTGGCACCGCAGGCGCCTTTGTCGCCGGTAGCGAGGAGCTGATCGAAACGCTGATCCAGTTCGCCCGACCGTACATCTACACCACCAGCCAGCCGCCTGCGGTGGCCTGTGCCACACTCAAAAGCCTGGAGCTTTTACGTAGTGAGGGCTGGCGCCGCGAGCACCTGAACCGGCTGGTGGCGCGTTTCCGCGAAGGCGCGGTGCAGATCGGCCTGACACTGATGGACAGCCCGACACCGATCCAGCCGGTGCTGGTCGGCAGCAGCGAACGGGCGTTGAGGCTGTCGGCATTGCTGCGCGAGCGCGGCATTCTGGTCGGCGCGATTCGCCCACCAACCGTTCCGGCCGGCAGCGCACGGCTGCGGATCACCTTCACGGCGAGCCACAGTGAGGCACAGCTGGCCCGCCTGCTGGAAACGCTGGCCGAGTGCTGGGCCCTGTTGCCCAAGGAGAACGAGGATGCGTGATCGACTGATTCTTCTGCCGGGCTGGGCGTTCAGCTCGGCCGCCCTTGAACCCCTGGCCGAGCTATTGCGCGACCGCGAGCCACGCCTGCAGGTCGACATTGCCCCGCTGCCGACGCTGGATCGCCCCGAGGCCTGGCTCGATGAGCTGGATGCGCGGCTGCCCGTCGACAGCTGGCTCGCCGGTTGGTCGCTTGGCGGCATGCTGGCGACGCAACTGGCCGCGCGGCGCGGCGACAACTGTCCGGGGCTGATCACCCTCTGCAGTAACCCCTGCTTCCGCAGCCGTGACGACTGGCCGACGGCGATGCCTGCCGAAGTGTTCGATGCCTTCGAGGAGGCCTTCCGCCTCGGGCCGGATGACACGCTCAAGCGCTTCAGCCTGCTGTGTAGCCGCAGTGCCTACGATCCGCGCACGCTGGCGCGGCAACTGCAGGTGAGCCTGCTCGAGCAGCCTTCGTCAGTGGCTGCCGCCGGGCTGCGTCTGCTCGCCGAGCTGGACGGCCGCGAGGCGCTGCAAGGTTATGTGGGGCCACAGCTGCATCTGTTCGCCGATGGTGATGCGCTGGTGCCGGCGTCAGCGGCAGATGCGCTGCTGGCCTGTCTGCCGGATGTGGAAGTCGATGTGCTGGCCAATGCCAGTCACGGCCTGCCGCTGGAGCGTGCCGACGACGTGGCGACGGCAATGCTGGCGTTTATGGGTGATGGCGAGGATGACTGAAGCATCGCTCAGCGAGCGTCCGCCGGCGCAGTTGCCTGATAAGCGCCAAGTCGCGGCATCGTTTTCCCGTGCTGCGGGCAGTTACGACAGCGTCGCCGCGCTGCAGCGACAGGTCGGCAATCAATTGCTGGCCCGACTGCCCTCCACTCGGCAACCCGGCCGCTGGCTCGATCTCGGCAGCGGCACCGGCTACTTCTCCCGCGTCCTGGCTGCGGCCTTTCCGGAGGCCGATGGCCTGGCACTGGATATCGCCGAGGGCATGCTGCGCCATGCACGGCCGCAGGGCGGCGCACGGCATTTCGTCACCGGTGACGCCGAGCGGCTGCCGCTGCGTGATGGCACTGTCGACCTGATCTATTCGAGCCTGGCCCTGCAGTGGTGCGAGGATTTCGCCAGCGTGCTGAGCGAAGTGCGGCGGGTGCTGCGTCCGGGCGGCATCTTTGCCTTCACCAGTCTGTGCAGCGGTACCCTGCAGGAGCTGCGGGACAGCTGGCAGGCGGTGGACGGCTTCGCTCACGTCAACCGCTTCCGCTCGCGGGAGGCCTACCAGACGCTGTGTAGGGGCTGCGGTCTTGGATTGGCGAGTCTCGAAGTGCGCCCGGAAGTGCTGCATTTCCCCGATCTGCGCCAGCTGACCCATGAGCTCAAGGCGCTGGGGGCGCACAACCTGAACCCGGGTCGCCCGGATGGACTGACCGGGCGTGCACGCATCCGCGCGCTGGTCGAGGCCTACGAAGGGTTCCGCCGTCCCGAGGGGCTTCCGGCGACCTACCAGGTGATCTACGGCATTCTGCACAAGGAGCCATGATGCATCGCGCTTTCTTCATTGCCGGCACCGATACCGATGTTGGCAAGACCACTATCGCCGCGGGCCTGCTGCATGCAGCGCGCCTGGCGGGGTTGTCCACCGCGGCGGTGAAGCCGGTCGCCTCAGGCTGCGAAAGGACCGAGCAGGGTTTACGTAACAGCGATGCGTTGGCCCTGCTGGCCGAGTGCAGCCTTGCGCTGGACTATGCGACGGTCAACCCGTTCGCGTTCGAGCCGGCCATTGCCCCGCACATAGCCGCCCGCGAAGCGGGTGTCGAACTGACCGCCGCTCGTCTGATCGAGGCCGTGCAACCGGTAATGGCCCGGCAGGCCGGCGTCACTCTGGTCGAGGGCGCGGGAGGCTGGCGAGTCCCGCTGAATGCGCGTGAGTATCTGTCGGCATTGCCAGTGGCGCTGGGGTTGCCGGTTATTCTGGTGGTCGGGGTGCGCCTGGGATGTATTAATCATGCGCTGCTCAGCGCTGAAGCGATTGTCCGCGACGGGTTGGTGCTGGCCGGCTGGGTGGCCAATATCGTCGACCCGGCCACATCGCGCCTGGAGGAAAACCTCGCCACGCTTTCTGAGCTGCTGCCGGCACCCTGTCTTGGTCGGGTGCCCCGTCTCGCTGAGCCGACAGCGCAGCAGGTTGCGCAATACCTCGCTTTGCCCGCGCTGCACCCGGAGTGAGTGGACGCGCACTCTGGCGGCAAGCGTCTTGCGGTACTTGCCGGCATCTGCTTGAATGCTGGCAACCTGATAGCGCGTGGAGTCACCATGCAAATCACCAATAACCTTCTGGGCGCGGGCCTCAGTGCCTACCAGGGCGGTCAGCAGCGCGTCGAGCAGGCCGCTTCTTCCATCGCCTCCGCCAACGCGCCAGTGCTGGGCAACTCCCAGGCGGTCACCGAAATCACCGAGCAGCTGATCCAGTTGAAGGTCGGTGAGCACAGTGCCAAGGCAGGTGCCCGTATGATCCAGAGCGCTGACGAAGTCCTCGGCACGCTGATCGATACCCAGGCCTGATCGCGTACTCCGGCGCTCATCGATTCTCCTTGCTGATTCGAGTCGTCATTCATGCGCTCGGCAGCTTCACTTTTCTCCTTCCTGCATCTTCGTTCCCGCCAGTCAGCTCGGCAGGCGCCGGGCTTGCTGCGTCTTTGCAACATCAGATTTCCTATTCCCGAATTTCGCCAGGCGTGGCTTTCGCTCGACCTGAATTTGGCTGATTCAGCCGATAAGTGGTGCCCTGTTCCGCCCTTGACATCGCTCAGGTCGAAACGTATGTTTCAAACGCCTGTTTGACCCCTCGGGCTGGTAGTCCGACGGTCGAAATCGAATTCAGATGACTGGGTCGCCCGGTCAGCTTGTTACAAGAACTCACCGCTGAGGTTTACGCTATGCCCGACTACAAGGCCCCCTTGCGCGATATCCGTTTCGTACGTGACGAGCTGCTCGGCTACGAAGCGCACTATCAGAGCCTTCCGGGATGTGAAGACGCCACCCCGGACATGGTCAACGCGATTCTCGATGAGGGCGCGAAGTTCTGTGAGCAGGTACTCGCTCCGCTGAATCGCGTCGGCGACATCGAAGGCTGCACCTGGAGCGAGTCGGGCGTGAAGACGCCGACCGGTTTCAAGGAAGCTTACGAGCAGTACGTGGCAGGCGGCTGGCCGAGCCTGGCCCATGACGTCGACCACGGCGGTCAGGGTCTGCCCGAGTCCCTCGGTCTGGCGATCAGCGAAATGATCGGTCAGGCCAACTGGTCCTGGGGCATGTACCCCGGCCTGTCTCATGGCTGCATGAACACCATCGCTACCCACGGTACCGACGATCAGAAGCACACCTATCTGAGCAAGCTTGTGTCCGGCCAGTGGACCGGCACCATGTGCCTGACCGAACCGCACTGCGGTACCGATCTGGGCATGTTGCGCACCAAGGCGGAGCCCCAGGCCGACGGCAGCTACAAGCTGAACGGGACCAAGATCTTCATCTCCTCCGGTGAACACGACATGGCCGAGAACATCGTCCATATCGTTCTGGCTCGCCTGCCCGATGCTCCGGCTGGCACCAAGGGCATCTCCCTGTTCATCGTGCCCAAGTTCCTGCCCAACGCCGAAGGCGAGAAGGGCGAGCGCAACGGTGTGAACTGCGGATCGCTTGAGCACAAGATGGGCATCCACGGCAACGCGACCTGCGTCATGAACTTCGACGGCGCCACCGGTTTTCTGATCGGTCCGCCGAACAAGGGCCTGAACGCGATGTTCACCTTTATGAACACCGCACGTCTGGGTACCGCGCTGCAGGGTCTGGCACATGCCGAGATCGGTTTCCAGGGCGGCATCAAGTACGCTCGTGAGCGCCTGCAGATGCGTGCGCTGAGCGGCCCCAAGGCGCCGGAAAAGCCAGCCGACCCGATCATCGTGCATCCGGACGTGCGTCGCATGCTGTTGACCATGAAGGCGTTCGCCGAGGGCAACCGCGCGATGGTCTACTTCACCGCCAAGCAGGTCGACATCGTCAAGAACAGCCAGGATGAAGAGCAGAAGAAGCAGGCCGACACGCTGCTGGCCTTCCTCACGCCGATCGCCAAGGCGTTCATGACCGAAGTGGGCTTCGAAGCGGCCAACCATGGCGTGCAGATCTACGGTGGTCACGGCTTCATCGCCGAGTGGGGCATGGAGCAGAACGTGCGTGACGCGCGTATTTCCATGCTGTACGAGGGCACCACCGGTATCCAGGCGCTGGACCTGTTGGGCCGCAAGGTGCTGATGACCCAGGGCGAGGCGCTGAAGTCCTTCACCAAGATCGTGCACAAGTTCTGCCAGAACCAGGAAGGCAACGAAGCCATCAAGGAGTTCGTTACCCCCCTGAATCAGCTGAACAAGGAGTGGGGCGAGCTGACCATGAAGATCGGCATGGCCGCCATGAAGGATCGTGAAATGGTCGGTGCGGCGTCGGTCGACTACTGCATGTATTCCGGCTACGCCTGTCTCGCCTATTTCTGGGCTGACATGGCTCGGGTTGCTGCCGAGAAGCTGGCTGAGGGCACCTCCGAGGAGGCGTTCTACAAGGCCAAGCTGCAGACCGCGCGATTCTACTTCCAGCGCATTCTGCCGCGTACCCGCATGCATGTCGACGCCATGCTGTCCGGTGCCGACAACCTGATGCAGATGGCTGAGGAAGACTTCGCTCTCGGTTACTGACGGGTTGAGGTTGTAAAGAAAAGCCGCTGCTTTGCAGCGGCTTTTTTGTGCCCGATCCAGACGTTGTACTGCTTTTGCCGCATCTTCGCCGGTATTTCGGCTGCACAACTGGGAGCAAGAAGGCAAAATGCTAGCTTTTCTCGGCAGCATGCCGGAGTTGCCGTGTCGCGTACCGTCCCGCCTCGCTTCAGCCATTTTCTCGCGCCATTGGCCCTGTTGCTCGGCGGAGAGGTCATCGCGCGTCAGGTTTCGCTGAACGAGTTCTTCACGTCGCTCTATAACGTCCTGCCGACCGTACTGCTGTTGCTCGGCGGTGCGCTTTGCATGATGTACGGCCGCATCCGCGAGCTGTTTCTGCTGCTCTGCGTCTATCTTGCCTATTTCCTCCTCGATATCCACGCCGATCACTACCGGGCACATGGCACTCTGCTGGACGATGCTGCACTGACCTTTCATCTCTGCAGCTTGCTGCTGCCGCTGCTTTACGGCCTGTATGGCGTGTGGCGAGAGCGCAGTCACCTGGCGCAGGACGGCCTGGCCCGTGCCGCCGTGCTGTTTGCCGTCGGCGTCGTCGCCGTGGCGCTGGCAAAGCGGTTTCCGGAAACGTTACATGCCTGGCTGGTGGTGATTCGCTGGCCCGCCTTGCAGGCCGATTGGCTGCAGCTTATCCAGTTGGCGTACCCGGCGTTCCTCGTGGCGCTAGTGTTACTGATCGTCCAGTACCTGCGCCAACCGAGGCCGTCCCACGCGGCGCAGATCATCGCGCTGCTCGGCATTCTGCTGATGCTGCCGCAGACGTTCAGCCGCTATGCCGCCCTCAACATTCTGAGCAGCCATGTACTGCTGATGCTGGTGACGGCAATCGCTCATGAGGCTTATCTCATGGCCTTTCGTGACGAGCTGACCGGCTTGCCTGGGCGTCGCGCTCTGAATGAGCGACTGCAGCGCCTGGGGCGGCAGTACGTGCTGGCGATGGCTGATGTGGACCACTTCAAGCGCTTCAACGATACCTATGGTCACGACGTCGGTGATCAGGTGCTGAAGATGGTTGCCAGCCGGCTGCGCAAGATCGGCGGCGGTGGGCGCGCCTATCGTTATGGCGGTGAGGAATTCACTCTGGTATTTCCTGGGCACAGTATCGAGGAGTGCCTGCCGCACCTCGAGGCGGTACGCCAGTCGGTGGAGGCTTATGCCCTGCAGCTGCGTGACGCAGACAATCGGCCGAAGGATGATCGTCGCGGCCGTATGGCCCGGGGAGCGGCGTCGGCAAACCAGGTCTCGGTGACCATCAGCATCGGAGTGGCGGAGCGACAAGGCGAGCAGCGCAGTCCGGAAGAGGTGATCAAGGCCGCCGACCAAGCGCTGTACGGTGCAAAAAAAGCAGGAAGAAACTGTTCGCGAGTGCATGGCAGTGGCCGCGGCGCGGTGCGCATGGCCGAGCATTCGCGTTAGGGTTGCATCGGTATTGATAGTGACTGGTCAAAACTATCTGGTCATAAAAAGACGCTTAATCCTGTCCTGGTTATTCGGTTAGACTCGCTGGAAACGGCCCATAGTGGCCGCAACCCAGTGTCTTGCGAGGAACCTTGCCATGGCTGACTACCAAGCGCCGCTGCGCGACATGCGTTTTGTCCTGAATGAAGTCTTCGACGCGCCGAAACTCTGGCAGTCGCTGCCAGCGCTAGCCGAAGTGGTCGATGCCGAGACGGCCGATGCAATTCTCGAGGAAGCTGGCAAGATCACCGCCAACAGCATCGCGCCGCTCAACCGCAGCGGTGACGAAGAAGGCTGCCGCTGGGACGCCGGGGCGGTTTCTACGCCCGCCGGCTACCGCGAGGCTTATCAGCTATACGCCGAAGGCGGCTGGGTCGGTGTCGGTGGCGATCCGGCGTTCGGCGGGATGGGTATGCCCAAGGTCATCTCGGCTCAGGTTGAGGAGATGATGAACTCCGCCAGCCTGGCCTTCGGCCTCTATCCGATGCTGACGTCCGGCGCCTGCCTGTCGATCTACGCGCACGCCAGCGAGGAGCTCAAGCAGAAGTACCTGCCGAACATGTATGCCGGTGTCTGGTCCGGCTCCATGTGTCTGACCGAACCTCATGCCGGTACCGACCTCGGCATTATCCGCACCAAGGCCGAGCCGCAGGCAGACGGCTCCTACAAGATCAGCGGCACCAAGATATTCATCACCGGCGGCGAGCATGACCTGACCGAGAACATCATCCACCTGGTGCTGGCCAAGCTGCCGGATGCGCCAGCTGGCTCCCGCGGCATCTCGTTGTTCCTGGTGCCGAAGGTGATGGTCAACGAGGACGGCACCCTGGGTGAGCGCAACTCGCTGTCCTGCGGTTCCATCGAGCACAAGATGGGTATCCAGGCCTCGGCGACCTGCGTGATGAACTTCGACGGTGCCACCGGCTGGATGGTCGGCGAGCCGAACAAGGGCCTCGCAGCGATGTTCACCATGATGAACTACGAGCGTCTGGGCGTCGGTATTCAGGGGCTGTCGACTGGCGAGCGCTCCTATCAGAGCGCCATCGAGTATGCCCGCGAGCGTATCCAGAGCCGCGCACCGACCGGACCGATTGCGCAGGAAAAGGCAGCCGATCCGATCATCGTGCATCCGGATGTGCGCCGCATGCTGCTGACCATGAAGGCGCTGAACGAGGGTGGTCGCGCGTTCTCCAGCTATGTCGCGCTGCAGCTCGATATCGCCAAGTTCAGTGACGACGACGAGGCGCGGCTGCGAGCCGAGGCGCAGGTGGCGCTGCTGACACCGGTAGCCAAGGCCTTCCTCACTGACATGGGGCTGGAAACCACGGTACATGGCCAGCAGATTTTCGGCGGCCATGGCTTCATCCGCGAGTGGGGCCAGGAGCAGCTGGTGCGTGACTGCCGCATTACTCAGATCTACGAGGGCACCAACGGCATTCAAGCGCTGGACCTGGTTGGGCGCAAGATCGTCGGCAGTGGTGGCACCATGTATCAGGCCTTCGTCGATGAAATTCGCGCATTCATCGCTGATGCCGGTCCGGAGCTGGCGGAGTTCACCGAGCCCCTCAAGGCTGCCATGGACAATCTGGATGAGCTGACTGCCTGGGTCATCGACCAGGCCAAGGTGAATCCGAACGAAATCGGCGCCGCCTCGGTGGAGTACCTGCACGTGTTCGGCTACACCGCTTATGCGTACATGTGGGCACGCATGGCGGCGGCGGCATTCGCCAAACAGGATGAAGGCGACTTCTACCAGAGCAAGCTGGGAACCGCGCGTTTCTACTTTGCTCGCCTGTTGCCGCGAATTCATTCGCTGAGCGCTTCGGTCAAGGCCGGAAGCGAGTCGCTGTACCTGCTTGATGCTGCTCAATTCTGAGAAGCCGCGGCTTAATCTAAAGGCAATATGAAATTATTTGGCCATGACGCGGAACGATTAAGCCGCCCTTCAGGTCATAAAAACCGCACCATGTAAGCCTGGACTTACAGCACTGCATCAAGGATGACGCGATGTAGGAAAAGGCTTACAAGGCGTGATGCACAATGGCTACTACAGGCTCACAAGGTCTGACGGTAATCTACTGCTTAAGGACGTGGCGCATGGAAAGCGCAAATCAATAAAACGGACCACACAGGGAGCGGCGCCAGGATGGCGCGCGATCATGGATGTCAGGATTCAGTCTGCAGAGCCCCGCTTCGGCGGGGTTTTTCTTTTCTGCTTAGTTCTTATGCCAGCAGTCAGCCATTCAGGCGGCCTTGCGACCGCTTAGGCTTAGCCCGACTGCCCCGGCATCAATTCGGCAGGCACACACCGGTCCCACCAAGCCCGCAATATCCCCCAGGATTCTTTGCCAGATACTGCTGGTGATAGGCCTCTGCGTAGTAGAACGGCGGTGCATCGTCTATCTCGGTGGTGATGGCCGGAAAGCCCGCTGCGCTTAGTTGCCGCTGGAAACATTCACGGCTTGCCTCTGCCTCGCGGCGCTGCTGTGCATCCATGCAGTAGATCGCCGAACGGTACTGGCTGCCGGCATCGTTACCCTGCCGCATCCCCTGGGTCGGGTTGTGTGCCTCCCAAAAAACGCGTAGCAGCGTGCCGTATTCGATCTGCTGAGGATCGAAGACCACCAGTACCGCCTCCGTATGCCCGGTTAGCCCGGAACAGACTTCATCGTACGTCGGGTTCGGGGTCAGGCCTCCGGCATAGCCGACAGCCGTCGTCCAGACTCCCGGCTGCTCCCAAAACCGCCGTTCCGCTCCCCAGAAGCAGCCCATGCCAAACACCGCCTGGCAAAGCCCTGCTGGAAAGGGTGGCTGCAGCGGGTTGCCATTGACGTAGTGGGCGGGGGGGACCGGTATGGGTGTCGAGCGGCCGGGCAAGGCCTGCTCGGCGGTGGGCAGTGCCTGTTTGTTGATCAGAATCTGCGAGCGTAGCGACATGCGAGCCTCGAGCGGGGAAGGTGGCTGACGAGCTAGGCTACAAAAGCCCGGGAGTCAGTGAAAGCGCCACGGCTACCACGCGTCGCAGAGTTCTGCGCAAACGACTGGCGCTCAGCACCATTGGGGATAGCGGCGCAGAGCCTCGGTCAGGATGTTGCCGGGGATCGGCTTGTCGAACAGGTAGCCCTGACCGATATCACAGCGATGACGACGCAGGAATTTCAGCTGCTCCGGTGTTTCGATTCCTTCAGCGACGACCTTCAGGTGCAGCTTGCGGGCCATGGCGATCACTGCCGAGGTGATCTCCACGTCGTCTTGGTTGCCCGGGATGTCCTTGATAAAGCTGCGATCGATCTTGATCACGTCGATGGGGAATTTCTTCAGGTAGCTAAGTGAGGAATACCCAGTGCCGAAGTCGTCCATGGCAAGCGTCAGGCCGAGCGCCTTGAGGCCGATCAGCTGCTGTCGGGTTTCCTCGGTGGCTTCGAGCAGGAGGCTTTCTGTCAGCTCCAGCTCCAGCTGCGCGGCGGGAAGTTGCTCTTCGAGCAGAATTGCGGCGATCGTGCCAAGCAGATCAGGATCCGAGAACTGCTTGGGTGAAAGGTTGATTGCGATCTGGGGTGTGCCAAGGCCTAGCGCGGAAAGGGTGACGCCCATCCGGCAAGCTTCCCGCGCGACCCACTTGCCGATCGGGATGATCAGCCCGGTTTCTTCCGCGACGCTGATGAACTGATCCGGGCGGATCATGCCCTTTTCCGGATGGTTCCAGCGCAGCAGCGCTTCCAGCCCCTGCAGCCGGCCGGTATGCAGGCATAGCTTGGGCTGGTAGAACACCTCCAACTCGTTCTGCAGCAGCGCACGGCGCAGGTTGTTCTCGACGAACAGCTTGTAGTTGGCTTCGGCATGCAGGGCTTCGGTAAATATCTGCACCTGGTTCTTGCCGTTCGCCTTGGCCTTGTGCAGCGCTTGCCCGGCATGCTTCATCAGCGTTTCCGGGTCACGCCCGTGCTGGGGCGAGCACGCCAGCCCCAGGGACCCGCTGACGCTGATCAGCTGCTTGTCGACGAATAGCGGCTTATCGAGGATGCGCAGCACCTGGTCTGCCAGGCGGACGCCTTCATCCAGTCCCTTGTCATCGAACAGCAGGGCGAACTCGTTGCTGGCAAAGCGTGCCAGTACGGCCTGCTGGCTGAGTCCGTTGCGCAGTCGCCGGGCAAGGCTGGTGAGTAGCTTGTCGCCGGTCTGGTGGCCGAGGCTGTCGTTGATGCGCTTGAAGTTGTCGATGTCCACCAGCAACAGGCAGAGCCTGGGCTCGGCCCCGGCGGCAAAGCGCTCCTCGATGCTGCGAATGAAGTACGGGCGATTGCCCAGGTTGGTCAGGTTGTCGGTATAGGCCAGACGCTCGATATGCTGATGCGCCAGTTTGCTGCGGGTGATGTCCTCGTAGATGCCGATGTAGTGGGTCAGCGCGCCTTCTTCATTGAAGACCTTGGAGATGGAAAGCTGACCCCAGTACGGCTCGAGGTTCTTGCGTCGGGAGCGGAACTCGCCCTGCCAACTGTTGCTGTGGGCAAGTACCGAAGATGTGTCGAACAGCAGCTCGCCGAGGTTTTCCAGAGCCTTCAGATCGGCCAGACGCTGACCGCGTACCTCGGCTGAGGAAAACTGGCTGATGACGGTGAATGCCGGATTCACATATTCCACCCGGCCTTCTCGGTCGACCAGGATGAAGGCGCTGGCGCTCTGTTCGACGGCGCGCTGGAACAGGCCGAGCATATGGGTTGCGCTGAGCCGCTGCTGATTGGCCAGCACCTGCGCATACTGATCGGCCAGCTCGCCGGCGAAGGCGATCTCGTCGGCCTGCCATGCGCGCGGTTTGCCTGTGTGTTGCAGGCTGAGAACGCCGATTACCTCCCCACCGACTCGAATGCTGGCGTCCAGGATCGAGCGAACTCCCTGCGGACGATAGATAAGCTGGTCAAGTTCGCAGGTGCGGTGATCCTGGGACACGTCCTGCGCATCGACGGCGCGACCGCTCTGCAGCGCCTGCAAGTAGCGGGGAAAGGGTGCGAGTTCCAGGGCTGAGGGCGTTTCGTAATGGTCGCTGTCGAGTCGGTAGCACGACACTGGCTCCAGGCGCGTGCCGTCCAGATGCCAGATTGTCGCGCGGTTCAGCTCGTAGACTTCGCAGGCGGCCTGGGTGATCAGCTGTGCCGCTTCCAGTTCCGGATTGGCGGAGCCGTAGCGATGCCGAGCCAGCCTGACGATCAGGCTCTGCTGTGTGCGCGAGCGCAGCATGTGCTCGATGTGTTCGTCCTGGGCTTGCTGATGTTGCTGCAGCGCCGTGCGCAGTCGGGCGTTCTGCGCCCTGAGATCCTGATCCGATTCAGGCTGGCGTCCGGGCATCAGATAGCCCCTGAGCAGCTCGCGACCATACTGCTGGCAAACTTCGCCGAGTTCGGTGATGTCCTGCACGCCGTCAGGCGTGTGCAGTCGATAGCTGACTGAATAGTGGCTGCGGCCTGTCAGCTGTTGCTGAATCTCTTCGTGTAGCTGGTGACGGACGCTGGGCTCCATCAGGCTGGCGTAGGGGGCGTCGACCAGGGAGCAAAGGTCGCCGGCGGAAACACCGAGATAACGCTCGCAAGCGGGGTCGAGAAACAGCAGTGTCCAGCTGGACTCGTTCAAGCGCTCGAAACGCAGCATGCCGAGCCGTGAAGGCACTGGCAACTGCGTCACAACCTCGGTCGCCAGACGGCTGGCGGCATCGGTATGTATTTTCATCGAGCGGTTGGCTTCCAGTATGCTCCACGGAGTCGGGCTGGCCTGTGCTCCAGGCGCCGTTCCAGCGAAGGACGATGGCTAAATAATATTAATTTCGGCAAGGGTGCATCATGCGACAGGGACTGACAAGTCGGCTTGCAAAGTTAGTGATGGTCTCGGTTCTCTGCGTGATCGGAACACCTCTGATCGCGAGTGAAGTGGTGGAGTTCGGCTCGGATGAGTCGGCTCGCTATCTCACTGAATTGAAAAAGCTTTATCTCACCAGCAGCGATCGCGAAGCGCTGCTCGCGCATAGTAACGGATTGCTCGATACCTACGCATTGCGAGCGGGTTATCAGGTTGGTCAGGCCAATCCGCAGGACTTTCTCTACGAGCTGAGCGTGGCCTCTCCTGGCGAGTTGCGCATACGCGAGGAAGTCCGCAGCAGCAGCGGCGGTGTTGCCGTGCGCAACCGCAGTCTGTCGGTATTCGGGCTTGATCCCTACCTGCAATATCAGTGTCCTGCGCAAGGGTTCAGTTGTTCGATCAGCAGCCCCATCGACGGCCTGCCCTTGTTGGTCATTCTGCGCGACCCTCAGGGTGCCGAAGAGCTGGCCAAGGCATTGTCTTTTCTGATTCGTAATCTGCAGAAGGGTTGACGCAGCAGTTGGTGCCGTGATCCCTGCACAATAGAAAACGCCGCATCTTCTTCAGAGGATGCGGCGTTTTTCGTTTGGCTCAGCCGTTACAGCAGCAGCGTGCGGATATCCGCCAGCAGCTCCGACAGCCGTTTGGTGAAGCGTGCGGCAGCAGCCCCGTTGATCACACGGTGATCGTAGGACAGCGAGAGCGGCAGCATCAGGCGCGGCTCGAATGCCTTGCCGTCCCAGACTGGCTGCATCGTCGCCTTGGATACCCCGAGAATCGCCACTTCCGGCGCGTTGACGATCGGCGTGAAGCCGGTGCCGCCAATGTGGCCAAGGCTGGAAATGGTGAAGCAGGCACCCTGCATGGCGTCAGGCGAGAGCTTCTTGCTGCGCGCTTTCTCTGCCAGCTCGGCCGCTTCGCCAGCCAACTGCAGCAAACTCTTCTGATCCACGTTCTTGATCACCGGGACCATCAGGCCATCCGGCGTATCCACAGCGAAGCCGATGTGCACGTACTTCTTGCGGATCAGTGCCTTGCCGCTTGGCGCCAGCGAGCTATTGAAGTCCGGCAGCTCCTTGAGCAGGTGCGCACACGCCTTTAGCAACAACGGCAGCACGGTGAGCTTGACGCCGGCCTTCTCGGCGGCAGCCTTCTGGGAGACGCGGAAGGCCTCCAGTTCGGTAATGTCGGCCGATTCGAACTGGGTCACGTGCGGTACGTTCAGCCAGCTGCGGTGCAGGTTGGCTGCGCCGATCTGCATCAGGCGCGACATCGCGACTTCTTCGACTTCGCCGAACTTGCTGAAGTCCACGGCCGGGATCGGCGGAATGCCGGATCCGCCCGAGGAGCCTTCGGCCAGAGCCTGCTTGGCCTTGTGCAGCATGTTCTTGACGTAGGCCTGGACATCTTCCTTGAGAATCCGACCCTTGGGACCGGTGGCCGGAACATCGGCCAGGTCGACGCCGTACTCGCGCGCGGTCATGCGTACCGCCGGCCCGGCGTGAACCTTTGTGCCGGCCTTGCTCGGACCGCTGACGGCCGGAGCCGGCGTCGCCGCGGCCTTCGCCTCCGGTACGCCCTGCTTGTTCGGAGCGACGGCCTGCTGCTGGGAAGCGGCCTCCTGCGGCCTGCTCTCGGCCTTTTTCGCGGGCGCCGAGCCCTGGACCTTGAGGGTCAGGATCAGGTCACCAGTCTTGGCATCGTCACCCACCTTGATCGACAGCGACTCCACCACGCCCGCCTTGGGCGCCGGAATTTCCATGCTGGCCTTGTCGGATTCCAAGGTGATCAGCGACTGGTCCGCCTCGACGCTGTCGCCAGCCTTGATCATGACTTCGATGACCTTGGCGCTGCCGCTGGAGCCGATGTCCGGAATACGAACCTCCTCCACGGACTCGCCTGCAGTTTCGGCCGGTGCTTCTGCGGCCTGCTCGGTCAGTTTCTCCTTGGCCGGGCTTTGTGGCTGGCTGTCCGGAGCACTGGCCGCTGCCGGCTTGCTCGAGGCGGTACCCTTGAGGATCAGGATCAGATCGCCGGTACCGACTTCGTCGCCCACCTTGACCGAAATGCTCTCGACTACGCCAGCGGCTGGAGAGGGGATCTCCATGCTGGCCTTGTCGGACTCGAGAGTGATCAGCGGTTGCTCGGCGGCGATGGTATCGCCGGCCTTCACTGAAATCTCGATCACGCTGGCCTTGCCGGAGGAGCCGATGTCCGGAACCTTGATTTCCTGCGACTCGCCTTCCTCGGCGGAGGCCGAAGGCTTGTCATCTCCCGGAGGCGTAGGTGCTTCGGTTTCATCAGTCGGGCCGCCAGTGCTGGCAGCGGCAGGCTCGGCTGCGGCTTGCGCTGGCGCTTCGCTGTCAGTTCCTTCTTCGCTTTCCAGCTCGAGTAGCTCATCACCTTCTTTCAGGCGATCGCCGAGCTTGACCTTCAAAGCCTTCACGAC
Source organism: Stutzerimonas kunmingensis (assembly GCF_032106285.1). Lineage (GTDB taxonomy): Bacteria > Pseudomonadota > Gammaproteobacteria > Pseudomonadales > Pseudomonadaceae > Stutzerimonas > Stutzerimonas kunmingensis_B. Next base: position 69,092 of record NZ_DAMCPO010000014.1, read on the forward strand.
GCCAGTCTTGGGTGCCGGGATTTCCATGCTGGCCTTGTCGGACTCCAGCGTCAGGATGCTCTGGTCCGCTTCGATACGATCGCCGACCTTGACGAACAACTCAATTACTTCACCCTCACCGCTGCCGATGTCGGGTACGCGTATGGTTTCACTCACAATAGGTTCTCCTGTGCGCACGCAGCATCAGCAATCCAGCGGATTGCGCTTCTCGGGGTCGATACCGAACTCGGTGATGGCATTGGCCACCACGGTGCGTTCGATGGCGCCGCGATCGGCGAGTGCCTGCAGTGCCGCGACGGCAACCCAGCGGCGGTCGACTTCGAAGAAGTCACGCAGCTTGGCGCGCGAGTCGCTGCGGCCGAAGCCGTCAGTGCCGAGCACCTGGTATTCGCGCGACGGAACCCACTGACGAATCTGATCGGCGAACAGCTTCATGTAGTCGGTCGAGGCCACTACCGGGCCTTCGCGGCCTTCCAGACACTGCTCGACGTAGCTCTTGCGCGGCTCCTCGGTCGGATGCAGACGGTTCCAGCGGTCGACCGCCAGGCCGTCGCGGCGCAGCTCGTTGAAGCTGGTTACGCTCCAGACGTCGGCGCCGACGCCCATCTTGGCGAGGATGTCCACCGCAGCACGCACTTCACGCAGGATGGTGCCGGAACCCAGCAGCTGTACGCGGTGCTTGAAGTCGCCCCTGGCTTCCTCGAGCAGGTACATGCCCTTGATGATGCCGTCCTCGACACCCTGCGGCATGGCCGGCTGCTGGTAGTTCTCGTTCATCACGGTGATGTAGTAGTAGACGCTCTTCTGCAGCTCCATCATCTCGTGCATGCCGTGATGCATGATCACCGCGAGCTCGTAGCCGTAGGTGGGGTCATAGCTGCGGCAGTTGGGGATGGTGCTGGCGAGGATGTGGCTATGGCCGTCCTCGTGCTGCAGGCCTTCGCCGTTCAGGGTGGTGCGTCCGGAGGTGCCACCGAGCAGGAAACCACGGGTCTGGGCATCGCCGGCCGCCCAAGCCAGGTCGCCAATCCGCTGGAAGCCGAACATCGAATAGAAGATGTAGACCGGCAGCATCGGCTGGTTGTAGTTGCTGTAGGCGGTACCCGCCGCGATGAATGAGGAGAAGGCACCCGCTTCGTTCAGGCCTTCCTGCAGGATTTGACCATCCTTTTCTTCGCGGTAATACATCACCTGGTCGCGGTCGACCGGCTCGTACAGCTGCCCCACCGGGGAGTAGATGCCCAGCTGACGGAACATGCCTTCCATGCCGAAGGTGCGGGCCTCGTCGGCGAGGATCGGCACGATGCGCTTGCCGAGATCCTTGTCCTTCACCAGCTGCGAGAGAATCCGGCCGAAGGCCATGGTGGTGGAAATCTCGCGATCACCGGAACCGTCGAGCACGGCTTTGAGGGTGTCCAGCGGCGGCGTCGGGATGCTGAAGCTCTTCGGCCGGCGCTGCGGCAGCGAGCCACCGAGTTTCTCGCGGCACTTGCGCAGGTAGCGCATCTCGGCGCTGTCTTCGGCCGGGCGGTAGAACGGCAGTTCTTCGAGCTGCGAATCGTTGACCGGGATGTCGAAGCGGTCGCGGAATTTCTTCAGGCTGTCGATATCGACTTTCTTGGTGTTGTGGGCGATGTTCTTCGCCTCTCCGGCACCGGTGCCGTAGCCCTTGATGGTCTTGGCCAGGATGACTGTCGGCTGGCCCTTGTGGTTGACCGCCTGGTGGTAAGCGGCATAGACCTTGTACGGATCGTGGCCGCCGCGGTTGAGCTTCCAGACTTCCTCGTCGGACATGCTCTCGACACGCTTGAGCAGCTCAGGGTCGGCACCGAAGAAATGCTTGCGCACATAGGCGCCGTCTTTGGCCTTGTAGTTCTGGTATTCGCCGTCGATGGCTTCGTCCATGCGGCGCTGCATGCGGCCGTCTTCGTCGGCGGCGAACAGTGGGTCCCACAGGCGGCCCCAGACGACCTTGTTGACGTTCCAGTTGGCGCCTTTGAATACGCCTTCCAGCTCCTGGATGATCTTGCTGTTGCCGCGTACCGGACCGTCCAGACGCTGCAGGTTGCAGTTGATGACGAACACCAGGTTGTCGAGATTTTCACGGCCGGCCAGGGAAATGGCGCCGAGGGTTTCCGGCTCGTCGCACTCGCCGTCACCGATGAAGCACCAGACGCGCTGCTTGCCTTTCGGGATGAAGCCGCGGTTTTCCAGGTACTTCATGAAGCGTGCCTGGTAGATCGCAGTGATCGGGCCGAGACCCATGGACACGGTCGGGAACTGCCAGAAGTCCGGCATCAGGTGCGGATGCGGGTAGCTCGACAGGCCCTGTCCGTCCACTTCCTGGCGGAAGTTGAGCATCTGGTCTTCGCTCAGGCGGCCTTCGAGGAAGGCGCGGGCGTAAATGCCAGGGGAGGCATGCCCCTGATAGTAGATCAGGTCGCCGCCGTGCTCTTCCGTTGGGGCCTGGAAGAAATAGTTGAAACCGATGTCGTAGAGGGTCGCGCTGGAAGCGAAGGTGGAGATGTGCCCACCCAGATCCGGATCCTTGAGGTTGGCGCGCATCACCATCGCCAGTGCGTTCCAGCGGACCAGGGAGCGAATACGGCGCTCCATGAACAGGTCGCCAGGCATCTTGGCTTCGCGGGTGACGGGGATGGTATTGCGGTACGGCGTGGTGATGCCGTAGGGCAGGGGGGTGCCGCTACGTGTGGCCAGTTCACCCATCCGGGTCATCAGGTAGTGAGCGCGGTCTTCACCCTCGCGGTCGAGGACGGACTCGAGGGCGTCCAGCCATTCCTGGGTTTCGACGGGATCGAGATCTTGCATGGCTTGCTCCATGGCGGAAAGGCTTCCAGAATCGGTTGCCTGTTCGCGACCGGCTTTGTGGGCCGGTGCGTGTAATGTTCTTGGACGAGTGCCGGGGGTAGGACCGGGCGTCTGTAGTTTTACTACAAAATGACGTCGGGATCAGCCCCCTGAAATACTCTTTAGTAGTAAAACTACAGATCAGCGGCGCTGGCATTTTCCTGAGAAAGGCATCTGCGAGGCTCTGAATCGCGCGGTTTCACTGTGTTGCTGTGAAGGAAACTTCAATGAGTCTGCCATCGCTGGTTGCATTGCCGCCCTCGCTTCTGCCTTTTGTCAGTCGTGCCGAAGAGTCGTTCCTCGCTGCTGCCGGCAGCCTGTCGGATGCCATTGCGGCACGTTGCCGCGCCTGGCTGGTGGAGCAGCGCGAGGCGTTTGGCCGGGTCTGTGCGGCGAGCGACTTCGTCAGCGAACAGGTTAGTCGAGATCCGCAGATGCTGCTGCAGCTGGCCGAGCTGGGCTGGCTGGACAGATCGCTCGCGCCGGTCGAGATGCGTGACGCCCTGAGCGAGCAGGTCGCCGCGTGCGATAACGAGGACGCCCTGGCGCTGACCCTCCGGCGCTTTCGCACGCGCCAGCAGGTGCGGATCATCTGGCGCGACCTGACCCGTCAGGCCGAGCTTGCCGAAACCTGTCGCGACCTCTCCGATCTCGCCGACGCGTCGGTCGATCTGGCCTATCACTGGCTGTACACACGCCATTGCGAGCAGTTCGGCGTACCCACCGGGCGTCGCAGCGGCAACCCGCAACACATGGTCATCCTTGGCATGGGCAAGCTGGGCGCCCATGAGCTGAATCTGTCCTCGGACATCGACCTGATCTTCGGGTATCCCGAGGGGGGCGAAACCGTGGGCGCCAAGCGCTCGCTGGACAATCAGGAGTTCTTCGTCCGGCTCGGTCAGCGGCTGATCAAGTCGCTGGACGCCATCACCGTCGATGGCTTCGTCTTCCGCGTCGATATGCGCCTGCGCCCGTACGGTTCGTCCGGTCCGCTGGTCTACAGCTTCAACGCGCTGGAACAGTACTACCAGGACCAGGGGCGTGACTGGGAGCGCTACGCGATGATCAAGGCGCGTGTCATCGGTGGCGACCAGCAGGCCGGCAAGGAGCTGCTGGAAATGCTGCGGCCGTTCGTCTATCGGCGCTACCTTGATTTCTCCGCCATCGAAGCGTTGCGCACCATGAAGCAGCTGATCCAGCAGGAAGTGCGGCGCAAGGGCATGGCTTCGAATATCAAGCTGGGTGCCGGCGGCATCCGCGAGGTGGAGTTCATCGCCCAGGCGTTTCAGCTGATTCACGGCGGGCGCGATCTCAGCCTGCAACAGCGGCCGTTGCTCAAGGTGCTGGCTACCCTGGAAGGTCAGGGCTATCTGCCGGGTGCAGCGGTGACGGAGCTGCGCGAAGGCTATGAGTTTCTGCGCTATACCGAGCATGCGCTGCAGGCCATCGCCGATCGCCAGACGCAGATGCTGCCGGAGACTGAAGTCGACTGCGCGCGGGTCGCCTTCATGCTCGGTTTCGACAGCTGGCAGGCCTTCCACGAGCAGCTGTTGCACTGGCGTGGGCGTATCGACTGGCATTTTCACCAGGTTATCGCCGACCCGGACGAGGACGAGAATGCCGAAGGCGAGGCGCTGGTCGGCGGCGAGTGGCTGCCGCTGTGGGAGCAGGACTGGGACGAGGAGTTTGCCTGTCGACAGCTTTCCGAAGCCGGGTTCCGTGATGGTCAGGTTGCCTGTCAGCGCCTCGCCGCGCTGCGCAATGCCAGTCAGGTCAGGACCATGCAGCGTCTCGGCCGTGAGCGACTGGACGCCTTCATTCCTCGTCTGCTGGCGCAGGCTGTCGAGCAGGACGACCCTGATCTGGTGCTCGAGCGCGTGCTGCCATTGGTCGAGGCGGTGGCCCGGCGTTCGGCCTATCTCGTATTGCTGACCGAAAATCCCAGCGCGCTGCAGCGCTTGCTCGAACTCTGCGCGGCCAGCCCGTGGGTCGCCGAGCAGATCGCGCGGTTCCCGTTGCTGCTCGACGAATTGCTCAACGCCGGTCGTTTGTATAGCCCGCCGCTGGCGCCGGAGCTGGCTGCCGAGTTGCGTGAGCGGCTGATGCGTATTCCCGAGGATGACCTTGAGCAGCAGATGGAGGCGCTGCGTCATTTCAAGCTGGCGCATCGCCTGCGCGTCGCAGCCTCGGAGATCGCAGGGACGCTGCCGTTGATGAAGGTCAGTGACTACCTGACCTGGCTGGCGGAGGCCATTCTGCAGGAAGTGCTGACCCTGGCCTGGCGCCACACTGTCGCGCGTCATGGTCAGCCGCGGCGCAGCGACGGCACGCTGTGCGATCCGGCCTTCGTCATCGTCGGTTACGGCAAGGTCGGCGGGATCGAGCTCGGTCACGGTTCTGACCTGGACCTGGTGTTCATCCATGACGGCGACCCTGCCGCCGAGACCAATGGCGCCAAGCCCATCGACACCGCGCAGTTCTTTACCCGTCTCGGTCAGCGCATCATTCATCTGCTGACCACCCAGACCACCTCCGGCCAGCTGTACGAGGTGGACATGCGCCTGCGTCCGTCCGGCGCTTCCGGGCTGCTAGTCAGCTCCCTCGGCGCCTTCGAGCGCTACCAGGGTCAGGAAGCCTGGACCTGGGAGCACCAGGCGCTGGTGCGTGCGCGGGTACTGGTTGGCTGTCCGCAGCTGACCGCCGACTTCGAACGGGTGCGCGCCGGTGTGCTCGGTCGTGAGCGTGATCTGGATGCGCTGCGTCGCGAAGTCAGCGACATGCGCGCGAAGATGCGCGACAACCTCGGGACCCGCGCGACACATGCGGGGACTGCCGAGCAAGCCTTCGACGGCGCGGCCGAGTTCAATCTCAAGCAGGACGCCGGTGGTATCGTGGATATCGAATTTATGGTGCAATACGCGGCTTTGGCGTGGTCGCACCAGCATCCCGAACTGCTGCGCTATACCGATAACATCCGCATTCTCGATGGGTTGGAGCAGGCCGGGTTGATGACCGGCGATGAGGTTCGGCTGCTGCAGGATGCCTACAAGGCCTACCGCGCCGCAGCGCACCGGCAATCACTGCAGAAGCAGCCCGGAGTGGTGAGTGGGGATCAATTCCACGACGAGCGCCGCGCTGTCATGCGTATCTGGCGTGAGTTGGGCCTAAGCTGAGCCCCTCGTCGGGCTACTGGCAAATTCGAATTCTGAGGAGCTGGCAACGATGTCGATGGCCGATCGTGATGGCGTCATCTGGTATGACGGCGAACTGGTGCAGTGGCGTGATGCGACCACCCATGTGCTGACCCATACCCTGCACTACGGCATGGGCGTATTCGAAGGCGTACGCGCCTACAACACCCCGGACGGCACGGCGATCTTCCGCCTGCAGGCGCACACCGACCGCCTGTTCGATTCGGCACACATCATGAACATGCCGATGCCGTACTCGAAGGAAGAGATCAACGAAGCGACCCGCGCCGCAGTGCGCGAGAACAACCTGGAAAGCGCCTACATCCGCCCGATGGTGTTCTACGGAAGCGAAGGCATGGGCCTGCGCGCCAGCGGCCTGAAAGTGCACGTGATCGTCGCCGCCTGGCACTGGGGCGCCTACATGGGTGACGAAGCGCTGGAACTGGGCATCAAGGTGCGCACCAGCTCCTTCACCCGTCACCACGTCAACATCACCATGACCCGCGCCAAGTCCAACGGTGCCTACATCAACTCGATGCTGGCCCTGCAGGAAGCCATTTCCGGTGGCGCTGACGAAGCGTTGATGCTGGATCCTGAAGGCTACGTGGCCGAAGGTTCGGGCGAGAACATCTTCATCATCAAGGATGGCGTGATCTACACCCCGGAAGTGACCGCCTGCCTGAATGGCATCACGCGCGGCACCGTGCTGACCCTGGCCGCCGAGCACGGCCTGAAGGTGGTCGAGAAGCGCATCACCCGCGACGAGGTGTACATCGCCGACGAAGCCTTCTTCACCGGTACCGCAGCCGAAGTCACGCCGATCCGCGAAGTGGACGGCCGCGCCATCGGTATCGGCCGTCGCGGCCCGATCACCGAGAAGCTGCAGAAAGCCTACTTCGATCTGGTCACCGGCAAGACTGATGCCCACGCCGAATGGCGGACCCTGGTCAAGTAAGCCTGGCGCTGGAAGCTGGCAACGCAACTCGCTTGCCGGCCACGCTTCCAGCCCCTCAGCTTATGGCTTAGAGCTTATGAACATACTGATCGTAGGACCCAGCTGGGTTGGCGACATGGTGATGGCGCAGACGCTGTTCGTCTGCCTGAAACAGCGCCATCCCGACTGCCAGATCGACGTGCTGGCGCCCGAGTGGAGCCGGCCGATTCTCGAACGCATGCCCGAAGTGCGCCAGGCACTGAGCTTTCCGGTCGGGCACGGCGTGCTCGACATGGCGACCCGGCGCAAGGTTGCGCAGAGCCTGCGCGGTCAGTACCAGCAGGCGATCCTGCTGCCCAACTCCCTGAAGTCGGCGCTGGTGCCGTTGTTCGCCGGTATTCCCAAGCGTACGGGCTGGCGCGGCGAGATGCGCTTCGGCCTGCTTAACGACATGCGCAAGCTCGACAAGCAGCGCTACCCGTTGATGATCGAGCGCTTCATGGCGCTGGCCTTCGAGCCGGGCGCCGAGCTGCCCAAGCCGTACCCCAATCCCTCGCTGCGTATCGACACCGCGACTCGCGACGCCGCCCTGGCACGTTTCGGCCTGAGTCTGGACCGGCCGGTGCTGGCGCTGTGCCCCGGTGCCGAGTTCGGCGAATCCAAGCGCTGGCCGGCCGAGCACTTCGGCAAAGTCGCCGAGCTGAAGATTCGCGAGGGTTGGCAGGTCTGGCTGTTCGGCTCGAAAAACGACCACCCGGTGGGCGAGGACATCCTCGCGCGATTGATTCCTGGGTTGCGCGAAGAGGCGGTGAACCTGGCCGGCGAGACCAGCCTGGCCGAGGCTATCGATCTGCTCTCCTGCGCTGACGCAGTGGTGTCCAACGACTCCGGGCTGATGCACGTGTCAGCCGCGCTGGGCCGGCCTCTGGCTGCAGTCTATGGCTCGACGTCACCGGCCTTCACCCCGCCGCTTTCCGAGCAGGTCGAGGTTGTGCGGCTGGGTCTCGACTGCAGCCCCTGTTTTGAACGCACCTGCCGCTTCGGCCACAACAACTGCATGCGCGAGCTGAAGCCGCGCGCGGTGATCGAGGCGCTGGATCGCCTGGCCCCGCAGTCAGTTGAGGTGCGCTGATTGAAGGTCCTGCTGGTCAAGACCTCGTCGTTGGGCGATGTCGTGCATACCCTGCCGGCTCTGACCGATGCGCAGCGGGCGCTGCCTGGCATCCAGTTCGACTGGGTCGTGGAGGAGGGCTTCGCCGAGATCCCGGCCTGGCATCCAGCGGTGGCGCAGGTGATTCCGGTGGCGATTCGTCGCTGGCGCAAACATCCGATCGATACCCTGCGCAGCGGCGAGTGGCGCCGCTTCAAGGCTCGTCTGCGCGAAGGTCGTTACGACCTGGTGATCGACGCCCAGGGCTTGCTCAAGAGCGCCTGGCTGACCCGCTACGTCAAGGCGCCGGTCGCCGGGTTGGACCACGATTCGGCCCGCGAGCCGCTGGCGACACGCTTCTATGATCGGTGCTATGCCGTGCCGCGCGAGCAGCATGCGCTGGAGCGGGTGCGTCAGCTGTTCGCTCAGGCGCTCGGTTACCCGCTGCCGCAGGATGTTGCCGACTACGGCCTGAATCGCGAGCAGATGGCCGCGCCCAGCGATCAGCCGTATCTGCTGTTTCTGCACGGCACCACTTGGCCGAGCAAGCACTGGCCGGAAACCTACTGGCGCGAACTGGCCGAACGCATGAGCGATTTCGGCTGGGCGATCCGCCTGCCATGGGGCAATGCCGAAGAGAAGGCGCGCGCCGAGCGTATCGTCAGCGGCGTGGCCAACGCAGCGGTGCTGCCGAAGCTGAATCTGGCCGGCGTTGCACGGGTCATCGCTGGTGCGCGGGCTTGCGTCGCAGTGGATACTGGCCTCGGCCATCTGGCCGCGGCGCTGGATGTGCCGAGCATTTCGCTTTATGGTCCGACCCTGCCCGGGCGGGTCGGCGCCTATGGGCGCTCGCAGGTGCACCTGTGCGCCGGCGGGCCGAACGCCGGTCGCGGTGATCGCCACAAGCCCTGTTTCGACGATCTGCGTCCCGAGCGCGTCGTCACCGAACTGAAAGCCCTGCTGCGGGCCCCGGAGTCCGTCTGATGCAACTGGCCTTCATTCTCTACAAGTACTTCCCTTTTGGTGGACTACAGCGCGATTTCATGCGCATTGCCCTCGAATGCCAGGGTCGCGGCCACACGATCCGCGTCTATGCGATGATCTGGGAAGGTGACGTGCCCGAAGGCTTCGAGGTGCTGATCGCGCCGGTCAAGGCGCTGTTCAACCACACCCGCAACGAGCGCTTCACCGCCTGGGTCGAGGCCGATCTGGCGCGGCGGCCGGTGGACCGGGTGATCGGCTTCAACAAGATGCCGGGACTCGACGTGTATTACGCCGCCGACCCCTGCTTCGAGGACAAGGCGCAGACCCTGCGCAATCCGATCTACCGCCGCTGGGCTCGCTACAAGCACTTCGCCGAGTACGAGCGCGCGGTGTTTGCGCCCGAGGCGAAGACCGAAATCCTGATGATCTCCGAGGTACAGCAGCCGCTGTTCGTCAAACACTACGGCACGCCCGCCGAACGCTTTCACCTATTGCCGCCGGGCATCGCCCAGGATCGCCGCGCGCCGGCCAATGCCGCGCAAATCCGTACCGAGTTTCGCGAGGAATTCGAGGTGCGGCCCGAGGAGCTGCTGCTGGTGCAGATCGGTTCCGGTTTCAAGACCAAGGGTCTGGACCGCAGCCTCAAGGCGCTCGCCGCATTGCCGCGCGAACTGAGTCAGCGCACCCGGCTGCTGGTGATCGGCCAGGACGATCCCAAGCCGTTCAAGCTGCAGGCCAAGACGCTGGGCGTTTCCGGCATGGTCGAATTCCTCAAGGGGCGCAGCGATATACCGCGGTTCCTGCTGGGCGCCGATCTGCTGATCCACCCAGCCTACAACGAGAACACCGGTACCGTACTGCTGGAAGCGCTGGTCGCCGGGCTGCCGGTGCTGGTCACCGATGTATGTGGCTATGCGCACTACATTACCGACGCCGACTGCGGTCGCGTGGTACCCAGCCCCTTCGAGCAGCAGGTGCTCGACCAGATGCTGGTGCAGATGCTGGCCGATGATCAGCAGCGCGCGGTCTGGAGTCGCAATGCGCTGACGTTCGCCGACACGGCGGACCTTTATTCGATGCCGCAGAAGGCGGCAGACGTGATTCTCGGGGCAAGCGCATGAGCGCTGCAGCTCGGTCAGCGCCCTGCCGATTGGCGGAGGCTCCATGCGCCTGATGCTATTGGAGCCGTTCAAAAGCCTCTGGCACGGCGAGGACCCGTTCGTCGAAGTCGAGCGTCTCGACGGGCAGGTGTACCGCGAGCTGGAGGGGCGACGCACGCTGCGTACAGAAGTCGAAGGGCAGGGCTACTTCGTCAAGATTCATCGCGGTATCGGTTGGGGCGAGATCGCCAAGAACCTGCTTACCGCCAAGGCGCCCGTTCTCGGTGCTGGCCAGGAATGGCGAGCGATCCAGCGGTTGCACGAAGTGGGTGTGCCGACCATGACCGCGGTGGCTTACGGCGAGCGCGGAGCCAATCCGGCCAGCCAGCATTCGTTCATCATCACCGAAGAACTGGCCCCGACCGTCAGCCTCGAGGACTTCACGGCCAACTGGCTGGAACAGCCACCGGCACCGTCGCTCAAGCGCGCCCTTATCGCCGAAGTCGCCCGCATGGCCGGCACCATGCATCGCGCCGGCGTCAATCATCGCGATTTCTACATCTGCCACTTTCTGCTGCATACCGACAAACCGGTGATAGCAAGTGATTTCCGCCTGTCGCTGATCGACTTGCACCGTGCCCAGACCCGAGCGCAGACACCGCGCCGCTGGCGCGACAAGGATCTGGCCGGGCTGTACTTCTCGGCGCTGGGCATTGGCCTGACGCGCGGCGATAGGCTGCGCTTTCTGCGCGGCTATTTTCAGCGGCCCTTGCGCGACATCCTGCACGACGAGGCGCGTCTGCTCGCCTGGCTGCAGCGCAAGGCCGAGCGGCTATCCAGTCGCTATGCGCGCAGGTACGCACCGGGCGCACAGGCGTGAGTGGCTGGCAGCTCGCGACCGGCATGCCCGTCGAGGCAGCCTCGGCGTTCGCCGATCTGCCGACGGTGTTCGCGCTGACCGGCGAGGCGATTGCCCGCGATCCGTTATCCGAAGTGATTCGCGTCGAATGCGGCGGTTTGCGCTATTACGTCAAACGTTATTGGGCTGCCGGCAAAGGGCTGCGGCGCTTTCTCGGGCGGCCGCGGGTCAAGGCCGAATGGCAGAACCTGCGGCACTTTGCGCGCTGGGGTATTCCTGTCGCGCCGGTGGTGGCGTGGGGCATGGAGCGTCGCGGCGGCGTATTCCTGCGCGGGGCGCTGATCACGCTGGAGGTGCCCAATACCGTCGACATGGCGGCAATGGCGACGAACAACGACCCCCGTCTTGGCGATCCCCACTGGGTCGCGCGTATCAGTCGCCAACTGGCGCACGCCACCCGCACCCTGCATGACCATCATTTCGCCCACAACGACCTGAAATGGCGCAACCTGCTGATCAATGAGGACGGCGAGCTGTTCCTGATCGACTGCCCCTCGGGCAACTTCTGGTGGGGGCCTTTCCTGCGGCGGCGCATCATCAAGGATCTGGCCTGCCTGGACAAAGTGGCCAAGTACCATTTGAGTCGCACCCAGCGCCTGCGCTTCTACCTGCAGTACCAGCGGCGTGGGCGGCTGATACCGACTGATCGAGCGCTGATCGCGCAGGTGCTGGAGTATTTCGAGGGGCGCGAATGAACGAGTTTTTTTCTGTCGCTGATCGGCCCCTGCTCAAGGCGCACGGCCTGGCCAGCTTCGATGCACTCTGGGCCGTGCAGCTCGAATCGGTCGATATGCCCAATACCGGTCGCGGCGGCTGGAGTAGCGTGTTTCGCCTGGAGTTGGGCGATACGGCCTATTACCTGAAGCGACAGAGCAACTACCTGACCCACAGCCTGCGCCATCCGTTCGGCGAGCTGACCGTTGCTTGCGAATTTCGCAATATCCAGCGGTGTCGGAGTGATGCGACTAACGACCCCAGGCTGGAGATGATAGCCGGCCGCCAGCAGTGCAGGATGGCAAGCATATGGTACTGACGGATCTCACCCGTGGCGGCCGCTCGCCAACATTACCTCTGACACTCCTGCTGCCGGCCGGCGAACTGCGCATGCTGCAGTGGCTGCGTGTACTGCCGGGGCAGCGATATGTAGGTCGGGCCGAATGGCAGGGGCGTACTGTGCTGGCCAAGCTGCTGGTCGGCGCTAAGGCCGAGCGCCATTTTCAGCGCGAGCGCCAAGGTGCTCGCTTATTGGCCGAGCAGGGCATGATCACTCCGGCGTTGCTCGCTGAGGGCTTCGAGGCCGGGCAGGGTGGCTGGCTGCTCTTCGACTTCCTGGTCGGCGCCGAAAGTCTGGAGCAGGCCTGGCGGGCAGTGGAGCACGAACCGCCGTTGTCCGATCTCCAGCAGATGGTGCTGGGGGAAGCACTGGGCGCCATCGCGCAACTACACGCGCGCGGCCTGTGGCAGGATGATCTCCACCTAGACAATCTGCTGCGACATGATGGCCATCTCTTCATCATCGATGGCGGCGGCATTCAGGCGCAGACTCCGGGCCAGCCGCTGGCACGCGATAAGGTACTGGCTAACCTCGGCGTGTTCTTCGCGCAGCTGCCGGCTGGTCTGGAGCCGTACATCGAAGAACTGCTGGTGCACTACATCTTGGTCAACGGCGAGCATGCCCTGCCGTTGGAGGCTCTGCTGCGGGAGATCGCAGGCGTACGTCGCTGGCGACTGCGCGACTATCTCGGCAAGCTTGGCCGCGACTGCTCGCTGTTCAGCGCAAGGCGCAGCCTGAGTGAGCTACGCATCGTTCGTCGCAGCGAGGCGACTGTACTGGAGAGTCTGCTGGACGCGCCGGATATGGCGCTCGAGTCGGGACGTGCAATGAAGCGGGGCGGCAGTGCCAGCGTGGCGCTGATCGAGACAGCCGGCCGGCCGCTGGTCATCAAGCGCTACAACATAAAGGGCCTGGGCCACTGGCTGCGTCGCTGCTGGCGGCCCAGTCGTGCCTGGCACAGCTGGGTCGAGGGAAATCGCCTGGATTTTCTTGGCATCGCCACGCCACGACCGCTGGCCATGCTGGAGCGCCGTTGGCTGGGCCTGCGCCAACGCAGCTATCTGATTACCGAATACAGCGGCGGCGAGGATATAATTGCGCGTTTTCAGCCATACCTCGCCGGTTCGCCGCCCGAAATCGAGTTGCTGGCGCTTGATCAGTTGTTCGCCGCGCTACGTCGCGAGCGCATCAGCCACGGTGATCTTAAGGGCACCAACCTGCTCTGGAATCAGGGGCGCTGGACGCTGATCGATCTGGATGCTGCGCAGCAGCACCGCAGCGAGGCGGGCTTCAGTCGCGCCTATACGCGTGATCGCGCACGTTTTCTGCGCAACTGGCCGTCAGATTCTGCGCTGCATCGGCTACTGGCCGAACGAATACCGAAGGACAGCTTGGAGCCCGATGCTTGAAGCTGGAAGAACACGCTCTGCGGAGCTGAACTAAACATCCGCTGTTGCTTCAAGCCTCCGGCTTCAGGCGTTCAGCTCGCTTTTCAAGAGGCTTTCATCCGTGGCATTGACGATTCTCGGCCTTTCCGGCGCCCTCAGCCATGATCCTTCCGCTGCCCTCTACATCGACGGCAAGCTCATCGCTGCTGCCGAGGAGGAGCGCTTCGTGCGCGACAAGCACGCGAAGAACCGCATGCCCTACGAGTCCGCCAAGTTCTGCATGGAGCAGGCCGGCATCAAGCCGAGCGACGTCGACGTGGTGGCGATTCCCTTTGCGCCCATCAGCATTTTCGAGAAAGCCCGCTGGCACTATGCCAAGCGCTACTGGTACGCCCCGGACCGCGCGCTCGACGCCATTCTCATGGGCAACCGTCGCTATTATCGCTACAAGAAGCGCATCCAGTGGTGCCTGCAGCAGCTTGGCTTCGATCTGAAAAAGGTCAAGCTGCAGCCGGTCGAGCACCACCTGGCCCACGCCTCCAGTGCCTACCACTGCTCCGGCTTCACCGAGAAGACCGCGATCATGGGCATCGACGGCAAGGGTGAGTACGCCACGACGTTCTTCGGCTGGGGCGAGAACGGCAGGATCCACAAGATCAAGGAATTCTACGATCCGGATTCGCTGGGCGGCCTGTACGGAGCGATCACCGAGTACCTCGGCTTCGAGATGCTCGATGGCGAATTCAAAGTCATGGGCATGGCGCCCTACGGCGACGCGGCCAAGTACGATTTCTCTCGCCTGGCGAAATTCGAGAACGGCGAGCTGATCATCAATACCGATTACGCCAACGTTATCGGTTTCCGGCGCTACAAGGAAAACGGCAAGGGCTACTACTTCTCGCCCAAGCTGATCGACTGGCTCGGTCCCAAGCGCGAAGGCGACATCGCCGACGATCCATACATCCACTACGCCGCCAGTATGCAGGCGCTGTTCGAGAAGCTGGCGTTGGAGATGATGGACTACTACTTGGGCGACATCATCCGCGAAACCGGCAAGATCGCTTTCGCCGGCGGCTGCGCACTGAACGTCAAGCTCAACCAGAAGATCATTGCCCGCGAAGAGGTCAAGGAACTGTTCGTCCAGCCCGCCTCAGGCGACGCTGGTACTGCGGTCGGTGCTGCTGCCTACATCTCCCATCAGCGCGGCGTGCCGGTGGAAAAGATGGAGCACGTCTATCTCGGTCCGAGCTTCAGCAACGAGGACGTCATCGCGGCCTGCGCGCGCCACCCTAACAAGCCCGCGTGGCAGAAGATCGACAACGTGCCCGAGCGCATTGCCAAGATCATGGTCGACGGCAATCCGGTCGCCTGGTTTCAGGGCCGCATGGAATTTGGCCCGCGCGCCCTCGGCGGTCGCTCCATAATCGGCTGTCCCAGCGTGCCGGGCGTGGCCGACCGGATCAACGAGCAAATCAAGTTTCGCGAACGCTGGCGGCCGTTCTGCCCGTCGATGCTCGACACAGTCGCGCCGCAGATGCTCAAGGTCGACCACCCGAGCCCGTTCATGACCTTTACCTTCGAAGTCAACGAAGGCTGGAAAGAGCGCGTCGGCGAAGTCGTCCACGAGGACGGCACCTCTCGCGCCCAAGTGCTCAAGCGCGAATACAATCCGCGCTGGTACGACCTGATGCTCGAGCTGGAAAAGCTCACCGGCAACGGCGTGTCTTTGAATACATCTCTCAATCGCCGCGGCGAACCGATGATCTGCTCGCCGACCGATGCGCTGAATATGTTCTTTGGGTCGGATCTGCAGTATCTGATCATGGAGGATGTGTTGGTGGTGAAGGATGGGATGAGCCGGCATGAGCCCAGCTGAGCGGTGGGTGCTGCAGCTCTGTCATGGCTATGACGGCCCTTTTCTCGATTGCGCACGACAGTACGCGGTGCTTTTTGCCGGCACGCAATACAAGGTCTGCACGGTTTATTTGACGGGGGCGCCGAGTGAAGAGGTAGTGCAAGGCTCGGCTTCCGATGACGTCGTGTTTCTTGGCTATGATAGCCGGCATGTGCGGGGCCTCAAGCTCGGTGCCATACGCAAATTGCGTAAGATAGTTGCGGGTCGCAATTTCCGATTGTGCATCGCCCATCGCTTCAAGCCCATCTACATCGCGCTGCTAGCGACCAGACTGCCGGTGATCGGCGTGCACCACGCCTTCGGCGTTTATAACCGGCCCATGCGGCGCTGGTTCGTCAATCATTTTCGTGCGCGCTTGTTGCTACTCGGCGTTTCCAATGCGGTGCGTGACGAGATGCGTGCCGACCTCCCCGGCTGGGAAAGCACGCGCGTTGAAACTCTTTACAATCGCATCGACGTCGCCGCCGTGCAGACCGAGCAGATTTCTCGCCTCGGCGCCCGCACAGCGCTGCAACTGCCGCTGGATGCCTGGGTGGTTGGCAATGCCGGTCGCTTGCACCCAGATAAGGATCAGGCCACCTTGATCCGAGGATTCGCTCAGGCACTGCCACGACTGCCCGTCGGTAGCCTGCTTGCGATAATGGGTAGCGGTCAGCTGGAAGCGCCGCTTCGCCAACTGGCCGAGAGTCTGGGGATCGCCGATCAGGTGCGGTTTCTCGGGCATGTGCGGCACGGCAGGCGCTACTTCAAAGCGTTTGATCTCTTTGTATTGACCTCAGACCACGAGCCATTCGGCATGGTGTTGCTAGAAGCCATCGCGGCGAAGGTGCCGGTGGTCTGCACCGATTGCGGTGGTGGGCGTGAAGTGGTCGAGGGCGTCGGAAAGCTGTTTCCGTTGGGAGACAGCGCTGCTTTAGCCACCGAGTTGGTGAAAGCTGCACAACTGGATCCCGGTTCGGCTCAATCGGCAGCCTCGACCCTTGAGCATCTCACCGAACGTTTTTCCGATGCGCGTGCGCAGCGTGATTTCAATACAATTCTGTCGAAAGCGTTTTTCACGGATGATTCAGTGCGGCATGTTCATTTTTACGTTGAATAATTCATGAGAATAGCAGTCGCATTTTTTGGTATTCCTCGCAACAGTTCTATCTGCTTCCCGTCTATTGAGCAGAACATCTATCAGCGCCTGCCCGGTAATGCACAGGTGCGGTCGTACTATCACCTTTACGAGCCCCAGTCGGTCAATAATCCGAGGTCTGGAGAGAATGGCTTCATCGGTGAGTCCAATTATCTGCCTTTTGCTCGTATGGAAGGGCGTCTTGAGGCGGCTGGCGCCTGTCTGAAATGCTGGGATTTCGACGAGATCAAGAAGCACGGCGATGTATGGCGGGACGACTTCAAGTCCGTTTCCAATCTGATACATCAATTGAACTCTCTGCATGCGGTAACTGCGCTGGTCGATGGATTTGAGTCTGACGTCGTGCTTTTCGTACGTCCCGACCTGCTCTATCACGACACCTTGCCCAGGTTCGTGCTTAACGCCTGTGCAGCGGATAGCCGCGCGGTCTTCATCCCTCATTGGCAATGGTGGAATGGTCTGAATGATCGTTTTGCTGTTTGTGGTCGGGACGTATATGGCGCTTACGGTCGTCGTGCAGAACTTATGATCCCTTTCTGTCTGCAGGAGCAGCGAGGTCTGCATGCTGAGCGGTTGCTGCGCTTCTCCCTGGCGGAGTCCGGCGCTTTGGTACGCACACTTGATGTGCGGGCATCCCGGGTTAGATTGAATGGGGAGTTGGTCGAAGAATCTTTCTCATCCAAACATTCCATGGGGCGTCGGGAAAATCGTTTCATGCTGCCGATGGCGCGCCTGCGCTCGCAGTTCGACAAACTACGGTATCGGCAGGGCGGTATGCTTGGCTGATTTAGGGAATATCGTCCAATGTTGAAAGTTCTGCTACTTGTGCAAAAAGAGCAGCGCGTCATGCTTGACCGCTTGTATGAAAGTATTGCGTATAATTGCGAGTGTGATACGCGGTGGCTGAGTCGTGACGAGCAGGCCAATTTGAAGCGCTACTTCTCCGAGAGCGTAAACCCGCAGCAGTATGACCGCATTGTATTGTTCTTACGCTTCAAGCAGGAGATTCGGCAGGTTGGGTTTATTCGCAGCGTGCCAAATCTGGTGATACTTGAGCACGACGCTTATCAAAACTATATCGCCTGCAAGTACACGGGAAAGTTCAGCGCACATTATCGGCGTTTGCCGTGGGTGCGTGTGATCAGCTCCGGTTACATGGTCAGCGAGCGGCTTCGCCAGGAAGGCTTCGATACAGTCTTCGTGCCCAAGGGGTACGACCAGGCATTGCTGCGCGATCTGGGGCGGGAGCGAGATATCGAACTGGCCTTCGTTGGCAGCACCAAAAGCGGCGCCTATAGCGAGCGCAAGGCGTTGCTCGATGAGCTGGCAAAAGTTGAGGATCTGGTCGTTACGCGCACCAATTCTGGTGAAGACTATTGCAATACCCTCAATCGCATTCGCTTCTTCGTCAGTGCCGACGTCGGCATGGGCGAATACATGATCAAGAACTTCGAGGCTATGGCCTGTGGTTGTGTATTGCTGGCGTGGGATCAGGGCGAAGCAGAAAACAAGGCGCTGGGTTTCATCGATATGGAAAACCTTGTGCTTTACCGCAATGTCGATGAGCTGCGAAGCAAGTTGGCGATGCTGCGTTCCGATCTCGACCTAGCGGCGCGCATTGCTTCGGCGGGTAGGGCCTTGGCGGAGCGGGAATACAGCTTCTCGCGCATCGGACAGCGCATCGTCCAGGCCTTGGATAGGCCGCTACGCGATCATCCGCCGATGGGCCTGTTGGATCGGCTGCGCTTGTACTGGAGGTTTAAGTGAATCCATCACGTATTCGTTTGCTGATTCCCTATTTCGGCCGGTGGCCGTTCTGGATGCCGTTTTTCCTGCGGAGCTGTAAGCGGAACGCGGGCATCGACTGGCTCTTCTTCAGCGATTGTGGAGTGCCGGATGACCTTCCGGATAACGTACGGATCGTGCCGATTTCGTTTGCCGATTACTGTCAATTGGTCAGCGAGCGCCTGGGTATCTCCTTCAAGCCGGACAATCCTTACAAGCTCTGCGATATCAAGCCTGCGCTAGGTCATATCCACGCCGACCATTTGGATGGCTTCGATTTCTGGGGTTTCAGCGATATCGATCTCATATACGGCGACCTGCGCGGCTATTTTTCCGAGGATCGGCTCGCCCGATACGATCTGCTGTCCACCCACGCGCGTCGCGTTTCAGGACATCTGTGTTTGCTGCGTAATAACGAGCGTATGCGCCAGGCGTTCATGTGCGTTCCTGGCTGGCAGGCTTGTTTCGAAGACCCCAGGCACCATGCGTTCGACGAAGCGGCATTCAGCCGATTGTTCATTCGACGAAAAAACTGGCCCGAGGCGCTTCGGCGGGTGGCTGATCACTTCAATCCGTGGCGTCGATGCAGCGAGTTCAACGAGGCGTTCAGTACTCCGCACGCTCGGGTTCCATGGCTTAGCGGTAGCTTCGATTTTCCCGATTGCTGGGTCTGGAACGATGGGCGGCTGACCAACAACCGCGATGGCGCTCGAGACTTCCCCTATTTCCATTTTATAACCTGGAAGAACGCCAAATGGTCAGGCTGTACCCTCGAGTCACTGGTGCAGCCTGAAAATCTTGCCGCTCAGCAATCGTGGTGCGTTACAGAACAAGGGTTTCGGGCTTTAGACGGGCTGGCTGTTATCGGACGGAGAACGAGTACCGATGGCTCGCTTTAACCCCAGAGTGCTCATGCTGGAGCATTCGGCTTGAGTATCCTTAGTATTTTGTGGTCTTCCGGCAAGGCGCATACCTCCATTCATCGAGTGCATGAGGAGATTCTTTCCCTAGTGGCTGATGAAAGAGAAAAAATGCACACTTGGATGCTGATGGGGCGCGAGGCTGCGCGGAACTCTGATTGCGGGCAAATGCTGCATTGGCGGCTGAGCTCGAGGGCGCTCAAAGGTCGGGGCATCTGGAAACTATCGCAGTGGTGGTTGCAGCGGCACCTTGCCCGCGAGATCGAGCGGCTCAATCCGAAAGTGTTGTTGCTCGATGGCATTGGCGTGGCTCGGTTGATCATTCCGGTGGTGGCGAGATTGCACCTTAAGTCCCGGGTCATCGTCGTGTTCCACGGGCAAAGCCGCATGCGTCGGAGCGATCCGAAGTTGTTCGACGCGATTGCTGCGCATCGTCTGAGGCTGGTCGCGGTGTCCGAGGCGCTCGCCGAATCTCTGGGCGCGAAGCTGGGTAGAGCGGTGTTCGCTGCACGAACAGCGATAAACCCGCATTCGTTCAAGCAGGAACTGATTTCTCGCGACGAAGCCAGGGGCAGACTGGGCCTTGATAGCGCAAGCATTGTCCTGGGCACGGTTGGGCGGCTGGTCGAGGAAAAGGGCTTTCTGCCCATGCTCGATGTGCTGAGTGAGTTGTCACGCGTGCGGACAAACATCCACCTGGTGCTCGTGGGCGAAGGGAGGCAACGACCGGAACTGGAGTCACGTATCCGACGCCTGAGCCTAGGCCGAATGGTTACGCTGGCGGGATATCGACAGGACGCTGCGCAGCTATATAAAGCGTTCGATGTGATGTTGATTCCGTCCCGCAGTGAAGGGTTGGGTTTGGTTTTGCAAGAAGCGGTGATGGCGGATGTGCCGGTCGTTGCCAGCGATCTGCCAGTCTTCGTCGAGCAGTTGGGGGTCAAGGGCATTTACGTCTCGCCGAACGATGTGTCCGGCTGGGTCACCGCCATTGAGCATGTGCTCGATTCGGATCGGCGATCGCTCGCCGTCGAGCAGGGGAATCACCTAGCATCGGAGCAGGCCTGGAAACGGTTCCGCAAGAGTTACGTTGAGCTGCTGGCCGATGACTCGGGAACGGTCAGCGCATCGCAGAACTGCGAAAACGGAAAGGCGTTCTGAAATTTTTCACGTTCGAGATATCGTTTGAAGTGCGCCAGATTACGTCGAATCATATGGTTCGGTAGAGATCGGCCCAGGAAACGCATATCGGCGATATCGATCAGCCCCAGCGAACCTTGCGGAGTAAGGACAATATTTCCCAAGTGCAGCGAGCGGAAATAAATACCCTTGCGATGCAGCTCGCGTACGAATCCAATCAGCTTGGGCAGGATTGTTGACCAACTGAAGCCAGGCTGCGTTGCAAGTTGACTTAGCGAGCTGCCCAGCAGCGGGGCATAAAGCACCGCGTCCGCCGATTTATCCGACAGTTCGTATATTGCCCGCACCTTTAGCGTAGCGATATCCAGGGCTTGGAGGCGTTCGGCGTTCTTGACGAATCGACGCGAATAAGGCCGCAGCAATGCCGAGGAAAGCCAGCGCTTTCGACGAAAGAATTTTAGAAATAGACCGCTCTCAAGCTGCAGGACCTTGGGACCCAGACCATCCGCTTCGAGAATTGCCGCATTATGGGTGAGTTGTTGCAAGTCTCGCTGGCATAATTGGCTTACATGCATGGTTGGCCTTAAGCAGTGTGCGAACGTCGGGACAAGGCGCGCATTCTAACATCGCTGGTGCTGGCGCATTCGCCGTTTTCCGAAGGGGTAGTATGGATAGCCGTCGTTTAGGGTTGACCTGGCTAACGCTGGGGTTGGTGTGGTTCCTGCTGGGCATAACCTGGATTTCGACGACTAAATTTTACCAACAAGGCTTGATCGTGTTTTTCTGGCTGCCGGCCATGTGGGCTTGTTGGTCCTGTCGTACGGTGCTGCTCGACCTCTGGCGCAAGGAAAAGTCGCTGCTGACAGCATTGGTCGCGCTGGTTGCGTGGGCTGCCGTTAGCTCGTTCTGGAGCGCCGCCGAGGAGCCTGCGCGCGAAGTCAAACGGCTGATATACGTGGTGCTTTTTTTGCTGGGCCTGGTATGCCTCATGCGACAGCCACGACGCGTCGTTTCGGTGTTGCAGTGGGCTGGTTTGGGACTGGCGCTTGCAGCGCTGGTAGCGCTGGTTCAGCGTTATGGGATCGAGGCGAAGCCTTGGGCCTGGCGGATGCAGGGTTATGGCCTGCTAGACCATCCGATTATCGGTGGATACGTGTTCGGTATAGCGCTGATTTGGTGGTTCTGTTTGCCACCCAGCCGCGCCATGCTGCGCATTGTGTGGGCGCTTGGTTTGTTGGCGCTGTTCACTTTTGTCGTGATGACGCAGAGCCGTGGCGTATGGGTTGCTCTGCTGGCGACTATCTTGCTGATGCCTGCTTGGCGGAGCGGCCGTGCCGACTTGTTCGTTGCGTTCCTGCTGCTGGTCGTGGCTGCGTTGGGGTACTGGTTGTTCGGCAGTTATGTTGTCGCCAGGGGCACCTCCTACCGCCCTGAAATATTCGCTGCAAGTCTCGCGATGATCGGAGATCGGCCTTGGTTAGGTTTGGGGTTGGGCAGCGATTATCAGGTCGGAGCCCTGGGGCGCATATTCGACCACACTCACAACCTGTTTACTCATGCTGCGGTAGAGCTTGGCTTGCCCGGACTCATTTTATGGCTGGCAGTTTGGCTGCGTTGCTTCGTCATCGCTGTGCGTGAGCGAGCCACCGTTCTCGGCGGCGCATTGTTGGGCATGTGGTTTTTCAGCACCTTTGCGTTGTTGTTCGATGGCGCGAATCTTTGGGATTCGCCTCGCCCGGAATGGTTCCTAACCTGGCTGCCAGTGGGGCTGGCGCTGGGGGCAGGGGCGGCCAGCTCGCTGTGTTACCATCCCAGGCCTTTGACAGACAGGCTGCATTCTCCTATGAGTGGCCCTCGGAAAGCCGACACGACATCCAGTCTGAGTATCTACCTGCGGTTGCTGCGTTATGTGGTCCCGTACTGGAGCCTGTTTGCAATCAGCATCCTCGGCTTCCTGCTCTTCGCCTCTACGCAGCCCATGCTGGGCTACATCCTCAAGTTCTTCGTCGATGGGCTGAACAACCCGGACGCCAGTTTTTTTGCCCAGGTACCTCATCTCAACGAGCTGGAGTGGCTGGCCGGGCTGAAGCTGCTGCAGGCGGTGCCCTTGCTGATCGTGGTCATCGCGCTGTTGCAGGGTGTCGGTTCGTTTCTTGGCAACTATTTCCTCGCCCGCGTCTCGCTGGGATTGGTACATGACCTGCGTGTAGCGCTGTTCAACAACCTGCTGACGCTCCCCAATCGCTACTTCGACAGCCACAACTCCGGGCATCTGATCTCGCGCATCACCTACAACGTGACCATGGTCACCGGAGCGGCGACCGATGCGATCAAGGTGGTGGTGCGCGAGGGTATGACGGTGATCTTTCTGTTCGCGACGCTGCTGTGGATGAACTGGAAGCTGACGCTGGTGATGGTGGCGATCCTGCCGGTGATCGGGGTGATGGTGTCCAGTGCCAGCAAGAAATTTCGCAAGCAGAGCAAGAAAATCCAGGTCGCGATGGGCGATGTCACCCATGTGGCCTCGGAAACCATCCAGGGCTACCGGGTCGTGCGCAGTTTCGGTGGCGAGGCCTACGAGCAGGCGCGTTTTCTCGGTGCGAGTCAGGACAACACCGGCAAGCAGCTGCGCATGGTCAAGACCAATGCGGTCTATACGCCGACGCTGCAACTGGTGATCTACAGCGCGATGGCAGTGCTGATGTTTCTGGTGCTGTACATGCGCGGCGATGCTTCTGCCGGCGATCTGGTTGCTTACATCACCCTGGCCGGCCTGCTGCCGAAACCGATCCGGCAGCTGTCCGAGGTCAGTTCCACCATACAAAAGGGTGTTTCCGGTGCCGAAAGCATCTTCGAGCAGCTGGACGAGGCCTCGGAAGTCGATGGCGGTACGCTGGAGCGTGAGCGAGTGGCGGGGCGCCTGGAGATCAACGGGCTGAGCTTCGTCTATCCGGGCACCGACAAGCAGGTGCTGCACGACATCAGCTTCAATGTCGAGCCGGGGCAGATGGTCGCGCTGGTCGGCCGTTCGGGCAGTGGCAAATCCACCCTGGCCAATCTTATTCCGCGGTTCTACCACCACGATCAAGGGCAGATTCTGCTCGACGGTGTGGATATCGAGGACTACACGCTGCGCAACCTGCGCCGGCATATCGCTCTGGTGACTCAGCAGGTGACCTTGTTCAACGACACTGTTGCTAACAACATCGCCTACGGCGATCTGGCTGGTGCCCCGTTGGAAAATATTCAGCGCGCGGCTCGCGATGCCTATGCGGACGAGTTCATCCAGCAGATGCCGCAAGGCTACCAGACGCTGGTTGGCGAGAATGGTGTGTTGCTTTCCGGCGGTCAGCGCCAGCGTCTGGCGATCGCCCGCGCGCTGTTGAAGAACGCGCCGGTACTGATCCTCGACGAGGCGACTTCGGCGCTGGACACCGAATCCGAGCGGCATATCCAGAGCGCGCTGGACCACGCCATGAGTGGACGCACCACGCTGGTCATCGCCCATCGTCTAAGCACCATCGAGAAGGCCGATCTGATTCTGGTGATGGAGCAGGGGCGTATCGTCGAGCGCGGCAACCATGCGCAGCTGCTGGCGGCCAACGGTGCTTATGCTCGTTTGCACGAGAAGCAGTTCAAAGACGACGAGCCGGCGTGATCCGCGTGTCCGCTGGGGCGCGCGAGCCGCGGCGCGCCGGCATGCTATGATCCGCGGCGTTTTCCAGCGCCCCGGAGCCCTCTCAATGAAGCTGTCCATGCCCCGTTTCGACCAAGCCCCCGTCCTGGTGGTGGGTGACGTCATGCTCGATCGCTATTGGCATGGCGGCACGTCGCGGATTTCGCCGGAGGCGCCGGTGCCGGTGGTCAAGGTCGAGCAGATCGAGGATCGCCCCGGTGGCGCAGCCAACGTTGCGCTGAACATCGCTGCACTGGGCGCGCCTGCCCGGTTGGTCGGCGTGACCGGCGAGGACGAGGCGCGTCAGAGCCTGGTCGACAGCCTCGCAGCCGCCGGCGTTGAAGCGCATTTCCAATGCATTGAGCACCAGCCGACCATCGTCAAGCTGCGCGTGATGAGCCGCCATCAGCAATTGCTGCGCATGGATTTCGAGGAGCCGTTCGATACCGATCCGGCGGCGATCCTGGCTGAGGTCGAGGCGCTGTTGGCCGGGGTCAAGGTGCTAGTGCTGTCTGACTACGGCAAGGGCGCGCTGAGGAATCATCAGGCGTTGATCCAGGCGGCGCGACGCCGTGGCATTCCGGTGCTAGCCGACCCCAAGGGCAAGGACTTCGACATCTACCGCGGTGCCACGCTGATCACGCCGAACCTGGGCGAATTCGAGGCAATCGTCGGGCATTGCGCCGATGAGGCCGAACTGGTCGCCAAGGGCGCCGAGCTGATGAGCCGGCTCGAGCTGGATGCGTTGCTGGTCACCCGTGGCGAGCACGGCATGACCCTGCTGCGTCCCGATCACGCGCCGCTGCACCTGCCGGCTCGTGCCCGTGAAGTGTTCGACGTGACCGGCGCCGGAGATACCGTCATTTCGACTCTGGCAGCGGCCATCGCTGCCGGTGAGCAGCTGCCGCAGGCCGTGGCACTGGCCAACCTGGCCGCCGGTATCGTGGTAGGCAAGCTGGGTACCGCATGTATCAGCGCACCCGAGTTGCGCCGAGCCGTGCAGCGCGAAGAGGGCTCCGAGCGCGGTGTAATGACCGTCGAACAACTGCTCACTGCGGTCGAGGATGCACGAGCAGAGGGCGAGAAGATCGTCTTCACCAATGGCTGTTTCGACATCCTGCACGCTGGCCATGTGACCTATCTGGAACAGGCTCGGGCGCAAGGTGATCGTCTGGTCGTGGCAGTCAACGACGACGGCTCGGTCAGCCGCCTGAAGGGGCCGGGGCGGCCGATCAACTCGGTGGATCGCCGCATGGCGGTGCTCGCCGGTCTGGAAGCGGTGGATTGGGTGGTGTGCTTTTCGGAGGACACGCCGGAAAACCTGCTGGCCCAGGTCCGCCCCGATGTGCTGGTCAAGGGCGGCGACTACGGCGTCGATCAGGTGGTCGGTGCCGAGTTGGTCAAGGCGTACGGTGGCGTGGTGAAGGTGCTGGGGCTGGTTGAAAACAGCTCGACCACAGCCATCGTCGAGAAGATCCGCAGCCGCTGAGCCCTTTGGATACGCCTACCGCGTATCGTCAGTAGGTGGATAGCCGCTTTTCGCGGCTTTCCACTTCGCGTTAACGGGCGGCCGCCATCGGCCGTGCCGCCCACCAATCCCGCCAGCGAACGCGCTCGTCGCGCACCACCCAGCCTTCCTGCGGCGCAAAGCTTTCCGATAGCCACAGGCCGCGAGTGTTCACCGGGCTGAACTGGCCATTGCGCAGTTGCAGCAGCTGATCCTGCGGCTGGCCCTGATGCAGCGGTATCAGGTAGATGTCGGGCCGGCTGCGCTCCAGGCGCGCAACCAGTTGCCCGTCCTCCAGGCGTTCGTCGACATGAAACAGGCTCAGCTGTCGCGTCTCTTTCGGTAGCTCCATGCGCATGTCATATACCAGCTGCAACGATGCGGTCGGCAGGTGTACATAGGCGCGAGGACGCTCCATCAGCACCATGTTGCCGCACTGCACCGGGCGCGTGGCGCCGGATTGCGAGGCGAGCTTAAAGTGCACCGCCTCTCGGTAGTGCAGGCTGGCCTGGTACGGAGTGGGCAGCCAGGTATCGCCGAAACGCCCGGCAAGCCAGCCTTCAGGGGTTTCCAGCAGGCATTCTTCGGCGATCTCCTGAATGGCGGTAAGCAGCGGCAGGTTCAGCTCATGCGCCGGGATGTATCCGGAAATCAGTTTGAGCACAACGTCACCACGGTCCGGCCGCTGCTGACGGACCAGCACCCAGTATTCGCGGCCCTGCCAGCTCATGGTCAGACGCACTGAAACGCCGAGATTGGCCAGTTCGATGGCAAAACGGCCCGGATCGGACACCTCCACCGGGCGGCGGCGCTCGATCACTTCGCTGAAGTTCAACGGCCGGCCCAGACTCTGGTAGCTCAGGTTGTCCTGGCTGGCCTCGACATAGAGAGGCAGGGTTTTGAATGCGGCAGGGCTCTTGCGCACCAGAACTCTTGGCATTCGGTTTCTCCTTGCGGCGAAGAAAGTAACCGCGCGGCATCAGCGTAATGCGCTTCCGGGCAGCGGATGAACGTTGCCGCCAGGACCGTTTCAGTTGCCGGTCAGAACGGCAGCAGCAGTCCGTACGTTAGCCGTCAAATGCTGCGGATTGATAGTGCCGATGATCGCGCCACTGACCCCGGGGTGGCCGAACAGTAACTCGAAGCTTCGGCGCACCGGGTCTTCACCTGGCTTGAGGCAGGCGTGGCCGCTGGCAAGCGCCTTCTTGATCAGAATGCCCTTGCCGTGGGCTGCAGCGTAGTCGAGCACTGGTCGCTCGGCCTGCTCGTTGAGGTTGTAGGTGACCATCGCGCAGTCGCCCCGTTGCAGCGCCAGCAGTCCGCCGTCCACGGTCTTGCCGGAGAGGCCGTAGCCGAGAATCTTGCCCTCGCGCTTGAGCTCGGCGAGGGTCTGGTAGACCTCGGCGTGCTGCAGGATGTCCAGATCGTTGCCATCGGAATGCACCAGCACCAGCTCGATGCGATCGGTGTGCAGACGCTTGAGGCTGCGTTCGACCGAAAAGCGCGTGTGCGTAGCGGAAAAGTCGAAGCGCGACTGGCTGTTCTCGAACTCCTCGCCGACCTTGCTGACGATCACCCACTCATCGCGCTGGCCGGCGAGCAGAGGGCCCAGCCGCTCTTCGCTGACGCCGTAGGCCGGGGCGGTATCGATCAGGTTGATGCCCAGGTCGCGGGCCAGAGCCAGAAGCTGGCGAGCCTGGGCATCGTCGGGAATGGCGAAACCGCTGGGATACTTCACACCCTGGTCACGTCCTAGCTTCACCGTTCCCAGGCCCAGCGGCGAAATGTTCAGACCGGTGCTGCCCAGCGGGCGGTGCAACTCATGCAGTGTTGCGTTCATGGCAGCAGCCCTTCCCAGAACGGCCCGGTCAACGGTGGTCGCGGCAGTTCCGGTAGCGCAGGATGCTGGACGGGGCGAATGCCGTCGCGGGCGAGAGCGGCTTCGACGCGGTCGGAAAAGTCCGGTGACAGCGCCAGCTTGGTTGGCCAGCCGACCAGCAGGCGGCCCTGCTCGGCGAGAAAGGCATTGTCCGGACGGGCGAGGGCCGATTGCGCCGGCTCGGCGCGGTCGATGCGTAGCGTGGCCCAGTGCGCTGCGGACAGGTCGATCCAGGGTACCAGCTCGGCCAGTTCCTTCTTCGCCGCGGCGATCTGGCTGGCTTCGTCGCGCGCCACGCCATCGGCTTCGGCCAGATCGCCGCCCAGGTACCAGACCCACTCGCCGTCTGCCGTCGGGTGGCTGGTCACGGTGATTCGCGGTTTGGTGCCGCCGCCCAGGCAGTGGGCGTAGAGCGGCTTGAGCGTCGGCGCCTTGACGATGACCATGTGCAGCGGTCGGCGCTGCATGGTCGGCTGCTGCAGGCCGAGCGAAGTGAGCAGCTCGGCCGTTCCGCCGCCGGCGCTGAAGACGATGCGCTGAGCGCGGATCTCGCGGCCGTCGACGCGCAGACCGACCAGCTCGTCGCCATCGAGCAGCGGTTCGACCTGCTGGCCGGCGAGCAGGCTGTCGCCGGCCAGCTCGGCCAGACGGGCGATCAGACTGGGCACATCGAGCACCAGTTCGCTGAGGCGGTAGACCTTGCCTTTGAATTTCGGGTGTTGCAGAGCGGGTGGCAGTTCGTCGCCCTTGACCTGACCAACCCGCGAGCGCACTGCCTTGCTGGCGAAGAAGCTGGTGAGGTTGCCGGCCAGAGTGCCGGGCGACCAGAGGTAATGCGCATCGGACAGCAGGCGCACGCCGCTGAGATCCAGCTCGCCCTTGCCTTCAAGAGCCTCGCGCCAGCGCCGTGGCATGTCGGCGATGGCTTCGGATGCGCCGGTGAGGGCGCCGCTCAAGGCGTATTTGGTACCGCCATGAATGATGCCCTGGGACTTCACGCTCTGCCCGCCACCCAGCGTTCCCTTGTCCACCAGCAACGTGGCAAAACCTTGCCTGCGCAGGCGCGCGTTGAGCCAGAGGCCGGCGACGCCGCCGCCAACGATCAGGACATCGGTGCTGAGGGATTCAGGCATGTGCAGGCCTCATACGGGGAAACGGACGCGCAGTATAACTGCATGCAGTTCGCGGGGCGCTCAGTGGCCGGTGCTGCCGGAGAACAGCTGAATGACCACCACGCCAGCGATGATCAGGGCCATACCGAGCACTGCCGGCAGGTCCAGGTGCTGGCGATAGATCAGCGCCGCAGCGATGCTGACCAGCACAATGCCCAGGCCCGCCCAGATGGCGTAGGCGATTCCCACCGGAATGGTCTTCACCACCAGCGCCAGCATCCAGAACGACAAGCTATAGCCGCAAATCACCAGCAACAGGGGCAGCGGGCGGCTGAAGCCGGCCAGGGCTTTCATCGAGGTGGTGGCGATCACTTCGGCGCAGATGGCGATGGCCAGGTAAACGTAACCGGACATGGGAAATCCTGATCGTGGGCTGGAGGAGGTCAACTTCGTTCGGTCGCGTCCTCGTCAACTAGTTCGCCAGCCGTGGCGATTGTGGCTCGCCGGCAGGCGGCTTGCTAAGCTCCGCGCCCATGAATCGCACCCTCTATACCCTGCTGTTCCACCTCGGCCTGCCGCTGGTATTTCTGCGCCTGCTCTGGCGCGCCTGGCGCGCGCCGGCCTACTCCCGTCGTATCGGCGAACGTTTCGCCTTTGGTTTGCCGCCGCTTCGTCCGGGTGGCATCTGGGTGCATGCGGTGTCGGTCGGCGAGAGCATCGCCGCGGCGCCGATGATCCGCGAACTGATGGCGCGCTATCCGCATCTGCCGATCACCGTCACCTGCATGACCCCGACCGGCTCGGAGCGCATCCAGGCGCTGTTCGGCGACAGCGTGCAGCACTGCTATCTGCCCTATGACCTGCCCTGGGCGGCGGCGCGCTTTCTTGACCGCGTGCGGCCGAAGCTGGCGGTGGTGATGGAGACCGAACTCTGGCCCAACCATATCCATCAGTGTGCACGCCGCAGCATTCCGGTGGCGCTGGCCAATGCGCGCTTGTCCGAGCGCTCGGCCCGCGGCTACGCGCGCTTCGCCCGTCTGACTGCGCCGATGCTGGCTAAGCTGAGCCTGATTGCCGTGCAGACCGAAACTGAAGCCGAACGTTTTCGCCAGCTCGGTGCGCGCGATGAGTGCGTGGAGGTGACCGGATCGATCAAGTTCGACCTGACCATCGACCCGGCACTGCTGGAGCGTGCCAGTAAACTGCGCCAGCAGTGGGCGGCGCTGGAACGGCCATTGTGGATCGCCGCCAGTACACACGCCGGAGAAGACGAGATCATTCTGGCTGCGCATCGCCAGCTGCTCAGCAACCATCCGCAGGCGCTGCTGATCCTGGTGCCCAGGCACCCGGAGCGCTTCGCCTCGGTGTACGAGTCGGCGGTCAGGGATGGGTTTGTCGCCGTGCGGCGCTCGACGGGGGAGGCAGTCGACGCCGGCACCCAGGTACTGGTCGGCGACACCATGGGCGAGCTGTTGTTTCTCTACGCGCTGGCGGATATCGCCTTCGTTGGCGGCAGTCTGGTGCCCAACGGCGGGCACAACCTCCTTGAGCCCGCAGCGCTGGGCAAGCCGGTGCTCAGCGGTCCGCACCTGTTCAACTTTCTCGAGATATCGGCACAGTTGCGCGCTGCTGGCGCCCTGCGTGAAGTGCAGGATGCCGCGCAACTGGCGCAGGTGGTCAGCGAACTCTGGGGCGATCCAGCCGGGGCCCAGGCGATGCGCGATGCCGGTCTCGGCGTGCTCAAGGCCAATCAGGGTGCTCTGGCGCGGTTGCTGGCGGGGTTGGGGCGGCTGCTCGGGTAGTTTGGCCGCGCGGATTCGGCGTCAGGCCGCGATGTTCGGCGCGGGATGCTTTCGATGGTTTTCCCGCCTCGGGCCGCGCAGCTCAACGCTAGAGTTTTAGCCGTTGGGCTCTCGCACAGGTGCATGAAGGTATCGCTACGCTACCCGGCCGATCATGCACCTGTTTCTCCTCCGTCGCTCAGTAATCGATCCGCACCGGCTGGCCGATGGTTTGCGGCAGGTCCGGTGGCAGGAAGTCGGTGTCCGGGTTGTAGTCGGGCTTCAGGTACGCCGCCAGCTGCTGCAGATCGTCCGGATTGAGCGTGCCCGCGGCCTGTTTCAGGCGCAGGTTGTCGAGGATGTAGTCGTAGCGGGCGTTGTTGTAGTCCCGCACGGCGCCATACAGGCGGCGCTGGGTGTCGAGTACGTCGACGATGTTGCGCGTGCCGACCTGATAGCCGATCTCCGTCGCCTCCAGCGCGCTCTGATTGGAGATGATCGATTGCCGGCGAGCCTCGACCTGCTCGATATCGGTGTTAACCGCTCGGTGCAGATTGCGTGTGGATTCGACCACCTGGCGGCGCAGGCTCTCGCGCTGCTGCTCGCTCTGGCTGAGCTGGTAATAGGCCTCGCGACTCTGCGAAGTGGTCAGGCCGCCACTGTAGAGCGGAATGTTCAGCTGCAGGCCGATGCTGCGCTGCTCGACGTCACCGGTGTAGCGCGGCATGTCGAAGCCCGGGATGCTCTGGCTGTTGCTGAAGCCCAGCGCATCGTTGTCGCCCTTGCGATAGGACGCCACCGCATCGAGCGTCGGTGCATGGCCGGAGCGGCGCTGGCGCAGGGTTTCTTCCGCTGCGGTCACCGCGTAATTGACCGCCAGCAGGTTGAGGTTCTGCCGCGTTGCGGTATCGACCCACGCCTTGGCCTCGTTCGGCACCGGGGCCAGCACCGGCAGGGTGTGGCGGATGCCTTCGAGGGCGATGTATTCGCGGTTGGTCAGTGTGTACAACGCCTGGAAGGCGTCCTCGACCTGGCGCTGTGCGATGGAGCGGTTGGCCCGGGCGGTATCGAAGCCGGCTTGGGCTTCGAGCACGTCGGTCTTGTCCGACAGGCCGACCTCGAAGCGCTCGTTGGCCTGGTCGAGCTGGCGCTTGAATGCAGCCTCCTCGGCCTTCACTGCCGCCAGGTTGTCTTGTGCGCGCAGCACGGCGAAGTAGGCCTGGGCGCTCTGCAGGATCAGGTCCTGTTCGGTGATGGAGTATTCGATTGCGGCCTGCTCGCTCACGGCTTCCGCGGCCTTGAGCTGGAACCAGCGATCGGCACGGAAGATCGGCTGGCTCAGCGTTGCCTGGTAGACGGTACCGCTGCGCGACAGCGAGGTGGAGCCCCTGCTGGTATCGACGTCCGTTTCGGTATCGCTCAGCTCGGCGCCGGCGCTGAGGTTGGGCAACAGCCCGGCCCGCGCCTGCGGCACGATTTCCTGCCGTGCGCGAAACTGCGCACGCGCTGCAGCCAGGTCGGCGTTGTTGTTGACGGCTTGCTGATAGACGCTGACCAGATCGGTCTTGCTGGCGAGCGGGACGGTTTGCTGTGCCCAGGCTGCTCCGGCGGTGAGGGAAGCCACGGCGAGAGCCAGGGGGAGTCTGCGCAGCATGTTGGGTCCATCCTGAATATAGCTGAGGGGCAAGGCTAAGCGGCGGCTGACGGGGGGTCAAGGCGCGTGTGCGAGGCAATGTCAGATGCCGGTTGCGGCCGGCCGGAATGACCGAACGGTCGACTACTTTCGCCCTTGGCATGGCGTTCGTACTGGGTCTTGATTAGACTCGATGGCGTTCTTGTCGGGGTGCCTTGAAGCGAAGGCTGAGATCGGAAAGTTTCGGATCCCGTTGAACCTGATCAGGTTAAGGCCTGCGTAGGGAACAAGATGTGCTCGCCAGTCGTTCGGCCAGCTCTCTCGGCGCCAGTTCCGGCGCACCCGATGCCCTTGCCATCCGTGTTTTCAGGTTCGCTCCGACAATTCTCTAGGAGCCAGCCTGATGCGTGTAGAACAACAGAACCTGAGTGAATCCGCCCAGGTCGACCAGCAGTCGATCCAACCCTTCCCGCGTTCGCAGAAAATCTATGTGCAGGGTTCGCGCCCGGATATCCGCGTACCGATGCGCGAGATCAGCCTGGACGTGACGCCCACGGACTTCGGCGGCGAGATTAACGCCCCGGTTACCGTCTACGACACCTCCGGCCCCTATACCGATCCGAACGTGCAGATCGACGTACGCAAGGGCCTGGCCGATGTGCGCAGTGCCTGGATCGAGGAGCGCGGCGATACCGAGAAGCTGCCGGGGTTGACCTCCGAGTTCGGCCAGCGTCGCCTGAACGACGCCGAGCTGACCGCCATGCGTTTTGCCCATGTACGCCATCCGCGGCGGGCCAAGGCCGGGCATAACGTCAGCCAGATGCACTATGCGCGCAAGGGCATCATCACGCCCGAGATGGAATACGTTGCCATCCGCGAGAACATGAAACTGACCGAAGCTCGAGAGGCTGGGTTGCTCAAGGATCAGCACGCCGGGCATAGCTTCGGCGCCTCGATCCCCAAGGAGATCACGCCGGAATTCGTGCGTGACGAAGTGGCCCGCGGTCGCGCCATCATCCCGGCCAACATCAACCACACCGAACTCGAGCCGATGATCATCGGCCGCAACTTCCTGGTGAAGATCAACGGCAACATCGGCAACTCGGCGCTGGGTTCTTCGATCGAAGAGGAAGTGGCCAAGCTGACCTGGGGCATCCGCTGGGGTTCGGACACGGTGATGGACCTATCCACCGGCAAGCACATCCATGAGACTCGCGAGTGGATCATCCGCAACTCGCCGGTGCCGATCGGCACCGTGCCGATCTACCAGGCGCTGGAAAAGGTCAACGGTGTCGCCGAAGACCTTACCTGGGAGCTGTTCCGCGACACGCTGATCGAGCAGGCTGAACAGGGCGTGGACTACTTCACCATCCACGCCGGGGTGCTGCTGCGCTACGTGCCGCTGACGGCCAAGCGCGTGACCGGCATCGTCTCGCGCGGCGGTTCGATCATGGCCAAGTGGTGCCTGGCGCATCACAAGGAGAACTTCCTCTACACGAACTTCGAGGAAATCTGCGAAATCATGAAGGCCTATGACGTCAGCTTCTCGCTGGGTGATGGCCTGCGTCCGGGCTCGATCGCTGACGCCAACGACGCTGCACAGTTCGGTGAGCTGGAAACCCTCGGTGAGCTGACCAAGATCGCCTGGAAACACGATGTGCAGTGCATGATCGAAGGCCCGGGTCACGTGCCGATGCACATGATCAAGGAGAACATGGACAAGCAGCTGGAGTGCTGCGACGAGGCGCCGTTCTACACCCTGGGCCCGCTGACCACCGACATCGCGCCGGGTTACGACCACATCACCAGTGGCATCGGTGCGGCGATGATCGGCTGGTTTGGCTGCGCCATGCTCTGCTACGTCACGCCGAAGGAGCACCTTGGTCTGCCGAACAAGGATGACGTGAAGACCGGCATCATCACCTACAAGATCGCCGCCCATGCTGCTGATCTCGCAAAAGGTCATCCGGGCGCACAGATCCGTGACAATGCGTTGTCCAAGGCGCGCTTCGAGTTCCGTTGGGAAGACCAGTTCAACCTCGGCCTCGATCCGGACACCGCGCGTGCCTTCCACGACGAGACGCTGCCCAAGGAGTCGGCCAAGGTGGCGCACTTCTGCTCTATGTGCGGGCCGAAGTTCTGCTCGATGAAGATCACTCAGGAAGTGCGCGAATACGCCGCTGAGCACGGCCTGACCGACGAGCAGAAGGCCATCGAGGCCGGCTTCGCCGAGCAGTCCTCGCGTTTCAAGGACGAAGGCTCGGTGATCTACAAACAGGTGTGACCGGCGAGGTGTGACTGACTGGCTGTAGACGACCCGAAGCGGACCGGCATATACCGGCCCGCTTCGTATCCTCAGAGATATTCCGGCTTCAGAATGCCTTCCAGCTGTTCATGAGGAATGAACAGTTCAGGGTGCCCGCTCGAGTACGGCGCAATGCTGTACACGTCGTACTTGAGCAACACGCTGTCTTTCAGCAGCGCGATGTTTGCGGTCTGCTGAAAGGGCCAGAAGCCGGTGAACTCGGCGTCCTGGGCGTGGCCGTTCTCCACCAGCCAGCGTTGATGGGCCTGGCGCGCAACGCGCCAGAACCTGCCCTCCTGCCCGGGGATCAGCAGGTCTGCGAGACGTAATTCCCGATCGGCCTCTCGGTCGTAGTTGATGAAGCCGCGACCGGGCATACCGTGGGCGCCACCGACATACAGATAGCTGGACAGCTCGACGACCAGGATGTCGCCGTGCTGCTCGCGCAGCTTGGCCTGCAGGTAGCTGCTCCAGCCCGGCTCGGCAGTGCGAAGAAACTGCTGCTGGTAACCCTTGAGCGAGTCCGGCAGGCGATCATCCGGACCATTGATGGTCATCCGGCGCAGGCGCGCGTCGATCAGGTTGTTCAGTTCGGGTTCGTCGGTGAAGGTCAGGGTGTCGATGTTCACCAGCGGGCAGTCTTCGCCCTGGCAGCCCTGCGGGCGTTGCTCGGTGAGGTTCTGCCGCACCTCCACCGGGCGTTCGGAGGCAAGGTGCTGACAGCCGCTCAGCAGCACGACAAGGCTGCTCAGCAGGATCAGAGTGCGGATGAAGGCGGTTCGATTCATGGTTGGTCCAGGCATGGCAGTGCGCTTTCGATTGCCGAAGACGCCTGAAGTTCGTGCGGCGCTGCAGGTGGAGCTTTCTTCGGCTACGGTGGTCTGCAAAGGGCTGCGCCAGCGACGATGCCGCGTTAGGATGGCGACGAAGCCGCTCACGTTGTGACGGTTGCAGTCGCCCGCCGCGCGGTTCAAACCGATATGAGTAGTACCCGATGAGCGAGACCTTCAAGCCCGGACCGGATGATGTCCAGATCCTCCGACGAGAGCAATGCTTCAGCGGTTTTTACCGGCTGGAACGCCTGCACCTGCGTCATCGCCAGTTCAGCGGCGCCATGGGCGCGGAGTTGAGTCGCGAGCTGTTCGTGCGGCATGACGCCGTGTGCGTGCTGCCCTACGATCCGCAGCGCGATCAGGTGGTGCTTATCGAGCAGTTCCGCGTGGGGGCGCTGGGCAAGGTTGAGAACCCCTGGCTGATCGAGCTGGTGGCGGGGCTGATCGACAAGGACGAGTCACCTGACGCGGTGGCCCGGCGCGAGGCGGTCGAAGAAGCCGGGCTGGAGCTGGGCGAGCTGTGGCCGATCACCCGGTACTTCCCGTCCCCGGGCGGCAGCGATGAACAGGTGCATCTCTACATCGGTTGCTGCGACAGCGAAGGCGCACAGGGCGTCTTCGGTCTGGCCGAGGAAGGCGAGGATATCCGCGTGCATGTATGGCCGCTGCAGCAGGCACTCCGCGCGGTCAACGAGGGGCGTATCGACAATGCGGCCAGCATCATTGCACTGCAGTGGCTGGCCTTGAATCGAGAGCAGGTGCGGGGGGCGTGGACATGAGAAAGACGCGCGAGCGATACCGAGTCGACCTGCTCGAACTGCAGTCGGCCTGCGAGGCCAATTACCTGCGCCTGATGCGCCTGCTGCCGGGCATGCGTAACGGTTGCGACGCGCGCCGCATCGCCATCAGTCAGGGCGACATGTTGCTCGGTGTGCTGGTGCTCGAGGTGCTGGAGAGCTGCCCTTACACCACGACCTTGCAGGTCAGTCAGGAGAACTGCCTGACCTGGTTGCCGGTGCCGAAGATGGAGGTGCGGGTTTACCACGATGCGCGCATGGCCGAAGTCATTCGCGCCGAGAATGCGCGACGTTTCCGCGGCATCTACCACTACCCCAACGCGCAGATGCACCAGCCGGACGAGAAGAACCAACTCAATCTGTTCCTCGGCGAATGGCTGGGCCACTGTCTGGCCTGCGGGCACGAGCTGGAACCGGTGCTCTGACCCCTTGCACCATGCCTTGATAGCCTGATACTGCGCTTGATCCGCCCTGGATGCGCAGCGCTATTCTGTGATCCAAGCCCACATCCCGAGGTTTACCCCCCTGCCGGGCACCTACCATAATTCCGTTGCGATTTAGCTCAAGGAGAAGGGCATTGCCTGGTGCGTCCCTGACTGTTGAAGATTCGGTTCTGCTGGTGCAGCTTACCGACAGCCATCTGTTTGCCGAAGCGGACGGCAAGCTGCTGGGCATGAATACCTGTGACAGCCTGGAGCAGGTGGTCGAGCTCGCCATCGACGAGCAGCCGCGCATCGACCTGATCCTTGCCACCGGCGACCTGTCGCAGGATGGCTCGGTAGCGTCCTACCAGCGGTTCCGCCGGCTTGCCGAACGCATCGAAGCACCAGCGCGCTGGTGTCCGGGGAATCACGACGAGCTGGCAGCAATGCGTGAGGCCTGCCGTGGCAGTGCGCTGATGGAGCCGGTGCTGGAGATCGGCGGCTGGCGTGTGGTGATGCTCGATACGCTGGTGGCGGGCTCGGTGTTCGGCATGCTGCGCAACGATCAGCTGGAACTGCTCGAGCGTGCACTGAGTGAAGTGCCGGACCATCACCACCTGATCTGTCTGCAC
The DNA here is from genome assembly GCF_032106285.1 of Stutzerimonas kunmingensis. Lineage (GTDB taxonomy): Bacteria > Pseudomonadota > Gammaproteobacteria > Pseudomonadales > Pseudomonadaceae > Stutzerimonas > Stutzerimonas kunmingensis_B. The sequence continues at coordinate 106,155 of NZ_DAMCPO010000014.1, forward strand.
CATCATCCGGTGTCCATCGGCAGTCGCTGGATGGATACCATCGGGCTGCGCAATCCTGACGCCCTGTTCGAGGTGCTGGATCGTCACAGCAACGTGCGTGCATTGCTCTGGGGTCATATCCACCAGGAGTTCGATAGCTGGCGTAACGACGTACGCCTGCTGGCGTCGCCATCGACCGGCGTGCAGTTCGCCCCGCAGAGCGAAGACTTTCAGGTCGACAACGTCGCGCCGGGTTATCGCTGGCTGCGGCTATATGCCGATGGGCAGCTGGAAACCGGAGTTTCCCGGGTCAGCGGTATCGAGTTCGAGATCGACTACAGCGTCAAGGGCTACTAACGCGGCTCTGCGCGCAGTGACACGCGCTGGCGGTACTTGCCAGCAGATACCCCGAGCCCACCCATCATGCCGCCGGCCTGCTTGCAGACGGCGGCAGGTGCCTTGTAGCCTTGCGGTTTTCCTACGAACTGTATCCATGTCCAGCTATTCACCTTCGATTCTCTATATCCACGGTCTCAACAGCTCACCGGTCTCGCAGAAGGCCAGCCAGTTGTCCGCTGCGCTGGAGAAACTGGGCATGGCCGAACGCTTGCGGGTCCCCGCACTGCACCATCATCCGCGTCAGGCCATTGCCCAACTCGAAGCATGCCTGGCCGAGCTCGGCCGGCCGTTGCTGGTCGGCAGCTCGCTTGGCGGCTACTATGCGACGCACCTCGCCGAGCGCCATGGCCTCAAGGCATTGCTCATCAATCCGGCCGTGACACCGCACCGCCGGTTCGACGGTTATCTTGGGCCGCAGACCAATCTGTATAGCGGGGAAGTCTGGGACCTCACCGACGATCATGTAACCGCCTTGGCGGAACTGGAAACCGCGCCACCACAGGATGCCGAGCGCTATCAGGTCTGGCTGCAGACGGGCGACGAGACGCTGGATTACCGTGACGCCGCGCAGTTCTATCGTGGCTGTGCACTGCGCATTCAGGCCGGTGGCGACCATGGCTTTCAGGGATTTGCCGAGCGTCTGCCGGCGCTGCTGGCCTTTGCCGGCTTCGAGCCGCAGGCATGGCTTGATCGGCTCTGAATGGATGCTGATGCGCGGCGCAACGTTAGCGCGGCTGGTCGGCGGTCAGGGTGGTTTCGCGAACGCGGACCGGCCATTTCATTCCGGCGTTGCGCGAATTTCGCTGCCCGCAAGGGCTGATTCATTCAGAACATAAGGACAGTGCCAGACAGATGTCTTATACCGCAGAAGCCATCGAGGTTCTTTCCGGCCTCGACCCGGTGCGCAAGCGCCCGGGCATGTACACCGATACCTCGCGGCCCAACCACCTGGCCCAGGAAGTCATCGACAACAGCGTCGACGAAGCCCTCGCCGGCCATGCCCGCTCGGTTCAGGTGATCCTGCATCAAGACAATTCGCTGGAAGTGATCGACGACGGCCGTGGCATGCCGGTGGACATCCACCCGGAAGAGGGTGTGCCGGGCGTCGAGCTGATCCTCACCAAGCTTCACGCCGGCGGCAAGTTCTCCAACAAGAACTACCAGTTCTCCGGTGGTCTGCACGGGGTCGGCATCTCGGTGGTCAACGCCCTGTCGACGCGGGTCGAAGTGACCGTCAAGCGCGACGGCAGCGAGTACCGCATGAGCTTCGCCGATGGCTTCAAGGCCACTGACCTGGAAGTCATCGGCAGCGTCGGCAAGCGCAACACCGGTACCAGCGTGCGCTTCTGGGCCGATCCGAAATACTTCGATTCCCCCAAATTCTCCATCAGTCGCCTCAAGCATGTGCTCAAGGCGAAGGCCGTGCTCTGCCCGGGGCTGAGCGTCAGCTTCGAGGACAAGGGCAGCGGCGAGAAGATCGAGTGGCACTACGAGGACGGCCTGCGTTCGTACCTGGTCGACTCGGTCAGCGATTACCTGCGCCTGCCCGATGAGCCGTTTGTCGGCACCCTGGCGGGCAACACCGAGGCGGTGGACTGGGCGCTGCTGTGGCTGCCGGAAGGTGGCGAGAGTGTCCAGGAGAGCTACGTCAACCTGATTCCAACGGCCCAGGGCGGCACCCATGTCAACGGCTTGCGCCAGGGGCTGCTGGATGCCATGCGCGAGTTCTGCGAATTCCGCAACCTGCTGCCGCGCGGGTTGAAGCTGGCACCGGAAGACATCTGGGAGCGCATCGCCTTCGTCCTCTCGATGAAGATGCAGGAGCCGCAGTTCTCCGGGCAGACCAAGGAGCGCCTGTCGTCCCGCGAGGCCGCGGCATTCGTCTCCGGTGTGGTCAAGGATGCCTTCAGCCTCTGGCTCAATGCCCACCCGGAGCTGGGCATGCAACTGGCCGAGCTGGCGATCAGCAACGCCGGGCGTCGCCTCAAGGCCGGCAAGAAGGTCGAACGCAAGAAGATCACCCAGGGTCCGGCGCTGCCGGGCAAGCTGGCCGACTGCGCCGGGCAGGACCCGATGCGCGCCGAGCTGTTCCTGGTCGAGGGTGACTCGGCCGGCGGCTCGGCCAAGCAGGCGCGGGACAAGGAGTTCCAGGCGATCATGCCGCTGCGCGGCAAGATCCTGAACACCTGGGAAGTCGACGGCGGCGAAGTGCTGGCCAGTCAGGAAGTCCACGACATCGCCGTCGCCATCGGCGTCGATCCGGGCGCGGCCGATCTGGGCCAGCTGCGTTACGGCAAGATCTGCATCCTCGCCGACGCCGACTCAGACGGCCTGCACATCGCCACGTTGCTCTGCGCCCTGTTCGTTCAGCATTTCCGCCCTCTGGTCGAGGCCGGCCATGTCTATGTCGCCATGCCGCCGCTGTATCGCATCGACCTGGGCAAGGACATTTTCTACGCGCTGGACGAGGCCGAGCGGGACGGCATCCTCGAGCGTCTGGTTGCTGAAAAGCGCCGTGGAAAACCTCAGGTCACCCGATTCAAGGGCCTCGGTGAGATGAATCCGCCGCAACTGCGCGAGACCACCATGGCCCCCAACACGCGTCGACTGGTACAGCTGACCCTGGATGATTTCGAGGACACCCGCGAGATCATGGACATGCTGCTGGCCAAGAAGCGCGCCGGCGACCGCAAGAGCTGGCTCGAGTCCAAGGGCAATCTGGCCGAGGTGCTGGTTTGATCCGCCGTTGGCTGGCGTTGCTGAGTCTGGCTTCGGCACCGCTCTGGGCCAGCGAGCCGGCGCCCGAACTGAAATTGCTCGGCGAGCACCCGGTGGCCGGAATAGCCGGTGGCAACCTGTCCGGAATGGCCTGGTGCGGCGATGCCTTGTGGGCCGTTTCCGATCGCGAGGACGACGTTCTCTATCGTCTGGATACCAGCGTCTCGCCCTGGCAGGCGGAGCCCGAGCGTTTCGAGGCGGCCCCGCCACCGGACAGCGGCTTGCCCTGGGGCATGCGCATGCGCGCCTGGGTCAGTGGCCAGGTGCGGGGTGGTCAGCTGGATTTCGAAGGTCTGAGTTGTGACAGCCTGGGCAACCGCTACGTGGTCAGTGAGGCCCATGCCGGCGTGCTGCGGGTCAGCCCAGCGGGTACGGCAGAATGGCTGCGCCTGCCCGATACGCTGGTACGACAGGCGCGGGCCAGCGGCATGCTCTGGCACTTCAACGCGCTGTTCGAAGGGATCGCCGTCGATCCGAAGGCCGAGCGCATGTGGATTGCGGCCGAACGCGAGCGCCGCGGTCTTCTGGTGCTGCATCGTCAGCAGAGCAGCTGGCAGTGCACGGGCGGTTGCGTGCTGATGGCCGAGGGGGGGGGTCAGGTGCCGCCCGCTGCGCTGGGCGATGCGCCGCTGCCAAAGAGCTTCTCGGCGGTGGCGTTCTTCGCCGACAAGCTTTTCGTGCTCGAGCCCTCGGCCTACCGCGTCTGTCGTCGCAGTCCGGCCACCGGCGCGGTGGAGCGTTGCTGGTCATTCGCCGAGGAGGCCTTGACCGAGGATCGCCGCTACGCTGAGCCCTTTGGCAACGCCGAGGCGCTGTGGATCGATGCCGAAGGCGCGTGGGTCGGGGTCGACAACAACGGCAAGGCCCGTGGTGATGGCGAAAAGCGCCCGATCGTCTGGCGTTTTGCCGCGCCTGATGGCGGCTGGGGTGCGAAGCCGTGAGCCAGACCGCCGGGCGGCGTGCCGGGCGCGTGATGCTGGTGCTCGCCTGGGGCGTCGGACTGTTCCTGGCCACCCGCTTTTTCGCCGCTTGGGAGGAGGATCGGCTCAACCCCAATCGGCAGCCGGTTTCCCAGCTGCAGGGCGAGCAGATCGAAGTGCAGCTGGCCGGCAATGTGCAAGGCCATTTCGTTGCCAGTGGGCGGATAAATGGTGAGCCGGTCACTTTTCTGCTGGATACCGGTGCTACCGATGTCGCGGTGCCGGCCGAGCTGGCCGAACGGCTGGGACTGGAGCGCGGCGCGCCGGTGATGCTGCACACCGCCAACGGCCAGACCACCGGTTATCGCACCGTGCTGCCGAGCCTCGATCTGGGTGACATCCGCCTGCACGACGTGCGCGCTATCGTCGCCCCCGGCTTTCGCAGCGAACAGGTTCTGCTCGGTATGAGCGCACTGAAGCAGCTTGAATTCACCCAGCGCGCTGGCACCCTGGTGCTGCGCCAGCAACTACCTCAGGGGCAAGACCGATGAGGGCGCTCATACAGTCCACGGTGCCTGTCCTGGCTTCGTTGAATCTCGATGAAAGCCGCGGCTTCTACACGACCTATCTGGGTTTCCAGGTCGTGCTGCAGGCCACTGACTACCTGATCGTGGAGCGCGACGGTGCGCAGCTGCATTTCTGGCTTTGCACTGAGCGCCACGTTGCCGAGAACACCTCCTGCTACATACGTACCGGCGATTGCCAGGCGCTGTACCGGGAGTTCTGTCAGCGTGGCCTGGTCCTGGACGCGCCCGTTATGCAGCCCTGGGGCATGCAAGAACTTTATGTCATCGACGCCCACGGCAACTTGCTCAAGTTCGGCGAGCAACCAGCCGTGAGTCATCCATCCTTTGCTGAAGAAAATTGCTGATGAGCGAATCCCTCGACCTGAGCCTGGACGGCGTGGAGCGTCGCTCCCTCGCCGATTTCACCGAGCAGGCCTACCTCAACTACTCCATGTACGTGATCATGGATCGCGCACTGCCGCATATTGGCGACGGTTTGAAGCCGGTGCAGCGGCGCATCATCTATGCCATGAGCGAACTCGGTCTGGGCGCCGACGCCAAGCACAAGAAGTCCGCACGTACCGTCGGTGACGTGCTCGGCAAGTTTCATCCGCATGGCGACAGTGCCTGCTACGAAGCCATGGTGCTGATGGCGCAGCCGTTCAGCTATCGCTACACGCTGGTCGACGGTCAGGGCAACTGGGGTGCGCCGGACGATCCCAAGTCGTTCGCCGCCATGCGTTATACCGAGGCGCGGTTGTCGCGCTATTCCGAGGTGCTGCTCAGCGAGTTGGGTCAGGGCACGGTTGAGTGGGTGCCGAACTTCGATGGCACCCTCGACGAGCCGGCGACGCTACCGGCGCGCCTGCCCAACCTTTTGCTCAACGGCACCACCGGCATCGCCGTGGGCATGGCCACCGATGTGCCGCCGCACAACCTGCGTGAAGTGGCGAGCGCCTGCATACGTCTGCTCGACGAGCCGAGCGCCAGTGTCGAGCAGCTCTGCGAGCATGTTCTGGGGCCGGATTTCCCGACCGAGGCGGAGATCATCACGCCGCGTGCGGACCTGCTGAAGATCTATGAGACAGGTCGAGGTTCCGTTCGCATGCGGGCCGTCTACCGTGCCGAAGACGGCGACGTCGTGGTCACCGCGCTGCCGCACCAGGTGTCCGGCTCCAAGGTGCTCGAGCAGATCGCCGGGCAGATGCAGGCCAAGAAGCTGCCGATGGTCGCCGACCTGCGTGATGAGTCGGATCATGAGAACCCCTGTCGCATCGTCATCATCCCGCGCTCCAACCGGGTCGATGTCGAAGCGCTGATGCAGCACCTGTTCGCCACCACCGATCTGGAGTCCAGCTACCGGGTCAACACCAACGTGATCGGGCTCGATGGTCGCCCGCAGGTGAAGAACCTGCGCACCCTGCTCAGCGAGTGGCTGACCTATCGCATTGGTACGGTACGCCGTCGCCTGCAGTTCCGCCTGGACAAGGTCGAGAGGCGTCTGCACCTGTTGGAAGGCTTGCTGGTGGCTTTCCTCAATCTGGATGAAGTGATCCACATCATCCGTACCGAAGATCAGCCCAAACCGGTGCTGATGGCGCGCTTCGAGCTCTCCGAGCTGCAGGCCGACTACATCCTCGACACCCGCCTGCGTCAGCTGGCGCGGTTGGAAGAGATGAAGATCCGCGGCGAGCAGGACGAGCTGGCCAAGGAGCGCGAGAAGCTGCTGGCGCTGCTGGGTAGTGAAACCAAGCTGAAGAAACTGGTGCGCAAGGAGCTGGTCGAGGACGCGGAAACCTACGGCGACGATCGCCGCTCGCCGATCGTCGAGCGTGCCGAGGCGCGGGCGCTGTCGGAAAACGAGCTGCTGCCGTCCGAGCCGGTGACCGTGGTGATCTCCGATAAAGGCTGGGCGCGCTGCGCCAAGGGCCATGATGTCGATGCCAGCGGGCTGTCCTACAAGGCCGGAGATGGCTTCAAGGCAGCTGCGGCCGGGCGCTCGAACCAATATGCGGTGTTCATCGACTCCACTGGGCGCAGCTATTCGCTGGCGGCCCACTCGCTGCCTTCGGCGCGAGGCCAGGGCGAGCCGCTCACCGGCCGGCTGACGCCACCGCCGGGCGCGAGTTTCGAATGCGTGATGCTGCCCGATGATGAGGCGCTCTACGTGATCGCCTCGGACGCCGGCTACGGTTTCGTGGTCAAGGGCGAAGACCTGCAGGCCAAGAACAAGGCGGGCAAGGCGCTGCTCTCGCTGCCGAAAGGCGCCAAGGTCGTCGCGCCGCGGCCGCTGGCCAGTCGCGAGGAGGATTGGCTGGCTGCAGTGACGACCGAGGGCCGTCTACTGGTGTTCCCGGTGCGGGATTTGCCGCAGCTGGGCAAGGGCAAGGGCAACAAGATCATCGGCATCCCCGGCGAGCGGGTCGCGAGCCGCGAGGAGTATCTGGTCGATCTCGCCGTGTTGCCGACCGGTGCGACACTGGTGTTGCAGGCAGGCAAGCGCACGCTGTCGCTCAAGGCCGAGGATCTGGAGCACTACAAAGGCGAGCGTGGCAGGCGCGGCAACAAGCTGCCACGAGGCTTCCAGCGCGTCGAAGGCTTGCTGGTCGAAGCATGACCAAACGTATTGGCGCTGGAATCGAAGGCCGCTTTCACGGAAGATAGCGGCCTTTCCAATCTGCGGCATGTTGCCCGGTGCTTTCTTTCGCGTCGGCGGAGTCGATTGTCCGACGAGACATATGCACGAGGCATTGGCGATCTGATGATCGCGAGCGGCCTGAACTCTGGTGTTATGACGGTAATGAAGAATTTGCTGCGTGTTCCGACTGTTTTGTTGCTGGCCAGCATGGGGCTGACAGGCTGCATCGGCCTGCAGCCTGCGCCAATGTACCGACTGGACAGCGGTACGACTGAAGTGCCTGAGCGAACCGATGGCGCCGCCGTGCTGCTGGCACCGGTGACGCTTGCCGATTATCTGCAGCGTGACGCCCTGCTTCAGCGTCTGGCTGACGGCAGCCTGGCCGTCGACGGTCAGCGCGCCCACTGGGCGGGCAGCCTGAAGGCCGACGTCGAGCAGGTGTTGCTGCGTCAGCTGGCCTGGCGTCTGGATACGCAGAGCCTGGTGCTTGGCCCGGCCGACGAAGGCTTTACTCCGGAAGTGCAGATCGAGTTGTCCATCACGCGCCTTGATTCCGGCCCCGAATTCCCGGCGGTACTCGAGGCGCAATGGCATCTGCGCGACAAGGCGGGCAAGCACCTGGGCAGTCGACTGGTGCGCCTGCAGGAGGAGCACCAGGGCAGCGCGAGCGACCAGGTGCGGGCGCAGAGCGTTCTGCTGCAGCGCCTGAGCGAGATGGTCGCCGATGCGGTCGAACCTACCCTGGTAGCCAAGACCGCACCCAAGGTTGCGCCTGCCAAGCCACAGGTAAGCAAGTCTGCCGAGGCGCCGGCACCGCGCATCCCGGCCGCGGAACCCATTCGTACGGATATGGAAGTGTTCCGCTTCTGACTCTGTCGCGGCTGCTGTTGCAGCCAGCGCATTGAAAAGCCCGGCCAGCGATCTGGTCGGGCTTTTTCGTTTTCTCGGGCTGGTTGCGACTGCGGGCTCGACCAAAGGTCAAAGGTCAACGGTCGTTCGATAGCGACCGTATGGCTTGCGTCAGTGGGTGCGGCTGCGTAGTTCGTGCATGCGCGTCAGCTGGCGTTCCAGCAGCGAGGGGTATGGGTCCAGCAGGCGCTCGACGCAGCAGGCGCCTTCCGGGCTGGCAATCGGGCGGATACGCGCGCGCTGCTGAATCAGCCGGTCCTCGCTGATGCTGGCCTCTACCAGCAGCAGGTTGCGGCTGTGCAGCGACATATCCAGCGCAGCCTGCGCCGGCTGGCTGAGCAGCAGGTCGCCCTGGCTCAGGTCGAACAGGCCATCGCCCTGGGTCAGGGCGAGCTGAAGTTGCAGCGTGATGCCGCTGTCGGCGACGTCGATCTGCAAGGCATGGCCCAGCGCACGCATCAGTTCGCCGCAGCAGATCGCGTGGGTGAGGTAGTTCTGCTCATCGTCCTGGCTATGAAACAACATCAGGCTGCTGCCATCGTTGAGCGTGTGCAGCTCGGCCTGGTATAGCGTCGCGGCTTGTTGCAGGCAGTCTCGATAGCGTTGCAGCAGTTCGGTCAGGCGCGGCCGCGGCAAGCGTCGCAATTGTTCCTGCCCGCCGAGCTGGATGGCCAGCACGGCGCTGCGGGTAGGTTGCGGCGGGGTAGGAGGTTGTACGCTCGGGGTACCCAGTGACGGGAGCTCGAACGGCACGTCGTCGTCCAGCTGCTGCACGTCGTCATCAGCGTTCGCGGAAAAGCCGCGTGGGCGCTGTGGCTCGTCGTCCAGCTCGATATCGAAGCGCTCCGGTTGCGCTGCGGGGGATCGTGAGTCAATGCTGTGGTCGTCACTGTTGTCGAAATAGTCGTCGTCCAGCGCATCGCTCAGGTCAAGCTCCGCCTCAGGCCTCTCCGGCACCAGGCGTGACTGCAGTTGGCGCGCAAGGTCGCCAATCTCGTCCTGCCGTCCGGCACCCGGGGCGGGGTCGTCCGGGTCGCGCAGCCACAGGCGCAGCTGCATCAAGGGTGTCGCCAATTGCCGGCCCAGGCGCAGGCTCAGCATCAGCGTCAACGCCAGCAGGATCAGGCTGAGCAGTCCCATGCTCTGCAGGCTGATGGTCATCGGCTGCTGAAACTGCTGCATGTCCAGGCTCACGCGCAGATGCCCGGCAATCACTTCCTGAAAGCTGATTGGTGTCGAGTAAAGCCCGTTATCGTCCCCGAGCAGGCCCTGCTGAGGCCGGGTTCCGGACTCGGCGAGCACGCGATTGTCCACGCTGTAGATCGCTGCGTGAGCGACCAGCGGATTCTTCACCAGATTGCTCAGCAGCACGTTGAGGCTGAGGATGTCGTTGGCCACCAGCAGATCGGTGGCCGAGGCGGCCGTCTGGGTGACCAGGCTCTGGCCGAGGGCATCGGCCTGCTGCTCCATGGCATGCTTGAACTGCATGCCGATCACCCACGCGTAGATGATCAGCGCCAGCGCCACCAGCAGCAGCGTATGGCTGGCAATACGCAACACCAGCGGCACGCGATGCTGGCGTACTGCGCGATAGAGCATGAGGAAGAAGTTGTCTGGCTTTACAGATGCGGGCCGGTTCACAGAGCGCGGCTCTTCTCGTCGGGAAATTGCCGAGCAGTATACGGAAAGCACGGGGGGCGCTGAAGGTCTGCGACGGTAAGCTGACGAATTGCGTCCAGGGCCATCGTGATGGCGCGCGATGAACCTGCCGCGGGGCCTGTCCAGCGCGCTGGTCAGCTGATGTAGAATGCCCGCCTTCGTTGCCTGCCATGGGAGCTGCGCCTTGCGCGAAATCGTCCTGATCAATATCACCGGTGAAGATCGACCGGGCCTCACCGCGGCCATCACCGGCGTGCTCACCCAGGGTGGCGTGAACATTCTCGACATCGGCCAGGCGGTGATCCATGACACGCTGTCGTTCGGCATCCTGATCGAGATTCCGGATAACGAGCGCGCCTCGTCGGTACTCAAGGACGTCCTGTTCATGGGCTACAAGCATGACCAGCAGGTGCGCTTCACCCCGGTGGCCGAGGCCGACTACCAGCACTGGGTGGCCGGGCAGGGCAAGTCCCGGCACATCGTCACCCTGCTGACGCGCAAGGTCACCGCCGAGCAATTGCAGCGGGTCAGCTCGATCACGGCGAAGTACGGGCTCAACATCGACCATATCGACCGCCTGTCCGGACGCATGCCGCTGGACATGCCTGAAGAACTGGGCAAGGGCTGCATCGAGTTTTCGGTGCGCGGCGAGCCGGCCGATACTGCGGCGCTGCGCGCCGAGTTTCTCAGCGTGGCGCAGGAGCTCAATGTCGATATCGCCTTCCAGCGCGATTCGGTCTACCGGCGCAACCGCCGGCTGGCTGTGTTCGACATGGACTCGACGCTGATCGAGGCCGAGGTCATCGACGAGCTGGCCAAGGCCGCCGGTGTTGGCGAGCAGGTGTCGGAGATCACCGAGCGGGCGATGTGCGGCGAGCTGGATTTCCGCGCCAGCTTCAAGGAGCGCCTGGCGCTGCTGGAAGGCTTGTCGGAAGAGGTGCTGGCGGACATCGGTGCCAGCCTGCGCTTGACCGAGGGCGCCGAAGTGCTGTTCGCCGAACTCAAGCGCCTGGGCTACAAGACAGCGATCCTGTCCGGCGGCTTCAGCTATTTCGCCAAGCAGCTGCAGGCCAAGCTCGGCATCGACTACGTGTTCGCCAATGAATTGCAGATCGAGAACGGCAAGGTGACCGGCGTGGCGGTCGAGCCGATCGTCGATGCCCAGCGCAAGGCCGATCTGCTGCGCCAGCTGGCCGAGCAGGAAGGGCTGTGTCTGGAGCAGACCATCGCCGTGGGTGATGGCGCCAACGACCTGCCGATGCTTGGTCTGGCCGGCCTGGGCGTTGCCTTCCGCGCCAAACCGCTGGTCAAGCAGTCGGCCAAGCAGGCGATTTCAACCCTGGGTCTGGACGGGATTCTCTACCTGCTGGGTTTCCGCGATCGCGACGGCACGGAATAAAGCGCGGCTGCAGGCTCAAACAACCCAAAGCCCCGGATCAATCGATCCGGGGTCTAGTTTTGTCACTCATGCCTTGCAGTGTCTTCAGGGTTTGATCGCCACTTTCAGCACGCCATCGCGCTGATTGGCAAACAGGTCGTAGGCGTCGGTGATGTCGTCCAGCGCATATTGATGGGTGACCAGCGGGCCGAGATCGACCCGGCCCGAGGCGACCACATTGAGCAGTCGGCGCATGCGCTCCTTGCCGCCCGGGCAGAGCGAGGTGACGATCTTGTTGTCGCCAAGCCCCGCATGGAAAGCGCCGAGCGGAATGGTCAGGTCACTGGAATAGACGCCCAGGCTGGACAGCGTTCCGCCCGGCTTGAGTACTCGCAATGCGCTCTCGAACGTCGATTGCAGGCCCAGCGCCTCGATGGAGGCGTCGACGCCGCGGCCGCCGGTTAGCTTGAGAACCTCTTCCACCACATCGACATTGCGGAAGTTGAGCGTCACGTCCGCTCCCATCTTCCGGGCGATATCCAGCCGCGCATCCACACCGTCCACGGCGATGATGGTGCCCGCGCCGCGGAGCCTGGCGCCAGCGGTGGCACAGAGGCCGATGGGCCCCTGGGCGAAGATCACCACGATGTCGCCGATCTTGATATTGGCCGCCTCGGCGCCGGCGAATCCGGTGGACATGATGTCCGGGCACATCAGCACCTGTTCGTCGGTCAGGCCGTCCGGTACGGGCGCCAGGTTGGCCATGGCGTCGGGTACCAGTACGTACTCGGCCTGGGTGCCGTCGATGCTGTTGCCGAAACGCCAGCCGCCCATGGGCTTGTAACCATGGCAGGAGCAGCCGCCGTCCTGCGAGGGGAGGCCGTCCTGACAGGCGTAGGAGGTGAAGCTCGGGCAGATGGCCCCGGCGATGACGCGCTGACCTTCCTGGTAGCCCTTGACGTTGTTGCCCAGCTTTTCGATGACGCCTACCGGCTCGTGGCCGATAGTCAGGCCGGGCGCGACCGGATACTCACCCTTGAGAATGTGCACGTCGGTGCCGCAGATCGTGGTTGTGGTGATGCGTAGCAGGGCATCGTTGGGGCCGATCTCGGGGATGGGCTTGTCCTGCAGTTCGATGCGGCCAGGTTCGACGAACACGGCAGCTTTCATCATGACCATGGTGCGGCTCCTCTTCGAGTTGAAGGCGTCCGTACACTCTAGCACAGCGCTGCGGCTGGCCAGTGATCGTAGTCAAGCTGAGGTGGATTGTCTGGTGGCGTTGGGGCTGGCCGGAGGCTGCCAGCCCGGCGGCGCATCACTCCTCGTCGGAGGCGAAGTCGTAGTCCATCGACTGGCTCGGGCCCTGCAGATAATGGCCCTGGATGTAGCTGACGCCGGCTTGCCACAGCGTAGCGAGTACGGTCGCGCTTTCGACGAACGGCACGATGCTCTGCTTCTGCTGCTCATGCAGTTCGGCGAGCAGGGCCTTGAGCGCTTCCTGGTTTTCCTGGCGGGTCAGATCCTGGGTGTAGGAGCCATCGACCTTGATGAACTCGGCATCCAGATGCTTGAGCGTATTGAATGGGTTGAGCACGCAGCCGAACTGGGCGAGCGCGGTGCGGCATCCGAGGCCGTTGAGTCCCTGGGCCAGCGCCTTGGCTGGTTTGAGATAGGCCACGGCATCGGCTTCACCGAACTCGAAGGCCAGCGAATCGCCTGGCAGACGCGAAGCCTTGAGCACGACGCCGAGCCAGGGCAGCAGGCTGGGGTCCTGGATACTGGCGGCGGACAGGTGCAGGAACAGTCGCGTGCGATGGCCCTTGGCGCGGTGCTCGGCGAGCAGTTTGATGGAGTTGAGAATGACCCAGCGGTCGATCTTGGCAGCCAGGCCGGCGTCGGCCGCGGTACTGAGGAACTCGTTCGGCGGGACTTCCACGCCCTGCGGATCGAGTAGCCGCAGCAGCACTTCGTAGTGCTCGAAGCTGTCGCCGCGCAGGCTGATGATCGGCTGGAACAGCAGGCGGAAGCTGTTGCTTTCCAGCGCCTGCTTGAGCATCGCGACGATGTCGCCGCGGTTGGCTGCTGCCGCCAGTTCGTCGGCCGGATTGTAGAGCTTCAGCGCATTGCCGTCGCTCAGGTCATCGGCACAGCGGTGCGCGCGCTCGATCGCGTCTTGAGCCTTGGCGGTCTTCTCGTCGAGGCCGGCAACGCCGATGCTGAGGGTGGTTTGCACCGTGCGACCGCCGACATCGAGCAGTTGGCCTTCGACCTTGGTCAGCAGCTTGCGCAGCTCCGGTTCGGCCTGCTGCGGAATGACGCCGGGTTGCAGGACCGCAAAGACGTCATCGGCGAAGCGAGCCAGCTGGGCTTCGCCGGGGAAGTGACCCCGCAACAGGGTGGCGAGCTGGTTGAGCAGCTGGTCGGAGTCGGTCAGGCCGATGTCTGCCTGCAGCGCGGCGAAGCGATCAACGCGGATGTAGGCGAGGCTGGCGGGCTGACCGGCATTGATCGCGCGCTCTACCGCGGCGTCAATCACTTCGAGGAAGCTGTTGCGGTTGAGCAGGCCGGTTACCGGGTCCTGGCTGCTGATCTCGCGCAGCTTCTGCAGTTCGGCACTGTCGTTCTCGGCGCGGATCACCACCTGAATGCAGGGCTCGCCGTCATAGGCCGCCGGCGAGAAGTGCATGCGTGTCTTGAGCGTGTCGCCATCGGCGCGCACGCCGCCACAGGCCAGTTCGGCGCTGCCTTCCATGCTCTGGTAGTTCTTCAGGAAGGTCTTGAAACGGCTCTGGTCGGTGCCGCTGATCAGATCGATCATCGGCATGCCTTCCAGATCCTCCACGTCGTCGTAGCCGAACAGTTCGAGGTAGGCGCGGTTGGCGTAGATGTGCATGCCGTCGTGCACGTAGGCAATGGCGTCCACCGAACTGTCGAGCAAGAGCTGGCAGCGCTTTTCCGCTTCACGCAGGGCCACTTCGGCTGAACGGCGCGCGCGGCGCTCTTCGAGATTGGCCAGTTCGCGATTGGCCACTAGCAGCAGCCACTCGTCCTCGCCCTGCGGCAGGGCATCCTGGGCGCCGAGCATCAGCGCTTCGGTGATCGCTTCGGCGTCGTTGCCTGCGGTTAGCTGGAGGATTGGGATGTCCTTGGCCTGCCGGCGAATGGCGCTGATTGCCTCGCTGGGGTCGAGATTCTCGCTCTGCGGTGCGTTGATCAGCAGATCCCAGGTCTGTTTCAGGGCTTCGGCCAGATCGTCGCTGGAGGTGAGCCGATGCACCCGGGTCGCCTGTCCGGCATTGCGGAAGAGGCTGACCAGGCGCTCGGCCTCGTTCTGCGAGTCTTCGAGAATCAGCAGGCGGATGGTTTTCTTTTGCAGGGCCATGGCAACAGCTTAAGTGCGCGCCAAAGCGGCGCGGGCAGGCAGGAATGCGAGAGTCGGCAATCTACAGCGACTTCCAGAGTGAGTCAAAATCTTCATCCCCGCCCGCAGTGTGGGTTTTCCAGCCTGTGACAGGCGTCTCTCGCTCCGGTGCGACCTGTCCCAGGGAGCGGTATTCGAACTGATTGTAGTTGCCGGTAGCCGCACGGCGTTGGTTCAGCACGGCGCGCTCTTCCTCGCCGTTACGGTTGATCTGAACCTTGTGCCCCTCCTGGAAAGGCAGGCGTGGCGCGATCAGCGTTGCCGGCTGGGAGATCGCGGCGATCTCCGGCAACAGCAGGGCGCGCAGGTACTCACTGCCCTGGTCGACCTTGCGCAGCAGGCGCAGGCCACAGGGCTTGGCCTGCGGTGCGATCAGTTCGATGCCCAGCTGCGTGCTGCCGCCGCGTACCTGGCGAATCCAGCGCACCACGGCGATGCTCCAGGTTTGCCCGGTGTCTTCGCGCAGTCCCAACAGCTCGCCGGTCTGCAGCAGGCTGGGCACCTCGCCTTCCCAGGCCAGGCAGTAACCGCCGGGGCTATGGTCCACCAGCTGGACCTGATAGATCGGATGATCTTCGTTGCTGGTGGACTTACCTTTCGTCGATGCAGACGCGGCTGCTCTGGTCGCTGGCGCTGCGCGTGAAACATCGGGTCTGACGAACTCGATGTGGTCGCTGTCCGGCAGGCGTTCGATGCTGGTGCTCTGTGCATCGAATGCGTTGGCCCAGACATCCGCGGCGCCGTTGTGCAGCTTGAACACGGCTCGATTCGAGGTGCCGGGCAGTTCGAGCACTTCGTTGAAGGCGCGCTGACCGGCGAGCCGATAGTGCAGCGCGGTCATGCCGATGCACAGCGCCAGCGTGCCCTTTGCCGGCGTGCGCTGGAAGGTTCGTTCGGAGATGGCGCCCCAGGCCGAGTTCAGGTGGCGCAGCAGATCGTCGTCCAGTCCTGCGGCGGCTGGCAGACGGCTCAGCCGGCGGTTGTCGGGCGCCAGGCGCAGGTGCTCATCGATCATGCCGACCAGCATCCGGGTATCGATGCCGAGCAGGTTCTGCTGATTTCTGTCGGGAAACAGCGAACGGTAGCGCGGCGGTCCGTCCACCAGCGGAGACAGGAGGAAAAGGCTGCTGGCGGCGCTGGCTGCCTGGATCTGCGCCATGGCGCCCCAGGCCTCCAGTGCTGCGGCCAGCTTGACGATGCTCTGCTGACGCAACTGATTGCAGCGCGCGCAACCGAGCAGCAGCGCTGCGAGGTAGCTCTGCTCAGCGGTGAGATCCTTGGAGTATCGCGCCAGCGGATCGCGCAGCAGCAGGCGCTCGGTGCCATGCTCGACTGCCAGCTGATAGAGCTGGTGCAGCTCGAGCCACAACCCGGCAGCAGCCGGGCTGTAGAGCTGGGTGGAGCGGATCAGCAACGCGCCGAGGCTGTGAATGGCACGTTGCAGCGCGATCGACAACAGTTGGTGACGATCGCGCTCGGGTTGGGAGGCCACACGCACCACGATCAGCTTGTAGCCAACCGCGAGGTGATTCTGCAGCGCCTGGCAGAGACCGGCGACTTTGCGTGGTCGCTCGCTGAGCACGATGGGCTGGTTGACGAAGTGCTTTTCCAGCTGGTTGCAGACGAAATGCACGTCCGGCCGCAGCAGTTCCAGCATCTGCAGGCGGGTTTCCGTGGCGATGCGCAGTTGGTTGAGTTCGATCAGCGCCTGGTAAAGCTGGCGCGCGGTTTCGCCTATGTTGGCTTTCGGCAAGCCGGCGAGCCAGCCGGTTACACCGCGCACGCTGGCGTCGCAGAAGGACAGGGTCTGCCGGGTGGGCGCTGGTACGCGCAACAGCAGATGATGGCTCTGTCTATCCAAACGGTTGGCTCCGCGGTGGTCAGGGCATAATTAATGAGAACTCTATCAATATCTGCCGCAGCGGGCAGGACTGAATGATGGCTTCATGATATTAGCCGACGTTCGGCAGTTATGGACTGCCGAACGTCGCTGGGGCGGGAATCAGAGGGTTTCGAGCGGGTCTGCGACGGTTGGGCTGGGCGTCGCCTGGCCCAGCGCTTCGCCCATGCACACGGGGCTCAGCGGCCCCAGTTGTTCAGCCCAGCGCACCTGTTCCGGCCCGAACAGCAGAATTACCGTCGAACCCAGCTTGAAGCGGCCCATCTCGGCGCCTTTCTCAAGGTGGATGGGCGCACGCGCCGCTTCGTCGTACCGGAAAGTCTTCAAGGCACGCTTGGGTGGTGTGACCAGGCCGGCCCAGACGGTCTCGATGCTGGCGACGATCATCGCGCCGACCAGCACCATGGCCATCGGCCCGTGCTCGGTATCGAACAGGCAGACCACCCGCTCGTTGCGCGCGAACAGCTCCGGCACGCCCTGCGCCGTGACCGTGTTGACCGAGAATATGCGCCCCGGCACGTAGACCATTTCCCGCAGTGTGCCGCTGACCGGCATGTGCACGCGGTGATAATCCTTGGGCGAGAGGTAGACCGTGGCGAACGCGCCGCCCATGAACGGAGCAGCGCGTTCGTGATCGCCGCCAAGCAGCTCCATGGCGCTGTAACTGTGGCCCTTGGCCTGGAAGATACGGCCTTGTTCTATTCGGCCCAGCTGGCTGATGGCGCCGTCGCAGGGGTTGAGGATGGCGCCCGGAGTCTGATCCAGCGGGCGGGCACCGTCTCTCAATGCGCGGGTGAAGAAGGCATTGAAGTGCTCGTAGGCCGTGGGCTCCTCGACCTGGGCCTCACGCATGTCGACCTGAAAATGCCGGACGAACCACTTGATGAAGGTGTTCTTCACCCACGGCAGCCGGCACTCGGCCAGGCAGCCAGCCAGGCGGGAGATGAGGTGATGGGGCAGCACGTACTGGCTGATGACGAACAGGCGATCTTTCATGTGGGTCCTTTTCATTGCTGCACCGGTGTATCAGGCAGGTTGCCCCATTCGGACCAGGAGCCGGCATAGCCCTTGACGCGTGGGTAGCCGAGTGCCTTGGCCAGGAGGTAGGTGAGGCCGGAGCGATGATGGGTGTGGCAGTGGGTTACGACTTCCTTTTCCGGGACGATGCCCAGTGCCTCCAGCTGCTCGGCGATGTCCTCGCGGATTCGGAGGTCGCGAGCACGGTCCATGGCGGCGGTCCACTCGAAGTTGATTGCCCCGGGTATGTGGCCGCCCCGTGCGGCAAAGAGTTTTTCGCCACGGAATTCGGCCGGCGAGCGCGCGTCCCAGATCACCAGATCGTCTGCGTCGAGGCGGCTTTCGATGTAGCTGCGGGTCGCGATTGGGGCGAGGTCCAGCGTCAGGTTCGGCAGGCCGGGCGCCGCCTCGGGTATCTGCTGGGTCAGCGGTCGCGCCTCGCCGAGCCAGGCGTGCAGCCCGCCGTTGAGGTAGTGGTAGTGGTGATGGCCGATCACGTCGAGCAGCCAGATGAAACGACCGGCCCAGCCGCCCCCTTCGTCGTCATACACCACGTACACCGCGTCGTGCCGATGACCCAGTGCGCCGAACAATCGCTGCAGTTGCGCAATATCCGGAAGCAATCCCGGTGCTGGCGGCTGGCCGAGCTGGGTCTGTTTGGGGTCGACGAAGCGAGCGCCCGGCAGGTGGCCTTCGGCATAACGGGCGGCGCTGGTCAGGTCGACCAGAATCAGCTCCGGCGCGTCCAGGCGTGCGGCCAGGTCGGCTGGCTCGATCACCAGCGGCAGGTTGGAAAAGGCAGACACGGCAGCCCTCATCTAGTCGTAGAAGGGGCGAAGTCTAGCGAAAAAGCTCAGACCCCGCGCCTGCTGAAGGTAGCCAATGCGCGCTCGATGCACTGCGTTGTTTTAGCGAATGTTTGCAGGGTAGTGTCGGAGAAGGGTGCGCCGTTCTTGTCGGAAACCACCAGCATCAGCACGCGCCCGTCGATGCCCAGCGAGCGCAACAGCAGATGTTCGCCGCTGAAAAGCGCTTTCAGGCTGCCGGGCAGCAAGGCCGAGAACTGTGCCATGTTGGCCGGCTGCAGGCGCAGCTGTGCCGGCTTTTCCAGCAGGCGGCGCAAGATCTGGCTCTGCTCGGGGGTGAGGGTAAGTCGCGCAGCATCGCTTGGCAGGCCGGCCGATTGCTGGGCGACCAGGCGGTTCTGCTTTCGGTCGAACAGCAACACCAGTGTGCGCTGCATACCCGCGCAGGCAAGGGCTTGGCTGGCGGTAGCGGTCAGCTGCAAGACGTTGCTGAACGGCGTCGGCTCGCTGAGCAGGCGGCGACAGTGCTCGCGCCATTCGGCCAGATCGGCATCGCTTGCTACCGGCGCAGCACGCAACACCTGAAAACGGGTACCGGTAGGCCACAGCAGGCCTTGAGCCGGATGCCAGAGATCGGTCCGGCCGATCTCCCGGGCGCTGGTCGCCGCCTGCTGGTGCACCATCTGCTGCAGATCGGCGAGCGACACCTGCAGATACAAACCGGCCAGGCGCTGCCAGCGCAGGCTGTGTATGCCGCTCCAGCTATGGTGCGAGGACAGTGCCAGGCCGTTGGCCAGCACGATGGTGTTGCTCGGCAGCGTCAGCCAGCGGCGCAGGTCGGGGTCGGCGTCGAGCATCTGCTGCTGATGCAGCGGGTGCTCGTTGTCGTGGGCAATATGCAGGGCCTTGATCAGGCGCCGCCGATCGGTGCCCAGCAGGCGATAACCCTGAATGATCCAGTCCGGCAGCCGCCAATGCTCAGCAAGCCTTAGGCACAGCTCCAGCAGGGATACGCCGAGCAGCTCGCGCTCGACCCTGCTGGCCGGCTCGCCCTTGACCAGTACCCGCTGCTCCCAACTGTCGAGCAGATGCGGATAGGCGCCGATCAGCGCCCAGGCGGGAGACAGGAACAGCAGGCTGCCCCAGTGAATGTCCTGCCACAGTCGTGCGAGGCGGGCGGCGAACAGTCCGTTGGCCTGCTGGCTGGCGTGGCGGCTGATTAGTACCAGTTGCCGCAGCGGCTGCGGCATGTCGGCGGCCTCCATGGCCGGAATGCGCGCCAGCAGCGCTTCGGCGCGCTGCAGGCCGATGCGGCTGAGCGCGACCTCCAGGCTCTCGGCCGGCTGGCTGTCGCCGATGCCTCGATTGGCCTC
This sequence comes from Stutzerimonas kunmingensis, assembly GCF_032106285.1. Taxonomy (GTDB): domain Bacteria; phylum Pseudomonadota; class Gammaproteobacteria; order Pseudomonadales; family Pseudomonadaceae; genus Stutzerimonas; species Stutzerimonas kunmingensis_B. The sequence continues at coordinate 125,898 of NZ_DAMCPO010000014.1, forward strand.
CTGGATGAAACGCAGCGCCAGCACGGGGCTGTCCTGAATCAGTTCGGCGATCTGCCGCATCGACTTGCTGCTGTCGCGTAGCGCCAGTCGCACCTTGCCATGGACGCCGGCAAACGCGGGAAGGGGTGCGTCGTCGAGAGCCTTGATCCAGGCGGGTATCGTGCGTGGCAGCGGAGGTGTGGTGGTCATGGCCGAACTAGCTTTTCATCGGGATGGCCTTTAGTCTGGCGCAAAAGTTCCGATAACCAGAACAATTCTTCCAACATTCCTTTCGCAAGGTCGTCTGGTGGCGATTCTGGGCGTTTATTTGCCCTTGATCCGGACGGCTCGTAACCAGGTTTTAGACGTACCTCCTATGGTCAAAATAATCGGGATCATCGTCGTGTTCGCCAGCGTGCTGGGCGGGTTCGTGCTCTCTGGCGGCAAGATCGGCGCGCTCATCCATCCGTTCGAGGTGATGATCATCGGTGGTGCGGCGCTGGGCGGTTTTCTGCAGGCCAACCCCGCCAGCACCACCATGCTGGTGTTCAAAAAATCGCTGAAGATGTTCAGCACCCGTTTTACCCATACCTATTATCTGGAAGTGCTCAGCCTGCTCTACTCGATCCTCAACAAGAGTCGTCGTGAAGGCCTGATGGCTATCGAGGCGGACCTCGAAGATCCAGCTGCGAGCCCACTGTTCAGCAAGTACCCGGGGTTTCTGCAGGACGAGCGGATGACCGCGTTCACCTGCGATTACCTGCGCATCATGTCGTCCGGCAACATGGCGCCGCACGAACTCGAAGGCCTGTTCGATATGGAGCTGAACAGCCTGAAGGAAGAGCTCGACCATCCCTCTCATGCGGTCGCCAAGGTGGCAGACGGCCTGCCGGCGATGGGTATCGTCGCGGCGGTACTGGGTATCGTCATCACCATGTCGATCCTCGCCGAGGCGGATAACGCGATGATCGGCTACAAGGTGGGGGCGGCACTGGTCGGTACCTTCCTCGGCATCCTGGCCTCTTACGGCTTCTTCAGTCCGCTGGCCGCGGCGCTGGAGCACGACGCCAAGGAAGAGCTGAATGTCTACGAGGCGATCAAGGCCACGCTGGTGGCTTCGGCATCCGGCATGCCGCCGACGCTGGCTGTCGAGTTCGGGCGCAAGGTCCTTTATCCGGCGCATCGCCCGAGCTTTGCCGAGCTCGAGCAAGCCATGCGCGGCAGCTAAAGGCTCGTCATGGACAACACTCAACCGATCATCGTCAAACGGGTCAAGAAGGTCGCGGGCGGCCACCATGGCGGCGCGTGGAAGATCGCCTTCGCCGACTTTGCTACCGCGATGATGGCGTTCTTTCTGGTGATGTGGTTGATGAGTTCGGCGACGCCAGAGCAGAAGAAACTGATCTCCGGCTACTTCCAGGATCCGATCGGCTTCACCGAAAGCGCCAGCCCGCACGTCATCGACCTGGGGGGGACGCCGACACCCTCGCCGGACCGCACCCTCAATCCAGAGTTGGAGCCGGCGCAGAGCGAAGCGCAGATCGATAGCGATCAGGTGGAAACCTTCGCCGAACAGCTGGAGCGCGAGCGCCTCGAGCTGCTGTTGCAGGAGCTGCAGAACAAGGTCGACGAGAATCCCGAGCTGCAGAAGTTCAAGGACCAGATTCTCTTCGAGATCACCCAGGACGGCCTGCGCATCCAGATCATGGATGCCGAGAACCGGCCCATGTTCGCCCTCGGTAGCGCCCAGTTGCAGCCCTACTTCGAAGACATCCTGCTGGCGCTGGTCGACACCATCGCCGCGGTGCCGAACAAAATCAGCGTCAGCGGCCACACCGATGCCAAGCCTTTCTCGGGGCGCAGCGACTTCGGCAACTGGGAGCTTTCGGCCGGGCGTGCCAACGCTGCACGCCGCACGCTGGTGATCGGTGGTTACCCGGAAGATCAGATCGCACGGGTCGTGGGCTACGCCTCGTCGGCGCTGTTCGATCGCAAGGCCCCGTTCAACCCGGTCAACCGCCGCATCGATATTCTGGTGCTGACCAAGAAGGCGCAGCGTTCGATCGAGGATGAGCAGCCCGCTGCCACGGATTCGACCGGTGCTGCCGAAGGCGAAGTCGCGCCATCTGGCGGCGCGGCGCCGGCTGGGGAGGAGCCGTTACAGCCGGAGCAACTGCGGGAGCGGTTGAACATCTTCGAAGATGGCGTGCTGCAGTTCAGTCAGCCCGGCGAGGGCTGAGCGCCAGATCAGTAATCCGGTTCTGGCAGGCTGCTGAGAATGTGTCGGTAACTGCTCATTCGCTGCGGCTGGATGCGCCCGTCCTCCAGCGCCTGGAGCAGGGCGCAGCCGGGCTCGCGATCATGCTTGCAGTCGCGGAAGCGGCAGTGCCCGAGCAAATCCTGGAATTCGATGAAGCCCGCTTCGACGTCGGCGCGACTGACGTGACCTAAGCCGAATTCGCGGATGCCGGGGGAGTCGATCAGCTCGCCGCCACCGGGAAAGTGGAACAGACGTGCCGTGGTGGTGGTGTGGGTGCCCTTGCCGGTCATTTCCGACAGCGCCCCGACGCGGGTGTCGACGCCCGGCAACAGGCTGTTCACCAGCGAAGACTTGCCTACCCCGGATTGCCCGACGAAGACGCTGACGTGGCCGTCGAGCCGCGCCTTGAGCGCTTCCATGCCGCCACCACCGTGGGCCGAGACTTCCAGCAGCGGGTAGTTCAGCTGCCGATAGACTTCCAGCAGGCGATTCAGCGCGGCTTCGTTCTGCTCGTCGATCAGGTCGACCTTGTTCAACAGCAGCAATGGCGTGATGCCGGCGTGCTCCGCGGCGACCAGATAGCGGTCGATCAGGTTGGCGTGGGGCTCCGGTAGCGGCGCGAAGACGATGACGATCAGGTCGACGTTCGCCGCTACGGGCTTGAGCTGGCCACGGGTATCCGGGCGGCAGAGTTCCGAATGTCGCGGCAGCTGCGCAACGATGACACCGATGCCCTGGTTGCCCGGGCGCCAGACCACACGATCGCCGGTGACCAGTGCCGGCAGGTTGGCGCGCAGGTGGCAGCGAAAGACCTGCCCGCTGTGTTCGCCTTCCAGTGCTTCCACCTCGACCTGCACGCCGAAATGCGCGATGACCAGTCCGGTCTGCTCCGGGCCGAGATCGCCGCCTTCGAGTTCTTCGAGTGCACGACTTTCGCGCCGCGCGGCGCGGGCGGCGCGCTCTTCCTGGATTTTCTCGATACGCCAGTTCTGCCGGCGGTTGAGTTGGCGTTTGGCCATGAATTCGGTTGTCTCTGAGGTTGGTGAGCGAGTCTAGCATGCTGCAACCCGCCCACTTCGGCCTGTATCGCGCTGAAGCCGGAGGGTTAGACTGGCGCTCCTTCACCCGTTCGATTGTCGGTCATGCCTGCTTCTGTCGTTACTCGCCTGCCCATCCTGCGTGCGCTGCTGGCCCAGCTGTTGGCGCTGCTGGTGGTCTGGCTGCTATTGCTCGGACTGGTCGGCGTGCTGGGTGTGCGTCCCGGTCTCATCCTTGTGGCAGTCGCGCAGGGCTGTCTGGCGGCGCTGATCGGGGCCCGGCTCGGGCTGTCGGCCTGGTGGCTGGCGATCAATCTGATGTTCGTTCCTGGCCTGGCGTTGCTGCGTGATTTCGACGTGCCGGGCTGGTTGCCGCTGGGCGCATTCACGTTGTTGTTGCTGTTGAACTGGAATGCCTTCACCGAGCGCGTGCCGCTCTACCTGACCGGTCGTGAAGCCGAGCGCCAGTTGCGCAACCGGCTGAGCGAGCTGCCGGCGGGTTTCCGCTATATCGACCTGGGCAGCGGCCTGGCCGGCACGTTGTCGCGCCTGGCACGGGACTTTCCGGCGGCGGAGTTCATTGGCGTGGAAACCGCGCCGCTGACCTTCGCACTGTCCTGGCTGCGCTGCCTGCCGCGGCGCAACTGCCATATTCGCCTGCTCAGTCTGTGGCGGGTCGATCTCGCCGAGTACGACGTGGTCTATTGCTTCCTCTCACCGGCACCCATGGCCGCCCTGTGGGACAAGGCGCACGCCGAGATGCGTCCCGGCGCGCTGTTGATCAGCAACAGCTTCGCGGTGCCAGGGGTCGAGCCGGTTGAAGTGCAGCAATTGAATGACTGGCGCCGCTCGCGGCTGCTGATCTGGTACCCCGGTGGCGCGACACCTGACGGCGTCGATACGAGCGGCTAAACTGCGCCGCACAGCCAAGGAGCCCGCCATGCAGAACCCGCAGAACCTGATCTGGATCGACCTGGAAATGACCGGTCTGGATCCGGACAACGACGTCATCATCGAGATGGCGACCATCGTCACCGACAGTCAGCTCAACGTGCTGGCCGAGGGGCCGGTGATCGCGGTACACCAGAGCGATGAAACACTGGCGCGCATGGATGAGTGGAACACCCGTCAGCACGGCGGCTCGGGCCTGACACAGCGCGTGCGTGAGAGCAGGATTTCCACCGCCGAGGCCGAGCAGGCGACGCTGGCCTTCCTCGAACAGTGGGTACCCAAGGGCAAGTCGCCGATCTGCGGCAACAGCATCTGCCAGGACCGACGATTCCTCTACCGGCAGATGCCGAAGCTCGAGGCCTACTTCCACTACCGCAATCTGGACGTGTCGACGCTCAAGGAGCTGGCGGCACGTTGGGCGCCGCAGATCATGGAAGGCTTCAAGAAGAGCGGCACGCACCTGGCGCTCGACGACATCCGTGATTCCATCGCCGAGCTGCGGCATTACCGCGAGCATTTCATCAAGGTCTGAAAGGGGCGTTAACGCCTGACGCGTTTGCGGATCGTAGGGTGGATCACGCTTCACCGATCCACCGACGAGGCCAGGTGGATGTAAAAAACGACATCCACCCTACGTCACTGATGATCATCGTGAGAGCGCTGCTGCAGCGTCGTCCATCCAGTGGTCAATCGGCGCCTTTTGGCGAGGCGCCGACAGTTATTTCCCCAGCTTCCTCAATTCATCCGATTCGACGATGCGTACGCCGTCGCCTTCTTCCAGCGCCAGCCGCCACAGCGCTCGGGCCAGCGTGCAGGTCTCGATGCCGTGGTACTTGCCCGGCAGCAGCTGCGACAGGGGCGCCACGATACGTTCGCTCAACCGTGGCTCCAGGCGTGGACCGATCAGCTGAGAGGGGCGGGCGATGGTCAGCTGTGGCCAGTCCTGCTGCTGCAGCGCCGCTTCCATTTCGCCTTTGACCTTGAGGTAGAAGATCGAACTGTCCGGGTTGGCCCCCAGCGAGCTGATCACCAGCAGGTGGCGCGCGCCCATCTCCTTCGCCCGGCGGGCGAACGCCAGCACCAGATCATGATCGATGGCGCGGAACGCCTCCTGGCCACCGGCCTGCTTGAGCGTGCTGCCCAGGCAGCAGAAGGCCGTGTCGATCTCGCCGCGCAGCGTTGGCAGCAACGTCAGCAGCTCACCTACCGGGTTTTCCAGGCGCTGATGGGTCGCCAGCGGTCTGCGTGTGGGCGCCAGCACGCGTTCGACGGTCGGTTCGTTGAGCAGGCGATCGAGCAGGTGCTCGCCAGTGAGTCCGGTGGCGCCGGCAAGCAGAATGCGCTGTGGCGTCAAATACATGGTCTTGCTCCTGTGGCGATCATTGGGTGGCGCGCCGCTGCAGCAGCTCCTGCCAGCGTTGGACGACCGGGGCCGGCGCCCAGATTTGCGGTTCCGATGCCTGATAGTCGTCGGCCTGCTCGCGTTCGGCAACCTTTGCTGCGGCCAGCGTGAAGGCCTGCACGATATCGTCGGTTTCCTGCAGCGCTTCGGCGAACAGCGCGCGGCCGAAGTAGGTGAAATCACTTTGCTCGGAGCAGCCGAAGGACACCCGGTCGGCGCGGGCGGCGGTCATGATCAGCGTATGTTCGTTCTTCAGCAGCTCGATGAAGCCGCCGGAATAGCAGGCCGAGATCACCAGGATGACCTTGCGCTTGGCGAGTGGCGCGAGCAGTTGCGCCAGATCCGCTGCCGGCAAATCGTCCAGCGAAAGGCGCGGCTGGTTTAGCACCAGTTCGTGGTCTGCCGAGCCGTGGCTGGTGAAATAGAGAAAGATCAGGTCTTCCTCGCCGCTGCGCTCGGCCAGCGCGCGAATCGCTCGAGCCAGGTTCTCCCGGGTCGCCAGTGGCCGATCGGCGAGATGGTCGCGGTGGTTGACCAGGCTGAGCTGGCCATGGGCGCTGAAGCGCTCGGCGAGCAACTGCTGTACGTAATCGGTTTCGCGCATGAACACGCTTTGCCGGCCATCGCCGGCCACGGTCAGTGTATAGAGGTCCTGGGCCGGGCTGGGCGGCGGCAGCGCACTGATCGCACGCTCGAGCAGCGGGCCTTGTTCCAGCAGCGCGAGCTCGAGCGGGTCCGGCAGTGCGTGCCCCTGCTCGTCGCGGATACGCCGGTCATTGCGCCAGCTGCCGCGCAGCTCGGTGCCGTCGGCCTGGGTCAGTACGCCCGCGCCGTCGAAGTGACCGTGGCGGAAGCCACCGCTATAGAAGCTGCCGTCGGCGCGATCGAGACGGCCCTGACCGTGGTAGCGCCAATTGCGGAACTGCCCGCTGTAGCGACTGCCATCGCTGGCGACATAAGTGCCGGTGCCGCTCAGTTCGCCGTGGACGAAGGTGCCGCTCCAGGCGTTTCCCTCGCCGTCCTCGTAGCGTCCCTGGCCATGAAACTGATCGTTTTCGAAGTGACCGCTGTAACGCTCGCCCTGCTCGGTCGAGAAGCGACCTTCGCCATTCAGATTGCCCGCGCTGAAATGCCCGCCGAGCTGACCATTGGCGTCGCTGCGGGTGCCGGGGCCATCCGGCTGCCCTTCACTGAACTGCCCTCGATGACTGAAGCCGTCGGCGTATTCCAGGCTGCCCTGGCCGTGGTAGAGGTTGTTGCGAAACTCGCCTTCGTAGACCGTGCCGTCCTGGCTGAAACGCCCGTGGCCATGCATGCGGCCAGCCTGGAATTCGCCCTCGTAGACACCACCCTCGACATAGCTGAAACGGCCGAGGCCGTCGAACAAGCCCTGCCTGAACTCACCCTCGTAGCGATCGCCTGTGGCGCTTTGCCAAGTGCCCAGGCCATGCCACTGGCCATCCTTGAATTGGCCGAGGTAATAGCTGCCGTTCGGATAGTCGATACGACCGCTGCCCTGCAGCAAGCCATCGACGATTTCACCGCGATAGCGACCGCCGTCCGGCAGCACTCCATCGGCAGGGGTGAGAGGCTCGCCCTCGCCGCAGGCGGTGAGCAGACCGAGTAACAGGAAGGGAAGAAGACGCAGCATGCGGACATCCGCTCAGGCAGGACGTCCGCAGTATGCCGCAAACCGGGCGGGCTGCGACAATCGCGCAGGGTTGCCGCTCAGAGGACGCACAGCGCCAGGGTTTCGGCGATGTAGGCCGGTTTTTCCGAGCCCTCGATCTCCATCACCGCGCGCGCCTTGAGCAGCCATTGCCCGGGATTCTTCTCGTAGGCGTCGATCAGCGTCAGCCCCAGGCGCACCCGCGAGCCGACCCGTACCGGCTGGATGAAGCGCAGGCTGTCCAGTCCGTAGTTGACGCCCATCCGTGTGCCTTCCGGCACGACCATCAGATCGCCAGACAACATCGGCAGCAACGACAACGACAGAAATCCGTGGGCGATAGTGCCGCCGAAAGGCGTCTGCGCGGCTTTCTCGGCATCGATATGGATGAACTGGTGATCGCCGGTGCAGTCGGCGAACTGGTTGACGCGCTGCTGATCGACGGTCAGCCACTCGGAGTGGCCCAGTTCCTTGCCGATGTAATCCTTGAGCTGTGCGACGGGTACCTGTGGCATGTGTTCTCCTGATCGTTCTTGTATGGCTGCAAGGATGTGCAGCCTGGCTAGAGGGGCAGTGCCGGGCCCGAAGCGCTCGACTGGCTCTGCGCCGTGTGCAGCTCTAGATCAGCACGGGCGGGAGTCGCGGCAAACCAGCATCGGCAGCGCGAATGGCCCGTCATAGCGCAGCGCGGGCGCCTGCCGGCGTTGCCCTTTATACTGTCGCAATTTTGCGGGAGGCTCCCATGCTGCTCAGAGGCCTGACCTGGCTGGTCGCGTTCCAGTTGCTCGGCACCGTGCTCAATGTGCTGTTCCTGCCCATGCTGCCGGGCCCCATCATCGGCATGGTGCTGCTGTTCGCCGGCCTGCTGGCGCGCGGCCGGGCCAGCGAATCACTGCAGTTGGCGGCGAGCAGTCTGTTGCGCTACCTGCCGCTGCTGTTGGTACCGCCGGCGGTGGGGGTGATGGGCTATACGGAGGCGATCCTCGATGATTTCTGGGCCATCGTCGGCGTGCTGGTGATTTCGCTGCTGGTCTCGCTGGTCTTCACCGGTTGGCTGATGCAGACGCTGATCCGGCGCAAGCGACGTCAACAGGAGGGCGCATGATCGAACTGCACTGGCAGGCCGCCTGGGAGGCGCTGATCCATCATCCGCTGTTCGGCGTGGGCATCACCCTGGCAGCGTTTCAGCTGGCCTTCGCCGCCTACGAGAAGACCCGCTGGGTCTTCCTGCAACCGGTACTGGTGTCGATGACGCTGGTCGTCGGCATCCTCCTGCTATGTGGTATCGACTATGACGAATACCGCATCAGTGCGCAGTGGCTGACGCTGCTGCTCGGGCCAGCCACCGTTGCGCTGGCCGTGCCGCTGTACCTGAACCTGCGGCGGATTCGCGAGTTGTTCGGCCCGATCGTGATCACTTTGCTGGTCGCCGGGGTGTTTGCCACGGCGCTGGGTATGGCCCTGGCTTGGGCTTTCGGCGCGGATGACATGATCCTGATGACCCTGGCGCCGAAGTCGGTCACTTCGCCGATCGCCATGCTGGTGGCCGAGCAGATCGGCGGTGTGGTGGCGCTGGCGGCGGTGTTCGTGATGATCACCGGCGTGCTCGGCGCGATTTTCGGTCCGGAACTGTTGCGCCGGTTTGGCGTTCAGCATCCTGCGGCCCGCGGCATTGCGCTCGGGCTGACCGCCCACGCCGTGGGCACCGCGCAGGCGCTGCAGGAAAGCGACGAATGCGGTGCGTTCGCGGCCCTGGCCATGAGCCTGATGGGGGTAATGACTGCGGTGCTGTTGCCGCTGGTGGTTGCCTTGCTGCTGTGATGGAGTCGCCATGAGATTGCCGTTGTTCCCGCTGGATACCGTGCTGTTCCCCGGTTGTTTTCTCGATCTGCAGATATTCGAGGCACGCTATCTCGACATGGTCAGCCAGTGCCTCAAGGCCGGGCATGGCTTTGGCGTGGTGCATATCCTGGATGGCAAGGAGGTTGGCGCAGCACCGGCGGCGTTCTCTCATATCGGTTGCGAAGCGCTGATTCGCGACTGGCAACAGCTGCCCAACGGCCTGTTGGGTATCCGGGTCGAAGGCGGGCGGCGCTTCGATGTGCAATCGTTCGAAGTACTGCGTGACCAGCTGGCCGTCGCCCAAGTCGCCTGGCGCAGCGAAGCCGACAGCCAACCATTGGCCGAGCAGCACGCCGACCTCGTCGTACTGCTCGCCGCGCTGGGTCAGCATCCGATGGTGAAAACCCTGGGGCTGGGCGGCGCGGTGAGCGATCAGGCAGCTCTGGCCAGTCAGCTGGCCTACCTGCTGCCATTCGATGCGGAGC
>NZ_DAMCPO010000015.1:0-98939 GCF_032106285.1 Stutzerimonas kunmingensis
CAAAACCGCTGTCAACCACCTCTTTCAACCGCTTCCGATCAACCCGACCGAAGCCACCAACAGGACTCAACCACCACCCTGTCAGCCCGGCGCATTCTACTCGAATCCGCCATCCGTGCAATCCTTTTATTTAGCTAACCTTTTGATTTACAAGAGGTTTTGCTTGAGGACTGCGCCGGAAGTGGTGCGCATTATAGGGGCCTGAAAACTACCGTCAACCGTTTATTTCAGTTTTCTTCCTGACTTACCTCTTATGCCACGCAGCGTATCGAGAGCAGCAGCTACGACAGGAACGCGTAGCAGAAGTAGAGCTACACCGGTGCCGGCATAGAGGAACCAACGCGCAGAGTCCGCACGAACCACCCAGAGCATATGTAACAGCACCACTATGACGATGATGTAAACCAGGCGATGCACCTTTTTCCAGCGCTTACCAAGCCGACGCATGCTCCACCGGGATGATGTCATCGCCAAGACGGTCAGTCCGACAAACCCTAGTCCACCGACCAGAACATAGGGGCGTTCGCGCAATTCCTCGCCCAAACGAGAAAACTCGCCACCCAATAAGAAGTATAGATAACCACTCAGGTGCAGCAGTGCATAGGTGAAACACCACAGTCCGAGCTGACGTCGGACGGCAAGCCAGCCACCCCATTCAGTCAGCCGTTGCATCGGAGTCATCGAAAGCGTCAGAAGCAGCAAAACCAGCGCACCCTCACCGAGATTATCGACCAGCACCTTGCCTGGGTCAGGACCAAGCGCGAACTGCCAGCCCAGATACAGCCAATACAACGGCAAGCTCGCGGCGCAGGCGAAAACCGCCGGCCGCCACACGGGGTAGCGCATCAATAGTCCTTACTGAGATCCATCGAGCTATATAACCCCGCGACTTGCTCCGCGTAGCCGTTGAACAGTTGGGTGTCCCGGAGGTTTGTGCTGAACAGGCTTCCTGGGAGCCGGCGCTCACGAGCTTGCGACCATCGCGGATGCGATACCCTCGGATTCACGTTCGCATAGAACCCATATTCCTGCGGCGCCATCGACTGCCAAGTCGTTGCCGGCTGGTCGCGTACGAAACTGATGCGCACGATCGACTTGATGCTTTTGAAACCGTACTTCCACGGAACAACCAAACGCAGCGGCGCCCCATTCTGATTAGGCAAAGTACGACCATACATGCCCACCGCGAGCAAGGTCAGCGGGTGCAAGGCTTCATCCATTCGCAACCCTTCGACATAGGGCCAATCGATCAGGCCAAACCCGGAGCGGGTTCCGCGCATTTCCTCCGGCCGGTACGCCGTTTCGAAGCGAATGAACTTGGCGGACGAGTGCGGCTGTACCTTGCGAACCAGATCGGCGAGAGGAAAACCCAGCCAAGGAATGACCATCGACCAGGCTTCTACACAGCGAAGCCGATAGATGCGCTCCTCAAGCCGACTTTCCGAACATAGATCCTCAAGAGCGTAGCGCCCGGGCCGGTCGACCTCGCCGTCGATCAAGACCGACCAAGGCTCGACCTTCAAAGCCGAAGCGTATCGCGCCGGGTCCCCCTTATCAGGGCCGAACTCGTAGAAGTTGTTGTATTGGCTAGCATCTTTAAAAGGCGTTATGGCCTCGCCTTCGGGGACCACCGCCTCCCACCTGGCCTCGGCCATTTTGTCAGTGAACCATTTCGGCCCAGGCGGCGGGGTAACACCCGGGTAGCGCTCGGAAGCACTGGAGAGAGAAGGCACTCCGGCCACGGCACCGGAGAGCACCGCTCCAACGAGCACCTGTCGGCGACTGAAGTAAGCCGCCTCGGGTGTTACTTCTGATTCACGACACTGGCCAGAGGCGGCAATCTTGATAAGCATGGGTAGCTCCGCGTATTGGCTCCGTTGAAGCAATACGCGCAGCCGGATTGAAAATCAACCCTCGACACGTTTGCGACGGCGCACCTGCATCAGGTACTGCACGGGACCGGAAACCGCATACGCCAGGAAGATCAAAAGCAGAATACGCGGCGGATCACTAAACACAACGGCGAACACCAGTACCACTACAAGAATGGCAACAAAGGGAACGCGCCCCTTCAGATCCAGATCCTTGAAGCTGTAGTACTTGATATTGCTCACCATCAATAGACCGGCAGCAGCGACCATCAGCGCGAACAGCATGACCAGTACCAGCGGCAGATCGCCCCCACGGATGCCGACATCATCCAGCGCCCAAACGGCCCACACCCAACCGGCTACGACACCCGCTGCGGCCGGACTGGCCAGACCGATGAACCAGCGCTTGTCCACCTTGCCAATCTGCGTATTGAAACGAGCCAAGCGCAGCGCGGCGCATGCGACATAAATGAACGCAACGGTAAGGCCGACATTGCCCAGCTCGGACAAAGCCCACTCGTACGCCAGCACCGCTGGCGCCAGACCAAACGCTACCATGTCAGACAGCGAATCGTACTCGGCACCAAAAGCGCTTTGAGTATTGGTCAAACGCGCCACGCGGCCATCCAGCCCATCGAGCACCATCGCGACAAACACCGTGGCCGCGGCTACATAGAAGTTTCCGTTAATGGCCGTAATGATCGAAAAGAATCCGGCAAACAGATTGGCGGTGGTGAACAGGTTGGGCAGCAGGTAAATGCCACGATGGCGCACCTTGCGGCCGTCAGGCTCCTGGATTTCCTCGACATGCTCGTCGATCGGCAGAATGCTCTCTGGCTCGACTGGCTTGTTTGGCTCTTCGGGTTGTCCACTCATGCGCATTCACCTTCTACAACAGGTACGGATAGATTTCGACCAGGCCGATGGACCTGCGGTTCAGCCTGGCCAAACCCGCGATTTATACCAGAAGCCAGGCAGACAGAACGAAAAAACGCGGCCGAAGCCGCGTTTTGTTGAGCAGGAGAAGGATCAGTTCTTGCTCTTGTCGACGATCTTGTTCGCCGCGATCCAAGGCATCATTGCGCGCAGCTTCTCACCAACCACCTCGATACCGTGAGCCGCATTGTTGCGACGGTAGGCAGTCATCGACGGATAGTTTGCGGCACCTTCGGTGATGAACATCTTGGCGTACTCACCATCCTGAATGCGCTTCAGGGCATTGCGCATGGCAGCACGGGATTCGGCGTTGATTACTTCAGGACCGGTCACGTACTCGCCGTACTCGGCGTTGTTGGAGATCGAGTAGTTCATGTTGGCGATGCCGCCTTCGAACATCAGATCGACGATCAGCTTCAGCTCGTGCAGGCACTCGAAGTAGGCCATTTCCGGCGCGTAGCCAGCTTCGACCAGTGTTTCAAAGCCAGCCTTGACCAGCTCAACGCAACCACCACAAAGAACAGCCTGCTCGCCGAACAGATCGGTTTCGGTTTCGTCCTTGAAGGTGGTTTCGATGATGCCGGTACGACCACCGCCAACGCCACAGGCGTAGGACAGTGCGACGTTACGAGCATTGCCGGAAGCGTCCTGGTAAATCGCGATCAGATCAGGGATGCCGCCGCCCTTGACGAACTCGGAACGCACGGTGTGACCCGGCGCCTTGGGAGCGATCATGATCACGTCCAGATCGGCACGCGGTACAACCTGGTTGTAGTGGATCGAGAAGCCGTGAGCGAAGGCCAGAGTCGCGCCCTGCTTCAGGTTCGGCTCGACTTCGTCCTTGTACAGACGGCCCTGGAACTCGTCCGGGGTCAGGATCATTACCAGATCGGCAGCGGCAACGGCAGCCGGCACGTCGCTGACCTTCAGGCCATGGGCCTCGGCCTTGGCAATGGAGGACGAGCCCGGACGCAGGCCGACGGTGACGTCGACGCCGGAATCCTTCAGGTTGCACGCGTGCGCGTGACCCTGGGAGCCGTAACCGATGATGGCGACCTTCTTGCCCTGAATGATGGAGAGGTCGCAGTCTTTATCGTAAGAAACCTTCATGAATTACCCCTGTTGCCGGCCTCGTGGGCCATTCGATAAAACGTAGTTGAGTGCCGAGACGCGTGTCCGACAGCCGTTAGATACTCAGTACTTTGTCACCGCGAGAAATCCCGGTAACGCCACTGCGCACAACTTCCAGGATCGAAGCGGTGCCCACGGCCTGAATGAAACTGTCCAGCTTGTCACTGGTTCCGGCGAGCTGAATCGTATAGACGCTGGTAGTCACGTCGACGATCTGCCCGCGGAAGATATCGGTGGTGCGCTTAACCTCGGCACGCTGGGCGCCGGTGGCCTTGACCTTGATGAGCATCAGTTCACGCTCGATATGGGCGCTTTCCGACAGGTCTACCAGCTTGACCACCTCAACCAGCTTGTTGAGGTTCTTGGTGATCTGTTCGATCACCTCCTCGTGACCTACCGTGGTCAGCGTCAGACGCGACAGGGTCGGATCCTCGGTCGGCGCCACGGTGAGGCTTTCGATGTTGTAGTTGCGTTGCGAAAACAGGCCGACCACACGAGACAATGCACCCGGTTCGTTTTCCATCAGCAGGGAAATGATGTGTCTCATGATCAGGTCCGCTCCGTCTTGCTCAGCCACATATCGCGCATTGCACCGTCTTTGATCTGCATCGGATAGACGTGCTCGGCGGTATCGACAGCGATATCCAGGAAGACCAGGCGATCCTTCATGGCGAACGCCTCTTCCATCATTGGCTTGAGGTCCTTGAGGTCGGTGATGCGCATTCCGACGTGACCATAAGCCTCGGCCAGCTTGACGAAGTCAGGCAGCGACTCCATGTAGGAGTGCGAATAGCGGCTGTTGTACACCATGTCCTGCCACTGGCGAACCATTCCCAGCGCACCGTTGTTGAGGTTGATGATCTTCACCGGCAGGTCGTACTGCAGGCAGGTGGACAGCTCCTGGATGTTCATCTGGATGCTGCCCTCACCCGTCACCACCGCGACATCGGCTTCGGGGAAGTTCAGCTTCACGCCCATGGCTGCAGGCAGACCAAAGCCCATGGTGCCGAGGCCGCCCGAGTTGAGCCATCGGTTGGGCTTGTCGAACTTGTAATACTGGCAGGCGAACATCTGGTGTTGACCGACGTCCGAAGCTACATAGGCATCGCCCTTGGTCACTTCGCAAAGGACCTCGATGGCGGCCTGAGGCTTGATGATCGAACCATCGCCCTTGTCGTAGGGGAACAGGCCACGGTTGCCGCGCCACTCGTCGATCTGTTTCCACCAGCTGGCGACCGTCTCGGCATTCGGCGTCTGACCGATTTCCTTGACGATGGCGACCATCTCGGTCAGCACACTGTCGACCGGACCGACGATCGGAATGTCGGCCTTGATGGTCTTGGAGATGGACGCCGGGTCGATGTCGATATGGATGATCTTGGCGTTCGGGCAGAATTTCGCAGCACCATTGATGACGCGGTCATCGAAGCGCGCACCGACCGCCAGGATCACGTCGGAATGGTGCATGGCCAGGTTGGCGGTGTAACTGCCGTGCATGCCGAGCATGCCGACGAACTGGCGGTCACCGCCCGGATAGCAACCCAAGCCCATCAGGGTGTTGGTCACCGGCAGGTTGAGCATCTTCGCCAGCTCGGTCAGTTGCGCCGAGGCCTTGCCCAGAATCACGCCGCCACCGGCGTAGATGATGGGTCGCTTGGCTCCCAGCAGCAGTTCCGCCGCTTTGCGAATCTGGCCCGAATGCCCACGCACGGCCGGGCTGTACGAACGCAGCTTGGCCTTCTTCGGATAGACGTACTCGAACTTCTCGGCCGGGTTGGTCATGTCCTTCGGAATGTCGATGACAACCGGCCCTGGACGCCCGGATTCGGCGAGATAGAACGCTTTTTTCATCACTTCGGGGATTTCCGAAGGATGCTTGATCATGAAGCTGTGCTTCACGATGGGCCGGGAGATACCGATCATGTCGGTTTCCTGGAAGGCATCGGTGCCGACCATGTTGCTCGGCACCTGACCGGAGATGACCACCATCGGGATCGAGTCCATGAAGGCGGTGGCGATACCGGTGATGGCGTTAGTCGCCCCTGGTCCGGATGTCACCAGCACCACGCCGGCCTTGCCGGTCGCGCGCGCATAGCCATCAGCCATGTGCGTGGCGGCCTGCTCGTGACGAACCAGGATATGTTCGATGGCCTTTTCCTTGAAAAGCGCATCGTAGATATGCAGGACGGCACCGCCCGGGTACCCGTAGATGTACTTAACGCCTTCGTCACGCAGGGAGCGGACGACCATTTCAGCGCCGGATAAGAGTTCCACGTTGTTCACCTCTGAAACGCCAGATAGCGATTCCAAGTCGGAGCCGCCAGAAATAGGTTTACTGCTAGCAGGGCATGAGCGACGGTGGTCGCCGACTACGTCAGCCACTGACTGAGCCAGTATTGGAAGAGACCCTGGTGTCTCGGGCTCTCCACCCAGCGCGAGGTAACGCGTTGCGGGTGATGCAGGTCGGCGCGGGTAGCACCTCATGTCTGTCTAGACTGAGCCGGTATCGCTTGCGGCGAGGCGACTCAGGACAGCAAGCTTCGAATTGTTCGGATTCAGCACCAGCAAGTCAAGCTTGCCGTTGTGTTTGAGCAACCTTGAGCTGTGACAGGGTGCAGAAGCAGCGCGTTGGCTTTTGGGTATAGTGACTGCCGGTTTCCGATTCCAATGAAGGTAACGACATGCGATTCATGTTTCTTGCGGGCGGCTTGCTACTGGCGCTTTGCGGCAACGTCATGGCTGCCCAGGTGTACAAGTGGGTAGACGCTCAGGGAGTTACGCACTTCGGCGCGCAACCGCCGCAAGGGCAGCAGGTGGAAACTGTCAACACAGTGACGGCGCCGGCAAAACCAGCCGCGAAGCCAGACACCAGCGCACCGGATGAAACCGGTAGCGAGGCAGACCAAAACAGCATTGACCGCAAGGTTAAACAGCAGGTCGCCGCCCAAGAAGCTGAGCGCAAGCGTTATTGCGAAAGCATGCGCACGAACCTGGCCCAGTTGCAGAACAATCCACGCGTGCGCGTCGAGGACAATGGCGAGACCCGGCGGGTTACCGAAGAAGAGCGGCAGGCGCGGATCGCTGAAACCCGCGACAAAATCGCCGAACACTGCAACTGATCAAGCCACTGAGCGAGAACGCGCTACAGCAGCGCCTCATGAACCCGAGGCGCTAGGCGCATCGATCAGCTCGTCGAAGCCTCGCAACGCCTCTAGCAGGCTCGCGACTTGCGCATCTCGATAGGCCATCTCAGCCATTGCACAGATGCCAGACACAGCCGGTAATGGATGATCCGCCTCAACGATGGTTTTCATCCGGGGCAGGAAAATCCATTGCAGCCACTCCTCGAACCGCAGCGTATCCACGCAAAACGGTTCGACACTGGCAAGCGCCTCCGCCCCCGGACTCTCGACACCCCAAAGCTCCAACGCCCGCAGCTCACGCTCGATCAATAGCAGCTGCTGCGCGACCGCCGGCAGGCGCTTATCCATCACAGGCTGACCTTGGCGCGCTCACGAGCCTGAGCGGCACCTGCGCTGTCGCCCTGCCTCTCGCGCGCCTGAGCGATCAGCTCCCACAGGCTCGCCTGCAAGGCCGGGCGGTCACCGGCATAACTCAGCGCGCGCCGTGACAGCTGCTCGGCCTGCGTTGCATCGCCTTGAGCCAGACGAACCTGGGCCAAGCGATAAAGCACCTGCGGCTCGCGCGGAGCGATGCGCTGGGCACGCTCGAGGCTGGATGCAGCACCATTCAAGTCGCCACCACCCTGCTGTTGCTGGGCAGTGGTCAGCAGAGCCAGGACGGGACCATCGAGTTGCTCGTCGGCAGCTAGGCCACTACGGGACGAGGGAATGCCACTGGGCATGCTTGGCTGGGGCGCACTGACCGGGGCGGATATCGAAGGTGCAGGCTGCCAGGCTGGCTGCTGCGTCCCGCTCGTCGTATCGATCGCGCCGGAGAACGGCACATCAGGCGCGGCGAATGTCTCAAGAGGTGCAGAGGTGCCCTGCGGCACCATTACGACCACACCTGAGTCCTCCTGCTGCTGACGCGGCGCCGCGGCGGCCGGCGCACGATAGCCCTGACGAGCGGCAATTTCCTCGGACACGGGAGCCCCCGCATCAACAACCGGAATCGAGCGGCGATCCACGGTGGCACAGCCCTGAATCAGAGCCACCGCTGCAACAACAGTCATCCACTGCTTGTTCACTAATTACAACCTCTTCGACAAATAGCACGAGATGCACCGCGGGCCGCGCTGCTATTGCAGCCAGCCACGCACCCAATCCATGACCGACTCCGCAGGTGCCTGAATGCCGCAGCCAGGTCCTGCGGCTGGTTCGCTGCCGCGAATATAGGGCATCTGTACGGCATCCGGGCAACGCTCATCGGTGCCCAGACCACTTCTAGCATCTACCCAGGCATAAGCCACGTTATCCGGCATCGGCATCTGCAGAGGCAGCGGATCAGCACGACGCATGAAATCACTCCACACCTGCAGCGCACCCGTTGCCCCGGTCAGCGACGTCTTACCGTTGTCATCACGCCCCAACCAGACCACCGCCAGCAAATCCTGGCTGAAGCCGGCAAACCAGCTGTCACGCGAATCATTGGTGGTGCCGGTCTTGCCGGCCAGATTGAGCGACCGCGGCAGACGATTGTAGGCAGATCGCCCCGTCCCCTCGCTCATGGCGCGCTGCATCGCGTACTGCGTAAGGTAGATGGCTCCCGGATCGAAGCGCTGCTGAATCTGAAACGGATAGCGCTTGAGCGGTTCGCCGTCAGCTGTCAGCACACTGCGGATGCCGCGTAACGGTGTATTGAAGCCACCATTGGCGAGCGTCTGGTACATGTCCGCCACTTCGATCGGCTTCAGCCCACCCGCGCCGAGCAACATCGAAGGATAGGCCGGCCATTTCGGCGAGGCACCCAGCCGCTCGAGTGTCTTCAGTACGTTCGGTACGCCCAGATCGAGCCCCAGCCTCGCTGTGGACAGGTTGTAGGAGTTGGCGAGCGCCTGATAGAGATAGACGGTGCCGTAAGCCTGACGGCCATAGTTCTGTGGCTTCCATATCTGCCCGTCCGCACCCTTGACCGAAAAGGGCTCATCTTCGAGCAGACTGGTCAGCGTGTACTGGCTGGGCTTCTCGAGCGCGGCTAGGTAGATGGCAGGTTTGATCAGCGAGCCGATCGGCCGCGACGCGTCCAATGCCCGGTTGAAGCCGGCGTACCCAGGCTGGCGACCGCCCAGCATTGCCTGAATCTCCCCGGTTTCAGGGTTGGTCACGATCATCGCGCCCTCAACGCCCTCGGTGCTCTTGCCGAGGCGCTTGAGCGTTTCGCTCATGGCCTGCTCGGCCTTCAGTTGAAGGATCGGATCGAAACTGGTGAAGACTCGCAGGCCCTCTTCGGTAAGGTCCTCATCTCGATAATCCTCGCGCAGCTGGCGTTTGACGAGGTCGAGGAACGCCGGATACGAGCTGTCCGCCATGCTGCCACGCTGGGTCACGCCCAAAGGTGCCTGCTTGGCCTTGGCTACGACCTCAGCGCTGACGACCTGCTGTTCAGCCAGCAGATCGAGAACCAGATTGCGCCGCTCTAACGCCCGCTCGGGGTTGCGGCGAGGATTGTAGTAAGTCGGACCTTTCACCATGCCGACCAGCAGAGCTACCTGCGGAAGCTTCAACTCGGCCAGCGGCTGTCCAAAGAAGTACTGGCTCGCCAGGCCGAAGCCATGCACGGCGCGACGGCCATCCTGACCAAGAAACACCTCATTCAGATAGGCTTCGAGGATTTCCTCTTTTCCGTAATGCAACTCCAGCAGCACCGCCATCATCGCCTCGGTGGCCTTGCGGTTGAGGCTGCGCTCATTGGTCAGGTAAAAGTTCTTTACCAACTGCTGGGTAAGAGTACTGCCACCCTGCCGGACCTGGCCCGCAGTCAGGTTGACCCACACGGCGCGAGCAATCGACTTGGGTGACACACCGAAGTGATTGAAGAACTCACGGTCCTCCACCGCCACAAGTGTCTCTATCAGATATGGCGGCACCTGATCGAGCTTGATCAGAATCCGGTCCTCGTTATGCGCCGGGTACAGCCCGCCAATCAGCACAGGTTCAAGGCGAGCAACGGGCGTGGCGCTGCCGTTGCCCGCGTTCAGGCCGGCAACAAAATCGCCGGAGAAGCGCACCCGCAGTCGCTGCGACTGCTCCGCTCCTTCGTAAAACTGAAAGCCGCGGGTATGCAATTCGATGTCGTTGCCCGCAACAGAAGCCCCGCCCGGACCGCTGACCGCCTTTTCGCGGCGATAGCCCAACGCGTCCAATTCCGCCAAGAAGTCGTTCTTGTCCAACTTCTGGCCCACGAACAGCTCCAGCGGCCGCGCATAGACCTTGGCCGGGATCGTCCAGCGCTTGCCGGAAAACTTCTCCTGCACCACGGCATCGAGATAGATAGCGAAACCGGCCAGGATTACCAGGCCGACAATGGACAGTTTGATCGCCCAGCCCAACCAGGGGCGAGCGCCCGCAGAGCGGCGCTTGGAGCGTGTACGAGAGGAGCGAGGTTTAGTCATGGCGGCGCATTATACGCACTTTGCAGCGACGGACCGACGGCCTCTCAGCAGTTTGCAGTGCACCGCTCAACGGCCATAATGCCAGCGACTTTTCGACTGTGTGAACTGCTTTGCAGTGGACTCGCACGCCCGTTCAAGAACTTCAACAAGGAATGACCGTGAGCCAAGCACTGATCGCCGCCCTGCAGAACCCTGCGTGTTATCCGCACCCCGCCGAGGGATGCAGGGTCATCGAAACCCACATTTCCTGGGTGATCCTCACCGGCACTTACGCGTACAAAATCAAGAAGCCAGTGGACTTCGGCTTCCTCATTTTCACCGATCTCGCGGCGCGCAAGCATTTCTGCGAAGAGGAGCTGCGCCTCAATCAGCGCATGGCACCGGATCTTTACCTCGAAGTGCTGCCCGTCAGCGGCTCGCCAGAGGCACCAGAGATCAACGGTACAGGTGAACCCTTCGAATACGTATTGAAGATGCGCGAATTTCCGCAGACCCAGCTGCTGGCCGAGCTGCAGGCACGGGGCGAGCTGACGGATGCGCATATCGACGCGCTGGCCGAGCAAATCGCACAGTTTCACCAGAGCACTCCTCAGGTACCGGAGGGGCATGCACTGCGCAGCGCCGACGCAATCGTCGCGCCGATGCGGCAGAACTTCGAGCAGATTCGACCGCTACTCAGCGAAGCGGCGGATCTGCGCCAGCTGGACGCGCTCGAAGAGTGGACCGAGACCAGTGTCGAGCGCCTGCGCCCGTTGCTTGATCAGCGCTGCCAGCAGGGTTTTGTCCGCGAGTGCCACGGCGACCTTCACTTGGGCAATGCCACATTGATCGATGGCAGCGTCGTGCTGTTCGATTGCATCGAGTTCAACGAGCCGTTCCGCTTGATCGATGTCGCTTCCGATGCCGCATTCCTGGCGATGGACCTCGAAGACCGAGGCCTGAAGTGCCAGGCGCGCCGGTTCATCAATGGCTGGTTTGAGCACACCGGTGACTATGCGGCACTGGCGCTGCTGAATCTGTACAAGGCCTATCGTGCACTGGTGCGTGCCAAGGTCAGCCTGTTCCGCCTGTATCAAGAGCAGGACGCCGTGCAGCGCAAAGTGATCGTGCGCCAGTACCGCAGCTACGCCAACCTGGCCGAGAGCTACAGCGCCATTCCCTCACGCTTTCTCGCGATCACCCATGGCGTATCCGCCGTTGGCAAGAGCCATGTCGCACTGCGTCTGGTCGAGGCTCTTGGCGCGATACGTCTGCGTTCGGATGTCGAACGCAAACGCCTGCACGGCGAGCAGTCCGAGGCGCAGCAGGGCCAACTCGATACCGGCATCTATAGCCGGCAGGCCAGCGACGAGACCTATCAGCGCCTGCACCAGCTGGCGACAACTGCGCTACAGGCAGGCTTCTCCGTGGTGATCGATGCCGCATACCTGAAACAACAGCAACGTCAGGATGCTTGGCAGGCGGCAGAGACCACCGGCGTGCCCTTCCTGATTCTCGATTGCCAGGCTCCGGATGCGGTGATCGCCCAGTGGCTGGCGCAACGTCAGGCAGAAGGTGTCGACCCATCCGACGCCACCATGGACGTAGTACACGCCCAGCAAGCCAGCCGCGAAGCGCTAAGTGAAAGCGAGCGCCTCCACAGTCGTCGCGTCGATACGCAGGACGCAGGCAGCCTCGACGAACTCGTCGCGAGCATTCGCCAGCATCTGCCAGGTCTCTGACCGGTAGGCACCGCCGCCAGCAGAGCGCGGCGGTGCTTCTATACTTGCGGTATTCCAATCATGGAACACTGCCATGTCTGCCAGCGAAGCACCTACGGCTAAGCCAGCCAGCGATAGCATTCAGCTGTTCTCTAGCCGCTCTACTGACTATGCACGCTTTCGCCCGACTTACCCCGAGGCGCTGTTCAGCTGGCTCGCAAACCAGTGCGCAACGACCGACACAGCACTGGATCTCGCCGCAGGTAACGGGCAAGCCAGCTCGCCGCTGACGCGATATTTTCGCCATGTCTTGGCGTGCGATGCCAGTGCTGAGCAGCTCAGCGCAGGGGGTGATTGGCCGGAGGTGCAGCGATTCGTCGCCGACGCGGAACACCTCCCGCTGCGTCGTGGCCAGCTCGATCTACTGGTAGTCGCGCAAGCGCTGCACTGGTTTGCCACGCCACCATTCTTCTCCCAGGTACAGCTAGCGCTGAAGCCGAGCGGCCTGTTCTGCGCGTGGTGCTACAGCCTGCTGGAGGTATCGGCTGAGGTAGATGCGCTCATCCGCACTCTGTATAGCGAGACCCTCGCTGGTTACTGGCCAGCCGGTCGCGCCAGCGTCGACGCTGGTTACAGCGATATCCAGGTTCCATTTACATGTATCGACACCCCGGCCTTCGCACTCGAAGCGTATTGGAACCTCTCAGAACTGATTGGCTATCTAGGCACCTGGTCAGCCGTAAAGCAGTGGCAACGGCGCCAAGGCCGCGACCCCATTGCGATGATCGAGTCGCAGCTGTCGTCGGCGTGGGGCTCAGCCGAACAGCGACGTCTCATCCGCTGGCCGTTACATTTTCTGACGGGATTCCCCAACCGCTAGCACCGCAAGGACGCCACCATGCACGACGAACTGCTTTCGCTCCGCAATCTCGGCAAGACCTCGGTGCAATGGCTGCACGCATCGGGCATACACACCGCGGCGGATCTACGCCGTCTGGGCGCGGTGAGCTCATATCGCGCAGTGAAGTCTCGGGGCTTCGGCGCCTCGAAGGTGCTGCTGTATGCCATCGAAGGCGCACTACGCGACGTGCCCTGGCAGCAATTGCCAGCGCCGCTGAAAGAAGAGCTCAATCGAAATCTAGGCACCAATCCCGACAACTAGAGCTAGCTCACAACCTCTGCTCGACGAGATTTACTCAGAACCTTGCCCGAGCCTATTGTGCGCCGACGTGACCCTGCCAATCGTCTGCCCGTTCGTTCAAGGATTACCGACATGTATTTACTCGGGGAGCAACCGGCGTACGCCGATCGCCTGATCAACCGCCTGCAAACAATCCCCTGCCAATTGCTGGAAGGCCTGCAGCCATCGGGGCCAAATATTGAACTCAAACACACCGACAACCTGTGCGCCGAGCTTCCTGCGCAGCAGCTGTTCATCATCGAGAGCGGCCTGCTGCATGCGCTGATCGACGATAAGGCGCTGTTCTATCTACAGGAAGGCGACCTCGTCGGGCTGCGTCAGTCTGGCGACCTGCCGGACTGCCGCTATTGCAGCGATGAGCCCGTCAGCCTGATCCCCTACTCGCGCAATGCAGTGTTTCAGCATATACACGCAGACGAGCATCGCCAGGAGCTGTTCACTCAGTACCTGATCGGGCATACGGCCCTACTCGGCGACGCCCTAGCGCGCCTAAAGCAACCGGAGATACGCCCGGCTACTGGCTTCAAGCACTTCGCCGTTGGTGAAGAGCTGATTCACCAAGGAGACGAGGCGGACAATGTGTTCATCATCATCGAAGGCCATGCCGAGGCCGTAGTCGATGGACAGAAGGTGGGCGACGTACAAAAGGACGAGATCTTTGGCGCAATGGCAGTCTTCACCCGCGAGCGACGCAGCGCAACAGTGGTTGCCAGCGAACCCTGTACGGTCATGGTCATTCCCAAGGAGCAGTTTCTCGGTCTGACCCAAAGCAATCCGCGCATTGCTCATAGCCTTATTGAGAGCATGGCTCGGCGCATCGACTTACTAAATAAAGAAGTCACTCACCTGCGAGTCAATGTCGCCGTTTGAGGCGAACAAGGCGTTTTTGCAGCGCAAAAATATTTTCACGAAAGACTGTTGACGCAGAAATGAGAATTGTTATTATTATCGCAACTGATCGCGAGGTCAGCCGATAGCTGAAGGCTCAGGCAGTCGATCCTTCAGGTTATCTCCTCATCAGGCTAATCACGGTTTTGACCCGGCTCTGCCGGGTCTTTTTTTTGCCTGTAGAAAATGTCAGCCAGGTTGCTTCCCCGGTCGGCGCAGCTGTTCGCAATGATCCTGCTCCGGTTGCGCCGGGGTGTACCAGACATAGTCGGCCTGCGCAGCGGATACCGTCTCGCCCACTTCAGCAAGCATCAACACCGCGACTGACTTCCCTGACAGATCCTCGATATGCAACGGCACGCCCAGGTCTCGACGGACATGGAACGCGCCGGCCAGCAGCATGGCTGGCTCGGCTGCGGCGAGCGTTCGCTCGGCCATGCGTCGATCACGCTGCTGCTGCACCGCCAGCATCGCCGGCAGCTGGGAGGCCGGCAGCATCCCGCAGTGAGAGACCTCGATCTGCGCCAGTAATGCCTCGCTTACCGCCGCAGCCGCAGATTTGCGCCCCTGCAATGACGGTGCGGCACGATAGATCGACATGATTTCGTCGCGCCCGAGATTGGCATGCAGCAATGGGTAAGGCTGCGCGAGTGCATGTGAAACCAGGGCTCCGTACTGAGCCCAATCCCAGCCCCTCTGCCAGCCCAATGCATCAGGAAGATCGGCTGGCGCTCGCCCCTCACGCACCTCGCGGCGCACTGCATCGACTAGCGCCTGCTGTTGGGGGGCGAGCATCTCCAGCAACAAGCTGCCCTGCGGACGTTCTTCGGCCAACGCCCGCAGCAACCAGAGCTGCAGCGCATGGTGATCCGGGTTGTCGTGCCGCTCGCCGACCAGCAGCCGATCCTGCGCCTGCAGCTTCGCTACCAGCTGCGCGGGCGTGAGTACCGCGTCACTGCGCAGATCGACGATCAGACCGAGCTCCGGATGCTCACGCCCTTCGGGACTTTGCCACTCAGGTAGCGACGGTAGCGAATGGCATGCCGTCAGCAAACCCAGCACAAGCAACACAAGAATGCGCACGATGAACCTCCTCAACGGGCAATGATCAGCGGGTGACCGAGTTCCGGATGTCGCTGCACCAACACATCCAGACCGAATACCGCTCGCAGCGGCTCGGCTTGCAGCACTTCATCGGGTGGCCCTGCCACGATTGGCCGACCATCCTTTAGCAGCAGTAACCGATCACAATAGCGCGCAGCCAGATTCAGATCGTGCAGGATCACCAGAGCGGCGGCGCCTTGCGCGGCGAAGGCCCTGACCGCCTTTAAAATGCTGTGCTGGTGCGCAGGATCGAGCATCGACGTAGGCTCGTCGAGCATCAGCACCTGCCCTGTCTCGCCCGGCCACAGCTGCGCCAGCACCCGAGCGAGATGCACACGCTGACGCTCGCCTCCAGACAGTTCGAGGTAGCTGCGCGTCGCAAGGTGCCGCGCGTCCGCCGCAGCCATCGCTGCTGCAACGAAGGCGGCATCGGCTCCGCGCCCGGTGCGATGAGGCAGGCGCCCCATGGCCACCACATCCGCCACGCGGAAGGCGAAGCTGAGCGTCGAACTCTGCGGCAGCACGGCTAGGCAACGCGCGCGCTCCACATCCGCCCAGTCGCCGAGCGGCCGCCCGTGGAGCAAGACCTGCCCCCTGGAAGGCCTGAGCTCGCCGGATAACGTCGCCAGCAGCGTGCTCTTGCCCGCACCGTTCGGGCCGAGCACACCGAAAACCTGCCCAGGGCGCAGCTCGAGGGAAACATCCTGCAGCGCCGTTATCGCGCCACGGCGCACGGTCAGATCGCGGCCCACCAGCATCAGAGGCGCTCCCGCAACAGCAGATAAAGGAAGAAAGGTGCACCGAGCAACGCAGTGACAATGCCGATCGGCAGCTCCGCCGGCGCTATCACCAGCCGCGCGGCGACATCGGCAAGCAGCAGCAAGCTGCCGCCAGCAAGTGCCGAAGCTGGTAGCAGCAAGCGGTGATCGGGGCCGACCAACAGGCGCATCAGGTGCGGAACCACCAATCCGATAAAGCCGATCAGACCGGTAGCAGCCACCGCTGCGCCGACACCCAGCGCCGTGCAGACCACCAGTTCACGCTTGATCCGCTCCACATCGAAACCGAGATGACGCGCTTCCGATTCGCCGAGCAACAACGCATTCAGGGCTTTCGCCCGCCGCGGCAGCCACAGTGCGACTGCGATGGTGATCAGCAGCAGCGGCCATAGCCGTGCATAACTGGCGCCGTTCAGACTGCCGAGATTCCAGAAGGTCAGCGAGCGCAACGTTCTGTCGTCGGCCAGATAACTGAACAACCCAACCACTGCACCGGCCAGCGAGGTCAGCGCAATGCCGGCCAGCAGCATCGTGCCGACGTGGGTCTGCCCGTCGCGCCGGCCGAGTCGGTAAACCAGCAAGGTCACGCCCAGCCCGCCAACGAAGGCGAAGACCGACAGCAGGTAGGGCTCCCACCCCGCAGGCAACGCCGGAATGAATGTGCTACCGACTATGGCGACCGCCGCGCCCAACGCAGCACCGCTGGAAACCCCGACCAGCCCTGGATCGGCCAGCGGGTTGCGGAACAGCCCCTGCATCGCCACCCCGCAAAGCGCCAGTACTGCCCCGGCGGCGCAGCCCAGCAAGGTCCGCGGCAGGCGGATCTGCGCAAGAATCAGCTCAGCCTGCTCGAGCCCGGACGCTTCGATCGGCACGCCTACCAAGCGCAGCGCCGCAGCCAGACTGTCGCCCAGCGCCAGGCTCAGCGGTCCCAGCGCCAGCGACAGCCAGATCGCGACCAGCAACAACAAGCCGAGTACGAAGAACAGAAAGCGCGCAGGAACCGGACTACCCATCGGATTGCTTTGCCAAGCGGTATGTGCGGCGAAGGATAAGAGCCCGCCGCCGCAGCCGCCAGCCCGGCAAAAATTATCCGACTGCACTTCCTCGCCGGCTGCGGGATAATTCCGGCTTATGGCGGAGGACCCGATGATCAGATTGTGCGCGACATCCGAGCTTCTCGAAGGGCAGAGCCGCGGCTTCACGGTCGGGGAGCTGAAAGTGATCGCCGTGCGCCGGGATGGCCGGACATACCTGTACGAGAACCGTTGCCCACACCGCGGTGTTCCGCTGGAGTGGCGTCCCGACCAGTTCCTCGACGACAGTGGCAGCCTGCTGCAATGCGCCACTCACGGCGCGCTGTTTCTCATCGAATCCGGTGAGTGCGTGGCCGGCCCCTGCGCCGGCCAGACGCTGCGCCAGCTGGATGCAGTCGAGGACAAGGACAGCATCTGGTTGCAAACTGATCGGTAGAGCGACAGTTGAGCACGGGCGCCGGGCGTCGGGCTTGGTTATCATGCCGCCACAGCTTTACCGTGAGATCGCCATGCTTCGCCTGCTGAGTCTGCTGCTCCTGCTATTCGTACTTCCTGCCCACGCCGGCCTGTTCGACAACAAGCCCAGCGCCAGTCTTGGCGGTGCGCTGAACAACAGCAGCGATTTCCTGCCGGTACGCGAAGCCTTTCGACTGAGTCTCGTTGAAGCTACGCCTGAACAGATCACCCTGCGTTTCGTCGCAGCGGAGGGCTACTACCTCTACCGTCATCGTTTCGCCTTCAAGGCCGACCAGTCAGGTGTCGTGATCGGTGAGCCGAAGCTGCCCGCCGGCGTGCCCAAGGTCGATGACTATTTCGGTGAGATCGAAGCCTATTACGGCATTGTCGATGTCGAGCTACCGCTGACCAACCCGGACAACCGCCCCTTCGTCCTGCAGGTCTCCTACCAGGGCTGTGCCGATAAAGGCCTGTGCTACCCGCCGGAAACCGAATCGCTCCCCATCGGCGACGTTGCCGGCGCCCCCAGCGGAGCGACCACCGAAGCGTCAGCCAGCCAGCAGGCCAGCGAACGCGACCTCTCCTGGCGCTCCATCGCGCTGTTCTTCCTCGCCGGTCTGGGCCTGACCTTCACCCCCTGCGTGCTGCCGATGTTGCCGATTCTCACCGGCGTCGTGCTGCGCGACCAGCCCGGCGGAATGCGCAGCTTCCTGCTGTCGCTCGCCTACGTACTGCCAATGGCTGGCGGCTTCGCCCTGCTCGGCGCGCTGATGGGCGTATTCGGCGCCGAGCTGAATCTGCAGGCGCGCCTGCAATCACCTTGGATTCTTGTACCCTTCGCATTATTCTTCGTCGCCTTCGCCCTGGCCATGTTCGGGCTGTTCGAGCTGCGCCTACCACAGGCACTCAGCAGTCGACTCGACCGTCTTGCCGGCAACGCACGCGGCGGCTCGTTTACCGGAGCGGCGCTGCTCGGTGCCGTGTCCAGTCTGCTGGTATCGCCTTGTGTTTCCGCTCCGCTGGCCGGCGCACTGCTGTACATCAGTGCCAGCGGCGATGCGCTAGGCGGCGGCCTGAAGCTGTTCGCCCTGGGCCTGGGTATGGGCGCACCGCTGGTGCTGTTCGCCACCGGCGGTGGCGCGCTACTGCCCAAGAGCGGCCCATGGATGATCAGCGTGCGCAACGTATTCGGCGTACTGCTGCTCGCCGTCGCCGTCTGGATGCTCGAGCGCGTACTGCCCGGTCCGCTTGCTCTGGCGGCGTGGGGCCTGCTCGCGGCCGGCAGCGCCGTATTTCTCGGGACCCTGGAATTCACCAGCAAGACGCCCAGGCAGAAGCTCGCGCAGCTGATGGGACTGGTATTGCTGGTCTACGCGCTGGCCGCGTGGGTCGGGGCGCTACAGGGCGGCTCCGATCCACTTCGGCCGTTGCCAACCTCCGTAGCCGGATCAGCGCCGGGCAGCATGACCAGTGAAGGCTGGCACACCATTTCCACGCCGGCCGAGCTCGATACCCAACTGGCCGCCGCCCGCGCCGCCGGCCAACCGCTGATGCTCGACTGGTACGCCGACTGGTGCATCAGCTGCAAGGTGATCGAACGCGAGGTGTTCGCCAACCCACAGGTGGCACCGCGGCTGACCGACTATCGTCTGATCCGCTTCGACATCACCGAAAGCAACGCCGCCCAACGCAGCCTGCTGGACCGCTACAAACTGTTCGGCCCCCCGGCCATCCTGTTCTTCGATCGGCGTGGCAATGAGATGTCCGAAGTACGCGTAGTCGGCGAGATAGACGCTCCCGGTTTCAGCGAGCGTCTGGATCGCGCGGCACCTCTGCTCTAGCTCACGTACGCATTTTCGCGGGATCGATCCATGACAAGCCGACGATCCTCAGCCCAATGAATCATTGCGGCAATCTTCAGACATAATGCGGGCATTTCCTTCGATCGCGACATGACTGGACAGTCATACCCTGCTTGGGGCATAGTTTTTCCCTTCTCGCGACCAGCCACCTCGACTGATCAGCGCATACAGAAAAACAAGGAATACCGATGGCCACGCTTCTGGTCCTCCACGGGCCGAATCTGAACATGCTCGGCACCCGCGAGCCGGGCGTCTACGGCGCAGTGACGCTGGCGCAGATCAATCAGGATCTGGAGCAGCGTGCCCGAGATCGCGGACATCATCTGCTGCATCTGCAATCCAACGCCGAGTACGAACTGATCGAGCGCATCCATGCTGCACGCAGCGAAGGCGTCGATTTCATCCTGATCAATCCCGCGGCATTCACGCATACCAGCGTCGCATTACGTGACGCGTTGCTGGCCGTGAGCATCCCATTCATCGAAGTGCACCTGTCCAACGTGCACAAGCGTGAACCTTTCCGCCATCACTCCTACTTTTCCGATATCGCGGTGGGTGTGATCTGCGGCCTTGGCGCCAGCGGCTACCGACTGGCCTTGGAGGCCGCCCTGGAACAACTCGCTGCTTCCTGAGGGGCTCGTGCACATGCCGAGCCTTGAAGAAGCGAGCAGCAATGCCCTTTGAACTTACCTGGGAGTCAATGCTTCATGGATATTCGCAAAGTCAAAAAGCTGATCGAACTGCTGGAAGAGTCCGGTATCGACGAACTGGAGATCCACGAGGGTGAAGAGTCGGTACGCATCAGCCGCCACAGCAAGCAGGTAGCGATGCAGCAGCCGATCTACGCTCAGGCTCCGGCTGCACCGGCTCCTGCTCCGGTAGCTGCTGCCGCCCCGGCTGCCGACGCTGCCCCGGCCGCGCCCAAGCTGAACGGCAATGTGGTCCGCTCGCCGATGGTCGGCACCTTCTACCGTGCGTCCTCGCCGGAATCCAAGGCGTTCGTCGAAGTCGGTCAGAGCGTCAAGAAGGGCGACATCCTCTGCATCGTCGAAGCCATGAAGATGATGAACCACATCGAGGCCGAGATCAGCGGCACCATCGAATCCATCCTGGTGGAGAATGGTCAGCCGGTCGAATACGACCAGCCGCTGTTCACCATCGTTTGAACCGCGGAGAGCCAGCGATGTTGGAAAAAGTACTGATCGCCAACCGCGGCGAGATAGCCCTTCGAGTTCTGCGCGCATGCAAGGAACTGGGCATCAAAACCGTGGCTGTGCACTCCACTGCAGACCGTGACCTGATGCACGTGTCGCTGGCCGACGAGTCCGTCTGCATCGGCCCGGCCGCCTCTGCCAAGTCCTACCTGAGCATCCCGGCACTGATTGCCGCTGCCGAAGTCACCGGCGCCGACGGCATTCATCCCGGCTACGGCTTCCTCGCCGAGAACGCCGACTTCGCCGAACAGGTGGAGAAGTCTGGCTTTACCTTCATCGGCCCGACCGCCGACGTTATCCGCCTGATGGGTGACAAGGTATCGGCCAAGGACGCGATGAAGCAGGCCGGCGTACCGACCGTTCCGGGTTCTGACGGCCCGCTGCCGGAAGACGAGAAGGAAGCGCTGCGGATCGCCCGCGAGGTAGGCTATCCAGTGATCATCAAGGCCGCCGGTGGCGGTGGTGGTCGCGGCATGCGCGTTGTGCACAAGGAAGAGGACCTGATCGCCTCGGCCAAGCTGACCCGCAACGAAGCAGGCGCAGCCTTCGGCAATCCGATGGTTTACCTCGAGAAGTTCCTGACCAATCCGCGCCACGTGGAAATCCAGGTCCTGGCCGACGGCCAGGGCAACGCCATCCACCTCGGCGATCGCGACTGCTCGCTGCAGCGCCGTCACCAGAAGGTGATCGAGGAGGCCCCTGCCCCGCTGATCGACGAAGAAGCCCGCCGCAAGGTGCAGGCCCGCTGCGTCAAGGCGTGCATCGATATCGGCTACCGCGGCGCCGGTACGTTCGAGTTCCTCTATGAAGACGGCAACTTCTACTTCATCGAGATGAACACTCGCGTACAGGTCGAGCATCCGGTTACCGAGATGGTTACCGGCATCGACATCGTCAAGGAGATGCTGCTTATCGGTGGCGGCCAGAAGCTGTCGATCAAGCAGGAAGATGTCGTCATCCGCGGCCATGCCGTCGAATGTCGCATCAACGCCGAAGACCCGCGCACCTTCATGCCCAGCCCGGGCAAGGTCAAGCACTTCCACGCGCCGGGCGGCAACGGTGTTCGCGTTGATTCGCACCTCTACGATGGCTACTCGGTTCCGCCGCACTACGACTCGCTGATCGGCAAGCTGATCACCTTCGGGGCGAACCGCGACGAGGCCATGGGCCGCATGCGCAACGCGCTGGACGAGTTGATCGTCGACGGCATCAAGACCAACGCCCCGCTGCACCGCGACCTGGTGCGCGACGAAGGCTTCTGCAAGGGCGGCGTGAACATCCATTACCTGGAGAAAAAACTGGGCATGGATAAGCACTGAGCCACGCTCGGCGCTGTACTGCAGAGGCCGCCTTCGGGCGGCCTCTGTCGTTTCTGTCAGGCGGATATCTAGTCCACGCTGGCCGCCCAACGCCCCCTCCAGTAAGCTTGCCGGCTTTTCCCGCGACCCCACTCGAGAGGCCTCCATGTCCTGGCTGCAGATCCGACTCGCCATCACCCCCGATCAGGCCGAAGCGCTGGAAGACCAGCTGCTGGATCTGGGCGCGGTTTCCGTGACCTTCATGGACGCCGAGGATCAGCCGATCTTCGAGCCGGATCTCAACACCACTCCGCTGTGGTCGCACACGCACCTGTTGGCATTGTTCGAAGCCGACACCGACCCGGACTCCCTGCTCGCCCACCTGCAGCTGCTGCGCGGCGGCGAGCTGCCCGAGCACCAGGTCGAAGTGATCGAAGACCAGGACTGGGAGCGCAGCTGGATGGACAACTTCCAGCCGATGCGCTTCGGCCGCCGCCTGTGGATCGTCCCCAGCTGGCACGCGGCGCCGGAGCCCGACGCGGTCAACCTGCTGCTGGATCCTGGCCTGGCGTTCGGTACCGGCACCCACCCCACTACCGCACTCTGTCTCGAGTGGCTGGATGCCCAGCCTCTGCAGGACCAGTCCCTGCTGGATTTTGGCTGCGGCTCGGGCATCCTGGCGATCGCCGGCCTGTTGCTGGGCGCCGAGCATGCCGTCGGCACCGACATCGATACCCAGGCGCTGGACGCTTCACGCGACAACGCCGAGCGCAACGGCATCGCCGCAGAGCGTTTCGCGCTCTACCTGCCTGAACAGCTGCCGGAAAAGGCTGCCGACGTGGTGGTCGCCAACATTCTTGCTGGCCCGCTGGTTTCGCTGGCGCCGCGCATCACCGCACTGGTCAAGCCCGGCGGCCGCCTGGCACTGTCCGGCATCCTAGCCGAACAGGCCGAGGAGGTGCGCGCAGCCTACAGCGGTGCATTCGAGCTCGACCCAACCGCCGACAAAGATGGCTGGGTACGCATCAGCGGCGTCCGACGTGCCTGAGCAGCGCCTTGCGACCTCGCCCGCACACTTGCACAACAGGCGCCGCAGCCCCTGCCGCTGCGCGACTGGCATACGCTAGACTAGCCGGCACCTTCGCGCGGAAAGACGCATGACCAGCTTCATCACCCAGTGCCCCAACTGCAGCACCCGCTTTCGCGTCGCCCGCAGCCAGTTGCGCGCGGCCCGCGGCGCAGTGCGTTGCGGCGCCTGCATGGAAGTCTTCAACGCCGCCCATCATCTGCTGCGCGATGAGCTGGACCCGACGCAACCACTGACAACTCCCGTCGACAAGTCGATCCAGACGCAGGCTACCGAGCATCCCAGGGCTACCATGCCGACGCCAACCGCCAAGGCCGATGAAACGCTGTGGATTCACGATGACCTGGACCTCGACAGCCTCGACCTGGACGAAGAGCTGGCCAAACTGGAGCGCCAGGAGCGCGAATTGTCTCGCGACCTGCTCAGCCTCGAAGCCAACGGCGACGCGGCAACCAGGCCTCGCGATCCGCTACCGGAGATATCCTCCACGCAGGACGAAAGCTGGGCCGAGATCCTGCTGAACGCCGAACAAGGCGTCACGCAGTCGCCGGCGAGCCCGAGCGATGAGGTGGTCAGCTTCACCCCGGTCACCTCGGAGTCTCCGCAACCGCTGAGCCCATTGGCAGCCAGTCCCACGCCGTTCGCGATCGCCGAAGCCCAGCAGGCGCACGACGAAAGGGTCGAACCTGAACTGGCAACGCCATCGGCTACCGAACAGCTCGCCCCTGTCGTCGATCCTGCAGCGCCACGCCGCGAGCCCGACCTGCGCGACGAGCCGCTGTTCGAGCTCGACGATGAGCCACTGCAGCTGGACTGGCAGGAAGCGAAGAAACCCTGGGGGCGCTGGCTCGGCTGGAGCGTACTGAACCTGTTGGCACTGCTTGCGTTGGGTACCCAGTACGTTGCCTACAACTACGACGAGCTGTCGAGGCAGCACCAGTATCGCAGCTGGTTCGAGCGTATCTGCCCGACCGTTGGCTGCGAACTGCCGGCCCTGGTCGACATTGGCCAGATCAAGAGCAGCAACCTGGTCGTGCGCAGCCATCCCGAGTTCACCGGCGCGCTGGTCGTCGACGCGATCCTCTACAACCGCGCGGCCTTTGCACAGCCGTTTCCGCTTTTGGAAATCCGCTTCGCCGACCTCAACGGCAAACTGATCGCCAGCCGCAGCTTCAAGCCCAGCGAATATCTTTCTGGAGAACTGGCAGGACAGGCCCAGATGCCACCGCAGGTTCCCATCCATATCGCCCTGGATATCCTCGACCCGGGCGCAAAGGCAGTTAATTACAGCCTGAGCTTCCATTCGCCCAAATAGCGACGAGCTTGCAGTTCAGACTGCCGCCGCCGGCGCTCATCGCGCGGGCGGTGGGCGCGTCCAAACTCCCGGCGATAAGGCGACCACTGTTCAGAATTTGTTCAAAACAGCCTTTAACCCGTCATGCGTAGCGGGTATTATGCCCACCCTTTTTTGCAGTCCCGATCTACCTAACAAGCAGGCCCCAAGCAGGGAATCTTCATGTCAGCGGTACGCATCGGCCCTTACACCTTGACCAATCGATTGATCCTCGCGCCCATGGCCGGCGTGACCGATCAGCCGTTCCGCCAGTTGTGCCGCCGCTTCGGCGCGGCTCTGGTGGTCTCGGAAATGCTCACCAGCGATGTGCGTCTGTGGAACAGTCGCAAATCTCGCCTGCGCATTCCCCATGCGGACGAGCCCGAGCCCCGCTCAGTGCAGATTGCCGGGGGCGACCCGCAGATGCTGGCCGAGGCGGCGCAGCGCAATGTGGAGCTGGGGGCGCAGATCATCGACATCAACATGGGCTGCCCGGCGAAGAAGGTCTGCAACAAGGCCGCCGGCTCGGCGTTGATGCGTGACGAGAAGCTGGTCGCGGATATCCTCGAAGCCGTGGTCGGCGCCGTGACCGTTCCGGTGACGTTGAAGATTCGCACCGGCTGGGATCGGCAGAACAAGAACGGCCTGACCGTCGCGCGTATCGCCGAGCAATCGGGCATCGCAGCACTTGCCGCTCACGGCCGCACCCGCGCCGACCTGTACACCGGCGAAGCCGAGTACGACACCATCGCCGCCATCAAGCAGGCGGTGTCGATTCCGGTGTTCGCCAATGGCGATATCGATTCGCCGCACAAGGCGGCCCAGGTACTACAGGCAACCGGAGCGGACGGTCTGTTGATCGGACGTGCGGCGCAGGGTCGCCCGTGGATCTTTCGCGAAGTGGAGCATTATCTGCGCACCGGTGAGCTGCTCGCGGCGCCGACGCTGGACGAAGTTGAAAGCACCCTGCTGGAGCATGTGCAGGCGCTGCATGAATTCTATGGCGAGGTGATGGGAGTCCGTATCGCCCGCAAGCACGCGGGTTGGTATCTCGCAACACTGCCGGGCGCGCGGGACTTCCGCGCCCGTTTCAATCATCTGGAAGACAGGGATGCACAGGCCTTCAGCATTCAGCAGTTCTTTGCCGAACAACGCTCAGGGCCTGGCTCGGTGGATGGAACAGAGGTGGCCGCATGACGCTGTTGAATGAAACATTGGTAAGTGGAACAACATCCGTGAGTGACAACGTGAACCTCAAGCAGCACCTGAACACGCCGAGCGAAGCGGGGCAGACGCTGCGAGGCAGCGTCGAGAAAGCGCTGCACAACTATTTCGCCCGCCTCGAAGGTGCAGACGTCACGGACGTTTACAACCTCGTACTCTCCGAAGTGGAAGCGCCGTTGCTGGAAACCGTGATGCACTACGTCAAGGGTAACCAGACCAAGGCTTCCGAGCTGCTGGGTCTGAACCGCGGCACCCTGCGCAAGAAACTCAAACAGTACGACCTGCTCTGACGCGGCAGCTGGCAGGCGCGGCTGTCCGCACCTGCCAGCTTCGCGGACTCAAGCCTGTAGCCTCTAGGAAACGTCAATGACCGACCAAACCACCCGCCTTCCCGTGCGCCGCGCGCTGATCAGCGTGTCCGACAAGACCGGCGTCGTCGACTTCGCCCGCGAACTCGAAGCCCTCGGCGTCGAGATCCTCTCCACCGGCGGCACCTTCAAGCTGCTGCGTGACAACGGCATTGCTGCTGTCGAAGTGGCCGACTACACCGGCTTCCCGGAGATGATGGACGGCCGGGTGAAAACTCTGCACCCGAAGATTCACGGCGGCATCCTCGGCCGCCGCGACCTGGACGGCGCGGTGATGGCCGAGCACGGCATTGCCCCGATTGATCTGGTGGCGGTCAACCTCTATCCGTTCGCAGCCACGGTGGCCAAGCCCGGATGCACCCTGCCGGACGCCATCGAGAACATCGACATCGGCGGCCCGACCATGGTCCGCAGCGCGGCCAAGAACCACAAGGACGTCGCCATCGTGGTCAATGCCGAGGACTACGCGGCAGTGGTCGACAACTTGAAGAACGGCGGGCTGACCTACGCCCAGCGCTTCGACCTGGCGCTCAAGGCGTTCGAGCACACCGCCGGCTACGACGGCATGATCGCCAACTACCTGGGCGGCATCGACCAGAGCACCGAGCAGCTCAGCACCGAAAATCGCAGCCTGTTTCCGCGCACCTACAACATGCAGTTCATCAAGGCGCAGGACATGCGCTACGGCGAGAATCCGCATCAGCAAGCCGCCTTCTATGTCGAGAAGCCCGACGAGGCTTGCGTCGCCACCGCCACGCAACTGCAGGGCAAGGAGCTGTCGTTCAACAACGTGGCCGACACCGACGCTGCGTTGGAGTGTGTGAAGAGCTTTACCAAGCCGGCCTGCGTAATCGTCAAGCATGCCAACCCGTGCGGCGTGGCTGTGGTACCGGAAGATGAAGGCGGCATCCGCAAGGCCTATGACCTGGCCTACGCCACCGACAGCGAGTCGGCCTTTGGCGGCATCATCGCCTTCAACCGCGAGCTGGACGGCGAAACCGCCCAGGCCATCGTCGAGCGTCAGTTCCTCGAGGTGATCATCGCACCCAGGGTCTCTCAAGCCGCGCGCGACGTCGTCGCCAGCAAAGCCAACGTGCGCCTGCTCGAGTGCGGCGAATGGCCGGCCGAGCGCAGCCCGGGCTGGGACTACAAGCGCGTCAACGGCGGCCTGCTGATCCAGAGCCGCGACATCGGCATGATCACCGAAGCAGACTTGAAGATCGTCACCCAGCGCGCGCCGACCGAGCAGGAAATCCACGACCTGATCTTCGCCTGGAAGGTGGCCAAGTTCGTCAAGTCCAACGCCATCGTCTATGCCAAGAACCGCCAGACCGTCGGCGTCGGCGCCGGCCAGATGAGCCGCGTCAACTCCGCGCGCATCGCCGCGATCAAGGCCGAGCACGCCGGCCTGCCGGTTCCCGGCGCGGTGATGGCCTCGGACGCGTTCTTCCCGTTCCGCGACGGCATCGACAACGCGGCCAAGGCCGGTATCACCGCGGTGATCCAGCCGGGCGGCTCGATGCGTGACAACGAAGTGATCGCCGCGGCTGATGAAGCCGGCATTGCCATGGTGTTCACCGGCATGCGCCACTTCCGCCACTAAAATCGGCCGCACTCGGACAGGCATCTGCGGCGTTGCCCGACTCTTCCCCCATGCTCATTGCCAGAAGGCAACTCCACTGGGTGAAGAATCGGGCGCCTTGCATCTACCAGCCCGATCGCGACCTCGGTATTCGTAGGGTGGATAACGCTTCGCTTATCCACCAAGCGGGCTACCGGCCCGCCTCCATTGGGAGAGAGAAATGAACGTACTGATCATCGGCAGCGGCGGCCGCGAGCACGCCCTGGCCTGGAAAGTGGCGCAGGACAAACGCGTCGAAAAGGTCTTCGTCGCCCCGGGCAACGCCGGCACCGCCACTGAAGCCAAGTGCGAGAACGTCGCCATCGACGTACTGGCCATCGAGCAACTGGCGGATTTTGCCGCTGCCAACGTACAACTGACCATCGTCGGTCCGGAAGCACCGCTGGTGAAGGGCGTAGTCGATCTGTTCCGTTCGCGCGGCCTGGACATCTTCGGACCGACCGCCGCCGCCGCGCAGCTGGAAGGCTCCAAGGCCTTCACCAAGGACTTCCTGGCGCGCCAGAACATCCCCACCGCCGACTACCAGAACTTCACCGAAGTCGAGCCGGCGCTGGCCTACCTGCGCGAGAAGGGCGCGCCGATCGTCATCAAGGCCGACGGCCTGGCCGCCGGCAAGGGTGTGATCGTCGCCATGACCCTGGTCGAAGCCGAGGAAGCGGTACGCGACATGCTGTCCGGCAACGCCTTCGGCGACGCCGGCGCGCGCGTAGTCATTGAAGAATTCCTGGATGGCGAAGAGGCCAGCTTCATCGTCATGGTCGACGGCGAGAACGTGCTGCCGATGGCCACCAGCCAGGACCACAAGCGAGTCGGCGACGGCGACAGCGGCCCCAATACCGGCGGCATGGGCGCCTATTCGCCGGCTCCGGTGGTCACCGCCGATGTGCATAAGCGCGTGATGGACGAGGTGATCTACCCGACCGTGCGCGGCATGGCTGCCGAAGGCAATGTCTACACCGGCTTCCTCTACGCCGGCCTGATGATCGACAAGGCTGGCCAGCCGAAGGTCATCGAGTTCAACTGCCGCTTCGGCGACCCGGAAACCCAGCCGATCATGGTGCGCCTCGAATCCTCGCTGGTGCTGCTGGTCGAAGCCGCGCTAGCCAAGGCGCTGGACAAGGTCGAGGCGACCTGGGATCCGCGCCCGACCGTCGGCGTGGTGCTGGCCGCTGGCGGCTACCCGGGCGATTACGCCAAGGGCGATGTGATCGAAGGGTTGGACGATGCCGCTGCGCTGGATGGCAAGGTGTTTCATGCCGGTACCGCGCTGAATGACCAGGGCCAGGTCGTCACCGCCGGTGGCCGCGTACTTTGCGCAACTGCCATCGGCCGCACCGTCTCCGAGGCGCAGCAGCAGGCATACCGTCTGGCGGAAAAAATCCACTGGAATGGCTGTTTCTATCGCAAAGATATCGGCTATCGCGCCATCTCCCGGGAGCTGGGCGACAGCTGAGCGTAGCCAGGCGCCAGGAATGCGTGCGGCGCCAAGTTTTATAGCTGCCGCACGCATTACAGGCCGACAAAGGCATGGCTATAATCGGCCGTCACACACATGAACGGACTTCTCAAGTGGGTCGGCTCCGGATTGCCATCGCTGTTTTCTTCGGCCTGCTGCTGATCAACCTGATCCCGCTTCCGGCCCTGGCGTCCATTACCCAGTCGACGCCCTCCCCAGCACTATCTGCTCCACCCAATTCCGTGCCACAGAACTGGCGCATGCTGATCGACCAGTCGGGAGGGCTTACGCTCGACGAGGTGGTTTCCCAGCGCGCACTGTTCCAGCGTCTCGAAAAACTCTCCTACAGCGCTCCGGCCAGCGACCGAGCCGTCTGGCTGCAGGTCAGCCTGCCGTCACTGACCCGACCGAAGTGGCTGTGGCTGTTTGCACCGCGAGTGCAGTATCTGGACTTCTACCTGCTGCGTGACGGCAAGCTCGAGCAGCATACGGCGACCGGGGAACTGCGCCCCTTCAGCGCCCGGCCATTGCCCAACCGGGCGTACCTGTTCAGCCTTCCCAATGACGGGCAGCCACGCGAGGCCTATATCCGCCTGCAGTCCAGCCATCCGGTGATGACCTGGTTCAAGACCATCGATGAAGCCGGCCTGGTCAGCCTGAGCAAGCCTGCCTACCTGTTCGGCGCGCTCTTCGGCGCACTAGCCCTGTTGATGATCTACAACCTGCTGCGCTTTGCCTACACGCTCAGCTACACGCATATCTGGCTGAGCCTGCTGCACGGCGCCCTGCTGGCCTGCGCCATGGCCAATCTCGGGGTCATGGCGGCGTGGCTGCCCTGGCTGACCTACAGTCAGCCGCTGATCGCCGACCTATCGGCGATGGCCGCCAGCGCCGCGCTGCTCGGCTACACGCTGGGTTTCTTCCATCACCGCGGGCGAACCTGGATCACCTGGCTGCTGGGCATCGAACTCAACCTGGTACTGGCGCTGGCAGCCAGCATCCTGCTCGGTCAGTGGCCGTGGTACAGCTGGCTGATCTATTCGCTGGTGCTGGCCGCATCGTGCAGCACTCTGTTCGTCGCGATCTATCACTGGCGCCAGGGCTATCAGCCGGCGCGCCTGGTGGTGGCCGGAACGACCCTGTTCAACGTCGGCATGATCTTCTTCATGCCCATGTTGCTGGGCTTCGACCAGCTCGACCCGGGCTGGTTGACTGGCGGCTTGTTCAGCCTGGCGACCCTCGCAGGGTTGCTGCTCAGCTTCGCCCTGCTCGAACGTCAACGTCAGCGCCACACCGACAGCCGCACCCAATACACAGCAGCGGCAGTCAGCAGCGCGGAGCTCAAGACCAAGGCCGATTTCCTGTCCAAGATCAGCCATGAACTGAGAACGCCAATGAACGGCGTGTTGGGCATGAGCGAATTGCTGCTGGGCACATCGCTGTCGGCCAAGCAACGCGACTACGTCCAGACGATTCATAGCTCCGGCAACGAACTGCTCAATCTGATCAACGAGATTCTCGACATTTCCAAGCTGGAATCCGGCCAGATCGAGCTGGATGACGTGCAGTTCGATTTCAACGCACTGATCGAGGACTGTCTGAGCATCTTCCGCGCCAAGGCAGAACAACAGAAGGTCGAGCTGATCAGCTTTATCCAGCCGCAGCTGCCGCAGGTGGTGACCGGCGATCCGACCCGCCTGCGCCAGACCCTGCTCAACCTGCTGGAGAATGCCTTCAAGCAGACCGACGAAGGCGAGGTGTTGCTGATCGCCGCGGTCGACGGACCGCCCGAGAGCCCGCGCCTGCGCATCACCGTGCAGGATAGTGGGCGGCCACTCGAGGCGTACGAGCGCGATGCGCT
Source organism: Stutzerimonas kunmingensis (assembly GCF_032106285.1). Lineage (GTDB taxonomy): Bacteria > Pseudomonadota > Gammaproteobacteria > Pseudomonadales > Pseudomonadaceae > Stutzerimonas > Stutzerimonas kunmingensis_B. The sequence continues at coordinate 31,023 of NZ_DAMCPO010000015.1, forward strand.
GCTCAATGCCGCGGTCGACAGTCATGACTTTCTTGCAGCGACACGCCATGGCGGGCGCCTGGGGCTGATCATCGCGCGCCAGCTGGTGCAACTGATGGATGGTGATTTCGGTATCCAGACTGGCACCAGCCAGGGCAACACCTTGTGGATCAGCCTGCCGCTGGCCAGTGAAGGGCTGGCGCAGAGCAATGCAGACCTGGACGGGCCGCTGCAAGGCACTCGCCTGCTGATCGTCGATGACAACGACACCTGCCGCAAGGTACTGGTCCAGCAATGCAGCGGCTGGGGCCTGGAGGTCAGCGCCGTTGCGTCGGGCAAAGAGGCGTTGGCCCTGCTGCGGACCAAGGCGCACCTCAAGGAATACTTCGATGTGGTCCTGCTCGATCAGGACATGCCCGGCATGACCGGCATGCAGCTGGCGAGCAAGATCAAGGAAGATTACAGCCTCAACCATGACGTCCTGCTGATCATGCTCACCGGCATGAGCAGCGCACCGAGCAAGATCATTGCGCGCAATGCGGGTATCAAGCGCATCCTCGCCAAACCGGTCGCCGGTTACACGCTGAAGACCACCTTGGCCGACGAACTCGCGCAGCGGCAGCCGGGCATCCAGCAGCGCCAGGCAACGGTGCCGCAGAACCTACTCGCGCTCGAAGTCCCGAGTGACTTCCGCATCTTGGTCGCCGAGGACAACAGTATTTCCACCAAGGTCATCCGCGGCATGTTGAACAAACTCAACCTGCAACCGGACACCGCCTGCAACGGCGAAGAGGCGCTGGAGGCGATCAAGGCGCAGCCGTATGACCTGGTCCTGATGGATTGCGAGATGCCCGTGCTCGACGGCTTTCAGGCCACCCACCAGCTGCGTGAATGGGAAGTCAGGAATGCGCGCCGGCGTACTCCCGTCGTTGCCCTGACTGCGCATATCCTCAGCGAGCACCGCGACCGCGCGCGAGAAGCAGGCATGGACGGTCATATGGCCAAGCCGGTGGAACTCTCGAACCTGCGCGAACTTGTCGACCACTGGGTTCGCGTCAAGCAGGCAGAGAGCGTCGACTGACCGCGCCCTACCGTCCCCGCAGGCTTCCAATCCCTGACAACAGTCGACATCCCAGTTTCCAGGCAAGCACCGCACTGGTACCGCTTCTACACCCCCTACACCACATGCACAGCATCGCCTCAGGCTACCGATGCCCAGACGACCGCCCTGGCATCGGCGCTCTCCTGCGAGATACCAATCCAAGAGGAACCCTCCTCCTACCGGTCCGAGCGAGAAGACCACTTGGGTGAAAAACTGAACAAAACCGGTCGCCAGCTGCCGATTGTTTGACGATTCGAGAACAGGTGGAGGTTTGGCATGGCGGTCGATCAGGGATGAGTGTGCTTCAGCGCAAGACGTGGCCAATCCTCTTCCCTCAAGGAGCCACGTGATTATGAAGCGGAGCGATGTCGCCTGGACCCTCATCGGAGTCCTGGCCGTGCTGCTGTCCGGCTACCTGCTGTACCACGAAGTGCGCAACATCTCGCTCGGCGAGCTTACCGACAGCCTGCAGGCGATCGGCGCGCGGCGTTGGCTGCTGGCCGCGCTATCGACCCTGGGCGCCTATGTCGCGCTGGCCTGGTACGACCGCATCGCGATGGCTCATCTGGGCAAGAAGATGTCCTGGTGGTTCATCGCACTCTGTTCCTTCACCACCTACGCGCTGGCGCACAACATCGGCGCATCGGTGTTTTCCGGCGCCCTGGTGCGCTATCGCGCCTACCGCAGCCGGGGCCTGACGCCCCAGGAAATCGGCATCCTGATCGTCTTCTGCTCGCTGACCTTCGCGCTGGGCACCCTGCTTGCCGGGGGTGCCGTGCTGATTCTGAAACCGCAGCTCCTTCATCGGGCTGTCGATAGCGACAGCTGGGTATCCATCGCCGTCGGTTCGACCCTGCTCATGCTGGTCGCGCTCTACGCGTTCGGCGCATGGCGTCAGTTGCCACCCTGGCGGCTGGGCAAATGGCACATCGAGTACCCGCGACTGCCGATCGTCGGCCGTCAGCTGCTGGCGGGCCCGCTTGAGCTGCTCTGCGCCGCGGCGATCATCTACTTCGCGCTGCCGCCGGAACACAGCCCGGGCTATCTGACCGTCCTTGGCGTATTCCTCGCCTCCTTCACCCTGGCATTGCTGTCCCACGCACCCGGCGGGCTCGGTGTGCTGGAGCTGACCTTCGTAGCCGCCCTTCCGGAAATTCCCACGGTGGACGTGCTGGCAGCACTCATCGTGTTCCGCGGTTTCTATCTGCTACTGCCCTTCGCTCTGGCCATGATCGTCGTACTGATATTCGAGTACGGCCAATGGCGCGCGAAACGCAGCACGGCGTCCGAACATTGATGATGGGGAAACGATACCAATCGCCATCCCGACGAAGATGGTATGGCGATTGATCGCAACACAGGCGATCATGCAGCCCTCTCCAGACCAACCCGATGTCATGACCGATACCGACCAGACCCACGCCGAACACAAACCGCGCCCGCTAATTGACCTGGCCGTCAGCATCCTGATTCCTTCGCTGATCCTGATGAAGCTCAGTGGTGAAGACCGCCTCGGCGCAGACGGTGCACTGCTGCTTGCCCTGGCCTTTCCGCTGGGCTGGGGGCTGTGGGAGCTGGCCAAATACCGCAAGTTCAACTGGATAGCCCTGCTCGGCCTGATCAGTGTGCTGCTGACTGGCGGCATCGGGCTGCTTCAGCTCGATACCCAGTGGCTCGCCATCAAGGAAGCAGCGGTTCCCGGCATCATCGGCATCGCTGTGCTGGCCTCGACGCGCACCCGCTACCCGCTGATTCGCACCCTGCTGTACAACCCTAAAGTGCTCAACGTGGACAAGATCCACGAACAGCTCGAGCAAAACGGCCAGGTCGAACACTTCGAAACGCGGCTGCTGCGGGCGACCTACCTGCTCAGCGGCACCTTCTTCTTCTCGTCGTTCATGAATTACGTGCTGGCCAAATGGATCGTCAACAGCCCCGCCGGCAGCGAAGCCTTCAACGCCGAACTGGGCCGCATGACCCTGCTCAGCTACCCGATGATCGCCATTCCCAGCATGTTGATGATGATGGCGATCTTCTTCTACCTCTGGCGCACCATCCACGGGCTGACCGGCCTGCGACTCGAGGACATCATGGCAACCTCGGCGCAGGAACCGCGCAGCAACAAATAGCCGCGCATGAAAAAGGCGGGCGGGCTTGCGCCGGCCGGCCTGTCGCCCCCGCTCGTCAGAACAGCAGCTTGAATATCCCGATCACCACGATCAGGCCGATGATGAAGATGATGCCTGCGGTCCCACCGATGAATTTCAACATGCCGTGCTCTCCGGTTTTTTCAGGTCTGTGATTTTTGTGACAGTCCTGTCCCGGAGCCGTTCGTCAAAACTGCAGCGGAGTCCTAGTCGCTGACTAGCCAGCAGCGAGTAGCATCCATAGCGGCAGGCTGATGACTGCAGTCACGGTCGAGAGAAACACGGTCGAGCTGACTGCTCGCGTGTCCTCGGAATGCTTGACGAACGCCAGCACGTTAACGCCGCTCGGGCAGGCTGCAAGCAGCACCAGCACGTTGCGTGCATCCTGATTCAGCCCTGGCAGCAACCCGCTCAGCCACCAGACCAGTGCCGGAAACGCCGCCAGTTTGACCAGCGTCAGCAGCAGCGCCGTCCCGTTTGGCCGCAGGCGATAGCGCGACAGGCTGATGCCCAGCACCATCAGCGCACAGGGCAATGCCGCCTGCGCCAGCCATACAGCAACACGCCAGAGCGGCTCGGGCAGCTCGAGCCCGGAAAGATTCAACAGGGCACCGAGCACCAGACCGATGATCAGCGGATTCGCCAGATTCCTCAGCAGCGCCGGAGCGCTGACCTTGTCGCCGTCACCCAGTGCCGCGTAGAAGCTCTGCAGCGAGAACAGGACGAGACTGTGAAACACCAGGATGGCGAACACATAGACCAGGCTTTCAGCGCCAAGCAGCGTGGTCACCAGCGGGATGCCGACCAGTACGTTGTTCGAGTAGGCGGCCGTAAGGCCAAGCGGAGTGGCGCGCCCGGCGCGGCGGTGAGCGACCAGATTGACCAGCAGGAACACCAGCAGCACCGGTACGAAATAGGCCAGCAGGAGCATTGGCGACATGCCATTACTCAGCTCGGCGCGGGCGATCCCGGTAAACAGCACTGCCGGCATGAACAGCTTGAAGGTGACACTGGCCAGCCCGGCCGCTCCTTCGTTGTTGAGCCATTGCCGCCAGCCGAACAGATACCCGAGCGTGATCAGACCGAAGATCGGCAGGATTGCCAACACCACTACCATGCTGCGCCCCTTCTAGAGCCGAACGTCAGGCCACGCCTTGGCGTGGGGGCGCAAGAATACACCGGAGGCCAGGAAAATCGCACGGCGCCGGGTAACTGCCGTGCACTTTCTGTCAGGCGCGGGAGGACCGCTCACGGCTGATCGCCGGGTGCTCCTGCTGGCGCAGGATCGCCAGCACATCGGACAGGTCTTCCTGCCAGTGACGGGGCGCGAGGCCAAAGGTCGACTCGAAGCGGCTGCAGTCGAGCACCGACCAGGCCGGCCGCCGGGCGGGAGTCGGGTACTGCGCCGTGGCAATCGGCGACACCGTCGGCTGCCGCGAGATCAACCCGGCGCCTTCGCCCTGACGGAATATTTCCACGGCGAAGTCGTACCACGAACAAGCCGGTACGCCGCTGTAGTGGTACACCCCCCAGGCGAGATCCGCGCCGGCTGCGTAGCGGCGTGCCAGTTCGAGCAACACCGAAGCGATGCTGCCAGCCTGGGTCGGGCAGCCTATCTGGTCGCTCACCACGCCAAGCGCATCGCGCTGCCGGGCGAGCCGCAGCATGGTCTTGACGAAGTTGTGCCCGTGCACGCCATACACCCAGCTGGTGCGAAGGATCAGATGCGATTGCAGACGTTCACGGATCGCTTCCTCGCCCGCCAGCTTGCTCGCACCGTAGACGCCGGTCGGACCGGTTGCGTCGCTCTCGGTATAGGGGCGATCGGCCTCACCGGAGAACACATAGTCGGTGGAAATATGGAACAACGGAACGCCAGCGTGCTCGGCCGCCTCGGCGAGGTGGCGTGCGCCGTCGCGGTTCACCGCATAGGCCTGCTCACGATGAGATTCGGCATTGTCCACATGGGTATAGGCGGCCGCATTGATGATCAGCCCGGGACGTTGACGCATCACTGCCGCAACCTGCTCGGGTTGCGCGATGTCCAGCTGGGCCCGTGCAGGCGCCAGCACCTCCAGCCCGAAACTTGCTGCCCGTTCCACCAGTTCTCGACCCACTTGGCCGCCGGCACCGCAAACGAGGATTCGCATTCTTTGTAGCCTCATCGACGACGCCCGCGCCAGGCGCGAGCGTCCGAAATTAGTTTCATCCACGGTGCTACACGCGCATCAGAGATGTCGCGCTGGCGCCGCAGGAGCCATCGAAAACGGGCTGGAACGCGTCATAACGCCGCGTGGAACAGCGGAGCAGAGCCTTCCCGTATGTGATGGATGTGGTTTCCAGCCTCGTTGAGGCCAGACGAAAGGCGCTTTGTTCCCGAGCCGGGCAGAAAAATTTCCAACCGTCACGACCGTCCACCCATCAGAGCAATACCGGCAATCGGCCAGCAATACGCAACTCCTCGACGGAAAGATCGACGCCGTAAGCCAGCACTTCCACGCCGGCCGCCTGCGCTTCCCGCAGCGCAGCGGCATAGGCCGGATCGATCTCCTCGGCCGGCCGCACAGCTTCGATGCCGCTCAAATTGACGCAGTACAGCTGCACCGCACGCACACCGGCACGGGCCAGCGTCGCCAGCTCACGCAGGTGCCTGGCGCCGCGTGTCGTTACGGCGTCGGGAAAGGCCGCCACTGGCGTTTCGGCAAAGCCGAGGGTGACACTCTTCACCTCGACGAAGGCGACAGTTCCGGCGTAGTCGAGACGAAAATCCACTCGGCTGTTCTCCACGCCATAAGCCACCTCGCGCTTGAGCGTCGTGAAACCGGCCAATTCGGCGATATGCCCATTCAGCAGCGCCTCCTCGACCAGCGGATTGGCCCGCGCCGTGTTCACGCACGCCAACCGCCCCTGCGGGGTTTCGACCAGCTCCCAGGTCCCCGGCAATTTGCGCCGTGGATCGCTGCTGCGCTGGAACCACACTCGCGCACCCTCGCCCATGCAATTGAGCATCGAGCCGGTGTTGGGGCAGTGGATGCACAGCGCCTCACCTTCATCGGTGATGATATCGGCAAGAAAACGCTTGTAGCGCCTGACCAGTCGCCCCTGCTCCAGCGGTTGCGCGAAACGCATCAGGATTGCCAACTGCGCAAGCCGCGGGCAATGCGCTCGACAGCCTGCTCCAGGCGCGGCAGGTCCTGGGTGTAGGCGAAACGCACATGATGTCCGGCCTGGAAACGACCGAAATCCAGGCCTGGGGTGATCGCGACGAACTCCGTTTCCAGCATGTGCTGGCAGAAGGCATAGGCATCGCCGCCAAAGGCGCTGATGTCGGCGTACAGATAGAACGCGCCCTGCGGCTCGACCGCGATACCGAAGCCGAGCTCCCGCAAGGCTGGCAAGAGGAAATCACGGCGGCGGGCGAACTCGCCGCGGCGTGCCTCGAGAATCTCTAGCGTCGCCGGCTGGAAACACGCCAGGGCCGCGTGCTGAGCCATGCTCGGCGCGCTGATGTAGAGATTCTGCGCGAGCTTTTCCAGCTCCGGAACCGCAGCCGGCGGCGCCACCAGCCAGCCCAGGCGCCAGCCGGTCATGCCGAAATATTTGGAGAAGCTGTTGAGCACGAAGGCGTCGTCGTCGACTTCCAGCACGCTTGCCGCGTCCACGCCATAGGTCAGCCCGTGGTAGATCTCATCGACCACCAAATGGCCACCACGCGCTTTCAGCGCTGCCGAAAGCCCAGCCAGCTCCTCGCGATCCAGCAGCGTCCCGGTGGGATTGGCCGGCGAGGCGACCAGCGCACCGACGCTGTCGCGATCCCAGTAGCGCTCGACCAGCTCCGGAGTCAGCTGATAACGAACCTCCGGGCCGACCGGCACCAGTTGCGCGGCACCTTCGACCAGGCGCAGAAAATGCCGGTTGCAGGGGTAACCCGGATCGGCGAGCAGCCAATGCTTGCCGGGGTCCACCAGCAGGCTGGCAGCCAGCAGCAACGCGCCGGAGCCGCCGGGTGTAATCAGGATGCGTTCGGGGTCAATGGATAATCCGTAGCGCTGCGCATAGAAACCGGCAATGGCTTGACGCAGCTGCGGCAGGCCGCGCGCCGGGGTATAGCGCGTGTGCCCGGCGGCCAGCGCGGCCTGCCCTGCCGCCACGATGGGCGCCGCGGTGGTGAAGTCCGGCTCGCCGATTTCCAAATGAATGACGTCGTGGCCTTGAACTTGCAGCTGGTTGGCCCGCTCCAAAAGCGCCATGACGTGGAAAGGTTCGATTGCGCGGCTGCGCGCACTGTATGACGAGGTCATCTGACCTTCCTGTTGAGAACGAAACGTGAATTCTACCCAAGGTCCCGATACCGCTGCAGTTACTGTTGGATTCGGGAGTAGCGCGCCCCGATCCGATCTGGTAAGTTCGCCCGCTTGCAGCCGCAGGGCCGGCACGGGCCGGCAAGGGACAAATCATCCTGCGCAATGGACATAGCGAGAGGCGTTCATCCATGCCCATTACCAAAGAAACACCGTCGAGCAAGCAACTGATTCGCGCCTTCGAGCCCTATAAGGAAAGCAAGGGCGAGGAATACATGAGCGACAAGATGCGCGCCCATTTCACCGGCATCCTGAACAAGTGGAAACAGGAGCTGATGGAAGAGGTCGATCGCACCGTGCACCACATGCAGGACGAGGCTGCCAACTTCCCTGATCCGGCCGACCGTGCCAGCCAGGAAGAAGAGTTCAGCCTGGAACTGCGCGCCCGCGACCGCGAGCGCAAGCTGATCAAGAAGATCGACGAGACGCTGCAGCTGATCGAAGACAACGAGTACGGCTGGTGCGATTCCTGCGGCGTCGAGATCGGCATCCGCCGACTGGAAGCCCGCCCTACCGCTACGCTCTGCATCGACTGCAAGACGCTGGCGGAGATCAAGGAAAAGCAGATCGGTTCCTGATCCCGAACGGGGCGCTTCGGCGCCCCGCTTCATTTCCAGCCCCTGCAGCGTTTCATCCGCCCCGCCATCCCAGATAGCGCCGGCCCCAACATGCCCTTTCCTGCCCCGTTCCAAACCCATCACTACGTCGGCCGTTTTGCCCCGACACCCAGCGGCTATCTGCATTTCGGCTCACTGGTGGCCGCCCTCGCTTCCTATCTTGACGCCCGCGCGATCGGCGGCCGCTGGCTGCTGCGCATGGAAGACATCGACCCGCCACGGGAGATGCCCGGCGCCCAGCGAGCCATCGTCGAGACGCTGTCGAGCTACGGATTCGAATGGGACGGCGAGATGTTGCGCCAGAGCGAGCGTCAGGTCGCCTACGGCGCCGCCATCGAGCGCCTGCTGGATGAAGGCTTGGCGTATGCCTGCACCTGCTCGCGCAAGCAGCTCGAAGGCTATCCGGGCCCATACCCGGGTTTCTGCCGCAACGCCGGCCACGGCCTCGACGACGCAGCCATTCGCCTGCGGGTGCCTGATCGCGAATACGGTTTCATAGACCGCGTGCAGGGCGAATTCCGCCAGCGCCTGGGTCGCGAGGTCGGCGACTTCGTGATCCGCCGTCGCGACGGCTTGATCGCCTATCAGCTGGCGGTGGTGCTGGATGACGCGTGGCAGGGAGTAACCGACGTCGTACGCGGTGCCGATCTGCTCGACTCCACGCCGCGTCAGCTGTACCTGCAGGAAGTGCTCGGTCTACCCCAGCCGCGCTATCTGCACCTGCCGCTGATCATCCAGCCGGATGGACACAAGCTGGGCAAGAGTTACCGCTCGCCACCCTTGCAGCCTCACGAGGCCAGTCCGCTGCTGCTGCGTGCTTTGCGCGCGCTAGGCCAGCAACCGCCCACAGAGCTGAACGACGCACTGCCAGCCGACATCCTCGCCTGGGCGGTGCTGCACTGGGACGCTCAGCGCATCCCTCGCACACGGACACTGGCCGAATCGCAGCTGCGCTAGGCGGATTGCCACGCTGCGCCAGCTTTTGCCTGCCGCAGGTGGCTTGCCGCCCGCCGCTGCTCTACCATCGCCCCACTTCCGACACGAGACCCGGCATGTATATCTACCGACTGGTGCTGCTCCTGGTGGTGGGGATCTATCTGTTCTCCCCCGCCATCATGGACTGGTGGATCGACCCCAACGGGGCCTGGTATCGGCCCTACGTGCTGTGGCTGATCCTCATCGTGGTGACCTTCATCCTCCAGAGCCAGCGTGATGCAGACGAGCTTTAGCCTGAGCCACCTGATCCTGATCAGCGTTGCCTACCTGATCATGCTGTTCGGCGTCGCCTGGGTCAGCGAGCGCGGATTGATTCCACGCTGGGTGATCCGCCACCCGCTGACCTACACATTGTCGCTGGGCGTCTACGCCAGCGCCTGGGCCTTCTACGGCACGGTTGGCCTGGCCTACCAGTACGGTTACGGCTTTCTCGCCACCTATCTGGGGGTTTGCGGTGCTTTCCTGCTGGCGCCGGTGCTGCTCTATCCGATCCTGCGGATCACCCGCACCTACCAGCTCTCGTCATTGGCCGATCTGGTCGCCTTCCGCTTTCGCAGCACCTGGAGCGGGGCGCTGACCACACTGGTCATGCTGATCGGCATGCTGCCGTTGCTCGCCCTGCAGATCCAGGCGGTGGCCGACGCCATCGGCATTCTCACTCTGGAGCCGCTGCAGGAGCGCGTGGCGCTGGGCTATTGCCTGATGATCATGCTGTTCACCATCCTCTTCGGCGCCCGCCACATCGCCACGCGGGAGAAGCACGAAGGCCTGGTGTTCGCCATCGCCTTCGAATCCATCGTCAAGCTGGTGACCTTCGGTGCCATCGGCCTCTACGCCATGTATGTGGTATTCGGCGGCCCGCATCAGCTGGAGATCTGGCTGCTGCAGAACCAGTCGGCGCTGCAGGCACTGCACACGCCCTTGCAGGAAGGGCCCTGGCGCACACTGCTGCTGGTGTTCTTTGCGTCGGCCATCGTGATGCCGCACATGTATCACATGACCTTCACCGAGAACCTTGATCCTCGCGGCCTGGTGAGCGCCAGCTGGGGCCTGCCGCTCTATCTGCTGCTGATGAGCCTGGCCGTGCCGCTGATCCTCTGGGCCGGACTCAAGCTGGGGGTCAGCACCAACCCCGAGTACTTCACCTTGGGCCTGGGCATCGCCGCACAGAGCGAAACCCTGGCGCTGCTGGCCTTCGTCGGCGGTCTCTCGGCATCCAGCGGGCTGATCATCGTCAGCACCCTGGCACTGTCGGGCATGGCGCTCAACCACTTGGTGCTGCCGCTGTATCAGCCATCCAGCGAAGGCAACATCTACCGCTGGCTGAAGTGGACGCGCCGCAGCCTGATCTTCGCCATCATCATGGCCGGCTACGGCTTCTACCTGCTGCTCGGTGCCGAGCAGGACCTGTCCAACCTCGGCATCGTCGCCTTCGTCGCCACCCTGCAGTTCCTGCCGGGCGTGCTGTCCGTACTCTACTGGCCGACCGCCAATCGCCGCGGCTACATTGCGGGCCTGCTGGCCGGCATCGGCGTCTGGGTAGTGACCATGCTGCTGCCGCTGGTGGGCAACCTGGATGGCTTCTACATTCCGCTGTTCAACGTCGTCTATGTACTGGACGACACCAGCTGGCATCTGGCGGCAATCGCGTCACTGGCGGTCAACGTCCTGGCGTTCTCGCTGTTCTCGATCTTCAGTGAAACCAGCCCCGAGGAGCAGAGCGCTGCCGAGGCCTGCGCCGTGGAGAACGTCCGCCGCCCGCAACGGCGCGAACTGATCGCCGCGTCTCCGCAGGAATTCGCCACCCAGCTGGCCAAGCCATTGGGCGCCAAGACCGCGCAACGGGAAGTGGAACAGGCCCTGCGCGATCTGCAGCTACCGTTCGACGAGCATCGCCCCTACGCGCTGCGCCGCCTGCGCGATCGTATCGAAGCCAATCTCTCCGGCCTGATGGGCCCCAGCGTAGCCCAGGACATCGTCGAGAATTTCCTGGCCTACAAGAACGGTGCAGATGGTTACATCACCGAGGACATCCACTTCATCGAAAGCCGGCTGGAGGAGTATCACTCGCGCCTGACCGGCCTGGCCGCGGAACTGGACGCCCTGCGCCGCTATCACCGCCAGACATTGCAAGAGCTGCCCATGGGGGTCTGCTCGCTGGCCAAGGATCAGGAAATCCTCATGTGGAACCGTGCGCTCGAGGAACTCACCGAGATCCCCGCGCTGCAAGTCGTCGGCTCGCGTCTGACGACCATCGCCGAACCCTGGCGCAGCCTGCTGAGCGACTTCATCGAGCAGGCCGATGAACACCTGCACAAGCAGCGCCTGGCGCACAACGGCCATCGCCGCTGCCTCAACCTGCACAAGGCAGCCATTGCCGAGCCACTGGCACCGGGCAACAGCGGCCTCGTGCTGCTGGTCGAGGACCTGACCGAAACACAGCAGCTCGAAGACCGCCTGGTTCACTCCGAACGCCTGGCGAGCATTGGCCGCCTGGCCGCCGGCGTGGCGCACGAGATCGGCAACCCGATCACCGGCATTGCCTGTCTGACGCAGAACCTGCGGGACGAGCGCGAAGGCGATGGAGAGATCGTCGAGATCAGCGGCCAGATCATCGAGCAAACAAAACGTGTCTCGCGCATCGTGCAATCGCTGATGAGCTTCGCCCACGCCGGCGAGCGCCAGCAGCAGCTGTATCCGGTGAGCCTGGCGCAGGTGACGCAGGACGCCATCGGCCTGCTCTCGCTCAACCGCAACCGCACCGAAGTGCAGTTCATCAACATCTGCGATCCGACGCATTTCGCCGAGGGCGATCCGCAGCGGCTCGCCCAGGTGCTGATCAACCTGCTATCCAACGCCCGCGACGCGTCGCCGCAAGGCGGCTTGATCCGCATCAGCAGCGAAGTTGCCGAACAGACGGTGTACCTGACGGTGGAAGACGAAGGCAGCGGCATTCCGAAGGACATCCAGGACCGGCTGTTCGAGCCATTCTTCACCACCAAGGACCCTGGCGAAGGCACCGGCCTGGGCCTCGCGCTGGTCTATTCGATCATTGAAGAGCATTATGGCCAGATCGATATCGACAGCCCGGCCGACCCGGAAACACAGCGCGGCACCCGTTTTCGCATCACCCTGCCGCGGCATGTCGAAGCGTCCCATGCCGTAAGTTGAAGAGGCGACTGCCGTACCGGCCCTTTACCGGTTATGCCTCCAGACCGTCGAGAGAGTACTGATGTCACACATTCTGATCGTCGAAGACGAAACCATCATCCGCTCCGCCCTGCGACGCCTCCTCGAGCGTAACCAGTACGAGGTCAGCGAAGCCGGCTCGGTGCAGGAAGCACAGGAGCGCTACAGCATCCCGGGTTTCGACCTCATCGTCAGCGACCTGAGACTTCCCGGCGCCCCCGGCACCGAGCTGATCAAGCTCGCCGAAGGTACCCCGGTGTTGATTATGACCAGCTACGCCAGCCTGCGCTCGGCCGTGGACTCGATGAAGATGGGCGCGGTCGACTACATTGCCAAACCGTTCGACCATGACGAGATGCTGCAGACCGTGGCACGCATCCTCACCGACCATCAGCACAACCCCGCGGTACAGGCGCAGCCCTCCCGTGGCGCAAGCGCCGCCTCAGCGACAACCGACCGAGAAGACATCGGCATCATCGGCCACTGCGCGCCCATGCAGGACCTGTTCGGCAAGATCCGCAAGGTCGCCCCGACCGACTCCAACGTGCTGATCCAGGGCGAATCGGGCACCGGCAAGGAACTGGTCGCCCGCGCGCTGCATAACCTCTCGCGCCGCGCCAAGGCCCCGATGATTTCCGTCAACTGCGCGGCCATCCCGGAAACGCTGATCGAATCCGAACTGTTCGGACACGAGAAAGGCGCCTTCACCGGCGCCAGCGCTGGCCGCGCCGGGCTGGTCGAAGCCGCTGACGGTGGCACGCTGTTCCTCGACGAGATCGGCGAACTGCCGCTTGAGGCACAGGCACGTCTGCTCCGGGTCCTGCAGGAAGGCGAGATCCGCCGGGTTGGTTCGGTGCAGTCACAGAAGGTCGACGTACGCCTGATCGCTGCCACGCACCGCGATCTGAAAACCCTGGCCAAGACCGGCCAGTTCCGTGAAGACCTCTATTACCGCCTGCACGTCATCGCGCTCAAGCTGCCGCCACTGCGCGAGCGGGGTGGTGACGTGCTGGAGATCGCCAAAGCGTTCCTGGCACGCCAGGGCGAGCGCATGAGCAGCGACGACCTGCATTTTTCCCGCGATGCCGAGCAGGCTATCCGTCACTACTCGTGGCCGGGCAATGTTCGCGAGCTGGAAAACGCGATCGAGCGCGCAGCCATTCTCAGCGAAAGCCCGGAGATCGATGCCGAGCTGCTGGGCATTGATATCGAGCTGGACGAACTGGACGACGATTTCGACGAGCCCCTTGGCACCATTCGCGGCATTGCCACGGGCAACGAGCCGACCGAGGATCTGTCGCTGGAGGACTACTTCCAGCACTTCGTACTCGAGCATCAGGATCACATGACCGAGACCGAGCTGGCTCGCAAGCTGGGCATCAGCCGCAAATGTCTGTGGGAACGCCGCCAGCGCCTGGGCATTCCGCGGCGCAAGTCGAGTAGCGCGGCCGGGTAATCTGTTACCGCCCGCCATGACTCGTAACAAAAACCGGGAGCAACGGTAACGCTGCCCCGGTTTTTTATTGCCCGTCTCAGTCCAGGTAATTACCAAGCCGTTGATAAATAAGGAGTTTCAAAATCTGGCACGGCAACTGCTTACTTACAGGCACAACAACAATAACAAGCAGATCCCACAATAAGAACAAGACGTAACGGCTCCAGCAAAATAACGACAAGAAGGCGGAGGCGCAGCTAACTGATTCTTTTGGAGAGGACTTGCCACGGGGTTCGCCCCACGACCAGGCCGAGAACAACAAAAAACTGCATCAGCAGGGCCCGCACTGGTTGGATCGAAGATCAAGGCAAAGTCAGCGACCAAAGAAATCCGTTTGCTATTAGCTCCCAGTGTGGAGTGCTCCTGACGGCTGCGGCCCGATGGAACAGGCGAACAACAAAAACAGCAACGCCTGAGCGACTAATAACAATAAAGCACGCAACAGTATTCAAAGGGGAGCTTCGGCTCCCCTTTGTGCTATCCGGGGGCTTACCCATTTTCCTTCACAGCAGTCTTACTGCTCGACAATCGCGCGGTCTCCGCCCTGCGCCAAGCACTGCCTGCGTGACGCGGCGCACGATGCTTTTTGACACCTCCCTGCGCATCGTTCAACATCCAGCACTCTCGGTGCTAGAATCCGCGCAGGTTTCGCGGCCATTCGCGACACCGGCCCGTCTTCCGCCACACAGTTGCCCCCCATGCTGAAAAAGCTGTTCCAGTCTTTTCGTCTTCCTCTGCGCCGCATCCCGCATCCCCGCCGCACACCTGAAATTCTGTCCAGCCGGCAGCATTCCCTGCATCGCAACGAGATCAGTCGTTACGCGGTGAGCGTGGTCGAACGACTGCAGCAGGCGGGTTACGAGGCATATGTGGTCGGCGGCTGCGTGCGCGACCTGCTGCTGCAGCTGAATCCCAAGGATTACGACGTCGCGACCAGCGCGACCCCCGAACAGGTCCGCGCCGAATTCCGCAACGCCCGCGTGATCGGACGCCGTTTCAAGCTGGTGCATGTTCATTTCGGTCGCGAGATCATCGAGGTCGCCACCTTCCGCGCCAACCATCCGGAAGAGGATGACGACGATGCCAGCCATCTCGCTTCGCGCAACGAGAGCGGCCGCATACTGCGTGACAACATCTATGGCACCCTCGAAGACGACGCCCAGCGCCGCGACTTCACCATCAATGCGCTGTATTACGATCCGACTACCGAGCGCATCCTCGACCACACCCGTGGCGTACACGACATCCGCAATCGCCTGATCCGTCTGATCGGCGACCCCGAGCAGCGCTACCAGGAAGACCCGGTGCGCATGCTGCGTGCCGTGCGTTTCGCCGCCAAGCTCGACTTCGAGATCGAACGGCACAGCGCCGAACCCATCGTCGACCTCGCCGACCTGCTCGACGGCATTCCCTCGGCACGCCTGTTCGACGAAGTGCTCAAGCTATTCCTCGGCGGCAAGGCCGAGCGCACCTTCGAGCTGCTGCTCGAGTACGATCTCTTCGCCCCGCTGTTCCCGGCGAGCGCCGCAGCACTCGAGCGCAACCCCGAGTATGCCGGAACGCTGATCCGCAACGCCCTGGCCAACACCGACCTGCGCATTCAGCAGGGAAAACCAGTGACGCCGGCATTCCTCTTTGCCGCGTTGCTCTGGCCCGCCCTGCCCGCCCGCGTACTGGAACTGCAGGACCGTGGCATGCCGCCGATCCCGGCGATGCAGGAAGCGGCGCACGACATCATCTGGGAGCAGTGCCAGCGCACCGCGATTCCGAAACGCTTCACCATCCCCATGCGCGAGATCTGGGACATGCAGGAGCGCCTGCCGCGCCGCCAGGGGCGCCGCGCCGATCAGTTGCTGGAAAATCCGCGCTTCCGCGCTGGCTACGATTTCCTTCTGCTACGCGAAAGCGCCGGAGAGAAAACCAACGGCCTCGGCGACTGGTGGACCGAATATCAGGAAGCCAGCGACAGCGAACGTCGCAACATGATTCGCGGCCTCAGCAACAAGGAAGAAGCCGGCGGAGCGAAGAAGCGTCGTCGTGGGGGGCGCCGCCGCCGTGGTCCGGGCGACAACGCCGCCAACCCGGCCGAGTAAAATGGAACGCGTCTACATCGGCCTGGGCAGCAACCTGGCCGATCCGCAACAGCAACTGCGCGGCGCCCTGCAAGCGCTGGCTGACTTGCCACAGAGCAGTCTCGCAGCAGTATCGTCACTCTATGCCAGCGACCCACTCGGACCAGCCGACCAACCACGTTACGTCAACGCCGTGGCCGCACTGGACACCAGTCTCGCGCCGCTCGATCTGCTCGACGCCCTGCAACGCATCGAGCAGGCCCAGGGCCGTGAGCGCAAGGCGGAGCGCTGGGGTCCGCGTACGCTGGATCTGGACATCCTGCTGTTCGGCGATCGCCTGATCGCCGAACCCCGTCTGCAGGTTCCGCATTATCACCTGCAAGCCCGCGCGTTCGTGCTCTACCCGCTCGCTGAAGTCGCTCCGGCGGAGTTGCTGCTGGCCGATGGTCGCCGACTCGTCGACCTGCTCACCGCCTGCCCATTCAGCGGTCTCGAGAGGCTTGGCGATGACGGTGTCACCGCCGCGGTAACGAACGTAACGCGCGGGTAACACTCGCGATTGACTTACTCTGTCGCCGCCGGGACTATAAGCGCCCTCTGCCATCCGCGGCCCCATGCACCCAACCGGTGCGCCGCGCGGCAACCCTGACCTCCGAGGCTCGAAGAGGACGACATTCATGCCAGACGTAACCCTGACCACGCTGCAAGGGCTCAAGCAGAAGGGCGAAAAGATCGTCATGCTCACCTGCTATGACGCCACCTTCGCCAAGACCGCCTGCGATGCGGGCGTCGAGATGCTTCTGATCGGCGATTCACTCGGCATGGTCCTGCAAGGTCACGACAGCACCCTGCCGGTCACCGTTGCCGACATGGCCTATCACACCGCCAGCGTCAAACGCGGTAATCGTGGCGCGATGATCGTCGCCGACCTGCCGTTCATGGCCAACGCCACCACCGAGCAGACCCTGAACAATTCGGCCGTGCTGATGCAGGCTGGCGCACACATGATCAAGCTGGAGGGCACCGCCTGGCTGGCCGAGTCGATCCGCCTGCTGGCCGAGCGTGGCATTCCAGTCTGCGCACACATGGGCCTGACGCCACAGGCGGTCAACATCTTCGGCGGTTACAAGGTACAAGGCCGCGAGGAAGCCCAGGCACTTCAGATGCTGGAGGACGCCAAGGCGCTGGAAGCCGCCGGTGCAGCCATGCTGCTGCTCGAGTGCGTACCCAGCGAACTGGCTGCGCGCATCACCCGGGCGGTGCAGATTCCGGTGATCGGCATCGGCGCCGGCAGCGACACCGACGGCCAGGTGCTGGTGTTGCACGATATGCTCGGGCTCTCGCTCGGTGGCCGCGTACCGAAGTTCGTCAAGAACTTCATGCGTGAGCACGGTGACATCCCATCCGCCATCGCCGGCTACGTGAAGGCCGTCAAGGCCACCGAATTCCCCGCCGTCGAACACGGTTTCTCCGCATGAACATCGTCAAGACCATCGCCGACCTGCGTGCCGCAGTGTCCCGCGCCCGTGGGGAAGGCAAGCGCATCGGCTTCGTACCGACCATGGGCAACCTGCACGCCGGTCACATGGCGCTGGTGAAGAAGGCCGGGCAGCGCGCCGACTTCGTGGTCGCCAGCATCTTCGTCAATCCACTGCAGTTCGGCCCCAACGAAGACCTGGACAACTACCCGCGCACCCTCGCTGCGGATCAGGACAAGCTGTTCGAAGCCGGCTGCCACCTGCTCTTTGCGCCGAGCGTCGAAGAGATGTATCCGCACGGCCAGGCCCAGCAGACCATCGTTCGCGTGCCCGGCGTTTCCGAAGGTCTCTGCGGTGGCAGCCGCCCAGGGCATTTCGACGGTGTCTCCACCGTGGTCAGCAAACTGTTCAACATGGTGCTGCCGGACCTCGCCGTATTCGGTCAGAAAGACTTCCAGCAGCTGGCGGTGATCCGCACCATGGTCCGCGATCTGAACATGCCGGTGCAGATCCTCTCGGAGCCGGTCGTTCGCGCCGCCGACGGCCTGGCGCTGTCTTCACGCAACGGCTATCTGAGTAAAGACGAACGCGCCACGGCTCCATCGCTGTACCGCACCCTGAGCCAGCTGGACGTAGCGATCCGGGGCGGTCGGCGCGACTACCCGGCGCTGATCGCCGAAGGCCTGAGCGCTTTGCAGGCTGCTGGCCTGCGTCCGGACTATCTGGAGATTCGCAACGCAATCGACCTGCAGCCAGTCAGCGAGCGCTCCACCGAGCTGGTCATCCTCGCCGCCGCCTACCTGGGCAAGACGCGGCTGATCGACAACCTGCTGGTGGACATCCACACATCGGCCTGATCCCAGCCATTTGCCCGCAGCCTTGATCACGTTCGAGGCTTAAGGCACACTCTGCGCCGCTTGCGCACCCGGAGGACCCCGCCATGCACGCCATCATGCTCAAGGCCAAACTGCACCGCGCCCAGGTAACTCACTCGGTGCTCGATTATGAAGGTTCCTGCGCCATCGACGGCGAGTGGCTGGACCTGGCCGGCATCCGTGAATACGAACAAATCCAGATCTACAACGTCGACAATGGCGAGCGCTTCACCACCTACGCCATCCGCGGCGAGGAAGGTTCGAAGATCATCTCGGTCAACGGTGCCGCTGCTCACAAGGCCGGTGTCGGTCACCGCCTGATCATCTGCGCCTACGCCCACTACAGCGAGGCCGAGCTGGCCAATTTCAAACCGCATGTGCTTTACATGGGTGCCGACGGCGAGCTGAGCCATACCAGCAACGCAATCCCGGTACAGGTCGCCTGAGCCACCGTTCAGGTGTCGTCGAATAGAAGCCCGAAGTGTTCTGCACTTCGGGCTTCTTCGTTTGAACATGGCTGAATGGTCGATAGGTCGATAGGTGCGAGAGTGAAAGCACGGGCTCGAGCAGAATAGAAGGCAATGGCCCGGAACGGAGTGGGGGTTTCCCCTGTCTGAGCTGACTCTGATGGCATAGGATGTGCCTTCACCGGCTCGGTGAAAGCCGGGTTCGGCCAGCATCCGCAGCATTCAGGAGGAGTGCCGGCGCGCCCGCACGGTCATACACATTACTGAATCCCGTCGCGACCAACGCGCGCCTGCGCGTGCAACTGCAGGGGTTCAGCGGCCTGTCAAAGCAAAGGAAGCCGCATCACCATGAGCTACTACCAGCATCCGCTCGATGTCACCGGCCTGCCGTCCTGGAAGGCCCTGGAAGAACACCGCCTGGCCATGCAGAACTTCAGCATGCGCGAAGCATTCAAGGCCGACCCGACGCGCTTCGATGATCTGTCGGTTTCCTGCAGCGGCCTGTTTCTCGACTACTCGAAGAACCTCATCACGCCCGAAACCCGCACCCTGCTGGTGAATCTGGCCCGCGAGGCCGGCGTCGAGCAGGCGGCTCGCGCCATGTTCGACGGCGAGCGCATCAACGCCTCGGAAAACCGTCCCGTGCTGCACACCGCCCTGCGCCGCCCGATGGGCGAATCGGTGATGGTCGACGGCAAGAACATCATGCGTGACGTGCACACCGCGCTGGCGCAGATGACCGACATCGTCACCCGCATCCACAACAACCTATGGCGCGGCTTCAGCGACAAGACCATCACCGACGTGGTGAACATTGGCATCGGCGGCTCGTTCCTCGGCCCGCAGCTGGTATCCGAGGCGCTGTTGCCGTTCACCCAGCACGGCGTACGCACGCACTACCTGGCGAACATCGACGGCAGCGAATTCCGCGAAGTGACCGCCAAGCTGAATGTCGAAACCACGCTGTTCATCATCTCCAGCAAGACGTTCGGCACTCTCGAGACGCTGAAGAACGCCCAGGCCGCACGCACCTGGTATCTGGGCAAGGGCGGCACCGAAGAGAAGCTCTACCGCCACTTCATCGCCGTCACCAGCAACAAGCAGGCGGCGGTCGAATTCGGTATCCGCGAAAAGAACATCTTTCCGATGTGGGACTGGGTCGGCGGTCGATATTCGCTGTGGTCGGCGATCGGCTTGCCCATCGCCCTGGCGATCGGCATGTCCAACTTCAAGGATCTGCTGTCCGGCGCCTACAGCATGGACCAGCATTTCCTCAGCGAGCCGTTCGAAAGCAACATGCCGGTGCTGCTGGCGATGCTCGGCGTCTGGTACCACAACTTCTGGGGTGCACAGAGCTACGCGTTCCTGCCCTACGACCACTACCTGCGCAACTTCGTCAAACACCTGCAGCAGATGGACATGGAGTCCAACGGCAAGAGCGTGCGCCAGGACGGCACACCGGTGTCCTGCACCACCGGCCCGGTGATCTGGGGCGGTGTCGGCTGTAACGGCCAACACGCCTACCACCAGCTGCTGCACCAGGGCACACCGCTGATCCCGGCCGACTTCATCGTGCCCGTGGTCAGCCACAACCCTGTCGCCGATCACCACGAGTGGCTCTACGCCAACTGCCTGTCGCAGAGCCAGGCCTTGATGCGCGGCAAGACGCGCGAAGAAGCCGAGGCTGAACTGCGCGCCAAGGGCCTCAGCGAAGCCGAGGTGCAGCGTCTCGCCCCGCACAAAGTGATCCCCGGCAACCGCCCGAGCAACACCGTGGTGATGGAAACCATCAGCCCCGGCCGCCTCGGCGCACTGATCGCGCTGTACGAGCACAAGGTCTTCGTCCAGGGCGTGATCTGGGGGATCAACTCCTTCGACCAGTGGGGCGTGGAGCTCGGCAAGGATCTGGGCAAGGCCGTCTACAACCAGATGACCCGCTTCGATGCTGCGCCCGCAGAGGATGCCTCCACCCAGGGCCTGATCGACTTCTTCCGCGGTCGCCACCGCGGCTGATTGCGCCACCTGACCGGACAGTGCAACGCTGTCCGGTCACTCCGCCTTGCCATGCCCCCTCGTCCGAACCTGCCTGCAACCGAAAGCAATGATCGTCTCCTCAGGTACTATCGGTCGCTTCGCAAGCCAGCAGCGCCATTGCCATGGAATTCATCCGCCGCCAGATCGAAACCCGCGTGCTGAGCCTCACCGGCCTGGCAATCGGCGGTGTCGACTACGAAAACCCTCCGGGCGACCCCGGCCTGTTCGGGCCTGAGTCAGTGTGCTGGCGGGTGCATGGCGACTTCACCTCGATGATGGTCGGCGGAATCTCCGCACTCCTATTGCAGGCGCTGCACCCGCTGGCGCTGTCCGGTGTGTGGGATCACTCTAATTTTCGCGAGGACCTGCTCGGCCGCCTGCGGCGCACCGGGCAGTTCATCTCCGCCACTACGTTCGGTAGCCACGCCGATGCCGACCGACTGATCGAGCGGGTCAAGCGGATTCATGCAGGCGTATCCGGTACGGCGCCGGATGGTCGTCCCTACGCCGCGTCGGATCCCGACCTGCTGACCTGGGTGCACGTCGCCGAGGTCAGCAGCTTTCTCAAATCACACTTGCGCTACCTCAATCCGGATCTACCCGCTGCCGAGCAGGATCGCTATTACGCCGAAGTGGCGCTGATCGCCGAGCGCCTCGGCGCCGGTGACGTGCCGCGTTCGCGCGCGCAGATCGAGGCTTATCTCGAGCGCACCAGCCCCCAGCTCCGGAGCGACGAGCGTGCGCTAGAAATCCTGCAGATACTGCGTACCGCGCCGGCGCCCAGCCCCCTGCTCAGGCCCTTCGGAACGCTGATGCTGCACGCTGGTGTCGAGCTCTTACCCGAATGGGCTCAGGAAATGCTTGGACTGACACTGAGCGAAAGCCGACGCCAGCTGATCCGCGCCGGGGTTCGCAGCACCGCGCCGGTAGTGCGCTGGGCCGTACGCAGCGGCTCGGTACACCGCGCGCGTCGACGCATGGGCCTGCCGCCACGCTAGCGTCAGGCAACCAGCGCAGCGATTCTTGATAGACTGCGCGCCCTTCTATTTCGAGTCGCCGCGCATGTCATCCCTCGTCCAGGCGCTGCGCGCCGCCTTCGATAGCCGCCGCCCACTGCTCGACGAATTGCAGCAGCAAGGCACCGATTGCTACCGGCTGTTCCATGGCAGCCAGGAAGGCGCTGCCGGCTTGACGGTCGATCGCTACGGCCCGCAGCTGATGGTGCAAAGCTTCCATCAAGCGCTCGACGCGCAAGCGCTGCAGAGCATCCATGACGAAGCCACCGACTTTCTCGGGCAACCGCTCCAGCTCATCTACAACGATCGCTCGCAGAGCAATTCACGGATCGACCGCAGCAACCAGGCGCATCAACCTGAGGACGTGGCGCTGGAAGATCAGGTCGCCCATGAGTGGGGCCTGCGCTATCGCGTGCGAGGTCGCCACAGCGGGCAGGACCCACTGCTGTTCCTCGACCTGCGCAACGCCCGCGGCTGGGTCAAGCAACACAGCGCCGGCAAGTCGGTACTCAATCTGTTTTCCTACACCTGCGGCGTCGGCCTGTGCGCCGCCGCAGGCGGAGCGTCGGAAGTCTGGAATGTCGATTTCGCCGAGCGCAACCTGGCAGTGGGCCGGGAAAACGGCGAGCTGAACCCTTCCCTGCCGCCAATGCAGTTCGTACATTCCGACTACTTCCCGGCGATCCGCCAACTGGCCGGTCTGCCGGTCAGCGCCCGTCGCGGACGAGCCTTGCCGGACTACCCGCGCCTGGTACAACGTCAGTTCGATCTGGTACTGCTCGATCCGCCCGCCTGGGCACGCAGCGCCTTCGGCACGGTGGACCTGCTGCGCGACTATCAGAGCCTGCTCAAACCGGCATTGCTGGCAACCGCTGAAGATGGGGTGCTGATCTGCTGCAACAACCTGGCGAAGGTATCGATGGATGAGTGGCGGCCCCTGGTGCTGCGCTGCGCCGAGAAGGCCGGCAGGCCGGTACGCGAATGGCAGGCGCTGGCACCGGCTGCCGACTTCCCCTCGCGCGATGGGCTGCCCCCACTGAAGACCCTGATTCTGCGGCTTTGAGCGCATTGCCCGTATCGCTCGATTCGGGGAACCGCGTACGCGTGCCATACTCCAAGGCAACCATCCGCCAGGAATACTTCCGGTCATGCCCAATGGAATGAAGCGTGCGTTCACCGGGGGTGGCGCTCGTGCTGATCTGCTACAGCCTGCTTGGCTTTCTGATCCTGCCGGGTATCGCCCAGCGCATCGCCAATCAGCAGCTTGCGGCCTACGCAACCGTGCCGGCCAGCCTGCAACGTATCGAATTCAACCCCTTCAGCCTCGAGCTCTCGCTGTTCGGCCTGCGCATCGGCGAGCAGGACGATCGTCAGCTGGCCTTCGAGCGGCTCTTTCTCGACCTGCAGTGGGACAGCCTCTGGCAACGCACGCTGCACCTGGCCAATGTCGAGCTGATCGAGCCGGACGTCGAGGTGCGCTTCGCCGAAGATGGCACGCTCAATCTCAGCCAGCTGTTCGAGGTGCCTGAATCAGAGCCGACGGCCAGCGAGGACGCTGACACCTTTCCGCTACGCGTGGATCGTCTGCAACTGGCAGGCGGCCGCCTCGCCTTCATGGACCAGCGTCCGAGCGAACCCATTGCCCTGGTCTACGATTCACTGGATTTCGAACTGCACAATCTCGCCACCCGCAGCGACGGCAGCGCCGATGCCCGTCTAACCGCCAGCGGGCCGAGCGGTGGGCGCGTCGACTGGCAGGGCGATATCAGCCTGCAACCCCTGACATCCAGCGGTCAGTTGCAGATCAGCGATCTCCAGCTCAAGGACCTGTGGCCCTATGTACGCGATGCCGTGCCGCTGACACTCAAGGATGGCAGTCTCGAGTTCAGCACGAACTATCGCCTGGACCTCAGCGACGACCTCGCGCTGCGACTGGAGAATGCCAAGGCCGCACTCGGCCCACTGGCCCTCGACAGCCCCGATGGGCACAAGCTGATCCGCATGGAGCGACTCGAGCTGAGCGAAACATCGCTGGACCTGGCCAGGCAGCAGATCAGCATTGGCAAACTGCGCAGCCGCAATCTGGAAACCTGGGCGGCCCGGGAAGCGGACGGAGAACTCGACTGGCAGAAACTGTTCGCCTCGACCAGCGACAAGACAGATGCCGACGCGCCGGCCACGGACGACACAACAAAGGGAGCCAACGCACCCTGGCAGGTGTTGTTACGCGACGCTCAGTTGCGCGACTACCGGGTCCATCTCGTTGATCGCGTCCCGGACGATGAAGTCGCGCTGGAGCTGGGCCCGCTAGATCTGAACATCCGCGAGTTCGACAGCCTCGGCACCAGCCCCTTCTCCCTGGAACTGGAAACCGGAGTCGGTAAGCAAGGCGCCATCCAGGCCAACGGGCAACTTCAGATGAGCCCCGTGAGCGGCAAGCTGGCGGTGACGACGCGAGATATCGACCTGCGCATCGCTCAGGCCTATCTCAGCCCACTGGTCCATCTGGAAGTGCGCAGCGGCCTGCTGGCCAGCGAACTCGAGGTCGAGCTGAAGTCCACCGAGCCACTGGCCTTCAGCGTTCGCGGCAGCGTAGACGCCACTCAGCTGCATACGCTGGACACGATCAACAATCGCGATTTCGTCAAATGGCAGCGCCTGCAACTCAGCGGCCTTGATTACCAGCACCCAAGCAGCCTGGCAATCGAGCGCGTCGACCTCAGCCAGCCTTATGCGCGCTTCATCATCAACCCGGACCTGAGCACCAACATCAACGACCTGCTGGTCGAGCGCAGTGAGGCTGGGGATGACAACGCACAGGCACAAGACTCCTCCGAGCCGCTGGCTATCCGTATCGGCGGCATTGCCATTGCCGACGGCTCGGCGAACTTTGCCGACTTCAGCCTGCGACCGCCCTTCGTCACCGCCATCCAGTCGCTCAACGGAGATATCGGCACCCTGGACAACCGCGAGCAGAAAGCCGCCTCGGTAGATGTCGCCGGCAAGGTGGATCAGTATGCGCCGGTCAGCATCAAGGGCAGCCTGACGCCTTTCGATCCACTGCAGAGCCTCGACATCGCCACGAGCTTCCGCCAGGTCGAATTGACCACGCTGACGCCTTATTCCGGCAAATTCGCCGGCTACCGGATCCGCAAGGGCCGCCTCAATCTGGATCTGCATTACCGGATTGAGCAGGGTCGTCTAAACGCAGAAAACAAGGTCGTTCTGGAGCAGCTGCAGCTTGGCGAGAAGGTCGACAGTCCTGATGCCGTGGATCTGCCTGTTCGGCTGGCGGTCGCCCTGCTCAAGGACAGCAAGGGCACCATCTCCATCGAATTGCCGGTGCAGGGCAACCTGAACGACCCGCAGTTCAGCGTCATGCCGATCGTCTGGCAGACGCTGCGCAATCTGGTGGTTCGCGCAGCCCAGGCGCCATTCAAGTTCATAGCCGGACTGGCCGGCGGAAGCGACGCCGACCTCAGCCATGTCGGCTTCGAACCGGCCAGCAGCGAGCTGGATAGCGAAGCGCGCAAACGTCTGGACACGCTGGCCTCGGCCCTGAAGCAACGTCCGGCTCTACGCCTGGAGGTGGAAGGCATGAGCGCCGCTGCCGTCGATGGCGCGCTGCTGGCCGAGCAACGCCTACAGCAGGAGTTCCGCGAAACCCAGTATCGAATCCTGCAGCGTCGTGGCGACAAGGTGCCCGCGGACGCCAGTCAGATCCAGGTCGAAGCGGACGACGAGGCCGCGTTGCTGGAAGGCATCTACCGCAGTCGCCTCAAGCAGCAGCCGCCAGCCGAGTGGCGCGAACTCGACGACGAAGAGCGCGCCGCACAGATGCGCAAGGCCGTGCTCGATTCCTGGAGGGGCAGTGCAGCGTTGCTGCGCCGCCTCAGCCGCGAACGTGCGGCCGCGATAAAGGACTATCTGGTAGACGTGGGCCTGGACTCGGAGCGGGTGTACCTGCTGGACACCGGCACAACCGAACAGGGAAGCGACGGTAAGGTCGCGACGGCGATGCACCTGGGGAGTGAATGATGATCTCGCGTAAATACGTTGTTGCTTGTGTACTGCTGGTCGCGTTTTCCGGGGCTCACGCCGATACCCTGCGTTGCGGGAGCCAGCTCGTCACCACGGGTGACCGCGCCTTCGAAGTGGAAAGCAAGTGCGGCGTGCCGCAGCACCGCGATCTTGTCGGCTACACGCTCAGCCGTAACGACCGCCAGGAGTTCGCGCTGGAGGAATGGGTTTACGGTCCGCGTAATGGCATGCTCAGCATCCTGACCTTCGAAGGCAACCGCCTGGTTCGCATCGAAACCCGCAGAGCCAACTGATCCCTGGAGCCATACCGATGGACCGTCGCGTTCCCGCCACACTTCTGCTTTGCCTGTTGCTTGTCACCCTGCAAGCGCAGGCCTCTTCTACCTATCGCTGCAACAGCCGCCTGGTGAGCCTGGAAGCCACCGCGGCCGAGGTTCGCAGCAAATGCGGCGAGCCATCCAGCGCCGCCTTGGTCGGTTACAAGGAGATCGTTGATGATCATGGCTACCAACAGGAGGTGCCTGTCGAGGAATGGGTCTACGGGCCGAACAACGGCATGCTCCATTTCCTGCGATTCGAAGGCAATCGTCTCCGGCAAATCACCAGTGAGCGAGGAAACTAGGACACAAAAAACCCCACTATAGAGTGGGGTTTTCTGATTTGCGCCCCGCCAGCGACTGGCGAGGAGAACTCTGTTACTCGGCGGTTTTCAGGCCGTCGGCAGAGACTTCACGAACGCCTTTGATGCCCTTGGCCTTGGCCACGGCAGCTTCTTTCTCGGCTTCGGTAGCTACGGTCCCGGACAGCGAGACGACGCCATCCTTGGTTTCCACTTCGATGTCCATGCCGGGAGTCGCGTCTTCGGCCAGCAGGGTGGATTTCACCTTGGTGGTGATCCAGGTATCGGAAGCAGCATCACCGGCATCGTCCATAGTGTTGGCGGCCAGCATGACGGTATCGGTCTTGTCGATGGCAGGCGTGGTATCGGCCAGAGCGGCACCGGCGAACGGCAGGCTAAGAGCAGCGGCGATGGCAGCGGCAGTAAGTGTCTGAGTAGTCTTCATAGATGTCACTCCTGTTCTCGTGGTTTCTGGGGCATGACTCCGGCCTCAGATGCACGAATAACAGCGCAAGCGTTGTGCCAACTTGCTGTTATTTTTTTATCCTTAATAATCAATAAGTTATGCATGGCAGCAATTCACGAGTTACTTGCACATTGCAAGTTTCCCCCGGCCGCTGCGTGCATCTTGCAATCTCGCACAGGCATTGAATAAATACCACGATCAAACAAAAAGGGCCCGAAGGCCCTTCTGTTCAACTGCCAGCTGTCAAACGCCAGAGGCTTCAGCGGCGGCAACGTCCTTGATGGAGAGCTTGATACGGCCGCGGTTGTCCACGTCCAGCACCAGCACCTTCACTTCCTGACCTTCTTTAAGCACATCGGTGACTTTCTCGATACGCTGATCGCTGATTTGCGAGATGTGCACCAGGCCATCCTTGCCCGGGAGGATGTTTACGAACGCGCCGAAGTCGACGATGCGCTCGATCTTGCCGACGTAGATCTTGCCGATTTCGGCTTCAGCGGTGATGCCCAGTACGCGCTGCTTGGCCGCCTCTGCCGCTTCCTTGGTTTCGCCGAATATCTTGATCGAGCCATCGTCTTCGATGTCGATCGAGGCCTTGGTCTCTTCGCAGATAGCGCGAATGGTGGCGCCACCCTTGCCGATCACGTCACGGATCTTGTCCTGGTCGATCTTCATCGCCAGCATGGTCGGGGCATTGGCCGACAGCTCGCTGCGTGACTGGGCGATGACCTGGTTCATCTGGCCGAGGATGTTCAGGCGAGCTTCCAGAGCCTGCTCCAGCGCCTGCTCCATGATCTCTTCGGTGATGCCCTGGATTTTGATGTCCATCTGCAGCGCGGTCACGCCCTTGGCGGTACCGGCTACCTTGAAGTCCATGTCGCCCAGGTGATCTTCGTCACCGAGGATGTCGGTCAGAACGGCAAACTTCTCGCCTTCCTTGACCAGACCCATGGCGATACCGGCCACCGGAGCCTTCATCGGCACACCAGCGTCCATCAGAGCAAGGGAAGCACCGCAGACGGAAGCCATAGAGGACGAACCATTGGATTCGGTGATTTCCGACACTACACGGATGGTGTAGGGGAATTCGTCGGCGCTCGGCAGCATGGCGGCGACGCCACGACGGGCCAGGCGCCCATGACCGATTTCACGGCGACCGGTAGCGCCCATGCGACCACACTCGCCCACCGAGTACGGCGGGAAGTTGTAGTGAAGCATGAAGGGGTCTTTCTTCTCGCCTTCCAGGGTATCGAGCAGCTGTGCGTCACGGGCGGTGCCGAGAGTGGCAACTACCAGAGCCTGGGTCTCACCACGGGTGAACAGCGCCGAACCGTGGGTCTTGTCGAGTACGCCGACCTCGATGTTCAGCCCGCGGACGGTGCGGGTGTCGCGACCATCGATGCGTGGCTTGCCGTTGACGATGTTCTCGCGAACGGTGCGGTACTCGATCTCACCGAAGGCATCCTTCACTTCGCCGGCAGACGGCTGGCCTTCTTCACCAGAGAACTTGGCAACGACCTGGTCCTTCAGCTCGCCCAGGCGCGCATAGCGATCCTGCTTGATGGTGATGGTGTAGGCCTGGGAGATGGCTTCACCGAACTCGGCACGGATGGCGTCCAACAGCGCGGTGTTGGCCTGCGGAGCAGTCCAGTCCCAGCGCGGCTTGCCGGCTTCGGCGGCGAGTTCTTCGACCGCCTTGATCACGGCCTGGAACTCGTCATGGGCGAACAGCACGGCGCCCAGCATCTGGTCTTCGGTCAGCTCTTTGGCTTCCGATTCGACCATCAGTACAGCGTCTTTGGTGCCGGCTACGACCATGTCCAGGCTGGAGGCCTTGAGCTGCTCGTAGTTCGGGTTCAGCAGGTAGCCGGTTTCCGGGTGGAAAGCCACGCGTGCAGCACCGATCGGGCCGTCGAACGGAATGCCGGAAACAGCCAGAGCGGCCGAAGTACCGATCATCGCGGCGATGTCCGGGTCAGTCTTCTTGCTGGTGGAAACGACGGTACAGATGACCTGCACTTCGTTCTGGAAACCTTCCGGGAACAGCGGACGAATCGGACGATCGATTAGACGAGAGGTCAGGGTTTCCTTCTCGGAAGGACGCGCCTCCCGCTTGAAGAAGCCGCCAGGGATCTTGCCGGCTGCATAGGTCTTCTCCTGGTAATGCACGGAGAGCGGGAAGAACCCCTTGCTCGGATCGGCGGTCTTGGCACCGACCACGCTTACCAGCACGGTGACGTCGTCATCGACGGTGACCAGCACTGCGCCGGAGGCCTGGCGGGCGATACGACCCGTTTCCAGGGTTACGGTCGACTGACCGAATTGAAACTTCTTGATTACCGGATTCACGGTTTTTCCTTCTCTTTGTTGCCTTGGGGAAATTGGCAGAACGTTCGGGAGTCGGCCCGAAACGACCTGCAAGAAAGCCAAAAGCTGGAAGACCGAAGCTGATCGAGGGATACCCCACTTTCAACTTCAGGCTTCCAGCTTCCGGCTTCCAGCGCGGGCGCGTCTTAGCGACGCAGACCCAGACGACCGATCAGGGTGCTGTAACGAGTGGTGTCCTTACCCTTCAGGTAATCCAGCAGCTTGCGGCGCTGGTTAACCATACGGATCAGACCACGACGCGAGTGGTGGTCTTTGCCGTTGGCCTTGAAGTGGTCCTGCAGCTTGTTGATGTTGGCGGTCAGCAGGGCTACCTGCACTTCCGGAGAACCGGTATCGCCTTCAGCTTGCTTGTACTCGTTAACGATCTGGGCTTTTTCTTCAACGCTCAGTGCCATGATAGGGCTCCTTGAGTGAACAGGCCGGGAATCATCCCGTGTTTAATAAAGAGAAATGACCGTGCCTGCTGACAGCCACCCTCTGACGCAACGCGCGAACGCGCCGCGTAACGGTCATTCCGACCGAATCAACCGACGTGGCGCGATGCGCCCGTCCTCGCTCACTTCACCGATGCCGATGAAGCGACCATTATTATCCTGTACGCGAACCATGCCGTACTGCGGCGCCTCCGGTGCCCGCACCGGCTGTCCGTGCAGCCAGTAGTAAGCGCTGTGTTCCGACAACTGCAACAACGGCCAATGCTCCAGCCCGCTGTCCACCGGTTGCAGGAATCCATCCAGGGCCTCGGAGCCGCCGTCAGCATGCGCCCGCTCCAGTGTTTCGAGCGTCACCGTCTGCGAAAGGTCGAACGGACCGGCCTGGGTGCGCCGCAGCTCGGCGACATGCGCGCCGCAGCCGAGCAATTGGCCGATGTCTTCCACCAAGGTCCGGATATAGGTGCCCTTGCTGCAGGTCACAGCCAGTCGCGCCTTGTCGCCTTCGAGCGCGAGCAACTCCAAGCGCGCAATATTAACAGAACGCGGCTCGCGCTCCACCACTTCACCGGCACGCGCCAGCTTGTATAGCGGCTGGCCGTCCCGCTTGAGCGCCGAATACATCGGCGGCACCTGCAGGATGTCACCGCGAAACTGCGGCAGCAGCGCCTCCAGCTGTTCGACGGTGACCGCGACCGGCTTGCGCTCCAGGACCTCGCCCTCGGCATCGGCGGTGGCCGTGGTGACCCCAAGCTGCATGACCGTCTCGTAGGCCTTGTCCGCGTCCAGAAGGTACTGCGAGAACTTGGTCGCCTCTCCAAAACACAGCGGCAACACACCTGTGGCGAGCGGATCGAGACTCCCGGTATGTCCGGCCTTCTCAGCATTCAGCAGCCAGCGAACCTTCTGCAAGGCCGCATTGGAGGTGAACCCACGCGGCTTGTCGAGCAGGATGATGCCGTTGACGTTGCGCCGTACACGCTTGACCTGTGCCACGCTTATTCTCCGCGCTCGTCGCTGTGCTTGCGATCTTCCGCCACCGCACGCTCGATCAGCGAGCTCAGCTCGACACCCCGACGAATGCTCGCGTCGTAGTTGAAGTGCAGCTGCGGAACAGTGCGCAGCTTCATGCTCTTGCCCAGCTGCATGCGCAGGAATCCGGCAGCGTCGTTGAGGATGCGCAGGTTGCCCTTGACCGCCTCTTGGTCGTCATCTTGCCCCATGATGGTGATGAAGATCTTCGCGTGGGACAGATCGCGACTGACGTCGACCGCGGTGATGGTAATCAGGCCCAGACGCGGATCCTTGATCTCACGCTGAATGAGCAACGCCAGTTCGCGCTGCATCTGATCGCCGATGCGCTGGGTACGACTGAATTCTTTGGCCATAAATTTCCACCCGTTTAAAAGCCGAAAGCTGGAAGCTCGAAGCAGTGACCGCATTCAGGCGGCCACCGACTCCTTGCTTCCAGCTTTCAGATTGACGCTTGCTTACAGCGAACGCGCCACTTCGACCTTTTCGAACACTTCGATCTTGTCGCCGACCTTGACGTCGTTGTAGCTCTTCACGCCGATACCACACTCCATGCCGGCGCGGACTTCCGCGACGTCATCCTTGAAGCGACGCAGAGACTCCAGCTCGCCCTCGAAGATGACTACGTCGTCGCGCAGGACGCGGATCGGACGATTGCGGTGCACCATACCCTCGGTGACCATACAACCAGCAATCGCGCCGAACTTCGGCGAACGGAACACGTCACGTACTTCGGCGATGCCGAGGATGTTCTCGCGAACGTCGCTGCCGAGCATACCGGTGAGCGCCTTCTTGACGTCCTCGATGATGTCGTAGATGACGTTGTAGTAGCGCATATCCAGGCCTTCGGCCTCGACGATCTTGCGCGCACCAGCATCGGCACGGACGTTGAAGCCGAACAGCACGGCGTTGGAGGCCAGCGCCAGGTTGGCATCGGACTCGGTGATACCACCGACACCGCCGCCGACCACACGAACCTGCACTTCGTCGTTACCCAGGCCGTTGAGCGAGCCCTGCAGCGCCTCGAGCGAGCCGCGTACGTCCGCCTTGAGCACGATGTTGAGCGTCTTCTTCTCGTCCTGACCCATGGTCTCGAAGATGTTTTCCAGCTTGCCGGCATGGGCACGAGCCAGTTTCACTTCGCGGAACTTGCCCTGGCGGAACAGGGCAACTTCACGGGCCTTCTTCTCGTCGGCCACAACGGTGAGGTCGTCACCGGCTTCCGGCGTACCATCCAGGCCGAGGATCTCGACCGGAATCGACGGACCGGCCTCCTTCACAGGCTTGCCGTTCTCGTCGAGCATGGCGCGAACGCGACCGAAGTTGACGCCACACAGGACCATGTCACCCTGACGCAGGGTACCGTCCTGAACCAGCACGGTGGCTACCGGACCGCGACCCTTGTCAAGGCGCGACTCGACCACCACACCGCGACCAGGCGCAGAAGGCGTTGCCTTGAGCTCGAGGAGCTCGGCCTGCAGCAGAACGGCTTCGAGCAGTTCATCGACGCCGGTACCCATCTTCGCGGAGACCGGGATGAACGGCGTGTCGCCGCCCCACTCTTCCGGAATCACGTCGAGCGCGCCCAGGCCGTTCTTGATGTTGTCCGGATTCGCATCCGGCTTGTCGATCTTGTTCACCGCGACCACGATCGGCACGCCGGCAGCCTTGGCATGCTGGACGGCTTCCTGCGTCTGAGGCATCACGCCGTCATCCGCCGCGACCACCAGGATCACGATGTCGGTGGCCTTGGCACCACGAGCACGCATGGCGGTAAACGCCGCGTGACCAGGGGTGTCGAGGAAGGTGACCATGCCACGCTCGGTTTCGACGTGATAGGCACCGATATGCTGGGTGATACCACCAGCCTCGCCGACAGCCACCTTGGCGCGACGAATGTAGTCGAGCAGCGAGGTCTTGCCATGGTCAACGTGACCCATCACGGTCACGACCGGCGCACGCGAGACCGACTCACCTTCGAACTTCAGCAGCTCGGCCAACTGCTCTTCCAGAGCGTTGTCGCTGACCAGCTTGACCTTGTGGCCCAGCTCTTCGGCAACCAGCTGAGCAGTTTCCTGATCCAGCACCTGGTTGATGGTGACGGGCGAGCCCATCTTGAACATGAACTTGATGACTTCGGCCGCTTTCACCGACATCTGCTGGGCCAGTTCGGCCACAGTGATGGTTTCGCCGATCGACACTTCGCGCACTACAGGTCCTGTTGGGCTCTGGAACCCATGCTGATTACGCTTCTTGAGCTTGGACTTGCCGCGACCGCCGCGACGGAAACCATCGGCCTCGTCTTCACCGGTACGTACGGTACGCGCCAGCGGAGCCTTGGTCTTGAGCGAAGGACGATGCTGCGCATGCTTGCGATCACGACGCTCGTCGTCATCACTGCGTGGCTTCTCGACACGACGAGGCTCTTCCTTCTTACGCTCAGGCGCAGGAGCTACAGGCTCGACCGCAACCGGTGCAGGTTCGGCGCTCACCGCCGGCTCAACAGCTGCTGGCGTAGAGGCCTCGCCCTGAGGCTTGACCGACTCAGCCTGACGGCGTGCTTCTTCTTCGGCACGCTCGCGCGCGTCCTGCTCGGCCTTCAGGCGAGCAGCCTCTTCAGCCGCGCGTTGCTCCTCGGCTTCGCGACGCTGTTCGGCTTCGATTTCCTCGGCGCTGCGCTTGACGAAGGTCTTCTTCTTGCGCACTTCAACGCTGATGGTCTTGCTACCGCCAACCTTGAGTTTGGTAGTGGTCTTGCGCTGCAAGGTGATCTTGCGCGGCTCGTCCACTTTCGCCCCGTGGCTGCTTTTCAAATGGGCCAACAGAGCCTGTTTCTCGTTATCGGTCACTACTTGCTCGGCGCTGGTGTGCGACAGTCCTGCCTCACGCATCTGCTGAAGCAGTCGCTCGACCGGTGTGGCGACCACCTGGGCCAGTTCTTTCACCGTGACTTGCGTCATGCATTTCTCTCCTCAGGCCGCTAATTACTTACTCGAACCAATGGGCTCGGGCGGCCATGATCAGCTTGCCGGCACGCTCTTCATCGATGCCGTCTATGTCGAGCAGGTCGTCTATCGACTGCTCGGCCAGGTCTTCGCGGGTGATGACGCCCCGCACGGCCAACTCGACCGCCAGTTCTTTATCCATGCCATCGAGTGCCAGCAGATCTTCAGCCGGCTGAGCATCCGCAAGCTTCTCCTCGTTGGCGATGGCCTTGGTCAGCAGGCGATCTTTGGCCCGCGTACGCAGCTCATTGACGATGTCTTCGTCGAAGCCTTCGATGCCAAGCATTTCCTCCATGGGGACATAGGCAATCTCTTCGAGGGAGGTGAAGCCCTCTTCCACCAGCACCTGTGCAAGTTCCTCATCAACGTCCAACTCATCAATGAAGTTGCGCAGGATGTCACCGGTTTCTTCCTGCTGCTTGGCCTGGATGTCCGCTTCAGTCATGACGTTGAGCGTCCAACCACTAAGCTGACTGGCCAGACGCACATTCTGACCGCCACGACCGATCGCCTGCGCCAGATTGTCTTCGGCAACCGCGATATCCATGGCGTGAGCGTCTTCGTCGACGATGATCGCGGCCACTTCAGCCGGAGCCATCGCATTGATGACAAACTGAGCCGGGTTCTCATCCCACAGGACGATATCGACGCGCTCGCCGCCAATTTCGCCAGAGACGGCCTGAACCCGCGAACCGCGCATGCCGATGCAGGCGCCCTGCGGATCGATGCGCTTGTCCTTGGAGCGAACGGCGATCTTGGCCCGCGAACCAGGATCACGCGACGCACCCATGACCTCAATGAGGCCTTCGGCGATTTCTGGCACTTCGATGCGGAACAGCTCGATCAGCATCTGCGGCGCAGTACGCGACAGAATCAACTGCGGGCCGCGGTTCTCAGTGCGAATTTCCTTGAGCAGTGCGCGAACACGGGCACCGACGCGGAAGGTTTCACGCGCAATGATGTCTTCGCGAGCCAGCAACGCTTCGGCGTTATTGCCGAGGTCGACGATAACGCTATCGCGGGTCACTTTCTTGACCGTGCCGGAGATGATCTCACCCAGACGATCACGATAGGCTTCAACCACCTGCGCACGCTCGGCCTCGCGCACTTTCTGCACGATGACCTGCTTGGCGGTCTGCGCGGCAATACGGCCGAACTCGATGGACTCGATTTTCTCTTCGAACACATCACCAAGCTTGGCGTCGGGATTACGCGCCTGAGCCTGATCCAATGCCAACTGATGGGCCGGATCTTCAAAGTGCTCATCGTCTACGACAGTCCAGCGACGGAAGGATTCGTAGCTGCCATTGTGGCGATTGATTTCCACACGCAGATCAACTTCGTCCTCGTAGCGCTTCTTGGTAGCCGTGGCCAAGGCCAGCTCAAGCGCTTCGAAAATCACACTCGCCGGTACGCCCTTTTCATTGGACACCGACTCCACAACCAGCAGTACTTCTTTGCTCATCGTACGCCTCGCCTTTCGCAATCCATTGGGTTCCGCGGGATCCGTTCTCAGTCAAAACGGGGAATGATGTTGGCCTTATCGATCATGTCGATCGGCAGCAGGTACTCATGGTCGTCCACCTGCACCACGACATCCTGCTCTTCCACCCCACGGAGAAGACCCTGGAAATTGCGCCTGCCCTCGAAGGGCGAGCGCAGCTTTATTTTTACCTGGTCACCGACATGGGCGGTGTACTGCTCAATGGTGAACAGGGGCCGATCCATACCGGGAGAAGAAACCTCAAGGGTGTAGTCCACGCTGATCGGATCTTCCACGTCGAGCACACCACTCAATTGACGGCTGACCTTCTCGCAGTCGTCGATGAGGATGCCGTCGGCATGGTCGATATAGACTCGCAGCAGTGAATGCCGCCCCTGGGAAATGAACTCAATACCCCAGCACTGATAGCCAAGCGCCTCAACCACCGGGGCCAACAAGGCCTGCAACTGTTCTAGCTTGCTCGACATCGAAGTCCCTCGCGCATGCTGTACAAATGAAAAATGGGCGAAACGCCCATCCCTTTGACCGCCTGTAAATGCCGGCGACCTGGCCTCAAGCTAATAAAAAGCCCCTGTACAGGGGCTCTTTATTGACTGGTTGCGGGGGCTGGATTTGAACCAACGACCTTCGGGTTATGAGCCCGACGAGCTACCAGACTGCTCCACCCCGCGTCAAACTGGGCACGAATTATACGACTCACGCCTAATACAGGTCAACTTAAAACCCTTAAAACACAAGAAAGCCCGCACTAGGCGGGCCTGCTTGTTTGGTACCGAGGAGGGGACTCGAACCCCTACAGCCTATGGCCACTACCACCTCAAGGTAGCGTGTCTACCAATTCCACCACCTCGGCAAAAACCTTATTGCCCTTCTTCTACCTCAGGCAGATCACTAGCAGCATCTGCCGGCCTGCGCTGCTCGAGCACAGGCACATCTTCTACCGCCGGCTTACTGACCGGAACTTCCAGCACAGCTGGATCCGGCAACCCCGCCTGAGACAACTGATCAGCCTGCTGCTTCGCGAAGAACGCCAAACCGAGACTAGTCACGAAAAAAACGCCGGCGAGTATAGCAGTAAGACGACTCAAAAAGGTAGCAGAACCTTGGCTTCCGAAAACAGTTGCCGAAGCACCCGAACCGAACGAAGCACCAGCATCTGCGCCCTTGCCCTGCTGCAGCAGCACCAGCGCAACAACACCTAGAGCAACCAGCAGATGCACCACAATCACGACAGTCTGCAACATCTGTTCAGTTCCCCGCGGCGCGACAAATCGCACCAAATTCATCCGCTTTCAGAGAGGCCCCGCCAACCAGCCCCCCATCAATATCCGCCATTGCGAATAGCTCAGCGGCATTCTCCGCCTTGACGCTGCCGCCGTACAGAAGCCTTACGCCTTCAGCGATGCGGCCATCATGACGCGACAACTGCTCTCGAATGGCAGCATGTACTTCCTGCGCCTGCTCAGGCGTTGCGGTCAAGCCACTACCAATCGCCCAAACAGGCTCGTAAGCAATAACCGCCGACTCGAATGCGGCGACACCACGGTCATCCAGCACTCGCGCCAACTGACGCCCAACCACTTCAAGCGTCTTGCCTGCCCGTCGCTCTTCAAGCGTCTCACCCAGGCACAACACAGGCTTAAGACCACCCACCTGCGCTGCCGAAAACTTGCGACTGACCACTTCGTCCGTCTCACCCAACAACAGGCGACGCTCGGAGTGACCAACCAGAACCCACTTACAACCGAAATCAGCGAACTGCTCAGCCGAAACCTCACCGGTCAGCGCCCCGAAGCCATTCTGCGCCGCACAATCCTGGGTACCGACGGCAACGCGCTCACCATCAACACCATCCAGAACCTGAGAGACATGCACAGCGGAGGGAAACACCGCAATCTCGACATCCGCAGGCAAAACCTGCATCCGGAGAGACTCGACAAGCTCTGCGACGCTAGCGCGGGTACCGTTCATTTTCCAGTTACCAGCTACCATGGGGCGACGCATGCTTTACCTCATCGGTCAAAGTGGGCGCAGATGTTACTCAACAGCAAACGCCCTGGCAAGCGCGATTACGCACAAACTTCGGTAACGATCTTCGCCAGCTCCTCAGCCATGCCACGCACCTGACTTTCGTCATCGCCTTCAACCATGACACGTACCAGCGGCTCGGTCCCGGACTTGCGCAAAAGCACGCGGCCACGCCCACCCATGCGCTCGGTAACACTGTCGCAAGCAGTTTGCACGCTAGGATGCGAAATTGGATCGCGCTCGCCAGAAAAGCGCACGTTGATCAGCACCTGAGGGCACTTGTGCCAAGCCAGTCGCTCCTGTGCGAGCGTCTGGCCGCGCCGACGAAGCGCCAGCACCACCTGCAACGCCGCGATGATCGCATCGCCCGTGGTGGTGTGCTGCGCACAGACTATATGCCCGGAGTTCTCACCACCCAATGCCCAGCCACGCTCAAGCATCTCCGCGATCACGTAGCGATCTCCCACCTTGGCGCGGGTGAACGGTATCTCCCGCGCTTTCAAGGCAAGCTCAAGCCCCAGGTTACTCATCAGCGTGCCGACAACGCCGCCAGCCAACCGATCTCGCTCCTGCAAATCAGTCGCGATGATGTAAAGCAGTTCGTCGCCATCCACGACCGCACCGGTGTGGTCGACCATCATCACCCTGTCACCGTCGCCATCGAAGGCTATGCCCAGATCCGCGCCATGATCGACAACCGCCTTCTGCAGCTGCCCGACATGAGTGGAGCCGACATCGGCATTGATGTTCAGACCGTCCGGCTGCGCACCTATAACCACCACCTCGGCGCCCAGCTCACGGAACACGCTGGGTGCAACCTTGTAGGTCGCGCCATGCGCGCAGTCGATCACCAGCTTCAACCCGGAGAAATCAGTGCTGGTTGGCACGCTGCTCTTGCAGAACTCGATATAACGGCCAGCCGCGTCATTGATGCGGGATGCCTTGCCAAGCTGTGCCGAGTCGACCACGGTCATCGGCGCATCGATCAACTCCTCGATCATCAGCTCCACTTCATCAGGAAGCTTGGTGCCGCGACCGGAAAAGAACTTGATTCCGTTATCGTGATGCGGATTGTGCGAGGCGCTGATCACAATACCCGCCTCAGCATGGAAGGTACGCGTCAGATAGGCGACTGCGGGCGTCGGCATAGGCCCAAGCAACAGTACGTCCGCGCCAGCCGCCGACAAGCCCGCCTGCAATGCTGACTCGAACATGTAGCCCGAAATACGCGTGTCCTTTCCGATCAGAATCCGGCACTTTCCCTGCTTGCGAAAGGCCATGCCAGCCGCCCAACCCAGCTTGAGCATGAAGTCCGGGGTGATCGGAGCCTGCCCGACATGCCCACGGATGCCATCGGTACCGAAGTATTTTCTAGTCATGGTGCCTTCCCTATTGCGCCGCTTGCACTGCAGCAATCATTCGAACTACATCAACCGTCTCGGCAACGTCATGAACGCGCACAATTTGCGCGCCCTTGCCTACGGCGAGCGCCGCCAAAGCCAGACTGCCGTACAAGCGCTCATCAACTGGCCGACCCAGTACGGCCCCGATCATGCTCTTGCGCGAGACACCGACCAGCAACGGCCGCCCCAGTCGATGCAGTACCTCCATACGCCTGAACAGCACAAGATTATGGTTCAGCGTCTTGGCGAAGCCGAAGCCGGGATCTAGGACGATGCGATCGAGCGGGATTCCCGCCGCAGCACACGCACCCATTCGCTGCTCAAGAAACGAACAAACCTCCTCCACAACGTCGTCGTAGCGGGGATCCCTCTGCATATCACCTGGCTCGCCGCGCATGTGCATGAGGCAGACCGGCAGGCCAGCGTCAGCCGCGGCATCCAGCGCACCGTCGCGCTGCAGCGAGCGCACGTCGTTAATCAGCCCAGCGCCCAGCCTCGCACACTCGCGGATGACTGCGGGCGTGGACGTATCCACCGAAACGACCACGTCGAGCTCCCGCGCGATCATCTCTACGATCGGTGCGACCCGCTCCAGCTCCTCGGTCGGCGAGACGGCGCGCGCGCCAGGGCGCGTAGACTCGCCACCAACATCGATCAGCGTAGCCCCAGCCACGGCCATTGCTTCGGCATGCCGCAGGGCTGCCTCGCGCTCGGCAAAGCGACCACCATCAGAGAAAGAATCGGGTGTGACATTGAGAATCCCCATCACATGAGGACGGGAAAGATCGAGAACCCGGCTGCCACATACCAGCCGAGCGGGAGAAAGAGATTCGGTCATTTACGAGCCTTGAGCTTTCAGGCCGGACACCCTGGACAGGCGCCCACCACACCAGCTGCACCACCATGGCGCAACGGGCTGGACAATTTACACCAGAAGGGGCGCCTATGCGCCCCTTCTGGTGTACTCCGATTTTCACGCGCCCGATGCAGCCACTGGCTTGCGCATGCCCTCAATGCTCGCCGGCAGGACCACCGATCGGGGTTTGCGGGCGACTATCATCCGGCACGACTGGCGTACCGGACGCGCCCGAGCCACCTTCCCAATCACGCGGCTCCCGAGGGGTGCGCCCAGCCATGATGTCGTCGATCTGCGGCGCATCGATGGTCTCGTACTTCATCAAGGCTTCGGCCATCACATCCAGCTTGTCGCGATTATCGGTCAAGATCTGCTTGGCCGTCCCGTAGCAGTGATCGATGATGCTGCGCACTTCTTCATCGATCAGCCGCGCGGTTTCACCGGATACATTGGAATGCTGGCTGCCAGCACTGCGACCGAGAAACACCTCGCCCTCTTCCTCGGCGTACATCAACGGCCCAAGCTTCTCCGACAAGCCCCACTTGGTCACCATGTTCCGCGCCAACTGCGTGGCGCGCATGATGTCGTTCGACGCACCCGTGGTGACACCCTCGAAGCCCAGCGTCATCTCTTCCGCAATCCGCCCTCCGAACAAAGAACAGATCTGGCTGATCAGCGCGCGCTTCGACAGGCTGTAACGATCTTCCTCTGGCAGGAACATGGTGACGCCTAGCGCCCGACCACGAGGAATGATGGAGACCTTGTAGACGGGATCATGCTCGGGGACCACGCGCCCAACGATGGCATGACCTGCTTCGTGGTAAGCGGTGTTGAGCTTCTCCTTTTCGGACATGACCATGGACTTGCGCTCGGCGCCCATCATGATCTTGTCCTTGGCCAGCTCGAACTCACGCATTTCGACGATGCGCTTATTGGAACGCGCGGCAAACAGCGAAGCTTCGTTGACCAGGTTGGCGAGATCCGCACCGGAGAAACCCGGCGTCCCACGCGCAATTACAGCGGGCTCGACGTTCTCACTGATCGGCACCTTGCGCATGTGCACCTTCAGGATCTGCTCGCGACCGCGAATGTCCGGCAGGCCGACCACCACCTGACGGTCGAAACGACCTGGGCGCAGAAGTGCAGGATCGAGTACGTCCGGACGGTTAGTTGCAGCGATGACGATGATCCCATCGTTCATCTCGAAGCCGTCCATCTCCACCAGCAACTGGTTGAGGGTCTGCTCGCGCTCATCGTGCCCGCCACCGAGACCTGCGCCACGATGACGACCAACTGCATCGATCTCGTCGATAAAGATGATGCACGGCGCGTGCTTCTTCGCCTGTTCGAACATGTCGCGGACACGGCTGGCACCGACACCGACGAACATCTCGACGAAATCCGAACCGGAAATGGTGAAGAACGGCACCTTGGCTTCACCTGCAATCGCCTTGGCCAGCAGCGTCTTACCAGTGCCGGGCGGGCCGACCATCAGCACACCACGCGGAATGCGACCGCCGAGACGTTGAAACTTGCCAGGATCACGCAGGAACTCGACCAGCTCGTGGACTTCTTCCTTCGCCTCATCGCAGCCGGCGACGTCAGCAAAGGTCGTCTTGACCTGATCCTCGGAAAGCAGGCGCGCCTTGCTCTTGCCGAAACTCATCGGCCCACCCTTGCCACCCGCACCGCCCTGCATCTGCCGCATGAAAAACATGAATACAGCGATGATCACCAGAATCGGGAAGCTGGCAACGAGAAGCTGAGTCCAGATACTTTGCTGCTCAGGCTGCTTGCCCTCGATCAGCACATTGTTGTCGAGCAGATCACCGATCAGACCATTGTCCTGAATCGCCGGGCGAATGGTCTTGAAGGTATCGCCTTCGCTGCGCTTGCCGATGATCACGAAACCATCGACCGTCACACGCTCGACGCGCCCTTCCTTGACCTGCTCGAGGAAGTCGGAATAGCTCAGCGTCTG
Source organism: Stutzerimonas kunmingensis (assembly GCF_032106285.1). Taxonomy (GTDB): domain Bacteria; phylum Pseudomonadota; class Gammaproteobacteria; order Pseudomonadales; family Pseudomonadaceae; genus Stutzerimonas; species Stutzerimonas kunmingensis_B. The sequence continues at coordinate 72,605 of NZ_DAMCPO010000015.1, forward strand.
CGGCTCGCTGGGGCTGGAGAAGTTGTTCATCACCGTGACCAGGACGGCGGCGATGATCAGCCACAGAATCAGGTTTTTTGCCATGTCGTTCAAATTAACTACCCTCTGGAGCAAACCCGTTGTCTGCGGGCCGCATGACGGCCGGTTGGTTGCTCGGCCTAACTTACTACACAACGTACTGGAACTGGCAGCCGGTCTGTAACCCTATGAAACAGCCTAGCCCTTGTAACACCGAGCCGTCCATTCAACTGAAGCCTGCACGATAGACCGCAAGATATGGCATTTTGCACCGAGCGCTATTCGCTACATTTTTTGAAGCAGCGCGCCCCGCGACGCAACTCTGCAACCGATATTGGGGCCGTATGGACAATCACAAGGCCGGCATGATTTTTCGTCAGCTGATATCTGACGCGTATCCAGAGACATTCGACGCACGACCCCAGCCACCGAAGAAGAACTTTTTGTCGGTACGGACGGATACAGCATGCCCCAAGCTGACGCCTCATCTGTGCGGTCATGCACCTCTCGGTTACACTAGCCGCCGTTTCCAAGGTTCTGACGCAAGGGTCGACATATGCCGCTCACCAACGAGCAAAAGAAGCAGTACAAATCCATCGGCCACCATCTGAAACCGGTCCTGATCGTAGCCGAGAACGGACTGACCGAAGGCGTTCAAGCCGAACTCGAGCGGGCCCTGAACGACCATGAGCTGATCAAGATCCAGTTCCGCCTCGCAGAGCGTGAAGACCGCCGCGCGCTGATAGAAGAACTGTGCAAGGTCGGCAAGTGCGAGCTGGTACAGACCATCGGCAAGATGGCCCTGGTGTACCGCAAGAATCCAAAGCCGAACAAGCAGCTTTCGAACATTCACCGCTTCCAGGCCTGAGATCGTGCGCGGCAGACTCAATCTGCCGCGCGCTCAGTACTCGCGTCCCGGAGCGGGCTGCAAGACCAGCATCAGGCCACACAGCGCCATCGCCAGAAAGCTGAAGCTGGCCCAGTAGAGCGAGTCGAACCAGCCCGCCCGCATCAACAACTGGCTGCCCGCGAGCATCATTACTGTCAGCAAAAGCTGGCCGCGAACGTCACGCCACAAGCCGCGCAGCCCCATCACCTGAACCAAGACCAGCGCCTGCAGCGCGCTACAGAATGCGGCAAAGCCGACCAGCAGCGGCTTCAGGCTGCCAGCGATCTCATCGACCAATAAAGGTGCCAGCCCGACGCGCCCAAGGGCAGGCAAGACCAGAAATTGCAGCAGCCACAAGCCGCCGACCCAGAACGTCTGGGCCAGCTGCCAGGTGATGATGCCAGCCCGCGCCGGCTGTCGGTCAGACGTGGCGGACTTCGACAATCTCGTACTCGATCAACCCACTGGGCGTTTTGACGGCTACGACATCACCTTCTTCCTTGCCGATCAATGCGCGGGCAATCGGCGAACTGACCGAAAGCTTGCCCTGCTTGATGTCAGCTTCATCGTCGCCGACGATCTGGTAGGTCACCTGCTCGTCGGTCTCGACATTGGCGATATCCACAGTGGTACCGAAGATTACCTTGCCAGTCGGCGTGATGTTGGCGATATCGATAACCTGCGCGTTCTGCAGTCGACCCTCGATGTCGCGGATACGCGCCTCAACCATGCCCTGCTGCTCACGCGCAGCATGATACTCGGCGTTCTCCTTGAGATCGCCGAGTTCGCGCGCCTCGGCGATCGCCTGGGTAATCTGCGGACGCAAAACGGTCTTCAGATGCTTGAGTTCGTCTTCCAGGGCGCGAGCGCCCTGGATGGTCATTGGAAATTTTGTCATGCCTTGATTCCTGCATGGAGATCCTGCAAGCGGCGCACAGTCTTCTCGGGACCGAACTTGAGCGCCTCACAGATTGCCTGGCCACCCGCGATAGTGGTGGTGATGCAGATCTTGTGCTGCAGGGCGTTGCGCCGAATGGAATACGAATCGGCGATGGACTGGCGGCCTTCGGTAGTGTTGATGACCAATGTGACTTCGTCATTCTTGATCATGTCGACCACGTGCGGACGGCCTTCGGTCACCTTGTTCACACGGCGCACCGGCAGTCCGGCCGCCTCGATGATCCGCGCGGTGCCGGCGGTCGCCACCACCTCGAAACCGAGCCCGACCAGATCACGAGCGACCTGCTCGACGTAAGGCTTGTCGTCTTCGCGCACGCTGAGGAACGCGCAACCCGAGGTCGGCAGGATTTCGCTAGCGCCCAGCTGGGCCTTGGCAAAGGCTTCGGCAAAGCTGTCGCCTACGCCCATCACCTCACCGGTGGACTTCATCTCCGGACCGAGGATGGTATCGACGCCGGGGAACTTGGCGAACGGGAATACCGCTTCCTTGACGCTGTAGTAGGTCGGGATGATTTCGCGAGTGAAGCCGATTTCCTTCAGTGTCTTGCCAGCCATCACGCGCGCCGCAACCTTGGCCAACGACTCGCCAATGCACTTGGAAACGAACGGCACCGTACGCGAAGCACGCGGGTTGACCTCGAGCACGTAGATATCTTCGCCCTGCACGGCCATCTGTACGTTCATCAGGCCTATCACGTCGAGCTCCAGGGCCATCTTGCGCACCTGGTCACGAATCTCGTCCTGAATATGCTGCGGCAGCGAGTAGGCCGGAAGCGAGCAGGCCGAGTCACCGGAGTGGACACCGGCCTGCTCGATGTGCTGCATGATGCCGCCGATGACGACGTCAGTACCGTCGCAGACCGCGTCGATATCCACTTCGATGGCGCAGTTGAGGAAGTGATCCAGCAGCACCGGGCTGTCGTTGGACACCTGGACCGCTTCACGCATATAGCGCTTGAGCTCTTCTTCCTCGTAAACGATCTCCATCGCCCGGCCGCCCAGCACGTAGGACGGGCGCACCACCAGCGGGTAGCCAATCGCCTTGGACGCAGCGATGGCTTCCTCCTCACTACGCGCCGTGGCGTTCTGCGGCTGACGCAGATTCAGACGCTGCACCATCTGCTGGAAGCGTTCACGGTCTTCGGCGCGGTCGATTGCATCCGGACTAGTGCCGATGATCGGTACACCCGCCTCCTCCAACGCACGGCAGATCTTCAGCGGGGTCTGCCCGCCATATTGCACAATCACGCCCTTGGGCTGCTCGACACGGACGATTTCCAGCACGTCTTCCAGGGTTACCGGCTCGAAGTACAGGCGGTCGGACGTGTCGTAGTCGGTGGAGACGGTTTCCGGGTTGCAGTTGACCATGATGGTCTCGTAGCCGTCTTCGCGCATCGCCAGCGCGGCGTGCACACAACAGTAGTCGAACTCGATGCCCTGTCCGATACGGTTGGGGCCGCCACCCAGGATCATGATCTTGTCGCGGCTCGACGGGTTTGCCTCGCACTCTTCCTCGTAGGTCGAATACATGTAGGCCGTGTCGGTAGCGAACTCGGCGGCGCAGGTGTCGACGCGCTTGTAGACCGGCAGCACCTTGAGCTTGTGACGGTGACTGCGCAGGTTCTTCTCGGTGACGCCTAACAGCTTGGCCAGACGCGCGTCGGAAAAACCCTTGCGCTTGAGCTTGTACATCATGTCGCGGTCGATGCTGGACAGGCCCAGCGTCTTGACGTGCTCTTCATCCTTGACCAGATCCTCGATCTGCACCAGGAACCAAGGATCGATCTTGGTCAGCGCGAACACATCTTCGACACTCTTGCCGGCACGGAAGGCGTCGGCGACATACCAGATGCGATCGGCGCCCGGCACCGTCAGTTCGCGCTTGAGGGTGCTCTCGGCCTCGGCGTCAGCCAGATTCAGTTTCGGATCGAAACCGGTTGCGCCGACTTCCAGGCCACGCAGCGCTTTCTGCATGGATTCCTGGAAGGTGCGACCAATCGCCATGACCTCACCGACCGACTTCATCTGAGTAGTCAGGCGCGCGTCGGCCTTGGGGAATTTCTCGAAGGCAAAGCGCGGCACCTTGGTCACGACGTAGTCGATGGCCGGCTCGAAAGAAGCAGGCGTGCGACCGCCAGTGATGTCGTTCTGCAGTTCGTCGAGGGTGTAACCGACGGCCAGCTTGGCGGCGATCTTGGCGATCGGGAAGCCTGTGGCCTTGGACGCCAGCGCCGAGGAACGCGACACCCGCGGGTTCATCTCGATCACCACCATGCGGCCGGTATCTGGACAAATGCCGAACTGCACGTTGGAGCCACCAGTTTCCACGCCGATCTCGCGCAGCACCGCCAGCGAGGCGTTACGCAGGATCTGGTATTCCTTGTCGGTCAGGGTCTGGGCCGGCGCGACGGTGATCGAGTCGCCGGTGTGCACGCCCATCGGATCGAAGTTCTCGATGGAGCAGACGATGATGCAGTTGTCCTTCTTGTCGCGGACCACCTCCATCTCGTATTCCTTCCAACCGATCAGCGACTCGTCGATCAGCAGCTCACTGGTCGGTGAAAGGTCCAGGCCGCGGGCGCAGATCTCTTCGAACTCTTCACGGTTATAGGCGATGCCGCCGCCGGTGCCACCCATGGTGAACGACGGGCGAATGATGCAGGGGAAGCCGACCTTGTCGAGCACGCCGTAGGCTTCTTCCATGTTGTGCGCGATGCCGGATACCGGACAGGCAAGACCGATGTCCTTCATCGCCTTGTCGAAGCGCGAACGGTCTTCGGCCTTGTCGATGGTGTCGGCGTTGGCACCGATCATCTCGACGCCGAACTTCTCCAGAATGCCGTGCTTTTCCAGGTCCAGCGCGCAGTTCAGCGCGGTCTGACCACCCATGGTCGGCAGCAGTGCGTCCGGACGCTCCTTCTCGATGATCTTGGCCACGGTGGCCCATTTGATCGGCTCGATGTAGGTGGCGTCAGCCATGGCCGGGTCGGTCATGATGGTCGCCGGGTTGGAATTCACCAGGATGACGCGGAAGCCTTCCTCCTTAAGCGCCTTGCAGGCCTGAGCGCCGGAGTAATCGAACTCGCACGCCTGGCCGATGACGATGGGGCCGGCGCCGAGGATGAGGATGCTTTTGATATCTGTACGTTTTGGCATTTTCGTTACTCGAATCCTTAGGTCAGTCGGCGAGTCATCTTGAGAGTTACTGCGCGCCGCCTGGGCTGCGCTGCGCGGTACTCACTTCCTCGCCGTACTACCTGTACTGTCTCGTCGTTGCGTTCCGGGCGCCTTGCCCAGACCGCGCTCGCTACACTCTCAAGACGACTCGTTACTGTCGTTTGGCCATGGCTTCGATGAAACGGTCGAACAGCGGCGCGACGTCATGCGGCCCCGGGCTCGCTTCGGGGTGACCCTGGAAGCTGAAGGCAACCTTGTCGGTGCGCTCGATGCCCTGCAGGGTGCCATCGAACAGCGACTTGTGTGTCGCACGCACATTGGCCGGCAGACTAGCTTCGTCCACGGCAAAGCCATGGTTCTGACTGGTGATCATCACCACACCGGTCTTCAGATCCTGAACCGGGTGGTTAGCACCGTGGTGACCGTTGGGCATCTTCACGGTCGTGGCGCCGGAGGCGAGCGCCAGCAACTGGTGGCCAAGGCAGATGCCGAATACCGGGATGTCGGTTTCGAGCACTTGCTGGATCGCCTTGATCGCGTAGTCGCATGGCTCGGGGTCACCCGGACCGTTTGCCAGGAAGATACCGTCCGGGTTCAGCGCCAAGGCTTCGCTGGCAGGCGTCTGTGCCGGAAGCACGGTGACGCGGCAACCGCGGGCGACCAGCATGCGCAGGATGTTGTACTTCACGCCGTAGTCGAAGGCGACGACATGGTAGGGCAGCTCGCTGGCGGGAATCTCGGCATGGCCGTCATCCTTCAGGCACCAGACACTGGAGCGCCACTCGTAACGCTCCTTGACGCTGACTTCCTTCGCCAGATCCATGCCCTTGAGGCCAGGGAAGCTGCGCGCCAGCTCCAGCGCTTTCTCTTCTGTCGCATCGCTACCAGCCAGGATGCAGCCGTTCTGCGCACCCTTCTCTCGCAGGATACGGGTCAGGCGACGAGTATCGATGCCGGCGATGGCAACGGTGCCATTGGCCTTGAGGTAGTCAGGCAGGGGTTGCTTGTCGCGCCAGTTGCTGGAAATCAGCGGCAGGTCGCGAATAACCAGACCCGCAGCCCAGACTTTCCTGGACTCGGCATCCTCCGGCGTGGTACCAGTGTTGCCGACATGAGGATAGGTCAGGGTTACGATCTGCTTGGCGTAGGAAGGATCGGTGAGGATTTCCTGATAGCCGGTCATGGCGGTGTTGAACACCACCTCACCAATGGTTTGCCCATCGGCGCCGATGGATTCGCCGCGAAAGATGCTGCCATCGGCAAGAGCCAGAATGGCTGGCGTAAGGGCTGGCTTAGTCAAGAGACCTCCCATAGATCAAGGCTGGAGCAGACGCAGATTGTAAAAAAGCGGGATGACGTGTGAAGGTCATCCCGCTTTTTGTTTGATTCATTTCTGCGCAACTTTTAGTGGACACACTAAAGCGGGAAGCTTACATAAAACCGCCTTTCGGGTCCAGCCAAAATAGCCGGCAAACGCACTCGAACGGTGCGCGACGCTGCCAGCCGACGCAGCGAATCATTTCAGACCGAGCACATCCTGCATGTCGTAAAGACCTGCCGGCTTCTCGTCCAGCCATAGCGCGGCACGCACGGCGCCCTTGGCGAAGGTCATGCGGCTGGAGGCCTTGTGGGTGATTTCCACGCGTTCACCATCGGCGGCGAACAACACTGTGTGATCACCGACCACGTCGCCGGCACGGACGGTAGCGAAGCCGATGGTGTCGCGCTGACGCGCACCGGTTTGCCCCTCACGCCCATATACCGCAACCTTCTGAAGGTCACGCCCAAGCGCCTCGGCGACGACTTCACCCATGCGCAGCGCGGTACCAGAAGGTGCGTCCACCTTGTGCCGGTGATGCGCCTCGATGATCTCGATATCCACGTCGTCACCTAATACCCGCGCTGCCGTGTCCAGCAGCTTGAGGCACAGATTGACGCCAACACTGAAGTTGGCGGCAAAGACGATCGGGATGTCCCTGGCCGCCGCAACGAGACGCTCCTTCTCGTCAGGCGAGAAGCCGGTGGTACCGATCACCATCGCCTTGCCGGCGCGCCGGCAGACTTCCAGATTCTTCAGGGTCACCGAAGGATGGGTGAAATCGATCAGCACGTCGAACTCATCGATGGCCCTGACGAGCTCACCGGTCAGCGGCACACCCAGACGACCGATGGCTGCCAGCTCGCCGGCATCGGCACCCACCAGAGTGCTGTCCGGACGATCGATGGCCGCCGTCAGGCCGGCGGCACCACTGGTCTGCTGCACCGCCTCGATCAAGGTCTTGCCCATACGCCCGGCGGCGCCGGTCACTGCAATACGTCGCATCAATTCAGCTCCAGGCTGCAGGCTTCAAGCGGAGGACGCAGGCACGAAGCCTGTCATCCTCCACCCATAGGCCCTTGTCATACATCACCGAAAAAGCGCTTCACACCTTCGAACCAGCCACTGGCCTTGGGGGAATGCGAGGTGTCACCCTGCAGGGTGCCGCGAAACTCCTCGAGCATCTCACGCTGACGCTTGCTCAGGTTGACCGGCGTCTCCACCGCGACCCGACACAGCAGATCGCCCGCCGCACCACCGCGCACCGGCGCGACCCCCTTGCCACGCAAGCGGAACTGCTTGCCGGTCTGGGTACCTTCAGGAATCTTCAGCTTGACGCGGCCATCCAGGGTCGGCACTTCCAGCTCGCCACCCAACGCGGCATCGGCAAAGCTGATAGGCACTTCGCAATACAAATGTTTACCATCGCGCTGGAAGATCGCGTGCTCGCGCACATTGACCACCACATACAGATCGCCGGCCGGGCCACCCTGAGTGCCCGCCTCGCCTTCGCCAGACAGACGAATGCGATCACCGGTATCGACACCCGGCGGCACCTTGACCGAGAGTGTCTTCTGCTCCTCCACGCGCCCCTGCCCATGGCAGCTGCCACACGGATCGGAAATCATCTTGCCGCTGCCGTGGCAACGAGGACAGGTCTGCTGCACCGAGAAGAAGCCCTGCTGCATGCGCACCTGGCCGATACCGCCGCAGGTGGTACAGGTGACCGGGCTGGTGCCCTTCTTCGCGCCGGAGCCATCGCAGGTCTTGCACTCGACCAGGGTCGGCACGCGAATGGTCACGGTGGTGCCGCGCACTGCCTCTTCGAGATCGAGTTCGAGCGTGTAGCGCAGATCGCTGCCACGCTGTGCGCCGCCACGGCCGCCGCCGCGGCCGCCACTGAAGAAATCGCTGAACACGTCGCCGAAGATATCGGAGAAGTTCGCACCACCGTAACCGGCACCGGCCGCGCCAGCACCCATCTGCGGATCGACACCGGCGTGGCCGTACTGATCGTAGGCAGCCCGTTTGCTCGGATCGGAGAGTACTTCGTAGGCCTCGTTGGCCTCCTTGAAGGCGTCTTCAGCCGCCTTGTCCCCCGGATTGCGGTCCGGGTGATGCTTCATCGCAAGGCGCCGGTAAGCCTTTTTCAGCTCCGCCTCGCTGACGCCGCGCTCGACGCCCAGCACCTCATAAAAATCGCGTTTGGCCATAACTATCCTGAACCCTCAATTTCATGCCTTCCAGACACGCCGACGCGGGAGCAAGCCCCCGCGCAGCGGTCGGGCCCGCCCGAACGAGGTCGGGACGGGCTGGAGCGGAAGCAAGCCAGGGCTTACTTGTTGTCCTTGACCTCTTCGAACTCGGCGTCGACCACGTCGTCGCCCGGCTTGCCCTGCTCGTCTGCCGGCTGACCTTCGCCAGCCTGAGCCTGCTCGGCGTACATCTTCTGCGCGACCGGCGTGGAAGCCTGGGAAACCGCAGCGATCTTGGCTTCGATCTCGGCCTTGTCGTCGCCTTTGATGGCCACTTCCAGCTCGCCAAGCGCTTTCTCGATGGCCGCTTTGTCGTCGTCACTGGCCTTGTCGCCGGCCTCAACGAGCATCTTGCGGGTCGCATGCACCAGCTGATCGCCCTGGTTGCGCGCAGTCGCCAGCTCTTCGAACTTGCGGTCTTCCTCGGCATTGGCCTCGGCGTCGCGAACCATCTGCTCGATCTCCTCCTCGGACAGACCCGAGTTGGCCTTGATCACGATGGATTGCTGCTTGCCAGTGGCCTTGTCCTTGGCAGACACATGCAGGATGCCGTTGGCGTCGATGTCAAAGGTGACCTCGATCTGCGGCATGCCACGCGGTGCCGGCGGAATCTCGGCCAGGTCGAAGCGACCCAGCGACTTGTTGCCGGTCGCCTGCTTACGCTCACCCTGCAGCACGTGAATGGTCACCGCGCTCTGATTGTCGTCGGCAGTGGAGAACACCTGCGACTTCTTGGTCGGGATGGTGGTGTTCTTCTCGATCAACGGAGTCATTACGCCACCCAGGGTTTCGATACCCAGCGTCAGCGGCGATACGTCGAGCAGCAGCACGTCCTTCACGTCACCGGCCAGCACGGCGCCCTGGATGGCAGCACCCATAGCGACGGCTTCGTCCGGGTTGACGTCCTTGCGCGCTTCCTTGCCGAAGAACTCAGCGACCTTCTGCTGAACCAGCGGCATACGGGTCTGGCCACCGACCAGGATCACGTCGTCGATCTTCGAAACGTCGACGCCGGCATCCTTCAGCGCAATGCGGCAAGGCTCGATGGTGCGCTGCACCAGATCCTCGACCAGCGCTTCCAGCTTGGCGCGGGAAATCTTCACGTTCAGGTGCTTCGGACCAGACGCGTCAGCGGTGATGTACGGAAGGTTGACGTCGGTCTGCTGGCTGGAGGACAGCTCGATCTTGGCCTTCTCGGCAGCTTCCTTCAGGCGCTGCATTGCCAGCGGGTCACCCTTGAGGTTCATACCGCTTTCTTTCTTGAACTCGTCGACGAGGTAGTCGATCAAGCGGATGTCGAAGTCCTCACCGCCGAGGAAAGTGTCGCCGTTGGTGGCCAGCACTTCGAACTGGTGCTCGCCATCGACTTCGGCGATCTCGATCACCGAAACGTCGAAGGTACCGCCGCCCAGGTCATAAACGATCACGGTGTGGTCGCCCTTGGCCTTGTCCATGCCGTAAGCCAGCGCAGCCGCGGTCGGCTCGTTGATGATGCGCTTGACGTCCAGACCGGCGATACGACCGGCATCCTTGGTGGCCTGACGCTGGCTGTCGTTGAAGTAGGCCGGAACGGTGATCACCGCCTCGGTCACCGGCTCACCGAGGTAATCCTCGGCGGTCTTCTTCATCTTTTTCAGAATTTCAGCGGAGATCTGCGGCGGCGCCATTTTCTGGCCATTCACCTCGACCCAGGCGTCGCTGTTGTCCGCCTTGACGATCTTGTAAGGGACCATCTGAATGTCTTTCTGCACGACGTCTTCGTCAAAGCGACGACCGATCAGACGCTTCACCGCATACAGGGTGTTGTGCGGGTTGGTCACTGCCTGGCGCTTGGCCGACTGACCAACCAGGATTTCGCCGTCGTTCGCGTACGCGATGATCGACGGAGTGGTACGGCCGCCTTCGGCGTTCTCAATAACCTTGGCCTTGCCGTTTTCCAGAATCGAGACGCAGGAGTTGGTGGTTCCCAGGTCGATACCAATGATCTTGCCCATTTAATTCGCTCTCCAAATTTCGATTGGTCCGCGCCTGCTTACCGGCTGCGGGTAACACAAAAACGCTTGGCTACCAGATGGGGGTCGGCAACCGGATTTCAAGCCTTCTCATCAATCGAAGGCGGCACATCGGCGGGCGCCTTGCTGACGACGACCATCGCCGGACGCAGCAGGCGACCGTTGAGCAGGTAACCTTTCTGGAACACCTTGAGCACGCTGCCCGGCTCGACGTGGGTGCTTTCTTCCATGGCCATGGCCTGGTGATGCTCAGGATTGAACGGCTCGCCATGCGGATCGAGCTGCTCGAGCTGGTGACGCGCCAGCGTGTCCTGAAGCAGCTTGAGGGTCAGCTCGACGCCCTCACGCATGGGCTTGACCGCCTCGTCATCAGCACTGGACAGCTCAAGGCCACGCTCGAGACTGTCGGCAACGGCAAGCAGATCACCGGCAAACTTTTCCAGGGCGAACTTGTGCGCCTTCTCCACATCCTGCTCGGCGCGCCGGCGGATGTTCTGCAGTTCAGCCGCAACGCGCAGTGACTGGTCCTGCGCAGCGGCCAGCTGCTCTTCCAGCGACTGCACGCGGGCGGCCAGATCCTCGGCTACGTCCGCTTCCGAATGCTCGGGCGCTTCCGGGTTCTGGTTATCCAGGTTCTGCTCGTCGGCCATAGGTCCTCCTCTCTATACGATCAGCGGGCAGCAAACCCGCGCTTGTGCCGCTATATGGGGGCGCGAAAACAGGCTTCAAGGGCGGAAAGCGAAGAGCGCCCAGCGAAATGACGAGCAACCGCACATTCATCCTTCAACGCTTGTAGCGCCCAGGAAAACCACTGTATAAATACCCAGCCACGCAAATCGGGAGCCCTTGCCATGCTGGTTCATCTATCGGTCCACAACTACGCCATCGTCGAGCACCTCGACCTCGAGCTGAAACGCGGCATGAGCGTCATCAGCGGAGAAACCGGCGCAGGCAAGTCGATTATGCTCGACGCCCTCGGCCTGACGTTGGGCGACCGGGCCGACAGCAGCGTGGTGCGCATCGGCGCCGACAAGGCCGACATTCTTGCCAGCTTCGACCTGGACGATATTCCCGACGCCCGCGCCTGGCTCGCCGAGCGCGACATGGACCATGACGGGCCCTGCATCCTGCGCCGTGTCATCACCGCCGAAGGTCGTTCCCGCGGCTACATCAACGGCACCCCTTGTCCGCAGGGCGACCTCAAGTCGCTGGGCGAGCTGCTTATCGATATCCACAGCCAGCACGAGCATCAATCCCTGCTGAAGACCGACACCCATCGGCGCCTGCTCGATGAGTACAGCGGCAACCAGGAGCTGGCGCGACAGGTCCAGCTGGCCGCCCAGCGCTGGCGGCAGACGCGACAGACCCTGGAACGCCTGAGCAATAGTGGCGACGAACAGCGCGCACGCCACCAATTGCTCAGCTACCAGCTGGAAGAGCTGGAGAACCTGGCGCTGGGCGAGAACGAACTGGAGCAACTCGAGCGCGAACACAAGAACCTGGCCAATGCTGAGCAGTTGCTCGGCGCCTGCCGCCAGGTCATGGAGCTGTGCAGCGAGAGCGATGCCGGCAACGTGCTGTCGGCACTGACCAGCAGCCTGCAGCGTCTGAGCGCCTTCCAGAACCAACCTCAAGCCCTGAGCGAAGCAGTCAATCTGCTGGCAAGCGCGCAGATTCAGGTCGAAGAGGCGATCGGCGAGCTGAACCGCTTCGTCGATCACTTCGACGCCGATCCGGAGCGCCAGCAGATGCTGGAAGAGCGACTGGATACCATCTACACCCTCGCTCGCAAGCACCGCGTGCAACCGACCGAACTGCCCAACCTGCACCAGCAGCTGCTGGAGGAGCTAGAAGGACTGAACGCCGACGACGAAGCAGTCGAGCGCCTCGGTGAAGAACTGGCGGCCTACGCTCGGCACTACGAAGAAAAAGCCGGCGAACTCAGCCGCATGCGCCAGGCCGCGGCCGAACAACTGGCCTGCGCTGTCGAGGTAGAGATTCAAAGACTGGGTATGCCAGGCGGCAGATTCAGCGTGCAACTCAAGCCTGCAGCCGAAGGCGAACTGATGCCCTACGGCCTGGAGCAGGTCGAGTTCTTGGTCAGCGCCAACCCGGGCCAGCCCCTGCGCGCCCTGGCCAAGGTCGCATCCGGGGGTGAACTATCACGCATCAGCCTGGCGATTCAGGTGATCACCGCGCAGACATCCCGCGTACCGACGCTGGTGTTCGATGAAGTCGACGTGGGTATCGGCGGCCCCACCGCGGAGATCGTTGGCCAGCTGCTGCGCCGCCTCGGCGAGCGCGGCCAGGTGCTGACCGTCACCCACCTGCCCCAAGTCGCCGCCCAAGGACATCACCACCTGTTCGTGCACAAGGCTCGCGGGGCGGATGAAACCCGCACTGCCGTCGCAGAACTGGATCAGAACGGCCGCGTCGAGGAAATCGCGCGAATGCTCGGCGGCGTCGACCTGACCGAGCAGTCTCTGGCACATGCCCGACAGATGGTCACCTCCGCACAAGCCTGAGCCCGGCAGCCAGGCACAAAAAAGGCGGCCTTGGCCGCCTTTTTCATATGTCTGGATCAGTCTTTCTTGCGCACGTAGAGCACCAGATTGTGATCCACCAGCTCGTAGCCGTGACGCTTGACGATTTCTTTCTGCAACTTCTCGATCTCGGGATCGAAAAACTCGATGACGTCGCCGCTATCGACGCAGACCATGTGATCGTGATGCCCGCCGTCGGCCAGCTCGAAGACGGCATGACCACCATCGAAGTTGTGCCGAACTACCAGACCGGCCGCCTCGAACTGGGTCAGCACGCGATAGACCGTCGCCAGACCGACATCCTCACCCGCTTCCATCAACGCCTTGTAGACGTCTTCGGCGCTCATGTGACGGCGATCGGTAGTGTCCAGCATCTGCAGGATCTTGACCCGCGGCAGAGTTACCTTGAGACCAGCTTTACGTAGTTCGCTATTTTCAACCATGGTTGGCTTTCTCGCTGCTGCTGTTTCGCAGCCTCCTTCAATACGGGTATGATCCGGGTTCTTTGCCCAGCCAAGATAGTGGAAGTCACCCACCGATGCAAAACACCAAGCTCATGCTGGCCAGCCTCTCCTTCGCAGGCCTGGTCGCACTCGCCGGTTGTTCATTCCCCGGGGTTTACAAGGTCGACATTCAACAGGGCAATGTCGTCACGCAGGACATGATAGACCAGTTGCGCCCCGGAATGACCCGCCAGCAGGTGCGGTTTATCATGGGCAACCCGCTGATCACCGACACCTTCCATGCCAACCGCTGGGACTACCTGTACAGCATCCAGCCCGGCGGCAGTCCGCGCCAGCAGGAGCGCGTCAGCCTGGTGTTCAACGCCAACGACCAGCTGGCAGGCCTGGCCGGCGACTTCATGCCCGGCGTAAGCCGCGATGAACAGATCCTTGGCCGCGACGCCCAGGCGCCTGACGCGGCTCCTGCCGCCCAGCCAAGTCAGCCTGAAGAGCGCCCTGCGCCTGGCTCGCTGCTGGAGCAGATTCAGCGTGAAGTGGATGAAGCGGAGCCGGTTCCGGTGCCGATTCCCGAACCGCTGGAAACCGAATAAAGAAACGCCCGGCTAGCCCGGGCGTTTTTGTTTCAGCATATTCAAGCGTCTTCGGCCTTGTTCTTTGCTGCCCGTGCGGCGCGCTGTTTGCGCACCTCTTTCGGGTCGGCAATCAGCGGCCGGTAGATCTCCACGCGCTCACCCTCCTCGAGCACGCGCTCATCGGGCTTGGGCACGGCCTTGCCGAAGATACCCAACGGAGCTGCGGCCAAATCGAGCCCCGGGAAGTGCGCATCCATTCCCGAACGCAAGGCCGCCTCGCGCACGGTGGTGCCCGCGGGCACGGTCATCTGCAGCAGCTTCTGCTTGTCGGCCAGGGCATAGACCACTTCGACCGCAATCGATTGCTTATCCATATAACTGCTTCGCCCGCTCGCAGAAGGCATCGACCAAAGTGTTGGCAGCCTGGTTGAACAGCGGCCCGAGCGTTGCCTTGACCAGCGGCCCGGCGTAATCAAAGGTCAGATCCAGGCTTATCTTGCAGGCCTTCTCACCCAGGGCCTTGAATTCCCATATGCCGTGCAGATGGCTGAACGGCCCTTCCTCCAGCGTCATCTCGATACGCTTGCCGAGGTCCAGGGCGTTGCGCGTCATGAAGCGCTGGCTCAACCCGGCCTTCGCCACCGTCATGCTGGCGTGCATTTCGGTCTCGCTACTGGAAAGCACCTCAGTCGCTGAACACCAGGGCAGGAACTGCGGGTAGCTGGCTACGTCGTTGACCATGTCGAACAGCGCCTGGGCCGGGTACGGCAGCAGCGCGGAACGTTGAATGTGCGTCGTCATGCGGACCTTCTACGTCGTCGTTTCATTGCGCGCCATCCAAAGGTTGGCGCAGCCAGCCCGCAACCGCGGCTTCCGGGCGACACCCGGGAAGCGGCTCAGCGCAAAGCGGGGCACATTGTCGGGGATTAACGGCTGCCCCTCAAGTTTCTGCCGCCAGCGCTCTTGCAGGCTGTCGCCAGCCGCAGCGGGACTCCCTATAATGCGGCCCCTATGGCCAAACAGAAGAAACAGTCCCCCGGGACCATCGCGCTGAACAAGAAAGCGCTACACGACTACTTCATCGAACAGAAATTCGAGGCGGGCCTCGTCCTGGCCGGCTGGGAAGTGAAGAGCATGCGCGCCGGCAAGGCTCAGCTGGTCGACAGCTACGTCCTGCTCAAGGATGGCGAAGCCTGGCTGATGGGTGCGCACATCACGCCGCTGACCAGCGCCAGCACACACGTCATTGCCGATCCGACCCGCACCCGCAAGCTGCTGCTGAACAAGCGCGAGCTGGGCAAGCTGTTCGGCGCCGTACAGCAGAAAGGCTACGCCTGCGTAGCGCTGTCGCTGTACTGGAAGAAGCACATGATCAAGTGCGAGATTGCCCTCGGCAAAGGCAAGAAGGAGTACGACAAGCGCCACACCGAGAAGGAACGCGATTCCGATCGGGAGATCCAGCGCGCGATGCGCACCAAGGGCAAGGACGACTGAGCCGCGCCCGTCGCATGGCCCGATAAGCCCACGCGGCAATACCCGAGCCGGCAGGCAGTGCCGGCTCCGCTCTCACCCTTCCTTCTGCATCCGCTCTCCCTGCCTGCGCTGCGCGCGCGCCAGACGCTGAGCCTCCTGCTGACCTTCAGCCAGCACTTCCTGCACGTAATTGATATGCCGATGAATAACCTCCCGCGCCTCGGTCGCTCGCCTGGCCATGATCGCCTCGTACAACTCGCGATGCTGGCTCATCAGCATGTCCCGCGTTTCGTCACGCAGGGCGTACATGCCGCCGATATTGGTCACCACGTTGCGCTTGAGCAGGTCGAACAGGCCACGAATGGTATGCAGCAGCACCGCGTTGTGGCTGGCTTCGGCAATGGCGAGATGGAACTGGGCATCGGCTGCACCCTCTTCCGCCCGGGAGACTTTACCTTCCCGGGCGTAGCAGTCCTGCAATGCGGCAAAGGCCTCGGTGAGCCGCTTCCGATCCACCTCGGTCGCACGCAGCGCTGCGTAGTAGGCGCAGCTGCCCTCGAGCGTGTGGCGAAACTCCAATAAGTCGCGCTGCGCATCGCTGTTGTTTTCCAGCAGATGCAGCAACGGATCACTGAACGTCGAACCCAGCGACTCGGCGACGAACGTACCTCCGCCATGCCGGCTGACCAGCAGCCCCTTGGCCGCGAGCTTCTGAATTGCTTCGCGCAGCGAAGGCCGCGAAACACCAAAGCTTTCAGCCAGGGCGCGCTCCGCAGGCAGACGCTCACCCGCCTTGAGCGTGCCCTCGAGAATCATGGTTTCCAGCTGCGCGACGATATCGTCCGCTAGCCGCCGCTGCCGCACCATCCCCACGTCCATAGCCACCCCGAATGGTCATACCAATCCGAAAATGCTAGCCATGACCGCGCATCTGCACAAGGCCGGTTGTTGCGACCAAAGTCTATAGCTAGCTAATTGACGCCCCTATACGCAGCTCTTACGCTGGCCATTCACTTCTGTTAATTGGTATTACCACTTTACAGAGTGGTCTAAAAATAAGAGGACTCAGCATGAGATCTGCGCACAAAAACTACTCCACGGTCCGCTCAGGGCCCCATCTGAACCGAACCGCAGGGGAAGCCTGACATGTCCAACGGACTGCTCGCACTATTCGCCTTCACACCCATTCTGCTCGCAGCAATCATGCTGATCGGTCTGCGCTGGCCCGCCAGCCGCGCCATGCCGTTGGTCTTCCTGTTCACCGCAGCCATCGGGCTGTTCGTCTGGGACATGAGCGTTAACCGCATCATCGCCTCGACGCTGCAAGGTCTGGTGATCACCCTGGGCCTGCTGTGGATCATCTTCGGCGCAATCCTGCTGCTGAACACCCTCAAGCATTCCGGCGGCATCACCGCCATTCGTGCCGGTTTCACCACCATCAGCCCTGACCGCCGCATCCAGGCCATCATCATCGCCTGGCTGTTCGGTTGCTTCATCGAGGGCGCTTCCGGCTTTGGCACTCCGGCCGCCATCGCCGCACCGCTGCTGGTTGCGGTCGGCTTCCCGGCAATGGCTGCCGTCCTGCTCGGCATGCTGGTGCAAAGCACGCCGGTGTCTTTCGGCGCGGTCGGTACGCCGATCGTTGTGGGCATCAACAGCGGCCTGGATACCGCCACCATCGGCGCGCAACTGGTTGCGCAGGGGTCCAGCTGGAACGCCTACCTGCAGCAGATCACCAGCAGTGTGGCGATCACCCACGCCATCGTCGGCACAGTAATGCCGCTGGTCATGGTGCTGATGCTGACGCGCTTCTTCGGCAAGGAGAAAAGCTGGAAAGCCGGCTTCGAAGTGTTGCCGTTCGCGATCTTCGCCGGCCTGGCGTTCACCCTGCCCTACGCTGCCACCGGCATCTTCCTCGGCCCCGAATTCCCGTCGCTGCTCGGCGGCCTGGTGGGCCTGGCGATCGTTACCACTGCCGCTCGCTTCAAGTTCCTGACGCCGAAGACCACCTGGGACTTCGCCGACGCCAAAGAATGGCCAGCCGAATGGCTGGGCACCATAGAAATGAAGCTGGACGACATCGCGGCGCGCCCGATGAGCGCCTTCCGCGCCTGGCTGCCCTACGTGCTGGTCGGCGCGATTCTGGTGATCAGCCGCGTGTTCCCGCAGGTCACGGCCGCGCTGAAATCGGTATCCATCGCCTTTGCCAACATCCTCGGTGAGACCGGCATCAATGCCGGCATCGAGCCGTTGTACCTGCCGGGCGGCATCCTCGTCATGGTGGTGTTGATTACCTTTTTCCTGCATGGCATGCGCGTTTCCGAGCTCAAGGCGGCAGTGAAGGAATCCAGCGGTGTGCTGCTCAGCGCCGGCTTCGTACTGCTGTTCACCGTGCCGATGGTGCGCATCCTGATCAACTCCGGTGTCAACGGCGCCGAGCTGGCCAGCATGCCAATCGTCATGGCGCGTTATGTCGCCGATAGCGTCGGCAGCATCTACCCGCTGCTGGCACCGGCCGTCGGTGCGCTCGGTGCGTTCCTGGCCGGCTCCAACACCGTCAGCAACATGATGTTCAGCCAGTTCCAGTTTGGTGTTGCGCAGTCGCTCGGCATTTCCGGCGCGATGGTAGTTGCCACCCAGGCTGTTGGCGCTGCGGCGGGCAACATGGTTGCAATCCACAACGTGGTGGCGGCATCCGCTACCGTCGGCCTGCTCGGTCGCGAAGGCTCCACGCTGCGCAAGACCATATGGCCTACGCTGTACTACGTGCTGTTCACGGGGGTGATCGGCCTGATCGCCATCTACGTGCTAGGCGTGACCGACCCACTGGTCGGCGTGTAAGAAACAGGAATCGTGCCCCCGCTTGGGGGCACGGTTGCATTCCAGAAACCGCACCTGACAGGCGCATTGAAAAACGTAGGCGAGGCTGCTTTTAACGACGTCTTGCCAACGCAGATAGTTTTTCAAAAGCCTGTTTGCGGATAACCGGGCTAACCCGGAGACCAAGCCGATGAGCGAACTCTTCTACGATGCTGCGCCGAACGCTACCCGCGTCGCGCCGCCGCTGCCAAAGCCGCGCGAATACCCCGCCAAGCCGAGCCAGGTTTATCTGTTCGGTACCTGCGTGGTCGACCTGTTCTATCCCGAGGCGGGCCTGGATGCCATCCGCCTGCTCGAGCGCGAAGGATTGACCGTGCACTTCCCGCAGGGTCAGACCTGCTGCGGCCAGCCGGCCTACACCAGCGGCTACACCGACGAGGCACGCAACGTCGCACGGGCGCAACTGGATCTGTTCGCCAACGACTGGCCCGTGGTCGTCCCGTCCGGCTCCTGCGCCGGCATGCTGCGCCACCATTATTTGGACCTGTTCAAGGACGAGCCGGCGACGCTGAAGAAGGCGCAGGCCTTGGCCGAGCGCACCTTCGAGCTGGCCGAGTTCCTGCTCAATGTCTGCAAGGTCGAATTCAAGGACGCCGGCACGCCGACCAAGGTTGCCCTGCATACCTCCTGCTCGGCCCGCCGCGAAATGAACACCCACCTACACGGCCGCGCCCTGCTTGCCCAGCTGGGCCAAGTCGAGCGCGTCGAGCATGACCACGAAAGCGAATGCTGCGGCTTCGGCGGCACCTTCAGCGTACGCATGCCCGATATCTCCGGCGCCATGGTGCTGGACAAGACCCGTGCACTGAAGGAATCCGGCGCGCATCAGGTGATCAGCGCCGACTGCGGTTGCCTGATGAACATCAACGGTTCGCTGGAAAAGCAGCGTGAAGTCCTGCGCGGCCAGCATCTGGCGAGCTTCCTCTGGCAACGCACCGGAGGTGCCCGATGAACGCCGAACAGCGTATTCCCGCGATACAGATCGAGAACGCCGGAGACCCGGATTTCCGCGCCCGCGCCCGCAAGTCCCTGAAGGACGACCAGCTGCGGCGCAACTTCCGCACCGCCATGGACTCGCTGATGACCAAGCGCGCCGTGGCCTTCAGCGATGCCGACGAACGCGAGCGGCTGCGCGAGATGGGCAACCGCATCCGCGCCCGCGCACTGTCCAAGCTGCCCGAACTGCTCGAGCGGCTGGAAACCAACCTGACCCGCAACGGTGTGAACGTGCACTGGGCAGAGACGGTTGAAGAGGCGAACAACATCGTCCTCGAGATCGCCCGCGCTCATGAGGCGCGCCAAGTGATCAAGGGCAAATCGATGGTCAGCGAAGAGATGGAGATGAACCATTTCCTCGAAGGCCATGGCATCGAATGCCTGGAGTCGGACATGGGCGAGTACATCGTCCAGCTCGACCACGAAAAGCCTTCCCATATCATCATGCCGGCAATCCACAAGAACGCCGGCCAGGTCGCGTCCCTGTTCCACGAGAAACTCGGCGTGGAGTACACCAAGGACGTCGACCAACTCATTCAGATCGGCCGCCGCACCCTGCGCCAGAAGTTCTTCGAGGCCGATATCGGCGTCTCCGGCGTGAACTTCGCGGTGGCTGAGACCGGCACCCTGCTGCTCGTGGAAAACGAGGGCAATGGGCGCATGTCCACCGGCGTGCCGCCGGTACATATCGCCGTTACCGGGATCGAAAAGGTCGTGGAGAACCTGCGCGACGTGGTCCCGCTGCTCTCGCTGCTGACCCGCTCGGCGCTCGGCCAGCCGATCACCACCTACGTCAACATGATCTCCAGCCCGCGCAAGGCCGACGAGCTCGACGGCCCGCAGGAAGTGCATTTGATCCTGCTGGACAACGGCCGCAGCCAGGCCTTCGCCGACAGCGAGCTGCGCCAGACGCTCAACTGCATCCGCTGCGGCGCCTGCATGAACCATTGCCCGGTCTACACCCGCGTCGGCGGCCATACCTACGGCGAGGTCTACCCCGGTCCGATCGGCAAGATCATCACCCCGCACATGGTCGGCCTGGACAAGGTGCCGGATCACCCCAGCGCCTCGTCGCTGTGCGGCGCCTGCGGCGAAGTCTGCCCGGTGAAGATCCCGATTCCGGCCATTCTGCGCCGGCTGCGCGAGGAGAACGTCAAGGCACCGGACGATCCGCACAAGGTCATGCGCGGCCAGGGCAGCAAATATTCGAAGCAGGAACGACTGATGTGGGCTGGCTGGCGGCTGCTCAACACCAGCCCGACGCTGTACCGCGTATTCGGCTTCTTCGCCACACGCCTGCGCGGCCTGACGCCATCGAACATCGGCCCCTGGACGCAGAACCACAGCGCACCGAAACCTGCCGCCCGCTCGCTGCACGAGCTGGCCCGCGAGCACCTGGAGGGCAAGCGATGAGCGCCAAGGCCAATATCCTCGCCAAGCTGAAAAAGAGCCTGGAAGGCACCACGCCTATCGTCGATGACTACGACGTATCGTTGGTCACCCAGCCATGGAGCTACGCGCCCGAGCAGCGCATTGCCCGCTTGCGCCAGCTGATGGAAGCGGTGCACACCGAGATTCACCTGACCACGGACGCCGGCTGGCCCGCCCTGCTCGAACAGCTGCTGCACGACCGCCAGCTGCCGAGCCTGCTGATCGCCCCGACCACGCCGTACGGCCAGCGCTTCACCGCGCATTGCGCCGGCCGCGAGGGCCTGCCGACGCTGAAGGCCTACGACCGCCCGGTCGAGGACTGGAAGGACGAGCTGTTCAACGACACACCGGCGAGCCTCACCGGCACCCTCGGCGCCATCGCCTCCACCGGTAGTCTGATCATGTGGCCGACCCGCGAGGAGCCGCGCCTGATGAGCCTGGTGCCACCGGTGCACTTCGCCATCCTCAAGGCCAGCGAAATCCACGACAACTTCTACGAGATCCAGCAGAAGTTCCAGTGGGCCGCTGGCATGCCGACCAATGCGCTGTTGGTCTCCGGCCCGTCGAAAACCGCCGACATCGAGCAAGTGCTGGCCTACGGCGCCCACGGGCCGAAGGATCTGATCCTGCTGATCCTGGAGGACGCATGAACGCGGCCGCCCAGCTTGAACGTGCGCCTTTGCCAGCCGCGTTCCTCCGCGAAGTCGAGCAGCTGATCCCTGCCGAGCGCCGCTTCGACGACCCGCTTTCCACCCTCGCCTTCGGCACCGACGCCAGCTTCTACCGGCTGATTCCCAGGCTGGTGGTGCGCGTCGAATCCGAAGCCGAGGTGATCGCGCTGCTCAAGCTGGCCCATGCGGAAAACGTCCCGGTGACCTTCCGCGCCGCGGGCACCAGCCTGTCCGGCCAGGCGATCAGCGACTCGGTGCTGATCGTGCTCGGCGACAACTGGAACGGCCGAGAGATTCGCAACGGCGGCGAGCAAATCCGCTTGCAACCGGGCGTAATCGGCGCCAACGCCAACGCCGTACTCGCCCCCTTCCAGCGCAAGATCGGCCCTGATCCGGCCTCGATCAACGCAGCGAAGATCGGCGGCATCGTTGCCAACAATTCCAGCGGCATGTGCTGCGGCACGGCGCAGAACACGTACAAGACCCTCGCCGGGCTGCGTGTCGTACTGGCAGACGGCACTGTGGTCGACAGCGAAGATGCCGCCAGTGTCGACGCCTTCCGCCAGAGCCATGCGGCGCTGCTCGAACAGCTGGCCGAACTAGGGCGCGAGACCCGCGCCAACACCGAACTGGCCGCGAAGATCCGCCACAAGTACCGGCTGAAGAACACCACCGGTTTCTCGCTCAATGCGCTGGTCGACTACGACGAGCCGCTGGATATCCTCAACCACCTGATGGTTGGTTCCGAAGGCACGCTGGGCTTTATCAGCGCGGTGACCTACGACACCGTGCCGGATCACCCGCACAAAGCCAGCGCGCTGGTGGTGTTCCCTGACGTGGAAACCTGCTGCCTGGCCGTACCCGTGCTCAAGCAGCAGCCGGTGTCGGCCGTGGAGCTGCTGGACCGCCGCAGTCTGCGCTCGGTCGAACACAAGGCCGGCATGCCCGAGTGGGTGAAGGAACTGTCGCCGACCGCCTGCGCACTCTTGATCGAATCGCGCGCCGCCAGCCAGTCGCTGCTGCACGAGCAGATCAACCTGATCATGACCTCCATCGCGCATTTCCCGGTGGAAAAGCAGGTCGACTTCAGCGAAGACCCGGTGGTCTACAACCAGCTGTGGAAGATCCGCAAGGACACCTTCCCAGCAGTCGGCGCCGTGCGCCAGACCGGCACCACGGTGATCATCGAAGATGTCACCTTCCCCGTCGAGCGCCTGGCCGAGGGTGTAAACCGGCTGATCGAACTGCTCGACAAGCACCGCTACGACGAGGCGATCCTCTTCGGCCACGCGCTGGAGGGCAACCTGCACTTCGTCTTCACCCAGGGCTTCGATGATCCGGCGCAGGTCGCCCGTTACGAAGCCTTCATGGGCGAAGTGGCGCAGCTGGTCGCCGTCGAATTCGGCGGTGCGCTCAAGGCTGAACACGGCACAGGGCGCAATATGGCGCCCTTCGTCGAGCTGGAATGGGGCAGCGAAGCCTACGCGCTGATGTGGAAGATCAAGCGCCTGCTCGACCCCACCGGCATCCTCAATCCGGACGTGGTGCTCTCCGAAGACCCGGACATCCACCTGAAGAACCTCAAGCCGATGCCCGCCGCCGACGAGATCGTCGACAAGTGCATCGAGTGCGGTTTCTGTGAGCCGGTCTGCCCATCCAACGGGCTGACCCTCACCCCACGCCAGCGCATCGTCATCTGGCGCGACATCCAGGCCCGTAAGCGCGCCGGCGTCGACACCACGGAAATCGAGCGCCTCTACCATTACCACGGCGTCGAAACCTGCGCCGCCACCGGCCTCTGCGCCCAGCGCTGCCCGGTCGGCATCAACACTGGCGATCTGGTGCGCAAGCTGCGCGGGCGTGAAGCGAGCAAAACCGGAACCGCCAACTGGCTGGCCGATCACTTCTCCACGGCCGTGCAGGGCACTCGCTTCATGCTGCATGCCGCCAACGGCGCGCATATCATCCTCGGCACCAAGCGTCTGGCCAAGCTGTCCGCCACCATGACCAACGCCAGCAAGGGTCGCGTCCCGCAATGGACTCCGGCGATGCCGCAACCCCTGCAGCGCCTGCACCTGCCCCAGCCTGCCGTTCAGGACGAGCGCCCGCGGGTGGTCTATCTGGCTGCCTGCGTTTCCCGTGCCATGGCGCCGGCGGCACGCGATCAGGAACAGGAGCCGCTGCTCGACAAGACCCGCAGCCTGCTGGAAAAGGCCGGCTACCAGGTGATTTTCCCCGAGCAGCTGAACGACCTGTGCTGCGGCCAGCCGTTTGCTTCCAAGGGTTACGCTGAACAGGGCGAGCGTAAGCGTCAGGAAATGCTCGACGCGCTGCTCAAGGCCAGCCGCGGCGGGCTTGATCCGATCTACTGCGACACCAGCCCCTGCACGCTGCGCCTGGTCCAGGGCCTGACCGATCAGCGCCTCGACCTCTACGATCCGGTGCGCTTCATCCGCACGCACCTGCTCGACAAGCTGGACTTCGTCCCGCAGGAAAAGCCGATCGCCGTGCACGTTACCTGCAGCACCCAGCACCTTGGGGAAGCACAGGCACTGATCGATATCGCTCGTCGCTGCGCCAGGGAAGTCGTGGTGCCCGAAGGCATTCATTGCTGCGGTTTCGCCGGAGACAAAGGCTTCACCACCCCGGAGCTCAACGGTCACGCCCTGCGCAGCCTGAAGGATGCGGTGCATATCTGCGAAGAAGGCATATCCACCAGCCGCACCTGCGAGATCGGCCTGTCCCGTCATGGCCAGATCGACTACCACGGACTGGTCTATCTGGTAGACCGCGTCACGCGCAGCAAAACAGCGGCCCAGCCGCTCTAACCCGCGCACCACGGCCCCGCTCAAGAGAGCGGGGCCGCTTCGTTTGTGTCACTTCGATGAACGCTCACGCGCAATCGCAGTCGGAATTTTAGAGCCCCTGACGGGTTCGATTCGACTCGGCGCCGCCGTTTCAGTTGGTATCTGGCAGGCCCGGGAAGTCCATAAGACTGGAGGACCCACAATGAAAGTTCATGCACTGCTCGCATCCGCGGTACTGCTCGCCAGCCCGGCCGTCTTCGCCCAAGACGACCTGTGCCAGCTCAACCTGCAGGAAATCGACGACAACATGGCCACCAACACCGCCACCCTGGGTGAGCCGGCCAAGAGCCAGGTCGACGAGTACGTCAAACAGGCCCGCCAAGCCCAGCAATCTGGCGACACCGATGCCTGCATCGCGCACTCCACCAAAGCGCTGCAAGAGCTGAAAGGCCCCGGCAGCACCGGTAGCGGCGGCACAGCTGGCTCTGGCTCTGGCGGCGGAAACTAAGCCCGACAGGCGGGGTCGTGCGAGCGATCCTGCGCAGCCGAGCTGTACATTTTGTAACCAGCATGGCTACAAACTGATCGACAGCGCAGAGAGATCGCCGTACACTCGCGCCCAGCACCACAAGCGTCACCAGGGGCCGATTAGGATTCGACGCCGGTAACAAAACTTGAGGGGCATGCCGAGTTGGTAACAGAACTCGTAAATAAACTGTTGCAAACTTATAGTTGCCAACGACGACAACTACGAAGGGTACGCGCTAGCCGCCTAACCTTCATCTGGTAGCTTCGGCTCCAGCGGTCACTAGGGGATGCCTGTAAACCCGAAATGACTGTCAGACAGAACAGGATCGCCGCCAAGTTCGCTGTAGACGTAACGGCTAAAACTCATACAGCTCGCTCCAAGCACCCTGCCAATCGGGCGGCGCGGAGTTAACTCAGTAGATCTGGCTAAGCATGTAGAACCGATAGCGGAGAGCTGGCGGACGGGGGTTCAAATCCCCCCGGCTCCACCAATTTGTCTTCCCAAGAAGACCCAGAAAAGCCGTAAAGCCTAGAGAAATCAAAGCTTTACGGCTTTTTTCTTGCCCGCGTTTTCCCACCTGATCCCAGGGCATCCCACAGTTGACGGGGGCATATATGGGGGCATAAAACGCTCATCAGCTCGCTCGGAGAGGATGTGCCCCCAATGCCCCTGAAAGACACCAACTGCCGCAACGCTAAGCCCCAGGACAAGCCCTATCGGCTATACGACGAACAGGGTCTGTACCTTGAAGTGCAGCCCAACGGAGGCCGTTACTGGCGCTTGAAATACCGTTTTCTGGGAAAGGAAAAACGCCTGGCTCTTGGTGTTTACCCTGAGGTCGGCTTGCAGGAAGCTCGGCGCAAACGTGATGACGCTCGTGTCCAACTTGCCAGCGGCCAAGATCCTTCGCTGCAAAGACGCATGGCCAAGGTGGTCAGCCAACTTGATCACCAGCACACTTTTGAATCGGTTGCCACGCAGTGGCTCAATATTCGCGAATCCTCCTGGGACCCGGAGTACACCCGGACTGTACGGCAGCGCCTTGAGCTCAATGCCTTCCCCTGGCTGGGAAAACTCCCGATTAGCAGCATCAGCACGCCCATGCTGGTCGAAAACCTCCAGCGCATCATCAAGCGCGGCGCTCGCGAGACGGCGCGTCGTGTTGCCCAGATCTACAAACAGATTTTTGAGTTCGCCGAAGCTGCCGGCATCACCCCGCCCAACCAGATAGGGAATCTCTCACGGACGCTCCCAGCCAAGCGGGTGAAACACTTTGCTGCCGTGACCGATCCTGAAAAACTCGGGGCACTGCTCAAAGCACTGGATAGCTACACGGGAAC
>NZ_DAMCPO010000015.1:98949-127092 GCF_032106285.1 Stutzerimonas kunmingensis
ATGCCTGTTTGTTGTGCACTCAAACTGGCCCCATTGCTGTTCTGCCGGCCCGGCGACCTGCGCCACATGGAGTGGTCGGAGGTCAATCTGGATGCGGGCGAGTGGTTGATTCCCGGCCACAAGATGAAAGGGCTCACTGCCACCAAACAGGATCGTCCGGACCATTTGGTTCCCCTGAGCCAGCAAGCAATCGCTGTTCTGCGCGAGCTGAAACCACTCACCGGCAGACATCGATACGCCTTCCCCTCGGCACGAGGAGGCGACCGGCCGATGTCCAACAATGCCGTACTCAGCGCATTACGCCGCATGGACATCAGCGGCGACGAAATGACTGGGCACGGCTTTCGTGCAACAGCGAGAACCATAGGTGCTGAGGTGCTGGGATTTCGCCCCGATCTCCTGGAGCATCAGCTTGCTCACACGGTAAAAAATCCGTTGGGACGGGCGTACGACCGAACGTCATTTCTGCCAGAACGACGCGACATGATGCAGCGCTGGTCAGATTACCTAGATGCGATCAAGGCCTGAGCTCACTGCCTGGGCTTGCAATACCGATTCCCGCTTGGTAAAAATCAGGCATCCCTCGGACGTTCATAGGACTCCATGGGATCGTCACGCTGCCCCAGTTACGGCGTTAAGAATCCGAAGTCCATCTGCTGTTAGCAAATGGACTTTCTGGGTACCTCATCGGGGTATCGCCAGCTGCGGATTCCACGCTGACTCGGACACCCATTCCACGCACATCCGGACAGTGATTCCACGCTGATCCGGACACTCATTCCACGAGCATCCGGACACCGATTCCACGGCCATCCGGACACTTTCCAGGCAGGCAGCTACGCAGGATTTATTCACTACCATCGACCTCTTTTTCGAAGCGAAGAGGTCGTCGTGGAGCGTTTATCCATGCGTAAAATCCGAGAGGTGTTACGCCTCAAGTTCGACTGCGGCCTGTCCGTGCGCAAGATCGCCCGCAGCCTGGGCATTGGCCACAGCAGTGCCGGTGATTACCTCTGCCGCTTTGCCGCCAGCGGTCTCAGCTGGCCCTGTTCGTTGTCCGATGCTGAGCTGGAGCAGCAGCTATTTCCACCAGCCCCGGCGGTGCCCAGCGAGCAGCGGCCCCTGCCCGATTGGGCATGGGTGCATGCCGAACTGCGCCGCCCCGGCGTAACCCTGGCTCTGCTCTGGCAGGAGTACCGCCTGAGCCAGCCGCAGGGCTTCCAGTACAGCTGGTTCTGCGAGCACTACCGAGCCTGGCAGGGCAAGCTGGACGTGGTGATGCGCCAGGAGCACCGCGTCGGCGAGAAGCTGTTCGTCGACTACGCCGGCCAGACGGTGCCAGTGATCGACCGCCACAGCGGCGAGATCCGCCAGGCGCAGGTGTTCGTCGCAGTGCTCGGCGCGTCCAGCTACACCTTCGCCGAG
Source organism: Stutzerimonas kunmingensis (assembly GCF_032106285.1). Classification (GTDB taxonomy): domain Bacteria; phylum Pseudomonadota; class Gammaproteobacteria; order Pseudomonadales; family Pseudomonadaceae; genus Stutzerimonas; species Stutzerimonas kunmingensis_B. Next base: position 100,375 of record NZ_DAMCPO010000015.1, read on the forward strand.
GCCACCTGGTCGCAGCAGTTGCCGGACTGGCTCGGCTCGCATGTCCGCTGCTTCGCCTTTCTCGGCGGGGTGCCCGAGATCGTGGTGCCGGACAACCTGCGCAGCGCGGTGAGTAAGAGTCATCGCTACGAGCCGGACATCAACCCGAGTTACCGCGATCTGGCCGAGCACTATGGCGTGGCGGTGGTGCCAGCTCGGGCCCGTAAACCGCGCGACAAGGCCAAGGCCGAAGTTGGCGTGCAGGTGGTCGAGCGCTGGATCCTCGCCGCGCTGAGGAATCGGCAGTTCTTCTCCCTGGATGAACTCAACAGCGCCATCTCCGTGTTGCTGGAGCGGCTCAACCGACGACCGTTTCGCAAGCTGCCGGGTTCCCGGCACTCGGCCTTCGAAGCCCTGGATCGTCCGGCGCTACGGCCATTGCCGGAGCAGCCCTACGTCTATGCCGAGTGGAAGAAGGCGCGGGTGCATATCGACTACCACGTCGAGGTCGACGGGCATTACTACTCGGTGCCTTACCAGTTGGTGAAGAAGCAACTGGAGGTGCGCCTGACGGCGCGCACGGTGGAGTGCTTCCACGCCAATCAGCGGGTGGCTAGCCACCTGCGCTCAACGCACAAGGGCCGGCACAGCACACAGACCGAGCACATGCCCAAGAGCCATCGCGAGCATGCCGAGTGGACGCCGCAACGGCTGATCCGCTGGGCCGAGCAGACCGGGCCGAATACCGCCGGTGTGATCGGCCACATCCTCGAACGGCGCATCCACCCGACCCAAGGTTACCGGGCCTGCCTGGGCATCCTTCGCCTGGGTAAAACCCACGGTGAGGCGCGCCTGGAATTGGCCTGCCGTCGCGCCATCAATCTCGGCGCGTGCAGCTACAAGAGCCTCGAATCGATCCTGCGCCTGGGTCTGGAAAACCTGCCCTTGGCTCAAACCAACCTGCCCCTGCTACCGGACGACCACGCCAACCTGCGCGGCCCCGGCTACTACCACTGAACACAAGGAATCCCACCATGCTGCCTCACCCGACCCTGGACAAGCTCCAGTCCCTGCGCCTGCACGGCATGCTCAAGGCCCTCGCCGAGCAACTGAAAATCCCCGACATCGGCAGCCTGAGCTTCGAGGAGCGCCTCGGCCTACTGGTCGACCGCGAGCTGACTGAGCGCGACGACAAGCGCCTGAGCAGCCGCCTGCGTCAGGCCAGGTTACGCCACAACGCCTGCCTCGAAGACCTCGACTACCGCAGCCCACGCGGCCTCGACAAGGCGCTGATCCTCCAGCTGAGCAGCGGTCAGTGGCTACGCGACGGCCTCAACCTGATCATCAACGGCCCGACCGGTGTCGGTAAAACCTGGCTGGCCTGCGCCCTGGCCCACCAGGCCTGCCGAGAGGGCTACAGCGTGCGTTACCTGCGCTTGCCGCGCCTGTTGGAAGAGCTGGGCTTGGCCCATGGCGACGGCCGCTTCGCCAAGCTGATGAGCAGCTACGCCAAGACCGACCTGCTGATCCTCGATGACTGGGGCTTGGCCCCGTTCACCGCCGAACAGCGGCGCGACATGCTGGAGCTACTGGACGACCGCTACGGCCAGCGCTCGACCATCGTCACCAGCCAGATGCCGGTGGACAACTGGCACGAGCTGATCGGCGATCCGACCCTGGCCGATGCCATCCTCGACCGCCTGGTGCACAACGCCTACCGGATCAATCTCAAGGGCGAATCGATGCGCAAGCGGGCGAAGAAATTGACGACGCCGGGCACCTCGGACTAACAATGCCACCCCTGCGTCGCTGCGCTCCGACTGCCTGTCCGAATGATCGTGGAACAGGTGTCCGGATCAGCGTGGGCTGAGTGTCCGAATGGCGTGGAATCCGCAGGCTGGCTCAGCACGGAGATATCTGCCTGGATCCTGAGCCGGCCGCGCGTACAGTTACGTGGGAGGCATAACAATGACTAACACCTCCGCCCCACTGCGCGCACAGACTCAGTGGTTTCATGTCTTTAGGGCCATGATCGATCAGGGTGATGTCGCCCGAATCGGGCCCCATGCATTTACGGTTTATGCCGTCATCAAGGCACACGCCAATTTCGACCATGGATTATCGAAACCGGGCATCCAACGGATTTCCGAACAGTCTGGAGTCAGTCAGGCACAGGTCAAACGGGCATTAGGGGTTCTCGAAAAAGCAGGTTTCATTGCAAAGAAAAAGTTCGGCCGATCCAATCACTACATGCTACGCGAAAAGGTCCAGGTCACTGAGGCCGGCTTACCACATACCGTAGTAACCTGGGATTACGTGCCGGACCGCGCCCAGCAGACCGTTACTGAGCTTAAAAAAGCCATGATCGCTGGCGATCTCGCAAGTACGCGAACACTGAATATCGAGCGTCTGAATATACAAATCAATCTGGCAGGTGGTAATTCCCAGATCGATTTAGGCTCATTGCACACCGACCTAGATCGACTGCCAGCCGGCATTCGAGAAACGCTGCGTAGAAACCTCAATCGCCGTGGTGATCTTATACACAGCTCAGAGTGACACGTATTAACCTGAGCTGTGTACCATCTGGATGGAGCTCACCTAGAGCTCCGTCGCGTTGGAATACAGCTCAGGCTGAGCCGCTAAAAAGAAAGATAAAATAAAAAAGAGTAGTTCTGGGGGCGACGCAACCTCCTGAGTGAAAGCCCCGAAGCCATTTTGGGTTACGGGCAGCTACCGTAAGCTCGATTCGACGAAACCCACCAGCCCATTTGCCGCTTTTTCGCATTGCAGAAGCGCCTTCCTTTATCATCCCCGGCATCGTGTAATGATTGATTCCCCATTCACTGGCTCAGGGCGCTCGGCTGTCGAATCCAGTGGCATCCAGCATAAACCGAGGCGACTGAGCAGAGCTGAGTTGCGATGCTGACGCCAGGCCGACAGAGCGGCATGTGCCGGCCGGGATGTGACCCTCGCCCAAAAATTTTAGCGGCTAAAATCGCCGCCTTCGCGCATCAGCGATCTGGACAGTGGTAAACCATGAATGCAGTAGAAATTGAGTCCGCCATTTCGGACCTGGCCCTAGAGCCCTTTGACGCGGCGGAGTTCCCGTTCACCTTCCTGGCCGCATTCGGCAACAAGGAAACCGCGCTCAAGCGCCTGCGCGCTGGCAACAACAACGCCTCGGATGTACCTGGCGGCGTACTACTGCGCAGCAACATTCATATCGCCGCATGCGAGCCTGGCACCGTGGGCGAAACGCTCAAGGCCTTGCGCGCCAGCCCGGCCACCATAAAAGCTAAAGCCAAGTTCATCCTCTCCACCGACGGGCAAACGCTGGAGGCCGAAGAACTGATCACGGGTGAAACCATCACCTGCGACTACCCTGACTTTCCCAACCACTTCGGCTTCCTGCTGCCGCTGGCCGGCATCTCCACCATCAAGGAGATCAAAGACAACCCCATCGACGTGCGTGCCACCAGCCGCCTGAACAAGCTGTACGTCGAACTGCTGAACGAGAACCCGGACTGGGCCAAGACCGAACGCCGCCATGACATGAACCATTTTATGTCTCGGTTAGTGTTCTGCTTTTTTGCTGAAGACACAGATATCTTCACTGGCGACGGACTGTTTACCACGACGGTTGAGCACTACAGCGAGCGCGACGGCTCCAACACCGCCCAGGTGCTGTCGGAAATCTTCCGCGCTATGAACCTCAAGTTGGCCGAGCGTGCCGGTGCAGAACCGCGCTTGCCTGGCTGGGCCAACAAATTCCCGTATGTGAATGGCGGCTTGTTCTCTGGAAGCACTGAAGTACCGCGCTTTACGCGCATGGCGCGTACTTACCTGCTGCACGCCGGCAACCTGAACTGGCAAAAAATCAACCCAGACATTTTCGGCAGCATGATTCAGGCCGTGGCCGATGATGAAGAGCGCGGCGCACTGGGCATGCACTACACCAGCGTGCCCAACATCCTGAAAGTATTAAACCCACTATTTCTGGATGATCTGTGTGCTCAGCTGGAGGCAGCGGGCGACAACAAGGCCAAGCTGCTTAACCTGCGCAAGCGTATGGCGCGCATCCGCGTATTTGACCCAGCATGCGGTTCCGGCAATTTCCTGGTCATTGCCTACAAGCAGATGCGCGATATCGAGGCGGAGATCAATCGTCGCCGGGGCGAAGCTCACAATAAGTCCGAAATACCGCTGACCAATTTCCGCGGCATCGAGCTACGCGACTTTCCGGCAGAAATTGCCCGACTGGCCCTTATCATTGCTGAGTTTCAGTGCGATGTGTTGTATCGCGGGCAGCAGGATGCTTTAGCTGAATTTCTACCGTTAGACTCACAGAATTGGATTGTCTGCGGCAATGCGCTGCGGCTGGATTGGTTGGCGGTGTGCCCGCCGACGGGGACTAGCGTGAAGCTGGCAGCGAACGATTTGTTCGACGTGCCATTGGACCAATCTGAAATCGCCTTCGAAAACGAAGGAGGCGAGACGTACATCTGCGGTAACCCGCCGTATATTGGCGACAAATATCAATCGAAAGAGCAGAAGAGCGACATAAAAAGCCTTACCAAAAAAGACGTGCGCGCTGTCGATTACATCACTGGGTGGCTTTGGAAAGCATCAGACTACATTCGCAGCGGAGGCCGATTCGCCTTCGTTTCTACGAACTCTATCTGCCAAGGTGTTCAGGTTCCGCTGGTGTGGCCGAGAATAGTCATGGCGGGGCAAGAGATTTTCTTTGGCCACAAAGCTTTTCTCTGGGGTAACAACGCTGCTAGGAACGCGCAAGTCACCTGCATAATTGTTGGCGTGGCCAATTTAGGCGTCAAACAGAAATACATCTTCGACGGTGAAGAGCGAAAAGAAGTTGAAAGCATCAACTTATATCTCGCGCCCGGCAAAAATATCATCGTCGAGCGGGCGAATGATCCCATCTCTGGTGTATCGACCATGTTTGGCGGGAACATCCCGAGAGATCAGGGAAATCTGTTGCTCACGCCCGATGAGGCAAGGGATTTGCTGGACTCTTATCCTGAGGCAGCGCCTCTAATAAAGCCGATCCTTGGCTCCAAAGAGTTCATCAATGGCCTAGAACGGTACTGTCTCTGGATAACTGACGAACAAGCGCAGATCGCCTTTTCAATTCCGCCCATCAAGGCGAGGCTTGACCGCATACGAGAATATCGTCTGCATGGCAGTGAACGTGGCCGTGCCGGCCTCGACACACCCTACAAGTTTGAACGGACTATCATCGGAAACGACCACACCATCATCATTCCAAGCGTCTCGTCGGAGCGCCGCGCTTATCTCCCTTGCGGTTTGCTGACGAGTGACGTGCGCGTCTCAAATCTTGCACTTGCCCTCTACGACGCCCCACTTTGGAACATGGCCCTCATCGCCTCCCGCCTGCACCTCGTTTGGATTGGCACCGTCTGCGGAAAAATGAAAACGGACTTCCGCTACTCCAACACACTTGGCTGGAACACCTTCCCAGTGCCGAGGCTCACAGAGCAAAACAAGGTCGACCTGACCCGCTGCGCTGAAGATATTCTGCTGGCCCGCGAAGCACACTTCCCCGCCACCATCGCCGACCTGTATGACCCAGACACCATGCCTGAGAACCTTCGCCGTGCCCACGAGCACAACGATGAAGTGCTGGAGCGTATCTATATCGGTCGTCGCTTCAAGAACGACACCGAACGACTGGAGAAGCTGTTTGATCTCTACACCAAGATGACAGCAGACACAGCAAAGGCCACGCCGAAGAAGCTACGAGGGAAAATGGCATGAACGACACCCCTGCTAGCCTGACCACACCACCCGAGGGCTACGGCGAGTGGTTAGCAGACCTCAAAGGCCGCATCCATAGCGCCCAGCAGCGCGCCACGCTGGCGGTAAACCGCGAACTGGTGCTGCTCTACTGGCAGATCGGCAACGATATTTTGACCCGGCAGGCACAGCAGGGCTGGGGGGCCAAGGTGATCGAGCGGCTGGCCCATGACCTGCGCACCGCCTTTCCTGAGATGAAGGGATTTTCCCGCGCCAACCTGATGTATATGCGCGCCTTTGCCGAGGCCTGGCCGGATGCCGCAATTGTCCAACAGGCTGTTGGACAATTGCCCTGGGGGCACAACCTGGTACTGCTGACCCGGCTAAAAGACTCACAGCAGCGCCTGGCCTATGCCCAGAGCGCGATTGCGCACGGTTGGTCACGCAATGTGCTGAACATCCATATCGAAACCCGCCTGTTGGAGCGCAGTGGCACGGCGGTCACTAACTTCGACGTCAGCTTGCCCAAGGTGCAGTCGGACCTGGCCCGCGAGTCGTTGAAAGATCCGTATCGGTTTGACTTCCTCGGCCTGCGCGATGAGGCGCAGGAACGCGAAATCGAACACGCCCTGGTCAAACACGTCACCGAGTTTCTGTTGGAGCTGGGCGCAGGCTTTGCGTTTGTCGGGCGGCAGGTAGTGCTGGATGTAGGCGGCGACGAATTCTTCATTGACTTGCTGTTCTACCACCTCAAGCTGCGCTGCTATGTGGTGATCGAGCTCAAAGCCGGCAAGTTCAAGCCCGAGCACCTGGGCCAGCTTGGATTTTATATGACTGCGGTGGATCGCCAGGTCAAAGATGAACACGACAACCCCACCATCGGCCTTTTGCTCTGCAAGAGCAAAAACAAGATCGTGGCGGAATATGCGCTGGGCGATAAGACCCAGCCCATGGGCATTGCCGAGTACAAATTGCTCGAATCTCTGCCTGCAGAATTGCAAACCAGCTTGCCCAGCATTGAACAGATCGAACGTGAACTGGCGGGCGACGGCACCCTCATGGAGGACGAATCACAGTGACGAACACCACCAACCCGACCAACAGCTACACGGTGCCGTCGGTATCCATTGCTACAGCGCACACTGGGGCATCCAGCAAGGCAAATGAGCTGGGCATGCGCACCATGCAAGAGCGCGCCTATACCAAGCGCGGCGAACAGTACCTGCTGATCAAATCGCCCCCCGCATCGGGCAAGTCTCGCGCACTGATGTTTATCGCCTTGGATAAGCTGCATAACCAGAACCTGCAACAGGCCATCGTCATAGTGCCCGAGCGCTCCATTGGCGGCAGCTTTGCCGATGAGCCGCTGAGCCAGCATGGTTTCTACTGGGACTGGGTGGTGGCTCCGCAGTGGAACCTGTGCAATGCCCCAGGCATCGATGAGCCGCGTGTGGCCAAGTCCAAGGTGGACGCCGTGCGCGCCTTCCTAGACAGCAGCGACAAGGTGCTGGTCTGCACCCACGCCACCTTCCGCTTTGCCGTGGAAGAGTTGGGCATCGACGCGTTCGACAACCGCCTAATTGCCATCGATGAGTTCCACCACGTTTCTGCCAACCCAGACAACAAACTGGGCAGCCAACTGAGCGCGTTCATCAACCGCGACAAGGTACACCTCGTTGCCATGACCGGCTCCTACTTCCGTGGCGACAGCGCGGCCGTGCTGGCCCCGTCGGAAGAGAACAAGTTTGAGACGGTGACGTACACCTACTACGAGCAGCTAAACGGCTATCGCTGGCTCAAGTCGCTGGATATTGGCTACTTCTTCTACACTGGGAGGTACGTGGATGCGGTCGCCAAGGTGCTGGACCCGGCGCTGAAAACCATCGTCCACATTCCAAACGTAAATGCCCGCGAGAGCCTCAAAGACAAGGAACGCGAGGTCAACGAGATCATGAGTTCGCTGGGCGATTGGCAGGGTGTCGACCCGGCGACCGGCTTCCACCTGATCAAAGCCAAGGACGGCCGCACGCTGAAAGTGGCCGACCTGGTAGATGACAGCGACGCGGCCAGACGCTCCAAAGTGCTCGGCGCACTGAAAGATCCGGCACAGAAGAACAACCGCGACAACGTGGATGTAATCATCGCGCTGGGCATGGCGAAGGAAGGCTTTGACTGGATCTGGTGCGAGCATGCGCTGACCATCGGCTACCGTTCGAGCCTGACCGAAATCGTACAAATCATTGGCCGTGCCACGCGGGATGCCGAGGGTAAGGAGCGCTCGCGTTTCACCAACCTGATCGCCGAGCCTATGGCCGATCAAGCTGCCGTTGCCGAGGCGGTGAACGATATGCTCAAAGCCATTTCCGCCAGCCTGCTGATGGAACAGGTGCTTGCTCCGCGCTATGAATTCACCCCGAGGAACCACGGGGAGAAAGAGGGCTTTGTTTACAACGATGGTGAAGGCTATCAACCGGGCGGCACCAACCTGGGCGTGAATGAAACCACAGGCCAGTTCCATGTTGAGATCAATGGCCTGACCACGCCGCAAAGCACTGAAGCCACGCGCATCTGCAAAGAAGATTTGAACGAAGTAGTGACTAGCTTCCTGCAGGACAAAACCGTGCTGGAACGCGGCCTATTCGACAAGGAAAATACCTTGCCGGAAGAGCTGACCCAACTGCGCATGGGGAAAATCGTGCGCGAGCGTTACCCCGATTTGAGCGACGTCGACCAGGAAGCCATCCGCCAACACGCTATCGCCGCAATGAACATTACCCAGCAGGCCAAGTTGATGTTGGCTCAGGCCGACGCCAACGGGAGTGACACCTTACAAGGCAGCACTGCTCTGCTGGATGGCGTGCGCAAGTTCATTAACGTACGCGAGCTGGACATTGATCTAATCGACCGCATCAACCCCTTCGACGCCGCCTATGCGGTACTGGCGAAGGCGATGGACGAAAAGTCCCTGCGTCAGGTTCAGGCCAGCATTGCGGCCAAAAAGGTGAGCATTCCCGAAGACGAAGCACGAGACCTGGCAAAACGTGCCCTGCAGTTCAAGAACGAGCGTGGCCGCCTGCCTGACATCAACTCCGCCGACGCCTGGGAAAAGACTATCGCCGAGGGCATGGTAGCTTTCGCACGCTATCGTGCCCAAGCGAAGGCACAGGAGGGCTCTGCCAATGGCTGAAATGAACGATGACGAGCTGCTGAATGCGCTGGGGATAGAAGTCCCTTCACTCAAGATAACAACCCGAACCCCTCGCGAAGAACGCATCATCGCTGGCTTCGAGGACATTCAGCGTTTCTATCAAACCCACGGCCGCGCCCCACTGCATGGCGAGGATTGCGACATCTTCGAGCGTTTGTATGCCGTGCGCCTGGATCAGCTGCGCAAGCTGCCGGAGGCACAAACCCTACTGGCAGGCTTTGATAGTCACGGCCTACTGTCAGGTACTGCGGCCGCCGCAGTAAATGTGGACGACCTGGATGAGGACGCATTACTCGCTGAGCTCGGCATCGGCAGTGAGTCCGTCGATCAGGACGACATCACCGTGCTGCGGCATGTGCGATCCAGTGCGGCAATAAAGGCGGCAGAAGAAATTGCCGCCCGGAACCCGTGTAAAGACTTCGAGAGGTTTAAGCCACTGTTTGATGAGGTGGAAGCGGGCCTCAAACAAAAATCGTGGGTAACCAAGCCCTTTGGCAAGAACGCCAGCATCGAAGCAGGGGACTTCTTCATTTTGAGCGGACTGATCGCCTATGTTGCCGAAGTGGGCGACACCTACAGGACGCCGAATGCGGAGACAAATGGGCGCTTGCGCGTCATCTACTCCAATGAGACGGAAAGCGATCTGCTATTACGGTCCTTGCAGCGGGCGCTCTACAAAGACAGTGACGGCCGTGCCGGGTCTCGGCTCATCAAGGTAGATTCCGGCCCGCTATTCAGCGACATAACCGAGCCGGACGACATCGAGACTGGCACTATCTATGTGCTGCGCAGCCAGTCCAGCCACCCATTCGTAGCCGAGCACCGCGAGCTGATCCACAAGATCGGCGTAACCGGCGGCCGAGTGGAAACCCGTATCGCGGCGGCCGCGAAGGATGCCACCTACCTGCTGGCCGATGTGGAAGTGGTCGCGACTTACAAGCTTCACAACCTGAACCGTACCCGGCTGGAAAACATCTTCCACCGCCTGTTTGGCGCAGCGCAGCTGGACTTAACCATCGAAGACCGCTTCGGCAATCCGGTTAAGCCAAGGGAATGGTTCCTAGTGCCGCTGCATGTGATTGATGAAGCGGTTGAGCGCATTCGGGATGGGTCTATTACCGGTGTAGCGTATGACCCACAAACGGCTCGCCTGGTCAGCTGAGGCGCTGGGTATGCGCAACGGCTAAATAGTGATGATCAAATCCGGGCGGAAGCCAGTCTCTTCGCCCGGATATCCCCGAGGGTTGCAGACCATACGCGTGCCCGCCACTTCTTAGTCGACGGCTGTATGTGAATGCCCACGCACCCACAGTGCCATATGCGCCTCCCCCATAAGGTCTTCCCCGCGACTGGCATACGCGGCATCCATGTGAGTGCCGGCATGCGGGTTGCAGTGGACAGCTTCAGCGCGACTTAACCTACGTTAGCCTCGACCAGTCGCAAAGGAGATGACGGTACATCCAGCATGTACTGCCTGGTCACCATCTCTGCCGTAAGCCCGGCAGCTGTCAACACCCGCTTCCAGGTACTGTAATCCAGGAGATTGATCGCCCTCTGTACCAGCATAGGCGACTCCATAGGGATCAACTCGTCAAACTCCTCGTGCTTCGTGAAACCCTTTCGATTGAGGTACGTGAAGCCCGATTTAGCTTGCTCGGCAGTAAGCAGATCAAGGGTGTGAGCCCTGAAAATGAGCGCCTTGAAGCTTACCTTCCAACGAAGCTTCATTTCCTTGAGTGCCGGCCAGTTCAGGTACTTGCCTCGCATAGGGGGAAACTCTGATGCGAAACTTGCCCGGGGCATCAACAAAGCGCTGGCAAACTGGTTAGCCTGATCCTCAGTAAGGCGGCAACCGGTCTCAATGCCTTGGTGCATCACCAAATGGCCCATTTCATGAGCAAGGTCGAAACGTTGCCGGCATGGATTCACCTTTGCGGTGTTCCTCACGATCAACGGTCGTTTGTTGGACAGCGAGAACGCATCGACCTTGTCATCGGCTTCGGCCAGATTCACCACCAGCACACCAACTTTTTCGGCCAGCTTGGTCACACTAGACAGGGGGCCAATCCCCAGGCCTTGCTCACGGCGAAATTTTTCAGCAACTTGCTCGATCTTGTTGATACCGGATACCGGCTCCTCAAGCATGCTGAAACTCACTGCAGGAAAGGCAACTTCCTTATCCAACTCGTCAATCAGCAGCTCAAACATCTCGACCTGAGCCGCAATGGTCTTTTTGAGAGTCTGCGAGGAGGATCGGACGCTTCGAAAATGGCATTGCTCCAACTCCACCGAACCGCGTCGTGGCGTGAAGAAAAAACTCTCGCGCACGCCCAAGGCTTCAGATAGCTGGGCGAGTTGGGTGCCCGAAGGAATCGCATTGACTTCCAGCTTGTGCGCGTATTGCCGGGTAACGCCCAAGAGCTCTCCGATATCGGCGAGCGAACGCCCCGCCGCGCATCTAGCGAGACGGAGCTTGTCGGGCGAAAACTCGTCGCCAAGAGGCAGAAAGCCTGTTCTGTCATTCATTTACTGGATCAGCATCTCGTGTTGCGTTCTGGTCTGCATCTTTGTCCCGACGAGCGACTAATGGATCATCGATTGCCACCTCTTGTGGAAGCTCGGTGGTACGAGGAGCAAACAGAGGCACGTAGTCATGCACCCACTTACATACGAGGTTCCGGTTGGTATCGAAGCCCAGAATCGAAGCAGTCAGCGTCGGCCCGTCAAAGTTGCCGTCAGTATCGACATACAAACGCCAGGTAATGTTCTTGTCGATCGCAGGCCCCAGCAGGCTAGCCTGGTAAAGCTCAACTCGGTTGGATTGCAGTCGATACCCTTTCTTTCTGACCTCGGGATCGTCCATTACCACCTGCATCAGCACGCCATTCACACTCAGAGTGAAGTCCATGGTGCGGTTAGTGAGCAGCAGCCACGGAAGGGCCGGATCGCCGTGCAGGCGTTTGAACCGGCCGTGGACGCGGCCATACGGAAGTGTTCCCATAGTCCAGTTGGTATCGTCATCAGTAGAGGTGACTTCCAACGCACGGTAAGCCGCATCCAGAGCGTTATTGCAGATCAGCTCGACGTGTTCCGGCTTCAGCTTCGGTTCCAGCTCACTCGGGTGTTGGATCGGGGGCATGGGCCTCTCCATAAAAGCGTGCAAAACATAGATACTGTCAACCGGCATTTTTGTGCAAATTATGGTATCTGTCAACCTTCGTGCCCCTGATGCTCAATAGCTGCCTGGCGAAGCTTTTAAACCCGAAGCTACCTAAGACCGTTTCCCGGCAACAACACGGGACACTGACGGTAGAGTGCTCAGGTTGTACAGTTTTTGCTCAACCACCCCAAAAGCCATATACGACGCTACGTTTAGCTCACTGTATCTGCTCACTGGCTTACAGCGCTTCTAGGACGCTCATAATCCCCTGGTCGCAGTTTCGTGTGCTGCCAGGTGCAAGTTATCTCGGCCCGGTCTTACCGACGTATCGATACAGCGTTGTTCTCGATACCCCGTATCGCTTGGCTACGGTGCCAACCTGAATCTGTGGATCTTTGAGCAAAGCCTTTATTTCGCGGACTTGAGCCTCTTCCAGCGCAGGTTTACGACCACCTTTACGTCCTCGAGCGCGAGCCGCCGCCAGCCCTGCGCGGGTACGCTCTCGAATCAGGTTGCGCTCGAACTCGGCCAGGGCTGCGAACACATGAAAGATCAGCTTGCCGGCGGCGCTGGTGGTTTCGATTCGCTCGTTGATCGACTCGAACCCCACCCCTTCCTGCTCCAGCCGACTGACGATCCCAACCAAGTCAGGCAAGGAGCGGCCAAGGCGATCCAGTCGCCATACGACCAGAGTGTCGCCACTGCGCAGAGCCTTGAGACAGTGCCCCAACTCCGGCCTATCTGCTGACTTACCACTCATGGTCTCCTCGTAAACTGCGTTGCATCCAGTCAGGGCAAGTGCATCACGCTGCAGGTCGAGATTCTGATCATCAGTCGACACTCGGGCGTACCCAATCCGCTTTCCCATACGTTTTTCTCACACTGATTTCGGTACGGGAAAAGTGACAGGAAAGCGGTAAATCCCAAGCCCAAAAGATCATCTGGAATAGGTGTGCCATAAACGACCGTTTATTGGACGGATGCGCTCGTCAATTTCAGGCGCTGAAAGCGACCGAAACCGAACCCCAGAATATTTTTCCTCGCTCAACATTTCCTTCAGCAGCTCAGCACCTGAGCTGAATGGAGGAATGACCATGAAGCAGAGTTTCCACGCACATTTTGATCGGGACTTGACCAAGGCCGGTTCGGCAATTCTCAGGGAGGCAGTCCGGCGCGGGCTTCTCAGTCAGCACGAGGCCATGATCCACGACCAGCAATGGGCGCAGTTTAGTGCTTATGCCAACGAGTCTCATGAGGTAGACATCTTGGAATTCGTCAATAAAAAATTGGTGAGGGAGTACGGGGAAGAGCTCTATATCCAGACATACCAAGGAAATCTCCCACTACAAAGCGTGTCGGGCCTGCTTGAGACTGTATATGTAGTGATGGGCTTCGCAACTAATGGGCACTGGAAAGGCGCAGCGGCTAACGTCGGTAGCCGTCTTGGCTTTCCAAGCTATGCACGGATTACCGTACCGCGCAGTCTTGACCGTACTAAGTTTGAAACCGCGATGGTGGATATTCAGGCTCTCCACTCAGAGCAGCTAGCAACATTAATCAGGTCAGTTCGATACCTCGGCATGTCATTGCTTGAGGCTTTTTTCTTCGACGCAGAAGATGCTCACAAGGACGCCGAAGAAGAAAACATCTTTTATGTGTTCAGCAAAGATAAACATGAGCATCGGATCATTAATATCTCTGCTCCTGAGCAAATTTTAATTTTGAAGAAGGCCGCGGCATTTCAAAAGCTTCAGGGCAGCAGCCACGCGACACCAGCAGCTTGGTGTACATGGAAATTAAAGAACCTACCTGCAGCTCAAGAGCTTTTACTTTCTCACGGACTAAACATTGATGATTGTCGCGCGGCATATGCCTGCGAGCTCTACTGGCGATTGTCTGGTCACCACGCCCCGATTCTTGGGGGCAAAGCTCCCCAAGATGAGGATCTGGAGGCCCGGAATCACGTCGCCTACGAGCTCGGGAATATGCGTATCTGGGAAACTGATGCGTACGTTGGTGCCCGAGCCAACCTGAGGAAGGAAGCCGCCGGTACCAATCGCTAAGCCATCACACAGCAGATTTGGGATTAGATCAGACGCCCTTAACCTTGGCAGAGCTCGAATTAAAGGAGTCAGGGTATGGATCGTTTTGAATTGCTTGTATATGCCGTGCTTGCCGTCATCAGTGCGCTGACTATCGCAGGTGTAATTGGCTATATGGTCGCAGCGTACCTGGACAAGAAGCACGGCGACGATTGAGCCCTCAGCGGAACGGCCAGATACCTGCAACAAACTGTCCGCTGCCCCTTGGCAGCGGGCGCTTACCCAAATCCATCGGCAAGGCACACTACCGCTGCGATACGCAGTATTTTCCCAAGCCTATGAGGTCATGGGATGACTTCGGAAGGGCTGTCAATTTCCGCACCCTAGCGAAAGTGACCGGAGCGCCGAAGCGTTTAGATCTGCAACATGCACGCCCTCCGTGTGGCGAGCTAGCTTGCCGAGTACGCTAAAACCCGTGCGCGGACTCATGGGCAGCATCTCATCTTGGGTTTTCCGAAAGCTACCGGAGAGTGTTTAGCGACCTCATCTAACCGGAGCAGCATCATGGAATTTCGTCACCTTGGTAACGGGCAGTACTTCCCACCTATTGCACCAAACGGTCGGATTTACGCTGTACCTCTTGGGCAGGAAACCCAGGTAGAAATTTTCTGCCTGGCCCCAGTAGGCATCATGGGCGCGGGCATCCAATTACGCTGGTCAGAAATCGTTGGTTGTTACTACGACGACGAATCATGGGAGATCATCCCGCGCAACTACTCGGGACGAGGGATGCGCTTCCGCAGAGGCCTATCCTGCATCATGGTGATCGCAGGCAACGAGGCTCTCACGACCCACATCCAGGGCTACCCCATCCCCATCTGCGTAATGAACCGCATTGCATTCGAACAGCAGCGAGGCAGCGAGGGGTAGCGCGTTACCGTCACCACCCGCTGCGCGACACAGGTACCAGCAGGAACGGCACCTACCAATGTTTATTTTATGAAAGTGAAGCCTTTCACTACTAATACAGGTCAAAGCTGGCCGGCTGACTTGGTCGCAAGCGTCACTGCTAATAGCAAATACGGCCTCCGCCCCTGCCTGTATGGGCCTGCTGGCTGACGGCGAGTAGATTTAGCGCCCTACACTGCTTATAGCTCGAACCCGTCGCCTTCCCTGATCAAGCGCAGCAATGTATCTCGCCGTAGTTCACTGCTGATACGAGAAAGCCCCGCCAGACCAAGCTGCACGGGGCTTTCGGGATTTACAATCGGGTCAAATCTGTTAGGCACTGCTTATAGGTACTCAGCCGCTACCCTGCCGAATAGAGGTCGCCATGATTAAGCGCTTGGTATCTAGACAGCTTCTTCTCATAAGCGACCAACGTACGACGTAGCTGACGATTCTCGCTCGCAACGCGGCGAATCTCTGCAAGTCGCCCCTCAACTTGCAGAACGAGGTGACGGTATGGGTATTCAACAAACTCAAACGAGGAAGCCGGGTATTTATGTTTGCCATTCCCCTTGGCAATAGTCAGGGGCGCGAATTTGTTTTTTTGTCCTTGCAGCGGCACCAGTTTGCACCAGTAGATCGAATACGCATTCGGGCTCACCTGCTTGATTGATACGCCGGCCACAACAGATTTGACCCCGGTCTTTTTGTACAGCTTCATGGACGTATCCACATAGCTTGCTACCAAGCATCTCGCGTCCGTAAGCAGCTGCTCGTACTGCTGATCCAGCAGGGTGACTATCGTTTGTGCTTCTTTGCTCATGACGAAGGCTCTCTTCTTTGTAAGAGCCAAATGGTGACCGATCGCTGAGCACCCGGGATTCGATTTCAGACCGTTCTACCGTCGGAAATATACGAAAACTGGGCGAACTGGCTCACGCTGTGACCCAGCTTCGCATCAGATGACCGACGGATCGCAGAAAAACATAACATGCAAAGGATGCACGATAGATGACGACGGCAGCCTTGACCCTGAGCGGAACAAGGTCGACTTGTTAGAAGCAGATTACAGCGAGCGGGCGTGTATCCCTGCCAAGCTGCAACTGGCCAATTTCTGCCAGTTACGACAGGCAGAAATCGGCCAAAAGCAGTCACACCTAAAGTGCATGATGTAGCGGTAGCCGAGAAGAAGAGGCATTTGCTGATTGTCACGAACAAGTAGGCTCCTCGCTCGTGACAACACAGCGTTTCAGATCTTAGTCGTGAGCGTGACCGTGGCTTTCGACTTCGGACTGGGTTTCCGGCTCGCCGCCGCCACAGGCCGACAGCAGACCAAGCAGACAAACCAACAGCAGGGAGCGACTCAGGGTAGTTGTGCTTTTCATCATGTAATCCTTTCTGTTTCGATCATGAAAGTAGAAGCCCCTGTGCCGGCTGACGCAGGGGCTATGTGCCTCAGATAACGCGTTTGACGCTCAGGTACTCGCCCTTGGTCTTCAGCGTGATGGTCACGTCCTGGTTGCTGCGGTTGCGCCAGAACCAACCGTGTGTGCCGTCGAAAATGGCGGTGAACTCGCCTTTGTCACCCTTGATCTGCTTGGCTTTGCTGTAGCTGTGGTAGTAGCCCTTGGGGCCGTTGTAAGGCTCGCCATGAGTGTCGTGGTTGACCGGTACGCCATTGGTTGCCCACTCGTAGCTGACCGTGGCCTTGTTCAGCATCTCCAGCTTGATTTCACTGGCCTCACCTGGCTTCAGGGTGACGGTTATCTCGTCAGACTTCAGGGCTGGCTGTGGCTCTGCGGCTGGTTCAGCCACAGGCACTGCCGCGACTTGCTCTTGAACTACCGGCCGAACAGGCACGGGGGCTTGCACAACGGGGGCCGCAGCGGGTTGAACCGCTGCATCCGCAGCCGCTTCTTCGGCCAGGGTTTTCTTCATTTCGCCCATCTGGGTCAGGCCGAGTAAGCGGCCAACGCCCGTTGGGTCGATGGCGTACTCCGAAGGCATCACTACAGTGACCAGTAAGGCTGCGGCAACGCCCACGGCGATCACAGTGGAGCGCAACAGTTGGCGGCTGGTAGGCAATTCGCTTTGGGTCGGAAGCTTGGTATTGAACATGCTGAGAATTCCTTACTGAGAGACGATCAGGCCGGTGAGCTGGTAACCCATCAAGAGGAAACCGGCGCTCATCATGGCGACGTTTGCGGTATATGCATGGCGCCAGAAGCTGGCGGTGCGTCGCCAGTAGCCCATGACAATCAGGATGGCGCTCAGGGCCAGGAGCTGGCCGATTTCGACGCCGACGTTGAAGGCGATCAGGTTGGTGATCAGGCCATCTGCCGAGATCTCGTATTCCTGAATCTTGGTCGCCAGACCAAAGCCATGCAGCAGGCCGAAAATCAGCGTGGCCGCTTTGGTGTTCGGCTGATGGCCGAACCAGCGCTGGAATGCGCCCAGGTTATCCAGCGCCTTGTACACCACCGAGAAACCGATGATGGCGTCGATCACATAGGAGCTGATGCTGATTTCTGCCAGCACACCGAACAACAGCGTAACTGTGTGGCCCACGGCGAACAGGGTGACGTAGAGCCCAACATCCTTCAGGCGGTAGAGGAAGAAGATCACTCCGAAGAGGAACAGCAGGTGGTCGTAGCCGGTGATCATGTGCTTAGCGCCCATGTAGATAAACGGCAGCACCATCACCCCGGAGCTTTCCTGAATAAAGCCCTTGTCGCCCTCGGCAACGGCGTGGGCCAGCGCCTCAGGCATGCCTAGAAACAGCAATGCCGTGAAAAGCAGCAACAGTAGTAACGAGCGATTCGGACGCACGACAGATGAGTCCATTGCGCCCATAGATAGCGAATGCATGGTTGAGTCCTAAATTAAAGGGGGCTTGGGCCGCACAGCGGCCTGTGTCAGAGCACGAATGTGGCGCGCGGTGGCCGCTCGATCAGGAAGATCGGGCTTGGAGGAATGGAGTAGCGAGGGGCGAGTATCGGCTGCGCACGTTCTGGCAGCGTGCTTATTCTCAGCAGCGCGGTCAGATGCGGTGTTTCATGCAAGTGGTCGGCTGTCAGCGGCGAGTGGCAGTGATCCCCGTACGCAGCACAGGCCTGCGTCTCATCACCATGCGCATGCGAATGAGCACTGTCATTTCCACTCAAGGAAGGCTGGCTCGATCCCATAAACAGCGCAGAGGTATGCCCGGCCCAAGCCAGCAATATGGCGAGAGCAAGGGCAAAAATCACCTTGGTGCTAATGGGATTGCTGAGCATGTTGTGGTTCTTTCGATGCCTAAGCGAGTGGCTTTTATGGAGAGGTAGCCGGTTTGACCATATCCCCCCCAGGGGGATAGCATGGGAGCGTAATTCATCGACGCACGAGACTCAAGGCATGAGCGATCACGAACACGGCCACCAGCACCAAAGTCATGGCGACATCATCAAAAGGTTGAAGCGTGCGGAGGGCCACCTGCGCAGCATCGTCACCATGATTGAAGACAGCCGGGCCTGCGTCGACATTGCTCAGCAGCTACATGCCGTGGAAAAAGCCGTCTGCCAGGCCAAGCGTGTGCTTATCCAAGACCATATCGACCACTGTCTGGAACATACAGTCGAAGCACTTGCGGTAGGCGAGCGCGCTTCACTCGAAGACTTCAAGCAAATCACCAAGTACCTCTAGGCCCCTCCCATGTCGAGTTTCGCCGAATTGCTGCAACAGGGGGGCTCGCAGGCCTGGCTGTACTTCCCCAGCGCCATTCTGCTGGGTGCTTTGCACGGCTTGGAGCCTGGGCACTCGAAGACCATGATGGCGGCGTTTATCGTGGCCATTCGTGGCACGGTGAAGCAGGCCATTCTGCTAGGCCTTGCCGCAACGCTTTCGCACACCGCCGTAGTCTGGCTGGTGGCCATGGGCGGCATGTACCTGGGGCAGAATTTGGATGCCGAAACTACCGAGCCTTATTTCCAGCTAGCGTCCGCCGTAATCATTATCACCATCGCCCTGTGGATGCTCTGGCGCACCTGGCGTGGCGAGCAGATGTGGCGCTTCGAGGAAGGTGATGAGCATCAACACGACCATCACCACCACGATGAAACGCAGCGTATCGACACAGGGCACGGGCGTATCGAGCTGTCGATCTTCGAAGAAGGCGCCCCTCCGCGCTGGCGGCTGAAGACCTTGAGTGGTCATGCCTGGCCGGCTGCTGAAGTAAGCTTGCTGACGACTCGCCCCGATGGCCTGGCCCAGCAGTTTCGCTTCGTCGACCGGTGTGACTACCTAGAGTCACTGGACGATATTCCCGAGCCCCATGAGTTCACTGCGCGCCTGAGCCTCGGCCATGCTGATCACTCCCACGACTATGACCTGGAGTTCCGCGAGCAAAGCCACCGTCATGAGCATGATCATTCCGAGCTGGAGGGGCTAGAGCTGTCGCTGGAGGGCTACCAGGATGCCCATGAGCGAGCGCATGCCAACGACATCCGTAAACGCTTCAGCAATCGCAATGTCACCACCGGCCAGATCATCCTGTTCGGTCTGACTGGCGGACTGATTCCCTGCCCGGCAGCGATCACCGTGCTGCTGCTCTGCCTGCAAGTGAAAGAAGTCACCCTGGGTGCCGTCCTGGTGCTGTGTTTCAGCATCGGTCTGGCTATAACTCTGGTTACCGTTGGTGCAGCCGCTGCTATCGGCGCACGCCAGGCATCCAATCGTTGGCCCTGGCTGGGTGCTGTGGCCCGTCGCGCTCCTTACCTGTCCAGCCTACTGATCATTGGTGTGGGGGTTTACGTCGGCTTCCACGGCTGGATCGGCCTGAACGCCTAGCCGATGTGGGAGTTATCCGGTTATTTCGGCCTGTTCCTCGCTGCCTTCGGTGCTGCCACGTTGCTACCCATGCAGTCGGAGGCGGTGCTGGTCGGGTTGCTGCTGACTGACCGCTATGCGGTCTGGGCGCTGCTGGCGGTCGCCACCACGGGTAATGTACTGGGCTCGGTACTGAACTGGCTGCTGGGTCGCTCTATCGAGCGCTACAGACACAAGCGCTGGTTTCCCGTCAGCGAGGGCAAACTGGAAAAGGCTCAGCAGGCTTATCACCGCTTCGGTCGCTGGTCACTGCTGCTCAGTTGGGTGCCGATCATTGGTGATCCACTCACAGTCGTCGCGGGTGTCATGCGAGAACCCTTCTGGAGCTTTCTGTTGATCGTGATGCTGGCTAAGACCACTCGCTATCTGGCACTAGCTGCCATGACGCTTGGGTGGTTTGGGTGAGCCTGCAGAAGCGCGACACCAACCTGGATCTGATCAAGTGGCTGGCGATGCTGACCATGCTGCTGGATCACCTGCGCTACATCTGGCCTGACAACGGATGGTTGTTCATCGTTGGGCGCTTAGCCTTTCCAATGTTCTGCCTGGGGATCGCCGCCAATGTCGCGCGCTCGCAAACAGGTGAGCTGTATTCCGATAACAACGTTCGCTACATGTGCTGGATGACTGCGTTTGCAGTGATCTCGGAGTTGCCCTATCGCCTGCTTTCTAACGACAGCAGCACGCTCAACGTTATGCCTTCGCTGCTGTTGGGCCTGCTTATCACCTGGGGAGCACATCACCGTGGTCGCGACGGTTTGATCCTGGCTCTGGCCGGCGTGACTGTCGCGGTGCTGATGCAAGAGCGCCTGATGTACGGCGTTTTCGGCGCACTGCTGCCGGCAGCGTTGCTGCTGGCCATTCAGCGCCCAGGGCTTGTGTGGCTATTGCCTGCCGCACTGTGCGTACTGGCCAATAGTCGCAACCGCTGGCTCGCCGAGTGGGAATTGCAGCCCTATACCTTGCTGATCGTGATCACTGCGTTTGTCGCACCCTTGCTTGGGTTGTGGCTGCTGCGCCGACTGCGCCAGTTCAGGGTCTGGCCGGTCAAGCGCTGGGGTTATTGGTTCTACCCCGGGCATCTGGCCGTACTACACATGATCCGCTCGCTCGGCTAGTGCCAGCGACTATCGCGTCATATCGGCGGAGATCCACTACCTCGATATGCTACGGGTGGGCCGGCCAGCGCCGTACCAGCCAGCAAAGCCATCGATCAAGAAGCGAGCATCCAGGCCCATGGCCTCCAATGTGGCGGCGATGCCCTGGCTGATTTCACGCCCCTTGGCGCAATAGACAATCACTGGCCTGTCCCGTGAAACCTGATCTTTCCAGGTGAAGACAGCCTCGGGATCACGCCAGTGTGCGTCGGGAATTTCTTCGGCATCGGCAAGCCGCACGCTCGTACGGCGCACATCCAGCAAAGTGAACGCCCGATCTGCTGCCTGCCATTCCGCCAGTTCGCATATCGAGATTCTGCTCATCTTCTACCTCTCAGTTTTGCAGCAGGTGTACCACCAGTCCGGCCAAAGCACAGGCCATCAGCACTTGGATGACACCGCGTTTAAAGTGAAACAAGGCTACCGCTGCCGCCAGGGCAATTAGCGCCGAAGGCCAGTCGAAAGCCCCCTCGAAGCCTTGCGGCCAGAGCACGTGATAACCAAAGAACAGCGCCAGATTGAGGATTACCCCGACCACGGCGGCGGTGATGGCCGTCAGCGGCGCGGTGAACTTCAGTTCGTTGTGGGTCGATTCCACCAGCGGGCCGCCCGCAAGAATGAACAGGAAGGACGGCAGGAAGGTGAACCAGGTGACCAGGCTGGCGGCCACGACACCGGCCAAGAAGGCCTGATCGACACCGAATACCTGCTGCACGTAGCCACCGACAAAACCGACGAAGGCCACCACCATGATCAGTGGCCCTGGCGTAGTTTCACCCAGAGCCAGACCGTCGATCATCTGTGTCGGGGTCAGCCAGCCGTAGTGGCCGACTGCACCCTGGTAGACATAGGGTAGTACCGCATAGGCACCGCCGAAGGTCAGCAGTGCGGCCTTGGTGAAGAACCAGCCCATCTGCGTCAGCGTGCCTTCCCAGCCGAATAGAGCGGTCAACAGCCCCATGGGCAACGCCCACAGCGTTGCACCTATCGCTGCCAGCAAGAGCAGTCGTGGCCAGCGGAAGCGCGCATGTTCCGGTGTCGGGGTTTCATCATCAATCAGCGCTGGGCCGTAAGACTGCTTGGCCGCGCCATGACCACCGCCGATGCTGAACTTCTCTGGGACGAAACGCCCACCGAAATAACCGATCACTGCGGCCACCAGCACGATCAGCGGGAACGGCAGGTTGAGGGCGAATATCGCCACAAACGAGGCGGCAGCTATCGCCCACAGCCAGTTGTTCTTCAGGGCACGGGAGCCGATGCGATGAGCGGCCTGCACCACGATGGCGGTCACGGCGGGCTTGATCCCATAGAACAGTCCGGCCACCACCGGCACATCACCGAAAGCGATATAGACCCACGACAGCGCGATCAGGATAAACAGCGAGGGCAGCACAAACAGCACCCCGGCAATCACACCACCCCAGGTGCGGTGCATCAGCCAGCCGATATAGGTGGCCAGTTGCTGGGCCTCCGGGCCGGGCAGCAGCATGCAGTAGTTCAGCGCATGCAGAAAACGCCGCTCAGAGATCCAGCGCCGACGCTCCACCAGCTCCTGGTGCATGATCGAGATCTGTCCGGCTGGGCCGCCGAAACTGATGAAACCGAGCTTGAGCCAGAACAGAAAAGCCTGGAACAAACTGACAGGCTCGGCACGTGGCAGATCCTGCTCTACAGGCGGCAGTGTGGTTTCATTCATCAGGGGTCTCTTCTTTCACAAATGCCGCCAGCAACCCATCGAAGATGGCGCAAGCAGCCGTTAGCAACTGGTCGTCATTGAGGATGGTTTCGCGCAGCCCGGCCAATACACGCTCGATGCCAACAGCCTCAGCGGGTTGAACGCCACCGACATCCAGGTAATGCACCAGAGCCGCGATGCGGCTTAGGCCTGGCTCGACCAGTGCAAAGCTGGCTTGCAGGGTTTCGAAGGTGACGCGACTGCCGACATGGCTAAAGGTCGCACCGTCGAAATCGAAGCCCAGCGCGTCAGCAGGGCAATCATTCGGTGTGTCCAACCAGAGAATGCGGGCTCTCGGATCGATGCAGCGCCGAATCAGCCAGGCACTGGCCAGGCGGTCGACCCAGGGCCGCTTGCGCGTAGCCCAGAGGCGGCCCTGGTAGTCGCGGCGATCCAGCTGTTCGATAGGCTGATCCTGACTGCTCGGCTCATCCCGCGAAAGTGCCCGACTGATGGCCGTTTCAAGTGTTTTGAGGGCCGTGTCGGTCTGTTTCCGCGCTGCCGCAGGGAAGAAGTCGATGGCCGCAAGCTGCGCAAATGCCTTGCGCAGCTTGCGTACCTGCTTGGTGCTAGTGAGGGCGTTATCCGAAGTCAGTTGAGCCTGGCACGCCTCGATCTCGACGCGCAGCTTGGCGTAGTCCTCGCTACGGTCGAACAACTCGATAAAGCGCTCGCCTTGCGGATCATTGATGGGCAACAGAAAGGCCGTGCCATTGCTACCCAGCACGTCGCGCTCAACAGCTTCCAACGCTTCCCGGCAGGCGGGAGTATCAGGCAGCAAATAGACACCATCGCGCAGTACCGCTGCGCCACTGCTCTTGAGGGCACGCCAGGCACGCATCCGCTCTGTGGCGTTAGCGGTCGGCAAGGCGATGATCAGAGATAGCCAACTATTCATGTAGAGTAGAATACCTATTAGGTAGTAATCTTTACTCTATTCTTGCTCTGGGTGATTGTGAAGCACTAAATAGTTGGCCGATGATTGCCCGTTACGACTGGTCGCTTTTGGCCGGTTAGCGACGGCCTGACTTCGACCGTCGCTATACATGGTCAAACCTCGGTCTGCTCTGCCATTTCCAAGGCGTCGTCGACCTCAATCCCAAGATATCGAACGGTGCTCTCCAGCTTCGTATGGCCAAGCAGAAGTTGAACGGCCCGCAAGTTCTTTGTCCTGCGATAGATCAGTGATGCCTTTGTACGTCTCATTGTGTGAGTGCCATACATGGCCGGATCAAGGCCAATGGCTTGCACCCAGCCTTTGACGATACGAGCGTATTGACGAGTGGATAGATGGTCTGAGGTGTGCAGCCTGCTCGGGAAAAGGCAGTCCTGGCTACGGAGCTGGGCTTGGTGTATCCAGGCCGCGAGAGCAGACCGTGTTTGCTCAGTAATTTCGAACTGCACTGGTCGCTTCGTTTTCTGCTGCATAACCATTGCTCGTGATGACACATGCTCGCCATGAGCAACGTCGCATACACGGAGCTTAGTTAAGTCGCAGGCTCGAAGCTTGCTGTCGATGGCCAGATCGAACAGAGCCAGATCCCGGGTTCGTTCTGCAAGCTGAAGCCTTACTCGGATGGCCCAGATATCTCTCAGCCGGAGCGGGGTTTTCTGTCCGACCAACTTTCCTTTGTTCCAGGGCCGGCGGGTGCAGGTAGCAGTGATGTTCATGGCAAGTCCTCCACATGTGGGAGGCCAAGCATGGCTAGCCAGAAAAATGGTCGCTAACCGGCCAATAGCGGACGATTGGCTGGCAGGTATGCATCGCTATGTCCCCAGGCCTTGGGGAAATAGCTTGGGGTTTGAGAAAGCCTGCTTAAGGTGGTCGTACACCAATCGCACCCGCTTCGATACAGGACCCTGCTGCGGGCGGTATATGAACAGATCCCATGGCGCTGGAGCGAGATCAGCCAAAACAGCAACCAGCTTTCCTGACCGCAGATGAGGCTCAGCCAGATAGGCAGGAATTTGGCCAAAACACATGCCTGCCAGGGTGGCTTCCAATTCCGTATCTGGATCATCACAGATAAGCGCTGGCTGCCTGGGCGTGAACGTTTGCCCGTCGGCAAATAGCCAAGGCCAAGGGCGGCCATTTTTCCGGTCGATCAGGACTGAAAGTGGCAGCTTAGCTAAGGCATCCAAAGATTCAGGTGGTGTCTTTTGGCCTATGAGAGACGGGCACGCGACAACGTAAAACGGCACGGGAGCTAAGGCACGTGCAACGTAGCGCCGGTCGCGAATAACCCCCACCCTGATACCAATATCGATATGCGCCTCAACAGCATCAGTCATCTGATCTTCCAAGCGGAGATCGAATTGCAGGTCAGGATGTGCAGCGGCCAGGGGCTGAAGAAACGGTATCAGGAAGCGCCTGCCAATAGCATGTGGAGCCGTAATCCCCACCCTACCTGACAGCTCAGGCTCCGTCCTGTGCGACCGGAATAGCGTATCGAAATGATCCAGAGCTGACCTGGCATCTTTGGCGTAATCCTGACCGAAAGCAGTGATGCTCACCTGGCGGGTATTGCGGTGGAACAGTGATTCGCCAAGCTCAGTTTCCAGGGCTTGAATGGCTCGAGTCACCCCTTGTGGGGAGATGCCTAATCGAGTTGCCGCTTGGCGGAAGCTACCTGCCTCTGCTGCTGTGCAAAAAATCCTAACCATCTCCATGCGGTTAAGCATGTTGCCCCTCTCATTTATTCCATTTTCAGGAATAGCATAATCTAATCATTTCCATTTATTGAGATCAATCATGGGTCTAAAGTTTGCGCACTGCCAGGTTAACCAGCCATGGCGAAGTACAAACCCGCCGATGAGGTTCTCAGCATGAGCAATAACATTTCTGGAAAAGTTGTCGTTATCACCGGTGCCAGTAGCGGCCTGGGTGAGGTTACTGCGCGCCACCTTGCTGCGCTTGGCGCTCGCGTAGTGCTGGCTGCACGTCGCAAAGATAAACTCGACGCATTGGTGGCTGAGCTGACCAATGCAGGTGGTCAGGCAATCGCGTATCAGACCGATGTTACCTCTCAGGAAGAGGTCAAAACGCTCATTCAAGGTGCCGTGGACACCTACGGTCGCATTGATGTACTGGTCAACAATGCCGGACTGATGGCGATTGCACCGCTCAGCGATGCTCGCACTGACGAGTGGGATCGCATGATCGATATCAACATCAAGGGTCTGCTGTACGGAGTCGCGGCTGCATTGCCAGTCTTCCAGAAACAAAACAGTGGTCACTTCATCAACATCGCATCGGTTGCAGGCCTGAAGGTGTTTAGCCCAGGTGGCACCGTGTACAGCGGCACCAAGTTTGCTGTGCGGGCTATCTCCGAAGGACTGCGTCACGAAGTCGGTGGCAGCATCCGCACCACGACTATCGAACCGGGCGCCGTGGACTCCGAACTGAAATTCGGCAGCACCCACCAACAGAGCCGCGATTTCGTGGTGGACTTCTACAAGCATGCAATTCCCGCCGAATCGGTCGCTCGAGCTATCGCCTTCGCAATTGAGCAGCCTGCTGACGTGGATATTAACGAGATCGTTCTGCGCCCAACCGTGCAGGAATTCTAATGAGTTTAGGGCCTGCCGCTTCGGCGTCAGGCCCCGCTTATATGGAGTGAAAAGCTGTGAGCAACGTAACTGAATCGCTTTCGAGTGGGGGACTGATGAAGGCCTTGCGCCTAGACAGCTATGACGCGAGCACCCTGCTTGAAGTCGAAGTCGCAAAGCCTTCGCCACAACAAGGGCAGGTACTGGTAAAGATTAAAGCCAGCGGCGTTAACCCAATCGATGAACGAGCCCCCTGAAAGACAGGACACCGTTTCCCCCTTACGATAAGGGATAGG
>NZ_DAMCPO010000016.1:0-114824 GCF_032106285.1 Stutzerimonas kunmingensis
ATCCCGACCGCACTCGTCTCCGCGGCAGCCGCGCATCATGTCGTCCATCATGCCGGCCATGGAACCGCCCATCGATTCATCACTCGAAGCCGGCATGCTGGCAGTCGCGTCCGGGTGATGCGCGGCGTGTTCGTCATCGCCGGACGATGCATCAGCCGGCGGTGTGGCGTTCATCGAACTGCTGCTTTGCACCGGCGTGTCATCGGCTGGCGCCGGCTGCGGTACCGCCATGCTTCCGGCCTTGTGATGCGCGGCGTGATCGTCGTCGCCCATCGGCACGCCAGCCGCCGGCGTGGTGCCCATCGGCACACCACCCATCGAGCCGCCGCCCTGGGCAGATGCCGTGCCGGCAGCGACCAGCTGCGCAGCCGTGGTGTAGCCGACCTTGCCTTGCAAATAAGCTGCGTGTAGATCAGCAGCCGACTGAGCGCCAGCAGTTCCGGGAGCTAGCAGCATCGCCAGCGTGGCTGCAGCGGCGACTCGCTTCCACCGTACGAAGTCTTCCGTTAGCACCGCGCCGGCCTCCGCTACATGTGGCCCATCTTCTTCTTAGCCATACCGCCACCCATGCTCGAATCCATCTTCTGCATGGTGGCGTCAACCCTCTGCATCTGCATCTCGCAGTGCTTCATGTCCTCATTCATCTGCTGCATGTGCTGCATCGTGGCAGACATGTCCATGCCCTGATGCGCAGAGGCGTCGCCAGTCTTCATCGCCATGGCCTGTTGATGCATCTGCATGCTGCCTTCCTGCATCTGTCGGCCCATGGCCTCCATGGCTTGCCCCTTTTGGCGCATCATGGCTGCCATCTCCTCCATGTGCGTGGCCATGGCATCGGGCGTTGCAAGCGTATTCTGAGGAGCAGAGGACTTCGGATCGGTAGCGTGCGCCGATGGCGTGCTGGTGGGCTGCTGTCCAATTGGGCTAGGCATGGCGTTCTTGTTGTGCATGTCGTCATCAGCGAGCGTCGTCCCAGCGAGGAGTATTCCCACGAAGCAAATTGGAGCGAGGGGTGTGCGTCGGTGCGGTCTCATGACAACCTCCTAATGGTTGTTTTTCTGACTTTGGCTGTGGGCGTAGGAAAAACTACCTTACAGATCAGGCTATTACTAATAGCCTACGGAGAAGAAGCTGTCGTAAACCTTACTTGTGCATTACATTTTCACGTTTGTTGGTGAAATAGTTGTATTGATTTTGAAGAGGAGGTAGCAGATTATTTGTGGTTTGCGGCGGCGGAGATAGCAGGTGTTTTGCGAGTAGTACGCTGAAAATATGTTAGTTTAGGTAACTGACATAAATGTAAAGTTTAGGTTATATAAACGACAGGTCTGATCTGCAATAAAGCCAAACAATATTTACGAACTATTCGAGGCTCGCTCATAAACGGGTCCAAGCTTTCCCTTGTGCCGAAATTTGCGTGCTTCGGAGTTAAACATGATGAATGACTTGATCAAATATCGCGCCTGGTCGGCACACCCGTTTCCGCTCTCCGCTCATGACTGGCGTGGTGCGCAAGCCGAAGTCCTCGAATATTCTAGTTGTCGTTGCTGCAATCAACGGGACCGGCACTGCAGTAAGGAGATTCTATGAACTGGATCGTTCAGCCGCTGCCCGTCCGCAGTTGGGGGCTGCTAGCACCCGTCATCCTAGGCCTTGCTCTGAGCAGCGGCGCGCAGGCTTCGCCAGGGTCAGCCGAGCTTGGCGCCACGTTGCCTCCGCTGCTAGACCTGCTTGAACGGCAGAGCCCAGAGCTCCGGGCTGTCGGGCATGAGAGGCAGGCCGCCTGGGAGCGTCCCGATGTAGCCGGTGCGCTCCCGGACCCGATGCTCACTTTTGAGGAAATGGGCATCGCCCGCGACGACCCGAGCCTATCGCCCAGCGGCGTTGGCAGCACACGTTACGCGTTCCGTCAGACTTTTCCTATTGGCGGCAAGCGGGGGCTTGCTCGCGAGATCGCAGAGGCGGGCGCCGAGCAGGCAGCGGCCCGCGAGCGCCTGAGCCGAGTCGAGCTCAGGAGTCTCGTCAAGCTTGCCTTCAACGAATACCAGTATGCCCACGCAGCCATCCAGGTCACCGAGGAGCTGCGGGCGCTGGTGGATGAGCTTGAGAGTATTGCCCAAGCTCGCTACAGAGTGGGGCTTGCGCCGCAACAGGACGTGATCAAGGCTCAGACCGAGCACACCAGTCTGCAGAGCGAGCTGCTGACGCTGGAACGCGACCGACGCGGCACGGCGGCGCGGTTGAACGGCATCTTGGCGCGCCCTGCGAACTCGCCGCTGGCGGAGCCCGCCGGTTGGCCTGCTCTGCCTGCATCAGTGCCGACCTTGGCTGAGCTGCAGGCTCGTATCTTCGGTGGCAATCCTCAACTGGCTGAGCTCAATGCACGAATTCAAGAGGCCCAGCGTGCTGAGGCGCTTGCCAGCCGAAACTGGATTCCGGATATCACCGTCGGCACTGCCGTCGTCCAGATGGGTAACCGGGCCGAAGAGTTCGAGTTGATGCTGGAGATGAATATCCCGCTGTGGGGCAAACGCCGCAGCGCAGAGCAGCGCGAGGCCGTTTCCTTGCGCTACGCCGCCGAGGCTCGTCGCGAGGCGGTCAACAGCCGTCTCGCGGGCAGCGTAGGTGAAGCGTGGTCGGCGTTGGAGACAGCCTTTCGACAGCACGAACTGATTGACAGAACGCTCCTGCCGCAGGCGGAGCTCACCTATCAATCGGCGCTCGCCAGCTATCAGACCGGCAACGTCGATTTCGCGACCTTGCTTGATGCCCAGCGACAGATTCGCCAGCTGAGGCTGTCGCTGCTCTCGCTGGCGCTGGAGCAACGAGTCCAAGTGGTGGAATTGGAACGTCTTGTCGGAGCAGAACTATGAATCGCAGCATGATTTTCGGCGCAGGTGCGCTCGCCCTTGCGACGGCAATCGCCGGCTTCGGTGGTGGCTACATGGTGGCGCAAAGGACAGGCTCCTCGGAGGTAGCTGGAAGCACCGCCCCACAAGAGCGCAAGGTTCTGTACTACCGCAACCCCATGGGGCTGCCCGACACGTCGCCAGTGCCCAAGAAGGATCCGATGGGGATGGACTACATCCCGGTCTACGCCGACAAGGGGCCTGCTGCCGCGCAGGGCGAGCGCAAGATCCTGTACTACCGCAATCCCATGGGACTGCCGGACACCTCCCCGGTGCCGAAGAAGGACTCCATGGGTATGGAGTACATCCCCGTTTATGAGGGTGATGAATCGGGAAACACCGTTGTAATCAGCCCTGAGAAGGTGCAGTTGCTGGGTGTACTGTCTTCGCCAGTTGAGCGCCGCGTGCTCACCCGTACAGTGCGTGCAGTCGGTACGGTGCAGGTCGACGAGCGCGGCCAATACACCTTGGCGCCCAAGTTTGAGGGTTGGATCGAAAAGCTCTACGTCAACACGACCGGTGAGCCGGTTCGCAAAGGCCAGCCACTTATGGAGGTCTACAGCCCCGAGCTGGTGTCGGCGCAGCAGGAGTTCCTGATCGCCAATGCCGGGCAGCAAAGTCTTGCCGGCGGCAGCGCGGCCGCGCAAAAGGGGCTCGCCTCCCTCTCCTATTCTGCCCTTGAGCGGCTACGCAATTGGGATATCGGGGAAGCACAGCTTGAACGGTTGCGTCGTACTGGCAAGGTAACTCGCACTTTGACGATCGCCGCGCCCGTGGATGGCGTGGTATTGGATAAGCCATCGGTTGAAGGTATGCGCTTTCAGCCAGGGGATGCCCTCTACCGAATCGCGGATCTCGATACCGTCTGGCTTATCGCTGAGGTTTTCGAGCAGGATCTGGCGTTAGTTCAGCTTGGGCAGAAGGCGCAGCTTACGGTAAGCGCCTATCCCGACCGGCGCTTTAGGGGCGAGGTAACCTTCGTTTATCCCGATCTGTCGCCGGAGACTCGCACCGCCAGGGTTCGCATCGAGCTAACCAATCCCGACGGCCTGCTTAAGCCGGCTATGTTCGGCACCGCTCAGCTCGCAGCAGGTGAGCAGGCGCCGGTGCTCGCAGTGCCTGACTCGGCGGTAATCGACAGCGGTACTCGCCGGATTGCGCTGGTTGCCCTGGGCGAAGGTCGCTTTGAGCCGCGCGAACTGCGCACAGGCAGGCGTGCCGACGGCTACCTTGAGGTGTTGGAAGGGCTGGGGGAGGGCGAGTCAGTAGTCACGCGCGCCAACTTCCTGATAGACGCCGAGAGCAACCTAAAGGCAGCGCTAAGCGGCATGAGTGGGAAGTCGGCTTCGACTGCAGAAGCGGATCCCCATGCCCATGGAGCCGCCGTCGGGCCTGACGGTCCCGCCGCGCCAGGCAATGCCGATGCACTTCATCGTCATGCTGGACACGACGATCACAGTGATAGCGGCAGTTACGAGAGCAACGAGCTTCATAAGCCGGCGGGTGAGGTGGATGCGGGCCACGGTAGCGACGCTGAGTCTGGGAGTCACCCAGATCATGTGATGCCGGACGGCGGCCATTCCCATGGAGGGCATTAAGCATGCTTGCCAAAATCATTGAATGGTCGGTGCGCAACGTCTTCCTTGTGTTGCTCGCCACGCTGATTATCATCGGCGCCGGCATCTACGCGGTAATGAAAACCCCACTGGACGCACTGCCGGACCTATCCGACGTGCAGGTGATTGTGTACACCGAATATCCTGGGCAGGCCCCGCAGGTGGTAGAGGATCAGGTCACCTATCCGCTTACCACGGCGCTGCTATCGGTGCCCAACTCCAAGGTGGTGCGAGGCTTCTCGTTTTTCGGTGCCTCCTTCGTCTATGTCATCTTCGAGGACGGTACCGACATCTATTGGGCCCGCTCGCGGGTGCTGGAGTACCTCAACTTCGCTTCGAAGAACCTGCCAGCGGGGGTGACACCCGCGTTAGGGCCAGATGCCACAGGTGTGGGCTGGGTCTACCAATACGCCTTGACCAGCACACGTCATACCCTTGCTGAGCTACGCACCCTGCAAGACTGGTTCGTGCGCTATCAGCTCACCAAGGCCGAAGGCATATCCGAGATTGCGAGCATCGGAGGCTTTGTCCAGCAGTACCAGGTCACCGTTGACCCGCAGAAGCTTCAGGCCTATGACATCCCGTTGAGCCGGATATCTGAAGTCATCCGTACCAGCAATGCCGACGTCGGTGGCCGCATCGTAGAGATGAGCGAGACCGAGTACATGGTGCGCGGTCGTGGCTACCTGCGCGGTGCAGAGGACATCGAGAAACTGGTGCTGAAAGCTTCACGCGGAATTCCGGTTCTGCTGCGTGATGTAGCTCGCGTCGAACTCGGCCCGGACGAGCGTCGCGGCGTCGTTGAGCTCGATGGAGAGGGTGAGGTGGTCGGCGGCATCGCCGTTGCCCGCTACGGCGAGAATGCTATGTCCGTGATCGACAATCTTGAGGCCAAAATAGAGGAGATCCGTCCCGGCCTGCCGGAAGGAGTGAATATCGAGACGGTGTACGACCGCTCGGATCTTATCCAGCGCGCTGTCGACAATCTCAAGTTCACGCTTCTTGAAGAGTCGATCATCGTTGCGCTGGTGTGCGTTGTGTTTCTTCTGCACGTGCGCAGTGCGCTGGTGGCCATCCTCATGCTGCCGATTGGCATCCTAATGTCCTTCATCGCCATGCGCTGGCTAGGGCTCAACTCCAACATCATGAGTTTGGGCGGCATCGCGATCGCCATCGGTGCGATGGTGGACGCAGCTATTGTGATGATCGAGAACGCCCACAAGCACCTGGAGCGAGCGCCGCCGGAGAAGCCGCGTGTACATATTATAATCGAGGCCTGTCGGGAGGTAGGCCCTGCGCTGTTCTTCTCGCTGCTGATCATCACAGTCTCCTTCCTACCGGTGTTCACGCTGGAGTCGCAGGAGGGGAGGATGTTCTCGCCGCTGGCGCTCACCAAGACCTTCGCTATGGGCGCTGCGGCGCTGCTATCAGTGACCCTGGTGCCGGTGCTGATGCTGCTGTTCGTGCGAGGGCGGATAATCCCCGAGCACAAGAACCCGGTGAACCGCTTTCTGATATGGGTCTACCGCCCGATCATCCAAGGTGTGCTGCGTTGGAAGGTGATGACAATCGTTGTAGCGCTGGTGGTTTTGGTCGTTAGCATTTTGCCGGCGCGGCAGCTCGGTAGCGAGTTCATGCCGCGACTCAACGAGGGCACGCTGCTGTATATGCCAGCCTCGCTTCCTGGTATGTCTATTACCAAGGCCGCTGAGCTCATGCAAACGCAGGACCGGATCATCAAGAGCTTCCCAGAGGTGGCCTCGGTGTTTGGCAAGGCGGGCCGCGCGGCCACGGCCACCGACCCGGCGCCGGTGGAAATGTTCGAGACGGTGGTTAACCTCAAACCGGAGAAAGAGTGGCGGCCAGGAATGACGGTGGACAAGCTCATCGCCGAGATGAACGACGCGCTGAAATTTCCGGGCGTGGCAAATAGCTGGACTATGCCCATCCAAGGGCGCTTGGACATGCTCTCCACCGGCATTCGAACGCCCATTGGCATCAAGGTATTTGGCATGGACCTCGCCGGGATCGAGCGGCTAGCAACTCAGATTGAAGCGGTTGTGCAGGCAGTGCCCGGCACCACCAGCGCGTTTGCCGAACGTATTACAGGCGGCTTCTACCTCGACATTTCGCCCGACTATGACGCCTTGGCCCGCTACGGCTTGACGGTAGGGGAAGTGCAAACGGTGATTAGCACCGCCCTTGGCGGCGAGCTTGTGACCACCACTGTCGAAGGGCGGGAGCGATTCGGCGTCAATGTGCGCTATCCGCGAGAGCTGCGTTCCGATCCCCAACGGATCGGCACTGAAGTGCTAGTGCCGACGCCGAGCGGTGCACAGATACCACTCGGCCAGCTTACGGACATCAGCATCACTAAGGGCGCGCCGAGCATCCGCACTGAGAACGCATTGCTATCGGCCTATATCTACGTGGATATTCGTGATAGGGATATCGGTAGCTACGTGCGCGAGGCGCAGCAAGCTGTACAGGAGCAAGTGAGTTTCCCGCCTGGGTATTATGTCACCTGGAGCGGCCAGTTTGAGTACATGGAGAGAGCGGCCGAGCGGCTGAAAATCGTAGTGCCGTTGACGCTGGTGGTGATC
This sequence comes from Stutzerimonas kunmingensis, assembly GCF_032106285.1. GTDB lineage: Bacteria > Pseudomonadota > Gammaproteobacteria > Pseudomonadales > Pseudomonadaceae > Stutzerimonas > Stutzerimonas kunmingensis_B. The sequence goes on from NZ_DAMCPO010000016.1 coordinate 7,129, forward strand.
TTCCTCCTGTTGTATCTGAACTTCCGGCGGCTTACCGAGACGCTGATCGTCATGCTCTCAGTGCCATTCTCGCTGGTAGGTGGCGTTTGGCTGATGTGGGCGTTGGGCTACAACTTCTCCGTTGCAGTAGCGGTGGGTTTCATTGCTCTGGCTGGCGTTGCCGCGGAGACAGGCGTGATCATGCTGATCTACCTTGACCACGCGCTCGATGAGCGTCGAGCAGAGCGGGAGGCTGCCGGTGAAAAGCTGACGGTGGATGACCTTTACCAGGCAGTGATAATTGGCGCGGTGGATCGAGTGCGGCCGAAGATAATGACTGTGGTTGCCATCATGGCCGGTCTGTTGCCAATCATGTGGGGCACCGGTACCGGATCGGAGGTGATGAGGCGCATCGCCGCGCCGATGGTGGGCGGCATGGTTTCTTCGACGATTCTTACGCTGGTTGTTATTCCGGCGATCTATACGCTCGTGAAACAGCGTGGCCTGGCCCGTTCGGCTTGCTAAATGATGCGGATTCGAGCATCGATTTGTTCGAATCCGCCCTGATCGTCCGGCCGGTGGGTAATCGCATCGACTCCGACACCGATTCGCATCCTCCATCAGTCATTCGCGACGCTAATGGAGCCATAGATCTTGGAGGCGAAACGGTGTCGCTGCTGACTGTGCAGGCGCGATTCCCATCGACGGTATCGTCAACAACCAAAAGGCCCCAGGCTAAAATAGAGAAGACGTTGCATCGCCTGATAGATGTGCCGTGCAGCATGGCGCACGTGAAGTACGTTGCCGAAATCGATCTGGCGCTTAACCAGAAGTACTCGGCGTGCGGCATTCGCATCGCCTCCTAATTCCACCGGTCTTCATCTGGTCGCCGTGATGGATCTTGGTTTACGCCAGCTAACAAGCCAGGTCGAGCAGCACCGCAGATTCCAAATAACTGCCGCGGGAATCCATTCTCGGACGGCAGGCCAAGCGATGCGAATGGACAGCCACGCAAATCAGGCTTCGTGTCGATCACGTCTGCTACCTGTAGCAGCTACTTCGATCCAGGCGACCTGGCGTGGCCTCGGTGATTGCCACCATCGGGTGCTTCATCGGGCTACACAGAGCAAACGAAGCGGCATTGTACGGATTAAGCTTGCCGCACTCACCGCCTCAAGATCTTGGCGGTACTGCCTGCGCCCGCCACTTTCGTGAGGCAGTCGTATCCGCGTTGGGCAGCCCTAGCTCCGCAATTGCGCGCTAAAATGAAAGACGCTCCCCGCCGTTACCTTATGCTTCATGGGTAAGGCGCGAAGCCGCGTCTCTGAGCCGTCCGGATCAATTCGAACGAGCCATCCATCCCTCGCCATTATCAGCGTACGGCCTGCCTGAACTGCACGCAGGTAAGCAGCATGCGTGGCGCTGGCTGCGAGCGCAGGAATCAATCCCTCGGGATGGCCAATTTCGTGGTCGCTGGGCTCTGTCATGGTTTAGCCTCCAAATAGGGGGAATCTACGACATGGGTGTGCGCTATGGTAAGGCGTCTCCGCCATGCTTCTGACTTTAGCTTCTGTAAGGAGGGTGGCGTCATGGACACACCTAACAGCTGGCGAGTTGTCTGCCAAGATCCGGGAGACGGCAGCGGAGACGTAATCGTTGAGCTTCCATCTGAGTTACTTGCGAAACTCGGTTGGACGCTGGGAGATGAGCTGATAGTGGAGAAAAGCGAGGAGGGATTTTCCCTAAAGCTCAAACCGCGGCCCGTGAACGCACCTCTTTAGGCGGATTGCACCGCATAGGCGGCATAGCCAATGAGGCGTTCCGGCGTTAGATCGAACTGCGCTTCGAAACACTCGACCATCGTTCTGGTCGAGTCGACTGCGGCAGTACGATGCACCGGAGTCGTTTCCACTTACATGATCACGCCATGCTCGGTGTCGCTCAGGAAGTTGGCGGAGTAGGCAAAATAAGCCGAGCCAGGGCGGCGGTGTCAGACTTTATTCCTGGCTGCGGTGGGGCTTTTCCGGCGGACGCGTTAGGCTGTGTCGAACTATATTTCCGTTGTTGCGGCATGCCATAGCGCTGAAGCTTGCGGATTTTGCGGCCCTCTATGTCAAACTATATTCTGGGCATCCAGCGTGTGTTGTTGTTGTGTAAAGCAAAGGCCCTGCGGGGCCTTTGTCCTTTCAGCCGTATTCGCAGTCGTGTTCCAGCGCGGCAGCTTCGGCGAACAGCGCGAACGTCTGTTCGGCGGCGAGCAGCATCGGTTCCCAGGCGTAACTGGCAGTATGCTGTTCGAGACGGGCGAGGAAGGCCGGCCAGAGCCTGGTGACCTCACCATGCTCGAGGTAACGAATGGGGACGGTCTGGTTGGCCTGACGTACACGCCGTGCGAGCACGCGGCCACCCAGGCGTGACCCTTCCAGCACGTAGGCGACGCCCCAGCAGCTGGCGAAATCGTTCAATGACGGTATCGACAGCGCTGCTGGAGACGGGCATTCCAGTTCGGCCAGATCGGCCCATAAGGCATGACGGCGCACCCGCATCGGCCAGTCGTCGAGCAAAGCGGCGAAACCGGCGCGCTCCAGCGCGATCTCCGCGGCGCTGAGGACCCGGCTGTGGGCACGCAGGAAGCGACGATAATCGTCTGGCTGCTCGAGGTTGAAATCCGAGAAGGCGGCATCTACTTGCTCATGCAGTGGCGCCGTAGCCTGTCTGAGGCGTGCGCGCAGCTCAGCCATCGGTCAGGCTGCCTTCGTTCAAAGCCAGATGAATCTTGCTCGCCAGTTGTTCCTCGCGGAACGGTTTCTGGATGATCGAGTAGCCGGCCAGACCCAGTTCGCACAGCTCGGCGTAACCGGTCACGAAAATCACCGGCAGCTCGGGGTAGCGCGTGCGCACGGCACGGGCCAGTTCGCCGCCGTTCATGCCGGGCATGGCGAAATCGGCCAGCAGCAGATCGACCTCGATCTCATCGGCCAGCAGCTGCAAGGCATGGTCGCCGCTGTCCGCCTCGGTCACTGCGAAGCCGAGGTCCTGCAGCATCAGCGCGGTCACCTCACGCACGCTGGAATCGTCGTCCACCAGCAGGATGCTGTGCTGTGCATTGTCCTCGCGCGTCCCGGCGCTCACCGCCAGGATCGGCTCCAGCTGCTGCGGTGCCGCGGTGCGCGGCAGGAATACCTTGACCGTGGTACCCACGCCCTCGCGGCTTTCGATACGGGCACCGCCACCGGATTGCTTGGCGAAACCGAAAACCTGCGCCAGCCCGAGGCCTGAGCCCTTGCCGACTTCCTTGGTAGTGAAAAAGGGCTCGAACGCCTTGCTCAGCACGGCTTCGCTCATGCCGGACCCGGTGTCGGCGACCGACAGCATCACATACTCACCGGGGCTCGGGTCTTCGGCGCGCTGCGCCGGCTGGTCGATCACCACGTTGCGTGTACCCAGCGTCAGCCGGCCGCTATCAGCCATTGCGTCGCGGGCGTTGATTGCCAGGTTGAGGATGATCATCTCGATCTGGGTCGGGTCCACCAGAGCGTGCCAGATGTCCGCCTGGGTGTCCGTCTCGATGCTGACGCTGCCACCCAGGGTGCTCTTGAGCAGGCTGAGCAGGTTGACCAGGGTGTCGTTGAGGTCGATGGCGGTGGGTGCCAGCTGCTGGCGCCGGGCGAAGGCCAGCAACTGGCTGGTCAGGGTGGCGCCGCGCTCGCCCGACTCGCGGATGTACTGCAGTCGACGCAGGCTGCGCTCCAGCGGCGCGCCGTTCTGCAGGTCGTTTTGCAGGAAGCTGGCGCTGGTGAGGATCACGGTCAACAGGTTGTTGAAGTCGTGGGCGACGCCGGCGGTCAGCTGGCCGACGGCTTCCAGGCGCTGCATCTGCTGCAGTGTGGCCTCGACACGCTCGCGCTCCTGGATCTGCGCGCGCAGCTCGCGGTTGGCATCGGCCAGTTTGTCGACCGCGGCGATTTCGCTGGTGATGTCGCGTGCTGCCGAGTAGATACGGCCGCCATCGGCCACGGCCGACCAGGACAGCCAGCGGTAGCTGCCGTCGCGGTGGCGCATGCGATTGACGAAGCGGGTGGTGACCTTGCCACGGCCCACTCGCGCGGTCTCTTCCAGCGTCGCCTGCAGGTCGTCCGGGTGTACCAGGCGGGTCAGCGGATGCTCCATCAGCTGCTCCAGCGGCCAGTCGAAGGCCTGTTCCCACATCGGATTCAGCGCGACCGGCATCATGTCCGTATGGGTCACGGCGAGCAGATCGCGCGACAGCTCCCAGGTGCGATCGCGCTCTCGGGTGCGTTCCTGAACGCGCTCACCGAGGGTTTCGTTCATCTGCCGCAGCGTCTGGGTCGCCAGCTGCTGCTCGGTGATGTCCATCAGCACGCCAACGAAGCGCGTACAGCGCTCGCCGTCGAAAAACGCCTGGCCGCGGGTTTCCATCCAGCGCATGCGCCCGTCCTCGAAGAGCACGCGATAGGTGGTGCTGAATTGGCCGGCGTCGCTACCGGAAATGGCGCGGGCAACCTGCTCGCGCATCCGTTCGCGGTCGTCCGGATGGCAGAGCCGCTCGAACAGCGGCATGTCGACCGGCGTCTCGGCAGTGATTCCCATCATCGCGCGGCAGCGCTCGTCCCAGATCAGCGTGCCGCTTTGCGGTTCGTAGTCCCACATGCCCAGCCGTGCCGCATCGATAGCCAGGCGCGCGCGTACCTCGACCTCGCGCAGCGCCTGCTCGGCCTGCAGCCGGCGCCGGCGCTCGTTGACCTCGCCCATCGCGCGTTCCACGGCCTTGGGCAGGAAGCCGAGGTTCTGCTTGAGCACGTAGTCGACCGCGCCGGAGCGCATCATGTTGACCGCATGCTCTTCGCCGAACACACCGGACAGAAAGATGAAGGGGGTCTGAGGCGCGAGCCGACGCGCTTCCTGCAGCGCCTGGCTACCGGAGAAGCCGGGCAGGATGAAGTCAGCCAGGATCAGGTCGAATTCGCGTCGTTGCAGGGCTTCGACCACACCGGCCCGGTCATATACCAGCTCAGTGTGCAGGGTGTAGCCACTGCGCTCCAGCGCCAACTGGGCAAGTTCGGCGTCGTGCGGGCTGTCCTCGATGAACAGGACGCTGATGTTCTTTGACGCTGGCATATCCAACCTGTCGAGGAAGCAGGAATCATCGAAACGGCCCGCCAGGCACGGGCCGGCAATGCTCGTTCAGTTCTTTTCGTCTTTGTTGCGCGCGCGCTTGAGACGCAGCGAACCGGGTGGCGGCTCGTTGAGCACGGCCCAGAAGATGCCGAGGTCGGAGATTGCGGCGACAAAATCCTTGAATTCGACCGGTTTGACGACGTAAGCGTTCACCCCGAGCTCGTAGGCTTTCATCAGGTCGGGTTCTTCCCGCGAAGAGGTCAGCATGACCACTGGAATGCTGCGCAGCTCGGCGGTCTCGCGTACGGTCTTGAGCACTTCCAGGCCGTCGACCTTGGGCAGCTTCAGATCGAGTAGCAGCACTGCCGGATTGCCATCGGCGCGATCGGCGTAAGCGCCGGTGCGCTGCAGGTAGTTCAGCGCCTCGGCGCCGTCACGCATGATCACCACCTCATTGGCCAGCTGACTGCGCTCCAGCGCGATCAGGGTGAGTTCCAGGTCGTGGGGGTTGTCTTCGACCAGCAGTATTGGTTTCAGCATCAGATGTCTCGGTCCAGGAGGGACGATGTATAGGACAGTTTTGGGAGTGAGAAGTAGAACGTGGCGCCCTTGTCCAGCTGGCCTTCGGCCCAGACCTGGCCGTCGTGGCGCTCGATGATGCGGCGCACGCTCGCCAGGCCGATGCCGATACCTTCGAACTCCTCCATGCGGTGCAGGCGCTGGAACACGCCGAACAGCTTGCTCGAGTACTGCATGTCGAAGCCGACGCCGTTGTCGCGCACATAGACGACCACTTCGCCGGCGCGCTGTTCGGCACCCACCTCGATGACGGCCACCTCCCGGGTGCGGCTGTACTTGACCGCGTTGTCGATCAGGTTGCGCAGCACCATGTGAATGAAGGCGGCATCGGCGACTACGATCGGCATCGGCAGCAGGTGCCATTCGATCTGGCGACCTTCGCAGTCAGGCGCCAGCTCCTCGCGAATCGAGGCGACCAATGCACCGAGGTCGACATCCGACAGGCGCAACGCCGAACGGCCCATCTGCGAGAAGCTCAGCAGGTTGTCCACCAGCGTGCCGGCGAAGCGTGCGGCGTCGGCGATGTTGTCGAGAAAGCGCATCCCACGTTCGCTCAGTTGCTTGCTCTCCATCTCGCTGAGCAGCTCGGTGTAGCCGGCGATATGCCGCAGCGGAGCGCGCAGGTCGTGGGAAACGCTGTAGGAGAAGGCCTCCAGCTCCTTGTTGCTGGCGCGCAACTCGCCGGCCAGCTGGGCCATCTCCTCGGCTTTGCGCAAGACAATCCCGAGCACCGCATTGCGCAGTTCCAGCGCGCCCTCGATCACCACCTGATCCCAGGGCTGTGCATAGCCGCGCAGGGTTTCCTGCCATTGTTCGAAGCTGTGTCGCGGAGTGAGCGCACCACTCTGACGGTCGATCTGTTTTTCCGGCTGACCGGCCCAGTTGACGGTCTTGATCTGCTCGTGGCGAAACCAGATCAGATAGTGCGCGTGCAGGCGCGAGATGGAGATGGCCATGACCCCGGCACAGTGCTCGCCGAGCGCCGGCATGTCGGGAATGTCGCGGCTGATGCAGTCACTGTGGAAGACCAGTTCGTCGCGCCGTTCGCCCAGCCACCGCGCCAGCTGCAGGATCTGTTCATGGTCCGGTGTGTCGCCGACGGTTTCGCACTTGTCGGCGGAAATGATCGCCGCGCCATCGGCACCGGCGAACCCCAGCACCACCTCGGGGAAGTGGCGGAAACCCTCGACCACGCTGTCGCGATCGGCCATCGCCGCGAGCAGGTGGACGATCTGGTGACGCAGTTCCAGCTTGCGCTGAGCAACGATCTCGCTTTCCCGCGCCTCGATTTGCAGCGAAAGGATGCGTCCGAGCAGCTCGCAGGCGGTGCGGGTCTGGTAGCTGACCGCACGCGGTTCGGCATCATGGCAGGAGATCAGCCCCCAGAGGCGGTCGCGAATGACGATGGAGATCGACATCGACGCCAGCGTGCCCATGTTGCGCATGTACTGCAGATGCACCGGGGAAACGCTGCGCAGTGCGGCGAAGCTCAGGTCGAGCGGCGCGCCGGAGATCGGGTTGAGCGCCGGCACCAGGGGCGAGGGTTGATAGTTGGCGTCCTGAATCACCCGGATCAGGTTTTCACGATACAGCCGGCGCGCCTGCTGCGGGATGTCGGCAGCCGGGAAGCACAGCCCGAGATAGCTTGGATAGCCGGGGTCGGCGACCTCTGCCAGCACTACGCCATTGTCTTCGGCATCGAAGCGATAGGCCTTGACGCGACCGAAGCCGGTGATGCGCTTGACCTCCCGAACCGCCAGTTGGCAGAGCGCTTCCAGCTCGCGGCTGTCCTGTAGCTGGGCGACGAAGGTGCGCATCAGCGGGTAGAGGGTGTCATAGGCCTGGCCGGAGGTTTCCGCGCGTTCGAATTCGAGGATCAGCTGGCCGCGATGGCGATGGCCGAGCAGGGCGAACGCCTGGCCGGGGACACCGGTGAGACCGATGCTCACATCGCTCAGGTGGAAGGGATTGTGGTCGTCTTCGCTCAGTGCCGTGAGACCGGCTTCGATGCGTGCGGTGGGTAGCAGGTTCGACAGAGGCTGGCCGACCAGCGAGCGGGCGTCGATTCCGAGCCAGTGCTGAACGTTTTCACTGGCCTGCTGCACACGTAGCTCGGGCTCGCTGACCACCAGCAGGAAACCATGGGGCTGGATGCTACCGGGGATATGGATTGGTTCGTCGGCGCATCGATCGATGGCCTGGAGCAACTCCTGGGCTTCGGTAGTGGTCATTGCGTGTCCTTGTTCAGGTCCGAGCGGACCAGATGTGTTTGGCAGGCACCAATGCAAATTGCTACCTAATTTCTGCAATTGTGCGTATTGAAACGGGCAAGTCGCCGTGAATGTATTAACCGAGCGTTTCGCTAAGCCATGCACTTTAACGCGACAGAACTGGCTCGCCAATCCGGCGGGCTGTATAAACGGGGCCTTGCCTGGGGGGCATACGACAGGAGGTGGATGTGGAAGAAGTCATCGAACAGCTGCGCGAGCTCAACGAGCCGGTGCCGGTACCGCTGGAACTGCCCGACGACGATCTCTTGGTGGAGATCGAGGAACAGCTGTTGATCAACCTCCCGTTCGGCCTGCGCGAGTTCCTGCTTCAGGTCAGCGATGTGATCTACGGGCGCCTGGAGCCGGTCACCGCCACCGATCCGCAATCGCACACCTACCTGCCGGAAGTCGCCGCCAATGCCTGGGATGCCGGCGTGCCGCGCGATCTGATTCCGATCTGCCAGGACGGGCGTGACTACTATGTGGTCGACCTGGAAGGTGAAGTCACCCTGTGGGACGGCGACGACGGTGAACTCACCGAAGAAACCTGGGAGACGGTCTGGCACTGGGCGCGCGACGTCTGGCTGGAAAGCTGAAGCGGATGTACGACGCTGTCCACACGGCCCCGCCGTGGCGGCCTGCTAAGCTGTGTACCCGCCGGTCACTTTGCCTTACTTCATGCTGACTCTTAGCAATCTCTTCCTGTTCATGTTGCTGGCAGCCGCGGCCGCCTGGCTCTGGCATTCCCATGGCATTCGCGAGCGTGCCCTGCAGGCAGTGCGGCGACATTGTCAGAAGCTCGATGTGGAACTGCTCGACGGTAATGTGGCGTTTCGCAAGCTGACCCTGTTGCCGGATGCACGCGGCCAGCGCCGGCTTGCCCGCATCTACGGGTTCGAGTTCACGGTCACCGGTGAGCAGCGGCACCCCGGTACCATCGTCATGTTCGGTGCCCAGGTCGGCCGTATCGAGCTGGCGGCACACCCGTTCCAGCCCGCCGACGAGCCGGGGCGGGTGATCCAGCTGGACGACTGGCGCCGCCCCCGCGATTGACGGGTCAGTCGTCGATACGACACGCCGTCATGCCCTGTTGCAATTCCGCCTGCGACTGCGGTTCGCTGAAGATCAGCTCTATCCTCGAATCCCGCCGCCACTCGCTGCTCCTGAAGACCAGCACCTGACCATCCAGTGCATTGGCTGACTGCCAGCCGCTGCGGCCGTGGACCACCAGTTTGGCGCGACGCCAGGGCCAGCGCGCCAGCCATTGCGAGAGCTGGTCGAGATCGAAACGCTGGCTCGGGTGCCAGCGCCAGCCGATGCTCCAGTACTCCGCTGTCACCTGAACCTGGCAGATCGGCTGGCGCGGATCGAGCCAAACCTGCGCCAGCGTCGCCGACCCGCTGGGCAGGGTGGTCGCGCGTGCTGATTCACTGGCGCGTGCGCCGATACCGGGAAGCCGTTCCAGGGGCAACTGGCCTTGCGTGGTCCAGTAAAGCGTTTGCTCGGGCAGTTGCTCGGCCAGTCGTGTTCGGGCGGATGCGTCCAGTAGTTCGCTCTTGTTCATCAACAGCAGTCCGGCTTGCGTCAGGGCCTGCCGCTGGCTGTCGGGCAGGGCTTCGCCGCGGCTGAGGGCGGCGGCATCCAGCACGAGCACGCTCGGCTGGATGCTCAGCACGCTCTGCCATGGCGACTGGCCGAGCTGACGCAGCAGTTCCGCCGGGTGACCCAGGCCGGAGGGCTCGATCAGCAAGCGGTCTGGTTTCGCCTGGCGCAGCAGGCGCGCCAGGCCAACCTGGAACGGCACGCCGTTGACGCAGCACAGGCAGCCGCCGGGGATCTCCGCCAGACTGATACCGTCTGCTTCGGTCTTAAGCAACGCGGCGTCCAGGCCGATCTGGCCGAACTCGTTGATCAATACGGCCCAGCGTTCGTCGGCGGGCTTCTGATCGAGCAGGTGGCGGATCAGGCTGGTTTTGCCGGCGCCAAGCGGGCCGCCGATGACATGGGTCGGGATATGTTCGAGCATGGCGGCCATGTTGCGCATTTTGCGCTGGGTCTGAAAGGGGCCGGTGGCTCATGCTAAAGTCACCGGCGGTTCTCGGGGAGGTGAAATCGTGCGGCTACCGTTCTTGCTGACAGCCCTGTGCGGCCTGCTCGTCGCTGCCGACGTGATGGCTGAAGCGTGCGTCATTAACAGCCACGACGACCGCGTGGCAGTGAAGCTGTGCCAGGCGAACATCAATATCCCCGCAGAGCTGTTCCGCACCGGCTTCTGTCAGCCGCAGTTGAAGGATCACGAGGTCGAAGTCGAGTTCGTCGATCAGTGCCCGGACGGTGCCTTCGGTGTCTGCCGCAACGCGCAGGTGTCGAACATGCCGTACCGGCAGGACATCCACTATTACGGCATCGCCAGTGATGCGCGCTTTCTCCAGCCCGCCTGCGAACAGAACAACCAGGGCCGCTGGGAGAAGAACTGACGCCAGCCCAGCAGCCATAGGGGTTTCACGTGGAACCTCTGCTGATTTCCGCGGTTGCCTTCTAACGAGCCGGTTTCAATGCGCCGCAATCGTCCGCTATCCAGCGCGCGTGGGATTCGATTCGTGACGTTCCAGTCTCGGTGCCCTGGCGGTATTGGCTTTCCACGGTGCTGACGAATTCCTTGTTGCTGATGAAGCGCGTCTCGCCCTGACCTTGGGCATCCGGGCACTCGAACCTGAATTTCCACAGCTTATCGCCACGCTCGGTGATCTCCTGCTTGCACGCCGGATCGTCCTGAAACGGCAAGTCTCCCGACGCCACCTGCGCCTCGCTCAGGCAGATGCGTACCCCGTTGGCGCCCAGCTGCACACCATGCGCGGCAAACATTCCTTCCATCATCCGGCGCTGGTCGGCAGGCAGGTTGCGCATCTGCTCCATCATCTGCTGCATGGCCGGCAGTTGCTGGCCGTCCACCTGGATGTCGCCACTGCTGAATTCCCACAGGCCCGGCAGGATCTGCTGCGCATGGGCCGGCAGCAGGGCCAGCGAGAGGCTGAACGACACGGCTAGTGATAGAGGGCGGATCATGCTTGAGCTCCTGAGGCTATGTCCCTCTCAGCCTAGCCGAACGGTCGCCGCAGTACCGGCCAAATGCTGACGGTCATCCGATCGATGAGCAAATGCGGCGATTGCCATGGATTTATGTTGTTGAGAAGCGTTAGCATTAACGCCTGCTGCGCTCATGGGAGGCCGCATGGCAACTGAAGGCATGCTTCGGCAACAGATGCTGCACCGTCTCTACGCCGATCATCACGGCTGGCTCAATGGCTGGCTGCGTCGGCAGCTGGGCTGCAATCAGCGTGCGGCTGACCTGGCGCAGGATACCTTCGTGCGCGTGCTCAGCAAGGATCAGGACATGGCTGCCATTCGCGAGCCCAGAGCCTACCTGCACACCATCGCCAAGGGGCTGCTGATCAACCATTGGCGGCGTCGGCAGATCGAGCAGGCCTATCTGGATGCGCTTGCCCTGCAGCCGGAACCGGTCGTGCCATCGCCCGAATCCCAGGCGTTGATCGTCGAAACCCTGTTGCAGATCGATGCCATGCTGATGCGTCTGCCGACCCGGGTCCGCAGTGCCTTCCTGATGTCGCAGCTGCACGGCATGACCTACGCGGCGATCGCCAGCGAACTTGGCGTCTCCGAGCGTATGGTGAAGAAATACATGAGCCAGGCCATGCTGCACTGCCTGATGCTGGTCGAGGACGATTGATGGGCATCGATTACCGCGTGCTGCAGGAGGCGGCGAAATGGTTCGCCGTGTTGCAGTCCGGCTCGGCCAGTCGCGCAGAGCATCAGGCATGGTCCGCATGGCTGGAACAGCCGGAACATGCCCGCGCGTGGGCTCGGGTCGAGCGCATCAGCGGGCAGTTCCAGCCCCTGGCGGCCGACCCGGTCGGCCGAAGCGCGGGTGGGCTTCTGCACAGCCGCCGATCGAATCGGCGCCAGGCGCTGAAGATGCTGTCGGTGCTGTGCGGTGGCACTGCGCTGAGCCTGGCCAGCGGACATATGCCGTGGCGACAGTGGGCCGCCGACGAGCGCACCGCGGTGGGCGAGGTGCGCGACATGAAACTGGCCGATGGCTCACGCCTGTGGCTGAACACCGATACGGCGCTGGATATCGCCTTCGATACCAAGACACGGCAGCTGGCGCTGTATCGTGGCGAGTTGCTGATCGAGGCCCCCGCCAGCCGGCGGGCGCGCCCGTTGCTGGTCACCAGCCGCGAAGGGCGGTTGTACAGCGAGCAGGCCGCGCGCTTTTCGGTGCGCCAGGACGATGGGCGGACCCGGGTCAGCGTCTTCGCCGGAATAGTGGATATTCAGCTGGACGGCTTCGGCATCACCAGCATCCCGGCCGGGCAGCAGACGGCGTTCGGCAGTCGCGGCGTCGAACCGCTCGAGGCGGCCAGCGCCGAGCACCAGGCCTGGACCACCGGCGTGTTGTTGGCCGATAACCAGCGCCTGGAGGACTTCCTCGCCGAACTGTCGCGCTATCGCCACGGCTACCTCGGTTGCGATCCACGAATCGCCGATCTGCGCGTCGTCGGGGCATTTCCCCTTGCCGATACCGAGCGGGTGCTGGACGCGCTGGCCGCCACGCTGCCGGTGCGTATCGAGCGACGTATGGCCTGGTGGGTCAGTCTCGAGCCGGCGACCGAGCGCGCTGGCGTTTGAGCCAATACGGACACGAATAAAAAATATTCGCATCTGCAGTTCCCTTTCTTCGAACTGGCCGGGCATAGGACGAAACCCGTCACGTCGAACAGGATCATTCATGCGCTCTTCCGCCTTGCCGTTCATTCCCAATCGCTCCCGCGCCTTGGCGCTCGGCATTCGTGCCGCGCTGCTGTGCCTGTCACTGGCCAGCGTCGTGCCCGGCGCTGCCATGGCGCAGTCTGCGACCCAGCAGGTGGTGCGCAGCTACGACATTCCCGCCGGCCCGCTCTCCAGCACACTGAGCCGTTTCGCCGGTGAAGCAGGTGTGCTGCTCTCGGTGGATGGCAGCCTGCTGCAGGGCATGGACAGCAACGGCCTGCAAGGGCAGTACGGCGTTGACGCCGGTTTCGCTGCGTTGCTGCAGGGTAGCGGCCTGCAAGCCGTCCGCGACAGCCAGGGCAACTACTCGCTAGCGCGCCGCAGCGCGCAGACCGATGCCGTCGAACTGCAACCGATGACCGTCGAAGGTTTCGCCCTGGGCAACGCGCTGGGTTCGATGGAAGGCTACAACGCGACCCACAGCAGCGTGGCGACCAAGACGAGCATGCCGTTGCTGGAAACGTCACAGTCGGTTTCTGTAGTTACACGCCAGCAGATGGATGATCAGGGCTCGCTGACGGTCGCTCAGGCGCTGCGCTATACACCCGGTGTGATGAGCAGCCCCTACGGCGCAACGAGCCGCTACGATTACGTGGCCATGCGCGGTTTTAACGATGGCTCGGTGGATAACCTCTACCTAGACGGCCTCAAAGTCATGGGGGATGCCGGCACCTACAGCACCATGCAGATCGACCCCTATTTCCTGGAGCGTATCGACGTATTGAAAGGCCCGTCGTCCGTGCTCTACGGACGCAGCCTGCCTGGCGGCCTGGTAGCCATGACCAGCAAGCAGCCCACCGCCAAGGCGTATCGCCAGGTACAGGCGACCTTAGGCAGCAATGCGCAGAAAAGCATCGGCGTTGATCTGGGCGGGCCGCTGGACGATGACGGTATGTTGTCCTACCGGCTGGTCGGCCTGGCCGAAAAAGGTGATACCCAATACGACCATGTCGAGTCGCAACGCTACGCCGTGGCGCCCTCCCTGCGTATCGACTTTTCTGCCGATACCGCGCTTACCTTGCAGGCCTATCTGCAGCACGACCCGGAAAGCGGTTATCACGGAGGCCTGCCTGCCGAAGGCACCCTGTACCGGCGCAATGGACGCTATCTCGCCGATGGCCTCTTCGAGGGGGAGCCCGATCACGAAAAATTCGAGCGCACCCAGCAGATGCTCGGTTACCAGTTCGAGCACCGCTTCGACGATACGTGGTCGATGCGCCAGAACTTCCGCTACCTGGACTCGGAAGTGGAGTCCGAGCAGGTCTATGGCATGGGATGGAACGGGAATTCCTCGGAACTGGCACGCGCGTATACCGGTGCGGATGAGCGCCTGCATTCGTGGATCATCGACAACATGCTGCAGGCCGAATTCGACACCGGTGCAGCTCGCCACACCCTGATCACCGGGATCGACTACCAGCGCGGAAAATCGAATGTGGCCTATTACGGCGCGGCTGCGGCCAACCTCGATGCCTTCGACCCGGTGTACGGCGCACCGGTGACGCCCGGCGCGCCCTTCGTCCAGACCCGCCGGCTGGAGCAGACGGGCCTGTACATGCAGGACCTGATCGAACTCGACCGCTGGCGCTTGTCCCTGGGCGTGCGCCAGGACTGGGTCGAAACCGAGGTGGAAACGGCGGCCACGGGGACGTCGTCCGGTAAGGATTCCAGGCAGCTGACCTCTCGCGCCGGCGTGCTGTATCTGTTCGACAACGGTGTGGCGCCGTATCTCAGCTATTCGCAGTCGTTCAACCCGAACTCGACCGCCGACGCCAGTGGCAATCCGCTCGAACCCACCGAAGGCACCCAGTGGGAGCTGGGCATCAAGTATCAGCCGGTGGGACACGATGACCTGTACACCGCTTCGCTGTTTCATATCGAGCAGGAGAACCTCGCCTCCAAACTGCCCGATGAGAACTTCTTCCGTCCGGTCGGGGCTGTCCGCTTCCAGGGCCTGGAACTCGAAGCACGTCTTCAGGTGACGGAAAGCTTGCGCTTGCTAGGCAGCTACACCTTCACTGATATCGAATACTCGAAGTCGGTGTTCAGTGCGGTGGACAGCACTCTGGATAACAAGGGCAATACCCCGACCCAATCCGTGCGCCACATGGCCTCGCTCTGGGCGGACTACCGTTTCGTCGATCGCCTGGCGGGGCTGAGCACCGGTGCGGGCATTCGCTATGTCGGCAAGAGCTGGGCTGATGCCGAGAACACGCAGCGTATTCCGTCCTACACGCTCTTCGACGCGGCCATCGGCTACGACCTCGCCAACGTGGGGCTGCCTGGGGCAGAGGTACGCTTGAATGCCAACAATCTCACCGACAAAAGGTACGTCGCGGCCTGCGGCAGCAGCCTGAACTACTGCTATATGGGTGAGGAGCGCAATGTCACCGCCACGGTCAGCTATGAATTCTGACCGATAACAGCCGCCGGCCCCCAAAGGCCGGCGGCTTTGTGCTTTCTGAAGGACGGACAACCGACGATGCGTTCCATTCTCGTGCTCCTGCACCGCTACATCGGCCTGGCCACGGCGATCTTCCTGTTTCTCGCCGGCATTACCGGCAGCATCCTGGCCTTCCATCACGAGCTGGACGAATGGCTCAACCCGGAGTTCTACCACACCACCAGCGAGGGTCCGGTGCTGGCGCCGGGGACGCTGGTGGAACGCGTCGAGCAGGCCAACCCGCGTATGCAGGTCTGGTACATGGAGTTTCCCAGTGAGCCCGGTCACGCCGCTTTGATGGCGCTGGTGCCGCGTAACGATCCGGCGACTGGCAAGCCGTACGGCGAGCGCCCGGTGGTGCAGTACATCGATGCGGTGAGCGGCCACCCGGTGGGCACGCGCTACTGGGGCGAATGCTGCTTCTCGCGCAAGAACTTCGTGCCCTTCATCCTCGAGTTTCACTACAACCTGTCGTTGCCGGGCAACTGGGGGCTGTGGTTGATGGGTATCGTAGCGATCGCCTGGGTGATCGATTGCTTCGTCTCGCTGGTGCTGACCTTTCCTCGTGGCCGGCCATTCTTTTCCAAGTGGTGGACGTCCTGGAAGATCAAGCGCCAGCGCATGAATCACGACGTGCACCGCGCAGGCGGCCTGTGGCTGTGGCTGCTGCTCACGCCGGTGGCGGTCAGCAGCGTGGCGATGAACCTGCCGGAGCAGGTGTTCAAGCCGGTGGTATCGCTGTTCTCGCCTGTTGAGCCGAGCGTCTACGAGGCCCGCGGGCGGATGCCGGCTGAGCAACTGGGCACCACCGCTTACGACTTCCACCAGGCGTACGACTACGCCATGCAGCACGCCGCCGAGCTCGGCCTGACCGAAGCGATCACCGAGCTGTACTACAGCTTCGAATACAACTTCTACGGCGCCGGCTTTGGCGAGCACGACAGCAACCAGGGCAACGCCTGGCTGTTCTTCCATGGCACCGACGGTCGTCTGCTGGGGCAGGAGATTCCCGGCCAGGGCACGCTGGGGCAGCAGTTCCATCTGCTGCAGCCGGCGATCCATGGCGGGCGCATCCTCGGCCTACCAGGGCGCATCCTCATCGCCGTGCTGGGCGTGGCGATCGCGGTGTTGTCGGTCACCGGTGTGGTGATCTGGTGGCGCAAGCGACGAGCACGCATCAGCGCGGTGCTGCGTGAACCTCGCAGGGGAAGCGCGGCGTCGGTAAGTTCGGTCGGTGAGCCATGATGGTCATGAGGTGAAGCGTCCCCTCAACCCTATGCTGGGCGCCCCAGCCGTCCCGGAGGGGCGAGGGGGTTGGATCGCAGAGGTATGTGAGTATTACGGCAGTGTTCGATGATTGTGCAGCCAAAGATGGTTGCTGCGCCGTGCTGACGTCCGAAGCGTGCCGCCTCTGGGCCGGGTGTTGATTCGCCAGAGCCTGCGCCATCATCGAACAGTCCCCTCGCCCCTTGGGGAGAGGGCTAGAGGGGGCGGGCTTCCAGGCCCAGCGCCAGCTATGGTCCGTACTCCGCGAACGCCAACAGGCTCGCTTTCCTCACTCCGCCTGCTTGACCAGCTCAGGCAACTGCTCGGCCAGTTTCTGCACCCGCAAAGGCGAGCGGATAAAGCCCTGCTGCCGACCATCCGGGCCGATCAGGACCAGGTTGCCGCTGTGGTCGACGGTATAGTTTTCCTTGCTGGTATCGCCGGGTATGAAGGGAATGCCGACGCCGTTGGCCAGGGTCTGGATATCGTCCAGCGGGCCGGTAAGCCCTTGGAAACCGGCGTTGAAGTAGCCGAGGTATTCCTTGAGTTTTTCCGGTGTGTCGCGATTCGGATCGACGCTGACGAGGATGATGCGCAGCTGGTCGCGCACGGCGTCCGGCAGCATGCCGTTGAGCTGGCGCAGTTCGGCCAGGGTAGTGGGGCAGATGTCCGGGCAGAAGGTGTAGCCGAAGAACAGCAGCGTCCACTGCCCGTCCAGTTCGTCCACCTTTACCGCTTCGCCGTCCTGGTCCGTCAGGCTCAGCGGCGGCACCGTGCGGCTCTGCGGCAGCACGACGATGCCGGCATCCAGCAACTGCGTGGGGTCGAACTGGCGCTGGCTGTTGAGCACCTTGGAAACCGTCAGCCCGACGACCAGCGCGATCAGCGCCACGAGAATGAAGACGGTTTTCTGGATGCGGGTCATGGATGTCCTTAGTGCAGCTGGGAGGCCTGTTTGGTGAGCTCAGTTGGTCAATTTCGGCGCCCATGGCCCCGATACTGCGTTGCTGCTCCTTGCCATAGCTCGCTATGACTCGTCGCAGCGCCTTGTCTCGGAGCCATGTTCACCCGAACTTGTCTCAACCCACTCACCGCACAGGCCACTAGAAATCGAGCAGCAGATAATGATCAACCAGCAGCGCGATGAACAGCGCGAACAGGTACCAGATGCTGAATTTGAAGGTCTTGATTGCCGCATGTGGCCGGCTGTCGCGGTACAGCGCGATCGTCCAGTAGAGGAAGCGTGCACCCAGCAACGCTGCGGCGGCGAGGTACAGCGGGCCGCTCATGTGAATGGCGAACGGCATGAAGCTGACCGCCAGCAGCATCACCGTGTAGAGCAGGATATGCACCTTGGTGTAGTGCACGCCGTGGGTCACCGGCAGCATCGGCACGTTGACCTTGGCGTACTCGTCCTTGCGGTGAATCGCCAGCGCCCAGAAGTGCGGCGGCGTCCAGGCGAAGATGATCAGCACCAGCAGTAGCGGTTCGGCGGTGACCTGGCCGGTCACCGCGACCCAGCCGAGCAGTGGCGGTGCGGCGCCGGCGAGTCCGCCGATGACGATGTTCTGCGGCGTGGCGCGTTTGAGAAAGCCGGTATAGATCACCGCATATCCGATCAGCGAGGCCAGCGTCAGCCAGGCGGCGAGGGCATTGGTGAATGTCAGCAGCAGGGCCAGTCCGCTGACGCCGAGGACGAAGGCGAAGGTCAGTGCCGCCGCTGGCGAGACCCGGCCTTCGGCCAAGGGCCGCTTGTGGGTGCGGGCCATCACCGAATCGATCTGCCGGTCCACCACATGGTTCACCGCCGCTGCGCCGCCGGCACACAGGGCGATGCCGAGGTTGCCGAACAGCAGCACCGTCCAGGGCACGCCGGCGCGGGTGGCGAGGAACATGCCCACCAGCGAGGTGATGAGCATCAGCAGCACCACCTTCGGCTTGGTCAGCTCCAGGTAGTCGCGCCAGCTGGCCTGGGCGCTGCGTTCGCTGAGTAGAGTCGCCATGGGGGTTCTCCTTGTGGTCATGCGCAGGGCAGATCGAGCTGCCCCGTCGTGTTCGAAATCGATGCTGGCTCGGTTTGCCGGCTGGCAGGTGCAGGCTGGCGCAGCCGGTAATTGACCAGTACCAGCACCAGCAGCAGTGCGGCGCCGCCACCGTTGTGAGCTACGGCGACCGCCAGCGGCAGGTTGAACACCACGTTGCTGATGCCCAGCCCGACCTGCAGCGCCAGCGCGGCGATGAGCAGCCCGGCCAGCCGGCCGAGTCCTCGGCGCATGAGCATGGCGGCCAGCAGCAGCAACACCAGCGTCACGCACAGCGCGCCGATGCGGTGGCTGACATGGATGGCCGTGCGTGCCTCGCCATAGAGCAGGCCGCCGAGGTAATTCGGGCCGATGTCGTGGTGGGTCAGGTTGAAGGCGTTGGCGAAGTCCATCCGCGGCCACCATTCGCCATGGCAGGTGGGGAAGTCGGTGCAGGCGACGGCCGCATAGTTGCTGCTGACCCAGCCGCCGAGGGCGATCTGGGCGACCACCGCGAGCATGGCGATGCCGGCGAATTTGCGCAGACGACCGTCTACGGCCGGCAACGGAGCAAGTGCACCGGACAGCCGCAGGCACAGCAGAAACAGCAGGCTGAGGGTGGTGAAGCCGCCGAGCAGATGCGCGGTAACCACCTGCGGCCAGAGCTGCAGGGTCACTGTCCACATGCCGAAGATCGCCTGGGCGATGACCACCGCGAGCAGTAGCAGCGGCAACTTCACCGGCTGCCCGGGCTGGCCGCGACGGCGTATCGCCTGCGCCGCCATGGCGAGAATCACCAGCCCCAGCGCGCCGGCGAAGTAGCGATGGATCATCTCGTTCCAGCCCTTGGTCACTTCCAGTGGCGCCTCGGGAAAGCGCAGCGCGGCGAGGTTCTGCTTTTGCTCGCTCATGGGCACGGCGAGAAAACCGTAGCAGCCTGGCCAGTCAGGGCAGCCGAGGCCGGCGTGGGTCAACCGCGTATAAGCACCGAGCAGCACGACCACCACCGCCAGCAGCGTGGCGATCAGGGCGAGGCGGTATCCGGGTTTGGCCATCGGTTTCTCCTTGGGCGGCCAGTTTGGGACCCCAGCGAAGCGGCAGAGTGCGTCAGCCGATCTGCGAGATCTTCAGCAGGTATTTCAGGTCATCGAGGATTGCCTTGCCGTCGGCGCCGGCGTCGTATCGCAGCACCAGGTTGCCGTGCGGATCGACGATCCAAAGCTGTGGCGTGGCTGGCGCCTCAGGGTTGCGGGCATAGGCGGCGGCGTCGAGGCCATGGCGTTGCAATTGCGGGTATTCGCGGCGCAGGCGCTGCTCGTAGGCTTCGTCCAGAGCGGTGGCGCTGGCCAGTGCGTGGCTGGCGCGGGCCGCTTCGCGGGCCAGGCCGATATTGATCTGGCGGGCCAGATAGACCAGCTGCTGGCACTGCGTTTCACAGCCCTGCGGGGCGGTGACCAGCAGCTCCCAGCGGCGTTCGGAGTCGGCTGCAGTCACGCCGATGGCTGCGCGGTCCTGGCCGTTGGCGATCAGCACGCCGTCGTAGCTGCGGGTCTGCGGTACCCAGAAGCCGAAGCGATACATGGCCGAGGCCAGGAGCATCGGCCCCAGCACGACGCCGAGAATCAGCAGCAGTTGCAGCCGGCCGCGGCCGCGGCCGCGCTTCGGCTCACGGCCGGCAAGGGTTGGATTCATCGTCGTCACTGTGCTTCTCCCGTGCCTGATGCACGCCGAAGTAGATGAACAGTGCCAGCAGGGCCGCCGCCAGGGCGAACCACTGCACGGCGTAGCCCAGATGCTGCGACGGGCGCATGCTGGTGATCGCCCAATCGGCGCGGTAGGCGCTGGGGCCGGGCTCCAGACGCAATTCATGGATCACGCCTTCGCGGCCGGCCTGCTGCCACATCGCCTCGATGTCGACGTGGTTGATCAGGCGCGGCCAGCCCTCGGCCGTGCGGTGGCTGAAGATGAACGGCTTTCCTGGCGGTACGTAGACCCAGGCAGCGAGCTTCAAAGACTGCGCTGGTGTGTCGAAGGCCGGCGGCACGCGGCGATCGGGCCAGGGAATCCAGCCGCGGTTGACCATTACCCAACGGTCGCTGAGCTCGTCATGAAAGGGCTGCAGCAACTCTACGCCAACCTGGCCGTCACGGGTGCGGCTGTCGAGCAGGAAGCTGTGCTCGGCATCGAAACGACCCTGCAGATGCACGCGGGAAAAGGCCGGCTGGGCGCTGCTTTCGATCTGCTCCGGTGACAGCGGCGCAGCTTGCTGCCTCGCCTCCTGGCGTGCCAGCAGATCGCGCTTCTGTTCGCCGCGCTCCAGCTGCCAGAAGCCCAGCCAGACCAGTACCGGCAGCATGGCCAGCACCAGCAGGGTAGGCAGCAGCCCCGGCCTGAAGCCGCTCATGCCCGGCAGCCTGATGTGTCGATACGGCTGGCTATACTCCACCCCCAATACCCCTGTCGTGGAATCGCTCATGCTCGAGGCGGCGATCGTTCTGTTGTTAGTGGCCACGCTGGTCAGTCTGTTCAGTGGGTTGTTCTTCCTGGTCAGGGACGAGGGCCGCACCTCCCGCGTGATCACGGCCCTGTTCATCCGGGTCAGCCTCAGCGCACTGACCGTTGCGCTGATTGGCTGGGGTTTCTATACGGGGCAGCTGCGCCCCGCCTTTGGTTTCTGATTCGCTAGATCACATAGACGAAGACGAACAGCGCGATCCACACCACGTCGACGAAGTGCCAGTACCAGGCCGCCGCCTCAAAGCCGAAGTGCTGTTCCGGGCTGAAATGCCCGCGCAGGATGCGCACCAGCATCACCGTGAGGATGATCGCGCCCATGGTCACGTGGGCACCGTGAAAGCCCGTTAGCATGAAAAAGGTCGCGCCGTAGATGCCTGAGCCCAGGGTCAGCCCGAGTTCGGTGTAGGCATGTACGTATTCTTCGATCTGCAGGACCAGGAACGTGGCGCCGAGCAGCACGGTCAGCGCCAGGCCGATCTTCAGGTGCTGGCGATTGTTCTTACGCAGCGCGTGGTGCGCCCAGGTCAGGGTGAAGCTGGAGCTGACCAGCAGGATGGTGTTGATCAGCGGCAGGCCCCAGGCACTGATGGTGCCTTCTGGTGCCGGATAGAGCTTGGGATCTGGGGTGTTGAGCAGCGGCCAGGTGTATTCGAAGCCGGGCCAGAGCATGTTGCTGATGCCCTTGTCGCCTTCGCCGGCCAGCCAGGGGCCGGCCCAGTAGCGGATGTAGAAGAGCGCGCCGAAGAAGGCGAGGAAGAACATCACCTCCGAGAAGATGAACCAGCTCATGCCCCAGCGGAACGAGCGGTCCATCTGTGCGCTGTACAGCCCGGCGCGGCTTTCCTTCACCACAGCGCCGAACCAGCCGAACATCATGTAGGCGATCAGCAGGGCGCCGACGAAGAAGATCATCGGCCCGCTGGACTCGTCACGCCCGGCTTTCAGGTCGTTGAACCAGCTGCCCAGGCCGTAGAAGGTGACCAGCAGGGCGATGGTGGCGATGATCGGCCATTTGCTCTGATCAGGAACGTAATACTGCTCGTGGGTGGTCTGTTGGCTCATTGCAGACTCTCCTTGGCCGGGGCCGATGTGGCGTTGACGGCCACCGGCGGCTGGCGGGACGTGATGTCGAACAGCGTGTAGGCAAGGGTCAGGTTGTGCACGTCGGCGGGCAGGTCGCGATCAACGATGAAGCGCACCGGCATTTCGATGCGCTCGCCCGGTTGCAAGACCTGCTGGGTGAAGCAGAAGCATTCGGTCTTGTGGAAGTAGGCCGCCGCCCGCGACGGCGAGACGCTGGGGATCGCCTGCGCGGTCATCGGCTTGTCGGTCGGGTTGTAGGCGACGAAACGAATCTCCTGGCTGGCGCCCGGGTGCACGCTGAGCTGGTCGGCCAGCGGGCCGAACTCCCAGCGCATGCCGGCGGCGTTGGTGGCGAGGAACTGCACCCGCACCGCCCGCGCCGCGTCGGCGCTCTGCGAGCCGGTGTAGGCGCCGGCGGTCTTGCCGTTGATGCCGAACGCCTGGCACATGACGTCGTAGATCGGCACCAGCAAGAAGCCGAAACCGAACATGCCGACCACGACGAACAGCAGGCGGCGGACCAGGCGTCGGGTGGGCAGGGACTCGTTCATGAGAGCCTCCCTGTTTGGTGGGAGCGGGCCTTTTCGCGGTCGACCTGGCAGACCCGGCCGGGCCTGCCAGCGACGCCCTGTTGCCTGCTCACGGCGTCAGCTCCCCGCCGGTGCCCTTGCGGTGCTCGTGCACATCGCTCATGTCCGGCGGTGTCTGGAAGGTGTGGTAGGGCGCCGGCGAGGGCACGCTCCATTCCAGCCCCTCGGCGCCGTCCCAGGGCTTGGCTGGTGCCGGTACGCCGCCGCGGATGCACTTGATGACGATGAACAGGAACAAGAGCTGGGTGGCGCCGAACATAAAGGCGCCGACGCTGGAGACCATGTTGAAGTTGGCGAACATCATGTTGTAGTCGGGGATGCGCCGCGGCATGCCGGCCAGGCCGACGAAGTGCATCGGAAAGAACGCCAGGTTCATGCCGATGAAGCTCATCCAGAAATGCAGCTTGGCCAGGGTCTCGTCGTACATGTGCCCGGTCCACTTCGGCAGCCAGTAGTAGGCCGAGGCGAAGATGCCGAAGATCGCTCCCGGCACCAGCACGTAGTGGAAGTGCGCCACCACGAAGTAGGTGTCGTGGTACTGGAAGTCCGCCGGGGCGATGGCCAGCATCAGCCCGGAGAAACCGCCGATGGTGAAGAGGATGACGAAGGCCACGGCGAACAGCATCGGCGCCTCGAAGGTCAGCGAGCCGCGCCACATCGTCGACACCCAGTTGAACACCTTCACCCCGGTGGGTACGGCGATCAGCATGGTGGCGTACATGAAGAACAGCTCGCCGGTCAGCGGGATGCCGACGGTGAACATGTGGTGCGCCCAGACGATGAAGGAGAGGAAGGCGATCGCCCCGGTGGCGTAGACCATCGAGGTGTAGCCGAACAGCGGCTTGCGGCTGAACGCCGGGATGATCGAGCTGACCGCGCCGAAGGCCGGCAGGATCATGATGTACACCTCGGGATGGCCGAAGAACCAGAACACGTGCTGGAACAGCACCGGGTCGCCGCCACCGGCCGCGCTGAAGAAGCTGGTGCCGAAGTGGATGTCCATCAGCATCATGGTCACCACGCCCGCCAGCACCGGCATCACCGCGATCAAGAGGAAGGCGGTGATCAGCCAGGTCCAGACGAACAGCGGCATCTTCATCAGGGTCATGCCTGGCGCACGCAGGTTGAGGATGGTGGCGATCACGTTGATCGCCCCCATGATCGAGCTGATGCCCATCAAGTGGATGGCGAAGATGAAGAAGGTCACCGATTCCGGCGCGTAGGTGGTCGACAGCGGCGCATAGAAGGTCCAGCCGAAGTTAGGCCCGCCACCCTCCATGAACAACGTCGAGACCAATAGCCCGAATGCTGCCGGCAGCAGCCAGAAGCTGAAGTTGTTCATCCGCGGCAGCGCCATGTCCGGCGCGCCGATCATCAGCGGGATCATCCAGTTGGCCAGGCCGACGAAGGCCGGCATCACCGCGCCGAAGACCATGATCAGGCCGTGCATGGTGGTCATCTGGTTGAAGAATTCCGGCTGCACGATCTGCAGGCCCGGCTGGAACAGCTCGGCGCGGATGACCATGGCCATCGAGCCGCCGAGCAGGAAGGCGCAGAAGCTGAACCACAGGTACATCGAACCGATGTCCTTGTGGTTGGTGGTCAGCAGCCAGCGCGAGAGACCCTTGGCCGGGCCGTGGTGGTGGTCATGTCCGGCATGACCATGATCGTCGATCACTGCACTCATCACCGAATCCTCTTACTGGGTGGCTTCTTCGGCCTGTTTGAAGTCGAGCACGTCTTTCGGCGTGACCATTTCGCCGGTCTCGTTGCCCCAGGCGTTGCGCTCGTAGGTGATGACCGCGGCCAGGTCGACTTCCGACAGCTGCTTGCCGAAGGCCGCCATGGCGGTGCCCGGCTTGCCGTTGACGACGATGTTGATGTGCGCCTCGATATCGCCGGTGGCGATAGCCGAGCCCTTGAGGGCCGGGAACATCGGCGGGATGCCTTCGCCGCCGACCTGGTGACAGGACGCGCACGAGGTCTGGTAGATCTTCTCGCCGCGTTCGGTGAGTTCCGCCAGCGTCCAGTCCTTGCTGGTCAGTTCAGCCACCTTGGCGGCCTCTGCTTTCTTCTCGCCGAGCCAGGCGGCGTAGTCCTCAGCGGATTTGACCTCCACCACCACCGGCATGAAGCCATGGTCCTTGCCGCACAGCTCGGTGCACTGGCCACGGTAAATGCCGGGCTCTTCGACGCGGGTCCAGGATTCGTTGATGAAGCCGGGGATGGCGTCCTTCTTCACCGCCAGATCCGGCACCCACCAAGAGTGGATGACGTCTGCCGCGGTGATTAGGAAGCGCACCTTGGCGCCGGCGGGAATCACCAGCGGCTCGTCGACTTCCAGCAGGTAGTTTTCACCCTTGGGCGCCTGGTTGTTGATCTGCTCGCGTGGCGTAGTGAGGTTGCTGAAGAACTCCACATCCTCGCCCAGGTACTTGTAGTGCCACTTCCACTGGTAGCCAGTGATCTGCACGTCGACGTCCGATTCGCTGGAGTCGTAGATGTGGATAAGCGTGCGCGTCGCCGGGATCGCCATGCCCACCAGGATCAGTAGCGGGATGACCGTCCAGAGCACCTCGACGCGGGTGTTTTCGTGGAAGTGAGCGGAATGCTGACGCTTGGAGCGGCGGTGCGCGACCATCGACCAGATCATCACGCCGAATACCAGCACGCCGATGACCACACAGATCCAGAAGATCGTCATGTGCAGATCGAACACCGAACGGCTGACGTCGGTGGCGCCGGAGCGCATGTTCACGTCCCAGGCCGCCTGGGCCTGGCCAAATATTGCCGAAAGCCCAAGCCCCATCCAGATGCATGGATGTCGAGACATTGCGGGTTCCCCTTATGATTCTTGTTATCCCGCCGACCGCCATCGCACCGCCGAAAATCGGCTGGCCGGGGAAACCATTCCCGTCATGCCAGCTACGTTTTCGATCGGTCCGATTCTGCCCAACGCCACCCGCGAAACGCTCGCTGGCGACATGAACGCTTGCACGCGCAGTCGGAACTCAATCAGGTACGCCTACGATTCGGAGTATAGACAGCGATCCCACTCTGGCAATTTAAGCGCGGGGCGCGTCTGGCTCGGGCTGTGTGGGAGCATCGTTCTTCTTCACCCCACGCAGGTTCATCAGCGCCAGGCAGACCTGCAGGGTGATCAGCGCCCACGCCTCGGCGTGCCAGCCCCAGATCACCCAGAGCAGGTTGCTCAGCAGAAAACAGCAGAAGCCGACGAAGCGCCGGCCGGGCTGCAGCGAGCCGATCAGCCAGGCGGCGATCACCGTGACCACCATGGCCGGCCATTGCAGCAGGTCGATATAAACGTCCAATTCAATCCTCCAGAAGCGCCGGCAGCGCATGGGCTTACCCGATGCGCTGCCGGCTAGGTGCACGTTGTGCGTGGTCGTGTCTGAAAGATGAGGGGGCTGGTCGCCCTGATTAGTTCCCGTCGGCCGCCGCGGCAAGATGCACGGCCTGTCGCCGGCGACCTTCGACCCGCCGCGTCAGTGCCCGCGGCTCGATGATCAGCCGTGCGCCGCTGGCCTGGTTGGCGCGCTGCCATTCTTCCAGCAGCTCCATGCAGGCATGATCGATGTACTGCAGGTGCGTCATCGGCACATGCACGCAGGCATTCTTCGGCACGCCCTCCAGCGCGCGGGCCAGTCGCGGCACCTTCAGAAAGGTCGCTGCGCCCTGCATGCGCAGTTCGACCCGGCGGCCTTCCTGCACCACCGTGACCCTCAGCCGCGAAGCCTGCCAGGCCAGTTGCCCCAGGGTCAGCGCGAAGCCCAGCAGCACGCCGGTCAGCAGGTCGGTGGCGACGATGGTCAGCGTCGTGGCGAGATGGATCAGCATGGCCATGCGCCCGTAGCGGCCGAGCTGGCGCAGCGCGTTCAGGTCGATCAGCTTGAGCCCGGTGTAGACCAGCACACCGGCCAGGCTGGCGATTGGAATCTGCTCCAGCAGCGCGGCCAGCAGCACCACCGCGGCCAGCAGCCAGAGCGCGTGCAGCATGGCCGACAGCCGCGTGCGCGCACCGGCCTGCACATTGGCCGAGCTGCGCACGATCACGCCGGTCATCGGCAGCGCGCCGAGCACGCCGCAGAGCATGTTGCCGATGCCCTGAGCGGTGAGCTCGCGGTCGAAATCGGCGCGCGGACCCTGGTGCATGCGGTCGACCGCCGCGGCGGAAAGCAGGGTTTCGGCGCTGGCGATAAAGGCCACGGCCAGCGCCGCGACCAGCAGACCGGGATCGGCGAAGGCCAGCAGATCGGCCGGTTGCAGCCAGCTGATGGCATCGGCGAGATTGTCCGGCACCTCGACACGGCGCACGTCGAGCCCCAGCCACAGCCCCGCCAGCGTTGCCGCCGCGACACCCAGCAGCGCGCCGGGCAGCAGGCGCAGGCGCTGCGGCTTGAGCCGATCCCATGCCCACATGCAGGCGATGGTCAGCAGGCCGAGAGATGCGGCGATCAGTCCGTTACCGCCGCCGGAAAACGGCAGCGCGGCCCATAACGCGGCGGGAAAGGCGCCGATATTGTCCAGTCCGGAGGCTTCCGGCTGCCCGTCCAGCATCACGTGCAACTGCGACAGCACGATGAGGATGCCGATGCCGGCCAGCATGCCGTAGACCACCGCCGGCGCGGTGACGCGGAACCAGCAACCCAGCTTCAGCCGCCCGGCCAGCAGCTGCAGTGCACCGGCCAGTAGCAGGATCGGCCCGAGCATGGCCGCTCCGTATTGCTGCACCAGTTCGAACACCAGCACCGTGAGTCCGGCGGCCGGGCCGCTGACCTGCAGGGGTGCACCGGCCAGCCAACCCACCACCAGCCCGCCGACGATGCCGGTGATCACGCCTTTGGCGGGCGGCATGCCCGAGGCGATGGCGATGCCCATGCACAACGGCAGGGCCACCAGAAAAACCACCACGGACGCCATCAGGTCACGCGGCAGTGTTTGTGCATTCATTCAAAAAACCTCGACACGCGGCGACACCCCCGGGGCGTCGCCTGAAGCGACAGCCAATGCCTTGCGGCCGGCGGTTCAGGCCTGCAGGTAGCGCGGCGTGGGCGTTGCTACTGGCAGCGGGCCGTCGCCGTCCAGCGGCGCGAAACGGCCGCTGGTGGCGTCGTAGGCGAGGATTTCGCTGGTCTCGATGCAATAGACCCAGCCGTGGATCGACAGCTGACCGCCGGCGAGGCGCGCGGCGACCGAGGGATGGGTGCGCAGGTGGTCGAGTTGGGCCACCACGTTCTCTTCGGTGAGCACGCCCAGGGCTTCGCCGGCGGCGCAGCTGCAGTTCTGCTCCACCAGGCTGCGCGCCACTTCGCAATGACGCAGCCAGGCCTTCACCGTGGGCATCCGCTGCAGGCCGCTGGGGTCGAGCACCGCTTTCATCGCGCCGCAGTCGGAATGCCCGCAGACGATGATGTGCTGCACGTTGAGCGCCATCACCGCGTACTCGATGGCGCTGGAGACGCCACCGTTCATCTGGCCGTAGGGTGGCACCACATTGCCGACGTTACGGGTGACGAACAGGTCGCCGGGCGAACTCTGGGTGATCAGCTCGGGAACGATGCGCGAGTCGGCGCAGGTGATGAACATCGCACGCGGCTGCTGGGCCCTGGCCAGGCGGGCGAACAGCGCCTGCTGTTCGGGATAGACCTCGGTGCGAAAGCGGCGAAAGCCATCGACCAGATGGGCGAAGGATTCGTCGGCGCTTTCGCCACGTGCGGATGGTTCGTTGCGCTCGGCGCGAGCGGTGAATATTTCACGCATGGGTGGTCTCCTGATGCAGGGCAAGGCATGCCAGCACTCATCCAGGCCGGTCGTGCGGCTGGTGACTGGCTGGTCACATTTGCCCCGAGGCTAGTCAGCGAGACTTAACTGAAACTGAACGAGCCGCTCTAGAACGAGCATTTGCGGCTTTCTGATTGCTGTCGTAGTGATGGCGCTGGCGGCGCTTTCGAGGTCTCAGAGCAACGACATCTGCGAACCCGGCACGGCAAAACGGCTGCAATCCAGGCCGTAGTTCTGATCCCGTCGATTGAAGCCCAGGCGCTTGCACGCCAGCTGAAAGCGTTGCGCCAGCAGCTGGGCGAATTGGCCTTCACCGCGCATGCGGCTGCCGAAGCGGCTGTCGTAATCCTTGCCGCCGCGCGACTGGCGCACCAGGCTCATGACATGGGCAGCGCGCTGCGGAAAATGCTCCTGCAGCCATTCATCGAACAGCGTCGCCACTTCGTGGGGCAGGCGCAGCAGCACATAGCCGGCCGAGCGCGCACCGGCCTCGCGGGCGGCTTCGAGCAGGTGCTCCAGCTCCATGTCGTTGATCATCGGAATCATCGGCGCGCACATCACGCTGACCGGCACGTCAGCCTCATGCAGGGTGCGCAACACCCTCAGGCGCGCCGAGGGCGAGGCTGCGCGCGGCTCCATGATGCGTTTCAGTTCGTCGTCCAGCGTGGTCAGGCTGACGGAGACGCTGACCAGCTGCTGCTCGGCCAACGGCACCAGCAGATCGAGATCGCGCAGCACCAGCGAACCCTTGGTAATGATGTGCACCGGGTGCTTGAAGCGCAGCAGGATCTCCAGCGCATGGCGCGTCAGACGCTGCTCGCGCTCCAGCGGCTGATAGGCGTCGGTATTCACCCCCAGCGCGATCGGTTGCGGCACGTAGCCCGGCTTGGAGAGTTCCTGTGCGAGGCGCTCGGCGAGGTTGGTCTTGGCGATCAGCCGCGTCTCGAAATCGATGCCGGGCGACAGGTCCCAATAGGCGTGACTGGGCCGCGCAAAGCAGTAGATGCAACCGTGTTCGCAGCCTCGATAGGGATTGACCGAGCGATCGAAACCCACGTCTGGCGACTGGTTGCGGGTCAGTACGCTCTTGGCCGTCTCGAATCGCACTTCGGTGGCCTGGGTCGGCGGCACGTCCTGTTCCCAGCCGTCGTCGTACGCCTCGCTGCGTGTCGGGGCGAAACGGTTGTCCGGGTTGATCGCAGTACCGCGGCCGCGTGGTGTGGCACGGGGGAAACTCATGGGAATCGATCCAGTTACTGTTCATGCATACAGTAATCGCCTCGGCGACAGCGCGCCAGCGCCGCTGATCGACGCTGCTTGCTACCGCCTGTCGGCTGGCTCGGGAACATTTGCCTCCCGCTCGGGACAAAGGGGCTGACCGGGTAACGCTTGCACGCGTGAGCGACGCCTGTCGTGGCACCGGCCGGCAAACAACAAGGACGATCGGAGCGCGACGCGCGACCGATCCGGCAGTACCGGCATGCACCGTTTGCGTGCGCCCCTTTTCTTAGTCACTGCCGTTACTCGTCAGGAGCAGACCATGCATCCCACCGGCTCTTTCCACACCCGGGAGAATAATTTCGACTTCCTGCGCTTCTTCGCTGCGGCGCTGGTGCTGTTCGCCCACAGCTATCCGCTGGTTGGCCGCCGTGGAGATGAACCCCTGACGTTGCTCACCGGCTACGAAAAGGGCGGCTCGATCGCCGTCGGCATCTTCTTCGTCATGAGCGGCTATCTGATTGCCTCGTCCTGGCTGGCTAGCAGCAGCCCGAAAAGCTTTCTGATCAAGCGGGCGCTGCGCATCTTTCCGGCGTTGATCGTCGCGGTATTGCTCTCGGTGTTTGTCATTGGGCCGCTGGTCACCCATTTGACCCTCGGCCAGTATCTCGCGGCCGACGGCACCTGGACCTATCTGCAGAACATCCTCTTGGTGACACGCTACGAGCTGCCCGGCGTATTCATCGGCAACGTCTACCCCGACGTGGTCAATGGCTCGCTGTGGACGTTGCCGCTGGAAGTGTTGATGTACATCGGCGTGATGATTCTCGGGCTGACCGGTTTCCTCACGCGCCGGCTGATCTTCCTGCCGATTGCCGTGCTCGCCGTCGGGCATTTCTGGCTGCTGGGCAAGCTGGGTATCGATTCCTACTTCATCAAGAACATCTTCAAACTGGGGCTGCTGTACTACAGCGGCTCGGCACTGTTCCTCTATCGCGACGACATCCCCTGGCGCGGCTGGATCGCGGCGTTGTTGTTCGCCGCGCTGGTGGCAACCTTCCGTACCGACATCGGCCCGCTGGTTTACTTCATCGCACTGCCGTATCTGGTGCTCTATCTGGCCTACGCGCCGCTGCCGCTGATCTCGCGTTTCGGCAAGTACGGCGATTTCTCCTATGGCCTGTACATCTACGCCTTCCCGTTCCAGCAGCTGACCATCTACCTGTTCGGTCCGCAGGTCGGCGTGCTCGGCCTGACGCTGATCGCCTTCGTGCCGACGCTGATCCTCGCCGCGCTGTCCTGGCACCTGATCGAAGCGCCGGCGATGAAGCTCAAGCGCCTGTTTGCTTCGCCGCCGCAGCCGGGGCGGGCGACCCCGAAGGCCGAAGGCTGATTTGGACTGGTACAAAAAAGGAACCCGCCACTTGGCGGGTTCTTTGTTTTAGAGGCTGGGCGCGCCGAGTCCTGGCCGCGAAGCAGATGGCTCGGTATTGAGCCTTTCACCTCAAGACTCGGCGCATCTGCAGATCACGGTAAGCGGCTGTTGGATCGCCCTGGATCTCCAGACGCCCTGCGGCAACCAGTACGCGGACGCGCCAGTAGATGAAGAAATCTGTGGGAAAGAAGCCGTCGCAATGGCTCATGACCTCGGCCATCGCACGCGCCAGCGGAGCGAATTCGTCGGGGCTGGCAGCGACCAGCGCCGCGTCGATCAGCCGATAGTCTTCGCCCCGAAACGCCCCCTCGAACCAGCGGCGAATGGCATGCGTGCTGGCGCACTGCTCGTGCCAGACCGCAGCGAGTTCAGCCTGGCGAGACGCGGGAACCGTCTGTGGGCTGTATAGCGCCGCCAGTGCCTCGGGCGAATGCATGGACACCGCCTTGCGCTGGCCGGCGCGGCTGTCTCCGGTGCCGCAAGCGACTTCGTGCAACCCGCAGCTGGAGCCCTGCAGCAGAGCGGC
This sequence comes from Stutzerimonas kunmingensis, assembly GCF_032106285.1. Taxonomy (GTDB): domain Bacteria; phylum Pseudomonadota; class Gammaproteobacteria; order Pseudomonadales; family Pseudomonadaceae; genus Stutzerimonas; species Stutzerimonas kunmingensis_B. The sequence continues at coordinate 38,848 of NZ_DAMCPO010000016.1, forward strand.
GATGCGAGCCAGCAGTAGCTGTTCGGATGCGCTGTCGCCGTGCCAAACCGTTACGGCTGCAGCCTGTTTGGCTAGGTTGGCTAGCCAGAGTGCATCAGCCGCTAGCTCATCGGCGAACACCGGGCGTGGCGCCACCTCTGCGGGCCAGACCTGCTCCCAGAATGTGGCGCGAGCAGCGCAAGGCGCACGATCCACGTCATTCAGCGGTCCGACAGCCAGGTCGTCGCGCAACACCCGCACCTGTATCTCGGGCTCGAGCCTGGCCAGCAGCGCACGTACGCTGTCGCCGGCCAGGTCGCCGCAGGTCAGGTGCAGCACAGTGGCTACTCGGGCTTCTTCAACTTCGGATTAGGGAAAAACTGCACCGACTGTACCTGCGGGTTGGCCGGCTTGGGCTGGACCTTGTTCACCCGCGTGCCCAGCTCCATCGGTACCGACTGGCCCTGGGCGTTGAGGGTGTCGGCGTAGCCGCAGTCGATGCATTCGCGGTGCGGCACACCGTCGACGTCCCACATCTTGATGCAGTCCGTACCGCTGCACGCGGGGCACACGGCCCCGGCGATGAAGCGCTTGGTGGTGACACGGGTTACTTCGTCGTTCATGCCGCGGCCTCCGCTACCAGCCCGAGGTGGCGCAGCAGGGCGTCGATGGACGGCTCGCGGCCTCGGAAATCGACGAACAGTACCATCGGCTCCTGGGAGCCGCCACGGGCCAGGATCGCCTCGCGGAAGGCGCGCCCGGTCTCGGAGTTGAACACGCCTTCTTCCTCGAAGCGCGAGAAGGCATCGGACGACAGCACCTCGGCCCACTTGTAGCTGTAGTAACCGGCCGCGTAACCGCCAGAGAAGATGTGCGCAAAGCTGTTGGGGAAGCGGTTGTAGACCGGCGGGCGCATCACCGAGACCTCGTCGCGGATGTGCTCGAGTACCTGCAGCACGCTGCGACCGTCGCCATGGGTGGCGTGCAGTTCGAAGTCGAACAGGGAGAATTCAAGCTGGCGCGCCATCATCATGCCGGACTGGAAGTTCTTCGCCGCCAGCATCATGTCCAGTTTGTCCTGCGGCAGGCGCTCGCCGGTCTGGTAATGACCGGAGATATGCGCCAGGCCTTCGGGGTCCCAGCACCAGTTCTCCATGAACTGGCTCGGCAGCTCCACCGCATCCCAGGCCACGCCATTGATGCCCGAGGCACCGGCGTGCTCGACCTGGGTCAGCAGGTGATGCAGGCCATGGCCGAACTCGTGGAACAGCGTGGTGACTTCATCGTGAGTCAGCAGCGCCGGGCGCTCACCCACCGGCGGGGTGAAGTTGCACACCAGGTTGGCCACCGGTGTCTGCAGCGTGCCGTCAGCGGTGCGGCGCTTGTCGCGCGCGCCGTCCATCCAGGCGCCACCGCGCTTGTTCGGCCGCGCGTAGAGATCAAAGAAGAAGCGCCCGACGTGCTGGCCGTTCTCGGTGATTTCGAACAGGCGCACTTCCGGATGCCAGCCGTCGAAGCCTTCCAGCTCGTGAATCTCGATGCCGTACAGGCGCTGGACGATACAGAACAGCCCGGACAGCACCTTGTCGATCGGGAAGTAGGCGCGCAGTTCTTCCTGGTTCAGGCTGTAGCGCTGCTGGCGCAGCTTCTCGGCGTAGTAGCCGAGGTCCCAGCTCTGCAGATCGTCCAGACCCTGCTCGGCGGCGAAGGCGCGCAGTTCGGCCAGATCACGTTCGGCGAACGGCTTGCTGCGTACCGCCAGGTCGCGCAGGAAGCTCAGCACCTGTTCGGTGGATTCGGCCATCTTGGTCGCCAGCGACAGTTCGGCGAAGTTGCCGTAGCCGAGCAGCCCGGCCAGCTCATGGCGCAGCTCGAGGATCTCGGCCATTACCGGACCGTTGTCGAACTGCCCGGCGTTCGGGCCCTGGTCCGAGGCGCGGGTGCAGTAGGCGGTGTAGACCTCTTCGCGCAGGTCGCGGTTGTCGGCGTAGGTCATCACCGCGTAGTAGCTGGGGAATTCCAGGGTGATCAGCCAGCCGTTGAGGCCCTTGGCCTTGGCTGCCTCGGCCATCTGCGCCTTGGCCGAATCGGTGATGCCGGCCAGCAGGCTTTCGTCGGTGATGTGCCGGGTCCAGGCCTGGGTGGCGTCCAGCAGCTGGTTGGAAAACTTGCTGCCGAGCTCGGCGAGCTTCATCTGGATGGCACCGAAGCGCTGCTGCTCCACCGGCGGCAGGTCGATACCGGACAGGCGGAAGTCGCGCAGCGAATGCTCGAGGATGGTCTTTTGCGCCACTTCGAAGCCAGCCGCCGCGGGGTTTGCAGCCAGTGCCTGGTAGGCCTCGAACAGGTCGCGGTTCTGTCCGAGTTCGGTGTAGTAGGCCGACAGCTTGGGCAGGCAGGCCTCATAGGCGGTGCGCAATTCCGGGCTGTTGCACACGGAATTGAGATGACCGACCGGCCCCCAGGCCCGCGCGAGGCGATCGTTCAGCTCGTCGAGGCCGACCACCAGGGTCTGCCAGTCGAGGCTCTCGGCCGGGCGGCTGAGCAGTTCCTGGATCGCCACACGGTTGTCACCGAGGATGGTGTCGATGGCCGGCTCGACGTGCTCCGGGCGAATCTCGGAGTAGGGCGGCAGGTCGAATTCTTGCAGCAGGGGATTGTTCGCGCTCACGGGGACACCTTGTGACGAAGAGGATTGCAGGCCGCTCACTGGAGCGAGGCTGGACAGGCCAGCGCGCAGGCAGATGTCCTAGATGGACGCGCTGCCGCGCTTTTTCAACGCCGGGCGACGAAACGCGCCCCCGGGCAAGCAGCCGGTAGTTAACTCTGACCACGCCAGGCGGCATGCTGCTCAGCTCTGGTTTAACGCGGCGATGCCGGCCATCTTAATTACAATCGGCCCTCCCCGCAGCCAAAGAGGTTTCTATCGTGGCGATACGCAGCTACCACAACAGCACTCCACAACTGGGCGAGCGCGTGTTCGTCGACGACTCCGCGGTGGTCATCGGCGATGTCGAGATCGGCGCCGACAGCTCGGTCTGGCCGCTGACGGTGATCCGCGGCGACATGCACCGCATCCGCATCGGCGCACGCTCGAGCATCCAGGACGGCAGCGTGCTGCACATCACCCACGCCGGCCCTTACAACCCCGACGGCTTTCCGCTGACCATCGGCGACGAAGTCACCGTCGGCCACAAGGTCACCCTGCACGGCTGCACCCTGGGCAATCGCATCCTGGTCGGTATGGGCTCGATCGTGATGGACGGCGCGGTGGTCGAGGATGAAGTGATTATCGGCGCCGGCAGCCTGGTGCCGCCGGGCAAGACGTTGGAAAGCGGCTATCTCTACGTTGGCAGCCCGGTAAAGCAGGCCCGTCCGCTGACCGAAAAGGAGCGCAGCTTCTTCAGTTACACCGCCGGCAACTACGTGAAGCTCAAGGACCAGCACATCGCCGAGCGCGGCTGATCCTGCTCACTTGGCGAACAGCTGACTCATGTCCTTGAACGCCTTGAACTCCAGCGCATTGCCGCAGGGGTCGAGCAGGAACATGGTCGCCTGTTCGCCGACCTGGCCCTGGAAGCGCACGTAGGGCTCGATGACGAAGCGCGTGCCGCGCGCCTTCAGCCGCTCGGCCAGTGCCTCCCATTGTTCCCAGCCAAGCACCACGCCGAAATGCGGCACCGGCACGTCGTGGCCATCCACCGGGTTGCTGTGGGCCGCCTCCTGATGCGGCATCTTCGGCGCTTCGTGGATCACCAGCTGGTGGCCGAAGAAATCGAAATCCACCCAGTGTTCGCTGCTGCGGCCCTCGGCGCAGCCGAACGCCTCGCCGTAGAAGGTGCGGGCGGCGGCCAGATCGTGGACGGGAATGGCAAGGTGGAAGGGCGAAAGCGTCATAGATGGCACTCCTGAGCATGGGACGCTTCGAGTCTAGAGCCTTTTTCCACCGATCGGCCTACGCTCAGCAGAACGGAGACGAAAGGAGGGACGTCGATGCGCGCCATGTTGCTGGAACAGATTGGCCAGCCGTTGCAGCTGCGCGAGCTGCCCGAGCCGCAACCGGGGCCCGGTGAGCTGCGGGTAAAAGTGCTGGCCTGCGGCGTGTGCCGCACCGACCTGCACGTGGTGGATGGCGAATTGCCGGAGGTGCCGCTGCCGATCATCCCGGGTCACGAGATTGTCGGCCGCGTCGATGCGCTGGGCGAAGGCGTCAGCGGCTTCGAACTGGGCCAGCGGGTCGGCATTCCCTGGCTTGGGCATACCTGCGGCACCTGCAGCTATTGCCAGCACGCCGAGGAAAACCTCTGCGATGCGCCGCAGTTCACTGGCTACACGCGGCCGGGCGGTTATGCCGAATACGTGGTGGCCGACGCGCGCTTCGCCTTTGCCCTCGGCGAGGAGGGCGATGCCGTGGCGCTGGCGCCGCTGCTCTGTGCCGGGCTGATCGGCTGGCGTTCGCTGGTCAAGGCCGGTGACGGCAAGCGCCTCGGGCTTTACGGCTTCGGCGCCGCGGCGCATATCGTCATGCAGGTGGCGCGCTGGCAGGGGCGGGACGTGTATGCCTTCAGCCGCCCGGGCGATGTGGCCGCGCAGGACTTCGCCCGTTCACTGGGTGCGCTCTGGGCTGGCGATTCCAGCCAGGCGCCGCCTGTACCGCTGGATGCCGCGATCATCTACGCACCGGCCGGCGAGCTGGTGCCGGCCGCATTGCGCGCCGTGCGCAAGGGCGGCCGGGTGGTCTGCGCCGGCATCCACATGAGCGACATCCCGAGCTTTCCCTACGACATCCTCTGGCAGGAACGCGAGCTGGTTTCAGTGGCCAACCTGACCCGTCGGGACGGCCTGGACTTCTTCCCGGTCGCCGCGCAGGTCGGCATTCATACCGAAACCCATGCCTATCCGCTGGAGCAGGCCAACCAGGCGCTGGACGATCTGCGCAACGGGCGCTTCCAAGGTGCGGCAGTGCTGGTGCCGTGAAGAGCATGCTGCGCGAGACATATCAGCGGCCCGCGTTCTGATCTGATTCGGAGTGGATCGTGCTTTATCGATACACGGGGTGGCCTCCACCGGGTGGCCATCGCTGAGTGGGCGCCGCGGTGGATGTGAACGGCGATATCCACCCTGTGCCCTAAAACGAAAAACCCCGCCGAGGCGGGGTTTGTTCAGAGCGGAGCGGTCACGGTCAGAAGGCCGGAACCACGGCACCCTTGTACTTTTCTTCGATGAACTTGCGCACTTCTTCGCTGTGCAGCGCGGCGGCCAGTTTCTGCATGGCGTCGCTGTCCTTGTTGTCCGGACGGGCGACCAGGATGTTCACGTAGGGCGAGTCGCTGCCTTCGATGACCAGGGCGTCCTGGGTCGGGTTCAGCTTGGCTTCCAGCGCGTAGTTGGTGTTGATCAGCGCCAGGTCGACCTGGGTCAGCACGCGCGGCAGGGTCGCGGCCTCCAGCTCACGCACCTTGATGTTCTTCGGGTTTTCGGCGATGTCCTTCGGCGTGGCGGTGATGCCGGCACCATCTTTCAGCGTGATCACGCCTGCCTTGGCCAGCAGCAGCAGGGCGCGGCCGCCGTTGGTGGCGTCGTTGGGAATGACCACGGTGGCGCCACTGGGCAGCTCGTCCAGCGACTTGACCTTGCTCGAGTAGGCACCGAAGGGCTCGATGTGCACACCGGCAACGCTGACCAGATCGGTGCCCTTGCCCTTGTTGAACTCATCCAGGTACGGCTGGTGCTGGAAGAAATTGGCGTCCAGGCGCTTCTCGGCGACCTGGATGTTCGGCTGCACGTAGTCGGTGAAGACCTTCACGTTCAGCTCCACGCCTTGCTCGGCCAGCTGCGGCTTGACGAACTCCAGCAGCTCGGCGTGCGGCACGGCGGTGGCGGCCACGGTCAAGGTTTCGGCGGCCTGCGCGGAAAATGCTGCGACGGTGGCAAGGGCGGCAATCAGTTTCTTCATCGTTCGGTTCCTTCAGAGGTAGATCGGGGTGCGAATTTCGCTCGCCCTAGCAAGCCGTCGAAAAACTAGCTGCGTTGGCAATACTGCTTTAAAAACAGGCTCGGACTGCTCATTTAGAGTACTAAACTCCGCGTCCTCACCTGTTTTGACTCGTTACACTCACCCTTCGGGCCAGCCTTCGGCTGTTACTCCCGCTGGTCGTTGCGCCTTGTCTTGCCTGCCTCGCCTACGTTTTTTCAACGGCCTGCTGATGGTTCATTTGCGCGAAAAATGGGTGACCAGTCTGTCGCCGACGCTTTGCAGCACCTGCACCAGCACCAGCAGCAGGACCACGGTGACGACCATCACGTCGGTCTGGAATCGCTGGTAGCCGAAGCGGATGGCCAGGTCACCGAGGCCGCCGGCCCCCACCACACCGGCCATTGCGGTGTAGGACACCAGGGTGATGGCGGTGACGGTAATGGCGGCGATGATGCCCGGACGCGCTTCCGGCAGCAATGCGCTGAAGATGATCTGCCGCGTCGTGGCACCCATCGCCTGGGTCGCCTCGATGATGCCGCGGTCCACCTCGCGCAGCGCGGTTTCCACCAGGCGCGCGAAGAACGGCGCAGCGCCCACCACCAGCGGCGGGATGGCACCGGCCACGCCCAGCGAGGTGCCGGTGATCAGCACGGTGAAGGGGATCATCACGATCAGCAGGATGATGAACGGCAGCGAGCGCAATACGTTGACCACGAATGACAGCGCGGCATACAGCGGCGCGTTTTCGAACAGCTGGCGCGGGCCGCAGAGAAACAGCAGCACGCCCAGCGGCAGGCCAAGCAGGATGGTGAACAGCAGCGAGCCGCCGAGCATCAGCAGGGTGTCCAGCGTCGCCAGCCAGATCTCGTACCAGTCGACATTCCCCAACAAGGAGCTGAAAAGGGCTTCCATCAGCGCAATACCTCCACGTGCACGTCAGCGGCCTGCAGTTGTGTCATTGCCGCTGCCATGTCACCGCCGATCAGCGCCAACGTGAGCTGGCCGTAGGGGGTGTCCTTGATGCGATCGATGCGCCCGGACAGGATGCTGTAGTCGACCCCGGTTTCACGGGCGACCGTGCCCAGCAGCGGCTTGTAGGTGGCGTCGCCCTGGAAGGTCAGGCGCAGGATGCGGCCCGGCACATGAGCGAAATCGTCGTGCAGCTCGCTTTCATCCATCGCCTCGTCTTCCAGCACGAAGCGCTGGGTAGTCGGGTGCTTGGGATGCAGGAACACTTCGGTGACCGGCCCCTGTTCGACGATGGCACCGGCATCCATCACCGCGACGCGGTCGCAGACGCGGCGGATGACGTCCATCTCGTGGGTGATCAGCACGATCGTCAGCTTCAGTTCGCGATTGATCTCGGCCAGCAGCTGCAGCACCGAGGCGGTGGTCTGTGGATCGAGGGCGCTGGTCGCCTCGTCGCAGAGCAGGATGCTCGGCTCGGTGGCCAGCGCACGGGCAATACCGACGCGCTGCTTCTGACCACCGGAGAGCTGCGCCGGATACTTGCGCGCGTGGTCCTTGAGGCCGACACGGTCGAGCAGGGCGGCGACGCGGGCGTCGATCTCACTGCGCGAGCGGATGCCGGCCAGGCGCAGCGGCATGGCGACGTTGTCGGCCACGGTCTTGGACATCAGCAGGTTGAAGTGCTGGAAGATCATCCCGACGCGCTGGCGGAAGCGCCGCAGGCCGTCGGCATCGAGCGCGGTGACATCTTCGCCGTTGACCAGGATGCGCCCGCCGGAGGGTTCCTCGAGGCGGTTGATCAGACGCAGCAGCGTGCTCTTGCCGGCGCCAGAATGGCCGATCAGGCCGAAGACTTCACCGGAGGCGATCTCCAGCTGCGTCGGCTGCAGGGCAGGGACGTCTCTGCCGCCGGTCCGATAGGTTTTGTGGACTTGATGGAATTCGATCACGGGCGAACCTTGTGGGGGCGGCGTTCGTTGCCGGGATATTCGGCGAAAGCCGGGCATTCTACCCGTTTGCCGGCGAGGTCGCTTGTCTGTGCCGCTGCGATTGAGCAAATGCATCGGGCTTATAGCCAAAGCAAATCGGTTCGGCCGGCAACCATGTAGCCGCTATAGGGGTCACTAACCGGTACGCCGTGAAATGATCACGCATCAGGTCCAGACCGTGGCCCGATCGTTCGCGGTTCAGCTCACCGCTAATGGAGGCCCATCATGACCGAAAAGACCCCTAAACAGAGCGAGCTGGCCGGCACCGATACCGTCGACCGTGCCAATCACAACGCCAAGCTCGACCAACTGGAAGAATTTCGCAGCGACGCCACCGGCGAGGCGCTGCGCACCAACCAGGGCGTGAAGATCGCCGACAACCAGAACACCCTCAAGGCCGGCGACCGTGGGCCCTCGCTGCTCGAAGACTTCATCATGCGCGAGAAGCTCACCCACTTTGACCACGAGCGCATCCCCGAGCGCATCGTGCATGCGCGTGGTTCGGCGGCGCACGGTGTGTTCGTCAGCTACGCCGACCACAGCTGGCTGACCAAGGCCTCGTTCCTCGCCGCCGAAGGCAAGGAAACCCCGGTCTTCACGCGCTTCTCCACCGTGCAGGGCTCGCGCGGCTCGGCAGACACCGTGCGCGACGTGCGCGGCTTCGCCACCAAGTTCTACACCGACGAGGGCAACTTCGATCTGGTCGGCAACAACATGCCGGTGTTCTTCATTCAGGACGCGATCAAGTTTCCGGACTTCGTGCATGCGGTGAAACCCGAGCCGCACAACGAGATCCCGCAGGCGCAGTCGGCTCACGACAGCTTCTGGGACTTCGTCTCGTTGACCCCGGAATCGGCGCACATGGTGCTCTGGACCATGTCCGACCGCGCCCTGCCGCGCAGCTTCCGGGCGATGGAAGGCTTTGGCGTGCACACCTTCCGCCTGATCAACGCCGAGGGCGTCAGCCGCTTCGTCAAGTTTCACTGGAAGCCGGTCGCGGGCGCCTTCTCGCTGGTCTGGGACGAGACGCTGAAGATTGCCGGCAAGGACCCGGACTTCAATCGCCGCGACATGTGGGAGGCCATCGAGATGGGCGACTACTTCGAGTGGGAGCTGGGCGTGCAGGTGGTGGAAGAGGCCGACGAGCACAAGTTCGATTTCGACCTGCTCGACCCAACCAAGCTCATCCCCGAGGAGCTGGTGCCGGTGCAGAAGCTCGGCAAGATGACCCTCAACCGCAACCCGGACAACTTCTTCGCCGAGACCGAGCAGGCCGCCTTCCACATTGGCCACATCGTGCCGGGCATCGACTTCACCAATGACCCGCTGCTGCAGGGCCGGCTGTTCTCCTACACCGACACCCAGCTGCTGCGTCTCGGTGGGCCAAACTTCCACGAGATCCCGATCAACCGTCCGCTGTGCCCGTTCCACAACAATCAGCGCGACGCCTTCCATCGCCAGACCATCCACAAGGGCCGCGCCAATTACGAGCCAAACTCGATCGACAGCGGCTGGCCCAAGGAAACCCCGCCGGCGGCCCAGGGCGGCGGCTTCGAGAGCTATCCGGAGCGCGTCGAGGGCCACAAGATCCGCAACCGCAGCGAATCCTTCGGCGACCACTTCTCCCAGGCCACGCTGTTCTGGAACAGCATGAGCGCGCCGGAGAAGGAGCACATCATCGGCGCCTACACCTTCGAGCTGGGCAAGGTGGAGCGGGTGTTCATCCGCGAACGCCAGGTCAACGAGATCCTCGCCAATATCGACCTGGAGCTGGCCCGCCGTGTCGCCGAGAACCTGGGTCTGCCGGCGCCGAGCGCACCGACCGTGACGCCGAAGACGCCAACCCCGCAGGATTCGCCGGCGCTGAGCCTGATGAACCATGCGCCGGGTAACATCAAGTCGCGCAAGGTGGCCATCCTGGTAGCCAACGGCGTCGATGGTGCGGCGATCGATGCGTTCAAGGCCAAGCTGGCCTCGGAGGGCGCGCTGGCAAAGATCATCGGCCCATCACCGGCGCCGGTGAAAACAGCGGACGGCAAGATGCTGCCGGTCGACGCCGCGATGGATGGCATGCCCTCGGTGATGTTCGACGCGGTGTTCGTCCCCGGCGGCGCCGATGCGGCGGCGGCCATGGCCAAGTCCGGCGAGGCCAAGCACTACGTGCTGGAGGCCTACAAGCACCTGAAACCTATCGTCATGCTCGGTGCGGCGCGGCCGCTGCTGGCATCGCTGGGCCTGCAACCCGACAGCGGTCTGCTGGAAGGTGACGATGTGGATGGTGTGTTTGGCAACTTCGCCCAGGCGCTTGGCCAGCATCGCGTCTGGGCCCGCGAGGCCACCGCGGAGGCCATCCCCGCCTGAGGTTTGCGCGAGGTTCGAGCGAGCACCAGCCCGCTCGAACCTGGCGGCGAGCCATCGACACAGAACGCCGGCGCATACCGGCGTTCTGCTTTTTTTACTTGGTTAACTCGCCGCAAAGGCCCGCAATAGACACAGGTCATGGTCTCGCTGATCTGGCTTGCCCATGCTGAAGGCGTCTGTCAGCGGATGGAGCCATACCATGAGCGATACCCCTAACGTAGCCCTTCGCCAAGGTCTGCTTGGCATCCCGATCGGTCTGTTGGTGGCCGTACTGGCGCTCATTGGCGTGCTGCTGATGCCACTGCCTGCCGACCTGCCCGTGGCCGGCCAGCGAGTGCTGGCGATCCTGGTGTTCGCGGTGGTGGTGTGGATCACCGAAGCGGTGTCCTATGAGGTCAGCGCGATCATGATCACCGCGCTGCTGGCGTTCCTCATCGGTACGGCGCCTACGCTGGAAAACCCCGAGGTCGTCTACGGCACCTCAAAGGCGATCGGCATGGGGCTTTCCGGCTTTGCCAATCCGGCATTGGCGCTGGTAGCCGGAGCCCTGTTCATCGCTGCGGCGATGACCCTGACCGGGCTCGACCGGCGCATTGCGCTGATGACCCTATCCAGGGTCGGCACCAGTTCGCGGCATATCCTCGGCGGCACGCTGGTGGTCATCGTCCTGCTCAGCCTGGTGGTACCCAGCGCCACGGCGCGCGCCGCCTGCGTGGTGCCGATCATGCTTGGCATCATCACCGCATTTGGGATCGACAAGCGTTCGAACTTCGCCGCCGGCATGATGATCATCGTCGCCCAAGGCACCAGCATCTGGAACATCGGCATCCAGACCGCAGCGGCGCAGAACCTGCTGCTGGTGGGCTTCATGGACAAGCTGCTGGGTGAACGAGTCAGCTGGATCGACTGGCTCATCGCCGGCGCACCCTGGGCCGTGCTGATGTCCTTCGTCCTGCTGGTCATCGTGCTCAAGCTGCTGCCGCCGGAAACCGAGCGGATAGCCGGTGGCAAGGAAGCCGTGGCACGCTCGCTCGCCGAACTTGGGCCGATGACATCGGCGCAGAAGCGCCTGCTCGCCGTGTCCATCGGGTTGCTGCTGTGCTGGGCCACCGAGGGCAAGCTGCACAGTTTCGACACCACCAGCACCACCTACGCGGGACTGGTGATCCTGATGCTGCCGCGCATCGGCGTGATGAACTGGAAGGAGGTTCAGACGCGAGTGCCTTGGGGCACGGTGATCGTCTTCGGCGTCGGGATCAGCCTCGGCACGGTATTGCTCACGACCCAGGCCGGACAGTGGCTCGGCGCGCAGGTGGTGGCCCACACCGGGCTTGGCGTGGTGGGGCCGCTGGGCATCTTCGCCATTCTCGGCGCCTTTCTCATCGTGATCCATCTGGGCTTTGCCAGTGCCACGGCGCTGACCTCGGCCATGCTGCCGATCCTGATCTCGGTGTTGCTGAGCCTGCCAGGGGATTTCAGCCGGCTGGGGATGACCATGCTGCTTGGCTTTGTCGTCAGCTATGGCTTCATCCTGCCGATCAACGCGCCGCAGAACATGGTTTGCCTGGGCACCGAGACCTTCAGCGCCCGGCAATTCGCCAAGGTCGGCGTGCTGGTAACGCTGATCGGCTATCTGAGTATGTTGCTGTTCGCGATGACCTGGTGGCGCTGGCTGGGTTGGATCTGAGCAGCCCTACATTTCGGATCGACGCCTGGCAGCACTGATGCGCTAGGCGTTCTTGCCCGGTAGCGCCTCCAGCTCGCGCCAGTGCAGGAACAGGCGCAGATCGAACTCGATCTGCCCGTAGCCGGGCAGCATGTGTTCGCACAGCTTGTAGAAGGCGCGGTTGTGCTCGCTTTCGCGCAGGTGGGCGAGCTCATGCACCACGATCATCTTGAGGAATTCCGGCGCTGCCTCGCGAAACAGTGCGGCGACGCGGATCTCCTTCTTCGCCTTGAGCTTGCCACCCTGCACCCGTGACACCGCGGTATGCAGGCCCAGCGCGCGATGGGTCAGGTCCAGGCGATTGTCATAGAGCACCTTGTCGATCGGCGGCGCGCTTTTGAGGTGGTCCTGCTTGAGCTGCTGCACGTAACCATACAGCGCCTTGTCGCTCTGCACCTGATGGCGGCCAGGGTAGCGCCGCGCGAGGTAATCGCCCAGGCGATCCTCGGCGATCAGCTGGCGTACCTGAGCCAGCAGCGGCTCGGGGTAGCCGCGCAGGTACTTCAGGTCACTCATCGCGCTTCGGCCAGGCGAAGCTGAGCAGGAACAGCGCGGCGGCGCTGACCACGATGGACGGGCCGGCCGGAGTGTCTTCGAACCAGGACAGCGTTAGCCCCAGGCACACCGCGACGATGCCCAACACGCTGGCGCCAAAGGCCATCTGCTCCGGCGTGCGCGCATGGCGTTGCGCCGCGGCGGCGGGAATGATCAGCAGCGAGGTGATCAGCAGCACGCCGACGATCTTCATCGCCACGGCGATCACCACGGCGATCAGCAGCATCAGCGCCAGGCGGATACCGGCCACCGGCAGGCCTTCGACCTTGGCCAGCTCCTCGTGCACGGTGATCGCCAGCAGCGGACGCCACAGCGGAATCAGCATCAGCAGCACCAGCGCGCTGCCGCCGATGATCCAGGCCAGATCGCTCGGCCCGACGGCGAGCAGATCGCCGAACAGATAGCCCATCAGGTCGATGCGCACGTCATCCATGAAGCTCAGCGACACCAGGCCCAGCGACAGCGTGCTGTGCGCGAGAATGCCGAGCAGCGTGTCCGAGGCCAGCGGCTGGCGCTGCTGCAGGGTGACCAGCAAGAGCGCGAGCAGCACGCAGCCGACGGTCACCGCCAGGGTCAGGTTGACGTCGAGCATCAGCCCGAGGGCGACGCCGAACAGCGCGGCGTGGGACAGGGTGTCGCCGAAATAGGCCATGCGCCGCCAGACGACGAAGGAGCCGAGCGGGCCGGCGACCAGCGCCAGGGCGAGGCCGGCGAGCAGGGCGTTGAGAAGGAAATCGGGCATGTCAGTGCTTGCAGTTCGGGCCGTGGACGTGGGGTTTGCCGGTCACCACGCTGCCGTGCAGGTCGTGGCTGTGGTCGTGCTGGTGGTGGTAGATCGCCAGACTGCGCGCGTCCTGGCCGAACAGTTCGACGAAGGCCGGGTCGCTGCTGACCTGCTCCGGGTGCCCCGAGCAGCAAACGTGGCGATTGAGGCAGACCACCTGGTCGGTGGCGCTCATCACCAGGTGCAGGTCGTGGGAGACCATCAGCACGCCGCAGCCGTAGCGGTCGCGCAACACGCCGATCAACCGGTACAGCTCGGCCTGGCCGGCGACGTCGACGCCCTGCACCGGTTCGTCCAGCACCAGCAACTCCGGCTCGCGCAGCAGCGCGCGGGCGAGCAGCACACGCTGCATTTCGCCGCCGGAAATTTTCTGCAGCGGGCTGTCGATGACGTGTTCCGCACCGACTTCACCCAGCGCCGCCAGTGCGCGGGCACGATCGACGCCAGGTACCAGGCGCAGAAAGCGCAGCACCGACAAGGGCAGGGTGGGGTCCACGTGGAGCTTCTGCGGCATGTAGCCGACACGCAGCTTCGGCTTGCGCCAGACTTGGCCGCGATCAGGTTTCAGCAAGCCCAGCACGGCCCGTACCAGCGTGGTCTTGCCGGCGCCATTGGGGCCGATCAGGGTGACGATCTCGCCGCGATGAACCTGCAGTTGCGCGCCTTCCAGCACGTTCTGGTTGGCGAAGCGCACGTGGATGTCATCCAGCCGCAGCAGCACCTCGCTCATGCGGCTTTCCGGCAGTTCGAGCAGAGGCCGACCACTTCCACGGTCTGCCCCTCGACGGCGAAGCCGACGCTGCCGGCGGCGCTGTCGATGGCCTCGGCGATGGCGCGTTGCTCGAGTTCGATGGCGGTGTGGCAGTGCCGGCAGATGAGGAACTGGCCCTGGTGCGGATGCTCCGGATGGTTACAGCCGATGAAGGCGTTGAGCGACGCGATGCGATGCACCAGGCCGTTCTCCAGCAGGAAATCCAGCGCGCGGTAGACGGTGGGTGGCGCGGCGCGGCGGCCATCCTGCTCGCTCAGTACGGCGAGGATGTCGTAGGCGCCGAGCGGCCTGTGGCTTTGCCAGACCAGCTCCAGCACACGCTTGCGCAGGGCGGTCAGGCGTACGCCCTGGCGCGCGCAGAGGCTGTCGGCTTCGGCCAGCGCGTGGCTGACGCAATGGTCATGGTCGTGGGGCGTACAGGCCAGCGGGGTCTTGGACATGGGCGGCGACGTGTAAGGGGAGAGACGTTATTATGTACCAATTCTTTCCGTTCGAGTGATGCCCGTGAATCGTCTTTGCTCCCTTCCGTTGCTGGCGGCGCTGCTCGCTGGCGCCTCCTCTGCCCAAGCTGAAGTCCGTGTACTGACCAGCATCAAGCCGCTGCAGCTGATCGCCGCGGCGGTTCAGGATGGCGTCGGTGAGCCTGACGTTCTGCTGCCGGCGAGCGCTTCGGCGCATCATTACTCGCTGCGACCGTCCGACGTACGGCGTATCCGCGATGCGCAGCTGTTCTACTGGATCGGCCCGGATCTGGAGAGCTTCCTGCCGCGCGCACTGAGCGCTCGCGAAGGCACGACCGTGGCGGTGCAGGACCTGCCGCAGCTGACCCTGCGTCGTTTTGGTGATGCGCATGCGCACGACGAGGCTGAACATCACGATCACGACGATCACGACGATCACGACGATCACGACGATCACGACGGTCATGAGCATGATGCTCACGGGGATGACGAGGCCGCACATGGCGAGACCGCCCATGCCGACGAGCACGACCATGACCATCGGCCGGGCACGCTCGATGCGCACCTGTGGCTGCTGCCGGCCAACGCCCTGATCATCGCAGAGCGCATGGCCGCTGACCTGGCCGCCGCCGACCCGGCCAACGCACAGCGTTACCAGGCCAACTCGGCGGCCTTCGCCCAGCGCATCGAGGCGCTCGACGCCCGCCTCAAGCAGCGCTTCAGCAAGGTGCAGAACAAGCCGTTCTTCGTCTTCCACGAGGCCTACGACTACTTCGAGTCGGCCTACGGCCTGCGTCATGCCGGCGTGTTCAGTGCCGGTGGCGAGTCGCAACCCGGCGCGCGGCATGTGGCGGCGATGCGCGAGCGGCTGCAGCAGGCCGGGCCGAGCTGCGTGTTCAGCGAACCGCCGGCGCGTCCGCGCCTGGTCGAGACGCTGACCGCCGGCTTGCCGGTGAAGATGGCGGAACTGGACGTGCTGGGCGTCGGCCTGGCGACGGATGCGCAGGGTTACGAGAAGCTGCTGGAAGGTCTCGGTGTCACCCTGGCCGACTGCCTGGAATCGCTCTGAGACCGCGCCGCAATGGCATTGGTGGGCTGAAGCCCTCCCTACCGAACGTCCACCGCCGCCCCTGTAGGGTGGGCTTCAGCCCACCGGTTTCCCTGCAAATACGGCGAGAACGGCCCGTCAGGCCGGATAAGCCTCAGCCGGCCCCGCGAATGCCGTCGGCGAGCAACTCCATCATCTGGTCGATCTCGGCCTTCTCGACGATCAGCGCCGGCGACAGGGCGATGGTGTCGCCGCTGGCGCGTACCAGCAGGCCCTTCTCGAAACACTCGCGGAACACCTCGTAACCGCGCTTGCCGACGCCATCGGCATGGGCAGCGAACTGGATACCCGCGACCAGCCCGACCGTGCGGATGTCGATCACGTTGGGCAGGTCCCTAAGGCTGAACAGTGCTTCCTGCCAGTAGGGCTCCAGGTCGATGGCCTTCTGGAACAGGTTCTCCTGCTGATAGATCTGCTGGGTCGCCAACGCTGCCGCGCAGGCCACCGGATGCCCGGAGTAGGTGTAGCCGTGGAAGAACTCGATGACGCTTTCCGGTCCCTTCATGAACGCGTCGAACAGGTGGTCGGCGACCAGCACCGCGCCCATGGGAATCGCGCCGTTGGTCAGGCCCTTGGCGCAGGTGAGGATGTCCGGCGTCACGCCCCAGCGCTGGGCGGCGAAGGCTTCGCCGACACGACCGAAGCCGGTGATGACCTCATCGAAGATCAGCAGAATGCCGTGCTTGGCGGTGATCTCGCGCAGCCGCTGCAGATAGCCCACCGGCGGCAGGATCACCCCGGCTGAGCCGGACATGGGCTCGACGATCACCGCGGCGATGTTCTCCGCGCCGTGCAGCGTCACCAGCCGCTCCAGTTCGTCGGCCCGTTCCACGCCATGCTGCGGCAGGCCCTTGCTGAAGGCGTTGCGCTGCAGATCGAGGGTGTGCGGCAGGTGATCGACGCCCGGCAGCATCGGGCCGAAGGCGCGGCGGTTGTTGGCCATGCCGCCCACCGACATGCCGCCGAAACCGACGCCGTGGTAGGCCAGCTCGCGGCCGATCAGCCGCGTGCGTGAGCCCTGACCGATGGCGCGATGATAGGCCAGGGCGATCTTCAGCGCGGTATCCGCCGACTCCGATCCGGAGTTGGTGAAGAACACCCGGTTCAGTCCTTCGGGGCTGATGGCGGCGAGTTTCTCGGCCAGCTCGAAAGGTAGCGGATGGCCCATCTGAAAGGTCGGCGCGAAGTCCATCTTGGCGATCTGCTTGCTCACCGCTTCGCTGATCTCGCGTCGGCCATGGCCGGCATTGCAGCACCAGAGCCCGGCCGTGCCGTCGAGCACCTGGCGGCCGTCGCTCGCCGTGTAATACATGCCCTCGGCGCTCTCCAACAGGCGCGGCGTGGCCTTGAACTGGCGGTTGGCGGTGAAGGGCATCCAGAAGTGATCGGGCGAGGCGTTGGGATGGAAATCCTGTGACATGGGGCTGGCTCCGGGTGGCGAGCGGCTATGCTGCGACGGCGAGCCGCAGGGTTTTCATCGAGTCTATGTTTAATAAAACGAACAAAACAAGGCGATAGACCGGCCGTTCGTAAAAAATATTGATAGGGTCCGCGCCGCTGGTTTAGGGTGCCTTTTCCACAGCCTGAAGACCTGACTAGAGAGGATGCACCATGCCCACCCTGACCCTCGCCGACTGGCAACAGCGTGCCCGCGACCTGCACATCGAAGGTCGCGCCTTTATCCAGGGTGAGTATTGCACCGCGACGGACGGAGGGCAGTTCGACTGCATCAGTCCGGTGGACGGGCGCGTGCTGGCGCAGGTCGCCAGCTGCGAGCAGGCCGACGCCGAGCGCGCGGTGGTCAGTGCCCGTGCCGCATTCGATGCCGGCAGCTGGTCGCGCGTGGCACCGGCCAAGCGCAAGGCGGTGCTGATTCGCTTCGCCGATCTGCTGGAAGCCAACCGCGAGGAGCTGGCGCTGCTGGAAACCCTCGACATGGGCAAGCCGATCGGCGATTCGCTGGCGGTGGACATCCCCGGCGCTGCGCGGGCACTGCGCTGGAGCGGCGAGGCGATCGACAAGATCTACGACGAAGTGGCGGCCACGCCCCACGACCAGCTGGGCCTGGTCACCCGCGAGCCGGTCGGTGTGGTGGCGGCCATCGTGCCGTGGAATTTCCCGCTGATGATGGCCTGCTGGAAGCTCGGCCCGGCGCTGGCCACAGGCAACTCGGTGGTGCTCAAGCCCTCCGAGAAGTCGCCGCTGACCGCCATCCGCATCGCCCAGCTGGCGATCGATGCCGGCATTCCGGCCGGCGTACTGAATGTTCTGCCGGGCTACGGCCACACCGTCGGCAAGGCGCTGGCGCTGCACATGGACGTCGATACCCTGGTCTTCACCGGCTCCACGCGGGTAGCCAAGCAGCTGATGATCTATGCCGGCGAGTCGAACATGAAGCGCGTCTGGCTGGAGGCGGGCGGCAAGAGCCCGAACATCGTCTTCGCCGACGCGCCCGATCTCGAAGCAGCAGCTCAGGCTGCGGCCGGCGCCATTGCCTTCAACCAGGGCGAGGTCTGCACCGCCGGCTCGCGCCTGCTGGTGGAGCGATCGGTCAAGGAGCGCTTCCTGCCCATGGTGGTGGAGGCGCTCAAGGGCTGGAAGCCGGGCAACCCGCTGGACCCGGCGACCAACGTCGGCGCGTTGGTAGACACCCAGCAGCTGAATACCGTGCTCGGCTACATCGACGCCGGGCGTGAGGCGGGCGCGCAGGTGCTGATCGGCGGCCAGCGTACGCTGGAGGAAACCGGCGGGCTGTACGTCGAGCCGACCATCTTCGATGGCGTCGACAATGCGATGAAGATCGCTCAGGAGGAAATCTTCGGCCCGGTGCTGTCGGTGATCACCTTCGACAGCGCCGAGGAAGCGGTGGCGATCGCCAACGACACGCCCTACGGCCTCGCCGCCGCCGTGTGGACCGCCGACCTGTCCAAGGCACACCGCACCGCGCGGGCGCTGCGCGCCGGCAGCGTGTGGGTCAACCAGTACGACGGCGGCGACATGACCGCGCCGTTCGGCGGCTTTAAGCAGTCCGGCAACGGCCGTGACAAGTCGCTGCACGCCTTCGACAAGTACACAGAGCTGAAGGCGACCTGGATTCAGCTCTGACGGCATCCGTAGGGTGGATGTCGCTTTTTACATCCACCTTGTTGCACGGCCATGGTGGATCGATGAAGCGTGATCCACCCTACGGTTTTTGAGCGTTCAGCTAGCTTTGCCCCCACTGCCCGCTGCGACGCATTGCGCCCCAGTGGTGCTTGCGTCGCGAGAACCATTGCCAGAGCCCGCGGCAGCGCCAGACGGTGTTCAGCTGGCGGTAGCCGAAGTTCTCCAGCACGGCCATCAGAAACAGCTGCAGCATGTCGCGTCGGCGGCTGTAGACGCGGAACGACATGGTTTCCAGCAGCAGGCCGTTGACCGACAGCAGGATGCCCATGCCGATCGCCACCAGCAGGAAGGCCGCCAGCGCCGCGTAGGACACCGCACCGAAGGCGAAGCCGGCGAGCATGAAGCCGTAGCCGACCAGCTCGATCAGCGGGCCGATCCATTCGAACAGCGCCATGAACGGCCAGGCCAGCCAGCCCGGCGTGCCGCCACGCAGGCTGAAAGCCAGCCGCGCATGACGGCCGAGGCTTTCGGCCAGGCCGCGCTGCCAGCGGCTGCGCTGGCGGCCGAGGGTGCCGAGATCTTCCGGGCATTCGGTCCAGCAGATCGGGTCCGGCAGGTAGCGGATGCGGTAGGGGATGCGCTTCTCGCGGTGATAACGGTGCAGCCGCACCACCAGCTCCATGTCCTCGCCAACGGTATCGGTGCGATAGCCGCCGACCGCCATCACCCGTTCGCGGTCGAACAGGCCAAAGGCGCCGGAGATGATCAGCACGGCGTTGAGCGGCGACCAGCCGAGACGGCCGAAGAGAAACGCACGCAGGTATTCGACGATCTGGAAGCGCGCCAGCCAGTTGCGTGGCAACCCGGCCTGGATAAGAAAGCCGCCGCGCACCTGCGAGCCATTGGCGATACGCACGGTGCCGCCGGCGGCAATGGTGCGCTCGTCTTCGAGGAAGGGCTGCACCACGCGCAACAGGCTGTCGCGCTGCAGGATCGAGTCGGCGTCGACGCCGCAGAACAGTCCATGGCGTGCCGCGTTGATACCGGCATTCAGCGCATCGGCCTTGCCGCCGTTGGCCTTGTCCACCACCCGCAGATTGGCGTAGCGCCGCGAACGATAGATGGCCTGCACCGGTTGGTGGGCCACGGCCTGGCGCAGCGGCTCGGGGTGCGGCACCAGGTCGAATTCCTCGATCAGCACGGCGAGGGTGTTGTCCTTCGAACCGTCGTTGATCACCACGATCTCGAACTCGGGATACTGCAGCTGCAGCATCGAGCGCACCGAGGTGCGGATGGTCGCTTCCTCGTTGAACGCCGGCATCAGCACCGAGACTGGCGGTTCAACCCCCAGGTAGGGCGCCAATTCGCCGGTTTCCGCCCGTTGCCGGATGTAGCCCATGAGGCTTGCCATCGACAGCATGTTGAGCAGCAGGTACATGCCGTTGAGCAGCAGGAAATAGAGGATGAATGCGACCTGCAACCACCACAGCCAGGTATCGGTCACCGGCGCACCTCCGCGATGGCGCGGCGCAGGGCGTCCCTGCCGTAACGATCACGAACCTGTTCAAGCATATGCTGCAGCCCCTCCAGCGTTGCGCCCGGCATCGCCGCCAGGCTGTCGGCCGCCGCCTGGCGCACCCACCAGCTGCTGTCCGATAGCAGCGGCAGGAACAGTTCGCTGTCTTCGCGGCGTGCCTGTTTGTGCAGTGCCTGCAGCGCAGCCAGACGCACGGTGTCCTGATCGTGCTGCAGGGCGCGTAGCAGGCGGTGGCGGTCGCGCGGGTCGCCGAGTTCGCACAGGCAGCGCAGCGCTACCTGCAGATATTCTGCCGGTGCGCCTTCGTCCAGCCGGGCACGGGCCCAAGGCGCGGCGTGGCGGGGATCGCCCTGCACGAGCAGGGGAACCAGACGCTCGCGACGCGGATCCTCCGAGGAGGACAGCACGATCAGCAGCGGCGTGGTCACGGCCTGTTCGCCAGCCTGCTGGCAGAGACTGATCAGCCGCGGCAGTGCCCAGTCGGGGCGATTCACCGCCGCCGGCAGGATTAGCGCCATGGCTTTGCTGGCGTCCATCGCCACCAGGGTCTGGGCGGCGGAGAGGGCGACGATGGAGTTGCGGCTCAGCAGTAGCGGTTGCACCGCCTGCCAGTGCGCCGGGTCAGCCAGATGCCGCAGGCAGGTCAGGCCAATCAGCTTGCTGCGCACCCTCCCGCGCAGCAGGATCAAGGCCTGGCGGTCCATGCCCAGGGCGATCAGCGCGCGGTTCATGCGCTCACGGGCGGCGCCGCGCAGTTGCAGCTGGGTACGGTTCCACTGCAGCAGGAACCAGAGCTGATGCCGTCGTGGCAGCGGCGCATGGCTGGCTGGCAGTTCATCGCTGAGGCTGCAGAGGGCGAAGTAGGGCCGCCACTGTTCGTTGAACTGCTGCCGGCGCACGGCGCGTCGGCGCGACAGCTCGCCGAGCAGCAGCACCTGCAGCAGCACCAGCAGCGTCAGCGCGCCGAGGCCGAAGGCGCCGTACAGCGCCAGCTGCAGCATGCGGTCTTCCGGCCAGAGCTGCGCCCAGGCGTTCGCCGGTGCTTCGCACAGCCAGCGGGGGCAGCGCGCCAGCCATTCAGAAAGCATGACGCAGGCCGAGCTGCAGCCATTGACGGTCGTAGTAGCTGCCCTGCTGGTGATGGCCGATTTCCCAGCTCAGCGCCCAGCGGCTGTCGAACCAGTGGCGACCCTGCAGGCTGATGGCGCGCACGTCGCTGGTGATCAGCTGCTGTTCCTCCACCGCTTCTTCCTCGCCCACGGTCAGGCGCAGGCCGGCGTAGCTCAGGCCCTGGTAGTAGTAGTCCAGCGCCACATCATGGCCGATTGGCGTGCCGGCATTGGCGACATCGGTGACGTTCAGCGTGTAGCCGGCGCGCCAGGCGTTCCAGTAGCGTTCGGCACTCAGCGCCAGGCGGTCGACCCGGGTGGTTTCGTACTCGGTGCGGCGGACACTGACAGCGCCGAGGTAGCCGTCCGGTAGCCGCCGCTGCAGGCGCAGATCGGCATGCCACTCGGGAAGGAAATAGGGTGACGGCTGGTAGCCGACCTCCGGTTGCAGGGTCCAGTTCTCGTCCAGCGCAATGACGGCGCCGGCTTCGACGCCTTCGTCCCACTCGCCGAAGCGTTGCTCGCGTGTCAGCGCGCCATACCAGCCGAGACTCTCCGGCTTCGTCGAGGCGTAGTCCAGGCGCTGGCTGCGCCAGTTGTCAAAGCCGCTGTCGAGCCAGTCCTGGCGAGCAGAGATTTCCAGTTCGTGGCGTCGCCTGGTCGCGGCGTCGACGACCGGCACGGGCGCCGCTGCGGTGCTGGGCACGGTCAGCGCAGCACGGGCCTGCTGGATCACCTGCTGCACCTCGGCATAGTCCGGGGCGAGCTGGGCGGCGCGTTCGAGCGATTGCAGCGCACGTTGCGGATGACCGGCCCAGAGTAGCGCCTGGCCCTCGCCGAGCAGATAGTCGGCGTTGTCCGGCTGATGCTGCAGCAGGCGGCGATAGATCGGCAGCGCCTGTTCAGGGCGGCCTTGCCAGCTCAATACGCGGGCGAGCAGGAACTGCGCCGCGGTGTCGTCCGGCTGCCCGGCCAGATGCGCCCGAAGTGTTGCTTCGGCCGCGTCCAGTTGTTGCGCCTGGACCTGCCGCTCGGCGGTGGTGACGTCCGCCAGCGCCGCACCGCAAGGCAGCGCCAGGGCAAGCAGCATTACCGCTCGCTTCATCGGCGGCCCCTCAGCAGACGGCGGATGCGCGCCAGCAGTTCTTCCGGCTGGAACGGCTTGGTCACGTAGTCGTCGGCGCCGAGTTCCAGCGCTCGGACGATGTCCACTTCACGGGCCTTGGCCGTCAGCATCAGCACCGGCACGCTGTCCCAGCCGGGTTGCGCCCGCAGCCGTTCGATGAGTTCCAGGCCATCATGGTAGGGCAGCATGATGTCCATCAGCGTCAGGTCCGGCGGCTCGCTCTGGGCGAAGTACTCCAGTGCCTGCCGGCCATCGGCGGCGTGGTCGACCACGAAGCCGTGACGTTCGAGCATGTAGCGGATGAGAAAGGCGATGTCTTCTTCGTCTTCCACCATGAGAATGCGTTTGCTGGCGGATTCGCTCATGGGTGAGCCTCGTCGGTTTCGTGTGTGTGCCCCGGCGGCCAGTGTTGCAGCAGGTGCTGGATCAGCCTGGCCAGCTCATCGCCGTCGTGACGGGATTTCACCAGTTGGCGCAGCGCCAGGCGGTCGTCCTGAATCGGGGTGTCGAGCGCGGAAAAGATGATCACCGGCGGCGGTGGGACGCTCTGCGCCAGCTGGTCGAACAGCTCGGTGCCCTGGCCGTCCGGCAGCATCAGGTCGATGATCGCCAGGTCGAAGGTCTGTGCCGCGATCAGCTCGCGCGCGTCGTGCAGCGTCGCGGCGCCGGAAAGATCGACATCGAGCGCGGCGATCTGCCTGGCCAGCAGCACCCGCAGGTCGTCGTCGTCCTCGACGTGCAGGATGCGCGGTTTGTGCCCGCCGAGCTGCAGACAGGCGCGGATCACGTCCATGACCCGCGAGGGGTCGATCGGTTTGTGCAGCCAGTCGATCACGCCTACCGCGCCGCCGCGCAGCGTGCCGTCGTCATCATCGCGGCGCTGCGGCTGCAGGCTGACGATCAGCACCGGCAGGTTGCGGTAGTTGTGCTGGCTGCGCAGGCTCTGCAGGAAGGCCGCGCTGTTTTCGTCATCCAGCGCCGGGCTGAGGGTCAGTGCCTCGACGTCGAACCGCTGCAACAGCTGACGCGCCTCGGCTGCGCTCCCGCTGATCAGGGTGGCGTAGCCATGTTGTTGCAGCGCTCTGGCCAACTGCTCGGCGGCCCGCGCATCCGGCTCGAGGATGAGGATCAATGGCGCGTCGTCACGCTGAGCGGCGCTGGCTGGCGCTGCGGCGGGTCGCTGCAGCGGCGTCGCTGGTTGCTCCGCCAGCGGCAGCTGCAGCCAGAAGCGCGAGCCGTGACCTTCCTGGGAGTCGAAACCGATCTGTCCGTGCATCTGCTGCACCAGCGAGCGGGTGATCGCCAGTCCCAGCCCGGTGCCGCCGCGCTGGCGGGCGTCGGAGGAATCGGCCTGGGCGAAGCGCTCGAAGATGCGCCCACGGAAAGCCTCGGGAATCCCCGGCCCCTGATCCTGTACGCCGAGTTCCAGCACGTTGTCATGGTGACGTAGATCGACCGTCACGCTGCCGCCGGCGGGGGAATGCTTGATCGCGTTGGACAGCAGGTTGGCCATCACCTGGGCGAAGCGGTCGGGGTCGACCATCGCTTCGCTCGACAGCGACTCATCGGCGCCCACCAGCCTGAGATTGACGTCGTAGTCGCGGGCGTACGGCTGGATATCCGACAGCGCCTGCTGCACCAGCGCGCGCACGTCATGGTGGCCGAAGTTGAAGGCCAGGCGTCCGGCTTCGAGTTTTTCGATGTCGAGGATGTCGTTGATCAGGCGCACCAGGCGTTCGCTGTTCTTGTGAGCGATATCCAGCAGCGGGCGGGCGTCGTCGCCGATATGTCCGGCAATGCCTCCGATCAGCATACCGAGGGCGCCGCGGATGGCGGTCAGCGGCGTGCGCAGCTCGTGGCTGACGATGGAGATGAATTCGGTCTTCATCTGCTCCATGCGTCGGCGCAGGGAGATGTCCACCGCCACCGTGACCACATGACAGGTACGTGTCGAGATCCGCAGCGGGCGCTTGACCACCTGGAACCAGTGCTCCGCGCCATGGGCATCGGTCAGCGCGACCTCGGTGCTGCGCAGATCGCCGCTGCCTCCCGCCAGTTCGGCCAGCTCTTCGTCACCCAGCAGCAGCGGTTGCAGCCGCACGGCAGACGGCACCTCGTCGGGGCGGCGCTGCTCGATGTCCTGCGGGCGCACGTCCAGCAGGGCCGCGAGCGCCGAATTGCAGAGCAGGAAACGGCCCTGGGCGTCGCGAACGAAGATCAGGTTCTCGTCGGTGTCGACCACGCGGCGGAGAAAGACCTGCTGGTCATGCAGGCTGTCGCGGTTGTGCTGCAGTTCGCTGACGTCGCGCGCGATGGCCAGATGATCGCCCAGCCCGGTGGGCGTCAGACGAACCTCGAAGGTGCGCTGGGTCTGCAGCTCGCACCAGGTCTTCTGGCGCAGTGCGCCCTCGTCGGTCTGATTGAGCAGCTCGATGAGCAAGGGTTCGATCGCTTCCGGCGGCGGTGCGCGGCGCGGGGTGCCTCGCGAAATGCTCGACACCTGCTGCCGCTCATCGACCGCGTAGAGGTGGTCCGGGATGGCCTGCAGCAGCGCCCCGAGGCGTGCCTCGCCGGCCTGGGCGCTGCGGGCGAGCTGCTGGCGAATCTGCAGATTCCGCTGCAAGGCCCAGAAGGCCGCCAGAAACAGCCCGATCACCACCAGCGTGCCCATCAGTGCCAGTTGCTGCGCGCGCTCGGTGGTGCGTGCCACGGCTGCGCTGGCGGCGGCCAGGTGGCTGCGCTCGTGCTGCTCGACGGCGTTGAGCAGTGCGCGCAGGCGGTCCATCAGCAGGTGCCCGCCGGCCTCGCGCAGACGCTCCACGGCAGCCTGCAGCCCGGCCTCGCGGCGGGTCTGCATGTTGCCGGCGGCTACTTCGAGGCGGTCGGCGATGGTGGCATCGAGGGTCCGGAACCAGCGTCGGTCGGGATAATCACGTCCTTCGACCTGGCGCTGCAGGCTGCGTCGGTTGCCTTCCAGCTGTCTGAGGCCACGTTCGTAGGGTTCGAGATAGGTGGGGTCGCCGGTGAGGATGAAACCGCGCGAACCGGTTTCGATGTCCTGTAACGAAGAAAAGATCGCCTGGACCGAGGTGATGATTTCCAGGCTGTGGCTGACCGAGCGATTGGTCTGCAACAGCGCTTCCTGCGTGCGCTTGCCTTGCCAGCCAAGCGCGACGAGCAACAGAAACGCAGCGAGAAAGGCGATTGAATGCCAACCGATCGCGAGTCTTGCGGGCAAATCGGACTCCTTCCGCCGGGGATGACTGCACAGAATCCCCAGTTGCCTCGCTACCGCGTGGTCACCGGGATGAACTCAGTGTAGTCAGACCTGCACGAACCACAGCGGTTCGCCGCCGAAAGGGCCGGGCGCTCAGCGCTGGGCGATCTGCACCTGGTTGCGGCCGTTGTGCTTGGCCACGTACAGCGCCTGGTCGGCATGCTCGAGCAGCAGGCCGGAGGCGCTCTGGCCGTCGGTCTCGCAGATGCCGGCACTGAAGGTCACGCGGAACTCCTGGTCGCCGGCATTGAAGCTCAGCGCAGCGAAGCGCACGCGGATTTCGTCGAAAATGCGTCGGGCCTGCAGGGCCGAGCATTCGGGCAACACGGCGACGAACTCCTCGCCCCCGTAGCGGCCGAGGCTGTCGATACGCCGCAAGCGCTGGCGTAGCAGGTTGGCCAGGGCGCGGATGACGTTGTCGCCGGCGGCGTGCCCGTAGGTGTCGTTGATCTGCTTGAAATGATCGAGGTCGAGCATCACCACGCTGGCGGGTTTGCCGGTGCGGGTGGTGCGCTGCACTTCCAACGCCAGCTGTTCCTTGATATCGGCGTGCTTGAGCAGGCCGGTCAGGCTGTCGCGGGCCAGCGCCGTACTCAGCGAGCGCGCACGCTGGGCGTGGGAATACACCGCGGCCACCAGCGCGGTATCGCTGATCGGCTTGGTGATGAAATCGTCGCCGGCCTTGAGCAGCGCCGCCATCTGCCGGTGGGTATCGGTCTCGGCGGAAAGGTAGATGATGGTCACCCGCAGCCATTCGTCATGCAGGCGGATCATCTGCGCCAGCTCTGGCCCCGAGCAGTCCGGCATGTTGACGTCCAGCAGCAGTACCTCGGGGTTGAAGCTGCGCATGGTCTCCAGTACGCGGGTCGGTTCGGTAAGGATCTGCACCTGCATCTGCGCGTTGCGCAGCACCAGGCTGTAGCGTGCGGCCAGCTCGGCGTCGTCATCGACGATCAGCACGCGGAAGGGT
This sequence comes from Stutzerimonas kunmingensis, assembly GCF_032106285.1. Classification (GTDB taxonomy): domain Bacteria; phylum Pseudomonadota; class Gammaproteobacteria; order Pseudomonadales; family Pseudomonadaceae; genus Stutzerimonas; species Stutzerimonas kunmingensis_B. The sequence goes on from NZ_DAMCPO010000016.1 coordinate 65,653, forward strand.
TCGCCCTGCTGCCGATCGAGGCAGCGCTCCAGGCTGTTCTCCAGCTGGGTGATATCCAGCGGGCGGACGAAGAAGCCCTGGGCGCCGGCACGCACCGCGGCCAGCTGGCTGGCGAAATCGGCCCGGTCATGGATGACCAGCAGCGGCAGTGGCTGCTCGAGGCCTTGCTGCAGAGCGGCGAGCGCGTCGAAATCGCTGTCCTGCTGCACGCTGACGATCAGCGCGTCGGGCAGTTCATCGGCCACGGCCGCTTGCAGTGCGGCGAAGTTGGGCCACTGGCTGACCAGATAACCGAAGTTGCGTAGGGTCACCGCCATGCTGGCGCCCGCGACCGGATCGGCCTTCATCAGGTAGATGCGACAGCCGGGTGCAGGCTCCTCGTGGTGCTCCGGCAGTTCCGCCGCGCCGTCGCGTTCCTGGCCAGGGGTTTCGCCGGCCAACTGCAGCACCGCGCGGGCGAAGGCCTCGGCGGCGCGGCTGCCCGGCTTGGCCGAATCCAGCCAGCGGTCAGCCCGCTGCTCCAACTGCCTGGCGCGCTCCCCGAGCTTGGCGAAGCCGAAGGTGCCGGCGGCGCCGGCCAGCCGATGCAGGCGCTCGCGGATGCTCAGCATCACCAGCCGGCGGCTGGCGGTGGCACGGGTCTGCTGCAGATCCTGGGCGAGCGTGGCGAGGTCGGTCAGGTCGGCCTGCAGGCGCTCGCCGAACTGCTGTTCCAGCTGCGCCAGCTGCTCTTGCAGCGCCAGGCGGGTGCGATCATCCATGCTCGGCCTCCCAGATCTGCCGCAACTGGGTGGCAAGTTGCAGCGGGTCGAAGGGCTTGCCCAGCACCTGGCGCACGCCGAGCTGGCGCAGCTCCTGCAGCCGTTCGGGCTGCAGGTGGCCGGTGAGAAACACCACGGGCGTCTGCTGCAGATCGACCAGATCGGCTAGTTGGCGAACCAGCTCGATGCCGTCCATCTGCGGCAGCATCACATCGAGCAGGATCAGGTCCGGAGCGAAGGCCTGCACCTGGTCGAGCGCGGCCTGGCCGGACTGACAGCTGAGCACTTCGAAGCCGCCGAGCTTTTCCAGGGCGATACGCGTCACCACCTGGATGGACGGTACGTCTTCGACGTGCAGGATGCGCTTGAGCTGTTTCATCACGGGCTCTCCTTGGCCTGGCCTTGTATGGGTAGTTCGAACCAGAAGCAGGCGCCCTGGCTCGGTTCGGATTCGAAGCCGATCTGCCCGCCCATGTGCTCGATCAGCTCCTTGCTGATCGCCAGGCCCAGTCCGGTTCCGCCTTGCTGGCGGCTGTCGGACGAGTCGGCCTGGGCGAACTTCTGGAATACCCGCGCACGAAATTCGTCGGAAATGCCCGGGCCCTGGTCTCGGACGCTGACCCGTACCCGGCCGTCACTGACCTGCGCCGACAGCTCGACCCGTTCACCGGCCGGGGAAAACTTCGCCGCGTTGGACAGCAGGTTGCTCAGCACCTGCTGCAGGCGCATGGCGTCGACCGTCACGTTTACCGGCGGGCAGGCGCCGAGGTGCAGTTGCACGCCATGCCGTTCGGCGTAGCTGCCGTTGCTGCGCAGGGCCAGCTCCAGCTGCGGCTGCAGCGGTTGTTCGAGCATGTCGAAGCGCATCTTGCCGGCGTGCAGCTTGTCCATGTCCAGCAGGTCGTCGATCAGCGCGCTCAGGCGCTGGCTGTTCTGCTGGGCGATCTCCAGCAGTTCGTGCATCGACTCGGGCACTTCGCCCATGACGTTCGAGCAGATCAGCGCCAGCGCACCGGTGATGGACGTCAGCGGCGTGCGCAGCTCATGACTGACGGTGGAGATGAACTCGCGCTGCAGGCGTTCGATGCGCTTGCGTTCGGTGATGTCGTGCAGCACGACGACCGCGCCCATTCGCTGGCCATCGGAGGTGTACAGCGGGTCGGCGTTGGACAGTACGTGCCGCGGTGCGCCATTGCTCAGCAGCACCATCTCGTGATCGATGACGTGCTCGCCATTGAGGGCGCGGCGCAGCGGAATCTCTTCGGGTTCCAGCGGGGTGACGCCATCGGCGCGGTACAACCGGTAATGGCGGGCCCATTCGCTCGGCGATAACGGGGCGACATCGGCGCCATGCCACTGCTTGGCCTTCTCGTTGAACAGGGTCAGATTGCCCTCGGCGTCGCAGGCGATCACCGCTTCGCTCAGCGCCTCGAGCAGGCGCCGGTTCATTTCCTGCTGCTTGTCCAGCTCCAGCTGCTCGGCCTTGCGCGCGGTGATATCGGTGACGAAACCGTGCCAGAGTACAGTGCCATCGGCCTGCTGCAGTGGCGTGGCCCGTGCCTCGACCCAGATCAGCCCCTTGCGCGGGTGTTCGACGCGGTGCTCGCTGTGCCAGGGCGTAAGCTCGCTTGCAGCCTTGCGGATGCTGATCAGCAGCGCGCTGCGGTCGGGCCCGTGAACCCGGCCGACGATCGGCGCGAAGCTGCCGGCCAGCTGCCCGGGGCTCAGCCCGTAGATCTGCTCGACGCCCTCGCTGACGTAGGGAAAGCACGCCGGGCCATCGGCGCGCCAGTGGAACTGGAAGAGCATGCCCGGGACCTGCGCGGCGATCTGCTGCAGGCGCAGTTGCAGCTGCTCCTGATAGGCCAGGTCGTAGGCGTTGACCAGGTAGCCGCGCAGGTGCTCCTGCTCGTCATGGATCGCAGTCACGCCCAGCAGCACCGGCACCTCGTGGCCATTCTGGTGGCGCAGGCGCCATTCGGACATGTCGCGTCGGCCGCGGTGCAGCGGCGCGCTCAGCACCGAGAAATCGGCCTCGACCGGCACCTGCAGTTCGCTGGAAAGCAGCAGCGCCCGGCGCTGTAGCGCCTCCGGACGGAACAGCGCGGCGGTCAGCGGATGGCCGACCAGCGCCTGTTCGCTGTAGCCCAGCAGGCGTTCGGCGGTCGGGTTGACGCTGGTCACTACGCCGTCGGGGCGGGTCACCAGCACGGCGCTGGAGGCGCTGTCGAGGATCGCCTGTTGCAACGCCGCCTGCTCCGCATGGCGGTGCGCCAGCAGATGCTGCTCGAACAGGCGGATCACCTGGCGCCCGAGGCGCTCCAGGGTCTCGCGCTGCTCTGGGCTGAGGCGGCGTGGCTGGCGGTCGATCACGCACAGGGTGCCGAGGTTGTAGCCATCCGGCGAGGTCAGCGGCGTGCCGGCATAGAAGCGGATATGCGGATCGCCGAGCACCAGCGGGTTGTTGCTAAAACGCGGGTCCTGCAGCGTATCCGGTACCTCGAAGATCTCGTCGCCGGCGATGGTGAAGGTGCAGAAGGAGATCTCCCGCGAGGTCTCGCTGACGTCGAGGCCGACCCTGCTCTTGAACCACTGGCGGCGGTCGTCGACCAGCGAGATCAGCGCGATCGGCGTGTCGCACATCTGCGCGGCAAGCGCTGTGAAGTCATCGAAGGCGCTGTCTTCGGGGGTGTCGAGGATTTCGTAGCGCAGCAACGCTGCCAGGCGTGACAGCTCGCGCGGCTGGGCGGTCGATGGCATCGGCGTCGTGCTTTGTTGCGGTGACTCCATCGTCGCGCCTTGCTGGTTCGGTGGGGGCGTCCGGTCGGCAGCGTTTCACGACCGGGGGGTTAAGCAGTTCTGCCTAGTATCGGCCACTCAGCCAGATGCTGCGAATCTGCTCGGCCAGCTGCATCGGGTCGAACGGCTTGACGATCACGTCGCGCGCGCCCAGCTTGCGCAGGTGCTCGATCTCGCTCGGCTGCACCTTGGCGGTCATGAATGTTACCGGAATCCGTTCCAGGTCGATGCGCTCGCGCAATCTGAGCAGCGTCTGCGGACCGTCCATGCCCGGCATCATCACGTCCAGCAGGACGAAGTCGGGGGCGAAGGCTTCGACTTCCTCCAGCGCCTGTGCGCCAGAGGAGCAGGACAGCACCTCGTATCCGCCAACGGCCTCCAGGGCCAGTTTGGTCACCGCCTGAATCGACGGATCGTCTTCAACGTGCAGGATGCGCCTTAGCTCGGCCATTGTGCCTCCGGGGGTCGTTTGCGTGCGCGTCCGCTTAACGGAAGCATCAGGATCGATCTTGCGCCAGCGGCGCGACTGGTAATTCGCACCAGAAACAGGCGCCTTCGCCGGGCTCGGAATCGAAACCGATCCGGCCGTGCATGTGTTCGATCAGTTCCTTGCTAATGGCCAGGCCTAGCCCGGTGCCTTCCTTCTGGCGGCTGTCGGAGGAATCGGCCTGGGAGAACTTCTGGAAGATTCGTGTGTGGAATTCGGCGGCGATGCCCGGTCCCTGATCGCGTACCGAGATTCGCACCCAGTCATCGCGTCGCTCGCTGCCGAGCGTAACGGTGCCACCCTGCGGCGAGAATTTGACCGCATTGGAGATGAGATTGGCCAGTACCTGCTGCAACCGGTCGTCGTCTGTCATCAGCTGCACGTCCGGCGCGGGCAGCAGCTCCAGCGTGACACCGTGCTTGGCGGCATAGCCCTGATTGGCGGCGATTGCCTGTTGCAGCTGCGTCGGCAGCGCATGCGCGCGCAGGTCGAGGGTCATCTTGCCGGCGACCAGCTTGTCCATGTCCAGCAGGTCGTCCACCAGGCGCCCCAGGCGCAGGCTGTTCTGGTGGGCGATGCTGATCATCTGGCCCATGTTTGGCGAGGGTTCGCCCAAGGCACCGCCGACGATCAGGCCGAGGGCACCGGAGATCGAGGTCAGTGGCGTACGCAGCTCGTGGCTGACGATGGACACCAGCTCACTCTTCATCCGCTCGATGCGCTTGCGCTCGGTGATGTCGCGCACCAGGCCGATGAATCGGCGCTCGCCGTGGTGGTTGATCTGCGAGACGCGCAGTTCGATGGTGAAGGTTTCGCCGGTACGCCGCAGGGCGGTGAGTTCGCGGTTCTGCTCCAGCGCGCGAGGAATGCCGCGTCGCTCGTAGGTTTCCAGATAGCCGTCGTGGGCGGAGCGGTCCGGTTCGGGCATGAGCATCGACAGGTTGCGGCCGATGACCTCCGCGGCGCTGTAGCCGAAGATCTGTTCGGCGGCATGGTTGAAGGTTTCGATGATGCCGCGGGCGTCGATGATGATGATGGCGTCGATCACGTTGTCGATCAGCATGCTCAGGTAGCGCTCGCGCTCCTGCATCTCTTCCTTGGCCAGCGCCTGGTCGGTGACATCCCAGATGAAGCCGTCGCACCAGCCCACCGGGTCGTCACGCTCGTGCAGGACGCGGGCTTTTTCCCGCACGTAGACGGTCCGGCCTTCGGCATTGGTGAGTCGGTAGATGCCCTCGAAGGTGTCCTGCTCGGCGTGCTGCCGGGCCAGCTCCAGATCCTCGGGATGAATCAGGCTGGCGTAGCTGCGCACACGGTCGCCGACGAAATCGCTGGCCGGGTAGCCGGTCAGGCGTTCGATGCCGTCGCTCAGGTAGCTCATGCGCCGGCGACCGTCGTTGCGGCAGCGGTAGACCACGCCCGGCAGGTTGCTGACCATGGCGCGGAAGCGGCTCTCGCTCTTCTGCAGCGCGCGGGTGGCTTCCATCAGTTCGGTGATCTCGGTGACGAAGCCGTGCCAGAGCACGGTGCCGTCGGGACGTCGTTCGGCGGTGGCACGTCCCTCGGCCCAGAGCAGGCCGCGTTGCGGATGCTGGATGCGGAACTCCACCGAACCGGTCGTCGACCGCGCAGCCAGGCGCAGCAGTGCGGCTTTCAGCCGCGGCAGGTCTTGCGGGTGAACGTGCACCAGGGCCTGGGAAGCATCTTCCAGTAGCCGCTGCGGGTCGATGCCGTACAGGTCACGTGCGCCCTCGCTGGCATAGAGGAAGGCATAGCGGCCGTTGGCGAAGCGCTTGAGCTGAAACACCACGCCGGGCAACAGGCTGGCGATCTTCTGTGCGCGGTCGAGCAGGCGCTGGCGACGACGGCCTTGCTGTTGCTGGCTGAACTGGTGCTGCAGCTGCACGCTGATGCGCCGTTGCAGCAGCACCGCCAGAGTCAGCAGCAGCGCCTCGGCGATCAGCCAGGCCAGGCTCCATTTGATCAGCAGCCGGCGCTCGGCCTGTTCGTGCTCCTGCTGCATGGCGCTGATGTCGCGCCAGACCAGCGCCGCTGCCAGCAGCGGCGCCGATGGCTGGGCCCGGCGCTCGCTGTGCAGGGGAATCTGGTTGAGCATGTAGGTGCGACCGTCGGCACTCAGCAGGCGCAGGGCCATGCCGCTCTCCGGCTCGGGCAGCATGCCCTGCTGCGCCCAGTGCAGAATCTGCGTCGCCGAATGCTCGATCAGCAGCCAGTCGCCGTCGCTGCGCAGTTGCACGCCACTGGGGGATTCCACGTCCGCCGCCTGCAGTGCCTGGCGATTGACCACCAGCGCCAGCCCGGCAGCCAGCTGATCGCCCAGCTCGGGCAATTCCGGCAGCACGTTGTAGCCGACTTCCAGGGCGCCGATGATCTCGCCGGACTCGCTGTCGGTGGCACGCAAAGGAACGATGGCGCGACTGCTGGCGCCGAGCGCATTGACCTCCATGCCGTACTGCATGCTGCCTTCGCTCATCGCGCGGCGCAGCATCGGGCGCTGCGCCGCCATTGCGTCACCGAAGCGCTCCGGTTGCTGCATGCGCAGCAGGGCGACCCCGGCGTCGCTCCAGAATATCTGCAACTGCAGCGCGCCGTGGCGTTGCATGGCGCTCCAGGCCGGGCTCAACGCGGCGCGCAGACGCTGGCGTGCCAGTTCGATCCGTGCTTCGTCCATGGCCCGGCCATCGCGCAGCACCGTATCGATCTGGCGCACCTGGCGCAGCACTTCGGCATTGCCGGCCAGCGCCGTGGCGACCATGTCGGCCTGCCGCCGCTGATTGAGCTGCGCGCTCTGCAGCGCCAGGCTCTGCAGCTCGCCGTGAGTGTCGATTTCCAGGTGCCAGGCGGCATCGCGCGCGCGGTAGTCATTGAATGCCAGGCTGCCGAACAGCAGCACGAGCAGCAGGCTGCCGAGCGTAAATATCCAGTGGGGTGTGGTGATGCCGGCGTTCGTCATCGGCGGGCCGGCCAGAGGCGCGAGGTGCTGCGCTCGACGTACGACGTTTGCATGAGCCGCAACTTTCCAAGGCAAAAAAGAAACAATGATAGCTCTATGCCAGTACGGCCGATAGCGTCTTTCGGGAATGCACGTCAGCATGCGCCACGTACCGAAGCGTAGCGATTGCAGCCGAATCTGGCTAAAAAATCACCAGCTTTTAGACGGTCGGTCGGGCCGTTTCCTAGACTCGCCGACGCCTGGTGTTAGGCTGAAGGCAGGTGGACGCCAGCGGAGGTCGCTGGCGCACCGTTCTGCAAGAGGCACCCCGTTATCATGTGGCACACCGGTTTACTCGACCTGTCGGTCTGGCAACTCATCGCGACCACGCTGCTGCTGACTCACGTCACCATCGTCAGCGTCACGGTCTACCTGCACCGTTACTCGGCGCACCGCTCGCTGGAGCTGAATCCGGCGCTCAAGCATTTCTTCCGCTTCTGGCTGTGGCTGACCACGGCGATGAACACCCGCGAGTGGACTGCCATCCATCGCAAGCACCACGCCAAATGCGAGACCCCCGACGACCCGCACAGCCCGGTACACAAGGGGCTGAGCACGGTCGTGCGCAAGGGCGCCGAGCTGTACATGGAGGAGGCGAAGAACGAGGAAACCCTGCGCATCTACGGCAAGAACTGCCCGGACGACTGGATCGAGCGCAACCTCTATTCGCGTTTTCCCAATACCGGCATCGTGCTGATGCTGCTGATCGACCTGGCGCTGTTCGGCGCGCTCGGCCTCACCGTGTGGGCCGTGCAGATGATCTGGATTCCGTTCTGGGCCGCCGGTGTGGTCAACGGTCTCGGTCACGCGGTCGGCTATCGCAACTTCGAATGCCGTGATGCGGCGACCAACCTCGTGCCCTGGGGCATCCTCATCGGCGGCGAGGAGCTGCACAACAACCACCACACCTATCCGAACTCGGCCAAGCTGTCGGTGCGCAAGTGGGAGTTCGACATGGGCTGGGCCTGGATTCGCCTGTTCAGCCTGTTGCGGCTGGCAAAGGTCAACCGTACCGCGCCGATCGCCCACCGCATCGAGGGCAAGCAGCAGCTGGACATGGACAGCGCCATGGCGATCCTCAACAACCGTTTCCAGATTATGGCGCAGTACCGAAAGCTGGTCATCGTGCCGCTGGTGCGCCAGGAACTGGGCCGCGCCGACGCCACGCTGCGTCATCAACTGCGCCGGGCCAAGCGTCTGCTGGCGCGAGAGCCGAGTCTGCTGCAGCAGGAGCAGCAGGCGCACATCGACGACATGCTGGCGCAGAGCCAGTCGCTCAAGGTGATCTACGAGAAGCGTCTGGCGCTGCAGCAGATCTGGACGCGAACCAGCTCGAACGGCCACGAAATGCTGGCGGCGATCAAGCAGTGGGTGCACGAAGCGGAGGCCAGCGGCATCCAGTCGCTGCGCGAATTCGCCGAGCATCTGCGGACCTATTCCCTGCGCCCGTCGGTCGCCATCGCCTGACCTTCCATCGGCTCAAGCACAAGGCCTGCAGCCGGCCGGAACTTTGCCTCTGGCCGGCTCTCTGAACAGCATTCTCAACATGCAGTACCGTCGCAATCGCGACGGTCGTTTCAGGAAGAAGGCTATGCGGCTGGCGAGTAATCAGGGTGATTCGGGTATGGGCATGCTACCGGGCGGCGATGCGCAGACATTGCTCGCACTGATGCATGCGCGCGCGGAGGCTGCCCGCCTGGGCGAGCGCGAGCAACTGTTCAGCACCCTGCTGGGCGGCGTCAACGCCGTGCTCTGGGCGTTCGACTGGCAGGCGCAGCGGATGATCTACGTCAGCCCGGCCTACGAGCGCATCTTTGGTCGCTCGCCGGCCCTGCTGCTGGCCGATTACGGCGAATGGCGCAACGCGATCTATCCAGATGACGTCGAGTTCGCGCAGAAGAGCATGCTCGCCGTGCTCGACGAGGGCGCGGTGGAAACCCGCGAGTACCGCATCATCCGTGGCGACGGGCAGTTGCGCTGGTTGAGCGACAAGTGTTTCCTCGGTCGTCGCGCCGATCGTGGCCAGGGCCCGATCATCGTGGGTATCGCCGAAGACATCACCGAGAAAAAGCAGCTCGAAGGCGAACTGCAGCGCCTGGCCACTACCGATGTGCTAACCCAGAGCAGCAACCGCCGGCACTTCTTCGAATGCGCCCGCGGCGAGTTCGAGCGGGCGCGGCAGTTTGCTTCCTCGCTGGCGTTTCTGCTGCTGGATATCGATGACTTCAAGCGCATCAACGACACCCACGGCCACCAGATGGGCGATCAGGTGCTGCAGAAGGTGGCCCGCTGCGGCGCCGCCGTGCTGCGCCAGAGCGACCTGTTCGGACGCATCGGCGGTGAGGAATTCGCCGCGGTACTGCCAGGCTGTCAGCCGGATCTGGCCGAACAGATCGCCGAACGCCTGCAGCGCGAGATCGAACGCGTGGTGTTTACCGCCGAGAACGGCGAGCGTTTTCGCGTCACCGCCAGCCTGGGCCTGACCTACCTGAAAGCCAGCGATCCCGAGCTGAGCAGCGTGTTCGCCCGCGCCGACGCGGCGATGTATACCGCCAAGCGCCTGGGCAAGAACCAGGTGATCGTCGGCTGAGCAGACAGGTGGGGATGTCCGATCAGCTCAGTTGGCCAGCTCGTCGTAACCCCGGCCGATGAACTGCAGCAGGCAGAAGCCATGGCCGAATGGATCGGCCATCAACGCCGGCTTGTGCCCGGCCTGAGCCGTTATCGGCTGTTCCAGCTGCGCGCCGTGAGTGACGGCTCTGGTGGTAGCGGCTTCGATGTCGTCGACGACGAAGTCCAGGTGCACCGGCGTCCAGTGCCGCGCATAGTCGCGTTGCCGAGAGCCATAGGGCGTCGCGGCGCTGCCCGCATCCTTGAGCAACAGATAGATCGGCGTCGGGCCGCCGAGCATTTCCACCGCGAAGGTGCCGAGAGGGCGGCCGACCCGTAGACCGAACACCGATCCGTAGAAGTCGACGGCCCGTTCCAGGTCGTCGACGTCGAGGTTGACCAGAAACTCCATCGAACCTCCCCTTGCCTGGCTTGGCAGGCTCAAGGCCAGCGTTTCAGCGCGATAACGGTGCCGGCTGCTGCTGGGTGATGCAGTGGATGTTGCCGCCGCCGAGGAGAATCTCGCGGCCAGGCACCATGACGACCCGGTGCTCCGGAAAGACCTGCGCCAGGATGCGCTCGGCTTCGGCGTCCAGCGGGTCGCGGAAGGCTGGGGCGATGATGCCGCCGTTGACGATGAGGAAGTTCACGTAGCTGCCGGCCAGGCGTATCGACGGGTCGCGCGGCTGGCTGCCATCCAGGGCGAGGACCCCGGCGCATTCTTCGGCAGTCGCATGCAGCGGGCCGGGAATCGGCATCTTGTGCACCGTCAGCGTGCGGCCCTTGGCGTCGCGAACGCTCTGCAGCACGGCCATGGCCGCCTGACAGCGCTCGAAGTTGGGGTCGTTCGCATCGTCGGTCCAGGCCAGCAGTACTTCGCCCGGGCGCACGAAGCAGCAGAAGTTGTCGACGTGACCGTCGGTTTCATCGTTGAACAGGCCGTGCGGCAGCCAGATGATGCTGTCGACCGCCAGCTGTTCCCGCAGCACGCTCTCGATCTGCTCGCGGGACAGATGCGGGTTGCGATTGCGATTGAGCAGGCATTCCTCGGTGGTGATCAGCGTGCCCTCGCCGTCGACGTGGATCGAGCCGCCCTCGAGCACGAAGCCCTCGGTGCGGTAGCGGTCGCAGTATTCGAGTTCGAGGATCTTGCGCGCCACTTCGTCGTCGCGCTGCCAGTCGGCATAGAGGCCGCCGTCTTCACCGCCCCAGGCATTGAACGTCCAGTCGACGCCGCGCAGGCCGCCTTGGTCGTCGATGACGAAGGTCGGCCCGGTATCGCGCACCCAGGCGTCGTCGGTGCTCAGTTCCACCACGCGGATGCGCGGATCGTCCAGTGCCGCGCGGGCTGCGAGGTACTGCTCGGCGCTGGCGCAGACGGTAACCGGCTCGAAGCGTGCAATGGCCTTGGCGACAGCGGTGAACGCGGCCTGCGCGGGCGCGCCATTGTCACGCCAGTTGTCCGGGCGTTGCGGCCAGACCATCCAGGTCTGGCTGTGCGGTGCCCATTCGGCGGGCATGAAGTAGCCATCGGTACGCGGCGTGGTGGTCAGGGTGGTCATCTGCATCTCTCATGAAGCGGGAAAGGACAGGCCTTTCCCGTGGTTCGTAGCGGCGGGCGCGCGGCTCACTCTGAAGGCTGCGAGCCGTCCAGGGTCCGGATCGAGCCGTAGAGATTCGGCCGGCGATCGCGGAACACGCCCCAGGCGCTGCGGATGTGTTCGAGCTGGTCGAGATCGAACTGGTGCACCAGCACGCCCTCGCTGGTTTCGTCCATTTCCTCGACCTTGGCCCCGAACTGGTCGGCGATGAACGACGAGCCGTAGAAGGTGATGTCGTAGCCGTCCTGCTCTTCGCGGCCGATGCGGTTGCTGGCGATCAGCGGCATCAGGTTGGCGCCGGCATGGCCCTGCTGTACGCGCTGCCAGTGGTCGCGCGAGGTGATGTTCGGGTCGTGCGGCTCGCTGCCGATGGCGGTCGGGTAGAACAGCAGTTCGGCGCCCATCAGCGCCATGCTGCGTGCGGTTTCGGGGAACCACTGATCCCAGCAGATGGCCACGCCGATCTTGGCGTAGCGGGTGTTCCACACCTTGAAGCCGGTGTCGCCCGGGTTGAAGTAGTACTTCTCGTGGTAGCCGGGGCCATCCGGAATGTGGCTCTTGCGGTAGACGCCGAGCAGCTTGCCGTCGGCATCGATGATGGCGACGGAATTGAAGCGGGCGCGTCCGGCCAGCTCGAAGAAGCTGATCGGCAGCACCACCTGTAGCTCGGCGGCGACCTTCTGAAAATGCTGGATGGCCGGGTTTTCCTCGACCGGCGTCGCCAGCTGCAGGTACTCGGCATTGGGTTTCTGGCAGAAGTAGGGCGTCTCGAACAGCTCCTGAATGAGGATGATCTGCGCGCCCTTGGCGGCGGCCTCGCGCACCAGCTTGTCGGCATTGGCGATGTTGGCCTGGCTATCCCAGGAACAGGCCATCTGGGTGGCGGCAACGGTAACGACTCGGGACATGGAAACCTCGCGGCTGCAGTTGAAAGGGCGACGGCTATCGAAAGCGCAAATTTATTCGATAGTTATCTGGATTGATAGGGGGCTGAACGCCGATGGCAAAGAAATGGCTGACCGTTTATCGATATTTATCGGTCAGTGGTTCGGTGTTTCCCGCTTCGGCAGGCATGGCGGCAGATACAGGCCGAGATAGGCATCGAATACACGCAGGCCTTCCTCGGCCATGCGTGGCGTCAGGCTGCCGTACAGCTGTATGGATCGAGCATAGACGCGGTCGCCGAGTTCCACGGCCATGGCGAACACATCGATGTCCTGCGGCAGAGGCGGCAGGGCGAAATGTCGCTCGAACACGGCCTGCATCGCCTGGCCGAGTTCCAGGTCCAGGCGCTGATCGGTCTGCGTCACCTCGCCGAGGCCGTGCTGCGCGAGGATCAGCTGGCGGGCTGCGCTGTCCTGTTCGTAGACCCCGAGCATGCGCTGTTCGATCAGCCGCGACAGGTCGCGCCAGCTGCTCAGGCTCTGGTGATCGATGGGCTGCTCGAGGCTGGCCCTGAACGTCGCGTGCACATCGGCCGTGAGCGCCGCGAGCAATGCCGGCACGCCGGAGAAGAAGTGGTAGACGGAGGAGGGCGGAATGCCGGCGCGCTCCGCCACCGCGTACACCGATAGCGTCGCGGCACCCTGCTCGGCGAGCAGTTCACGGGCGCTGGAGAGAATCTGGCGGATGCGCGCCTGGCTGCTGGCGCGCGGGCGGCGACTGGGCGTCGCGGGGCTGGGCTTGGTCATCGGCCTATTTGAAGCCAGCACGGCGGCGGATGCAAACCGCCGTGGCGGTCGCCCCGCTGCACGCGGGCCTGCGGCTAGACGGTATGCAGATACCAGTTGTACTCAAGGTCCGAGATCGAGTGTTCGAACTCGGCCAGTTCGCTTTCCTTGCAGGCGACGAAGATGTCGATGTAATCCGGGCTGATGTAGCGCGCCATGATTTCGCTGTCGTCCAGCTCGCGCAGGGCGTCGCGCAGGTTGGTCGGCAGGCTCTGCTCGACTTGCTCGTAGGAGTTGCCCTCGATGGGGTCATCCGGCTCGATCTTGTTGGTCAGGCCGTGATGCACCCCGGCGAGGATGCCGGCGAGCAGCAGGTAGGGGTTGGCGTCGGCACCGGCGACCCGATGTTCCACACGCACGGCGTCGGGGCTGTCGGTCGGCACGCGCAGCGCCACGGTGCGGTTGTCCATGCCCCAGCACGGCGCATTGGGCACGTAGAACTGGGCGCCGAAACGGCGATAGGAATTCACGTTGGGGCAGAGGAAGGCCATCGAGGCCGCCATGGTCTGCTGCAGGCCGCCGATGGCGTGACGCAGCGGCTCGCTGTCCAGCGGATTCTCGGTGGCGAATATGTTGTTGCCATTCTTGTCGAGCAGCGAGATATGCACGTGCAGCCCGTTGCCGGCCTGTCCCGGATAGGGCTTGGCCATGAAGGTGGTGTCCATCTCGTGGTCGTAGGCGATGTTCTTGATCAGGCGCTTGAGCAGCACCGCGTAATCGCACGCCTTGATCGGATCGGCGACGTGATGCAGGTTGACCTCGAACTGCGCCGGGGCGCTTTCCTTGACGATGGCGTCGGCCGGAATGCCCTGTTCCTTGGCGCCTTCGAGAATGTCCTGCAGGCAATCGACGTACTCGTCGAGATCGTCGATCAGATAGACCTGGGTCGAGTGCGGGCGCTTGCCGGAGATCGGCGAGCGCGGTGGCTGCGGCCGGCCGTTGATGTTCTCCTGATCAATCAGATAGAACTCGAGCTCGAAGGCGGCGCAGATGGTCAGGCCCAGCTCGTCGAACTTGCTCACCACCTGGCGCAAGACCTCGCGCGGGTCGGCGAAGAAGGGGTCGCCGTCGCGCTCGTGCATGGTCATCAGCAGCTGCGCAGTGGGACGCTTCTGCCAGGGTTCCTTGCACAGCGTGTTGGGGATCGGGAAACAGGTGCGGTCGGAGTCGCCGATATCCATGCCAAGGCCGGTGCTTTCAACGGTGATTCCGTTGATGTCGAGGGCGAACAGCGAAGCGGGGAGGTTGATGCCCTTTTCGTAGACCTTGTGCAGGCTGGCGCGCTCGATGCGCTTGCCGCGCACGACTCCATTCATGTCGGTGATCAGCAGATCGACGTACTGAACCTCCGGATGTTCCTTGAGAAATGCGTTAGCTTCGTTGAGCTGAACGGCACGCGGCGGGGCCATGATGAATTACCTTAATTGTTAAAAATTTCAATCATCAGATGCTTGTCTGGGAGTCAATCGAAAAGCCTGTTCACTGTCAATAGTAGCCCGCCAGCGCCCCATGAGTGCCCACAATGGGCCTTTTTTGGGGCATCTCCGGTGCGCTGAATCCATCGCGCACCGGGCTAATGCTCGGGCTATTGTCTATAAAAATGAACAAGACTACTCTCCGGTATGCCCCATTCGAACAACGAGTATCCCATGCCTCGCAAGCCTCTGATCGGCGTTTCGGCCTGTACCAAGCAGATCGGACATCACGGTTTCCACATCGCCGGTGACAAGTACCTGCGTGCCGCGGCGATTGCCGGTGTGCCGCTGGTGATTCCGGCGCTGGATGAGCTGATCGACCCGGCGGCCCTGCTGGAGACCTTCGATGGCCTGCTGTTCACCGGCTCGCCTTCGAACGTCGAGCCACACCACTATGGCGGCCCGGCGAGCGAGACGGGCACCCATCACGATCCGCTGCGCGACCGTCTCACCCTGCCGCTGATTCGCGCGGCTGTCGAGGCGGGCATCCCGGTGTTCGGCATCTGCCGTGGGTTTCAGGAAATGAACGTGGCCTTTGGCGGCAGCCTGCACCAGAAGGTTCACGAAGCCGGCCCGTATCAGGACCACCGCGAACGTCCGGACGATCCATTGGAGGTGCAGTACGGACTCAGCCATCCGCTGCACGTGCAGCCGGGCGGGCTACTCGAGCGGCTGGGCCTGCCGGCGCAGATCCAGGTCAACTCGGTGCATGGCCAGGGCGTCGAGCGGCTTGGAGCCGGTCTGCGCATCGAGGCGCTGGCGCCGGACGGGCTGATCGAGGCGTTCTCCGTCGAGCAGGCGCGCAGCTTCGCCCTCGGCGTGCAGTGGCACCCGGAGTGGAAGGTTCACGAGCATCCGCATTATCTGACGTTGTTCCGCGGCTTCGCCGAAGCCTGCGAGGCGCGCGCCCGACAACGCTGACGGCCGACCCAGGCGGCCCTCCCCAGCAACCCCGAGGTCAACATGAGTATCCAACTCGACCAGCTCACCGGCTGGCTGAAAGAACGCAAGATCACCGAAGTGGAATGCCTGATCAGCGACCTGACCGGGATCGCCCGCGGCAAGATTTCACCGACCAACAAGTTTCTCGACGAAAAGGGCATGCGCCTGCCGGAAAGCGTGCTGCTGCAGACCGTGACCGGCGATTACGTCGAGGACGACATCTACTACGAACTGCTCGACCCGGCCGATATCGACATGTTCTGCCGACCCGACCCGAACGCGGTGTTCCTCGTGCCCTGGGCCATCGAGCCCACCGCTCAGGTGATCCACGACACCTACGACAAGATGGGCAACCCCATTGAGTTGTCGCCGCGCAACATCTTGAAGCGCGTGCTGAAAATGTACGCCGACCGCGGTTGGCAGCCCATCGTCGCGCCGGAGATGGAGTTCTACCTGACCAAGCGCTGCGAAGACCCGGACCTGCCGTTCCAGCCGCCGATCGGCCGCTCAGGCCGCCAGGAAACCGGCCGCCAGTCGTTCTCCATCGACGCCGCCAACGAGTTCGACCCGCTGTTCGAGGACATGTACGACTGGTGCGAAGCGCAGGGCCTGGATCTGGATACGCTGATCCACGAGGAAGGCACCGCGCAGATGGAGATCAACTTCCGTCACGGCGAAGCACTGCACCTGGCCGACCAGATCCTGGTGTTCAAGCGCACCATGCGCGAGGCGGCGCTCAAGCACAACGTCGCCGCCACCTTCATGGCCAAGCCGATGACCGGCGAGCCGGGCAGCGCGATGCACCTGCACCAGAGCGTCATCGACCTGCAGACCGGGCGCAACATCTTCTCCAACGAAGACGGCTCCATGAGCCAGCTGTTCCTGCACCACGTCGGCGGCCTGCAGAAGTACATCCCCGAGCTGCTGCCGATGTTCGCGCCGAACGTCAATTCGTTCCGCCGCTTCCTGCCCGACACCTCGGCGCCGGTGAACGTCGAGTGGGGTGAGGAAAACCGCACCGTGGGCCTGCGCGTGCCGGACTCCGACCCGCAGAACCGCCGCGTCGAGAACCGTCTGCCGGGTGCCGATGCCAATCCTTATCTCGCCATCGCCGCCAGCCTGCTGTGCGGCTATATCGGCATGGTCGAACAGCTGCCACCGAGCCAGCCGGTCAAGGGCCGTGGCTATGAACGGCGCAACCTGCGCCTGCCGCTGACCCTGGAAGCAGCGCTGGAGCGGATGGAAACCTGTCGCGAGCTGGAGAAATACCTGAGCCCGAAATTCATCACCGGCTACGTCGCGGTCAAACGCGCCGAGCAGGAGAACTACCACCGCGTGATCAGCTCATGGGAGCGGGAATTCCTGATGCTGTCGGTGTAGGGCCGCTTCCGCCGGAGCCGGTCGTAGGGTGGATGACGCTTTTCTCGTCCACCGAACATGCACGAACTTTTATCGAGAGGTGACTGATGAGCGATTCGCAAACCCTGCACTGGCAAGCGCTGAGCCGCGACCATCATCTGCCGCCGTTCACCGATTACAAGGCGCTGAACGCCAAAGGCACGCGCATCATCACCAAGGCGTCAGGCGTCTATCTGTGGGACAGCGAAGGCCACAAGATCCTCGACGCCATGGCCGGGCTCTGGTGCGTCAACCTGGGCTATGGCCGCGAGGAGCTGGTCGAGGCCGCGACCAGGCAGATGCGCGAGCTGCCGTACTACAACCTGTTCTTCCAGACCGCCCACCCGCCGGCCGTGGCGCTGGCCAAGGCGATTGCCGACATCGCGCCGGCCGGGATGAACCATGTGTTCTTCACCGGCTCCGGCTCGGAGGCCAACGACACCGTGCTGCGCATGGTGCGCCATTACTGGGCGATCAAGGGCCAGCCGGCGAAGAAGGTGGTCATCGGCCGCTGGAATGGCTATCACGGCTCGACCATCGCTGGCGCCAGCCTCGGTGGCATGAAGGCCATGCACGAGCAGGGCGACGGCCCGATCCCCGGCATCGAGCATATCGACCAGCCCTACTGGTTCGGCGAGGGCGGCGACATGAGCCCGGAAGAGTTCGGCGTGCGCATCGCCGACCAGCTGGAGCAGAAGATCCTCGAGGTCGGCGAGGACAAGGTCGCCGCCTTCATCGCCGAACCGATCCAGGGCGCCGGCGGCGTGATCATCCCGCCCGAGAGCTACTGGCCGCGGGTCAAGGAAATCCTCGCGCGCTACGACATCCTCTTCATCGCCGACGAGGTCATCTGCGGCTTCGGCCGTACCGGTGAGTGGTTCGGCAGCGACTACTACGGCCTCGAGCCGGACCTGATGCCGATCGCCAAGGGCCTGACCTCCGGCTACATCCCCATGGGCGGTGTGGTGGTGCGCGACGAAGTGGTGCACACGCTCAACGAGGGCGGCGAGTTCTACCATGGCTTCACCTACTCGGGGCATCCGGTGGCCGCCGCGGTGGCGCTGGAGAACATCCGCATCCTGCGCGAGGAGAAGATCGTCGAGCGGGTGAAGACGAAGACGGCACCCTATTTGCAATCCCGTTGGCAGGAACTGCTCGAGCATCCGCTGGTAGGCGAGGCGCGTGGCGTCGGCCTGCTCGGCGCGCTCGAGTTGGTGAAGAACAAGAAGACCCGCGAACGCTTTGCCGATCCCGGTGTGGGCATGCTCTGTCGCGAGCACTGCTTCCGCAACGGCCTGGTGATGCGTGCGGTTGGCGACACCATGATCATTTCGCCGCCGCTGGTGATCAGCGAAGAGCAGATCGACGAACTGGTCGGCAAGGTGCGGTTGTGCCTCGACGCCACGGCCAAGGATGCGCTGGGTTGAGCCGTGCGGCGGCCCGCGCCAGCTGAGCTAAGGTTGTCGTTTGCACCGCTGTGCGTTCGGCTTGTTGAAAAGAGGGTCCTGACCTTGCCAGACTGCGCGCGTGCTGGAGGCCAGACCTGCCGAGGGGTGTGTCGATGCCGCCACACCGCCAGGCCGCCGCGTTGTTCATGGCCTGTTCCACTGCCCCGACATTAATGATGACAAAAGGAGCTGCACGGATGAATCCCTTCGCCAAGACACTACTTGCCATGACGCTGGCCGGCACCGTTGCCGGGGCTGCGCAGGCCCAGGAAAAGGTTCTGCACGTCTACAACTGGTCCGACTACATCGCCGAAGACACCCTGGAGAACTTCACCAAGGAAACCGGCATCAAGGTCGTCTACGACGTCTTCGACAGCAACGAAGTGCTGGAGGCCAAGCTGCTGGCCGGCAGCTCCGGTTATGACGTGGTGGTGCCGTCCAACCCCTTCCTCGCCAAGCAGATCAAGGCCGGCGTGTTCCAGAAACTGGACAAGTCCAAGCTGCCGAACTGGGAAAACCTCGACAAGGACCTGCTCAAGGCGCTGGATCCGAGTGATCCGGGCAACCAGTACTCGATTCCCTACATGTGGGGCACCATTGGCATCGGCTACAACGTCGACAAGGTCAAGGCCGTGTTGGGTGACAACGCGCCGGTGGATTCCTGGGACCTGGTGTTCAAGCCGGAAAACATCGAGAAGCTGAAGTCCTGCGGCGTTTCCTTCCTCGATTCGCCGACCGAAATCCTGCCCGCCGCCCTGCATTATCTGGGCTACGCCCCGGACAGCGGCAAGGCCGACGAGCTGAAGAAGGCCGAAGAGCTGTTCATGCAGATCCGTCCGCATGTGGCCTACTTCCACTCTTCCAAGTACATCTCCGACCTGGCCAATGGCGAGTCCTGCGTGGCGATCGGCTATTCGGGTGACATCTATCAGGCCAAGGCGCGCGCCGAGGAAGCCGGCAACGGCGTCAACGTCGGCTACAAGATTCCCAAGGAAGGTGCCGGCAGCTTCTTCGACATGCTGGCCGTACCGGCTGACGCGAAGAACGTCGAGAGCGCCCACGTCTTCATCAACTACCTGATGAAGCCGGAAGTCATGGCGTCGATCACCGACTATGTGCAGTTCCCCAACGGCAACGCCGCGGCCACCCCGCTGGTGGATGAAGCGATCCGCACCGACGCGGGCATCTACCCGAACCAGGACGTGCTGAAGAAGCTGTACACCTTCCCCGACCTCGATCCGAAAACCCAGCGCGCCATGACCCGCAGCTGGACCAAGATCAAGTCGGGCCGCTGATACGACCGATCCGTTGCCGGGCCGCATGGAGCATGCGTACCGGCACCGGAGCCCGGTTGAGCGCAGCTCGTCTCGTAGCCACGTTCCCTGTCTTTTGTGATGCACCGACATTTGCATCAAATCTGTTGATTTTCAGAGGTTTTTCCAATAAACAGCCCGCCTTTCCCGCCGGGATCACGCGCGGCCTGTAACAAGAGGACTCATCCATGCGCTCGACACTCAAGTCGTTGATCGTCGCCGCCGCCGTAGCCGGTGCGGCCACCGCCCAGGCCGCCTCCGTGCATATCTACAACTGGTCGGATTACATCGGCGAAACGACGCTGGAGGAGTTCGAGCAGGAGACTGGCATCAAGCCCGTCTACGATGTCTTCGATTCCAACGAAACCCTTGAAGGCAAGCTGCTGGCCGGCCGTAGCGGCTACGACGTGGTGGTGCCTTCCAACCATTTTCTCGGCAAGCAGATTCGCGCCGGTGCCTTCCAGCCGCTGGACAAGAGCAAGCTGCCGAACTGGGAAAACATCGATCCGGCACTGCTCAAGCAGCTGCAGAAGAACGATCCCGACAATGCCCATGCGGCGCCCTATCTGTGGGGCACCAACGGCATCGGCTACAACGTCGAGAAGGTCAAGGCCGCACTGGGCGTCGACACGATCGACTCGTGGGCGGTGATCTTCGAACCGGAGAACGCCGAGAAGCTGGCCAGTTGCGGCATCGCCTTCCTCGATTCGGCCGATGAGATGATCCCGGCCATGCTCAATTACCTGGGGCTCGACCCCAACAGCGAGAACGCGGCGGACTATCAGAAGGCCGAGGAGAAGCTCCTGGCCGTGCGGCCGCATGTACGTTATTTCCACTCGTCCAAGTACATTTCCGATCTGGCCAATGGCAATATCTGCGTCGCCGCCGGGTTCTCCGGTGATGTGTTCCAGGCCGCCGCCCGCGCCGAGGAAGCCGGCAAGGGTGTCGAGATCGCCTATGCCATTCCCAAGGAGGGCGCGAACCTCTGGTTCGACATGCTCGCCATCCCCGCGGATGCCAGCAATGTCGAAGAAGCCCATGCCTTCATCAACTACCTGCTGCGCCCCGAGGTGATTGCCGCGGTGAGCGACTACGTCGGTTACGCCAACCCCAATCTCAACGCGGGCGAGCTGATGGACCAGGAAGTGCGTGGCGATGCGTCGGTGTATCCGCCGCAGGAAGTGCTCGACCGGCTGTACGTCTCCGCTGAGCTACCGCCGAAGACTCAACGTCTTTCGACGCGCTCCTGGACCAAGGTGAAATCCGGCAAGTGAACTCCATGGCCTGTTCCCGTTTCGTCTGCGGCATTGCCGGGACGAATCGGAACCGGCCGATCGGGAGCATGTCAGGCGACGCGCTCTCTGCAACGACCATTAGATCCCCGGCCCAGGCCGGCCAACCTTTTTCATTTCGGGAGTTCGCGCATGGCCGTTGCCTCCAGCGCCTACAAGAAAGCCCTCAGTGGCGAAAGCAAGAACAAGCAGGTGCTGCTGAAGATCGACCGCGTCACCAAGAAGTTCGACGAAACGGTGGCGGTCGATGATGTCTCGCTGAGCATCCATCAGGGCGAAATCTTCGCCCTGCTCGGTGGCTCGGGTTCGGGCAAGTCGACCTTGCTGCGCATGCTCGCCGGCTTCGAGCGGCCCACCGAGGGGCGCATCTTCCTCGATGGCCAGGACATCACCGACATGCCGCCCTACGAGCGGCCGATCAACATGATGTTCCAGTCCTACGCGCTGTTTCCGCACATGACGGTGGAGCAGAACATCGCCTTCGGCCTGAAGCAGGATGGTCTGCCGAAACAGGAAGTCGAGGCGCGGGTGAAGGAGATGCTCGGCCTGGTGCAGATGACCCAGTACGCCAAGCGCAAGCCGCACCAGCTGTCGGGCGGGCAGCGCCAGCGCGTTGCCCTGGCGCGTTCGCTGGCCAAGCGGCCGAAGCTGCTGCTGCTCGATGAGCCCATGGGCGCGTTGGACAAGAAACTGCGCTCGCAGATGCAGCTCGAGTTGGTGCAGATCATCGAGCGCGTCGGCGTGACCTGCGTGATGGTGACCCACGACCAGGAAGAGGCGATGACCATGGCCGAACGCATCGCCATCATGCATCTGGGCTGGATCGCCCAGGTCGGCAGCCCGATGGACATCTACGAGACCCCGGCGAGCCGCCTGGTTTGCGAGTTCATCGGCAACGTCAACCTGTTCGACGGCGAGCTGATCGAGGACATGGGCGACCACGCAGTCATTGCCAGCGCAGGCCTTGAGAACCCGATCTACGTCGGCCACGGCATCAGTACCCGCGCTCAGGACAAACAGATCACCTACGCGATCCGCCCCGAAAAGCTGCTGATCGGCACCGAACTGCCGGAATTGGAGCGCCCCGGCTACAACTGGGCCAAAGGCGTCGTGCATGACATCGCCTATCTTGGCGGCCACTCGGTGTACTACATCAAGCTGCCGTCCGGCGGTGTGCTGCAGGCCTTCATGGCCAACGCCGAACGTCACGTGAAGCTGCCGACCTGGGAGGAAGAGGTGTACGTGTACTGGTGGGATGACAGCGGCGTGGTGTTGCAGGCATGAAGCGCTCGCCCCTGAACACCGGCCGCCGACTGGTCATCAGCGTGCCCTTCCTGTGGCTGATGCTGTTCTTCCTGCTGCCCTTTGCCATCGTGCTGAAGATCAGCTTTGCCGAAGCGGATGTGGCCATTCCGCCGTACACCGACATCTTCGCCTACGCCGACCAGCAGCTGCAGGTGCTGATCAACCTGGGCAACTACATCTTCCTCAGCGAAGACGAACTGTATCTGGCGGCCTATCTGGGCTCGCTGAAGATTGCCTTCTTCAGCACGCTGCTCTGCCTGTTGATCGGCTATCCGATGGCCTACGCCATTGCCCGTGCGCGCAAGGATCTGCAGACGGTTCTGCTGCTGCTGATCATGATGCCGACCTGGACCGCCATCCTGATTCGCGTCTACGCCTGGATGGGCATCCTCAGCAGCAACGGCATCCTCAACGGACTGTTGCAGGGCCTCGGCCTGATCGACGCGCCGTTGCAGATACTCAATACCGACGCTGCGGTATACATCGGCGTGGTCTACTCCTACCTGCCGTTCATGATCCTGCCGCTCTACGCCAACCTGGTGAAGCACGACCCGAGCCTGCTCGAGGCTGCGTCCGACCTCGGCGCGCGCAACCTCTCCAGCTTCTGGAAGATCACCGTGCCGCTGTCGAAGAACGGCATCATCGCCGGCTGCATGCTGGTGTTCATTCCGGTGGTCGGCGAGTTCGTCATCCCAGAGCTGCTCGGCGGTCCGGAGACGCTGATGATCGGCAAGGTGCTCTGGCAGGAATTCTTCAACAACCGTGACTGGCCGGTGGCCTCGGCGCTGGCGGTGGTGATGCTGGCGATCCTGCTGGTGCCGATCATCCTGTTCAACCGGAACCAGGCGAAAGAGCTGGAGGGCAAGCTATGAAACGCTGGAGCTTTTCCAACCTGATCCTGGTGCTCGGGCTGCTGTTCATCTACCTGCCGATGGTCATCCTGGTTATCTACTCGTTCAATGCCTCGCGGCTGGTGACGGTGTGGGGCGGCTGGTCGCTGAAGTGGTACGCCGGCCTGCTCGACAACTCCCAGTTGATGGGCGCGGTAATGCGCTCGCTGGAAGTCGCGGCCTATACCGCGATCGCCGCGGTGGCTCTGGGCACGATGGCGGCTTTCGTCCTCACCCGTATCCCGGTGTTCCGCGGCCGTACGCTGTTCGGTGGCCTGGTCACCGCGCCGCTGGTGATGCCGGAAGTGATCACCGGTCTGTCCCTGCTGCTGCTGTTCGTCGCCATGGCGCAACTGATCGGCTGGCCGGCGCAACGCGGGCTGGTGACCATCTGGATCGCCCACACCACGTTCTGCTCGGCCTACGTCGCGGTAGTGGTGATGGCGCGCCTGCGCGAGCTGGACCTGTCCATCGAGGAAGCGGCGATGGACCTCGGAGCGCGGCCGTGGAAGGTGTTCTTCCTGATCACCATGCCGATGATCGCGCCCTCGCTAGCGGCCGGCGGCATGCTTTCGTTCGCACTGTCACTGGACGATCTGGTACTGGCCAGCTTCGTCTCCGGGCCGGGTTCGACCACGCTGCCGATGGAGATCTTCTCCGCCGTGCGCCTGGGCGTGAAGCCGGAGATCAACGCGGTGGCGAGTCTGATCCTGCTCAGCGTGTCGCTGGCGACCTTTCTCGCCTGGTACCTCAGCCGCCGCGCCGAGAAGCGCCGTATTCGCGCGATGCAGCAGGCGATGGATGAAACCGCTGGCAATCCCACCTGGCGTCAGGTGATCGACAGCCGCAAGGTGCTGGTGCCGCCCTCGGCGCATACCTGATGATGGTTTGAGCAGCAAAACGAAAAGGGCGCATCGATGCGCCCTTTTCATTCCGTCCACCTGCGAACGGACGATTGATATCACCATCGCGCAGTGTGCGCGATGTCGAATTGCTCACTGCTGCCAGTCGCAGAAGCAGGCCACCGCCAGCGAATGGGTGGCGCGCACCTTGCGCCCGGCCAGCACGGCATCGAGGATAGGCTCGACGAAGCTGTTGTCCGAACTGCACACCGCACCCTCGCTGTAGGGGCCGATATAGACCAGCTCCCCGCTTTGATCCCAGATGCCTACAGCGGGGCTGGCCGGTAGTTGCTCGGAGCCGGGCGGGGCGCTCAGCGGTTTCAGCGCTGCCAGCGGCTGCGGCAAGCGGCCCTTGCTGCCCGGTTTGCGTACTTCGTAGAAGTCCACGGGTTGTCCGGCAAAGCGCTTGAGCAGTTCTTCCAGGTGCTGCTGATTGCCGACGTTGCACGGGCATCCCGGGTCCCAGAAATGCACGAAGCGCACTGGTCCCGGGCCCTGCAGCTCGGCCGGCAGGCGAAGGGCGTCGCCGGAGAACAGCTCGGCGCGCTCGCCGTCGAAGGTGCGCAGGTAGCGCGCCTCGAACCACCAGAACGCAGCCAGCATGGCGCCGCCCCAGAGCAGGGCGATCAGTGCGGCGATCAGGTATTTGCGACGAGCGCTCATGGCGGGCTCCGATGTGGGTGCGCAAGCTTGCCATGGGGCGGCGCAGAGCTGAATATCCTAGGTCAACGCAATCGAAGAATTTCCATGCCCTCGCGTATCGACCCCGAGCGCCTGCGTAACAGCCTGCCCGCCCTGTCCGAGGCGGGCGCCGCAAGCGCCGAAACCCTCCACTACCAGGCCTACTACGGGCTCGACCTGCCGCATCGCACGCAGGTCCAGCGCCGCCTGGGGCGCTTTCGCGTGCATGACTACGATGTTGTCGCTCAGGCCTGGTGGCCGGAGCAGCCCCACGCCAGCCTGCTGATCCTGCACGGCTACTACGACCACATGGGCCTGTATCGCCATGTGGTCGACTGGGGACTGGAGATGGGGTTCGCCGTGCTCGCCTGCGACCTGCCGGGCCATGGGCTGTCCAGCGGTCCCCGGGCGAGCATCAACGAGTTTGCCGAATACCAGGCGGTGCTGAGCGGTCTGTTCGAACAGGCACGCCAGCTCGATCTGCCGCGTCCCTGGCACCTACTTGGCCAGAGTACCGGCGGTGCCATCGCACTGGATCACCTGTTGCATCAGGTCGAAAACCCTGACCTGGGGCGCACCATCCTGCTGGCGCCGTTGGTTCGCCCGCGCGCCTGGCTGCGCTCGCGCATCAGCTACGAGTTGCTGCGGCGCTTCGTTCAGCAGATCCCACGAACGTTCAGCGAGAACTCCGGCGACCCGGCCTTCCTCGAATTCGTCCAGAGCCAGGACCCGCTGCAGCCGGACATCCTGCCCACGGCCTGGGTCGGCGCCCTGTCACGCTGGATTCCCCGTATCGAGGGTGCGGCTGACAGTAGGCACGCGCCGTTGATCATTCAGGGCGAGGCGGACATGACCGTGGATTGGCAGTACAACCTGCCGATTCTGCAGCGCAAGTTCCCAAGTGCTGAGGTGCTGCGACTGCCCGAGGCGCGCCACCATCTGGTGAACGAGCGCGAGGAATTGCGCCAGGCGTACTTCGACTTCCTGCGCGAACGCCTCAGATAGCGGGATCAGATGCCCTGCTGCGGCTCCAGCTCGGCGCCGCTCATGCCCACCGCCAGGCCGGCGCGTAGCGCCTGCAGCGCGGCTTGGTAATAGGCCTTGCCTTCGTCCGACTGGGCGAATGTCACATATTCCTCCAGTTCGGCATCGGACAGGTCGCGATAGACGTACAGCAGCGTGTTGTCGAGATCGGCCTCTATCTGCTCGATCATGCGTTGGCGCTGGCTGCTCAGCAGGCTCTGCGCCTGATTGCCACCGAGCAGGCCGGGAATCATCTGGCTGAGACTGTCGGCGGCGACGCCGGCCAGTGCCAGGCTGACTTCCGCGCCCGCTTCGCTGGCTGGCAGCGCCTGAGCCAGGTGGCGGATCAGCAGCTGTCGGTTGCTGCCGGCTTCCACCCTCGGCAGGCCGGCAGCGTGCTTGGCCAGCTGTTCGCGCCGTGCGGCGAGCACTTCGGCCGAGACGATCTTGCGTCCCAGGGTCGACTGAAAGAATTCCAGCGCCGGCTGCGGCTCGGCCAGGTTGCCGCGCAATGCCTGCTGCGCGCGCTGGTCGATGGCATGGGCGGCGAAGCGGCGGTTGCTGTTGGTCACCAGTGCCTGGAATACCGCCGGTGGCAGGGTGTCCTTGTAGCGTTGCTGGGCCGCGGTCAGGGCATCGCCGAAATTGGCGCGCTGTTCGGTCCAGCCGGCGGTTTCGTAGAGTTCCTGATAGGTGTCGGCGAAGCTGCTGAAGCTCAAGGTCAGCAGTACACAGGTCAAGAGGGCGCGCATGGAAGCTCCTGTCTGGCGGGCGGTTCATTTTCCGTGCGTCGACGCGTGCTTGTCGAGGCGCACGGTTACTGCTGCCATTTGGCGCAGCGACGCAGCTTGTAGCGGAGTCTCAACAGACCCTAGACTCCTGCGGTATCCCTTCGGAGTCACTTCCTTGCCGTTCTCTTCGATCATCGACGACCTGGCCGAGCGCGGCTGGTCGGTGCAGAGTTCTTTCCTTCCCAGTGATGTGACCCACAAGCTGGCCGACGAGTGCCGCAGGCGGGAAGCCGAGGGTGCGCTGGCACCGGCAGGGGTCGGCCGCGGCGAGGCGCAGGCGGTGCGCGAAGGCATTCGCAGCGACCATATTCAGTGGCTCGAACCGGGCCAGTCTGCAGTCTGCGACGACTACCTCGAACTCATGGACGGCTTGCGCCAGCAGCTTAACCGCGAGTTGTTCCTCGGGCTGGAAGAGTTCGAGTGCCATTTCGCCTTCTACCCGCCGGGCGCCTTCTATCAGACGCACCTGGACCGCTTTCGCGATGACGACAGCCGCTCGGTGACCGCCGTGCTCTATCTGAACCCGGACTGGCAGCCCGGGCATGCCGGCGAACTGCGCATGCACATGCCCGACGGCTCGCAACTGGACGTGCCGCCGCTGGCCGGCAATCTGGTGGTCTTTCTCTCCGGCGATTTCCCCCACGAAGTGCTGGTCACCCAGGCCGACCGTCTGTCGCTGACCGGCTGGTTCCGTCGGCGGCCGGCCGATGTGCTGGCGCTCTGACGAGCCCGCATCGACATTTGCGCAGACGAAAAAAAGCCCGGCACAGGCCGGGCTAAAGGGAAGTAAGTGTTTCGGGCTACATGCCCAGCATGTTCGGCAGCGCCAGGGAAATCGACGGCACGTAGGTGATGATCACCAGGAAGCTCAGCATCAGCGCCAGCCATGGCAGCACTGCGCGGATCACCTGGGTCACCGGCATGCCCGTCACCGCTGAGGCGACGAACAGGTTCAACCCCACCGGTGGCGTTATCAATCCGATCTCCATGTTCACCACCATGATGATGCCAAGGTGGATCGGGTCGATGCCCAGCTGGATGGCGATCGGGAACAGGATCGGCGCCAGGATCAGGATGATCGCCGACGGCTCCATGAAGGCGCCGGCCACCAGCAGCACGATGTTCACCACCAGCAGGAACATCCACGGCTGCAGACCTGCCTCGATGACCCAGGCAGTGATCGCCTGCGGAATCTGCTCGGTGGTCAGTACGTGGGCGAAGAGCATGGCGTTGGCGATGATGAACATCAGCATGATGCTCAGCTTGCCCGACTCCAGCAGTACCTTCGGGCATTCGCGCAGCTTGAGGTCCTTGTAGACGAAGATCGCGACGAAGGCCGAATACACCGCCGCGACCGCTGCCGCTTCGGTGGGCGTGAACATGCCCGAGTAGATGCCGCCGAGGATGATCACCATCAGCAGCAGGCCCCAGACCGCCTTGCGCGCGGCGGACAGCCACTCGCGGAAACTGGCGCGCGGCAGTGCCGGCAGGTTCTTCTTCACCGCGATGATGTAGATCGCCAGCATCAGCGCGCCGCCGAGCATGATGCCGGGGACGACACCGGCCATGAACAGCTTGCCCACCGAGGTCTCGGTAGCCGCGGCGTAGACCACCATGACCACCGACGGCGGGATCAGGATGCCCAGGGTACCAGCGTTACAGACGATGCCAGCGCCGAACGCCTGCGGATAACCGGAGCGCACCATGCCGGCGATGGCGATGGAACCCACCGCGGCCACGGTGGCTGGTGACGAGCCGGACAGCGCTGCGAAGAGCATGCACGCCAGCACCGCACCGATCGCCAGGCCGCCACGGATGTGGCCGACACAGGCGTTGGCGAAGTCGATCAGGCGACGCGCCACGCCGCCGGTGGTCATGAAGGCGCCGGCCAGGAGGAAGAACGGGATCGCCAGCAGGGTGTAGTGCTCGGAGGTCTCGAACAGCTTGATCGCCAGCGAGCGCACCGAGTCCTGGCTGAAGATCATGATGGTCAGCGAACCGGCCAGGCCGAGGGATACGGCCACCGGCACGCCGATGAACATCAGCACGAAGAGGGCGACGAACAGGAACAGGATGGTCATTACTTGGGCTCCTCTTCGCCGTGCTTGAGCGCATCGGCCGCTTCATCGGCGAGGCCGAGGCCGGTCTGCTCGTTGCGCAGGATACGCACGAAGATTTCGGCGAAACGGATGAACACCATGGCGAAGCCGAACGGCACGATCATGCCGATGTGCCACTGCTTGACGCCGACATGGCCCAGGTCTTCCGCGCCGATGTTGGCAACGAACAGCGCCTGGATCCACTCGAAGCTGGCCACGGTCAGCAGACCGGCGTAACCCAGGCAGAGCAGGCAGGCGATAATGCCGATGACGCGCTGGATGTGTCGCGGCGCCAGCTTCACCAGTGCATCGACACCGATGTGGCCGGCGGTGCGCACGCCATAGGCGAGGCCGGAGAAGATCAGCCAGGCGAACAGCGCCTTGGTCAGCGCGGTGCTCCAGGTCATGGACTGGGCCAGGCCGATGATGAAGTCACCGATGGCGAACCAGAAGTCGGCGCTTCCCTCGAACCGGTCGCCCAGGTCGTAGAAAAGTGTGTAGAGGTTGTTGAGGATCACGTAGACGAAGGTCACCAGTGTCATGGCGGCCAACAGAAAGGCGATGAAACCTTCCTCGAAGTGGTCCCAGACGCGCCAGAGGGCGTTCATGGATGACATCTCCCGATGGACTGCTTGTTGTATCGAAGGCAGCACGGAGGTGCGCCGTGAACCAGCCGGGGCAGGCTGGGAGACAGAGCAATGAAAAACTCTTGTTGTCGCCATCGAAGCGGCGCGGCCCGGGATCGCCTTGGCCTGACCTATCTGCCCTTGGTGCGGGCTTCGTCTTCGCTAGCTGCTTTGTTTTTTCACTGGGCTGTCGGGTATCACTGGGTGGTGCAGCAAAGGGGCGGGGTGTCCGCCCCCCGGCAAAGGCTTATTTAGCCTGGTTGGCAGCTTCGGCGGCCTTGATCAGGTCTGCACCGATTTCGCCTTCGAACTTCTTCCACACCGGCTTCATGGCTTCGCGCCACTTGGCACGCTCTTCCGGGGTCAGCACCAGAATTTCGGTGGTGCCGGCGGCAAGAATGTCAGCCTTGGCCTTCTGGTTCAGGGCGTCGGCTTGCTTGTTCACTTCAACAGTGACTTCTTCCACGATCTTTTGCAGCTCGCCACGTACATCGGCAGGCAGGCCGTCCCAGAACTTGGTGTTGGTGATCAGCATGTAGTCCAGCAGGCCATGGTCGGACTCGGTGATGTGCTTCTGCACTTCGTGCATCTTCTGCGAGTAGATGTTCGAGTAGGGGTTCTCGGCACCGTTGACCACGCCGGTCTGCAGGCCCTGGTAAACCTCGGCGAAGCTCATCTTGCGCGGGTTGGCACGCAGCGCCTTGAACTGCTCGTCCAGCACTGCAGAAGCCTGTACGCGGAACTTCAGGCCGCGCGCGTCCTTCGGCTCACGCAGTTCCTTGTTCGCCGACAGCTGCTTCATGCCGTTGTGCCAGTAGCCCAGGCCGGTGATGTTCTTGTCTTCCATGGAACGCAGCAGGCCCTGGCCAGCCTCGCTCTTCTGGAAGCGGTCGACTGCCGCGATGTCGTCGAACAGGAATGGCAGGTCATAGACCTGAACGCCCTTGGAGTAGTGTTCGAACTTGGCCAGCGACGGAGCGATCAGCTGAACGTCACCCAGCAGCAGGGCTTCCATTTCCTTGCCATCACCGAACAGCGAGGAGTTCGGGTAAACCTGTACCTCGACCTTGCCGGCCAGACGCTCTTCCACCAGTTTCTTGAACATCAGGGCGCCCTGGCCTTTCGGCGTGTTTTCGGCGACCACGTGAGAGAACTTGATGGTGATCGGGTCAGCCGCATGGGCCAGACCGGCGATGCTCAGCGACAGGGCGCATGCCAGCGCCTTGGCAGTCAGTTTGAACATTGATGTTTCCTCTTGTTGTGGATGGGAGGCCACACGGCATCCCGGCAGTAACCAGCTGGACAAGTCTAGGCGTTGAAGCCCGGGTGCGATGCTCTATCGCGACTCGTTCCGTCCGGTTCATTGAGTTTCAGGAGCAATGCCTGTGCCAAGAGCTAGCAGAGCCGCCTGAGGGCAGCGAGTTTACCCAGCAATAGATGAAGGTTTGAATGGCCAATTGCCAACAAGCGCGTCTAGGTCGCACCTTTGCGCGGGACCGCCGGTGCTGGCGAGGGCCACGCACCTGCCGTGGTCTGTGCCGGCGAGTTCGACCCCTGGTCAGCATCGAAGATGGCGGGTTTCCGCCATCTAGTCGTTTTCATCGGGCGAGCTTCCGCCAGCATCGGTAAAACTCAGCCCGTGCTTGCGCAGCTTGTCGTGCAGCGTCTTGCGCGGCAGGCCCAGCGCTTCGGCGACGCTGCGCAGCGAGCCATGCGGGCGATTCAGCTCGTCGGCGATCAGTGCGCGCTCGAAGGCCTCGACCTGCTCGCTCAGATTGCCACCTCCGGCTATCCCGGCAGCCGGTTCGCCGGCCGACTGGTCGAGCCCCAGGCCAAGGCCCAGGGCGAAGCGCTCGGCGGTGTTTTGCAGCTCGCGCACGTTGCCCGGCCAGGCGTGACGTAGCAGTGCAGCGCGTTGTTCCGGCTGCAGCTCCCGGATCGGCAGGCCGTGGCGCTGGGCGGCGGCTTCGGCGAAATGCTGGAACAACAGCAGGATGTCCTCGTTGCGCTCGCGCAGCGACGGAATTCGCAGCGGCGCGACGTTGAGCCGGTAATACAGGTCGGCACGGAACCGGCCCTGATCCGCGGCCACCCGCAGGTCCTCCTTGGTCGCGGCGATGACCCGGATATCCAGGGCGATCGACTGGTTGCCGCCGAGCCGTTCGACCACCCGCTCCTGCAGCAGGCGCAGCAGCTTGACCTGCACATCCAGGCTCATGCTCTCGATCTCGTCGAGGAACAGCGTGCCGCCGTTGGCGAATTCGAACTTGCCGATGCGCCGCTTCTGCGCGCCGGTGAAGGCGCCCGGCTCGTGGCCGAACAGTTCGCTTTCCACCACCGATTCAGCGAGCGCCCCGGCGTTGATCGCGACGAAGGGGCCGTTGCGCCGGCTGGACAGGTCGTGCAGCGCCCGGGCAACCACCTCCTTGCCAGCGCCCGTTTCGCCGAGAATCAGTACATCGGCCTGGGTCCCGGCCAGCGCGCCGATCTGTTCGCGCAGACGCAGCATCGCCTGGGATTGTCCGAGCAGGCGCGCCGACAGCTGCTGCCGGTCGGCCAGGGCCAGGCGCAGGGAGCGGTTGTCCAGTACCAGTTGGCGTAGCGCCAGGGCACGGCGCACGCTGTCCAGCAGCGCTTCGCTGGGGAAGGGTTTTTCCAGGAAATCGTAAGCGCCGGCGCGCATCGCCTGCACCGCCAGCTGAATATCACCGTGCCCGGTGATGAGGATCACCGGCATCTCGCTGTCGCGCGTGCGCAGCTGTTGCAGCAGCTCCAGCCCATCGATGCCGGGCATGCGAATGTCGCTGACCACCACGCCTGGCCAGTCCGCTGGCAGCCGCGCGGCCAGGTCGCGGGCATCGCCCAGGCTGACGACCTTGAGACCGGCCAGGTCGAGGGTCTGGCTCAATGCCTGACGCAGGTGCGGATCGTCGTCGATCAGCAGCACCTGCGCCTGGGCGCTGATCGGCTGGTTACTGCTCATTGAAAATGGTCCTCGGTGGGGAAGGCGACGCCGGGCTCGGCGCAACGCAGAAACAGGCCGAGCTGCGCACCACCCTCGGGATGGTTGCTCATGCGCAGCTCGCCGCCCAGGGCGCGGGTGAGGGTATCGCAGATCGCCAGGCCGAGGCCCAGCCCCTGCGCGCTGGTCTTGGTGGTGAAGAACGGCTCGCGGGCGCGCTGCAGCGCTTCCTCGCTGAAGCCGGGGCCGTTGTCGCGCAGGCTGAGCAACACGCCGCCACCCTGCTGTTCGGCGCGCAGCCAGATGCGTCGCGGCTGCGGCCGCTCGGCCAGCGCATCGAGGGCGTTGGCCAGCAGGTTGGCGAGGATCTGCCGCAGCCGCGTCTCGCCGGCCTGCACCCACAGGGTGGCCTCCGGCAGGTCGCGGATCAGCTCCACGCCCATGGCCTGGCGGCGCTTGGCGAGCAGGGCCAGGGCGTCGTCCAGCGCCGGCTGCAGCGCGACCCGCTCCGGCGCGTGCTGGTCGCGACGGGCGAAGGCGCGCAGGTGGGCGATGATCGACGCCATGCGCGCGGTCAGTTCACTGATCAGCCGCAGATTGTCGCGGGCTTCGGCGTTGCGCTGCTGGTCGAGCAGCACTCCGGCGTTGTCGGCGTAGCTGCGGATCGCCGCCAGCGGCTGGTTGAGTTCGTGGCTGATGCTCGCCGACATGGTGCCCAGCGCCGACAGCTTGCCGGCCTGCAGCAGTTCGTCCTGGGCGCGCACCAGTTCCTGCTGGGCCTGCTCGCGCTCCAGTACCTCGACCTTGAGCCGGCTGTTCAGCGCTTCCAGATCACGGGTGCGTTCCAACACGCGCTGTTCCAACTGCTGGCGCGCCTGGGTATCGAGGGCGAGCCGCTCAAGGAAATGGCGGCGG
The DNA here is from genome assembly GCF_032106285.1 of Stutzerimonas kunmingensis. Classification (GTDB taxonomy): domain Bacteria; phylum Pseudomonadota; class Gammaproteobacteria; order Pseudomonadales; family Pseudomonadaceae; genus Stutzerimonas; species Stutzerimonas kunmingensis_B. The sequence goes on from NZ_DAMCPO010000016.1 coordinate 98,716, forward strand.
CGCTGCATCAGCAGGCCGATCCAGAGCAGCAGGGCGAGCAGTGTGGCGGCGCCGATGGCGACCACGGTGCGCACCGGTCGCTCGATCAGGTTGATCGGCGCGAGGATGCGCACCGTCCAGCCGGTCTCCTTGAGCTCACGGCTCTGGATCAGCCAGGCATCGATGTCCAGCGTCAGGTCCTGCGGATAGAGGGTTGGATAGGGCTGATCGAAGGCGATCTGTTCGCGCTCGTCGACACCCAGCCCGCGGGTCGCGCGGAAACGCCATTCCGGGCGCGAGGTGAGAATCACCACGCCGAAGTTGTCGGTCACCAGCAGCTGCTCCGGGGTATTGCCCCAGAGCGTCTCGGTATGGTCGAGGTCGACCTTGACCACCAGCACGCCGAGGATGCCGCGCTCGTCGCGCACGGCGGCGCCGAAGTAGTAACCGCGCTTGCCGGAGGTGGTGCCAAGGCCGAAGAAACGCCCCAGGCGACCTTCCATGGCCTGGCGGAAATAGGGGCGGAAGGCGAAGTTGCGGTCGACGAAGCTGTCTTCCTCGTCCCAGTTGGAGGCCGCCAGGGTATTGCCGTCCGTGTTCATCAGATAGATCACGTCGGCCCCGGTCTGGTTGCGCAGGCGTTTGAGCAGGCGATTGGCATTGTCCCGCACGGCCGGCGCTTCTGCCTGCTGCAGGACGGCGCGCAACGCCGGCAGGTCGCCGAGGATGCGCGGCAGCACCTCGTAGCGGTTCAGCGTGCCGAGCAGGTTGGCGACGTAGAGGTCGAGGGTCTGGCGATTCTGCTCGGTCAGCTCGTTGCGGTAGTAGCGCTCGGCGAGCTGCTGCAGCGGCCAGAGCAGAGGCGCAAGCAGCAAGGCCAGCAGGGCGAGGTTGCGCCAGCGAGGGCGGCGGGATGGATGCAGTGCAGTCATGCGTGGGCGCCTGGATGTCGGGCGCATTATGCACGCAGAGCGTGCCGGCGTTCAGCGTCACTTATCGAGCTGGCCGGATCGGAGCAGAGTGGCAGAGGCAGCCGTGAGGCTTAGCCGCTGTTGCCTCAGCGACCGGCTGCAGCGGTCTGGGGCGCGTTCGCCGCATCGAAGTGCCGGGATTGGGCAATACATTCGTGCAGCGCGGTTTCCCAGTCCGGCAGGCGGATGCCCCAGTCCTGTTGCAGGCGTGCGCAGTTCAGGCGGGAATTGAGCGGACGCTGGGCAGCGGTCGGGTAGTCCTTGGACAGGATCGGCGTGATCTCGGCGCGCAGACGACCCTGCTGGCGAAGCTGTTCGGCAATGCTGCAGGCGAAGCCGTACCAGGAGGTCTCGCCGCTGGCGGTGAGGTGATACAGACCGCTGGGGCCCGCTTCGCCCGCACTTCGCTTGCGTACCATTTCTGCCGTGGTGTGGGCGATGGTCGCCGCCCAGGTCGGCGCGCCGATCTCGTCGCTGACCACCGACAGCGCATCGCGCTCCTGCAGCAGGCGCTGCATGGTCAGCAGGAAGTTCTTGCCGTGCTGCGAATAGACCCAACTGGTACGCAGAATCAGGTATTCGCCGCCGACCGCCTGAATCGCTTGTTCGCCGGCCAGCTTGCTCGCGCCGTAGACGCTAAGCGGTTGCGGTACGTCCGCTTCGCAGTAGGGTTCGGTCTTGTGACCGTCGAACACATAGTCGGTGGAGTAGTGGATCAGCGGCACGCCAAGACGTGCAGCCTCTTCGGCGAGCACCTGTGGCCCGCGTGCGTTGACCGCGAAGGCCAGTTCACGGTGGCTTTCCGCCGGATCGACGGCGGTGTAGGCCGCCGCATTGATGATCAGATCCGGCCGCAACAGGCGTACCTGTTCGCGAACCTGATCCGAGTCGGACAGGTCCAGTGCGTTGTGCCCAAGCGCCAGCAGCTTGCCGGCGCCTGCCAGCTCCAACTGCAGCTCACGGGCGAGTTGCCCCTTGCTGCCGGTGATCAGGATTTTCATGGAAACAGCTCCGCATCGCTGAGGCGCTTGCCAGCCTGGTCCTTCGCGGACAGTTGTGGTGCTTCGTCGAACGGCCATTCGATGCCGAGCTCCGGATCGTTCCACAACAGGCTGCGCTCGTGCTCTGGCGCGTAGTAGTCGGTGGTCTTGTAGAGGAACTCGGCGCTTTCGCTGAGTACCACGAAACCATGCGCGAAGCCCTCTGGGATCCACAGCTGACGCTGGTTCTGCGCGCTCAGGTGAGTCCCGACCCAACGGCCGAAGCTCGGCGAGCTCTTGCGCAGATCGACGGCGACGTCGAAGACTTCGCCGGCCACCACGCGCACCAGTTTCCCCTGCGGTTGCTGAATCTGGTAATGCAGCCCGCGCAGCACGCCGCGCTGGGACTTGGAGTGGTTGTCCTGGACGAACTGCCGCTGGAGCCCCGTGGCCGCCTCGAAGGCGGCCGCATTGAAGCTCTCGTAGAAGAAACCGCGTTCGTCGCCGAAGACCTTGGGCTCGATGATCAGTACGTCGGGAATGCTGGTTTCGATGATTTTCATGCGTCTTCACCCGCCAATTTGAACAGGTACTGGCCGTAGCCGGTCTTGCCCAGGGCGTCGGCGCGGCGCAGCAGCTGCTCGCGGTCGATCCACTTGTTCTGGTAGGCGATTTCTTCCAGGCAGGCGACCTTCAGACCCTGGCGATGCTCGATGGTCTGCACGTACTGCGAGGCTTCCAGCAGGCTGTCGTGGGTACCGGTATCGAGCCAGGCGAAGCCGCGGCCGAAGCGCTCGACATTGAGGTCGCCGCGCTCGAGGTAGGCCATGTTGACGTCGGTGATCTCCAGCTCGCCGCGTGGCGAAGGCTTGATCGACTTGGCGATCTCGATTACGTCGTTGTCGTAGAAATACAGGCCGGTCACCGCATAGCTGGACTTGGGCTTCTTCGGCTTCTCTTCGATGGACAGGGCTTTACCAGTCTCGTCGAAGTCGATCACGCCGAAACGCTCCGGGTCCTTGACCCAGTAGCCGAATACGGTGGCGCCGGTCGGCTGGGCCGCGGCACGTTGCAACTTCTCGGTGAAGTGCTGGCCGTGGAAGATGTTGTCGCCGAGGATCAGGCAAACCGAGTCATCACCGATGAACTCTTCGCCAATCAGGAACGCCTGCGCCAGGCCGTCCGGTGAAGGCTGCTCGGCATAGGTGAAATTGACGCCGAACTGGCTGCCGTCGCCCAGCAGGTTCTTGTACTGAGGCAGGTCCTGCGGGGTGGAAATCAGCAGGATGTCGCGGATGCCAGCGAGCATCAGCACCGAAATCGGGTAATAGGCCATCGGCTTGTCGTAGATCGGCAGCAGCTGCTTTGATACGCCAAGGGTAATGGGGTGCAGACGTGTGCCGGAGCCTCCGGCGAGGATGATTCCTTTCATGCGTTCTCCAGTGCGCCAAGGCGCTCGCGTTGATAGCTACCGTCCTGAACGCGACGGCACCATTCGAGGTTGTTCAGATACCACTGCACGGTCTTGCGCAGGCCGGTCTGGAAGGTTTCCTGCGGCACCCAGCCGAGCTCGCGCTCGATCTTGCTGGCATCGATCGCATAGCGCAGGTCGTGGCCAGGACGATCCTTGACGAAGGTGATCAGGTCTTCATAGCGCGCAAGCCCGGCAGGCTTGCTCGGCGCCAGTTCTTCCAGCAGTGCGCAGATGCCGCGCACCACCTCGATGTTCTTCTGCTCGTTGTGGCCGCCGATGTTGTAGGTCTCACCGACCTTGCCTTCGCTGACCACCTTGAACAGAGCGCGGGCGTGGTCCTCGACGAATAGCCAGTCGCGAATCTGCGAGCCATCGCCGTAAACAGGCAGCGGCTTGCCGTCCAGGGCATTGAGGATGACCAGCGGGATCAGCTTCTCGGGGAAGTGATACGGGCCATAGTTGTTCGAGCAGTTGGTGATCAGCACCGGCAACCCATAAGTACGCTGCCAGGCGCGAACCAGGTGATCCGATGAGGCCTTGCTGGCCGAGTAGGGCGAGCTGGGCGCGTAGGGCGTGGTTTCGGTGAACAGATCGTCGACACCGTGCAGATCGCCATACACCTCGTCGGTGGAAATATGGTGGAAGCGGAAGGCCTCGCGCCGCTCGACCGGCAGGCTCTGCCAGTAGGCGCGGGTGGCCTCGAGCAATTGATAGGTGCCGACGATGTTGGTCTGGATGAATTCGGCCGGGCCGTCGATGGAGCGATCGACGTGGGACTCGGCGGCCAGATGCATGATGGCGTCCGGCTGAAATTCCAGCAGCGCCTCGCTGACCCGCTCACGATCGGCGATGTCGGCCTGAAGGAACTGATAGCGTGGGTTGTCTTCCACAGTTGCCAGCGACTCCAAGTTGCCGGCATAGGTCAGTTTGTCCAGGTTGAGCACACTGTGCTCGGTATCGAGAATGAGATGGCGGATCAGTGCGGAGCCGATGAATCCGGCTCCGCCAGTAACGAGAATGCGCATAGTGATGGGGCTTCCTTGGCGCGCTGTCGAGCGTCAGGCTCTTAGCATGTCGGCACGATAGACCGGCCACTGATACAAAAATTCCCGAGCGCTTCGGGGCGTTGGGTAACCGTGTGGTTTCGGGCGCAAGTATAGGCTAGTGGCCTTTTGCTGGTCAGCCAGCGTGAATCGCGCAAGCCCCTGATAGAGGTTGAGATTTCGCCGCTAGCGCAACGACACCCGTAGTCGCGATAGCGCGCCAAGAAAGAACACCGTGCCGATCACGCCCAGCGCGAGCAGCTGTGGCCAGACGATGGACGGGCCGGCGCTGCGGAAAAGGATCGCCTGCGCTAGTTCGACGAAATGCGTTGTCGGCGCCACCAGCATGATGTTCTGCACCAGCTCGGGCATGCTCTCGCGCGGCGTCACCCCGCCGGAGAGGATCTGCAGCGGGATCAGCGTGAGGATCACCAGCAGGCCCAGCTGCGGCATGGAGCGCGCCACCGTGCCGAAGAAGATGCCCATGGAGGTGGCGGCGAACAGGTGCAGCGCCGCGCCGCCGGCGAACAGCCAAAGCGAGCCCTGGATCGGGATGTCCAGCCAGCCCTCGACGACGAAGCGCAGGGCGAACGCGGCGGCGGTCAGCACCACGAGGCCCATGGCCCAGACCTTGCCGACCATGATCTCGAACGGCGTTACCGGCATCACCAGCAGGTGCTCGATGGTGCCGTGTTCGCGTTCGCGGATCAGCGCCGCGCCGGTGAGGATGATCGCCAGCATGGTGATCTGGTTGATCACCTCGTTCACCGCGCCGAACCAGGCGCGGCTGAGGTTGGGGTTGAACGCGGTGCGCACCACCGCTTCGACCGGCAGTGCGTCGCTGCTGCGGTAGCGACGGACGAACTCGGCGGTCTCGCTGGCGATGATCTGCTGGATATGCCCGGCGCCGGTGAACGCCTGGCTGACCTGGGTGGCATCGACGTTGAGCTGGATGCTCGGCTGGCGGCCGGCGAGCAGGTCCTGCTGGAAGCGCGGCGGAATGTTCAGGGTGAAGGTGTAGAGGCCATCGTCCATGCCGCTGTCCATTTCCTGCAGGCTGATCGCTTTCGGCTCGATGAAATAGGGCAGTTGAAAGGCGTTGATGATGCGCAGCGAGGCTTGCGAGCGATCCTCGTCGACCACCGCGATGCTCGCCCGGTGCGGTGCCTCAGGCACAGCGGTGGCACCTTCGTAGATGGCCAGGGTGAACGAATAGATGATCAGCACCAGCATCGCCGGGTCGCGGTAGAGGCTGCGCAGCTCCTTGAGGCCGAGCTGGAAGATGTTGCCGAGTTTGCGTCGCAGGCCGCCCATGTCATTTCTCCTGCTTGCGCAGGCCGGCGACGCTGAGCAGGGTCAGCAGCGGAATGGCCAGCAGCATGGGGATGAAGTAGGGATACAGCTCGGCCAGCCCGAGCGCCTTGGAGAACACCCCGCGGCTGATGATCAGGAAGTGGCTGGTCGGGTAGAGTTTGCCGATGAAGGCACCGGCACCTTCCATCGCAGAAACCGGATGGATCAGCCCGGAGAACTGGATGGCCGGCAGCAGGGTGACGATGGTGGTGCCGAAGATCGCCGCGATCTGGCTGTTCAGGATCGACGACATCAGCAGGCCAAGGCCGGTGGCGCAGGTCACGTAGAGCAGCGCGCCAAGGCAGAGGGTGAGGATGCTGCCCTTGATCGGAATACCGAAGACGAACACCGCCAGCAGCGCCAGGGTGGCGAAATTGAACATGCCCAGGGCGATATAGGGCAGTTGCTTGCCGAGGAGGAATTCCAGGCGGGTGGTCGGCGTGACGTAGAAATTGGTGATCGAGCCCAGTTCCTTTTCGCGCACCACGCCGAGGGCGGTGAGCATCGCCGGGATCATCATCAGGAGCAGCGGGATCATCGCCGGTGCCATGGCTGGCAGGCTCTGCACGTCCGGGTTGTAGCGATAACGAATGGCCACGTCAGCCGGTGCCAGCTGCCCGTCGACGCCCGCCTCGCGGGCCAGCTGCTGCAGGTAGCTCAGGTGGATGCCTTGCACATAGCCCTTGATGGTGTCGGCGCGCATCGGCATGGCGCCATCGATCCAGAACGCGACTTGCGGCACGGCGCCGCGCTTGAGGTCGCGGCCGAAATTCGGCGGAATCTCCACCGCCAGGCTGATGTCGTTGCTGCGCATGCGCTGGTCCAGCTCGGCATGGTTGGCCAGCGGCGCCTGCTCGATGAAGTAGCGCGAGCCGGCCATGTTCAGCAGGTAGTGCTGGCTGGTGGTGGTCTGGTCGCGGTCGAGCACGGCATAGGTCAGGTTCTCCACGTCGAAGCTGACGCCGTAGCCCATGATGAACATCAGCAGCACGCTGCCGAGCATGGCCAGCGTTGCACGTATCGGATCGCGGCGCAGCTCCATGGCCTCGCGGCGGGTATAGCTGAGCAGGCGGCGCAGGCTGAAGCGGGCCTGACGTCCATTGTTGCCGGCCGGTTGGATCGGGTTGCGCGTCGCGGCAGGAGGCGCTGCTGGCTGTTCGGCCGCATGTGCGGCGGCGGCTTCCTCCAGGTAGGCGATAAAGGTCTCTTCCAGCGTCGGCAGGCCGCGCTTGGCCATCAGCGCCTGCGGCGTGTCGCTATCGAGCACCCGTCCGGCATGCATCAGCGAGATGCGGTCGCAGCGCATTGCCTCGTTCATGAAGTGGGTGGAGATGAAGATGGTCACGCCGTCCTCGCGCGACAGCTGCACCAGCAACTCCCAGAAGCCATCGCGGGCCACCGGATCGACCCCGGAGGTGGGCTCGTCGAGGATGAGGATTTCCGGGTTGTGGATCACCGCCACGGCCAGCGACAGGCGCTGGCGCACGCCCAGCGGCAGGCTGCTCGGCAGGCTATCGGCATCGCCGGTGAGGTCGAAGCGGGTGAGCATCTCCTGCACGCGCGGCCCGCGCCTTTCAGCCGGCAGGTGAAACAGTCGTGCATGCAGGTCGAGGTTCTGCCGCACCGTCAGCTCGCTGTACAGCGAGAAGGCCTGGGACATGTAGCCGACGCGTTGGCGGGTCTGCATGTCGTGCGGGTCCACCGGTTTGCCGAACAGCAGCGCCTCGCCCTCGCTGGCCGGCAGCAGGCCGGTGAGCATCTTCATGGTGGTGGTCTTGCCGCAGCCGTTGGAGCCTAGAAAGCCGAAGATTTCGCCGCGGGAGATGCGGAAATTGACCTGGTCCACCGCGACGAAATCGCCGAAGCGCATGGTCAGCCCGTGGGCCTCGATGGCAATGCTGTCACTGTGCGGCTGTGGCGGAATGACCAGTTCGCGATGCTGGCTGCGCTTGGCTTCCGGCAGGAGGCGGATAAAGGCCTGCTCCAGCGAGTCGCTGTTGGTGCGCGCCAGCAGCTCAGCGGGTTTGCCGGTGGCAAGTATGCGGCCGGCGTCCATCGCCACCAGATGGTCGAAGCGCTGCGCTTCGTCCATGTAGGCGGTGGCGACCAGCACGCTCATCTGTGGGCGCTCGCTGCGGATGCGTTCGATCAGTTCCCAGAACTGCGCGCGCGACAGCGGGTCGACGCCGGTGGTGGGCTCATCGAGGATCAGCAGGTCGGGGTCGTGGATCAGCGCGCAGCAGAGGCCGAGCTTCTGCTTCATGCCGCCGGAGAGCTTTCCCGCCGGGCGCTCGACGAACGGCGCGAGGCCCGTGCTGCGGGTCAGTTCGGCGATGCGCCAGTGGCGCTCTTCGGCGTCCTGGCCGAACAGCCGGCCGAAGAACTCGAGGTTCTCGAACACCGTCAGCGTCGGGTAGAGGTTCTTGCCCAGCCCCTGGGGCATGTAGGCGATGCGTGGGCAGACCGCGCGGCGGTGGCCGGCATCGCCCATGTCGCCGTCGAGCACCTGCACATGGCCCTGTTGCAGCTTGCGCGCACCGGCGATCAGCGCCAGCAGGCTCGACTTGCCGACCCCGTCCGGGCCGATCAGGCCGACCATGCAGCGCGCCGGCAGGCTCAGGCTGAGGTTGTCCAGCGCGCGGGTCTTGCCGTATTGCAGGCTGACGCCGCTGATCTCGGCGACCGGGGCAGGGGACTGGTTCATTGGCCGACATTGATCTGCAGGTGCGCTGGCCATTCGGCGTCAGCGTCGAGCTTCAGATAGGCCATTCCGGGCAGCCCGGTCTTGACCTGCTCCATGTGTTTTCTCAGGAGTTCCGGGTCGATCCGCGCCTTGACCCGGAACATCAGCTTCTCCCGCTCGCTCTCGGTTTCCACCGTCTTCGGTGTGAACTGCGCGACGCTGGCGATATAAGTGACCTTGGCGGGAATCACGTACTGTGGCGCCGCATCGATCACCAGGCGCACCTCGCTGCCCATCGCCACCCGGCCGGCCTGGCGCTCGGGGAGGAAGAAGGTCATGTAGACGTCGGCCAGGTCGACCAGATTGAGCAGCTTGCCGCCGGCGCCGAGTACCTCGCCCGGTTGCGCCACGCGGTACTGCACGCGCGCCACGCGATCGGTCTTCAGTTCGCTATCCGTGATGTCCGCCTGCAGCCGAACCACGCTGGCCTGTGCCGCCTCCAGCGCAGATTGCGCTTCGATGACCTGGGACCTGGCGGCGGCGATGCCGGCATCGGCCGAGAGCACCTGCGAGCGCGAAGCAGCCAGCGCAGCCTGCGCGCTTTGCATGGCGGCGAGGTCGTCGTCCAACTGCTGGCGCGGCATGGCGTTGCGGTCGACCAGCGTCTTGGTACGTTGGTGGCGTTTCTGCGCGGCGGTCAGTTCGGCGCGCCGCTGCAATACCACTGCCTCGGCTGTGGCCTTCTCGCTCTCGCGCTGGGTGACCAGCGCCTGGGCGGTGAGGATGGCGTTTTCCGCCTGGCGCACCTGGGCGCGGGCCTGGTTGAGCTGGGCGTCGAGCACTTCGGTATCCATGCGCGCGATGACCTGGCCCGGCTGGACGAAGTCGCCCTCGTCGACGGTGATCTCGCGGATGCGCCCACCGAGCTTGGTCGCCACATCGATCTCGGTGGCCTCGATCCGGCCGTTGCCGCTGGCAAAGCCCTCGCCCAAGCCATCCGTGCGCAACTCCGACCATGCCAGCAGGCCGATTACCACGAGCGCGACGAGCGCGAACAGCACCCGTCGAAGATTTTTCTGGGCTGGCGCTTTCATGGGCGTTCCTTACGTGAAGCGATAGTTCGCATGCTAAGCGATTGCCCTGAAGGTTACGCTTAGCCTGAGTCAATAAAACTGCGGTTCAGCGTCTTTAATCGACCTTTTCGCCGGTTTTCACTGCGCGGGATGGCTTTTTGCTACCGCCACGACCCAGCTTTGCAACTGCTGACTCAGCTCGTCGCTGGCCTGGCCGAAGGCATCGACGACGCTTTCCAGTTGTGGGCTGTGGGCGGGCTGGAGAATGTCGAAGCGGCGACTGGCGAGAATCCGCTGGTCAGTGGTCGAGGCGAGCTGTGCGTCGAGACGGATCCGCACATGAGGGCGGCCGTCGATGTATTCGCTTTGAAACGCCCTCAGATCGCTGAACAGCTCCAGCTCGGCGAACAGGTTGCTTTCCTCATTGCTCACTGCCGCTGCCGGCCCGCCTTGCCTGAACTGCTCGACCAAGCGGTCGCGCAGTAGCGTCGGTGCCGCATCGCCCCAGCGTGCGCCCTGATAGCTGCTGATCTGATTGCCGTTTGGCACCACGGCGATGCGTGGCCCGGCAAGAATGCGGCTTGCGTGGGGGGTATGAATACGCAGTGCCTGGCGCAAGGTGCCAGTGGACTGATTTGCCGGCACGTCGCCGGTCGGCAGCAGAAACACCCGGATTGGTTCGGCGTCGGGCAGCAAGGTGCAGGCCGAAAGCGTGCCGAACAGCGTCGCGAGGGCGAGAGGGCGGAACAGCGCTAGGCGGCTCATGGGGTGAACTCCTGAATCTTCTCGCGGCCGAGGAGGAAACCGCTCGGATTGTCTTCGAGGCGCTGGGTGACGCGACGCAGCGCGCCGAGGGTGCCGCGCAGTTCGTTGATCGCCGGGCCCAGATCGCTGAAGCCTTGCAGGCCGTTGTTCAGCGCGCCCTGGTTGTCTGCCAGCAGGGCGTCCAGCCGCGAGGTGGCGCGTTCCAGTGCCGCCATCGACTCGCCGGCAGTGCTCAGCAGCTGGCGACCTTCATCGTCGATGAGGCCGTTGGCGTTCTGGGTCAGGCGGGTGATTTCCTCCAGCGCAGTGTTGGTCCGCTGCCCCAGTTGGGCCAGCTGGGTCAGCGCTTCGCTCAGATCGCCACGCTGTTCGGCCAGCACGCTGGTCGCCTGCTCCAGATTGGCCAGGGTGCGACCGATGCGACCGGCATTGTCCTCGGAGAGCATCAGGTTGGCGCTGCGCAGCAGGTTGTTGATGTTGGTCATCAGGTCTTCGCCGTTCTCCAGCAGCGCGCTCAGCGGCGATGGGTCGGCGATGATCAGCGGCGGCTCGCCGCGCTTGCCCTCCAGCGGCGGGCTCTGCGGCGTTCCGCTGTGCAGCTGGATGATCATGCTGCCGGTGATGTTGGCCAGCGCCAGGCGGGCGCGGGTGTCCTGCTTGATCGGCGTGCCGGAATAGACGCGGATGCGCGCCCGCACCTTGCGCGGGTCGTCCGGCTCGAGCCACAGCGCTTCGACGTCGCCGACCTTGATGCCGCTGTACTCCACAGAGCTGCCGTTGGACAGCCCGCTGACCGCGCGATTGAAGCTGATCTCGTAATAGTTGTATTCACGATCCATGCTCGACTTGCCCAGCCAGAGGGCGAACAGCAGGGCACCGCCGACTGCCAGGACGGTGAACAGGCCGATCAGCACGTGGTGGGCACGGGTTTCCATGTCAGCTCTCCAGCTCTGGCAGGTCGTTGGAAACTACCTGCGTTGGCAATACTGCGTTAAAAACAGGCTCGGAATGTTCATTTAGGCAACTAAACTCCGCTTCCTCGCCTGTTTTTGCCTTGTCTTGCCTGCCTCGCATACGTTTCAACGACCCGCCAGGGCGGCCTGTTGCGCCGCCCGGCCACGTGGGCCGTGGAAGTAGTCGCGAATCCAGGCGTCGTCGGTGGCTTCCACCACCTCCAGGCGATCGGCCACCAGCACCCGCTTGCGCGACAGCACGGCGACCCGGTCACAGATGGTATAGAGCGTATCCAGATCGTGGGTTACCAGAAACACGCTGAGGCCCAGCGCGTCGCGCAGGGTCAGGATCAGCTGGTCGAAGGCTGCCGCGCCGATGGGGTCGAGGCCGGCGGTGGGCTCGTCGAGGAACAGCACCTCCGGGTCCAGCGCCAGCGCGCGGGCCAGGGCGGCGCGCTTGACCATGCCCCCGGACAGTTCGTCGGGGTACTTGCAGGCGGCATCCGCCGGGAGACCGGCCAGCGCCAGCTTCAGCCGCGCCAGGTGCTCGGCGTCGCGGCGCTCGAGCCCGGCATGCTCGATCAGCGGCAGCGCGACGTTCTCCTGCAGGTTCAGCGAGGTGAACAGCGCGCCCCGCTGGAACAGTACGCCGAAACGTCGTTCCAGCTGTGAGCGGCGCTCGGCCGACAGTTCCAGCAGGTTCTCGCCAAATACCGTTACGCTGCCGGTGTTGGGCCGGCGCAGGCCGACGATGCTGCGCAGCAACACCGACTTGCCGGTGCCAGAGCCGCCGACCACGCCGAGAATCTCACCACGGCGGATGTCCAGGTCGAGATTCTCGTGCACGGTCTGGCTGCCAAAGCGATTGACCAGTCCGCGTACCTGAATCAGCGAGTCGTTGCTCGTCACCAACCCATCTCCATGAAGAACAGCGCGGCGATGGCGTCTAGCAGGATCACCATGAAGATTGCCTGGACCACACTGGAGGTGGTGTGCTCGCCCACCGACTGCGCACTGCCGCTGACCTTGAAGCCTTCCAGACAGCCGATCACCGCGATGATGAAGGCGAACACCGGCGCCTTGCCCAGCCCGACCAGAAAATGGCTGACGGCGATGTCGCGCGCCATGATGTTGAAGAACATCGTCGGCGAGATGTCCAGCGCCAGCACGCAGGCCACCAGGCCGCCGGCGATGCCACTGAGCATGCCGACGAAGGTCAGGATCGGCAGGGTGATCAGCATCGCCAGCACGCGCGGCAGCACCAATAGCTCGATCGGGCTCAGGCCTAGGGTGCGGATCGCGTCGACTTCCTCGTTGGATTTCATCGAGCCGATCTGCGCGGCGAAGGCGCTGGCGCTGCGCCCGGCGAGCAGGATCGCCGCCAGCAGCACGCCGAATTCGCGCAGGAAGGAAAAACCCACCAGGTTGACGGTGTAGATGGTCGCGCCGAAGTCGGCGAGCACCGTCGCGCCAAGAAAGGCCACCACCGCGCCCACCAGAAAGGTCAGCAGCGCAACGATCGGCACCGCGTCCAGCCCGGTCTGCTCGATATGTACGGCCAGTGAGGTCAGCCGCCAGCGCCGCGGCCGCGGCAGCGTCAGCAGCAGCGTCTGCAGGGTCAGGCCGATAAAGCCGAGCAGCATGCGCTGCTGCTTCCATACCGCAGCGACGGTGCGACCGACGTGGGCCAGTATGTCGCCGAAGGCATAGCCACGCGGCGGCTCGGCGGCATCCGGTTGATCCAGGGCGCTGGCGACGGTGCGCAGCAGCGCCAGGCGTTCGGCCGGCAATTGCGGCGCCCAGGCTTCAATGGCGGCGATCCGCTCGGGCCCCAGCAGTTCCACCAGCAGGCCGGCGCCTGCCGTATCCAGTGCACCCAGCCCGCTCAGCTCGATCTGGCTGCGCTCGTCGATCCGCGCCCTGAGCCGCTGCACCTCACGACGCAGTGCTGCGTAATGGGTGAGGGTCCAGTCACCGACGATGTGCGCCCGCAATGGTGAAGCCCCTTGATCGAGGGTCACCGAACCGGGAGACGAGGACAGGGTGGAGCTCATCTTCTGCAAACGGGTGCCTATGTCGGGCGATGGAGTCCCGATTGATGCTAGCAGGGCTCTGCCCGGCAAGACAGGACCGGGTGGCCCGTGGTCGGCAACGGCCGGCGGATGAACCACGACGGTCGCGTCAAAGTGCGCCGTTACGCTCGAGCCGATAGCTGCTGATCGCCTCGTACACCGCCTTGCGCAGCCGATTGATGCCGCCGAGGGGGCGATGCTCCGGCAGTGCGTGCCAGGGGTTGAAGCTGAGGTTGTCGCAGGCGAGATTCTGCTCGGGGCTGTCGAAGTCCTGCGGCGGCAGGCGGATGTCGGCGACCGTCTCGAATGGCGCGATGGCTTCGTCCCACTCGATGCTGGTGTCCTCAATGGGCATGTAGTGCTCGGCGTTCTGCCGCTGCACCTGCAGGGCGAAGCAGGCGGGCGCGCGGTCGAGGGACAGCTGCTGATAGAGCGCACTGCGCAGGAAGTTCGGCAGGTCGCGGTTCTGCTCGGGCAGCTGGTAGGTTGGGCAGTTCTCCGGCGTCGGGATGACCCGGTACTTGATGTTGTGCGGGCCGAACTTGTAGGGCGCCACCGAGCTGTAGGTGGTGGCAACCGGGCTTTGCGGCGCAGGCGCCAGGGTCTGCAACGCGATGAACAGGTGGCGCAGCTCCCAGCTGCGCGGATCAACGCTAGGGAAGAACGCCAGCGCCTTCTTGCCCTGCGCCTGGGCGGCGAAGTTGCTGCGGTATTCGGCAACGTCGCGGACGAAGAACACCGGGTGGTTGAACATCACGAAGTCCTGTTCACTGGCGTGGCGCGGGTCGCGGCTGAGCTTTTCCCCCGGCACGTCGAGCAGCTTGATCGCCATACCGCGCGCGTCCCGGATGCGGTCGAACTGCGGATAGGCGTTGCCGTTGGACAGTCGCACCCAGGCCTGCCAGGTCTTGCCCGGTTCGCTGAAAACGCCCTGGCGCAGCGTCGGCTCCAGGTCAGCGCGCACGCTGACCTCGGCGCGCACGCAGCCGTGGGCCTTGGCATGGGCGTCGCGCAGCACACGGGTGTTCTCGCTGTGCTGCTCCACCACGGCAATGGCGTCGGCGATGATCGCCTGGGTGTCGGCCGCTTCGCTCGGCGCGATGACTTCTTCGCTGGAGACGGGGCCACGATGGGTGAGGTGAAAGTGGACGGCGGCAATCGCCCAGCCTGCCAGGCCCACGGCGGTGACGGCGAGCAGCAGCCGGCCCAGCAGGCGACCGATCCAGAGCCAGAGTCTTGTCAGCATGAAACAGATCCTTGTGCGGCGGCAGGTCAGGGGCAGCTTGGGCCGGGGTTGTGGGGGGGCGCCGGCAATTCCTCGAGGCGCGGTTCGAAGCGGGGGTCGCCGAGCACCTTGAGGTACTCGACCAGCGCCCAGCGCTCGTGCGGTGCCAGTGCCCGGCCGATCACGCCGTTGCCACGGCAGCCGGCGCGGAATTCATGGCCGCGGTTGCTGTTGCCGGTGATCGCGGTATCCAGCAGAAAGCCGCCGTCGAAGCGCTCGGTGCGGATACCTACGTGCTGCGGATCGTATTCGCGACTACCCACCCAGAACTGCTTCTGCCGTTCGGCGACCGGCGACAGCAGCTGGAACAGAGTGGGGACCGAGCCGTTGTGCAGGAACGGCGGCGTCGCCCAGATGCCGTCCAGCGGACGTGCCTTGTAGCCGCGCAGTTCCTGCACGCCGATCGGCAGGCCGAAGCCGTCGAATTCCGCGCGCTCGACCTCGTCGATGCCGGCGTCACGGTAGGCGCGCTCTTCGACATAGGCGGTGATATAGGCCAGCCCCTTGGCGCTGGACAGGCTGGCGAGATCGAGCGGGCCGGCTGGCGCGCCATACAGCTGCACATCCAGACGATCCAGCTCGTCCTGGGTCCAGCCCAGGCGGGTCAGGTCGAAGCGGTGGTCGGCGATATTGTCGGCCGTGGTCGGATCGGTACCGACGAAGGAGGTGGGGATCACCTTCATGCGCCACTCCGGGTCGCGTTCGGCAGCGAAACGCTTGTCGACCGGCTTGGGCCTGGCGTCGTGGCAATGCGCGCAGTTTTCCTTGTACAGCGCGCGACCGAGGCTGGCCTGCGTGAGATCGATCGCGCCCAGCACGTCTTCGGGCCAGCGGGGCGGGGCCAGCTGCATGAGGGTGGTTTCCAGCCTGTGCAGGTCGCGTACGCGAACGCCCGATGCGTAGCGCTCGGCTTCGGCGACGGGCTGGCCGTTCTCATGCAGCAGCCGCAGCGTGGCGCCAACACCCAGCGCCTCGCCGATATTGCGCGCCATCGGCTGCATGGCCGAGCCGTTCCACTGCACCCAGTCGAACTTCCAGATATCCCACAGATGCGGGTAGCTCACCGGCGCGTTGGCCACGCGGTAATTCGCCGGATCGATGGCGTCGCCGAACACGCTGTTGGCGATGCGACCGAACGCATCGGTACGGCCGAAGCCTTCTTCGGTAGGGTAGAGCCCGCGGTGCCAGTCGTTGTAGGCGGTGCCGAGCAGACGGTCGAGCACCTGCTTGAAGTCGTGGCGCAACTGCGCGCGGTCCTGCTCGTAGCGCTCGCCCAGCACCTGCTCGGCGAAGCGACGGAACTTGAGCGGGTTGTAATAGGTGAAGGCCATGCTCATGCCCAGCGCCTGGCCGAACGCACCGCCGCGTAGCGTTGGCACGGTGGAGGCGAGTGAGTGCATCGCCGCACCGCCATCGATACGAAGTAAGCGCTCCATAAACCCCACCTCTATCAAGGCAGGAGGAGCACTCAGCTCGGC
>NZ_DAMCPO010000017.1:0-111311 GCF_032106285.1 Stutzerimonas kunmingensis
GTAGGATTACCAGGCTGAGCCGGGTACATTAGCTGCTGTTTTAAGCATTAACCCCCTGAAACAAAGGGTTTGGAGCCATGGTGCAGTTAACCAAACCAAGCACGACACGTTCAACGTGTCGCACAAAGAGTCGCACATTACGAAGGGAGCAGCTTTTAGTCAATCAGCCTCGCCTTGCGGCGGGCGCGCCCCATCGTCAAGTTTCAACCGCTGATGCCATTGCGCGAGCGACTCATCCGGGTATTCGGCAAAACAGCGATCATGTCCCTGTACTTGCGGCTCTACCCAACTGGCCTTGGAGTCGAGCATCAGATGCGTGTGCTCCGGCGGGATGGGCAGATCGGTGTCGATCGCCGATGCAAAGGGATGCACCAGTTCGGGCCAGTTCGGATCCCACAACCACAACGCACTGGCGCAGTGTCGACAGAAGTGGCGGCGACCATCACTGATCTTCACCTCGCCAGTCTCGGCATCGGTGATATGTGCCTGGTAGACGCCAAGCTGCTCCCGCCCCTCGACCTGCAGGCTTCGATAGTCACCACCAAGATTGATCGCGTAGCCGCCGCCACCCGCTGTCTTGCGACAGATCGAGCAGTAGCAGCGCATGAAAGGATACGGCTGCGCGGATTCTAGGCTGAACCGCACAGCCTGACAGTGACAGGAACCTTCGAGCTTCATCACGACCCTCCTCATTCAGACCCTTAGGGTTTTGAACGCATCAGGCCAGCCAGTTCCACTATCGGCAATCAGCCCGAATGAATCGGACCAATGGCCTCAACGCATTACTCGGCAGCGAGCGCAACTTCTGCTAATTGGGCGGCCGGCTGATAGCCGGGAATCATCTGACCGTTGGCGAGAATGATGGCAGGCGTGCCCTGTACGCCGATCATCTGGCCAAGCTGATACTGCTTTTCGATAGGCGTCTCGCAGCTGGCTGTGGGCAGATCTTCACGCGCCTTGGCCTTGTTCATGGCGTCCTGGCGATCCTTGGCGCACCACACGCTGGTCAGGGTATTGGCCCCATGACTACCCATGCCCTGCCGCGGAAACGCGACATAGCGAACCTCAACGCCGAGGCGGTTCAACTGCGAAACCTCGCTGTGCAGCTTCTGGCAGTAGCCACAGTCAGTATCGGTAAATACGGTGATATGGGTCTTGGGTTCCTTGGGCGCGAACACCACCATCTCGCTGGCCGGGATCGAGTTGATCTGCTTGGCCACCGACTTGCTTTGAGCTTGCTCGGTCAGGTTGACGGCCTGACCATCCTTGAACTGGTAGAGATAGCCCTGGATGACGAACTGCCCATCAGCGCTGGCATACAGCTGCCGCCCGCCCTCCAGCTGAACCTGATAAACCCCGGGCATCGGGCTCTCGGCAATAGCCTCGATGGGCATGTCCGGCTGGATCTTCTGCAAAGACTGGCGAATCGCCTGATCCGGATCGGCGGCCATTACAACAACGCTGGCCAGACCTGCAACGGCGGCAGCGAACATACGAATCACGCCCATGGAAACTCCTGGCAGCGACAATCGGGAAAGGCGCAAAGCCTATCATAGCCATGCCGTACAAACTGCTAGCTGCTTCTCTGGGCCGCCGCCGAGACCACGGCCTACCAGCGCCGGCGTTCTGCCCTAGCCGCGCGGATGGTGCGCCGCATGCAACTCCTGCAACCGCGCTCGCGCAATGTGGGTGTAGATCTGAGTGGTCGACAGGTCGCTGTGACCAAGCAACATCTGCACGGTGCGCAGATCCGCGCCATGGTTGAGCAAGTGCGTGGCGAAAGCGTGGCGCAAGGTATGCGGTGAAATCGATGCGGCGACACCGGCGACCTTCGCGTGCAGCTTGATCCGGTGCCAGAAGGTCTGGCGTGTCATCTGGCCACCGCGCTGACTGGGAAACAGCACATCACTGGCCTTGCCCGAGAGCAAGAGTTCACGACCATCGCGCTGATAACGCTCCAGCCAGTGCAAAGCTTCATCGCCAAGCGGCACAAGACGCTCTTTATTGCCTTTGCCGAACGTTCGCACGACGCCCTGGCGCATGCTGACCTGCTCGAGCGTCAGGCTGATCAACTCGGTAACCCGCAACCCGCAGGCATAAAGCACCTCGAGCATGGCGCGATCACGCAGACCTAACGGCTCTCCAATATCTGGCGCCGTCAGCAATGCCTCTACATCGGCTTCGGACAGCGCTTTCGGCAAGGGACGTCCAAGCCGTGGCAGATCCACGCGCAAGGTCGGATCGACGGCGATCTCGCCCTCGCGTAACAGGTAGCGATAAAAGCCCCGTAAGCCTGACAGAAAGCGCGCCGTGGAGCGCGCCTTGTAACCATTGTTCAGACGCCATGCGAGGTGATCGAGAATGATCTCGCGCCCGGCGGTGGCAAGTCGAACGCCTCGCTCCTCCAGCCAGCCGTTGAACAATGCGAGGTCGCTGCGGTAGGCCTCGCGGCTATTGTCCGCCAGCCCTTTTTCCAGCCAGAGCGCATCGAGGTAACGGTCGATGACGGGGTCGTCGAGTGCAGGCATGACAGCTTCAATCAGAAGGGGTACAACAGTTTTCCACAGGCGTCCCGATGCGGCCAGAGCGCAAACGAATCGGAATCTCTTCATCCGATCGCCGCCCCAATCGCAGGCACCAGTCTCGCTCCGCCGGAATCAGCAGGCCCTAGAAACGAAAAAAGCAGCCCGAGGGCTGCTTTTTTGCGGAACCGCGGTCTTAGACCAGCTTTTCCTTGATGCGGGCGGCCTTGCCGGACAGCGCGCGGAGGTAGTACAGCTTGGCCTTGCGCACGTCACCGCGACGCTTGACGCTGATGCTGTCGACCATCGGGCTGTAGCTCTGGAAAGTACGCTCGACGCCTACACCGTTGGAGATCTTGCGAACGGTGAAAGCACTGTTCAGACCGCGGTTGCGCTTGCCAATCACGACGCCTTCGAAGGCCTGCAGACGCTGACGCTCGCCTTCCTTCACCTTCACCTGAACGATAACGGTGTCGCCCGGTGCGAACGGCGGGATTTCTTTGTTCATCTGCTCGGCTTCGAGCTGCTGAATGATCTTGTTGGTCATGCTGTGCTCCTAAGGTCAACCCTGTGGGTTGCCATCGATACGTTAACTATCGTCCCGCTGGCGGATGTATTCCGCCAGCAGCTTCTGTTCTTCTCCAGAAAGCGAGCGGCTATCCAGAAGATCGGCGCGTCGCTCCCAGGTCCTTCCAAGGGACTGCTGCAAGCGCCAGCGTCGGATGTGTTCGTGGTTGCCGCTGAGCAGCACATCAGGAACACATTTACCCGCATACACCTCAGGACGCGTGTAGTGCGGACAGTCGAGCAGGCCGTCGGTGAACGAATCCTCCTCGGCGGAACCAGCATGACCAAGGGCGCCCGGAAGCAGCCTCGTCACGGCGTCGATCAGCACCATTGCCGGCAACTCGCCACCGGACAACACGTAATCACCAATCGACCATTCCTCATCGACATGCGCTTCGATGAAGCGCTCATCAATACCTTCGTAGCGACCGGCAATCAGGATAAGCGCATCCTCTTTTGCCATCTCGCGGACATCAGCCTGTTTCAGCTGGCGCCCCTGCGGCGAGAGGTAGATCACCTTCGCCGCCTCACCCGCAGCCTGTTTGGCGTCAGCCAAGGCAAGCTCGAGCGGCTTGATCTTCATCACCATGCCGGGGCCACCGCCGAATGGGCGGTCGTCCACTGTTTGGTGGCGGTCTTCGGTGTAGCTTCTGGGGTTCCAGCAGCTCAACTGCAACAACCCCTGCTTCACGGCACGACTGGTAATCCCGTAGTCACATATCGCTGCGAACATATCCGGGAAAAGGCTGATGACCTCGACGCGCAAAGCGGACATGCCGTTCAGAAATCCGCGTCCCAATCGACCTGCATCTCGCCCGCTACCAGATCGATCTTCAACACGCATTGATCGGTGTAAGGCAGCAGACGCTCGCGATCGTCCAGGCTTTCAGCACAAGGCTTCACGACCATCACGTCGTTGGCTCCGGTTTCAAGCAGGTGATCGATCTGACCAAGCAACTGCCCAGCCTGATTGATGACCTTCAAGCCCTGAAGCTGATACCAGTAGTACTCACCGTCGTCCAAGGCGGGCAGTTCGCTACGCGGGATGCATATCTCGAAATCGGCGTAGGTACGCGCAACTTCGCGATCATCCAACCCACTCAGCGTTGCCACCAGGATCTTCCCCTGGAGGCGCCCCTTGACCAACTCGACCTGCTTCACCTCGTCGCCTCGCCTCAGCGTCCAGCGTCGATAGCCCAGCAGGTTGTCGATCGGATCAGTAAAGGAATAGACCTTTACATCACCGCGTACGCCATGCACCGAAACGATCTTGCCGATGACAACCAGGTCATCGACCGGAGCAGACGTTGCGTTCATGAGATTCAGGCAGCGGCCTTGGCAGCTTCCTTCAGCAGCTGAGCAACGCGCTCAGACGGCTGTGCGCCCTGGCTCAGCCAGTAAGTAGCGCGCTCCTGGTTTACAGAAAGCTTCACTTCCGCACCAGTGGCGATCGGGTTGAAGAAACCGATGCGCTCGACGAAGCGACCATCACGCGGGTTGCGGCTGTTGGTCACGGTCAGGTGGTAGAAAGGGCGCTTCTTGGAGCCGCCACGGGCGAGACGAATAGTTACCATGTGAACATCGTTCCTGTAGTCGGTGCTAACTTACTTAAGGCACACACTTAAAATGGGCCTAGGCCCGAAAGGCCGCACATTTTAAGGAATGCCGGGGATTTTGCAAACTCTTTTACTAAAGGTCTCAGCCGGAGCTAGGCGATACCCGGCATCAGGCTGCAACCGCATTACGTCGCGGCTCAGCGCCGCGACAAGACACTCTCTAGAACTTCGGCATGCCGCCGCCTGGGAACATGCCGCCCATGCCGCGCATCATCTTGGTCATGCCACCCTTGCCGGTGACTTTTTTCATCATCTTCTGCATCTGCTTGTGCTGCTTGATCAGCCGGCCGATATCCTGCACCTGGGTACCTGACCCCATGGCGATACGGCGCTTGCGCGATCCACTGATGATGTCAGGATTGCGTCGCTCGGCAGGCGTCATCGAGTTGATGATCGCCTCCATCTGCATGAACTGCTTCTCCGCTGCGCCCTGAGCATGCCCCATCTGCGACAGGTTGACGCCACCGATCGATGGCAGCTTGTCCATCAAGCCACCGAGGCCGCCCATGTTCTTCATCTGCTGCAGCTGATCGCGGAAGTCCTCGAGATCGAACCCTTTGCCCTTCTTGAGCTTCTTGGTGAGCTTCTCGGCCTTCTCGCGATCAAGGGTCTGCTCGGCCTGCTCGATAAGGCTGAGCACATCGCCCATGCCGAGGATGCGCGAGGCGATACGATCCGGATGGAAAGGTTCAAGGGCATCACTCTTCTCGCCCATGCCGAGGAACTTGATCGGCTTCCCGGTCACGTGCCGCACCGAAAGCGCGGCACCACCACGCGCATCGCCATCCACCTTGGTCAACACCACACCGGTCAGCGGCAGTGCTTCGCCGAACGCCTTGGCGGTGTTTGCCGCGTCCTGGCCCGTCATGGCATCGACCACGAACAGCGTTTCGGCAGGATTGATCGCGGCGTGTACAGCCTGGATCTCGGCCATCATCTCGGAATCAACGGCCAGACGACCGGCAGTATCCACCAGCACCACGTCAATGAACTTGAGCTTGGCTTCACGGATGGCCGCCTGGGCGATCTCCACCGGCTTCTGGCTGATATCGGAAGGGAAGAAGGTCACACCCACTTCGCCGGCCAGGGTTTCGAGCTGCTTGATCGCAGCCGGACGATAGACGTCAGCCGAAACCACCAGCACGCTCTTCTTCTTGCGCTCCTTGAGGAAGCGCGCCAGCTTCCCCACGGTGGTGGTCTTTCCCGCCCCCTGCAGGCCAGCCATCAGCACCACGGCCGGCGGAGTGACCTGAAGCGCCAGGTCCTCGTTGGCCGCGCCCATCAACTCTTCCAGCTCTGCGCGAACGATCTTCACGAACGCCTGACCCGGAGTCAGGCTCTTCGAGACCTCGGTGCCAACAGCGCGCTCCTTGACCCGATTGACGAACTCCTTGACCACCGGCAGTGCGACATCGGCCTCGAGCAGCGCCATCCGCACTTCACGCAGCGTGTCCTTGATGTTGTCCTCGGTCAGCTTCGCCTTGCCGGTGACGTGGCGAAGCGTTTGTGAGAGGCGGTCGGTTAGGTTTTCGAACATGAGCCATTCCACGCTGGGGTGCTGAAGGGCGAGATTATAGAAGGTGCGGGCGTCCGGCCGGTACCCCGACTGCACGGCTTTTCGTATTTACCTGGCCGCGCCAGCCGCCGCGCGACCCAAAGCCAGGGATGGATGGCGCAGCATGCGGCGCATCGCACGCCGTGACGATCCGTAACCCGGCCACCGCTTTTGCGCCTCGGGTCTTTGTGCCACACTCACGACCTTTCGAGCCCGTTACCGGAACTTATGCACCCTCTGCTACCCAGCCTTGCCGCCGCGGCTCTGTATGCCGGCGCCACGGGTTATCACAGTTTGCGTCTGGCACAACGCGCCGTGCCGGACAGACGTCTGCTGCTGACAGTCGGACTGCTCGCTCTGCTTGCCCATGGGATCAGCCTTTTCATCCAGCTGATATCACCAAGCGGCCTGCACTTGGACTTCTTCACCGCCTCAAGCCTGATTGCCGCTGCTGTCATCCTGCTGATACTACTGGCGCTGCATCGGATGCCAGTGGAAAACCTGCTGCTGCTGCTCTTTCCACTGGGCTGCCTGACGGTACTCTTCGCCCAGTTCGCCCCATCCGGCACTGCACCTGCGATTGCCGAGGAGCCGGGCATACTCGCGCATATCCTGCTGTCGATCCTGGCCTACGGCATGCTGACCATTGCGGTCTTCCAGGCCTTGTTGCTGCTGCTGCAGGATCACCACCTCAAGCACAAGCATCCCTCGGGCCTGATCCGCAACTTCCCGCCTCTGCAGACGATGGAAAGCCTGTTGTTCGGCTTTCTCTGGGCAGGTTGGCTGCTTCTGTCCGCCTCACTGCTTTCCGGCTGGCTGTTTCTTGATGACCTTTTTGCGCAGCACCTGGTCCACAAGACACTCCTTTCGGTGGTTGCCTGGATCGTCTTCGGCCTGCTGCTGTGGGGGCGCCACCAGCTTGGCTGGCGTGGCTACAAGGCCATCCGCTGGACACTGGTCGGTTTCTGCCTGCTGATGCTGGCGTATTTCGGCAGCAAGCTCGTCCGCGAATTCATCCTGCACATCTGACGCAAACAGGCTAACCCGTGGAAAATCTACACCCCGGCTTTCTGGTCGGACTGCTGGTCTTTCTGCTGCTGTGCTCGGCGTTCTTCTCCAGCTCCGAAACCGGCATGCTCAGCCTCAACCGCTACCGCCTCAGGCATCAGGCCAAGGAAGGGCATCGAGGCGCGCAGCGCGCCAGCGAACTGCTGGCCCATCCTGACCGCCTGCTGGGCACCATTCTGGTTGGCAACAACTTCGTCAACATCCTGGCCTCATCCATCGCTACCGTGCTCGCGATGCAGCTATGGGGCGAGGCAGGGATCGCGATTGCCACCATCGGCCTGACCATCATCTTGCTGATCTTCGGCGAAATCACGCCGAAAACCCTGGCCGCACTACGCCCGGAGATTGTCGCCTACCCGGTCAGCCTGCCGCTGAAGCTGCTGCAGAAGGTGCTTTATCCTCTGGTTGCCATGCTCGGCTGGGTAAGCAACGGACTGCTCAAGCTGCTTGGCGTCGACCTGTCCAACAAGGGCAACGACAGCCTGTCCACCGAGGAGCTGCGCAGCGTCGTACGCGAATCCGGCACCGACCTGCCGCTGAATCGCCAGAGCATGCTGCTCGGCATTCTCGACCTGGAGCGGGTCACTGTCGACGACATCATGATTCCGCGCAACGAGGTTACCGGGATCGATCTCGATGACGATCTGGAATCGATCATCGTTCAGCTGCGCACCACGCCACATACTCGCCTGCCGGTGTTTCGCAACGACATCAACCAGATCGAGGGCATCGTCCATATGCGACAGATTGCCCGCCTGCTCAGTCATGACCAGCTAACCAAGGAAAGCCTGCTCGAAGCCTGTAACGAACCCTATTTCGTACCGGAAAATACTCCGCTGTCCACCCAGCTGCTGAACTTCCAGAAGCAGAAGCGACGGATCGGCATCGTGGTCGACGAATACGGCGACGTCCGCGGCATCGTCACGCTCGAGGACATCCTCGAAGAGATCGTCGGCGAGTTCAGCAATCAGGACGTATTGCGCAGCCCGGATATTCACCCGCAGGACGACGGCACGCTGGTGATCGATGGCGCCGCCTACATTCGCGAGGTAAACCGGGCCCTCGGCTGGAAGTTGCCTTGCGACGGCCCCAAGACGCTCAACGGCCTCATCACCGAGGCCCTTGAGCACATGCCGGATAGCGGCATCTGTTTGCAGATCGGCAACTACCGGCTGGAAATCCTGCAAGCGGCCGATAACCGCGTGAAAAGCGTACGAGCCTGGACCATCGACGACACATCCTCAGACGAGCAGCAACCCGAGTAATCGGGGCGGCAGCAAGCCGGCCCGCCAGCCTCACAGCTCCACTTTCACCGCAGCAGCTGCACGCAACGCCTTTTCTCTCGCCGCATCGATGGATACGTCCCGCGCCAGCGCGACCCCCATGCGCCGTTGGCCGCTTACACCGGGCTTGCCGAACAGACGCAGCGCGGTATCCGGCTCTGCAAGCGCAGCAGCGAGATTGCCGAAGCTCACTTCGGTGGATTCACCTTCTACCAGAATCACCGCTGAAGCCGCCGCGCCCATCTCGCGGATGCTCGGAATCGGCAGGCCAAGAATGGCCCGCGCATGCAGCGCGAACTCGGACAGGTCCTGCGAAACCAGTGTCACAAGGCCAGTATCGTGAGGACGCGGGGAGATTTCGCAGAACCAGACCTGATCGCCCTTGACGAACAACTCGACGCCAAAGACGCCCCGCCCACCAAGCGCCTCAGTGACCGCCAGTGCGATGCGCTTCGCCTCGGCCATCGCCGCCGGCGCCATCGGCTGCGGCTGCCACGACTCCTGATAGTCGCCCTTCTCCTGGCGATGGCCGACCGGCTCGCAGAAGCTCGTGCCACCCGTGTGGCGCACCGTCAGCAAGGTGATTTCGTAATCGAAGCCGATAAAGCCTTCGACGATGACTCGCCCGCGACCTGCGCGACCACCGGCCTGCGCATAATCCCAGGCGACATCGATATCGGCTTCGCTGCGCAACACCGACTGCCCCTTGCCGGACGAGCTCATCACCGGCTTGACCAGACAGGGAAAGCCCAGCGCCATCGCCGCCGAGCGACACTCTTCCAGCGAATCCGCGAAGCGATAGGGTGAAGTCGGCAAGCCCAACTCCTCTGCGGCCAGACGGCGAATGCCTTCGCGATTCATCGTCAGCTGCGCGGCCCGGGCCGTGGGTATCACGGTGTAGCCTTCGCCCTCCAGCTCGACCAGGGTAGCGGTGGCGATGGCCTCGATCTCCGGCACGATGTAATGCGGTCGCTCCTGCTCGATCACCGCTCGCAGCGCAGCACCGTCGAGCATGTCGACCACGTGGCTGCGGTGCGCAACCTGCATGGCTGGTGCATTGGCGTAGCGGTCGACCGCTATGACTTCCACGCCGAGCCGCTGCAGCTCAATAACCAGCTCCTTGCCAAGCTCGCCGCAGCCACAGAGCAGGACGCGCGTAGCGCTGGAAGACAATGGTGTACCTATTCTTGGCATGGAATCCTCGCGACTCTGGAAATACAAACGAACCCGGCACGCGCCTACATCAGCTGGCCACTGAGGCGAAGTCGCTCGCTGCAGCGTTGAAGCACCTCGCGCCGCTCCTCGTTGTCCATCAACCCCCAGCGCCGGATCTCATCCGCGCTGCGCTGGCAACCGACGCACAGGTCGCCCTCATCCAGAGCGCAGAGACTGACGCAGGGCGATGCGACCGGCTTTTCCTGGGTGTTCACTCATCGCGCTCCAGCTCACGCGCGTAGCGCTGAGCGTTATGCACATAGTGAGCGGCGCTGGCTTCGAGCATCTTCTTCTGCTCATCGCTCAGCTCACGCACCACTTTGCCCGGCGAGCCGAAAACTAGTGAGCCATCGGGAATTTCCTTGCCCTCGGCGATCAGGGTGTTGGCGCCAATGATGCAGTGCTTGCCGATCTTCGCGCCGTTAAGCACCACCGCGTTGATGCCGATCAGGCTGTAATCACCGACCGTGCAACCGTGCAACATGGCGTTGTGGCCAACCGTGACGCCGGTACCCAGGGTCAACGGATGCCCCATATCGGTGTGCATCACGCTGCCGTCTTGCACGTTGCTGTTCTCACCGATGTGGATCAACTCGTTGTCACCACGCAGAACGGCGCCAAACCAGACGCTTGCACCAGCATCCAGCCTGATCTTGCCGACCAGCGTGGCATTGGGGGCTACCCAGCTTTGCGGATGCGCTTCGACCCGCGACTCTCCCAGACGGTATTTCACGACACACCTCTTCTTGTCAGTTGTACTCAGGCCACAGGAATGCCGCTCGACCCTGCGACGGTGCAGCTCAGGGCTCGCGCCGCCCGGACAGATCGATGAATGCGGCAGGCGCGCGGCGCATTTCGATGCCGGCGTCGTATATGACATTGACCAGCTCGACGATCATGATCGCGGTCAGGCCCCAAATCTGGTATTCGCCATAGCGGTAGGACGGGATGTACCAGCTCTGTCCCTGGTAATCGATGCGGTGCGTGACCTCGCGCGGATCCTCGCAGAAGAATTCCAGCGGCACAGAGAACACGGAGGCGATTTCGGCATCGTTGGCGCGGTACTCGACATAGTCCGGAACCAGACCGACATAAGGCGTGACGTGGATTCCATGCACCGACACCAGGCTGCTGAGCGGGCCGACGACCTCGACCATGCCTGGCGCCAGGCCTACCTCTTCCTCGGCCTCACGCAGCGCGGTGTGCAGTAGATCGCGGTCTTCCGGATCGCGTCGACCGCCGGGGAACGCCACTTCTCCACCATGGGTGGAAAGACCGGCGGCGCGGAGCGTCAGCACCAGCTCCGGAGACTCGCTGCGGGTGATTGGCATCAACACGGCCGCCTCGGGCAGCCGGCCTTCCGGCTCCAGAAGATGCGGGGAATGAGCGCGCACCCGGTGGAGTATTGTGTCCAGCATGTATTTTCTCGTTTCGTCTTTGACCGGCATCATGGCATGAAAGGCGGAGCCGCCCAAGGCCCGGAGAGCGCCAAACGAGAAGCTCCAACGCCTCGAAGCGATATCGATGTTACAACTGCGAACCAGGCGGGTCAGAGCTACCCCGAACGGCGCAGAGGCTGCCTTGCCGAATCCGTGTGAACAGCCCACTATTTCCCGGAGCAATCAGGAAGGCACCCATGAAATACTGCAACCAGTGCGGCGACCCGGTGCTGGTCCGCGTACCGGACGGCGACAACCGGCCGCGCTTTGTCTGCGACAGCTGCCAAACGGTGCACTATCAGAACCCGAGAATCGTCGCCGGCTGCGTACCCGTCTGGGATGATCGCGTGCTGCTCTGTCGGCGTGCGATCGAACCGCGCCGGGGCTATTGGACCCTGCCGGCCGGCTTCATGGAGAACGGCGAAACCATGCAGCAGGCCGCAGAGCGCGAAACACTCGAAGAGGCCTGCGCCAGAGTGCGTGACCTGCAGCTGTATACCCTGTTCGACCTGCCACATATCAATCAGGTCTACATGTTCTTCCGCGCTGAGCTCGTCGATCTGGACTTCTGTGCCGGAGACGAAAGCCTGGAAGTGAAGCTCTTTCATCAGCAAGACATCCCTTGGTCCGAGCTGGCTTTTCCGACCATCGGCCGTACCCTAGAATGCTTCTTCGCCGACCGGGTGCAGCAGACCTTCCCGGTGCGCAACGAGGCCGTGACAAGCTATCGCAACCGCCAGCAGGGCCACGCCCGCGCAGACTGAAGTGTCTGCCGGACCGGCTGGCACATACAGGTCTGATGAAGTTCGAAGGAAAGCCTCGATGCGCTGGCTGCTCGCCCTGCTCTGCCTCACCTTTACCGCGTTCTGCCACGCCAATGCGACGCCCAGCCTGGGCGGTTCACCCATCGACAAAGTGCTGGTAATCAAGTCGGAACGCAAACTCCATCTGGTCAGCGCTGGCCAGACACTCAAGAGCTATCGCGTTTCGCTGGGCAAACAACCCGACGGCGCAAAGTTGCGCGAAGGCGACAAGCGCACGCCGGAAGGCTTCTACTGGATCGACTGGCGCAAGACCAGCGACAAATACAACCTGTCGATGCACATCTCCTACCCCAACGCGCGTGACCTGGCCCGCGCACAGCAGGAAGGCGTAGCGCCTGGAAGCATGATCATGCTGCACGGCACACCACTGGATGAGGAGTATCCGGAGTGGTTCTTCCACACCCTGGACTGGACCGAGGGCTGCATCGCGCTGAGCAACAGCGACATGCGCGAGATCTGGGCGCTGGTGAAGGATGGCACGCTGATCGAGATTCGCCCGTAACGCCAGGAATTAATGCCGGGGCGCCGCAACCGCCAGGACTGCCCCGACCCGTTAGGCTAGAACTGCATGTCGGACAAACGCCAGACGTCGAACGCAGGCGTTTCATACGGATGGGCCTTCTTCAATGCCTTCACGCTGTCGTGAATCAGCTCGTCCGCCACAACCAATTCGACCTTCCACTCGGGAACGTGCTGCACCTGCCCGGTTTGCCCGATAAAAGGCTGGCTACCGTCCAACGGGCGGTACTGCCCCTGCCCCAGCACCTGCCAGCAGCAACTGTCATATGCGCCTATGCGGCCAGCGCCGGCGGCGAACACTGCTTTCTTGACCGCTTCCAGATGACTGTCTGGAACATAGAAACACAGCTTGTACATCGACCTCTCCGTGCAGATGAGCCCGACCTCCACCGGCCGAGCGAACTGGCATTCTGCCACCCGTGTGCGCACCGAATAGTGCGGCGCGTCATAGCTCAGACGACGCTTTGCGCTGCCGGTTCATAGACCTTTGTCACAAATGAAAAAGCCCGCCGATATGCTATCGACGGGCTCCTCGGGAATGGCCAGATTGACCCGGTCGGTCAGTCGACCCAGACCCGCGCGTTGCGGAACATGCGCATCCAGCCGCCGTCTTCCTGCCACTCGTCAGGGCGCCAGGAGTTGGTCACGGCGCGGAACACCCGCTCCGGGTGCGGCATCATGATGGTCACGCGGCCATCGCGACTGCTGAGACCGGTGATACCGCGCGGCGAGCCGTTCGGGTTGGCCGGGTAACGCTCGGTGACCTTGCCGTGGTTATCCACGAAACGCAGCGCCACGGTGCCGGAAAGATCTGCCTGCAGCATGGCCTCTTCGCTCTCGAACTCCGCATGGCCTTCGCCGTGGGCGATGGCGATCGGCAGACGGGAGCCGGCCATGCCCTGCAGGAAGATCGATGGCGAATCCTGAATCTGAACCATCGCCACCCGCGCTTCAAACTGCTCCGAGCGGTTACGCACGAAGTGCGGCCAATTCTCGGTGCCCGGGATCAGCTCGTGCAGGTTGCTCATCATCTGGCAACCATTGCACACGCCGAGAGCGAAGCTGTCCTTGCGCTCGAAGAAGGCCTGGAAGCCATCCCGTGCACGCGCATTGAACAGGATCGACTTGGCCCAGCCTTCACCGGCGCCGAGCACGTCGCCGTAGGAGAAGCCACCGCAGGCCACCAGGCCCTTGAACTGCTCAAGGCTGACACGCCCGGAAAGGATATCGCTCATGTGCACGTCGACCGCGGCGAAACCGGCGCGGTCGAACGCCGCCGCCATCTCCACCTGGCCATTGACGCCCTGCTCGCGCAGCACCGCAATCTGTGGACGAACGCCACGCTTGATGTAGGGCGCCGCGATGTCCTCGTTCACGTCGAAGCTGAGCTTGGCGCTCAGACCAGGGTTGTCCTCCTCGAGCAGCGCGTCGAACTCCTGATCGGCACACTCGGCGTTATCGCGCAGACGCTGGATCTGATAGCTGGTTTCTGCCCACTGGCGCTGCAGCAGGCGGCGCTCACCGGCGAAGACTTCGTTCTCGCCGTGCTTGATCGACACATGGCCATTGTTGACCGGCTGACCGATGACCGCGACACAGTCACCCAGACCGGCTGCGCTGAACTGTGCCAGCACGATCTCGGTGTCGTCCTGACGCACCTGAATCACCGCACCAAGCTCCTCGTTGAAGAGCATCGGTGCGACATCTGCGGCACTCTCCAGCAGGCCATCGAGATTCAGACTCAGGCCACAGTGACCGGCAAACGCCATTTCCAGCACAGTGGTCAGCAGACCACCGTCGGAACGGTCGTGGTAGGCCAGTAGCAGACCGTCGGCGCTCAGCCCCTGAACCACGGCGAAGAACGCCTGCAGGTCTTCGGCATCATCGACGTCGGGTGCCTGGCGACCAAGCTGACCGTACACCTGCGCAAGAATCGAAGCACCCATGCGGTTCTGGCCGCGCCCCAGATCGATCAGGATCAGGTCCGTTGCGCCCTTGTCCAGGCGCAACTGCGGGGTCAGGGTCTGGCGGATATCAGTGACCGGGGCGAAGCCGGAAACGATCAGCGACATCGGCGAGGTCACGCTTTTCTCGGCGCCCTCCTCCGACCAACGGGTCTTCATTGACATCGAGTCCTTGCCCACCGGAATGGTCAGGCCCAGCTGCGGGCACAGCTCCATGCCGACGGCGCGAACGGTGTCGTACAAGCGTGCGTCTTCACCCGGATGGCCGGCAGCGGCCATCCAGTTGGCGGACAACTTGATGTCGGAAATCTTCTCGATGCGCGCCGCTGCCAGGTTGGTCAGCGTTTCGCCAATGGCCATGCGGCCCGACGCCGGGGCATCCAGCAGTGCCAGCGGCGTACGCTCGCCCATCGCCATGGCTTCGCCGGTGTAAACGTCGTAGCTGGTAGCCGTGACGGCGCAGTCGGCGACCGGCACCTGCCAAGGGCCGACCATCTGATCGCGAGCTACCTGGCCGGTAATGCTGCGGTCACCGATGGTGATCAAGAAGCTCTTGCTGGCGACAGCCGGGTGACGCAGCACGCGGGTGACGGCTTCGCTCAGATCGACCGCAGCCGCATCGAAGTCATCACCCAGCTCAGCTTCACGGCTGGCGCTGCGGTGCATGCGCGGCGGCTTGCCGAGCAGCACTTCCAGCGGCATGTCCACCGGAGTGTTGCCGAAATGGCTGTCGGTGACGGTCAGCTGTGGCTCTTCGGTCGCCTCGCCGACGACCGCGAACGGGCAGCGCTCACGTTCGCAGATAGCCTGGAAACGCTCGAAATCGGCGGCACTGACGGCCAGCACGTAACGCTCCTGGGACTCGTTGCTCCAGATCTCATGCGGGGCCATGCCCGGCTCGTCGTTGGGCACGTTGCGCAGTTCGAAGCGGCCACCGCGGCCACCGTCGTTGACCAGCTCCGGGAAGGCATTGGAAATGCCACCGGCACCGACGTCATGGATGAAGGCGATGGGGTTCTCGTCGCCCAGCTGCCAGCAGCGGTCGATGACTTCCTGGCAGCGGCGTTCCATTTCCGGGTTCTCGCGCTGTACCGAGGCGAAATCCAGATCGGCCGAGCTGGCACCGGTCGCGACCGAAGAGGCGGCGCCGCCGCCCAGGCCGATCAGCATGGCCGGGCCGCCGAGCACGATCAGCTTGGCGCCAACGGTGATTTCGGCTTTCTGCACATGATCTTCACGGATATTGCCCAGGCCACCGGCGAGCATGATCGGCTTGTGATAACCACGCACCTCGTCGCCGCGCGGCGTGCTGATCGACTGCTCGAAGGTACGGAAGTAACCGGTCAGCGCCGGGCGACCGAATTCGTTGTTGAACGCGGCGCCACCCAGAGGGCCTTCAATCATGATGTCCAACGGCGTGACGATGCGTTCCGGCTTGCCATAGGCCTGTTCCCACGGCTGTTCGAAGCCGGGGATGTTCAGGTTGGAGACAGTGAAACCGGTCAGGCCCGCTTTCGGTTTGGCACCACGACCGGTGGCGCCCTCGTCGCGAATCTCACCACCGGAACCGGTGGAAGCACCCGAGAACGGCGAAATTGCGGTCGGGTGGTTATGCGTTTCCACCTTCATCAGGATGTGCACCGGCTCCTGCACCGCGCCGTACTGGCGGGTTTCAGGATTGGGGAAGAAACGCCCTGCGGTGTGGCCGACGATGACCGACGCGTTGTCCTTGTAAGCGGACAGCACGTTCTCGCTGTGCATCTGGTAGGTGTTCTTGATCATGCCGAACAGCGACTTGTCCTGGCTCTCGCCGTCGATGTCCCAGCTGGCGTTGAAGATCTTGTGGCGGCAGTGCTCGGAGTTGGCCTGCGCGAACATCATCAGTTCGATGTCGTGCGGGTTGCGCTTGAGGCCCTGGAAGGCACTGACCAGATAATCAATTTCGTCTTCGGCCAGGGCCAGGCCCAGGTCGGTGTTGGCCTTTTCCAGCGCGGCGCGACCGCCACCGAGGATGTCCACGGCAGTCAGAGGCTTGGGCTCGGCATGGCTGAACAGGTTGGCGGCTGCTTCGAAACGATCGAGCACCATTTGTGTCATGCGATCGTGAAGCGCTGCGGCAATCAGCTGTGCATCGCTATCGGAAAACTCGCCCTGCACGTAATAGGCGATGCCCCGCTCCAGCCGCTGGACCTTCTCCAGGCCGCAGTTATGGGCGATATCGCTGGCCTTGCTCGACCAGGGCGAAATGGTGCCGAAGCGAGGCACCACGAGGAACAGCCGCCCGGCAGGTTCCTGCACCGGCACACTGGGACCGTACTTCAGAAGGCGAGTCAGTACGTTCTGCTCATCCGCGCCAAGCGTGCCGGAAACCTCGGCGAAATGGGCGAACTCGGCATACAGCCCGCTGATGGCGGGGACCTTGTCGGTCAGTTGTACCAGGAGCTTGCCATGACGGAAGGCGGAAAGAGCGGGAGCGCCGCGCAGGATCAACATCGTCGGAACAGCCTCGGAGGGGGGAGCAGTCGGGGCGCGTATTCTAGCCCATGACGGCGGCCGAGGCTAAGGCTGAACACTGCCAGGCGCCGCGTGCTCCGACGGCGCGCCTGGCCCGGCCTGGATCAGTGCAGGATCTGGCTTAGGAACAGCTTGGTCCTGTCGTTGACCGGGTTGGTGAAGAACACCTCTGGCTCGGCCTGTTCGACGATCTCGCCCTTGTCCATGAAGATCACCCGATCCGCCACGGTGCGGGCGAAGCCCATCTCATGGGTCACGCAGAGCATGGTCATGCCGCTTTCGGCGAGGCTGACCATGGTGTCGAGCACCTCCTTCACCATTTCCGGGTCAAGGGCCGAGGTCGGCTCGTCGAACAGCATGATCTTCGGCTTCATGCACAGCGCACGGGCGATCGCCACGCGCTGCTGCTGACCGCCGGAGAGCTGGCCGGGAAACTTGTTGGCCTGCTCCGGGATGCGCACGCGCTCCAGATAATGCATGGCGATTTCCTCCGCCTGCCGTCGCGGCAGCTTGCGCACCCACATCGGCGCCAGGGTGCAGTTCTGCAACACGGTCAGATGCGGGAACAGGTTGAAGTGCTGGAACACCATGCCGACTTCGCTGCGGATCGCCTCGATCTGCTTGAGGTCGCTGGTCAGCTCCACGCCGTTGATGACGATGCGCCCCTGCTGGTGTTCCTCCAGGCGATTGAGGCAGCGAATGGTGGTGGACTTGCCGGAGCCGGAAGGCCCGCACAGCACGATGCGCTCACCTTGGCGCACGGAGAGGTTGATGTCCTTGAGTACATGGAACTGGCTGAACCATTTGTGCACGCCCTGCATGCGGATGACCGGCTCGCTGCTCTGCTCGGCCTGCACGTTTGAATCACTCATATATCACTCCTAATGCTTGTGGCCGGTGTCCAGCTTGCGCTCCAGGCGCATCGAATAGCGGGACATGCCGAAACAGAACATCCAGTACACCAGCGCGGCGAACACGTAGCCCTCGGTGGACATGCCTAGCCAGGCCGGGTCCGCGGTGGCGCGCTTGATGCTGTTGAGGAAGTCGAACAGGCCGATGATGATCACCAGGCTGGTGTCCTTGAACAGGGCAATGAAGGTGTTGACGATGCCTGGGATTACCAGCTTCAGCGCCTGCGGCAGGATCACCAGCAGCGTGCTGCGCCAGTAGCCCAGCCCCATGGCCGCCGCCGCCTCGTACTGCCCCTTCGGGATCGCCTGCAGACCGCCACGTACCACCTCGGCGATGTAGGCGGCCTCGAAGAACACCACCATCAGCATTGCCCGCAGCAGCTTGTCGAGGCTCATGCCTTCGGGCAGGAACAGCGGCAGCATCACCGAGGACATGAACAGCACGGTGATCAACGGCACGCCGCGCCAGAACTCGATGAAGGTCACGCAGAGCACGCGAATAGCCGGCATGTCCGAGCGCCGTCCCAATGCCAGCAGAATGCCCAGCGGCAAAGCACCGGCAATGCCCACGGCAGCGATCACTACGGTCAGCATGAGCCCGCCCCACTGACTGGTAGGCACCGTCTGCAGGCCGAGAAAGCCACCATGCAGCAGCCAGTAGGCTAGCAGCGGGTAAACCAGCAGATAGCCCAGCCCGTAGCGCAACTTGTGTGGCATCTGCCGCAGGAACAGCGGCGCCGCACCGATGATCGCCAGCCAGGCTGCCGCATCGACTCGCCAGCGCAGCTCCGTCGGATAGAAGCCGTACATGAACTGGCCGAACCGGGTCTGAATGAACACCCAGCAGGCGCCTTCGCGGCTGCAGTCGGCGCGGGATTCACCGGTCCAGTCGGCCTTGAAGATGGCCCATTCGAGTACCGGCGGCACAATCAGCCAGAGCAGGTATAGGCCTACCAGCGTCAGCAGGGTATTGATCCAGCTGGAAAACAGATTGGCCCGTAGCCAGCCGAGCGCACCGATGCTGATCGTTGGCGGCGGCAGGTCGGGCTTGAAGGTATGGATAGTCATGCGCTCACCGCTCGATCAGCGCAATGCGCTTGTTGTACCAGTTCATCAGCAGCGAGATGCTGATGCTGATGGCCAGATAGACACTCATGGTGATGGCCATGGTTTCGATGGCCTGCCCGGTCTGATTGAGCACCGTGCCGGCGAACAGCGACACCATGTCCGGATAACCGATAGCAGCAGCGAGCGACGAGTTCTTTGCGAGGTTCAGGTATTGGCTGGTCAGCGGCGGCACGATCACCCGCAACGCTTGCGGCACGATGACCAGCCGCAATACCTGGCCAGGTCGTAACCCAAGCGAAGCGGCGGCTTCGGTCTGGCCATGGCTGACCGACTGAATGCCTGAACGCACGGTTTCGCCGATGAACGCCGCGGTATACACCGACAACGCCACGACGATCGAAACCAGTTCAGGGATCACCACCCAGCCGCCGCGGATATTGAAGCGCTGCAACTCCGGCACTTCCCAGGTGAAAGGTACGCCTGCAATGAAGGTCATCAGCCAGGGGATGGCAAGAAACACCCCAAGGCTGGTCCAGAGCACCGGAAACATCTGCCCGGTGGCATGCCGCCGCGCCCGAGCCCAGCGGTTGAGCAGGACTACCGCGACCAGCGCCACGAGCAACGCCAGCCAGAATGACCAGAAGCCATCGGCGGCGCTGGGTGCCGGCATCTGCACGCCGCGGTTGTTGACGAACACCGCATCCCATAGGCTCAGGCTGTCACGCGGCCCAGGCAACGGGCTGATCACAGCGAAGTAGACGAAGAAGATCAGCAGCAACGGCGGGATATTGCGAAATATCTCGATGTAGAGCGTCGCCAGCTGGCGGATCAGCCAGTTGTTTGAGAGGCGTCCCACGCCGAGGATGAACCCCATCACCGTTGCTAGAAATATCCCGATGACGCTGACCAACAGCGTATTGAGCAGCCCGACCCAGAAGACGCGACCGTAAGTGTCGCTCTCGCTGTAGTCGATCAGGTGCTGGGATATGCCGAAGCCGGCGGCATTCTCGAGGAAGCCGAAGCCGGAGGTAATGCCGCGATGGGCAAGATTGGTCTGAGTATTGTGAAAAAGGTACCAGCCGAATGCTACGACGGTGATTACAGCCAGAATCTGAAACAGCCAGGCGCGTGCCCGAGGGTCGGTCAATAACGACCCGCCAGCCGGCCTAGGATTGTCGATGGTTCGCATCGAATGTCCTCATACCGCATCGCCGGCGCGTTGTGCGCGCCGGCGGCACTTCTCCCTTTGGAAAACGGGGCCGGTGTAGCCGGCCCCGCTTGGTCAACGTACCGGCGGGGCGTACTGCACGCCGCCGTTGTTCCACAGGGCATTGAGGCCACGTTCGATCTTCAGCTCGCTGCCGGCGCCGACGTTTCGATCGAAGATCTCGCCATAGTTACCGACCTGCTTGACGATCTGCACCGCCCAGTCCTTCGGCAGCTTCAGATCCTTGCCATATTCCCCCTCCACACCCAGCAGGCGGGCGACGTCAGGGTTCTTGGTGCTCTTGGCCTTTTCTTCGACGTTTGCCGAAGTGATTCCCAATTCCTCGGCGTTGAGCATGGCGAACAAGGTCCAACGCACGATATCGAACCATTCCTCATCGCCTTGGCGGACCGCCGGGCCGAGGGGCTCCTTGGATATCACTTCGGGTAGCACTACGTAGTCATCAGGCTTTGCCAGCTTGATACGCTGGGCGTAGAGCTGCGACTGGTCGGAAGTGAGCACGTCGCAACGGCCCGACTCCAGTGACTTGGCGCTTTCGTCCGAGGTGTCGTAGGTAATGGGGGTGTACTTCAGGTTGTTGGCGCGGAAATAATCGGAGAGATTGAGTTCGGTAGTCGTGCCTGCCTGAATGCAGACAGTCGCGCCATCCAGCTCCTTGGCACTTTTGACACCCAGCTCCTTGTTCACCAGAAAGCCTTGACCGTCGTAATAGGTCACGCCGGTGAAATTCAGGCCCATCGCCGCATCACGCGAGCTGGTCCAGGTGGTGTTGCGCGACAGCATGTCCACTTCACCGGATTGCAGCGCGGTGAAGCGCTCCTTGGCGGTCAACGGACTGTACTTGACCTTACTGGCGTCACCGAACACGGCCGCGGCCACCGCGCGACAGACATCCACGTCGATCCCCAGGTATTGCCCCTTTGCATCGGCGTAGGAAAAGCCCGGAAGGCCATCACTGATGCCGCACTGCACGAATCCTTTCTTCTGCACTGCATCGAGGGTCGCCCCCGCTTGCGCCAGCCCGCTGATTCCCAGCAGTGACGCTGCACCCAGCGCAGCCAGTGTGGATTTCACCCTAATCATCGAAACCTCCAGTTTGCTTTCTTATTCTCGGGTTCGGGCCTGTTGCCCCTCGATGCGTAACCGGCAGCAGCGAAGCGGCGCAGCCTGACCTGAGTCTAGTCGTCCGTGGATGATCGGCAATGTTCTTTGTGCCATTACCTCGACTCGCTCATGCGAGCCGTTCCCTTCTGAGTCGAACTGAACTTAGCAAGGCGCGTACCAGCTCATCCGGGCAATGAGCTGGATACGCCAGGTTGCGGGTTCTATCGAAGTGCGCGAGCGGGTAACCTCGCGCCACTCCCTCGCTGGTGGCACGTAATGCCCCAAGACGAGGCAACTTGCCCCCAACTGGAGCCGATCTATGAGCGAACCGTTGATCCTCGAACCCAATGGCATTGCCGATGCGTGCATCATCTGGCTGCATGGCCTGGGCGCTGATCGCTATGACTTCCTACCTGTGGCCGAAGCGCTGCAGCAGAAGCTTCATAGCACTCGCTTCGTTCTGCCGCAGGCACCGACGCGTCCGGTAACCATCAACGGTGGCTGGAGCATGCCCAGCTGGTACGACATCCTGGCCATGAGCCCAGCCCGCGCGATCGATCGCGAGCAACTCGAGGCATCAGCGCAACAGGTCATCGGTCTGATCGAAGCACAGCGTGACGCGGGCATCGATCCGGCACGCATCTTTCTCGCCGGCTTCTCCCAAGGCGGCGCGGTGGTGCTGCATACGGCATTTCTGCGCTGGCAGGGCCCGCTGGGCGGCGTCATCGCACTGTCCACCTATGCCCCGACATTTGCCGAGCGCCTCGAGCTTTCCGATGATGTCCGGCGCTATCCGGCGCTATGCCTGCATGGCAGCCGCGATGATGTAGTGCCGCCTGCGATGGGCCGTGCCGCCTATCAGTGCCTGCACGACGCCGGCGTCAATGTCACTTGGCGCGAGTACCCGATGAGCCACGAGGTGCTCCCGGAGGAAATCCGCGACATCGGCAACTGGCTCGCACCTTTGCTTGGCGAAGATGCCGCCTCCTGAGCACCAGCTCCGGTTGCCTGTTCATCAAAGGAAGGATGGGCGGCGCGCTTGACCGTCCGCCACCTGGCAGGCTCAAGCGCGGCCAGCATCCTGCCACGCTTGAACCTGGCATCAGGCACGGCCATGCCCCAAGGCCCTGACCGGGCCCGCGCGGTATCGCACAACAATACTCCAGGCGCGAGTGCGCCCGCTGGAAGTCAAGCCTTCCCGTGCGCGAGGCTTCGCCATGCATGCGTCTTGCATTACACTGGCGCGCGACACTTTCCTAATAAATGACGAGAAGACCGTGCTCAAAGCACTCAAGAAAATCTTTGGCAAGGCCCCGGATGTACGAGCCAGCGCAGCCGATGACGTGCGCGCCGCCGACCACGAGGGCCAATACAGCGCCCCGCAGCAAGCAACGACGCCTGAGACTCAACCCAAGCCGCAGCCCGCTGAGCGCGCCGCCGAAAAGCCGCGCCGTCAACGCAGCAGCAAGCCGCCAAAACCCGCCGCTCCGGCGTGGAAGCTGGAGGACTTCGAGGTCGAAGCGGCCGAAGGCAAGACCCGCTTCCACGACTTCAAGCTCGCACCCGAGCTGATGCACGCAATTCATGACCTGGGTTTTCCCTACTGCACGCCGATCCAGGCCCAGGTACTCGGCTATACCCTCGCCGGCAGAGACGCCATTGGCCGCGCCCAGACCGGCACCGGCAAGACGGCTGCGTTTCTCATCTCCACCATCACACAGCTGCTCGACACTCCACCGCCGCGGGACCGCTATATGGGCGAACCGCGCGCACTGATCATCGCACCGACCCGTGAACTCGTGGTGCAGATCGCCAATGACGCGCTGGACCTGACCAAGTACACCAACCTGAACGTGATGAGCTTCGTCGGCGGCATGGACTTCGACAAGCAGCTCAAGCTGCTGGAATCGAAATTCTGCGACATCCTGGTTGCCACGCCCGGGCGCTTGCTGGATTTCAACCAGCGCGGCGAGGTGCATCTGGACATGGTCGAGGTGATGGTGCTGGATGAAGCCGATCGCATGCTCGACATGGGCTTCATTCCGCAGGTCCGCCAGATCATCCGGCAGACGCCGCCCAAGAGCGAGCGCCAGACCCTGCTGTTCTCAGCCACGTTCACCGATGACGTGATGAACCTGGCGCAGCAGTGGACGACCAACCCCGCCGTGGTCGAGATCGAACCGGAAAACGTCGCCAGCGACACCGTCGAGCAACACGTATTCGCCGTGGCTGGCAGCGACAAGTACAAGCTGCTGTACAACCTGATCACCCAGAATGACTGGACGCGGGTGATGGTCTTCGCCAACCGCAAGGATGAAGTGCGGCGCATCGAGGAACGCCTGACCCGGGACGGCATCAGCGCCGCGCAGATGTCCGGCGACGTGCCGCAGCACAAGCGCATCCGCACGCTGGAAGGTTTCCGCGAGGGCAAGATTCGGGTACTGGTGGCGACCGATGTCGCCGGTCGAGGCATCCATGTCGACGGCATCAGCCACGTGATCAACTTTACGCTGCCGGAAGATCCGGATGACTACGTGCACCGCATCGGCCGCACCGGCCGTGCCGGCACCAGCGGCACGTCGATCAGCTTCGCCGGCGAGGACGACTCCTTCGCCTTGCCGCCGATCGAAGCGCTGATTGGCCGCAAGATTCAGTGCGAAATGCCGCCGGCGGAACTGCTCGCCCCGGTCCCTCACTCGCGCTGAGCCTATTGGGCGCGGCACTCGCCGCGCCCCTGCGACCGTCAATCACCTCCTCCATCAATGACCTGAATCAGGCCTCAACAGAGGTCAAGCGGCTAGAGTGGTAGCTAGATCGGAAATCGAGGAGACATTGATGGACAGCATGCACTGGCTACTGTCGCTAATCGTCACCGGCTTCATCCTGCTCTGCGTAGGTTTCAACTACCGGGACCGGGACTGGGGCGTGGGCCTTCTTGGCCTGGGCGTGCTCACCATGTTCTCGACGCTGGCCTTCAAGATGTACATCACCTTCTACTGACGGCTCAGCCGTTCTCGCTCCAACGCCCAGCCGCGACCTGATCACTCGCGCGGCCCTCCACCCAGCGTGGCCCGGACGGCGTGGTTTCCTTCTTCCAGAACGGCGCCCGCGTCTTCAGGTAATCCATCACGAAGCGACAGGCATCGAAGGCAGCGTCGCGATGGGCGCTCGCCGCGCCGACGAAGACGATCGGCTCACCTGGCTCTAGGGGCCCGACGCGATGCAGCACGTCGAGCCGCAATAATGGCCAGCGCTGCTCCGCCTCGATAATGATTTTCTCCAGTGCCTTTTCGGTCATCCCCGGCGCATGTTCGAGGAACATTCCGGCGACATCCTGCCCATCATTGAAATCCCTTACGTAACCGACGAACCCGGCGACCGCGCCAATCCCCAGGTTGGCCGCATGCAGCGCATTGAGTTCGGCCCCCGGATCGAACGCTGCCGTCTGTACACGAACCGCCATGCTCAGCCTCCGGTCACGGTGGGAAAGAAAGCGACTTCATCGTCATCGGTGATCGGCTCATCGAGACCACAGAGTTCCTGATTACGGGCACACATCAGGTTCTGCTCGGCAAGCACCTCCCAGACACCGCCCCGCGCAAGCAGCTGCTGGCGCACGTCATCCACGTTGGCGAGCGAAGCATCCCACTGCAGGCGCTCGCCATCAGTGCCGAGGGTTTCGCGATAACGGGCAAAGAACTGGACGGTAATCATGCCGGCACCTGCCAGTGACCGCTCTTGCCGCCGAGTTTTTCCAGCAGGCGCACGCCTTCGATGACCATGCCGCGATCCACGGCCTTGCACATGTCGTAGATGGTCAGCGCAGCGACACTGGCAGCGGTCAACGCTTCCATCTCGACACCTGTCTGCCCGGCCAGCTTGCAGGCAGCGCGAATCAGTACGCAGTCTTCACCATCCGCCTGCAGCTCGACCTTGATGCTGGTGAGCAGCAGCGGATGACACAGCGGAATCAGTTCGTAGGTCTTCTTTGCCGCCTGGATGCCGGCGATGCGCGCCACGGCGAAGACATCGCCCTTGGGATGACCACCCTGCTGGATCATTTGCAGGGTCTGCGGGAGCATGCGCACGCGGGCCTCGGCCACCGCTTCACGCGCGGTCACGGCCTTGTCGGTGACGTCGACCATGCTGGCCCGGCCTTGGGAATCGAGATGGGTGAGCATTCGGCGCTCCTGATCGGAAAATCACGAGTCTACCGCAGCCGCCGGCGATGAACCCGCCCCCGTAAGAGGTACTACCGGGCATCGCCGCACGCGCCTCCGCTACATGTGCGCTTCGGCGTATTCGGCCAGCACCGAACGCGGTACACCCTGCAAGGTGATGTGCACGCCGTGGGAGAAATCCTTGAAGCGCTCGGTCAGGTAGGTAAGCCCCGAACTGGTCGCCGACAGATACGGCGTGTCGATCTGCGCCAGATTGCCCAGACAGACCACCTTCGAACCGTTGCCCGCACGGGTGATGATGGTCTTCATCTGGTGCGGCGTGAGGTTCTGGCATTCGTCGATCAGGATCAGGCTCTGCTGGAAGCTGCGACCGCGGATGTAGTTAAGCGATTTAAACTGCAGCGGCACCTTTTGCAGGATGTAGTCGATGCTGCCGTGGGTGTTCTCGTCCTCCATGTGCAGCGCTTCGAGGTTATCGGTGATTGCACCCAGCCACGGCTCCATCTTCTCGGCCTCGGTGCCGGGCAGAAAGCCGATGTCCTCGTCCAGCCCCTGTACGCTGCGGGTGGCGATGATGCGCCGGTAGCGCTTGCTGACCACGGTCTGCTCGAT
Source organism: Stutzerimonas kunmingensis (assembly GCF_032106285.1). GTDB lineage: Bacteria > Pseudomonadota > Gammaproteobacteria > Pseudomonadales > Pseudomonadaceae > Stutzerimonas > Stutzerimonas kunmingensis_B. Next base: position 26,191 of record NZ_DAMCPO010000017.1, read on the forward strand.
GGCCGCAGCTAGCGCGAGAATGGTCTTGCCCGAACCTGCGGCGCCGGACAGGTTGACCAGATGGATATCCGGGTCGAGCAAGGCGAACAGCGCCAATGCCTGATGGATGTCCCGCGGGCGCAGGCCCCAGGCCTCCTGATGCAGCAGCGGCTCCTGATGCAGGTCGAGGAGCAGCAGCTCATCGGCCTTGATGCCCTTGATCCAGCCGACAAAGCCCTGTTCGTCGATGATGAACTCGTTGATGTGTACCGCGGGAAGGTTGTCGGTCAGCTGCACGCGGTGCCAGGTGCGCCCATGCCCCTGATGGGTCTCGACCTTGCTCACGCGATCCCAGAACGAGCCGCTGACGCTGTGATAGCCGGGGGAAAGCTGGCCGACGTCATCGACCAGCTGATCGGTATGGTAATCCTCCGCCGCTACGCCACAGGCACGCGCCTTCAGGCGCATGTTGATGTCCTTGGTCACCAGCACCACAGGCAAGCCAGGACGATGCCGGCTCAGCTCGACCACCTGATTGATGATCTTGTTGTCGTTCAGATCCTCCGGCAACGCGTTGGACTCGCCACGCTTGCTCATGAGGATCGAAAGACTGCCGGAAGGCCCGCTCTTGCCGCGCTGGATCGGCACGCCGAGTTCGACCTCTTCCGGCGTGGCGTCACCGAGCAGCTTGTCGATCAAGCGGATTGCCTGACGACACTCGGCTGCGACGCTGTGCTTGCCAGCCTTGAGTTGGTCGAGTTCCTCCAGCACGGTCATCGGGATGGCGACCTGATGTTCCTGGAAGTTCAGCAAAGCGTTGGGATCGTGGATCAGTACATTCGTGTCGAGGACGTAGAGCGTGGGCTGGGTCGCGCGAGGTCTGCCGTAGTCATCCATACCGATCACCTTCTTCTGGGGCCAGAAACGAAGAGCCAAAAGCGCTTCGCTGCACAGTAACCGCCATGCGATTCAGGTGAGCGGACGAGGGTAGCCGGTGGATTCGGGGCTGCCCAGGAGCCGCCACCTGTGTCGCAGGGTTCGGCGGTCTGAATTCGGTAATACCGTAAAAGTTATGACAGACAAAAGACTTTTCCGTTGAACTCGGCTTTTTTTCACGAATCGACCAAACGGCCTTGGCGCGCGTATTTCAGGCGCGCTATTGTCGATGATCAAGGTGCGCGCTTTCGTCGCAGCGATTCACTTCCACGGTGATGTGTACCAGCTGTGGGAAGCCCTGCAACGCAGCCTTGTAGTGGTCGGCGGTGTGCGCCTGATGCGTCACCAGGCTCAGGATACAGCTGTATTGCGACCGCCCTACCCGCCACAGATGCAGATCGGCGACCTCGGTATCCGGCACCTCCTGCAGCGCTTCCCGAACCCTGTGCACCAGCGGATCGTCCATCTCCCGATCTAGCAGCGCCTTGGCGGTATCGCGCAACAGGCCGCGCGCCCATACAAGGATCACCAGCGCGCCGACGATACCCATCACCGGGTCCAGCCAGCTCCAGCCGAAGAACTTGCCGCCCAGCAGCGCGATGATCGCAGCCACCGACGTCAGCGCATCGGTCAGCACATGGATGAAGGCGGCGTGCCGATTCAGGTCCTTGCCACCCGAAGCGTGTTCATGCTCACGCGAATGGTCATGCGCATGCTCGTCGTGACCGTGACCGTGACCGTGACCGTGACCGTGGTCATGCTGATCCCGCAGCAACCAGGCGGACAGCAGATTCACCAGCAAGCCGATCACGGCGACCATCAACGCTGCATCGAAACCGATCGCGACCGGCGACCAGAGCCGCGACAGCGATTCGCCGATCATGAACAGCGCCACTACGACCAGCAGCAAGGCGCTGGTGAAACCGGCCAGCACCTCGATCTTCCAAGTTCCGAACGCGAAACGCTGGTCCGCCGCGTAGCGCCGAGCCAGCAGATACGCCAACGCCGCCAGGCCGATGGCTACCATGTGCGAGGCCATATGCCAGCCGTCCGCCAGCAACGCCATGGAGTTGAACCAGTAACCGGCGATGATCTCCACCAACATGGTCAAGCCGGTCAGAATGACCACCGCCCAGGTCTGACGCTCGGAGCTGCGCTCCAGCGGACGGTAGTCGTGAGGTGGTTGCCATTGCGCATGATTGCAGCCAGACATACGAACTCCTTGATTGACGCCTTCCAGCTTGTGCCTTGCCACGCGGGGAAGGTCAACCGTTGCCTATGGCCGCCATAGCTGGAGCCGCTCCGCTCGTACCCCTACAATCGCGCCATCAGACAGGAGACCCGTACATGCTGATGGTGATTTCCCCCGCCAAGACGCTCGACTATGAAACACCCCCGATAACCGAACGCTTCACTCAGCCTCAGTACCTGGAGCACTCGCAACTGCTGATCGACCTGTTGCGCGATTACTCCCCAGCGCAGATCAGCGAACTCATGCACCTTTCCGACAAGCTGGCCGCCCTGAACGTCGCGCGCTACGGGAGTTGGTCGGCTGAATTCACGCCGGAGAATGCCAAACAGGCACTGCTCGCCTTCAAGGGCGATGTCTACACCGGCCTGAGCGTCGAAGATTTCACCGAGAGCGACCTGCTGTTCGCACAGGAGCATCTGCGCATGCTGTCGGGGCTCTACGGCCTGTTACGGCCGCTGGACCTGATGCAGCCGTATCGGCTGGAAATGGGCACCAAACTGGCCAATCCGCGCGGCAAGGATCTGTACGCATTCTGGGGCGAGCGCATCACTGGCTGGCTGAACGAGGCACTTGTCGAGCAGGGTGACGATGTCCTGCTGAATCTGGCCTCCAACGAGTACTTCGGCGCGGTCAAACCCAAGGCGTTGAACGCACGGGTCATCAACGTCGACTTCAAGGACATGAAGAGCGGCCAGTACAAGATCATCTCGTTCTACGCCAAGAAGGCTCGGGGCCTCATGGCACGCTGGGTGATCAAGGAGCGTATCGGCAACCCCGATCAGCTGCCAGAGTTCGACTACCAGGGCTACCGCTACAGCCGGGATGACTCGACCCGCGACCGCTTGGTATTCCTGCGCGACGCCGCCGACCAGTAAAACGCAATGCCGGCGGCAGAGCCCGTACGGGCTCTACCGCTGCCCTCAGCGACTCCATTAGCGGGTCCGCCCAGCACGTCCCACTGCCTCTACCAAGACCTCCCGATCAACCGTCCGCATTGCCCTGCGCAGATGAGCGCACCTTGAATCTGTTCGCAAAAACTGGCCGATCAACGGTTGCTGAGGCGGGAACTATCCAGCGTGGCTCGCAATCATAAGCGCGTACCGACAATTCCAGGTGGAAAGGGAAGTCGCACATGAACGTGCATTGGGTCATCAATTTCGCAGATCGCTCCGTTCGAGATCGTCAGTCGATCTTGGCGGTAGCGCAACTTCAGACGGCGATACGGCTGATTATCCAGCCCACAGCCGCGGCGTCGAGCAGAGCCTACGCGGCATCTGACACGGCAAACGCCGAGCAAGGCACGAACAGAGGGTTACGGCCATGCAAGCGCATCACTCCCGTTCGACCGACAGGTGCCACACACCGCGCGCGACGATGGCGCTCCTCAGTAGCGCGCCAAACGCCGACCACGAGTGCCCGGTGCAGATGACCATGATCGACATCTCGCCCGAGACACATGCGGCCTAACGGCCATGGTGCGACATACAGGCGATTAACCAGACAGCAGATTTCAATCTCGAGGCATGCCTCGGGACAGCGGATTTCGTCTAGCCAACTGGCGATTCCCCCGACAAAGAACAGCAACAACCCAGGCGCGGCCAAGAGGCCGGCGTCACCGGACAAGTAGAACGACCTTCGAAACGATTCAGGAGAAGCAATATGATCCCGGTTATTCTTTCAGGCGGTAGCGGCTCCCGACTGTGGCCCCTTTCCCGCAAGTCGTTCCCCAAGCAGTTTCTTGCCCTGACCGGCGAGCAGACGTTGTTCCAGCAAACCGTCGAACGCCTGGCGTTCGATGGCATGCAGCAACCGCTGCTGGTCTGCAACAAGGACCACCGTTTCATCGTCAAGGAGCAGCTGGCCGCGCGCAAACTCGGCGTTCAAGGCCTTCTGCTCGAGCCTTTCGGTCGTAACACCGCACCGGCCATTGGGATCGCGGCGATGAAGCTGGTTGAAGAGGGACGCGACGAGCTGCTGCTGGTCCTGCCGGCCGACCACGTCATCGAAGACCAGAAGGCCTTCCAGCGCTCCCTGGCACTGGCGACCAATGCCGCGGAAAACGGCGAGATGGTCCTTTTCGGTGTTCCGCCGACCCGTCCTGAAACCGGTTTCGGTTATATCAAGGCCAGCCAGGACGCCAATCATGGTCTGCCCGATGGCATCAAGCGCGTGGCGCAGTTCGTCGAGAAGCCGGATGAGGCTCGCGCCCAGAGCTATCTGGAGTCAGGTGACTATTTCTGGAACAGCGGCATGTTCCTGTTCCGCGCCAGCGTGTTCTTGGAAGAACTGAAGAAGCACGATCCGGACATCTACGATACCTGCTCGCTCGCTCTGGAGCGCAGCGTGAAGAACGGCGAAGAAGTGCTGATCGACCCCGCCACCTTCGCCTGCTGCCCGGACAATTCCATCGACTATGCAGTGATGGAAAAGACTCAACTGGCTTGCGTAGTGCCCATGTCGGCTGGCTGGAGCGATGTCGGCTCCTGGTCTTCGATCTGGGATGTGCACGAGAAGGACGAGAACGGCAACGTCCTCAAGGGCGACGTGATCGCCGAAGACTCTCGCAACTGCCTGGTACACGGCAACGGCAAACTGGTCACCGTGCTCGGCCTGGAAAACATCGTGGTGGTGGAGACCAAGGACGCCATGATGGTTGCCCACAAGGACAAGGTGCAGGACGTCAAGAAGCTGGTCAGCAAGCTCGACGCTCAGGACCGCAGCGAAACCAAGAACCACTGCGCCGTGTACCGCCCTTGGGGCTGGTATGACTCGGTGGACATGGGTGGCCGCTTCCAGGTCAAGCGTATCTGCGTGAACCCAGGGGCCAGCCTCTCCCTGCAGATGCACCACCATCGCGCCGAGCATTGGATCGTTGTTTCCGGTACCGCTCAGGTCACCTGCAACGACAAGACTTTCCTGCTCACCGAAAATCAGTCGACTTATATCCCGATCACGTCAGTGCATCGCCTGGCCAACCCCGGGAAAATTCCGCTGGAGATCATCGAAGTCCAGTCCGGCAGCTATCTGGGTGAAGACGACATCGAGCGCTTTGATGACGTTTACGGCCGCGCCGAACAGAGCAACGAAGCCAAAGTTGCCCGTTAATGTTCGCCAAGTAACGAGAGGAAAGCCCGCTTCGGCGGGTTTTTCTTTGCTCGATTTCTGGCTCTGTGCGTACCTGAAAGCGCATACTTGCGGAAATCCGTGTAGCGCCTTGCCGCAAACGTAGTGTCAATGCCGCAGATAACCTGGTTTTTTTGAACTACTGCTCGAATCTGCCGCCTGCCACGTAATTGCTTAAACCTTTTCAGTTGACCTCCAGTCTCACGCACATAAGCTCGACTCTGTTGCAACTGAAAACTTCGGTTACAACCAAAGACGCGTCATTCATTTTCAGAGGCGTCTTAATTCAAACTAGAAAAACAGGATCCTTACGTGACGAAAGACGAACTGCGCGCCGAACTTGAGCGCCAGGCGCAGCGCTTTACCAATGTCTATGGTGGTGAAATTACGACTTACGCGGCTGAACGCGAACCCGAGCGCAAGCCGTGGCGCAAGAAACCCACTGTGCTTGATCAAGTGTTTCAGCGGGAACTGCAGAAGCTCGAACAGGAAAAACATGCCGATTGTGAAAGCGCGGCAACTGGGCAAGCCTGATCCTGACCTCCGTGCAGGTCAGGAAGTCAACTAGCGCAGCCAATACAAACAGCAGTAGTGAACTGAAGAGCGCCGATAAGTCAGCGCTTACCGCCGAGTAACGAGCCGAGCAACCCTCTGGCCAACTGACGCCCCAACTGACTGGCAGCCTGGCTCAACGCACTTTTGACGACTCGTCCGGCCAGATCCCCCAGATCGCTGCCTGCACTGCTCTTGCCTCGCGCAGGCTTCTCGACCGGACGCTCAGCCTCCTCGACTGCCTGCATGGCCCGAGCACTCAGTATTTCGTAGGCCGACTCACGGTCGACGGGCTTGTCATAACGGCCACGCAAGCTGGACCTCGCGATAAGCTGCATGCGCTCAGCTTCACTCAGCGGCCCCACTCGCGACTGTGGCGGCGCGATCGAGACTCGCTGCACCATCGCCGGCGTGCCTTTCGCCTCGAGCCCACCGACCAGGGCCTCGCCGATGCCCAACTGGGTCAGCACATCCAGCGTCGCAAAGTTCGGGTTCGCACGAAATCCGTCAGCCACCGAGCGCAGTGCTTTCTGCTCCTTGACGGTGTATGCCCGCAAACCATGCTGGATTCGCAGCCCCAGCTGCGCCAGTACCTGGTCAGGCAGATCGGCTGGGGACTGAGTGACGAAATAGACGCCAACACCTTTCGAACGAATCAGCCGCACCACCTGCACCAGCCGCTCCTGCAACGCCTTGGGCGTATCGCCAAACAGAAGGTGCGCCTCATCGAAGAACAGGACCAGCAAAGGCCTGTCGGCATCGCCCCGCTCCGGAAGCTGCTCGAAGAGTTCGGCAAGCAGCCATAGCAGGAAGGTCGCATAAACCTTGGGCGCCTCATGCACCAGTACGCTGGCATCGAGCAGATGGATGGGACCTCGGCCGTCCGCCGCGGGGTGCAACAGATCCTCGAGTTGCAGGGCTGGCTCACCGAACAGCGCCTCGGCGCCCTGCTGTTCGAGCGTTGCCAGGCGTCGCAGCAGGGCCTGTGACGATGCACCGGTAAACAATGCACCGTCCTCGCCGAGCAACTGCGGCTCAGCCTTGAGGTGAGCCAACAGCGCCTTGAGGTCCTTCAGATCGAGTAACAGCAGGCCTTCGCGGTCTGCCACCTTGAACGCCGCGTACAAAGCGGCCTGCTGGCTGTCGGTGAGCTGCAGCAGGCTTCCCAGCAGCAGCGGCCCCATCTCGCTCAACGTAGTACGCAGCGGATGGCCGCTACGACCATGCACGTCCCACAGGGTTACCGGGTACGCCTGCGGCTGATGGTTCAGCCAGGGCATGCTGGCGATCCGCTCGGCGATCTTGCCTTGCGGTGCACCGGCAGCACCCAGGCCACAGAGATCGCCCTTGATGTCGGCAGCGAACACGGCAACTCCGGCATCGCTGAACTGCTCGGCCAGACGTTGCAAGGTCACTGTCTTGCCGGTGCCGGTGGCTCCGGCAATCAACCCGTGCCGATTGGCCAAGCGCAGGGACTGGCTGTTCGGTTCACCCGTCGCATCAGCGCCGAGTACCAGACGATCAATTGCAGCCTTCATCAACCCGCCTCCTTGTCGTGCTCGCGCGCCCCGGATGGGGCGCTCTCGTCGGCCGTCGATGCCCTCGATTGCCGACCTGCATTGCCCTGCTCAGCCTGAAGCTCGGCCCATAGCGCTGCGGCATCGGCGAACTCGGCGCCCTGCTCGGGCGACAGCGCCTCAGGATCGTATCGCTGTGTACAACCACTGCCGATGATGGGCGGCGCCTTGGCTGCGGCACGCTCGAGGGGATCGGTCACAGATGCTCCCGAATGTCAGTTGAACACCATCGTCTTGTTGCTGTGTACCAGCACACGGTCCTCCAAGTGATAGCGCAAGCCGCGAGAAAGCACCATCTTCTCTACGTCCTTGCCGAGCCGGACCATGTCCTCGATGCTGTCGCGATGGCTAACGCGCACCACGTCCTGCTCGATGATCGGGCCGGCGTCGAGCTCCTCGGTGACATAGTGACAGGTGGCGCCGATCAGCTTCACGCCGCGCAGCGAGGCCTGGTGATAGGGCTTGGCGCCGACGAAGGACGGCAGAAAGCTGTGATGGATGTTGATCACGCGCTGGGCGAACTCGTCGCACAGCTCGGACGGCAAGATCTGCATGTACCGCGCGAGCACAATTACATCGGCGCGCTGCTCGCGGACCAGGCGGGTGACTTCGGCGAACGCCTCCTGCTTATTGGCGGGGTCGACCGGCACGTGAATGTAGGGAATGCCATGCCATTCGACCATGCTGCGCAGGTCGTCATGGTTGGAAATCACGCAGGGAATGTCGCAGTCCAGCTCGCCGCTGTGCCAACGGTGCAGCAGATCGGCCAGGCAGTGGGATTCGCGACTGGCCATCAGCACCACGCGTTTGCGTTGCTCGGAGTCGGTGACTCGCCACTCCATTGAAAACTCACGAGCGATCGGAGCGAACGCCTGACGGAAACCGTCCAGATCGAAAGGCAGTGAGTCCGCGCGAATCTCGTGACGCATGAAGAACCAACCGCTCTGGTGATCCGAATGATGGTTGGCTTCAGTGATCCAGCCGTTGTAAGTGGCAAGAAAGTTACTGACCTTGGCAACAATGCCAACGCCATCGGGACAGGCAATGACCAGCCTGAAAGTGCGCATCAACGGTTACTCCGACTCAATGGGAAATGCGGCATTCTAGCCCAGCAGACAAAAGCACAGCCATCGCCATTAAGATCGAGGCGCAGCGCCAACTATGCGCGATGACGCAAACGGCGCGGCTCGCAGTCATCGGATTGTTATGCAAAGCATAAAAACCAATCGAAAAAACTTGTCCGATAAAACAGGCTTTCCGCTTGATTTAAGCCTGCGCACGGCTGCAATAGCAGTTCTTAGCCTGCGTCACATATCCTTTCAAATAGTAGTGCGGCTTTTTTACAAGGCTATATTTACTTGCGGATTACGCAGGACTATGATTGCTGCCACTTGCGTTCAAACCTATCCCAAGGAAGTCATATGTCACTTATCAATGAGTATCGCGCTACTGAAGAAGCCATCAAGGAACTTCAAGAGCGCCTGAAGTCGCTGTCCGAAGACGACAAGCTGAAAAAGGAACTGGAATTCGAAGGCAAGCTGCGCGAACTCATGGGTGAATACCAAAAGTCCCTGCGCGACATCATTGCCCTGCTCGATCCTGAAGCCTCTCGCAACAGCAAGAGCCCTCGCGCTGCAAAAGCTCCCGCGACCAGCAAGCGCGCCCGCCGCGTGAAGCAATATAAAAACCCACACAGCGGTGAAGTGATTGAAACCAAAGGCGGCAATCACAAGACCCTGAAAGAATGGAAAGCCCAGTGGGGCTCCGACACCGTGGAAAGCTGGGCCACCCTTCTCGGCTAAGCGGCTACGGTTTATAACGAACGCCGTTTCTCGACATTAATCATTGATGTCGGGAAACGGCGTTTTTATTTGTGCTGCACTCTTCCTTCCCCGCTCGATTCAGGCGTGGCGCACAAACATACGCCCTCCCCAAGAGTTAATTGCTCAAGCGGTAACGCTCACGCAACCCCTCACCGTACTCGCGCCATTGCTGCAACAGTTGCCGTTGTGCCGGCGTGGCGCCGATCATGAATTGCTCGATATCCGACTCGAACTGCACGAGGGTATTGGGCGCGCCACATGCCCCATCACTCAGCCGCTGTTGGCAGAACTGACGCCATTGCGCTTGCTCGTCGACGGATAACGCTTCAGGAAAGTTACGTGCGCGGTAACGAAACAACAGCTCGTCGAGGCGCGCATCATCGAATCGGAATGGCTGTTTCGCCAGCTCCGCAGGTGACAGGCTACGGACCTGGTCGCACAGCCGCCGGTCGCGGTCCCCGAGAAAACCGTCATACAGCTGCTGCTCCGGATCATCAGTGCCAGCGAAGCAGTCTTCACGATAGATGTCTTCGAGCTTGGTGCTCCAGATCTGCCGCTGCTCTCGAAGCATCGCTGCACGCTTATGGCAGACCGACATATCCAGACCAAGGCGCTGGATGTCTTGCGTGCGCAAAACCTTGAGCGGCGCCACCACGGGACACTTGTTGACGTGCACCAGCTTCAAGGGCACCGGCAACTCGCCATCGGCGAGCTGGTCACGTCGGGTATACAGGCGCTGACGCAGCGTTTCAGCCGTTTCCTGCAAGAGCGGCTCCGGTCCGGCCTGCAGATCGCAGACGATCAGCGCATTGCGATTGCGCGGGTGCCAGCCCAGCGGCAGGACCACCGAGAGAAAATGCCGTGCAGCGGAGAAGCGGCCGGACACGTGCACCATGGGTTCCAGCAACCGGATCTGCTCAAGTACCGCCTGCTTGCGGCGCAGGTTGTAGAGATAGTCGTACAGCCGCGGCTGCCGATCGCGAACGAGTCTGGCCAGGGCAATGGTCGCGCGCACATCGGATAGCGCGTCGTGCGCATTCAGATGTTCCAGCCCGTTGGCCACGCTCAGTCGTTCGAGTTTGAGCGTCACCCGCCCCTCCTCTTCAGGCCAGACCAGGCCTTCCGGGCGCAGAGCGTAAGCCGTGCGTACCAGATCGATCAGATCCCAGCGGCTGTTGCCGCCCTGCCATTCACGGGCATAGGGATCGTAGAAGTTGCGGTACAGGCTGTAGCGCGTCACCTCGTCGTCGAACCGCAGGCTGTTGTAACCGGCGCCGCAGGTGCCAGGCAACGACAGCTGTTGATGCAGACGATGAATGAATTCGGCCTCGCACAAGCCCTTCTGTTCGAGGGTCGCGGGGGTGATCCCAGTGACCAGGCAGGCCGCCGGATGCGGAAGGATGTCGTCGGAGGGACGGCAATAGATGTTCAGCGGCTCGCCGATTTCCTCGAGCGCCTCGTTGGTGCGGATACCCGCCACCTGCAACGGACGGTCGCGGCTGGGCGAGATTCCTGTGGTTTCGAAGTCGTACCAGAAGATGCTTGAATTCACGGGAGAGTCCTTCTCGATCAGCGCGGCAGTCTATCAGCCAGGGCGGCACATCGCCGCGTGCGTCAACCGATCTGTCCGCTCAGCATTGGGTATGCGAACGACATCCTGCAAAGGAGCAGGCACTTCGCCATAATCACACCCCTCCGGCTTGCCCTCCGCTCAGACGACTCAGGCGCATTGCCGCAGCGGCACTTGCCGCATAGCATCGACCTTTGCCTGCCTCAGACGACTTTACCCTTGCCTTCAGCTCTCGACCGACCATCGCTGCTCGACAATAGCCATCGCGTGGAGACGCCCGAAGGCATCGATCTACTCCTGCGTCCGGCCGGGCTCGTACCGCGCGCGCTGGCCTTTGCCATCGACCTGGCGATCCGTGCCGCCATCCTGGTGGCCCTCTTCATCATCCTGGGGATGCTGGGCAATTTTGGTATCGGTCTTGGGACGCTGCTGCTGTTCCTCGTGCAATGGTGGTACATGGTGCTCTTCGAAGTACTGAACCAGGGACGTACGCCTGGCAAGTACTGGCTGGGTTTGCGAGTGGTGCATGACGATGGCACGCCGGTCGGCTGGACCTCCTCGCTGACGCGCAACCTGCTGCGCTTCGTCGATATGCTGCCGTTCGGCTATTTTCTCGGCGCACTGAGCTGCCTGGGCCACCCTGCCTTCAAGCGTCTCGGCGATCTCGCCGCAGGGACGCTGGTGGTCTACCGGGAAAGACCACAAGCGCGCCCGACGCTGCCGGAGGTGGAAGCTGCCAAACTGCCTTTTGCGTTAAGTCTCGATGAGCAACGCGCTCTTATTGCCTTCTCCGAGCGTCATGCCAGTCTTTCTGCCGAGCGGCGTCTGGAGCTGGCTTCGATCCTTGCCGAACCGCTGGCGGTTACCGGTGAGAACGCCGAGGCAAAGATCCATGGCATCGCCCGCTCACTGGTAGGCGCGCCATGAAGCAGGCCGCCTTCGAACGCCAGCATCACGCCGACTGGCATGACTTCATCAGTCAGCTGGACGCGCTGGAGCGTGGCAAGCCAAGTCCCAGCCAGGCCAGCGACTTCCCCGCCGCCTACCGCCGTCTTTGCCAACACCTGGCGCTGGCCGAATCGCGCGGCTACAGCAGCCAGCTGATCGATCAGTTGCGCCAGCTCGCCCTGCGCGGCCATCAGCAGTTCTATCGCCACCGCAGTCCATTGCTGGGGCGACTGCTCGGGTTCATCACCGGTGGCTTCGCCCGCTCGGTCCGTGAGCAGTGGCGTTACGTACTGGCAGCAAGCCTGCTCTTCTACGGCAGCCTGCTCGGCATGGCCGCTTTGGTCTTCACCTTCCCGGAGCTGGTGTTCAGCATCATGCCGCCGGACCAGGTCACACAGATGGAGCAGATGTACGACCCGGACGCCAGCCGCCTGGGTCGCTTCGCCGAGCGGGGCTCGGGCGACGACTGGCTGATGTTCGGCTATTACGTGATGAACAATATCGGCATCGCATTCCAGACGTTCGCCAGCGGGCTGCTGTTCGGCCTGGGTACGCTGTTCTTCCTGCTGTTCAATGGCCTGACGATCGGCGCCGTCGCGGGCCACCTGAGCGCCATCGGCTACCACCAGCCGTTCTGGTCGTTCGTCATCGGCCATGGCGCGTTCGAGCTGACCGCCATCACCCTTGCCGGCGCCGCGGGGCTGCAGCTCGGCGTAGCGCTGGTGGCGCCGGGGCGCCTGACCCGCGCAGAGGCGCTGCGTCAGGCTGCCAAGCGAGGCATCCAGCTGGTCTGCGGGGCCACCCTGTTCTTGCTGATCGCTGCCTTTGTCGAGGCCTACTGGTCATCCATGACCCTGACCTCGCCCATGATCAAGTACATCGTCGGCGCGCTGCTCTGGCTGATCGTGGCCGCTTACTTCGCGTTTGCCGGGAGGGCGCAGCATGCAGCTGAGTGATGCCAGCGTCTCGATCCGCCCGCGCAGTCCATGGGAGGCGCTGGACCTCGGCACCCTGCTCGCCAGGCGCCACGCGAAGCTGCTGATGACGACCTGGGCGGCCGTGACGCTGCCGCTTTTCGGCCTGATCAGTCTGCTGCTGTGGCAGCACCCAAGTCTGGCGCTGCTGCTGTTCTGGTGGCTCAAACCCCTGTACGAGCGCTTGCCGCTGCACATCCTGTCCAAAGCACTGTTCGGTGAAACACCAGACTTTCGAGAAAGCCTGCGAGCCTTCCCCGGCCTGCTGCGGCCACAGCTGTTGGCCAGTCTCACCTGGCGTCGCCTGAGCACGACGCGCAGCTTCGATCTGCCAGTGCAGCAGCTCGAGGGGCTCGACGGCAAGGCACGCAAGCAACGCCTGCTCACGCTCAGTCTGCGCAGCGGCCGCGCGCCCAGCTGGCTGACCGTGGTCGGCGTGCATCTGGAAGGAGCGCTCTGGCTCGGCCTGCTCGGCGTGCTGTATTTCCTGCTGCCGGCGCAGCTGGTACAGCGCTGGAACTGGGAGGATTTGCTCGGGCTGAGCGCCGAATGGCTCTGGCTGGAACACCTGTCCAATCTGCTCTATGCGCTGGTGCTCATCGTCTGGGAGCCTATCTATGTCGCCTGTGGCTTCAGCCTCTATCTCAATCGACGCACTCATCTGGAGGCCTGGGACATAGAGCTGGCCTTCCGTCGACTGCGCCAGCGCCTGCTCAGCGCTGCACCAGCGGTGCTGCTTGCCTGTGGCCTGTTGTTCTGGCCGGCAGCGCACGATGCCTGGGCAGCGGCGCCAACGGCCGACACAGCGCAACAGGGCCCGGAAAGCGAGCGTCTGCTGAATCAGCCACTGACCAGCGAGACGGCCCGCGAACGAATCGACGCGCTGCTCGACCAACCGCCCTTTCAGCACCGGGAGACGGTCACCCGTTGGCGCTTTGGTGCGCAAGACAGCCCGCAGGAGCCCGGCGCTCTGGCGCGCCTGCTCGAACGCCTGCTGCAGGGTGGCTCGCTGTGGGAAAGCCTGGAAAGTCTGGCGCAGGCACTCGAAGTTCTACTCTGGACCGCACTGGCCTTGCTGGTCGCGCTTCTGCTGTGGCGCTACCGCGACTGGCTGCAGACTTTCGGCAGCCGCATACAGCTGCCGGCCAGGCGCCGCCAACCTGCACCCGCGCAGCTGTTCGGCCTCGACGTCGCGCCCGAAAGCCTGCCAAACGACGTTGCCAGCGAGGCCGAACGACTCTGGCAGCAGGATCCGCGCGCGTCTCTGGCACTTCTCTATCGCGGCTTGCTCAGCCGCCTGCTGCATGATTTCCAGCTGCCGCTGAAGGCGGCGCATACCGAGGGCGAGGTGCTGGCGCGCGTGCGACAGCTTCAGCGCGAACCGCTGTCGCGCTTTGCCGAGCAACTTACGCAGCATTGGCAGCACCAGGCCTACGGGCACCGGAACGCCGAAGACGTGGTCCGCGACGAACTGTGTGCCGGCTGGCGCGCGCTGTTTGCCGAGGAGTCGAGGCCATGAACCGACTCCGCCCTCGCCTGCTCGCCGCGGCCGCGGTCCTGCTGATCGGTCTGCTGGTCATCTGGTTGGCCGGCAAGCTGCAATCCTATGAAGACGTCGTCGAGCACGGCCCGACCCCGGAAGCGCGCAGCAACGCTTACCTGGCCGCCGAACTGTTCCTGCGCGGCCTCGGCCTGCAGGTCGTGCATCAGGAAGGCATCGCCGGACTTGAGACCCTGCCCACCTCTGGCCAGACGCTGCTCCTGCTCGGGGACCGCGGCAACCTGACCCCGCGGCAGACCGAGCGCCTGCTGGACTGGGCAAACGCCGGCGGCCATCTGGTCGTGGTTGCAGAGCGACTGTGGGATGAAGAGACCGGCAAAAGTGGCGACCTGCTGTTCGACCGGCTCAATCTGCAGCAGTACGCAGCTGACGATCTGGACGATGATGCGCAGACACCGCAGTCATCCACAGCCGAACAGCATCCGCAGCTGACCAAGCTGTATCTGGAGAATGAAAGCGCGCCGGCCTATCTGGCCTTCGATACCGACTTTCACCTCTACGATGCCAACAACCGCGCCCACGCCTGGGCCAACAGCGCAGGCGCCACGCACATGCTGCAACTGCAGCACGGTGACGGGCTGATCACCGCCCTGACCGATAGCTGGATCTGGCAGAACCGCAACATCGATCAGTACGACCATGCCTGGCTGCTCTGGTATCTGACTCAGGACAGCGCGGTGACTCTGGTGCACCGCAGCGAACACGACGGCTTGCTCGCACAGCTGCGCCGCCATTTCCCCGAACTTCTCACCGTGCTGGGCCTACTTGTGGCGTTCGCGCTCTGGCATGCCGGCCAACGCTTCGGCCCACTGCAGGCTCCGCTCAACCCGGCGCGTCGCCAGCTGCAGGAACACCTGCGTGGGTCGGCGGAGTTCCTGCTGCGCCATGGTCGCCAGCACAGTCTGCTGCAGCCGCTGCAACAGGACATCCAGCGCCGAGCAGGGCAACGTCATCCGGGCTTCGAACAGCTTCCGCCGAATGCCCAGCTGCCACTGCTCGCCCGTCTCTCCAGCCTGCCGATCGCCAGCATCGAGCTGGCCATGCGCCCACTGCCGCAGCAACGTCTGTCGGCTACCGAATTCACCCGACAGGTCGCCCACCTGCAAACCCTCAGGAACGCGCTATGAGCGAACACATCCCAGAACCCGGCAACCCTGCTCCGGCCTCCAACCCGGTGAGCCAGCGCCTGCGAGCCAGCCAGCTCGCCCAGGCACTGCGCGACGAGCTGCACAAGGCGGTGATCGGCCAGGACGACGTCATCGATGGCGTTCTGACCGCGCTGATCGCCGGCGGCCACGTGCTCATCGAAGGCGTGCCGGGGCTGGGCAAAACACTGCTCGTACGGGCGCTGGCGCGCTGCTTCGGCGGCGAGTTCTCGCGCATCCAGTTCACCCCCGACCTGATGCCCAGCGACGTCACCGGCCATGCCGTCTACGACATGCAGAGCGAGCAGTTCAAGCTGCGCAAGGGGCCGGTGTTCACCAACCTTCTACTGGCCGATGAAATCAACCGTGCGCCAGCCAAGACTCAGGCCGCGCTGCTCGAGGTGATGCAGGAACGCCAGGTCACCCTGGAAGGCAAGGCCCTGGCGGTTCCGCAACCTTTTCTGGTCATGGCCACGCAGAACCCCATCGAACAGGAAGGCACCTACCCACTGCCGGAAGCCGAGCTCGACCGCTTCATGCTGATGTTGCGCATGGACTACCCGCAGGCGAACGAAGAGCTGGAGCTGGTACGCCAGGTCACCCGCTCGGCACGCGCCGACATGCTCGACGTCAGCGCTCTGCGCCAGCTGGTACAGGCCCGGGATGTGCTGGCCCTGCAGAAGATCGCCAGCGAACTGCCGCTGGACGATCAGGTACTGGACTATGCCGTGCGCCTTGCCCGCACCACTCGCAGCTGGCCGGGGCTGGCGCTAGGTGCCGGCCCCCGCGCATCGATCGCGCTGGTTCGTGGTGGTCGCGCCAGAGCGCTGCTGCGCGGCGGCGAGTTCGTCACGCCTGATGACATTAAGGGTTGCGCGCTGGCGGTACTGCGTCACCGGGTGCGCCTGTCGGCAGAGCTGGACATCGAAGGACTGTCGGTGGACCAGGTGCTGCAGCAGCTACTCGATCAGGTCGCGGCGCCACGCGCATGACGCCATCCCGTCGCCTGCTCGTTGCGCTGGCCGCGCTGGTGCTCGCGGCCATTCCTCTCGGCGTTCTCGCCGCGTTCGGCGTCGAAGCCGGGCACTGGCAGTCCGCCTGGTGGGGTCTGTTGCTGGCGCTGGGTACGGTGACATCGCTCGACGCCTTCGCCCTGAGGCGACTGCCGTCGCCTGCGCTGCAACGCAGCCTGTCGGGAAATCTATCGCTGGGCCACTGGAGCAACGTGCAGCTGCTGGTGCGCAACGAACATTCCCGCGCTATCGAGTTGGAGCTGTTTGACCACGTGCCTGAGGGCATGAGCTTCGAACAGCTCCCGCAACGCATGCGCCTGCAACCCGCCGAGCATTGCAAGCTTGACTACCGCCTGCGCCCGACCCGCCGCGGCCAGTTCGTCTTCCAGCACTGCGATCTTCGCCTGGCCAGCCCGTTGGGCCTCTGGCGCAGCAGACGCCTGCTTGAGCTTGTCGACGAAACCCGGGTGTATCCCGACTTCGCTCGGTTGCACGGAGCCAGCCTGCAGGCGATCGACGTCTGGTTGAATCGCCTCGGCGTCCGCCAGCAACCGCGCCGCGGGCTGGGGCTGGAATTTCACCAGCTACGCGAGTTCCGCGAGGGCGACACCCTGCGGCAGATCGACTGGAAAGCCACGGCGCGGGCACGCATGCCGATTGCCCGCGAATATCAGGACGAACGCGACCAGCAGATCGTGCTGATGCTCGACTGCGGTCGGCGTATGCGCAGCCAGGACGCCGAACTCACGCACTTCGACCATGCCCTCAACGCTGCCCTGCTGCTGGCCTATGCCGCGTTGCGCCAGGGCGATGCCGTGGGCGCCTGCACCTTCGCCGGCGAACAGCCGCGTCACGTCACCCCAGCCAAGGGCCAACAGCAACTTCACGTGTTACTGAACGGTCTTTACGACCTGCAGCCCACCCAACAGCCCGCAGACTACGGCGCAGCGGTCGATCGGTTGCTGGCCCGGCAACAGCGCCAGGCACTGGTTATCGTTCTGAGCAACCTGCGCGATGAGGACGATGCCGAGCTGCACGGGGCGCTGAAGCGGCTCTCACGCAAACATCGGGTGTTGTTGGTGAGCCTGCGCGAAGAAGTACTGGACCAGCTGCGCCTGCGGCCGGTGCAGAGCCTGGACGACGCGCTCGACTACTGCGGCGCCCAGGACTACCTGAACGCCCGCCAGGCGCTGCACAAGCGCCTGGCGGCCCATGGCATGCCGGTACTCGACGTCCAGCCTTGCGATCTGGGGCCGGAACTTATCGGGCGTTATCTGGCGTGGAAGAAAACCGGGACGTTGTGAGCGCGGCTCACAGACCGTGGCAGCAGTCCTTGTCAGTGAATCGATCCGATGCCGGGCTGGCATGATGCGCCAGAGGAATGTGCAGCATCGGCTGGAAGCTGAAGTAGTGATGCAGGGCGGCGATCATCTCGCGGATTTCGCCGGGCGGGTCGATCAGGGAAAAGCCGGTATCGTAGCTGCCCGGTGTCACATCCTCGCTTGACCACAGACTAAACGCGCTGAAATCCACTTGCCGCAGTTGACCGCTCTGGCCCGGAATCTTCAGGCGCATCTCGAAGCGAACACCAAGCATCATCGGATAGGGGCTGATCAGCATCAGCCCGCCCTCGGACAGGTTGCCGATGAAGCCCAGCGGCTTCTCGGTGAACCGATTGAATACGTTGAGGTAGTACGGCAACTGATGCCGCTGGATACGACGCTGGTTCGCCATGTTCATGTCGTCGGAGCCTTCAGCCTTAACCCTGCAATTCGAGTCCTGTCGGCTCAACTGCATTCCTGGCTGATACGCATCACCAGGCGCTGTCGAGCCGCCTCTACTTCACTTTCACTGTAGTAGACGCGCTCTCCGGCTGCATCGTTACGAAAAAAACGTCCGCCAAGCTGCAGTCGCGACAACTGGCTGCGCAAGCCCTGGCATTCCTGCTCTCGTGCAGCCCGCGCCTTGCTGGCCTGCTCCCTCGCTGCCTGCTGCTCCTGCCGCCGCGCATCGAAGAATCGTTCGCTGCGCGCCTCACGCTCACGGGTCTGGTCGTCGCGTTCGACGACCTGGGGCCGAACCTCGACCTGCTCGGCTCCGGCTGCCGGGCGCTGGCCGAAGTGAACCTGTCCGTTGGCATCGGTCCAGCGGTAGATCTGCGCGGTTGCCAGTGCAGGCAGCAGCATGGCGGTCATCAGCAAAGCTCGCATGATCCCTCACATGGCTTTCATGAAATCAACGTTTGGCCGGCTGAACCACCGGCGGTGCCTCGACATGATAGTGGCCCAGCTGCCTCAGCGTCTCCAGGCGCGCACGAGCGCGATAGGCGTACTCGCTGGCAGGGTATCGCTCGACGATGAAACGATAGGTTTCGCCAGCGTCGACGAACAGGCCCTGGCGCTCAAGACACTGGCCGCGCAACAGTGAAATCTCCGGCTGGACCTGGCTACGCGGCTTGCTGCGGCGTTCTGCCTGCGACAGTGATTGCATCACCCGCTCGCAGTTGTCGGCCTCGTAGTACTGGTAAGCCGCATCCAGGTGGCGATCGAAAGCATGGCGACTGCTGCAGCCGACGGTCAGAAGACTCAGGAAAACGATGATCAGGGTGCGCATGGGTTCCTCCGTATGCCCCTGTATCGACCGAGCTGGAAAAAGCTGCAGACAGCCCGTCAGCCGGACGCAAAGAGTAGTGGTCGCCGAGCGATGACTACAACCGGCGAGCATAGTAGCCTCGGGGCCAGCCAGAAAAAGGAGCAATTGAATGATTCCGCGTCGCACCAAGATCGTCGCCACCCTGGGCCCAGCAAGCAGCTCGCCGGAGGTGTTGGAAAAGATGATCGTCGCCGGGCTGGATGTAGCCCGCCTGAATTTCTCCCACGGCAGCCCCGACGAGCATCGTGCCCGGGCCGAGCTGGTGCGTGAAATCGCCGCGCGCCACGGCCGCTTCGTCGCGCTGCTCGGAGACCTGCAGGGACCGAAGATCCGGATTGCCAAGTTCACCGACAAGCGCATTGAGCTGAAGGAAGGAGACCAGTTCCGCTTCTCCGTGACCCATCCGCGCGACGCCGGTAATCAGGAAGTGGTCGGCATCGATTACCCGGACCTGGTCAAGGATTGCGGCATCGGCGATGAGCTTCTGCTCGACGACGGCCGCGTGGTGATGCGCGTCGACAACGCCACCGCGGACGAACTGCACTGCACCGTGCTGATCGGTGGCCCGCTGTCGGACAACAAGGGCATCAACCGCCGTGGCGGCGGCCTGACGGCGCCGGCGCTGACCAACAAGGACAAGGCCGACATCAAGCTGGCCGCGGATCTCGAGCTGGACTACCTGGCAGTCTCCTTCCCGCGTGATGCCGCTGACATGGACCTGGCCCGCCGCCTGCGCGACGAAGCCGGCTCCGACGCCTGGCTGATCGCCAAGATCGAGCGGGCCGAAGCGGTCGCCGACGATGAGGCACTGGACGGCCTGATCCGCGCCAGCGACGGCGTGATGGTGGCGCGCGGCGACCTCGGGGTGGAAGTTGGCGATGCCGAGCTGGTCGGCATCCAGAAGAAGATCATTCTGCACGCACGTCGCCACAACAAGGTGGTAATCACCGCGACGCAGATGATGGAGTCGATGATCCACAGCCCGATGCCGACCCGCGCCGAGGTATCCGATGTAGCCAACGCCGTGCTGGACTACACCGATGCGGTGATGCTCTCGGCCGAAAGCGCCGCCGGCGAATACCCGATCGAAGCGATCAAGGCCATGGCCCGTGTGTGCTGCGGCGCGGAGAAGCACCCGACCAGCACCAAGTCCGGACACCGCCTCGGCCAGCAGTTCGAGCGCTGCGACGAGAGTGCCGCGCTGGCTGCGATGTACACCGCCAACCACTTCCCGGGGGTCAAGGCCATCATCGCCCTGACCGAAAGCGGCTACACACCGCTGATCATGTCGCGCATCCGGTCTTCGGTACCGATCTTCGCCTTCTCGCCGCACCGCGAAACCCAGGCACGGGTCGCGCTGTTCCGCGGCGTGCAGACCATCCCGTTCGATCCGGCTGCGCTACCTGCAGAAAAGGTCAGCCAGATGGCAGTCGAGGAGCTGCTCAAGCGCAACATCGTGCAGCCCGGCGACTGGGTGATCCTGACCAAGGGCGACAGCTACCACGACAGCACAGGCGGTACCAACACGATGAAGATCCTGCGCGTCGGCGATCAGTAAGGCTGGCAGGGAATCACACGAGGCCGGCTCTTTAGCCGGCCTCGTGCTGTCTGCGAGATCGAACGGGGAGCCAACTACCGCGGCTGAGGCGCGCTGACGAAAGCGTCGCTGAATATCTGTCCACGCGGCAGGCCCGCGAGAAACAGGCGCCTGGCGCAGGCGTCGACGAACGCCGAACCGCCGCAGAGCAGCGCGATGTCCCGCCGCGACGTTGGTCGTAGCGTCGAAAGCATGCTGTCACGCTGTTGCGCATCGACCCATTGCAGCTCCAGGTTCTCGTGCCTGTCCGCCAACTCCTGCAACGGCCCGCGCAGGTAGTGCTCGTCACGGCAAAAGTGCACCAGCCTGATCGTCCCGGCATGGCCCTGGCGCAGGCTCTCGCGCAACAGGCTGAACAAAGGGGCCAACCCGGTTCCCGAAGCCAGCAGCAATAAAGAGCGCTCGGACCACTCCGGCTCGTAATGCAATGCACCACCGTGCAGGTCGCCCAGCCGCAGCGTGTCGCCCGCGCGCAGCTGCCGCGCGGCATCGCAGAACGCCCCCGGCCTGGAGCAATCGAGATGAAACTCCAGCCAGGAATCGTCGCCGGGAAGGCTGGCCAGCGAATACGGCCTAGCGATGCCGGCACCGGTCCACAGCAACAGGTGCTGACCTGCACGATAGCGCAGCGGCCGCTCCGGCAGCAGACGCAGGCGCAGCACGCTGCCGCTCAGCCACTCGGCGCTTTGCAGCTGAGCGGGCAGTCCGTCGCGGCGGGGATCGAAGACTTCTACACCGAAATCCTCCTCGACACGGCACTGACAGGCCAGTCGCCAGCCGGCCGCATGCTGCTCGGGCCGCAGCAAGTCGGGTTGCAGATCGCGCGGTGCTCCGTCGACACAGCGCACCAGGCAGGCGTGGCAGCTGCCGGCGCGGCAACTGTAGGGTACGGGCAAGCCGGCAGCGATCAGGGCATCGAGCAGGTTGGTAGCGGGCGCGACCGACCAGCGCTTGCCGGCGCAATGCAACTCAGGCATCGGCGGTGACCCAGGCGGGTTCGCAACGATTGCGACCACCGCGCTTGGCTCGATAAAGCGCTTCGTCGGCACGCTGTAGCGCTGCATCCAGATCATCTCCGGCGTTCAGCAGGGTCAGGCCGATCGACAGGCTGAGATGTCCGGCTTCGATATTGGCGTCTTCCGGCTCGGCGTTGGCGAAAGCCTCTCGCAGGCGCTCACAGCACGCGGTGAACTGCTCGGCGTCGGTATTGGGCAGCAGTAACACGAACTCCTCGCCGCCATAACGGGCCAGCACGTCGTCATCACGCAGACAGGACCGCGCCACGCTGGCAAAGGCCTGCAGCACGCGGTCTCCGGTGGCATGGCCGTGGATATCGTTGATGCGTTTGAAGTGGTCCAGATCGATGAGCGCCAGCCCCGATTGATGCCCCTTGCGCAGGCGGTTCAGGTCGCCCTCGGCGATGCGCAGGAAGCGCCGCCGGTTGTATAGGCCCGTCAACTCGTCGGTAGAAGCCAGATCCTCCAGTTGACGCATCATTCCGCGCAGGGTGTCCTGATGTGCCTGCAACGCGAAACGCCGCTGGCGCATGCGCTGGCGCAAGCGATACACGTGGCCGGCGAACAGACACATCCAGATCAACGTCACCAGCAGCACGCTGGCCTGCAGCAGGAACACATCGGTCTCGATCGGCCGCTGCAGGTAGTAATCCAGCGCAGCCATGCTGACGAAGCTGACGAAGGCCAGTGCGGCGTAGCGAATGAACACCTTCGGCGGCAGGAAGACAGCAAACATCAGCACCAGCAGATAGAGCACCAGCAGCGAGCCACGAGCGCTGCCGAGGTTGAACAGAAAGGTCGTCAGCCACAGCAGCCCCACCAGGACCTGCGGCTCAGTCAGGCTGGGATCCTTCGAGCGCAGGTTGACGCCTCGGTGAAACAGCCAGAAGAACAGCAGCTGACTCACCACAATCAATGCTGACTGCGCCACGGCGCTGGCCACCGAGGCCTGATAGAAGCCCCCCGCCACCGCCACCCAGGTCAGCACCAGGCCCAGACCGTAGGTCACGGAGGCCAGTGCGAATCGCCGCGTAACCAATTGCTGCAATGTACGCAGATCGGTCTCGTCACGCATCGCACTCATAGGGATCCTTCCCGCTGTGGCAATTTGCCGCACTCTACGCTTACCGAAAACAAAATCCTAGCCAGCATTCCCATCGCTCCTGGTCCATCCGTGTACCGCGCAGCCTGACGCGTTATACTGCGCCGCATTTTTTCGCGGCGCGTCGACTGCCACCCCGACGCGCCTCTTATCGCCCCGTATGAGGACGCGCTGCATGACCGTGATCAAGCAAGACGACCTGATTCAAAGCGTCGCTGACGCTTTGCAGTTCATTTCTTACTACCACCCCGTGGATTTCATCCAGGCGATGCACGAAGCCTACCTGCGTGAAGAATCTCCGGCTGCCCGCGACTCCATGGCGCAGATCCTGATCAACTCGCGCATGTGCGCCACCGGTCATCGCCCGATCTGTCAGGACACCGGTATCGTCACCGTGTTCATCCGCGTCGGTATGGACGTGCGCTGGGACGGCGCGACCATGAGCCTGGACGACATGATCAATGAGGGTGTGCGCCGCGCCTACAACCTGCCGGAAAACGTCCTGCGTGCTTCGATCCTGGCCGACCCGGCAGGTTCCCGCAAGAACACTAAGGACAATACGCCAGCTGTCATTCATTACTCCATCGTCCCAGGTGACAAAGTCGAGGTGGATGTGGCCGCCAAAGGCGGTGGCTCGGAAAACAAGTCGAAGATGGCCATGCTCAACCCCTCCGACTCGATCGTCGACTGGGTACTGAAGACCGTGCCGACCATGGGCGCCGGCTGGTGCCCGCCGGGCATGCTCGGCATCGGCATCGGCGGCACCGCCGAGAAAGCCGCGGTGATGGCCAAGGAAGTCCTGATGGAATCCATCGACATCCATGAGCTGAAGGCCCGTGGCCCGCAGAACCGCATCGAAGAGCTGCGTCTTGAGCTGTTCGAGAAGGTCAACCAGCTGGGCATCGGCGCCCAGGGCCTCGGCGGCCTGACCACCGTGCTCGACGTGAAGATCATGGATTACCCGACCCACGCCGCCTCGCTGCCGGTTTGCATGATCCCCAACTGCGCCGCCACCCGCCACGCACACTTCGTGCTCGACGGCTCCGGCCCGGCCGAACTGACCCCGCCGCCGCTGGATGCCTACCCGGAAATCGTCTGGGAAGCCGGCCCGAGCGCGCGCCGCGTCAACCTCGACACCATCACCCCTGAAGAAGTGCAGAGCTGGAAGCCGGGCGAGACCGTCCTGCTCAACGGCAAGATGCTCACCGGCCGCGACGCCGCGCACAAGCGCATGGTCGACATGCTGAACAAGGGCGAAGAGCTGCCGGTCGACCTCAAGGGCCGTTTCATCTACTACGTAGGCCCCGTCGATCCAGTCGGTGACGAAGTGGTTGGCCCGGCTGGCCCGACCACCGCGACGCGCATGGACAAGTTCACCCGTCAGATTCTCGAGAGCACTGGTCTGCTGGGCATGATCGGCAAGTCCGAGCGTGGCCCGATCGCCATCGAAGCGATCAAGGACAACAAGGCCGTCTACCTGATGGCGGTTGGCGGCGCGGCTTACCTGGTCGCCCAGGCGATCAAGAAGTCCAAGGTGCTGGCCTTCGCCGAGCTGGGCATGGAAGCGATCTACGAGTTCGAAGTGAAGGACATGCCGGTCACCGTCGCCGTCGACACCAACGGCGAGTCGGTGCACATCACCGGCCCGGCGATCTGGCAGCAGAAGATCGCCGACAGCCTGGCGGTCGAGGTGCAATAAGCGACACGCCAATAAAAAGCCCAGCTCGATGCCGGGCTTTTTATTGCCCGGCAATCAGCGGTTGAAGCGTTCGACCAGTGCCCGCAGCCCGTGCGCTGCGCATTCCAGGTCGCGACCGCGCTGCATGGTCAGGTCGGCCTTGCTGACATTGCTGTCAGTCGTGACGGCAATACGGGTGACCTGACGAGCAATGTCTTCGGCCACATGCGCCTGCTCCTCGGCAGCGGCAGCCATCTGCTGGCTCATCCCGGCAATACGCCCGACCGCATCGCGAATGCCCTGCAACGCCTGCTGCGCCTCGACGACCTGGGCCAACCCCTGGGCCGCCTCCTTGTCACCCAGCTGTGCGATTGTCACGGCCTCATCCGCCTTGCTGGTGAGCGACTGGATGATGGCCTGGATCTGCTGCGTCGACTCCCGCGTCTTGCTCGCCAACGCACGCACCTCGTCGGCGACCACGGCAAAGCCCCTGCCCTGCTCGCCAGCACGTGCGGCCTCGATGGCAGCATTCAGCGCCAGCAGGTTGGTCTGGTCGGCGATGCTCTGGATCATGCCGGCAGCGGATACGATCTGCTGGGTTTCGACAGCCAGCTCGTTGACCACGTTGCCGATGTTGGTGACGGTCGCCGCCAGCATTTCCATCGCCTCGCGGGAACTCGCTGCGACCCGATCACCGTCGTCTGCCAGCGCGTTCGCCGTCCTCGCCTCCTCTGCCGTGTGCTGCACGTGCCCGGCGACCTCACTGATCGATGCGGTCATCTGCGTCACCGCGGTGGCCGTCATGTCCGTCTCGCCGCGCTGCTGGCGCAGCTCGTTTTCGGTCTGGCTGGCCAGCGAATAGGTTTCCGCCGATGCACCGGCGAGCTGCACGGCCAGATCGGACAGACGCGTCAACGCCGTACGCAATCGCGCGTCTTCACTGACCAGGGCCATCTCCAGCCGCGCCGCATTGCCATGCCGCCGGGTGTAGGTCAGGGCGACCACCGGATCGGTGAAGGCTTCGGGTACGCGCTGCAGGATGCTCAGCAACTGGCGTTCCGCAGCGAAGTGACAGCTGAGCCCGAGCACGAAGAACAGACCGAGCACGACGAGCGCTTCCACTGCCGGCGGCAGCCAGAAGATTCCACCGGCCGCCAGCACCGCGGCGCCCATCGGCATCGCCAGTGCACGCGCCCAACCCTGCGCGCGCCGGCTCAACGAAACCGCCGGCCGGCCGGTACGCAGACGCTCGTACAGCGCCGTCGCCTGGGCGACCTGCTCGGCTGTCGGCTTGACCCGCACCGACTCGAAGCCGGTCAGCTTGCCATCGTCGAAAACAGGCGTGACGTAGGCGCTGACCCAGTAGGAATCGCCGTTCTTGCAGCGGTTCTTGACCACCCCCATCCAGCTTTTGCCGGCCTTCAAGTAGCGCCACATCACCTCGAACACGGCCGGCGGCATGTCCGGGTGGCGGACCAGGTTGTGGTCGCTGCCG
The DNA here is from genome assembly GCF_032106285.1 of Stutzerimonas kunmingensis. GTDB lineage: Bacteria > Pseudomonadota > Gammaproteobacteria > Pseudomonadales > Pseudomonadaceae > Stutzerimonas > Stutzerimonas kunmingensis_B. The sequence goes on from NZ_DAMCPO010000017.1 coordinate 52,184, forward strand.
ATCAGCTCGGCTCGTGAGTAGCCACTGATGGCGACGAATTCGTCGTTGCAATAAAGGATCTTGCCCTGGGTATCCGTTGCCGAAATCAGCCGCTGATGCGCCGGAAAGGTTCGTTCGGTGTTGCTTACCGGCCCGTTGTTTCTCATCGCCTGAACTCCCTGCCAGCGACCTGCTGAAAAAAGCGACTCATCAGTCACGACGAATCAATCTGTTACAAGAGTCGGACAGCGCAAAGCGAACTTGAGCGGGGACGGTAAGTATTTGCCGAACGGCATGACCAGGTGGCGCCGCTCGTGAGCGGACTAGCGACCGGCGCTCTGTTCTTCGATGTACAGCGCTTCGACTTTCGCCCTGGCCCAGGGCGTCTTGCGCAGGAATTTCAGGCTGGACTTGATGCTCGGCTCATTGCTGAAACAGCGGACATCGACGCGCTCGGCAAGGCCGTCCCAGCCGAAGCGAGCATGCAGCTGGACCAGGATGGCCTCCAGCGTCACGCCATGAAGGGGGTCTTTTGCTTGAGTCATGGGGCACTCACGAACACGAGGGCATAGCCTCACGGATGAAAAAACCCGCCGCGCGGTATGCGGGGCGGGCTTGGGTGACGGTCTGCATCTTACAGGCTGATGCGAGTTCCGAGCACCTCGAGGAATGCCGCCAGCCACGCCGGATGGGCGGGCCATGCCGGAGCGCTGACCAGGTTGCCATCGGTATGCGCCTGATCCACGGCAATGTCCACGTACTCGCCACCGGCCAGCTTCACCTCGGGTGCACAGGCGGGATAGGCACTGCAGGCACGCCCCTTGAGCACGCCCGCGGCGGCCAGCAGCTGGGCGCCGTGACAAACGGCGGCGATTGGCTTCTTGGCCTCATCGAACGCACGCACCAGCGCCAGCACCTGCTCGTTCAGGCGCAGATATTCCGGCGCCCGGCCACCGGGAATGACCAGGGCATCGTAGTCTTCGGCCCGCACGTCGGCGAAGTCGAAGTTCAGCGCAAAGTTGTGCCCCGGCTTCTCGCTATAGGTCTGGTCGCCCTCGAAATCGTGAATCGCGGTGCGCACGCTGTCGCCGGCCTTCTTGTCCGGGCACACGGCATGCACGCGATGACCAACCATCTGCAGGGCCTGGAAAGGCACCATGGTTTCGTAGTCTTCGGCGTAATCACCCACCAGCATCAAAATGTTCTTCGCCGCCATTGGATCGTCCTCTTCGCGCGGGTTTGGAGCATTGCTCCGTGACGCGGCGGCTTCAGCCACCGCGGTTGAAGATGTTAACCAGCAGCCGGTCCATCCAGCCCCACATGCGCTGGTAGAGGCGCAGGTGCAGCGGTCTGGCGTACCAGCTTTTAATGTCGATTTCGATACTGTCCTGAAAATCGCGCTCGAAGCATGCCTGCACCTGGGCACTCAACGCAGCGTCGATGGCCTCAAGATTGGCTTCCAGATTCCAGCGCAGGTTCCAGTGATCGAAGTTGCAAGAGCCGACGCTGACCCAGTCGTCCACCAGCACCATTTTCAGGTGGGAAAAGTGTGGCTGATATTCATGGATTCGCACGCCGGCACGCAGCAGCCGTGGATAGAAACGCTGCCCGGCGTAGCGCACCGGCGGGTGATCGGTATTGCGACTGGTCAGCAGCAGGCGTACGTCCACCCCGCGACGCGCCGCCCGGATCAGTGCCCGGCGCACCTTGCCGGTAGGCAGGAAATACGGTGTCGCCAGCCAGATGCGCGTCTGCGCGCGCCGCAGGTTGCGCAACAGGCTGTGCAGTATGTCGCGGTGCTGACGCGCCGCCGCATAGGCGACGCGCCCTAGCCCCGAGCCACTGGGCAGCACTGGAATGCGCGGCGCACCGCTGGGCAGGGGCAGCTGCCAGATGCGCCGCTTCAGGCAATGCACCCACTGGGTGTCGAACAGGTCCTGCCAGTCCTGCAGCAGCGGGCCGGTCATCTCGACCATCACCTCATGCCAATGCACGTCGGGCTGATCAGGACGCCAGAATTCGTCGGTGACACCGGTGCCGCCGACGTAACCGATGCAGCCGTCGACCAGCAGCAGCTTGCGGTGGTCACGATGCAGATTGCGCAGCCTCAGGCGGAGCGAAAGCGGGTTATAGAGACGCAGCTCGACGCCGGCGGCGGTCATCCGGTCACGATTGGCCTGGCTCATCTTCAGGCAGCCGAAACCATCGAACAGGCAGCGCACCCGAACGCCGCGTGCCGCCGCACGCAGCAGCGGCTCCAGCAGGCGGTCGAGACAAGCGCCGTCCTCCACCAGATAGAGTTCGAGATCGACCCGGCGCTCGGCGCGCTCGATGGCGTCGAGCATGGGCGGAAAGAACCCCGGCCCGTCTATCAGGAGGCGGAACTGATTGTCGCTGCGCCAGGGGAACACCGCTCCAGCCAGCATCACAGGGCGGCACCCCGCGTAAAGCCAGATGACGTCAGGCACAGCGACGAAGCGGATGAGCAACGAAATGACATGAAATCCCTTTTTCCGGACGGCATCCAGGGGCTGCGGCCTCGATACCGCCCCTCTGCACTGGCGGTGCTGAACGAGCAGTTGGCTAGCTTACCCGGGCGTTCGAGCAAGGCAAGGCAGCAGGTCAGACCGCCGCAGCGGAAGTGCCGCCGTGAAATACGATCCTCTATAGGCCCGACTCGCCTGGGCAGAGTTCCCAGCTGTTCGCCGGCGCGCGCCCTGCCTTTCAACTGCCTACTGAAGATTCGAGCCCGAGCGCGGCAAGCGCCTGTTCCAGACGGCGCGCCTGGGCATCGCGCGCCAAGCCCAGCACTGCGCGATCACGCCGCCACAATGCGCCCCGGGGCCCCTGCGAATCCGCCAACGCCCTATCCACCTCAGGTTGCAGCGCAGCGAACTGCTCGAGCAACGCGGCCAGCAGCAGATGAGTGGCAGGCTCATGGGCTGGCCGCCGCGCAACCTCTGCCGCAGCCGCAAGAACGCCGAGCAGACGCAGTGCCAGCGCGCGCGGCCACTGCTCAAGCAGCGCCACACCGTAGAGCCAGGCAGTCAGCGCCGCCAGCACATGTAGATCCTCGTGGCTGCGGAACGGCTTGACGTACTCGCTCCAGCCGTCACCAGGCAAGCGTTTCCCAGCAGCCTGCTCAAGGCTCAATCTGCCATGCGCGATATCCGGCACGATCGGCAGATCCGGCCCGGCCACCAGTGACACGCCGGCACCGGACGGCTCGACGACGAACAGGCCGAGGCGCGGTGACTCACCGCCCCCCTCCTCCCGAGCCGAAACGAGCAGCCATTGCGCCGCGTCCCCCGCCGTCACGAAATCCTTGCTGCCAGTGAGCTGGCCGTTCTCGCAACGCGTCGCCATGTCGGCCGGCCGCAACTTGCGCCGCTCCGTCGTGCATAGCGCGCCAAGCCCGGGCGGCGCATCCGGCCAGAGCGCCCGCAGGGCTGCCTGGTATCCCGCGAGAAAGGCCAGCCCCGGCGTGGTCGCCAGCCGGCCGCCGTAGACCGCTTGGCTGAACGAGTCCGTACTCGGAGCACCGTTACACACGGCCCGATACCAGTCGCGCAGCCCGGAGGGCTCGGCAACTGGCTGTAGCGGACCGATCAATCGTTTCCAGGGCATCTTCATCTCCAAAGGTTCTGCAATCACTGGCCACAGGCTCGCGCCGTCATCCAACCATCATCCGAACGTCACAGTGGCGACATGCGCCGCTCCTAGCCTGATCACGCCAAACCCGTCGAGCCCAACGATAACAACCAGACGCTCGCGTTGCATCGCCAACCCGCCACTGCCCCGGCGGACAAGGAGACAGAGCATGAATGCCATCGTCGATCCACGCAGCACGCGTCAACTTCGAGCCGAACGCCTGGAAGGCGAACGGGCCCTCCGCGAAGCCCAGTCCTTGCGCTATCGGGTGTTCAGCAGTGAGTTCGACGCCCAACTCAATGGCGCCGAGCTCGGGCTGGACATGGATGACTTTGATATCCACTGCCGGCATATCGGCGTGCGCGATCTCGCGACCGGTGAGCTGGTCGCCACCACCCGCCTCCTCGACCACCTCACCGCCAAGCAGCTCGGGCGCTTCTACAGCGAAGGAGAGTTTGCCCTGCACGGCCTGGCGGACATCAACGAACCGGTGCTGGAGATCGGCCGTACCTGCGTGGCGCCGGCCTATCGCAATGGTGCGACCATCGCAGTGCTTTGGAGCGAACTGGCCGAGGTACTCAACCAGGGTGGCTATCGCTACCTTATGGGGTGCGCGAGCATCCCGATGCGCGACGGTGGCATCCAGGCCCGAGCGATCATGCAACGACTGCGCGACAGCCACCTGAGCACTGAACTGCTGCACGCCGAGCCGCGAACACCACTTCCCGAACTGGAACTGCCGGACAACGTCACTGCCCAGCTCCCGCCGCTGCTCAAGGCCTATATGCGCCTCGGCGCGAAGATCTGTGGCGAACCCTGCTGGGACCCGGATTTCCAGGTTGCCGATATCTTCATCCTGCTCAAGCGCGAGGAGCTGTGCCCGCGCTACGCTCGCCACTTCAAGGCGGCGGTATAGATGCCGCGGTTGCGCCTGTACTGGCGCCTGCTGCGGGTCGCCGCGGTGATCCTGCTGGGGTTGCTGTTGGCGACCGCGCTGGGTCTCGGCGACCGCCTCGCGCTACGCCTATCGCTGCAACTCAGACAACAGCTGACCCGCTGGTTCATGGTCCGCCTGGCCTCCGCGCTGCCCTATCGCGTACACATCATCGGTCAGCTACCAGCTCAGCCGATGCTGTGGGTCGCCAACCACGTGTCCTGGTGCGATATCCCGTTGCTGGGAATGCTGCGGCCGCTGTCGTTCCTGGCCAAGGCCGAGGTCGCACAATGGCCCGTGCTGGGCTGGCTGGCACGCCAGGCTGGCACGCTGTTCATCCGCCGCGGCGCCGGCGATGCCGCGCAGATCAACCAACAGCTGGCCAGCCACCTCATCCAGGGCCGCCACCTGCTGATTTTCCCTGAGGGCACCTCGACCGACGGCAGCAGCGTGCGCACCTTCCACCCCCGACTGTTAGCCTGTGCGATAGAGGCCGGCTGCGCTGTTCAACCCGTGGCGATCCGCTATACGCGCAACGACAAGCCCGATACCGTCGCCCCCTTCATTGGCGACGACGAACTGCCCGCGCACCTGCGCAGGCTGTTGGCCAGCGACGTGGCAGAAGTAGAAATCCAGCTGCTGGCGCCGATACCCGTTGCCTCACTCAGTCGCAGGGCTCTTGCCGAGCAAGCACAGCGGGCCATCGAACGGGCACTGTCTGGGGAGGCGCAGGAGCCCGCGCGCGAGGCCGCATAGCGACCCCCTGTCGAGGCGCGCTAAGCTTCGCCCATGAACTATCTCGCTCATCTTCATCTTGGCGGCCCCGGCCCCGCGGACATGCTCGGCAGTCTTTACGGGGACTTCGTCAAAGGCCCACTCCAAGGTCGCTGGCCGGCGCAGATCGAAGCAGGCATCCGTCTGCATCGGCAGATCGATGCCTTCACCGACAGCCATCCGCTGGTGCTGCAGGCCAAAGCGCGCTTTCCCAGCGAGCGTCGCCGCTACGCCGGAATCCTGCTGGACCTGTTCTTCGATCATTGCCTGGCTGCGAACTGGGCGGACTACTCCGGCGAGCCGCTGGACCAGTTCACCCGGCGCGCCTACCGAGCGCTGGCCGATGAGCCCGCGCTGCCTGGCAAGCTCGCCGTGATCGCACCGCACATGGCGGCACACGACTGGCTCGGTAGTTACCGTGAATTCGAGGTACTGGGCAGGGTGCTGGCGAACATGGGCCGTCGCCTGAGCCGGCCGGATGGCCTGGCCGGCGGGCTGGAAGAGCTGGAGCAGCTGTACGACCCGCTGCTCGAGGACTTCCGCCACTTCTACCCGCAGCTGCAGCAGTTCGCCAAGGCAGCGATGTAGCGCGAACGCCCCGTACTACTGCGCATAGCCCGGGCTTTGCGCATCCAGCTTGCGCAACAGACCGGGCCATGCCAGCGCGCCGCCCATGCCCGAGCGAGTGCGGGTCACGCCCGCTGCCATGGCCTTCGCACCGGCTAGAATCTGCTCCGGAATGGCGATCAGCTCGCTGCCACCGGCCTGCGCCATGACCTGGATTTCACAAGCGCGCTGGAAGATGAACATCATCAGAAAGGTATCGGCGATGCTGCTACCGCAGGTCAGCAGACCGTGGTTGTGCAGCAGCATGAAAGCGGTTTCGCCAAGATCGGCCTGCAGACGCGCTTTCTCGTCGTGATTCAGCGCCACACCCTCATAGCCGTGCGTCGAAAGGCTGGCCAGCACGAACAGTGACTGCTGGCTGATCGGTAGCACGCCCTGACGCTGGGCCGAGACCGCCACCCCGGCGGCGGTATGTGTGTGCATGACGCAGGCGACGTCGTGGCGAACCTCATGCACGGCGCTGTGAATGGTGTACCCAGCGGGATTGATCTCGTACGGGCTGTCCGTCACTTTGTTGCCGGCCAGATCGACTTTCACCAGGCTGGACGCGGTGATTTCGTGAAACATCAGCCCGTATGGGTTGATCAGAAAGTGATCGGTTTCGGGAATCTTGGCCGAGATGTGCGTGAAGATCAGGTCATCCCAGCCATGCAGCGCGACCAGTCGGTAACAGGCCGCCAGATCGACCCGCGCCTGCCATTCGGCGGGGCTCACTTGGGTTTCTAAAGAAGGCAAAGCGTGCAGCGCAGTCATCGAGGGCACCTCTTGTTATTGTCGTGAAGATGCCCTGGATTCTAGCCAGCCGCTACTGGCCCGGCAGTTGCTCTTGCAGCCAGGCCGCTGACCCGGCGAGCCACTCAGGCACGCAAGGCCGCCGCGAAGGTTTCCAGCCACGGTTCGGCGTCGCTTTCCGGCGTGACCGTCTCGCTGGCATCGAGGCGCAGCATCTCCACGACTTCCCGCACGCCCAGTTCGGCATAGAGCTCGCGAATCAGCTCGCCGCCAGCACAGAAGGTGTCGCCGTAGCTGGCGTCACCGAGGGCGATGACGCCACCGGGCAGGCCGCTCCACGCGGGAAACTGATCGCGGATGGTCGAGTACAACGGAATGAAGCTGTCCGGCAGCTCACCCATGCCGGTGGTCGAGGTCACGACCAGCAGCGCTTCGGGGGCGAAATCGAGAATCTGTGGCAGCTGGGCGCGGGGATCGTGCCAGGTTTCGAAACCGGCGGCTTTCAGCTGGTGTTCGGCGTGACGGGCGACATCTTCGGCGGTGCCGTAGACGCTCCCGGAAAGAATGGCGACTTTCATGTGCGCTCCGAGGCAATCAAAGCTGCGCATTATGCCGCAATCGCCAAGTCTGGTCGGCACACCCTGCTCAGGCGAAGCCGTCCATCCAGAAAATGTGCAGCCTGCGGAACCACTGTCGATCGCATTTGTCATAGGGCCGATTGCCCCACCGCGACCATACCGGTTGCAGGCGTATAGCGGCCCCGCCGCGTGACGCCAAACGTGGAGGGCACTGTCCCTCCGAGGGTATCCGCATGGCGGAAGAGACGATTCTCAGCAAAGACGAACTGACCTTCATCCGCAAGTTGATGCAGCGCAACGGCAGCACCAGCGCTGAGCGCACGACAGGCTTTCGGATCGACGGCGGCGCGCAATCCAACGAATTGCTGCTGCAGCTGGCCGCTCGCGCCAATCTGTCGTTGCAGGCGGAGTTCGAGGATTTCCGCATGTCCTTTCCGCTGCAGCTCCGAGAAGACGAACTACACAGCCTCGACCTACAGCTGGCCCCGCCAGTGATCTACGAACGCGGACCAACTACGCGTGCCTGGCGCCTGCATTTGGACCAGCCGCTCCCTCTGCTGGAAAACGATGGTGGTGAAAGCTCGCTCAGCGTGCACGAGCTGTCTCCGCACGGTTTGCTGGTGGATGCCGGCGGACATCGCAAACCACCCAAGCACTTCCACCTGCGCCTGGCGCTGCCCGATGACAGCCCGCTGGAGATCGACGCCCATCGCGTCCGCGAGCTGACCGGCGGACGAGCCGCGTACGAAGTGGAGTTCACCGAGGAAAAGGATGCCGAGCGGATCCGCTCCTTCCTCTATCGCCAGCACCAGCGCCTGCACCCTGATTTGCAGCCGGAGCAGCCAGCCGATCTGGTGTAAGCTGCCACGCCTGTAGCGACCGCCTCAATGTGTGGGCGGTCGGCCCATTTCAGGCAGTGGATTTTCATGCATCAGGCCCCGATTCTCATCACCGGAGCCAGCCAGCGGATCGGGCTGCATTGTGCCGAGCGACTGCTGGAAGACGGCTTTCCGGTCATCGTTACCTACCGTCGCGAACGCGACAGCATCGACCGGCTTCGCGCCTTGGGCGCACAGGCGTTGCAGGCAGACTTCAGCGATGAAACCGGCATCACCACCTTTATCAGCGCTCTCAAGCAGCAGACCGACTGCCTACGGGCCATCGTGCACAACGCCTCCGAATGGCGCCCGGATACCCCCGGGCAGGAAGCCGAGGCGTTCCGCCAGCTGTTCCAGGTGCATATGCTCGCGCCCTACCTGATCAACCTGCACTGCGCCGAACTGCTTCGCCACGGCGGGCCGGCGGACATCGTGCACATCGGCGACGACGTGACCCGCAAGGGCAGCAAGAAGCACATCGCCTATGCTGCGAGCAAAGCGGGCCTGGACAACCTGACACTATCTTTCGCCGCCAGCCTGGCGCCGGCGATCAAGGTCAATAGCATCGCCCCGGCGCTGATCCAGTTCAACCCGGACGACGACGCCGAATATCGCCGCAAGGCGCTGGCCAAATCCGCGCTGGGCATCGAACCCGGTGCCGAGGTGATCTACCAGAGCCTGCGCTACCTGTTCGACAACCCTTATGTCACCGGCACCACACTGACCGTGAACGGCGGCCGCCACCTGATCTGAAGACTGCAAGGAGTCCCCATGCCCCGACTGGAACCCGCGATGGCCCGCATCCGCGTCAAGGACCTGCGGCTGCGCACCTACATCGGCATCAAGGAAGAGGAAATCCTCAATCGCCAGGACGTGCTGATCAACCTGACGATGCTCTACCCCGCTGCGGAAGCGGTGCGCGAGAACGACATCGAACAGGCGCTGAACTACCGCACCATCACCAAGGCGATCATCCAGCACGTCGAAGACAACCGCTTCGCCCTGCTCGAGCGGCTGACCCAGGAAATTCTCGACCTGGTCATGCGCTACCCGCAGGTGCGCTACGCCGAAGTGGAAGTCGACAAACCCCACGCGCTGCGCTTCGCCGAGTCCGTATCGATCACCCTGGCTGCGCATCGGGATTGACCCTGCGCAAGGCTGGCCGGCTCACTGACGCAAGGTTATGATCCGGCCGACCTCAGCCAACGCCGAGACCCAAGAGATGAACGATCAAGAACGCACCGAACTGGAAGCCGCCGCCTTCCGCCGCCTGGTCCAGCACCTGCGTACCCGTCCCGATGCACAGAACATCGATCTGATGAACCTGGCCGGTTTCTGCCGCAACTGCCTGTCGAAGTGGTACAAGGCTGCCGCGGATGATCTGGAGATCGAAGTCAGCATCGACCAAGCCCGCGAAGAGGTGTACGGCATGCCGTACAGCGAGTGGAAAAAACGCTATCAGAAGGAAGCGACCGCCGAGCAGCAGGCCGCTTTCGACAAGGCCCAGAAAGAATGAACGACCTGAAGGACTTCCGCGCAAGCCTGCGCAATCGCAACCACGCATTCAGCGAAACACTGGCATTCATCGAGAGCGCTTACGACTACCAGCCGAGCCGCTTCGTCAACGGCACACTGGAGAACGCTGCCGGCGAGAACGAAGGTTCCTGCAAGACGCTGGGCCTCGCATTGCTTGAAGACTTAACGACGGAAGAAGCGCTGCTTGCGTTCGGCGAGCACTATCAGGCGGTCCTGGCCAACCCGAACGGCAGCGACCACCGCAACATTCGCGCGCTCATGGAAACCGGCCTGCCGGGCGTGCGTTTCGACACGCAACCGCTCAAGCGCAAGTAACGCGCATCCATTCGACGGATTTGAGCCGGCCATGCCGGCTCAATGGGAATAAAAAGGGTCATCCCAAGCACTTGGGGAAGGCTGAAGGAGCGGATGACCCGAAAACCGTTGAGCGCCACCTTAGCTATCCGCCGAGGCCGTGGATAATTCAGGTTCTGCATACAACCCATAGTCATCGACTATCCCGCTGCGCTACGCCCCTCTCGACGAAACCCTGCCCTTTTTCAGGAGACGCCAATGCCCGTATCCGCCCTCTCCGGCCCGCAATACCTTCGCGAAGGCCTGCGCCTGGTGCTCAGCCCAGGGCTGCGTCTGTTCGTGATCCTGCCGCTGACGGTGAACGTGCTGCTGTTCTTCGGCCTGATCTGGTTCGCGGTCGGCCAGTTCAGCGGCTGGGTCGACACCTTCATGCCCAACCTGCCCACATGGCTCGCCTTTCTCGAATACATCCTCTGGCCGCTGTTCGTCGTGCTGGTGGTACTGATGGTGTTCTTCAGCTTCACCATGCTGGCCAACATCATCGCCGCACCGTTCAACGGCTTTCTGGCGGAAAAGGTCGAGGTGGTGGTGCGCGGCGAAGATGCCGCGCCGCCTTTCAGCTGGGCCGAGCTGCTGGCCATGCTGCCCCGCACGATTGGCCGCGAGCTGCGCAAGCTGGGCTATTTCGCACCGCGCGCGCTGGCGTTGCTGGTGCTTTCATTCATCCCCGTGCTGAATCTTGTTGCCGCGCCTTTATGGCTGCTGTTCGGCGTGTGGATGATGGCAGTGCAATACATCGACTACCCGGCGGACAACAACAAGCTGAGCTGGGCGGACATGATGGGCTGGTTGCGCCAGCGACGCTGGCAGAGCCTGAGCTTTGGTGCGGTGACTTATGCGGCGTTGCTGGTGCCGGTCCTGAACCTGCTGATCATGCCGGCGGCCGTGGCGGGAGCGACGCTGTTCTGGGTAAGGGAAGGCGGGCCGAATCGGCAGCTGGACCGACCAGCGTAGAGGTCAGGCGTCGCACTCGGCGGTCAGGGTTCTAGCGCTGCAAGGTATGAGAGTTCGAGGCTCTCCGTCCGCACCACGTCACATGCTGACAGCTCAGCGCGAAGGCCTGGCGAGATCGGATGCTGCCGGGTCAGGGGAAATCGGCAGCCAGATCACCCTGGCTGCCGCCCTCACTCACGCCAGCGTCTTCAACGCCTCACGACTGAACGGCAGAATCTCTTCCATCCGCCCTTCACGCACCTTAACCGCCCAATCCGGATCGCAGATCAGCGCACGCCCCACCGCCACCAGATCGAACTCCTGCTTGTTCAGACGCTCCAGCAATCCCTCGATGTTGGCCGGCTGCGCCACCTTGTCGGTCTTGACCATGAACTGCAGGAATTCGCCATCCAAGCCGACACTGCCGACGGTGATGGTCGGCTTGCCGGTCAGTTGGCGGGTCCAACCGGCCAGGTTGAGATCGGAGCCTTCGAACTCCGGTTCCCAGAAACGGCGCGTCGAGCAATGGAAGATTTCCACGCCGGCCGCCGACAAGGGTGCCAGGAACTCGCCGAGCTCTTCGGGCGACTGCACCAGGCGCGCCGTGTAGTCCTGCTGCTTCCACTGCGAGAAGCGGAAGATGATCGGGAAATCAGGGCCGACCGCTGCGCGTACGGCCTGCACCAGCTCGATGGCGAAGCGCGAGCGGTTGGCCAGGCTGCCGCCGTACTCATCGGCGCGCTGATTGCTGCCTTCCCAGAAGAACTGGTCAATGAGGTAGCCGTGGGCACCGTGGATTTCCACGCCGTCCATGCCGATCGCCTGAGCATCGCGGGCAGCCTGAGCGAATGCTTCGATCACATCCTGGATGTCCTGCTTGGTCATGCCATGAACGACGACCTGGCCGTCCTTCTGCTTCTCCATCGGGCCGTAACCGACGACCTCCGGCTCCGGCTCGGTGCCCTTGCGGCGCACGTTGCCGACGTGCCAGAGCTGCGGGACGATCTTGCCGCCAGCGGCGTGCACCGCATCGACCACAGCCTTCCAGCCAGCCAGCGCATCTTCACCGTAGAAACGCGGCACATGGGGATAACCGTTCGCCGCGGCGTGGCCGACCGTGGTGCCCTCGGTGATGATCAGCCCGACCCCGGAGGCGGCACGACGGCGGTAGTACTCGACCACATCGGCAGTGGGTACGCCGTTAGGCGAGAACGAACGGGTCATCGGCGCCATGACCACACGGGTCGGCAAACGGAGAGCACCCAACTCAAAGGGCTGAAACAAGGCTTGTACGCTGGCGGTCATCGATCGACTCCTGTGGCATTGGTCAAGGCAGCCGGGCGCTCATGCCCCGGCGAAGTTATTGCAGCCGGCGCCAACAGGCGTTCGAGCTGCTGGAAAAACACCTGCAAAGGCGCAACGCTGCCGCTCACTTTCATGCGCAACAGCGCACCTTCCCAGGCGTTGCTTATGAATTCCGCCTGCACTGCACAATCGCAATCGGCCGCGATCTCTCCAGCGACACGCGCCTGTTCGAGGCAGGCCGTAAGCAACTCGACCGATTGCGTCAGTATCGCGCTGAGCCGTTTGGAGATGGCCGGGCACAGCTCGGCCATCTCGAAGCTGAGGCTGCCGATGAAGCAGTGATATTCGGGCTTTTCCTGGCGGGCGAAGTGCGCAACGAGATCGGCGTAGTAGTCGAGGATGCGCTGCCGGGGCGAGACTGCTGAGTTGCTCAGCGCCGCCTGATAGCGCTCCAGCCGGGGCGCATAGATATAGTCCAGCGCCTGCAGGGCGAAGTCTTCCTTGCTGGCGAAGTAGTGATAGAACGAACCCTTGGGAATACCGGCCGCCTGGACGATTTCCTGGACACCGGTGCCGTGATAGCCGCGGCGGGTCATCACCCGGGCACCCTTGGACAGGATCAGGTCGCGCTTGTCGTTGCGTGCTGGATTGGTCATGCAGCGAGAATATGACCGGTCGTCTCGCCGGCACAGCATCATCCATGACGCTTATTCAGCGGCAACCACGGCAAGCATGGCCGGTATATCCAGGACTCAAGAAAGAGAACGCGACCGCGCGTACGGTCGCAGATCTGCAGATCAGGCCAGAGCGGTTTCGATCGCCTGGATCAGGGCGGGGTCGTCGGGCGTGGTACGCGGTGAGAAACGGGCCAGCACACGGCCGTCCTTGCCCACCAGGAACTTCTCAAAGTTCCAGGTGATGTCCCCCGGAAAATCGGCACCTTCGCCAGCCAGCAAACGATACAGCGGATGGCGCTGCGGACCGTTCACCTCGAGCTTGCCGCTCAGCGGAAAGCTCACACCATAGTTGAGTGTGCAGAACGAGCGGATTTCTTCATCGCTGCCCGGCTCCTGCGCAGCGAACTGATTGCATGGCACGCCCAGCACGCTGAAGCCGCGGGCAGCGTATTGCAGCTGCAGCCGCTCCAGGCCGGCGTACTGCGGGGTCAGCCCGCACTGCGAAGCGACGTTGACCACCAGCGTGATCCGATCGCCGAACTGCGCCAACGGCAGCTCCTCGCTGCCCAGGCCTGGCAACACCAATTGGTGGAATGCGCTCATCTCATCTCTCCTAACGAAAAAACGCCCCGGCAACGACCGGAGCGCTCTTCTTTTCGATCCGCACGGTAGCGGTTCCTGCCGCCGTGCCTGCGGACGCCTATGCGGCGACCCGGATCAGTGGTGGTGGCCACCTTCGCCGTGGACGTGGCCGTGGGCAACTTCTTCTTCGCTGGCGTCACGCACGCTGACGACCTTGACGTCGAAGTTCAGGCGCTGGCCGGCCAGCGGGTGGTTGCCGTCGACGATCACGTCGTCGCCTTCCACGTCACGAATGGTGACGATCTGCATGCCGCCGTCCGGACCGGAAGCGTGGAACTGCATGCCCACTTCCAGCTCGTCGACGCCTTCGAACATGGCGCGATTGAGGGTAGCGACCAGCTCCGCGCTGTACTCGCCGTAAGCGTCCTGCGGCTCGATGGCGACCTGGATCTGGTCACCGCCCTGCTTGCCCTCGAGGGCCTTCTCCAGGCCCGGAATGATGTTGCCTGCGCCGTGCAGGTAGACCAGCGGCGCGCCGCCGGCCGAGCTGTCGATCACCTCACCGGCGTCGTTGGTGAGTGTGTAGTCGATGGAGACAGCCTTGTTAGCGGCAATCAGCATGGGGCAGAACCTTTGCTTTAGAGAATGGATGTCGAAGTTTAACCATCCACCGCGCCGATTGCGAACCGACCTTGGATGAACGGGCCAATGCCGTTCGTCGCCCTCGCCCCGCATGTAGTGCCATTGAACATGGGACTACAACCTTTGGATGGCATCGCTTCCATGGCCGATGTGCAAGAATCGGCGGAAAGTATCTTTGGCACCCATATCAATAACATTAGAGAACCAAGGAGCACCGATGTCGGCTCGTAACATCCTGGTGATTAACTGTGGCAGCTCGTCGATTAAGTTCGCCCTGGTCAACGAAGCGCAAGCGACCTTCCCGCTACAAGGCCTGGCCGAATGCATCGGCAGCCCGGAAGCCGTCATCCACTTCGAGAGCGCAGCCGGCAAGGAAAGCGTCAAGGTGCCGAATGCCGATCATCAGGCTGCTCTGGCCCAGATCCTGCCGCGCGTGGAAGACGCCGCTGGCGGCCATCTCGATGGCATCGGCCACCGCGTAGTGCACGGCGGCGAAAAGTTCTTTGCCTCCTCGCTGCTCACCGATGAAACCCTGGCCGGCATCGAAGCCAACATTCAGCTGGCGCCGCTGCACAACCCGGCCAACTTGAGCGGCATCCACGCCGCCATCAATCTGTTCCCCGAGCTGCCGCAGGTTGGCGTGTTCGACACCGCTTTCCACCAGACCATGCCCGAGCACGCTTACCGCTATGCCGTGCCGGATGTGCTGTACAAGGATCATGGTGTGCGCCGCTACGGCTTCCATGGCACCAGCCACCGCTACGTCAGCAAGCGCGCCGCCGAACTGGCCGGCGTACCGGTCGAGAACAGCAGCTGGCTGGTCGCTCACCTGGGCAACGGCTGCTCCACCTGCGCGGTAGTCAACGGTGAAAGCCGCGACACCAGCATGGGCCTGACGCCGCTCGAAGGCCTGGTGATGGGCACCCGCAGCGGTGACGTCGATCCGAGCCTGCACAACTTCCTGAGCAAGACGCTGGGCTGGGACCTGGCCAAGATCGACAACATGCTCAACAAGGAAAGCGGCCTGAAGGGCCTCTCCGGCCTGTCCAACGACATGCGCACCCTGGCCGATGCCCGCAACGCCGGTCATCCGGGTGCGGTACTGGCCTTCGAAGTGTTCTGCTACCGCCTGGCCAAGTCGCTGGCCGCCATGTCCTGCGCCCTGCCGCAGCTGGACGGCCTGGTGTTTACCGGTGGTATCGGCGAGAACTCCTCGGCAGTGCGCGAGCGGACACTGGAACACCTCAAGCTGTTCGGCTTCAAGCTCGACGCCGAAGCCAACGCCCGCTGCACCCGCGGCGTTGCCGGCGAAATCCAGGCTGAAGGCAGCCCGCGCGTCATGGTCGTCCCGACCAACGAGGAGCGCCAGATTGCCCTCGATACGCTGGCCCTGCTGGACGCCTGAGCGCAGTAGGCATGTAGCGATTCCGAGACCCGACAGCCCCTGGCGGTCGGGTCTTTGCACATCAGCGCCGCGGCAATCCGGCAGTTTCCGTCCCGAGGCAACTGCCCTAGCCTTGCCGGCGCCCAGCACCGTTACCCCGAGCACCCTGCCCTCAAGGAGATGCCATGCACACAATCTTTCTAGCCCCTACCGGTTTCGGCGGCGGCCTCAATTCCATCAGCCTCGGCCTGATACGCGCCCTGGAAAACGCCGGGCTGAAGGTCGGTTTCTTCAAGCCGATCGCCCAGCCCTTTCCGGTCGATCAGGGCCGTGAGCGCTCCTGCATCCTGGTCGAGCGCACCCTTAACCTGACCTCGCCCGAGCCGCTGCCGCTGGAGCAGGTAGAGCGTCAGCTCGCCGATGGCGAGATCGACCTGCTGCTCGAAGATGTCATCAGCCGCTACCAGGAAGTCGCTGCCGGCAAGGACGTGGTCATCGTCGAAGGCATGGTGCCCACCCGCGAGTCCAACTACACCCAGCGCATCAACACCCAGCTGGCCAAGAGCCTGGACGCCGAGGTTATCCTGATCGGCGCCCAGGGCAGCGACAGCCTCAAGCGCCTGGCCGAACGCATCGAGATCCAGGCGCAGCTGTACGGCGGCGCGAAGGACCCCAAGGTGCTTGGTGTCATCCTCAACAAGGTCAAGACCGAAGAAGGCCTGCCGGCTTTCGTCGACAGCCTCAAGCAGCACCTGCCGCTGCTGGGCAGCGCCGACTTCCAGCTGCTGGGCGCGATCCCCTTCTCCGAAGAGCTCAACGCACTGCGCACCCGAGACATCGCCGAGCTGCTCGGCGCTCAGGTACTGAGCGCCGGTGAAGCCGACCAGCGTCGCGTCAACAAGATCGTGCTGTGCGCGCGCGCCGTTCCGAACACCGTACAGCTGCTGCGGTCCGGCGTGCTGGTAGTGACGCCAGGCGACCGCGACGACATCATCCTGGCCGCCAGCCTGGCCTCGCTCAACGGCGAAAAACTCGCCGGCCTGCTGCTGTGCAGCGACTTCGCCCCGGACCCGCGCATTCTCGAGCTGTGCAAGGCTGCACTGGACGGCGGCCTGCCGGTGATGACCGTGGAGACCAACTCCTACGACACGGCGAACAACCTGTTCGGCCTGAACAAAGAGACCCCGTCGGACGACATCGAACGCGCCACACGGGTCACCGACTATATCGCCAAGCACCTGCACCCCGAGTTCCTGCACACCCGCTACAGCGTGCCGCGCGGTGAACTGCGCATGTCGCCGGCAGCCTTCCGCTACCAGCTGGTCAAACGCGCGCAGGATGCCAACAAGCGCATCGTGCTGCCCGAAGGCAACGAGCCGCGCACCATCCGCGCCGCCGCCATCTGCCAAGAGCGCGGCATCGCCCGCTGCGTGCTGCTGGCCAAGCCGGAAGAAGTCCAGCAGGTCGCTCGCGAGCAAGGCATCACCCTGCCCGCCAGCCTGGAGATTCTCGACCCGGACAACATCGCCAACCGTTATGTCGAGCCGATGTGCGAAATGCGCAAGGCCAAGGGCCTGACCCCGGACGATGCTCGCGAGCAGCTGAAGGACACCGTGGTCCTCGGCACCATGATGCTGGCGCTCGACGAGGTGGACGGCCTGGTTTCTGGTGCCGTGCACACCACCGCCAACACCATCCGCCCTGCCCTGCAGCTGATCAAGACCGCACCGGGCTACAGCCTGGTGTCCTCGGTGTTCTTCATGCTGCTGCCGGATCAGGTTCTGGTCTACGGCGATTGCGCGGTTAACCCGAACCCGAGCGCCACCGAGCTGGCGGAGATCGCCCTGCAGAGCGCCGAGTCCGCCGTGGCCCTGGGCGTCAACCCGCGCGTGGCGATGATCAGCTATTCCACCGGCAGCTCTGGCAGCGGTGCAGAAGTCGAGAAGGTCGCCGAAGCCACCCGCATCGCCCAGGGTCGTGCGCCCGAGCTGCCGATCGACGGCCCGCTGCAGTACGACGCCGCCTCCGTGCTCAGCGTCGGCAAGCAGAAGGCCCCTAACAGCAAGGTCGCCGGCCAGGCCACGGTGTTCATCTTCCCCGATCTGAACACCGGCAACACAACCTACAAAGCGGTTCAGCGCAACGCCAACTGCCTCAGCGTCGGCCCGATGCTGCAAGGCTTGGCCAAGCCGGTCAACGACCTGTCCCGCGGCGCCCTGGTGGATGACATCGTCTTCACCATCGCCCTGACCGCTCTGCAGGCTGCCAACCAGAAGGCCTGACGGCCGCTTCCGACTGGAGCCGCCTCGCCCTCCGGCAGGCGGCGCCAGTGCTTCACCCCTCTCGATAGTTGCAGTTCAGCGCGTAATCGCTACTCTTGGCGCCTCGAATCAGCCGTATCGACGAGAACTTCATGCTGAGCTTTCTCCCCGCTCCACTCCGCGGCACGCTCGCCGCCCTGCTGCTTGCGCTCAATACCCTGTTCTGGTGCTGGCCGCTGTTTGCGCTCTCGCTGCTCAAGCTGCTGTTTCCAATCCCTTCGATACAACGCAGCCTGCGCTTCGGCATGCACTGGATCGCCGAGTCCTGGATCGCGATGAACAGCTTCTGGATGGATCTGGTTCGCCCGATCCGCTGGGACGTGCAGGGTCTGGATCAGGTTGACATGCATCACTCCTACCTGGTCACCAGCAACCACCAGAGCTGGGCGGACATCCTCGTGCTGCAGTACCAGCTCAACCGGCGCATGCCGTTCCTCAAGTTCTTTCTCAAGCAGGAGCTGATCTGGGTCCCGGTGATCGGCCTGTGCTGGTGGGCGCTGGAGTTTCCCTTCATGAAGCGCTTCAGCAAGGAGTATCTGGCCAAGTACCCGGAGAAGCGTGGCGAGGACCTGGCGACCACACGCAAAGCCTGCGAGCGCTATCGGACCAATCCGGTGTCGGTGTTCAACTTCCTCGAAGGCACACGCTTCACCGAGGACAAGCACACCGAACAAGCCTCACCCTATCGCTATCTGCTCAAGCCAAGGGCTGGCGGCATCGCCTTCGTCATCGACGCCATGGGCGAGCAACTGACGGCGCTGATCAACATCACCATCCATTACCCCGACGGTCGCCCGAGTTTCTGGGACCTGCTCGCCGGCAATATCCATCAGGTAATCGTGCGCCTCCAGGCACAGCCGATACCCGCCGAATTCCTCCGCCGCAACTACGACCAGGACGAGTCGTATCGGCTGGCATTCCAGCAGTGGGTCAACGGGCTCTGGAGTGAAAAGGATCTGCAACTGGAGCAACTGCACCAGCAGTTTCCGGTGCAGCCCTGACCAGCTCGCTCAGAGCGCGTCCCAGGCGACCTGAGTGGGAAAGGCCCGTGCCTGCTCGGCGCTCAATGCCGGTGAGACGAGAAAGCCCTGCATGACGTCGCAGCCGTTCTCCACCAGCCAGTCAAGCTGCGCCCGGGTTTCCACGCCCTCGGCCACCACTTCCAGGTTGAGGTTGCGGCCCAGATCAATGATGGTGCTGACCACCGCCGCATCGCGGGGGGAATCCAGCATGTTGGCGATGAAAAGCCGGTCGATCTTCAGCGTATCCAGCTCGAAGTGCCGCAGATAAGCCAGCGACGAATAACCGGTGCCGAAATCGTCGATGGCCACGCGCACGCCGAGCTTGCGCAATTGCCGTAGTTTTTCGCAGCTCTGCTCGAGATCCTGCATCAGCGTGCCTTCGGTGACCTCCAGCTCCAGTTGCGCAGGGTGGAGCTGATATTCATCCAGCAGACGGCGAAGCGAATCGAACAGCCCAGCCCGGCTGAACTGCACCGGGCTGACGTTCAGGCTGAGAATCAGATCGCTGCCGAATGACGGCAGCCACTGACAGTACTGATTCATGCCTTCGCGCAGCACCCAGTCGCCGACCCGCTCGATCAACCGGGTTTCTTCCAGCAATGGGATGAAGTTGCCCGGCTGGTTTTCCTCTGCATCACCCTGGGGCCAGCGCAATAAACCCTCGAACCCCCTCAGCTTACCGGTCGCCAGCATGATCTGCGGTTGGTACAGCAGCTCGAAGTCGTTGCGCTCGGTGGCGCTGCGCAGGTTTTCCTCCATCATCAGCCGCGCATGCGCGCGTTCGTTCATGTCGCTGGAGAAGAATCGGTATTGGCGGCGACCGGCACGCTTGGCCTCGTACATCGCCATGTCTGCCGAGCGCAGCAGCTGATCGACGCTGACCCCGCAGTCGGGAAAGTGAGCGATGCCGATACTGGCACCAAGGGTCACCTCGGTACCGTCGATCCTGTGCCGTACCGAGATCAGCTCGATCAGCTTCTCCGCTACCCGTGCGGCATCCTCCGGGTGATCGAGGGAATCCAGCAGTGCCGTGAACTCGTCGCCGCCCATGCGCGCGATGATGTCGTAGGGACGCATGCAGGTCTCCAGCAGGCGCGCCACCTTGCACAGAATTTCGTCGCCGGCATCATGGCCGAGCGAATCGTTGATGCGCTTGAAGCCGTCCAGATCGATATAAAGGATGGCCATGCGCTTGCCGTTGCGATCGACCCGCGCCAGCGACGATTCCAGCGCCTGATGGAAGCCACGCCGGTTCAGCAGCCCGGTCAGCGAGTCGGTGACCGCCTGGGTCTCCAGCTGAACGTGAAGGTTGCGCACCACCGACATGTCCAACGCGATGACCACCATGGAGCGCTGCTGGCGCGGCAGCGGCGAACTGGACAACGCGACGGGCAACGGCGTACCGGTGGCGGTGTGCAGCTGCGCCTCGTGCAGACGATAGGTCGAGCCGCTGCGCCAGTAACGGTAGAAGTCCGACTCCTGCCAGTTGGCCGGCATCTCCGGCGCCGCCAGATGCGAGAGCAGCGGCGTGCCCTGCAGGTCCTCGACGCGGGTGTGCAGCATGCCGGCGATCGCCGGATTGGCGAAGCTGATATAGCCGTCCTCGGCGACCACCAGAATGCCCTCGGCCGCGTTGCTCAGGACCGAGGCATTGAATGCACGGGCGCTGTCCAGTTGCTGTGTGAGCAGTTGCAGATCACGGCGGTTGTGTTCGTGGGCCAGCAAGGTGTTGATCTTGTGCTTGAGCACCTGTGGATCGAACGGCTTGAGGATGAAGTCCACCGCTCCGGTGGCGTAACCGCGCAGCACGGAGTCGCGGGTATGCGCGATGGCCGAAACGAAGATGATCGGCGTGTAGCGGGTATGCGGGCTGCCACGCATCAGCCGGGCGACCTCGAAGCCATCCATGCCGGGCATCTGCACGTCCAGCAACACCAGCTCGACGTCCAGCTCCAGCAGTGCCCGCAGCGCAGCCTCGCCGGAGTTGACCGTGTGCACCTGCCAGTCACCATCGCCCAGCAAGGCTTCCATGGCCACCAGATTCGCTTCCCGGTCGTCCACCACCAGCAGCGTACGACTGCGAGGCTTGGCCTTGAGCTGCGTCTGCGTCATCGCCAACCTCCGAGCAATCCGTTGCCTAACTGCCGACAACAAGCGTCCCACGGGGAATTCGCGCACCAGGTGTCATATCGTTCGATCAACGCATCACCACAGGCATGTTCAACACGCACGACTTGCTTACTCCTCTTCAGCCTCGGCCGCACCGCTCTCCAGACCCAGCCATTGCTGCAACAGTGCCGCCAGCGCCGTGGCCTCGACGGGTTTGAGCAAAACGTCGTCGGCACCAGCCGCCATGCAACGCTCGCGCTCATCCCCACCAGTCGTTGTCACCAGCGCAACGATGGGGGCCTGACAGTCATGCACCTGCTTCAGCCGCTGCGCCAAATCAGGACCTTCCGCCCCAGGCTGGCTCATGTCCAGCAGTACCAGATCGAAGGCATCCTCATCGAAACGCTCGACCGCTTCGTCGGCACTTGTGGCCGGGACCACCAGCAGCCCGAGCTCATCGAGCTGGGCGGTCAGCGAATAGATCAGCCGTACATCCTCATCCACCAGCAGCACGCGCCGGCCCGACGCCGCCACCTGCAGCGAAGCCGCGGCGCTTGGCGACGACACCGTTGGCCCTCGGCGCACCAGTTCTCCCATACGTTTCACATCATCCTCCTTGGAAAGTGCTGAAGCCGAATAACGGCGCAAGTGTTGCAGGTCTGTATCCGACAGCTTTTCACGACTGTTCACCAACACCGTGACGCCGCGAAGCGAACGCAGGCGCTCCAGCGCATCCAGCAGATCCAGCCCGTTGCCGTCTGCCAGCTCCTGCTCGACCACCACCACGGTGAAATTCTGTTCTGCATACGCCAGCCGGGCCGCTTCGGCGCCCCCCGCCAGCGTGACGCTATAGCCGACCCGCTCGAAGTACTCACGGATCAGTTCGCGGCGACGGGGATCGGTCTCCACCAGCAGTAGGCGCAGCGAATTCTGTTCGTGGCGCGCCAGTTCGATGAAGATGCGCTCGAGTTCGGCCTGCGCTACCGGCTTGACCAGATAGCGCGAACCATCGTCATGCCAGTCGTGAGGCTGCGGCACGCAGGAAATGATCAGCACCGGCATGCCCTGATGACGCTCGTCGCCACGCAACTCCCGATGCACCTGCCAACCACTGATGTCCGGCAGCAGGATGTCAAGGATCACTGCGGCAAAGTGCTCGCGCCGCAGGGCTTCCAGCCCCTGCTGGCCGGTGCTGCAGATCAGGCTGGTAAAGCCGTGGCTCTGCCCGACCTCCGCCACTACCGATGCGAAATCGGCATCGTCCTCGATGATCAGCAGCCCCGGACCACGCCCACGGCGCTGCGGTTGGCGCGGCAACAGCGGCTGCGCTGATGCGCCCGACGTCGACTCCACCGGCAATCGCACAGTGAAGGTGGCGCCGTTGCCGAGTTCGCTATCAACCGTGACGTGCCCCCCGAGCACCTCCACCAACTGGCGAGTGATCGCCAGGCCCAGACCGGTGCCGCCGTAGTGACGGCTGATCGAACCATCGATCTGCTGGAACGCCTGGAAGATCCGCTCCTGCTGGTCCTTGGCGATGCCGATGCCACTGTCACGTACCTGCAGCTGCAGGATTTGTCCGTCAGCGTCCTCCGGCGGGTAGCTCGCCAGCAACTCCACCTGCCCCTGCTCGGTGAACTTCAAGGCGTTGGTCAACAGGTTGCGCAGAATCTGCTGCAGCCGGGCCCGGTCGGAATTCAGCGCAGGCGGTACGTCGGCGTCGACCACCACCTTCAGCGCCAAGCCCTTCTGCTCGGCCATCGGCGTCAGCGAGGTTTCCAGTTCGGTCAGCAACTCACGCAGGTTCAGCGGCTCCAGCTTGAGTTGCATATGGCCGGACTCGATCTTGGCGAGATCCAGCACATCGTTGATCAACTGCAGAAGCTCATGACCGGCGCGATGAATGATGTCGGCATGCCGGACCTGCTTGTCGTTGAGGTTGCCCGAGCCGTTCTGACGCAGCTGATCGCTGAGGATGAGAATGCTATTGAGCGGCGTGCGCAGCTCGTGGGACATATTGGCGAGGAACTCGGATTTGTAGCGATTGGCTACTGCCAGCTGGTCGGCCTGCTCGCGCAAGCGACGCTCGGCCGCCTTGCGGTGACTGATATCGATGATCACCGCCTGCACCAGCTGCTCGTCGCCACTGCGCAAGGGCGACAGGCCGATTTCCACAGGCAACGCGCTGCCGTCGCGGTGGCGGCCGAACAGCTCGCGGTTGCCGCCCATGCGACGTGGTTCCGGATTCTCGGCATAACCCTGGCGCAGACCGCGATGCGCTTCACGCAAGGCTTCGGGCAACAGCAGTTCCACGGGCTGCCCGACCAGCTCCTGGCGCTCATAGCCGAACAGCAGCTCGGTCTGGCGATTGACCATGACGATATCGCCGCGGGTATCCACCAGCACAAAGGCATTGGGCGAGGCCTCGACGACATTACGGAAGCGCTCCTCGTCGCGCTTGCGCGCCTGCAGATCGAGCAGATTCAGGACGTAATACAAGACATCGTCATGTCTGAAGCTGGTCAGGCTGACGGCAACCGGGATCGCCTTGCCGTCCTCGCGCTGCGCCTGCAGTTCGAGCTGACTGGTTTCGCGCAGTTGCCCGAGCACCTGCTCGCCGAGCACGCCGGGCACGTAACGACTCACACGCTCGCCGGCCAGCAGCTCCGTCGAGCTGCCGAACAGCTGCCCGGCGCTCTGGTTGGCCAGTTCGATGCGCCCACCGGCGTTGCATAGCAGGGTCGCCACGGGCAATTGTTCGATCAGCTGACGGAAGCGCGCCTCGCGCTCCTGCAATTGCAGGCTCAATACCTGACTGTTGCGCAGCGCACGTTCGCGCAGATACAAATAGCCGCCCACCAGCAACGAGAACAATGCCGCCGCCATAAGCGCCGCCGCGAGGCTGAAGGCCCGATTGTTGTCACGCAGCACCGCCTCGTATTCCGGCGTGCTGGCCACCTGCAGCTGCCAGCTGCGGCCGTACATGTAAATATTCCGAGTGCGCTGGAACTTAGCGTCGGCACTGACCGGCGCACGTCCGGTGAGCAGTGGCGACTCCGGATTGGCAGCATCGAACAGCTGCAGTTGCAGCATTCGGCTGCGCGAGCCGAGGATGCCTTCCATCAGGTCGGTCAGACGGAAGGCGCCGTGCAGGGTGCCGACAAAGGCGCGCTGACGCTCCTCCTCGGTGGTAACCGGCGCCGTCGCCGCATAGATCGGAAAGAACAACAGAACACCCACCTGGACGTTCTGCTCGGTTTCCTGCTTGAGGCGCAACGGCCCCGTGAGCACCGGATTGCCACTGTTGCGCGTACTGATGATCGCCTCGCGGCGGGTCGCCTCACTGAACAGATCGAAGCCGAGCACCCGCCGATTGCGCCAGTCGGTCGGATGGATGTAGTCGGTCACCACGTACTCTTCGCGGTCGCCCGGCGGATACATGCGAAAGCGCTCGCGGCCGGAGGCGCGGATCTGGTCGATCAGGGTGGTGAGGGTTTCCGGCGTCGCATGCCGCGCCAGCGCGACAGCCTGGATGCCCGGATAGAAGTCCTGGAGCTGCAGCTGATCCACGGCCCGCGCCCAGTCATCGATGCGGACCTCGTCGCTGCCGGCAACGACGCCAGCAAGCCCGCGCAAGACCATCTCGTAGGCGCGCATCCGCTCGCGTAGCGTGTGTTCGATGTCATCTACAGCGAAGGTGAAGCGCTGCTCATGCTCGACCTTGCTGCGCTGTTCCTGGACATGCCACTGCCAGCCGATCCATCCACCCAGGCCCGCCATCAGGGCCAGAGCGACCAATAATGGCAACCAGGACCTGCGGGAATGGAGAGCGGTACGATCATCCATTCGACCTCCTCTGTGCCACAACTGGCGTGCTATCGAATGTCAGATACGAATAGCGCAGAGAGGTTCAATGGAAGCAGAGACAAACGGAATTATGGCGTCTGAATTTCGACGCCAGCGAGGCCGTTGCAGCCCCGCGGCCTATGAATACTTACAACGGACGCAGGTTGATCTCGACGCGGCGGTTCTGCGCGCGACCGGCAGCTGTATCGTTGCTGGCGATCGGCTGACTGGGGCCGGCACCGTAGGAAGAAATCCGCGAAGCGGCCACACCATTGCCGACCAGGTAGGAAGCAACACTCTGGGCGCGGCGGTTGGACAGGTCCTGGTTCAGCTGCAGGGAGCCGGTGCTGTCGGTGTGGCCGACGATATCGACGCCGTTCTTGTTGAACTCCTTGAACACCTGCACCAGGGAATTCAGGGTCGGGTAGAAGCTGCTGGAGATATCCGCCGAGTTGCTGGCGAAGGTGATGTTGCCGGGCATGATCAGCGTCAGGTTGTCACCATTGCGCTGAACCTGAACACCGGTGCCCTGCAGCGTCTGGCGCAGCTTGGCCTCCTGGGTGTCGACGTAGTAGCCATAGCCACCGGCAGCCGCACCACCGACCGCTGCACCGATCAACGCGCCCTTGGTGCGATCCTTCTTGCTCGAGGTCGCCGCACCGATGACGGCGCCACTGACGGCGCCGATACCACCGTAAACGCCGGCCTTGCCGGCTTGCTGCTCGCCAGTGTAGGGATTGGTGGTGCATCCCACCAGCAGAGCGACGCTCGCTGCGAGGGCGGTCATGTTCAGCATTTTCATAGTTACTTCCTTCTCTCGTCGGTTACCAGGGCAATCCCCAGCCCTTGCGAGCGCGGCCCTGAATGCGGCGCTAGAGTACCATCGGTCACCGCCAGGGATAGGAACCGTGCAGCAGAACCCGGCCAACGGCACCCCGGGTCAGGCCCGGACGAAAGGATTCTCGCGCATTTCGTCCCCCAGCCGCGTATCCGGGCCGTGGCCGGTCACCACGGTCGCGTCTTCATCCAGCGAGTAGAGCCGCTGCTTGATGGAGCGCTCGATGGTGGCGTAGTCACCACCCCACAGATCGGTGCGCCCGATGCCGCGGCGGAACAGGGTGTCGCCCGCGATCAGCAATTTGGCGTCGGCGAACCAGAAGCTCATGGATCCCGGCGTATGCCCCGGCGTGTGCAATGCCACGCCACAGCCACAGGCCAGCTCCTCATCGTCGCTCAGCCACTGATCGGGCGCTGGCACCGGACGGTAAGGCACGCCGAACATGCGGCACTGCATCTCCAGGTTGTCCCAGAGCACCTGATCGGCCTTGTGCAGATGGAGCGTGGCGCCGGTCTTCTCCTTCATCGAGCCGGATGCGAGGAAGTGGTCCAGGTGCGCATGGGTATGGATGATGCTCACCACCTTCAGGCCATGGGCGTCGAGTCGCGCCATGATCAGTTCAGGATCGCCACCCGGATCGACCACGATGGCTTTCTTGCTGACAGGATCGCCAATGATCGTGCAGTTGCACTGCAAAGGGCCGACGGGGAAGGTTTCGCGAATCAGCATCGGTTGGGTGGCAGCCATGACGTCCTCGGGTGCTTGGCAATCTCTCGCTGCGCGGGCGCGCAGGGAGGGCAGCTTGCCGAGTGGGCAGGCTTCAGGCAACTGCCGGATCGACAGCGATTGCCCGCCGCGATGGTTCAGGCCGATCGCGACGGTGATCACCCGGTATCAGGGCGCCCGGCAAATCCGTGGACGGCCCCTACCGGGCGTTGAATCGATACGCGACCGCGCTTCAGCTGAGCGAGGTCTGCTCGGCGCTCCTCTCTTTCTGCCAACGCGCGATTTCGCTGCGGATGCGCTTCTTGTCCAGCTTACCGACGCTGGTCTTGGGAATCTCGCTGACCACCGCGATCTGCTGCGGGATCGCCCACTTGTTGATGTGCCCCTCGGCCACCGCCGGCTCAAGGAAGGTCTGCAAGTCGGCAGCGCTCAGTTCGCGGCCTTCGCCCAGCACCACCAGGGCAAAGGGTCGCTCACCCCAGCGCTCGTCCGGCACACCAACCACGGCGACATCGCGCACCGCCTCATGACGGCTGATCAGCCCTTCAAGGGTGAGGGAGGACAGCCACTCACCACCGGTCTTGATCACGTCCTTGATGCGGTCGCGAATCTCGATATTGGCCATCTCGTCGATGACCGCGACGTCGCCGGTGTGCAGCCAGCCATCAGCCCACAGCTCTTCGCTCTTCTCCGGCTCGTTGTAATAGCCCTGGGTCAGCCAGGGTGCACGCAGCACCAGCTCGCCCTGGGAGCTTCCATCCGCCGGCAGGAAGCTGCCGTCCGCCGCCTGAATCGCCGCATCGACCAGCACCACCGGGACGCCGGCCTTGAGGTGGAAGGTACTGCGGGTGTCTTCGTCGGCCTCGAGCAGCTCGTCGTTGATGTGCGCGCCGGAAATCAGCGGGCAGGTCTCGGACATACCGTAGGCAGCGATCAGGTTCATGCCACGGGCCTTGGCCTGGTCATACAGGCCGCGGGTCAGCGCACTGCCGCCAATGGTGATCTTCCAGCCCTTGAAATCGGTGCCCTGCGCCGCCTTGGCGTTGAGCAGCATCTGCACGATGGTCGGCACGCAATGGGAGAAAGTCACCTGCTCACGGCGCCACAGGTCGATCAGGTACTCGGGATCGTAACGCCCGGGATAGACCTGCTTGAGGCCGAGCATGGTGGCGACGTAGGGCAAACCCCAGGCATGCACATGGAACATCGGCGTGATCGGCATGTAGACGTCGTCCGAGCCCATCAGCCGAGGATTCTCCCGGCAGCCGACCGTCACTGCCGCAGCCAGGGTGTGCAGCACCAGCTGGCGATGGGTGAAGTAGACGCCCTTGGGGTTTCCGGTGGTGCCGGTGGTGTAGAAGGTCGTGGCGACCGAGTCCTCGTCGAAATCGGGAAAGTCGTAGCTCGGCTCGGCGGCAGCCAGCAGGCTTTCGTACTCGCCGACGCAATCCGGCAGGCCGGCGTCGTGCACGTCGCCATCGGTGAGCAGCAGCGTCTTCTGCACGGTGGTCAGCTGCCCGGCAATCGCCTGGTACAGCGGCACGAACTCGCTGTTGACCAGCACGAAGCGGTCATCGGCGTGGTTCATGGTGTAGAGGATCTGGTCCGGCGAGAGGCGCACGTTGATGGTATGCACCACGGCGCCGATCATCGGGATGGCGAACATGCATTCCAGATAGCGGTGGCTGTCCCAGTCCATCACCGCCACGGTGTCACCTGCCTTGACGCCGGCTGCAGTCAGCACGTTGGCCAACCGCGCGACACGTTGATTCAGGGTGCGGTAGTCGTAACGCAGCTGGTCACGGTAGACGATCTCGCGGATGCGCTCGTAGCGCACGCCGGACAACAGCAGGCGCTTGATCAGCAGAGGGTACTGGTAAGCGTTCGCCGCGGGCTTGATGACACGGGTCTGCAGCATGAGGGGCATCCTGTTCTTGTTGGAGTTGTAAACAGCACTCTAGAGCGTCCGCCCCCAGGCAAAATCAGTCCAAAGGATTATTTTCCGCGCACCTCGTTTCAGCGTGTTAACCGATCTCGCTTACCGCCAGGCGTACACCAAGGCCGATCAGCACGGCGCCGGTCAGCCTGTCGAACCAGTGGCCCATTCGCGCAAACCCAGCACGCACGCGGCCTCGGCTGAACAGCCAGGCCACCAGCAGAAACCACAGCGCGGTGGCACCGGCGAGGTAGACGCCGTAACCGGCCTGCACCAACAGTGGCGTATCGGCGCTGATCACGACCGTGAATAGCGAGAGGAAGAACAGCGTGGCCTTGGGATTCAGGCCATTGGTGACGAAGCCGACGACGAACGCCTGCCAGGGTGAGCGATCCGACGTGGTGTCGACCTCGTCTGCCGTATCCAGGCTCATGGGTCGTGCACGCAGCGCGCGCCAGCCGAGATAGAGCAGATAGCCTGCAGCCAGCCACTTGAAGAGGTTGAACAGCACAATCGACTGCGAGACGATCAGGCCGATACCGAGCAGGGAATAGGCGACGTGGACGAATATCCCGCAGCCGACGCCCAGCGCCGTCCAGCTTCCGACACGACGACCCTGGGTCACGCTTTCGCGGACCACCACCGCGAAATCCGGTCCCGGGCTGGCCACCGCGAGCAGATGCACCAGCGCCACGGTCATAAATTCCATCCAGTACACAATCCAGTCTCCACGCAATGCCGGGCTTCATTGTCGATCAGCCCCGGCTTCTTCGAAAGGTACAGTTGATGTCCAGTCGCGCCGTTTTCCTCGATCTTTCCCCACTCGAACAAGGCGACCTCGATCTGACCCCGCTGCAGGACGCGTTCGGCGAACTCGTGTGTCATGAGCAAAGCACAGCGGATCAGATTGTCGAGCGTCTGCGCGGCGCGCAGGTGGCCATCGTCAACAAGGTCGCGCTGAGTGCAGACACCCTGGCGGCCTGCCCCGATCTCAAGCTGATCCTGGTCTCTGCCACCGGAGTCAACAACATCAACCTGCAGGCCGCTGGCGAGCGCGGCATCGTGGTATGCAACTGCCAGGCCTACGGCACCCCGACCGTAGCCCAGCACACCCTGATGTTGCTGCTGGCACTGGCCACGCGCCTGCCCGACTACCAGGCGGCCGTCGCCCGCGGCCGCTGGCAGGAAAGCGGTCAGTTCTGCCTGCTGGACTTCCCCATCGTCGAGCTGGAAGGCAAGACCCTCGGCCTGCTCGGCCACGGAGAACTCGGCAGCGCGGTGTCGCGACTGGCCGAGGCGTTCGGTATGCGCGTGCTGGTCGGCAACCTGCCGGGACGGCCGAAGCGCCCGGAACGCCTGGATCTGGACGAACTGCTGCCGCAGGTGGACGCATTGACGCTGCATTGCCCGCTGACAGAGCAGACGCGCAATCTGATCGGTGCGCGCGAGCTGCAACTGATGAAGCCGAGCGCGTTCCTGATCAACGCCGCCCGTGGTGGCCTGGTCGATGAACAGGCATTGGCCGATGCCCTGCGCCGCGGTCACCTGGGTGGTGCCGCCACCGACGTTCTGACCAGCGAGCCGCCGAGCGACGACAACCCGCTGCTGGACCCGAGCCTGCCCCGCCTGATCATCACCCCACACAGCGCCTGGGGCAGCCGCGAGGCGCGCCAGCGCATCGTCGGCCAGCTCGCCGAGAACGCAACGGCCTTCTTTGCCGGCGCACCATTTCGGCAGGTGAACTGAGCACCGGCCCAGGGGCTGGGCGTCCCGGCTTGCGAGAAAACGCCGATAGCCCCTAAGCTCCCCAACTTTTTCCGGGAAACGCCAATGGACCCTCGAAGCGAAGTGCTGCTGCGTCAGGCCGAGCTGTTTCAAGGCCGGCTGCTGCTGGCCGGGCCGCCCGCCGACGACCTGCTGGGTCAGCTTCCCGCCGCGGTTGGCTGGAGCTGGCATGCAGGCGAGCAGCAATTGCTGGACCGTCGCTTCGGCGGGCGTTGCAGCTTTGGCGTCGCACCGGTACCGGGCGAGTTCGACGCCGCCGTGCTGTTCCTGCCGAAATCCCGCGAACTCACCGACTATCTGCTGCAAACGCTGGCGGCGCGCCTCAACGGACGGCCGCTGTATCTGGTCGGCGAGAAACGTGCCGGCGTCGAGCGCGCCGCCAGGCAACTGGCCGGGTTAGGCCGCGCACGCAAGCTCGACAGCGCCCGCCACTGCCAGCTCTGGCAGGTAATGGTCGAGCAGGCACCTGCTGCTCCCGAACTGGACGCCCTGGCACACCATTTCACCCTCGAGCTGGCGGACGGCCCGTTGCAGGTCATCAGCCTGCCCGGCGTGTTCAGCCATGGTCGCCTGGATGTCGGCAGCGCCCTGCTGCTCGAGCATCTCGATGACCTCCCAAGTGGGCGCGTGCTCGACTTCGGCTGTGGGGCCGGCATTCTCGGCGCCACGCTCAAGCGTCGCTATCCGCAAAGCAATCTGCTGCTGCTGGATGTGGACGCCTTCGCCATCGAGAGCAGCCGCAGGACGCTCGCCGCGAACGGACTCGAAGCTGAAGTGATTGCCGGGGATGGCATCGACGCCGCGCCACGACACCTGGCGGCGATCGTCAGCAACCCGCCGTTCCACCAGGGCGTGCACACCAGCTACCGGGCCAGCGAGGCGCTGATCGAGCGCGCCGCCGAGCACCTGGTCAGCGGTGGCGAGCTGCGCCTGGTAGCCAACGCGTTCCTCAGGTATCCCCCCCTGGTCGAGCAGCATCTTGGCCCCTGTCACACGCTTGCCGAGCGCGACGGCTTCCGTATCTACCGCGCCGTGCACCCCTAACGCCAGCGACCGGCGGTTGCACCGACCGGCCGGTTGCGGCAAACTCGCCGCCGTCCTTGGGGGAGTAGTCTCCGACGAGCGCCCTGCTCGTCCGGCATGCGTCAACATACTTGGTCCGCAGACCATGGCGCATGCGACCGGCCAGCGCGTAACGATACGCCAGGCCAGGTTTGACAAGACCCATGACATGTACACCTGACCCGGGCGGGCAGGCTGCGCATGTCATGGTGAATCTGTCGACCCGCCCTAAAGGAATGCCGCTTGGAATCGTTTTTCGTCCCCACCCTGATCGTTGCGCTCGCTGAAATCGGCGACAAGACGCAGTTGCTCGCGCTGCTGCTGGCGGCGCGTTATCGGCGACCGTGGCCGATCATCTGGGGCATCGTCGTCGCCACACTGGCCAACCATGCCGCCGCCGGCGCGGTCGGCAGCTGGGTATCGAGCCTGCTTTCGCCGGTGGCGCTGAGCTGGATACTGGCGGCAAGCTTCGCCGCGGTTGCGCTGTGGACGCTGGTGCCGGACAAACTGGATGACGACGATGCCAAGCTGGGCCGCGCCTACGGCCCCTTCGTCGCGACAACGATCGCCTTCTTCATTGCCGAGATGGGCGACAAGACCCAGGTCGCGACGGTGATGCTCGCCGCACAGTATCCGGAATTCATTCTGGTCATCCTCGGCACCACGGTCGGCATGCTGCTGGCCAACGTTCCGGTGGTGCTGATCAGCCACTTCGCCGCCGACCGCCTGCCGTTGACGCTGATCCGCCGGGTCGCCGCGGCCGGCTTTGCCGCACTCGCGCTGTACGCCGGCTATCAGGCGCTGTCCATGAGCACGATTGTCTCAGGCTGATACCCAGCGCAAATCTGCGCCACCGGGGAGCTGATAGAGTGCGCTACCGCAGCGCACATCAGCGCCCCGAGGAGATCAGGCTGCATGTCAGCGGATGGACGCAAGAAACGAGTCTGCAACCATATCGATCTGAGCTGGAACAAGGGCCGCCTGGCCCTTTCCGAACAGATGCAGAGCAAGTATTTCGCCTACAAGGGCTCATTCATCGGCCAGCCGCTGAACAGCGCAGGTTTCGCCGAGCTCGTGCGCAATGTGCGTACAGCCATGCCGGATCTGGAAGTGGTGGTGGATGAGTGCATCTGCGAGGGCCACAAGGTGGTCACCTCAAGCACGGCGATGGGAACGCTGGCGACGCCGCTGTTCGGCTACTCGGTCGCCGACAAGATTCTCGCGATCGCCGTGATGAGCGTCTGGACGCTGAACCCGGCTGGCGATATCGAGGAAATCCACACGCTCATCGACCTCGAAGGCGTGCATCAGCAACTGGGTATCGAGACACCCCTTTCGACGCTGCTGTCGCCGGCCTGAACGGCCGGCGACAGGTCATCGCTCAACGGCCGCTGCGGGCCTGTTCGTAGAGCGGCATCACTTTCGGAATATTCGTCTTCAACGCCGCGGTGCGGGTGGTGGACGACGGGTGCGTGCTCATGAACTCGGGCGGCGCCGAACCACCGGCCGAAGCCATCTTCTCCCACAGCGTGATCGCCGCATTCGGGTTGTAGCCCGCGCGTGCCGCGAGCTCCAGGCCGATCAGATCCGCTTCGTTCTCGTTGCCGCGGCTGTTGGGCAGCGTCATCAGATATTCCACACCCATGTTCGCCAGCTGCAGGCCGCCGGTCCCGACGCCCATGGCCGACCCCAGCTGCGTCGCCATCTGCACGCCATAGGCCTTGGACATGGCTTCGCGACCGTGCTCGCGCAATGCGTGGGCGATCTCGTGGCCCATCACGGCCGCGATCTCGTCGTCGGTGAGCTTCAGCTTCTCGATCAGGCCGGTGTAGAAGATGATCTTGCCGCCCGGGCCGCAGTTGGCGTTAAGCTCCGGGCTGTCGATGACGTTGACCTCCCAGTTCCATTGCGCGGCATCGGGGCGGAACACCGGCACCTTGGCGATCAGCCGCTGGGCAATACCGTTGACCCGCTTGGTGATTGCGCTGTTTTTCTCCAGCACACCCTTGCTTGACGCCGCACTGAGCGTCTCTTGATAAGACTGGGCGTACATCTGGTTGACCTGCTCGGTCGACAGCATGCTGAACATGTACTGCTTGCGGTCGACGCCTACGGCGCCGCCGCTGGTGGTGTTGACGGCCTGACAGCCCGCCAGCACGGCAGCGGCGACCAACAGCGACAATCTGTGCGGTTTGAACATCGAGTCTCTCCGGAAAACCTGCGCCGTATCCTAGGGTCTGTTCCCGTTTCGTCGCAAGCCACGTTGCTGCGCCAAATGGCGCCATGGCCGGGCGGCGTTCCGCAGGCGCGGGACGCAGGTAATGGTGGTCCCCTTGCCAAGTCCCGCAACGCCGCATGGCGCCATTTGCCGCGCAACCCGCAGGGCCGGGCGGCGCGGCCGCGTACGAAACGGGAACAGACCCTATCGCGGACCCACCTGTCAGGCAACCGAACGTACCGCTGCAGTTGTCGCAAATCCTGCCGATAGCCTCCTTATCCGCTGCGCAATTGGAGTTCCGCACATGTTCAGATCCATCCAGACCGCCTTCGCCGCACTGGCCGGCGCCTGCACCCTGGCCGTGATCGCCGCACTTCTGCTGTATGCGATGGTTTCCGGAATGCGCAGCCAGGCGCTGGTCGAGGAGCGGACCCGTTCGCTGATCGACGGCATGGTCGAGCAGCGCGTCACCGCCCTCGCCCAGACCCAGGTCAGCCGCATCCAGGCACAACTCCAGGCCCCCCTGCAGATCGCCACAGGCCTCGCTCGAGTACACACCCTGACCGGCCTCAGTGATGACGAAGGGATGCCGATGGCCAACCTGACGCGCGAAGAGCTGATCAATCTGGCGCGACAGACCCTGCTCGAGAACCCTAATCTGACCAGCACCTACATCGCCTGGGAGCCCAACGGCGTGGACGTCAACGACGTCATGTACCGCGGCGACGCCCCGGGCATGGTCGACGGCCGCTTCGCCAGCTGGATCTACCGCGACGCCAGCGGCCAGATGGTGATCGACAAGCTCACCGACATCGAGGACACCCGCCTGCTGGAAACCGGCGTGCGCGCCGGCGAGTACTACCTCTGCCCGCGCGAGCAGCTCAAGCCCTGCGTAGGCGATCCAGCACCCTACGAGATGAATGGCAAGACGTCGCTGCTGTCGTCGTTCAATGCGCCGATCATAATCGAGGGCAAGTTCCACGGTATCGTCGGCGCGGACATCAGCGTCGACTTCATCCAACAGCTGCTGAGCGACGCCAACACCCAGCTCTACGGTGGCGTCGGCCAGATCGCGCTGATCTCCAACAACGGCCGCCTTGCCGCCTACAGCCGCGACACCAGCCTTATCGGCAAGCCCGCCGCACAGATACTCGACGCCGAGGAGCAGGCACTGGTCAAGCAGTTGCCGGCCGGTCAGACCCACTATCGAATCGATCAGGCCCGTGGCCGCGTAGCGCTGTTCCTGCCGTTTTCCTTTGCCGGCACCGAGGCCCGCTGGGTGCTGATGCTGGAGCTGCCGACCGCCGAGGTGATGAAGGAGCTGGACCAGTTGATGGTCGCCCTCGCCGACGAAAGCCGCAGCAGCCTTGCCACCATGCTGGTCATCGGTGTGCTGATCGGCCTCGCCGGTCTGCTGGCGATCTGGCTGATCAGCCGCCGCATCACCCGCCCGCTGCGCGAAATGGTGGTCATGCTGGACAACATCGGCCAGGGCGAAGGCGACCTGACCCAGCGCCTGAACATCGACAGTCGCAACGAGCTAGGCCAGATCGCTGCCGGCTTCAACGCCTTCCTCGCGCGCCTGCAGGGCATGATCGGCGAGGTCGTCAGCTCGGTGCAGAAAGTGAGCGATGCCTCCGAGCACACCGCCGACATCGCCATCCGCACCGACAAGGGCGTGCAGACCCAGCTGGCGGAAATCGAGCTGGTGGCCACTGCCGTGCACGAAATGACCGCCACCGCCCAGGACGTGGCGCGCAACGCGACCCAGGCCGCCGAAGCCGCCAACAATGCCGATCGCGCGGCCAATCAGGGCCGGCACATCGTGCAGGACACCGGCTCGACCATCACCGAACTGGCCGACGAGATCGGCCGCGCGGTGGAGGTGGTGCAGACGCTGGCCCGCGACAGCGAGAACATCGACGCCATCCTGGTGACCATTCGCAGCATTGCCGAGCAAACCAACCTGCTCGCCCTCAACGCGGCAATCGAGGCGGCCCGCGCCGGCGAGCAGGGACGCGGCTTCGCCGTCGTGGCCGACGAGGTCCGCAACCTGGCGCAGAAGACGCAGCAGGCGACCGGCGAGATCCAGCAGATGATCCAGCAGCTGCAGAACGGCACGCGGGATGTGGTGCAGGTGATGGAGCAGAGTCAGAGCCGCACCCAGCGCAGCGTCGAGCAGGCGGATGCCGCCGCCGAGGCGCTGCAGGCGATCACCCAGGCGGTCTCGCTGATCAACGACATGAACAACCAGATCGCCAGTGCCGCCGAGGAGCAGAGCGCGGTGGCCGAAGACATCAACCGCAACGTCACCAACATCGGTCAGGTCGCGCAGGAAGTTGCCGGTGGCGCCGAGGAAGCCAGCCAGGCCAGTGCCGGGTTGACGCGCCTGGCCGAACAGCAGCGTCGTCTGATCAACCAGTTCAGGGTGTGACGACGACACAGCCGCGCCGGTTCACGCCGGCGTGAGGCACTCCGGCCCGTCGATACGCGGGTCATTCACCACGGTTGCCAGTGGCCGCTCACGCAAGGCCGGCTGAGGCTGGGCCAGCAGCGCCTGCAATGTCTCGAGCGGCGTTTCGGGATCGAGCCAGGCGGCCTGCCCGGCTTCATCAAGCATCAGTGGCCGACGCAGCGTAGCCGCGGGCAGCGTCACCACGGCGGCGCTCAGATACGTATGACCCTGTACCGGATAGGCTTCCCAGAGTGCGGCGAAATAGCCGAGCGAGCCTTCGCTGGTCATCCAGTACGGGCGCTTGCGCGCCGCGCCACGCCACTCGTAGAAGCCGTTGGCCGGCAGCAACCCGCGGCGCAGGCGAAACGCCTCGCGAAACATAGGCTGTTCGCTGATGGTTTCTGCCCGGGCCTGGGCAGGGGTGCGCGTCAGATCGGTAAGCCAGGCCGGGGTCAGCCCCCAGCGCACGCGGCTGAGCTGCAACTGCGCATCGATCTGACGCAGCAGCAGCACCGAAGCGCCAGGCGCGAGGCTCCAGTGCGGTTGCTGATCAGAGGGGAAGCCGGGCAAGGCAGCGAAGTCCTGGCTCCAGCGGAAAAGGGCATAGCGACCGCACATAAAAAGACTCGTCAGCAGATCAGTTCGCCGGGGTAACTCTCCGGTTCATCGCCCGGCAACGGCTCGGCGCCATTGTACGCAGCGATCAGCTGACGTGCCCGCTCGGCATCCGCATCCGCAACCATCAGTCCGAGCAGCCCGGCCGCCGGCAGCTCGCCCATGGCGCCGATCAGATGACTACCCGCAAGGAATGCCTCGATGCCCTCGGCAATCAACATGCCGCTGAGCATCTCCGCCTCCAGCAGATCGCGCGGCTCGTAGATACGCCGCATCATTCGTCCTCCCCGCGGGTTTCCAGCTGCCACTGTTCACCGTCCGTACGCAGATCGAAGACGATCGGCCGGCAGCACACGGCGCAGTCCTCGATGTACTGCTGATCGCCCGCACTGAGATCGAGGACGGCCTCGACCGGCTCGCCACAATAAGGGCAATGAAAGAGCTGTGTTTCCAGCATCGGTCCTCCGCATGACTTGTCGCTATAATCGCCGTCTTTAAAGGTCGCTGATTCGAACCTTTAGAAGACCGACTCGGTGTGTCCCGCAATTGGGCACCCTGGGCCGCAAGCAGGATTTCACAGGCATGAGGCGAAACGGCCGTTTACTCGATGAGTATGAGCCAGCCGGCTCCGGTCCGTTCCGCAAATTGCCTGCCCATCCGTTGCAGGCCCGTTCCTCGTTTCCTTTACAGAGAGCATGATGGACGAATTCGAAGCCATCCGACCCTACGCCGACGCCGAAGTACCGCTGGTCATGGCGCGCCTGTTCGCCGATCGCGAGTTTCTCGACATTCTGGCGCACTTCCGTTTTCCGCGACTGGCCGACAGCATGGGCTGGCTGATCAAGCCAGTCATTTCGCGGAGGTTGCGCAAGCAGTTCGCCAGTATCCGCACGGTAGACGCACTGCAGCACAAGATCGAGGCCTACATCGACCGCACGATCGAACGCGCTACCGACGGCGTGACCTTTTCCGGCCTGGAGCAGCTCCAGCAGGGCCGAGCCTATCTGTTCCTGGCCAACCACCGCGACATCGTCATGGACCCGGCGTTCGTCAACTATGCGGTCTATCAGGCCGGCATCCGCACTCCGCGCATCGCCATCGGCGACAACCTGCTGCAGCGCCCCTTCGTCAGCGACCTGATGCGTCTGAACAAGAGCTTCATCGTGCGCCGCTCCATCAGCGGGCGGCGCGAGAAGCTGGCGGCTTACCAGGTGCTGTCGGCGTACATCAACCATTCGATCCGCAACGATGGCGAGTCGGTGTGGATAGCCCAGGCCGAAGGGCGCGCGAAGGATGGGGACGACCGCACCGATTCGGCGATCCTCAAGATGCTGCACATGAGCCGCAAGGACGAGGCGTTCGCGGACGCACTGGCGGCACTGCGCCCGGTGCCGGTGGCGATCAGCTATGAATACGACCCATGCGATCAGGCCAAGGCCCGCGAGCTATACATCCGCGCCACCACCGGCACCTATACCAAGGCACCGGGCGAGGACGACGCGAGCATTGCCCTGGGCATCACCG
Organism: Stutzerimonas kunmingensis; assembly: GCF_032106285.1. Taxonomy (GTDB): domain Bacteria; phylum Pseudomonadota; class Gammaproteobacteria; order Pseudomonadales; family Pseudomonadaceae; genus Stutzerimonas; species Stutzerimonas kunmingensis_B. The sequence goes on from NZ_DAMCPO010000017.1 coordinate 90,207, forward strand.
GCTACAAGGGACGCGTGCACATCGCCTTCGGCACGCCCATGGAGCGCGCGCCCGAAGATTCCAAGCAGATGGCCCTGGCGCTGGATCGGCAGATTCTGGGCAGCTATCGGCTGTTCCCGGTGCACTACCTCGCGTACCGCCTCTGGGACGACCGTGATCCGGATATCCAGGTGCCCAGTGCCGCCGAGCTGTTCAGTCGCGAGGAAGTGGAGCGCGCCGAAGCCGAATGGAGCAAGCGTCTGGCCGCCTGCCCGAGCGTGCAGCAGCCCTATCTGATTCAGCAGTACGCCATGCCGGTGCGCAATCAGTACCGGCTCAACGCCGGTCTGGAACCCTGAACCCATAAGGCCCGCAGTACCTGATCTGCGGGCCCTTCAGCGAACCGAAAACACGTTCAGAGTAGCCGTGAGGCCATCGACAGCCCCAGACCGAGCAGCAGTCCAGCCCCGCCTACCCTGTTGAACAGCTGATTGACGCGCTGAGTCGCGCCATCTCTCGTCGACGCAGTTTCCATTGCGGAAGCGACCAGCGGCCGCCGCACGTCGCGTGTCTCTCGCCACTGCGTCGCCAGTAGCAACCAGCCGCCGCACAGCGCGCACAGCAGCGCCAGCCCGTTGAGAAGCAATGCTGGGGCGATCACCAGCCCCGACTGCGCTTGTAACACCATTCAGATTTTCCTCTCAGTCGCCCAGGCAGCCGCGTAGTGTATCCAGACGCCCGCCAGGATTCCGAATTCCCCGACGGAGCGATGTCAGCTCCGCACCATTATCAGGCCAGCTTATGACGCGCTCTTCACCGGTCGGCCTTGACTAAAGGTCGGGCGCGCCGTCACCCTCGGCATACCTCGAAACGGCGAAATAGAGCCTGTGCGGGGGCGGCAGCCAAATGCGATAACGGTCGATGGACAAGCATCCCTTTCCATCGAGCGGTTATCCGCAACCCAGGCGCTGCAGGCACAGCTCTTCAGGCCGAATCACATGGCGCAGCAGCAGCGAGCGCCACGGGGAATCAGCTATTCAGAAATGACAGGACGAGATAATGAAAATAACAATGTTCACAACCGGAGCGCTCACGCTTTCACTGCTGGCCAGTAACGTCATGGCTGCGGTGTCCGAAACCGAGGCGGCCCGCCTCGGCAACGAACTGACGCCGATCGGCGCGGAGAAGTCCGGCAACGCTGCAGGTACCATTCCGGCCTGGACCGGCGGACTGGCTCAGGACGCTGCGGCGGTGACGCCAGACGGTTTCGTCGGCGACCCTTACGCCAGCGACAAGCCGAAGTTCACCATCACGGCGCAGAACTACGAGCAGTACAAGGACAACCTGACGCCTGGGCAGATCGCCATGCTCAAGCGCTATCCGGACAGCTACCGCCTGCCGGTCTACGAGACACGCCGCAGCGCGGCCATGCCCCAGCATGTCTATGACGCCGCCACGCGCAATGCCACGCAGACCAACATGGTCCGCGGCGGCAACGGCCTGGAAAACTTCGAGAAGGCCGTCGCCTTCCCGATTCCCAAGGACGGCCTGGAAGTCGCCTGGAACCACATCACCCGCTACCGCGGCGGCTCGGCGCGGCGCGTCGTCGCCCAGGCCACGCCACAGGTGAACGGCAGCTTCAGCCTGGTTAAGTTCGTCGACGAGGTGGTCTATACCGACACCCTGACCGACTACAACCCCGAGAAGCACGGCAACGTGCTGTTCTACTTCAAGCAGCAGGTCACCGAGCCGTCCCGCCTGGCCGGCAACGTGCTGCTGGTACACGAGACCCTGGACCAGGTGAAGGAACCGCGCATGGCGTGGATCTACAACGCCGGCCAGCGCCGTGTACGCCGCGCCCCGCAGGTCGCCTATGACGGCCCGGGCACTGCAGCCGACGGCCTGCGCACATCCGACAACCTGGACATGTTCAACGGTGCGCCGGACCGCTACGACTGGAAGCTGATCGGCAAGAAAGAGGTGTACATCCCCTACAACTCCTACCGCCTGGATTCGCCCGAGCTGAAGTACGAAGACATCGTCAAGGCCGGCCATATCAATCAGGATCTGACCCGCTACGAGCTGCACCGCGTATGGGAAGTGGAAGCCACGCTGAAGTCGGGTGAGCGCCACATCTATGCCAAGCGCCACTTCTTCATCGACGAAGACACCTGGCAAGCTGCGGTGATCGACCATTACGACGGCCGCAACCAGCTGTGGCGCGTAGCCGAGGCGCACAGTCTGTACTTCTACAACGTGCAGGTTCCGCTGTACTCGATGGAGACCCTGTACGACCTCATCTCTGGCCGCTACCTGGTCATGGGCATGAAGAACGAAGAGAAGAACCCCTACACCTACAACTACAAGGCCAACTCCAACCAGTACACCCCGGCTGCCCTGCGCAACTCCGGCGTTCGCTGATTCGACTGGCTGCACTCGACGCCCCGCTGATCGCGGGGCGTTTTCGTTTTCCGCCCCGTGAAAACGAAGAAACCCTGCCAGGCTGGGCCATGGCAGGGTTTCGAATCGGCAGGACCGGCGAGTCGTGCGTATCGCTGGCGACTTTACTCGGCTAGCAGGCGACCGATGTTGTCGTCGCGGAAGACGCGGGTCAGCGCATCGCTCAACACATCGGTGACCAGCTTGGTGTTGGTCTGCTCGTTCGGCGCCATGCCGAAACGCTGGTTCAGCGAGGCACCATAGCGGCCGTTGTAGCGTTTACCGGCGTTCTGCACTTCGATCTTCAGCGTCGCGCCAATATTGGCCTCGGTCACGTACAGGCCTTCTTTCGGCGACTGGTACTTCAGCTCCGCGAGGGTCAGGGTTAGCTGCGGCGCGTTGTAGGCGTTGGGCGACGGGGTGAAGCCGAGCAGGCGCACCGCCGCTTCGGTCTGAGCCTGCAGCTTGGGTATGACCTTGGCACTTGGCACGATCACCGCGCTGGTTTCCGGGTAAAGGCCGCCGCGGGTGCCAAGGGTCGGCGAGGGGCGCGCATCGACCACGCGCACGACGACCGGCTGGCCCTGGCCGACAGGATTGATGGTGCCATTGAGTTTGGGGTTCGGATCGAGCTGCTGGGGGCTGTGGGCACAGCCTACGAGACTCATTCCAAGAACGGTGACAAAACCGAACAACAGGCGTTGCAGCATGCTGTTTTCTCCAGGTTAAGGGCGACGAGTGCGGCGCAGTATACCCAGCGGTACGACGCGCCGACAGTGATGCGGATTCAGACCGATGGCAGTGCTGCGCCGTTCATTTCATGCGGCTGTCATAGAGCCCTGCGATAAGGGAGCATCTCTTCGCCAGGAGTGAAACCCATGCGCCAGATCCTTTCGCTGCTGAGCCGCCGCAAGCCCCGTCATTTCGCCCTGCTCGACGAACAGGGGCGCTGCCGCATGCTGCTGAGCAGTGCTGGCCGGCCCGATGGCGCGAACTGGGTGGAGGTCGAGGAAGCGCGTCTGAGCTGGATTGGCCGGCATCTTCCCACCGACTGCGAACGCGCGGCCTGAGCGGCAACAGGCGCTTTGTTCAGGGCACAAAAAAGCCCCGCAGGTTCGTACGGGGCTTTTCGTTCGAGCCGGGACTGGCCTGCTGGTCAGTACTCCAGGCCCAGGCGCTTGTCGGCCATTTCGCTGATTTCGCGGTAGGCTGCTGCGTCGTTCTGCAGCGTGGTTTCGCGAGCCGGGAACATTTCCTGCAGCTTGCTGGACCAGGCCTGCGAACGGTACTGCTCGGGGAAGCAGCGCTCGAGCAGGTCGAGCATGATCGAAACGGTCACCGAAGCGCCCGGCGAAGCGCCGAGCAGCGCGGCGATGGTGCCGTCTTTCGCCGCGACCAGTTCGGTGCCGAACTGCAGGATGCCGCCCTTCTTCGGGTCCTTCTTGATGATCTGCACGCGCTGGCCGGCGATCTCCAGACGCCAGTCCTCGGCCTTGGCCTCGGGATAGAAACCACGCAGGGTTTCCAGGCGGTCCTCCATGGACTGCATCACTTCCTTGATCAGGTAGCGGGTCAGGTCCATGTTGTCGCGTGCCACGGCCATCATCGGGCCGATGTTGCTCGGCCGAATCGACAGCGGCAGGTCCATGAACGAACCGCGCTTGAGGAACTTGGTGGTGAAGCCGGCGTAGGGCCCGAACAGCAGGGACTTCTTGCCGTCGACGACACGGGTGTCCAGGTGCGGTACGGACATCGGCGGCGCGCCGACTGCTGCCAGGCTGTAGACCTTGGCCTGGTGCTGCTTGACGATTTCCGGGTTGTCGCAGCGCAGCCACTGACCGCTGACCGGGAAGCCGCCGAAGCCCTTGCCTTCGTCGATACCGGACATCTGCAGCAGCGGCAGCGCAGCGCCACCGGCGCCGAGGAAGACGAAGCCGGATTGCACCTGGCGCGATTCGCCGGTGCGAGTGTTCTTGATGTCGACTTTCCAGCCGCTGGCCGTACGGTCGAGACCGGTGACCTTCTGGTTGTAGGACACCTTGACGCCAGCGCTACGCGACAGATAGCCGAGAAGCTGGCTGGTCACCGCACCGAAATTGACGTCGGTACCGTTCATGGCGCGAGTTGCAGCGATGGGCTCGTCGGCGGCGCGGCCCGGCATCATCAGCGGCATCCACTCGGCCAGAGTCGCGCGATCCTCGCTGTACTCCATGTCAGCGAAGGCGTGATGGGTCTTCAGCGCATCGAAGCGACGCTTGAGATAGTCGATGTTCTTGCTGCCGCGCACGAAGCTCAGATGCGGAACAGCATTGATGAAATCACGCGGGGAACCGAAACCTTCACGGTCAGCGAGGTAGGCCCAGAACTGCTTGGAGACCTCGAACTGGGTGTTGATCAGCACGGCCTTCTTGATGTCGATCGCGCCATCTTTGCTGTCGGGCGTGTAGTTCAGCTCGCAGAGCCCGGCGTGACCGGTACCGGCATTGTTCCACGGATTGGAGCTTTCGATGGCTCCGGATTCCTGCAGTTCGACGATTTCCAGCTTGATATTGGGATCGAGTTCCTTGAGCAGTACCGCGAGGGTCGCACTCATGATGCCGGCTCCCACCAGCACCATATCCACTGCTTCGCTATCGTGTTGCGTCATCAACGCGTTCTCCAGAATCACAGCATTAAACTGTCGAGACCGCAGTACGCGGCCCCGTAAAACCCACCAGCCAGACGGTCAGGAACGGAGCATGTGCCTGGACCGCTGCTCGGGAACATGTGCCCGAGAACAGGAAGCCAGAGGCTGCCTGCCAGCTGTCGGAAGGGCGGCTTTTGGCCTCCTTCCTCTCGCTGCGATCCATCCGGAGCGGGCCTGGCCCAATGCTCGACGGTGGACGCTGCGAGGAAAACGATTGCGAATCATGTTGCCGAAGCCAGCCGCAGCCTTCGCCGCTGGCAGCGGACTGTGCCGATACGTTCGATACGAAACGGCGGCCCTCAGTTCAGCCGCGCATGGCCTCGATCAGTTCGATATAAGGTCTGGCCTGACGCTGGTTGGCGACCAGATCGATAAAGCTCTGCCCTTTGCTATCCCGGGCATCGAGGTCGTAGCCGGCGGCCACGAAGAAGCCGAGAAAGCGCTCGAAATCATCAATGCGCAGGCCGCGATAGGCCTTGATCAGCTTGTGCAGCGAAGGGGGGGTATCGTCAGCCGGTTCAGGCTGAAGAAACAGCTTGATCGACTCATCCGCGATCTCGTCGCCAATCACCTGCTTCTTGTCTTTACGCATGCCGCCTCCGGTCCACGGGGTCTCACGGGGGCGGCAGTTTACTCCTCGCAGGCGACGCACTCAACGCGCCAGGCCGGCTTGCGACCAAGGTCGTACATCGCCGCCTCGGTATGCCGGGCGATCTTTCAGCACAAAGAACAAGAGCTGCCCGCGCTTATAATGGCGCCTTCGCCTACAAGGAGCGTCCCAGGCATGAAACTTCCCCCACTGTTTGCCGCCTGGCACCAGGTCCTGCGTCTGGGCTACGGTGCCCGCGCGCTGCGCGGCGATATCAGCGCCGGCCTGACGGTCGGCATCATCGCCATCCCGCTGGCCATGGCCCTGGCGATCGCCGTTGGCGTGGCGCCACAGCACGGTCTCTACACCGTATTGATCGCCGCGCCACTGATCGCGCTGACCGGGGGATCGCGCTTCAATGTCTCCGGGCCGACAGCGGCTTTCGTGGTGATCCTGTTGCCGATCACCCAGCAGTTCGGCCTTGGCGGCCTTCTGCTGTGCACCATGCTCGCCGGTCTGATCCTGATCGCACTGGGCCTGCTGCGCGCTGGACGCCTGATCGCATTCATCCCCTACCCTGTCACCCTCGGATTCACCGCGGGCATCGGCATCGTCATCGCCACCCTGCAGATCAAGGACCTGTTCGGCCTGACGCTGAACGAACAACCACAGCACTACGTCGAGCAGGTCAGCCTGCTGCTGCGCTCGCTGCCGGGCGCCCGGCTCGGCGACGCGCTGGTGGCGGCGATCTGTCTCGCGGTGCTGATCATCTGGCCGCGCTGGGTACCGAAAGTACCCGGGCACCTGGTGGCACTGACCGTCGGTGCGCTGGCAGGTTTGCTGCTGGAATCGTCCGGATTGTCCGTGGCGACCCTTGGCGAGCGGTTCAGCTACACCCTGGACGGGATCACCCATCCGGGTATTCCACCGTTTCTCCCAGATTTCGCCTGGCCCTGGCTGCTACCCGGTCCGGATGGCCAGCCGCTGCAGCTGAGTTACGAGCTGTTCCGCGAATTGCTCGCGCCGGCGTTTGCCATCGCCATGCTCGGCGCCATCGAGTCGCTGCTTTGCGCCGTGGTCGCCGACGGCATGACCGGCAGCAACCACGAGCCCAACGGCGAGCTGATCGGCCAGGGGCTGGGCAATCTGGTCGCCCCGCTGTTCGGCGGCATCACGGCGACCGCAGCGATCGCCCGCAGCGCCACGAATGTCCGGGCCGGGGCGTTCTCGCCGCTGGCAGCAATGATTCATGCGGGTGTGGTGCTGGTCGCAGTGCTCTGGCTGGCGCCGCTGTTCAGTTACCTGCCCATGGCGGCACTGGCGGCGTTGCTGGTGATGGTGGCCTGGAACATGAGCGAAGCACCGCACGTGATGCACGTATTGCGCATCGCACCGCGCAGCGATGTGCTGGTGCTGCTGACCTGCCTGACACTCACCGTGCTGTTCGACATGGTGCTGGCCGTCGGGGTCGGGCTGCTGCTGGCAGCCGGGCTGTTCATAAAGCGCATGAGCGAGCTGACCGACACCACCGCTCTCTCGCGCGAGCAGCGGCGGATCCTCCAGGACATGCCCGAGCACGTGGCGACCTACGCGATCCGTGGGCCGCTGTTCTTCGGCGCGGCGGAAAAGGCGCTGGGCGCCCTACGGCGCTTCAATCCCGAGGTCAAGGTGGTGATCGTCGACATCAGCGCGGTGCCGATGCTGGACATGACAGCGCTGGCATCGTTGGAAAACGTGCTGGTGGATTACCGCCGACTGGGGGTCACGCTGATCCTGAGCGGCAGCAATGCGCGCGTCCGCCTGAAATTGCGCCGCGCCGGCATTCACCGCCTGCAGGGGCATCTGCTGTACGTGCGCAACCTGAGTCAGGCCCGCGAGAAAGCACTGCGCCTGTTGCGCCCGGAGCCGGGCGAGGCCCCCGCCTGAATGCGCTCCCGGCTTGCCCGGCAGCGCAAGCCATAGGTCAGCCTGCGTATTTTTGCAGGTTGGCCATCATCTCCTTCAACGCTTCCATGTTGTCGGCCGGGTGCGCGGCATTCTCGAAATTGCAGATCTGCTGCCACTGAGCCGCGACGTCCTCGGCATCGAAGCCGGCCTGCGGGTCGAAGCCGACGCCAAGGCTGCGTTCCCAGCGCACCTTGCCCATCCAGCCGCCACCCACTTCGAACAGGCCGGAGGTTTCCTGGCACTGCTCGCTAGCCAGATACACCACCAACGGACTCACCAGTTCGGGTTTGAGCTGCTCGAACACCTGCGGCGGAATCAGCCCCTCGGTCATCCGCGTGCCGCCGGTGGGCGCGATGGCGTTGACCAGCACGTTGTTCTTGCGCCCTTCCAGCGCCAGCGTGCGGGTCAGGCCGTACAGACCGAGCTTGGCCATGCCGTAGTTCGACTGCCCGAAGTTGCCATAGATGCCGGAGGTCGAAGCGGTGAAGATCACCCGCCCGTAGTTCTGTTCGCGCATGTGCGGCCAGGCGGCACGGGTGACCTTGTAGGCGCCCTCGACATGCACCCGATAGACCAGATCCCAGTCGGCGTCTTCCATCTTGTGGAAGGTCTTGTCGCGCAGGATGCCGGCGTTGTTCACCACCACATCGATGCGGCCAAAGGAATCGAGGGCCTGCTGCACGATGCGATCGCCATCGGTTACTGAATCATGATTGGCGACAGCGGTACCGCCCGCCCCGCGAATTTCCTCCACCACTCGGTCGGCGGCGGAGCTGTTGGCTCCATCGCCCTGAGTGCTGCCGCCCAGATCATTGACCACGACCTTCGCACCGTGGCGGGCGAACAGCAGCGCGTGCGCCCGCCCGAGCCCGCCGCCGGCTCCGGTCACGATCACTACCTTGTCTTCGAAGCGGATGGCATCAGTCATGGCGTACTCCCTCAGCGGTCTTGGATGAATTCAGGAGCGCCGAGTGTCGATCAGGCGCCGGGACCCGACAACCAACCGCCCGGAAATGAATGCCAGTGCATAAGAGTCGAGGATGGGCTGCTCCGCCGCCAATGTTCTGGACGTTTTTTATTCATACCGCCGACAGCCGTGCCATCACTGGCCCGGCGGCGTATTTGCCCAAACAACTCACAGCGTTATCCACAGCCATCGTGGATAACTGAAGCGATCACTACCATTGTGAAACGGCATCGCACATATTACCGATGAACGCGCGAGGCCTTCTGTTATGCGGCCCGTGGTCGCATCAAGCGGGACTGAGCAAAAAACGCACATACTGCTGGAAGTCCCGCGCCGCTTCGCCTGGAGCAGACCTTCCCAAGGTTATCCACAGAACCGCACACATCTATCGGGGATAAATGAAGCGGCAAATAGCGCAAGCTATCACGGCAATGTCGAGAATCTAAGAGCGCCGGGAGCGCCCTGTTCTTAGCATGAGCGCATCAACCGACGGAGAGATCGCCCATGTCCAGTCGCAATCTGCTCGAGAGCCTGTTTGCCAATTACGCGTGCGCCAGCGGAGGTGCATTGAACGGCCGCTGACATCGCCCAGCACGCTTGGCCGTTCGTCCATGCCCGCGTACCCTTCCGCCAGCCCTAAGAGCGGAGTTAACGATGACCTTGCGTTCCATTTGCGTTTTCTGCGGCGCCAGCCGTGGTTCGAACCCCATCTATGAACAAGCAGCCCAGGATCTCGGCCGCACCTTGGCGGCCAACGGCATTCGGTTGATCTACGGCGGCGGCGCCGTCGGCCTGATGGGGGTCGTGGCAGACGCCACCATGGCTGCCGGCGGCGAGGTGATCGGCATCATTCCGCAGAGCCTGAAAGATGCCGAGGTCGGCCACACCGGCCTCACTCGGTTGGAAGTGGTCGACGGCATGCACGCCCGCAAGGCGCGGATGGCAGAGCTCGCGGATGCCTTCATCGCTTTACCTGGCGGGCTGGGTACGCTGGAGGAGCTTTTCGAGGTCTGGACCTGGGGCCAGCTTGGCTATCACCCCAAACCGCTCGGGTTGCTGGACGTCAACCACTTCTACAGCAAGCTCAGTCACTTCCTCGATCACCTCGTCGAAGAGGGATTCGTCCGCTCACAGCACCGCGAGATGTTGCGACGTAGTGACGAGTCGCAGGCGCTCATAGAGTTGCTGGATGCCTGGCAACCGCCCACTCATAGTCGCTGGGCCAAAAATTCGCCGCTGTGATCTGGCTGAATCCAGCTGATCAAATTTCACTCTCCGAGCTGCAGGCCACGCACCACGCAGGCCGCAGCTCAGCCTCCCCATGTTATCCACATGCGCATCCACAGCAGAAGTGGATAAGCGCTCGCTTCGACCTATTGGTGTACGCATGTGCGGGCAATACGACGTTTCAGAAGCCTTGAACCTGCGAACGTACAATTTTCGATCAATAGGCTCGATCGCTAGTGCCGCTAAGGTTGCAGCAAGCAGCTAAAGGGTTATCCACAACTCGGCCCACAGCTGTAGTGGATAAGGTAGCCGAACGAATCGAACGTGCTGGACTCAACAAAAGCATCGCTCGTCTAATTCCGAGGCTTACACCATGGGTTCATCAACAAGGCTTCAATCGCTGCATCAGGACAGACGTCCATGAGCTGGCTGGCCCTGACACTGGTGGCGTTCGTCATCTTCGTGCTGGTTTTCTTCGTCAAGAACCGGCAGCTCAACCATCCCGCGCTGCAATATCCCTATCGCCTCAAGGCGCCACTGTTCTCGCCAGCGGAACGCGAGCTGCTGGAAATGCTGCAACGCACGGTCGGCGAGCGCTATCTGATCTTCCCCAAGGTAAGCGTCGCCGACGTTGTGGAAGTCACCGCCATCGCTCGACGGGCGTACTGGTACCGCGCCACCAACCGCATCGCGGCCACGCGCTTCGATTTCGTGCTGTGCGACAGGGCCGATCTTCAGCCGGTCTGCGTCATCAACCTGCACGACCCTGACACCGATGAGGAATTCATGGATCGACTGTGCGAGACGGTCGGGTTGCCGCAGGTCCGCCTGCCAGCGGATGCAGCGCGCTCCTATAGCGATGTCCGGGAAGCCATCGAGTCGGCGCTGCAGCCCTGATCGACCGCTGGCGGGAATGAGCGCAGCAGCGGACGGTCACAAGTCTGCATGACGTATCCATGCTGTGCAGTACCGCTGCGGAGACATCCGCAATCGACCACCGGCTACGAGTGACACTATGAAATACGCCCTCCCCCTGCTGCTTTCCCTCGCCCCGCTGGCTGCGCTGGCGGACGACCCGACCTGTCATGGCACCAACGAAGCGCAGGTCGCCGCGCTTTTCGATCGCTGGAACGAAGATGTGCAATCAGGCGATCCAAAACGCGTGGTGGAAAACTACGCACCTGACTCGATGCTGCTGCCTACAGTGTCCAACACGCCGCGGCAGACGGTGGAAGCCAAGCTCGACTACTTCGAGCACTTTCTGGCGCTGAAACCGAAGGGCGAAGTTGTCTCGCGAATGATCATGATCGACTGCAACAGCGCGCTCGATACCGGGCTCTACAGCTTCAAGCTGGGCGACGGCAAGACGGTGCCGGCGCGTTATACCTTTACCTACAAGTGGTTCGCCGACGCCGGACAGTGGCTGATCACCAGTCACCACTCATCGGCGATGCCAGAGCAGCCCGAAGCGGTACAGCAGGTGATCGAAGAGAGCGACTGATCGTCCTGCGAAATACGCCAAACAGGGGCGCCTTGCCACACCAGCGGGGCGCGCCCGCTGTACCATCCGCCCTCGACAAGCGAAGGGTCTCGACCGCGCGCTTGCACCAGCCCGCCTGTGCTCGATACTTCTGATAAGCACGCCGTATTCGGACCCGAACCACCATGCAACTCAAGCCGCTGTTATCACGCCTGTTCGACTTGGCCAGCCGCCTGATTCGGCGCTATCCCGGTACGGTTGCGCTGTTCGGATTCGTTTCCGGGGTGGCGAGTTTCGTTCTGGTGGAACGCCACGCCGGCCTCGCCAAGGTGGTCGCCCTGGTGATGCTGGTGAGCTGGCTCTGGCTGGTGCTGGAGTCGAGCCTGCGGCGTAGCCTGCAGCGCTGGTTCGGCTGGCAGGTGCCACGACCGCTGCTGCGCTATGCCACCCAGATGGTGCATCAGGAAAGCCTGTTCTTCATCATTCCGTTCTTTGCCATCACCACCACCTGGAACAGCGGACAAGCCCTGTTCACCGGCCTGCTTGGCGCCGCCGCGCTCGTTTCGCTGATCGATCCGCTGTACTACAAATGGCTGGCACCGCGGCGCTGGGTCTACCTGGGGTTTCACGCGCTGACGCTGTTCGCCGTCCTGCTGACCGCGTTGCCGATCATCCTTCATCTGTCCACCCCGCAGAGTTATCAACTGGCGCTGGGCGTCGCAGTAGTGCTGGCCCTGCCGAGCCTCAGCGGACTGTTTCCCCGCTCGAACTGGCGCACGTGGCCCGGCATCCTGTTGCTGGCGGTGGCGCTGGGTGCCGCAGGTTGGCTGGGACGGACCTGGGTACCCCCGGCAACCCTGTGGCTGACCGATGTCGCCGTGACCATGAGCCTCGATGATCGGCAACGCAAACCCGGCAAGGGGCTGCGCGAAATCACCAGCGCAGAACTGCACGCAAATGGCCTCTACGCCTATACCGCCATCAACGCACCGCGCGGCCTGAAGGAGCGCATCTTCCACGAGTGGACCCACAACGGCCGGCGCGTCGACCGTATCGCCCTGGAGATCAGCGGCGGCCGCGAAGCCGGTTATCGCGCATGGACCCACAAGCGCAACTTCCCGGAAAGATCATCGGGCCGCTGGCGAGTACGTGTCGTTACCGAAGCAGGCCAGATGATCGGCATGCTGCGTTTCCAGGTCACCGATTAGCGAACCACCCGCCGCCTCGCGTATCCAAATCAGAACCAGCCTGGCTTGGAGAAGGACATGGAGTGGTGGGCGAGCATCTCCTACACCATCGCGTCGGAGTTCTCCGACATCACCGACCTGGAGGACGCGACCCGCGTCAGTAGCCGACTGCTGATCGCGTCGATTCTCGGCGGCCTGCTCGGCTATGAACGCGAGCGCCGACGCAAGGCCGCCGGCTTGCGCACCCACATGCTGGTTGCGCTTGGTGCAGCGTTGTTCGTACTGGTACCGGTGCAGGCGGGCATGAGCCTCGAGGACATTTCCCGGGTGATTCAGGGCCTGGTTACCGGTATTGGCTTTCTCGGAGCCGGGACTATCCTCAAGGGCGACTCCGCGGAAGACGTCAAGGGCCTGACCACCGCCGCGGGCATCTGGCTTACGGCCGCCATCGGTGTCGCCGTCGGCCTCGGGCATGAAGCAACGGCCGTAATGAGCACGCTGTTGGCGCTGGCGATCTTTGCTTTGATGCCACGGCTGGAGCGACATACTGCCCTGCGTGCCGCGCGCAAGCGTCGCCACCCGGACCAGCCGCGCTAGCGAACGCCACTCCACTGCCCAAGGATTTCGCCATGTCCAACTTCCGTATTCTTCTGACCGGCGCCGTTCTAACTGCTCTGGCAGGTTGCAGCGAAACGGCCAAGCTTCCGGTGGAATCCGGATACGGCCCGACACCGGCGCTGCCAGAGCCGAACAAGACAGTCCTGCCCGCGGTACACATCGCCCCCGCCAAAGGCTGGCCGCAAGATGGCAAACCGCAGGCGGCGGCCGGTCTGCGCGTGGCGGCGTTCGCCCGTGACCTGGACCATCCCCGCTGGCTCCATGTGCTGCCCAATGGCGATGTGCTCGTGGCGGAATCGGACGCACCGCCGAAGCAACAGAGCCAGGGACTGCGCGGCTGGATTGCCAGCAAGATCATGGCCCGCGCTGGCTCCGGAGGCCCCAGCGCCAACCGCATCACCCTGCTGCGCGATCGTGACGGCGATGGCGTGGCGGAACAGCGCACGGTGTTTCTGGAAAACCTCAACTCCCCGTTCGGTATGGCGTTGGTAGGCAACCACTTCTACGTCGCCAACACGGACGCGCTGCTGCGCTTTCTCTATACGCCCGGCACCACCCGTATCACCGCGAACGGCGAGAAGGTCGTGGACCTACCCGCTGGGCCGATCAATCACCACTGGACCAAGAACGTCATTGCCAGCCAGGACGGCAGCCGCCTCTATGTCACCAGCGGCTCCAACAGCAATGTGGCCGAGAACGGCATGCAGGCCGAAGAGAACCGCGCAGCGATTCTCGAGGTGGATCCGCAAGCCAGGAGCATGCGTCTGTTCGCTTCAGGCCTGCGCAACCCCAATGGCCTTGCCTGGCAGCCGGACAGCGGAGCGCTATGGACCACCGTCAACGAGCGAGACGAGATCGGCAGCGACCTGGTGCCGGACTACATGACCTCGGTGCAGGGCGGCGGATTCTACGGGTGGCCCTACAGCTACTTCGGCCAGCACATCGACGAGCGCGTGCAGCCCCAACGCCCGGATCTGGTCGAGCGTGCCATCGTCCCAGACTATGCACTGGGCGCGCATACCGCCTCGCTCGGCCTGGCCTTCTACGAAGGCACGCTGCTGCCGCAGCACTACCGCCACGGCGCGTTCGTTGGTCAGCACGGCTCCTGGAATCGCAAGCCGCGCAGTGGCTATAAGGTGGTTTTCATCCCCTTCCGCGACGGCATGCCGGCTGGGCAGGCAGAGGATGTGCTGACCGGCTTCGTCAACGAGGCAGGAGAGGCAATGGGTCGCCCGGTAGGGGTCGCCGTGGACAAGACCGGGGCCGTGCTGGTGGCCGACGATGTCGGCAACGTGGTCTGGCGCGTCACCCCTGATGACCGTTGATACCGTCGCCCGCTGATCCGTTGAACCTTGCCGGACGCCGTATGGCCATAAAGGTAACGTCCATACGCAACGAGGCACTCCCATGATCAAGCGCGCCATCTACATCTTCGCCCCTGTCGTGCTGCTCGCCGGCTGTTCCGGCAATGTGCAGAACCCGGTAGACCGCATCACCTTCCGTGACGAGCCACTGGTACGCGATGTGGAGACCGGCATGTCTCAGGAGCAGGTACTGACCATCGGTGGCGAGCCCTCGAAGGCCGCAGCTCGCACTGTAGTGCCTGGCATCTGCCACGATTACATCCTCAATCGCGATGGCCATCAGCAACCTTATTACGTCAGTTTCGATGGCTCCGGCCGCGTGGACGGCCAGGGCTTCCTGACCTGCGATCAGCTTGAGGAAAACCAGCGCAAACTGCACCGCTGACAGCCGGGCACAGGCGCGAGCACGCTTCGGGCCTGTGCATTCAACGCTCCCCTTGAAGGAGACCAGCATGCCTCGTGGAGAAAAAACCAAGTACACCGACAAGCAGCAACGCAAGGCCGAACACATTGAGGAAGGCTACGAGAAGCGTGGCGTCCCCGAGGACGAGGCCGAAGCGCGCGCATGGGCGACGGTCAACAAGCAATCCGGCGGCGGAGAACGCAAAGGGGGCTCGGGCAGGAGCAAGGGCGAGACCGCCAAGCGGGCTGAGCGCAAGGACTCGGCCCACCGCGCAGCCGATGCCCGCCAGGGCAAATCACCAAACAAGGGTTCGGCACGAAGCTCGAAGTCGGCCAGCACGGCGCTTGCCGACATGACCCGCGACCAGCTCATGGAAAAGGCCCGCGAGCGGGACATTCGTGGCCGTTCGAAGATGCGCAAGAACGAACTGCTACGGGCGCTGAGCTGAGGACTGAGGGCATGCCGATGATTGACCAAACCGCTCCGAAAGAGGGCAATCCCAAGCGCGAGGACCCAGGCGACCCTGTGCCGATTGATGAGCCGGGTGAGCCTGAGCCGGCGCCCGCACCGCCGGACGAGCCCCACCGCTAAACTTTTCGCCAGCATCCTGTTCTCAAACTGGGAACCGTGAATCACCGCGTCCGCGGTGAACCAGACCAGGAGATGGCGATGAGCTACGTACAATTGAGCGATAAACAGAGCCTGCGCGAGCGGGCTCGTCAACATGTCGAGAATGGAGCCGTCACCGAGAGTTACTCGGCCGATCGAGAAGTCGTGATCAATCTGCTGAACGAAGCGCTGGCGACAGAACTGGTGTGCTATCTGCGCTACAAGCGCCACTACTACATGGCCACAGGGCTGAAATCCAGCGCCGCCGCGGACGAGTTCCTCGAGCACGCTAATGAGGAGCAGGAACACGCCGATCGGCTGGCCGAGCGCATCGTCCAACTGGGTGGCGCGCCGGACTTCAACCCCGACGGCCTGACGGAGCGCGCCCACGCGCAGTACGCCGAAGGCAACGGCCTGCGCGACATGGTTTTCGAGAACCTGGTGGCCGAACGCATCGCCATCGACAGCTACCGCGAGATCGTGCAGTACATCGGTGACAAGGATCCGACCACCCGCCGCATCTTCGAGGACATCCTCGCTCAGGAAGAAGAGCACGCCGATGATCTGGCTGGCCTGCTGGACGGCATGAACTAGCCCAGGACCTGCCGGCGCCTCGCTGAAGCAGGCGGCACGCCATTCCCGTCAGCTTTTCAGCGAAACATAAAAAAAGGCCACCCTAGGGTGGCCTTAAATTTTAGGAAGAGAGGTACAGCTTAGCCGGCTGCCACCGGACGCATGTAGGAGATCGGTGCGGTCTGCGGGTCATCGAAGGTCACCAGTTCCCACGCATCCTTTTGTTCCATCAGGGTGCGCAGCAAACGGTTGTTCAACGCGTGGCCGGATTTATAGCCGCGGAATTCGCCGATCAGACTGGTGCCCAGCAAGTACAGATCACCAATGGCATCGAGAATCTTGTGCTTCACGAATTCGTCCTCGTAACGCAGGCCGTCTTCGTTGAGCACACTGGTTTCGTCCACCACGATTGCGTTCTCAACGCTGCCGCCAAGCGCCAGGTTGTGCGAGCGCAGGAACTCGATGTCGCGCATGAACCCGAAGGTACGTGCACGGCTGACTTCCTTGACGAAGGAAGTGCTCGAGAAATCCACACTGGCAGTCTGGGTGCGGCCTTTGAAAACCGGATGGTCGAAATCGATCTCGAAACTCACCTTGAAGCCGTCGAAAGGCAGGAAAGTAGCGCGCTTGTCACCTTCCTCGACTGTCACTTCACGCTTGATGCGGATGAACTTCTTGTGGGCGTCCTGCTCCTGCAGGCCGGCGGATTGAATCAGGAATACGAAAGGTCCAGCGCTACCATCCATGATCGGCACTTCCGACGCTGAGAGTTCGACGTAGGCGTTGTCGATCCCCAGGCCAGCCATTGCCGACAGCAAATGCTCCACCGTGTCGACCTTGACGTCACCGTTGACCAATGTCGTGGACATGGTGGTTTCGCCAACGTTCTCGGCCCGCGCAGGAATCTCCACAGGCGGATTGAGGTCGGTGCGACAGAACACGATTCCGGTATCCACCGGTGCCGGTTTCAGGGTGAGATAAACCTTCTCTCCCGAATGCAAGCCGACGCCGGTGGCGCGAATGATGTTCTTCAGGGTGCGTTGTCTGATCATGGCCTTTTGCTTCGCTTTAGCGCTAGTTGCGAATAGTTTTCAACAATTGGCGGCGATAATAGCAGAAGCCAACTTTGCTGAACACCAATCACAACGATACTCCTGATAAATTCAATCAATCGGCCTGACGACGCAGAAACGCGGGAATGTCCAGATAATCCAGATCTTCCTGCGGATTCAGCTTGGCTGCAGTGGCAGCTGCATGCGCCTGATTACGCATCACGGTCGGACGCTCGAGGTCACGATAATTGACCGCGGCCTGCTCATGCTGACGCGGTGCCGGAGCGGCGGAAGCGGCAACAGAGGTCTGCACGGTGTTGTCGACGACCTTGACCGGCTTTTCATTGCGCGGACCGAGCCCGGTAGCGACCACGGTGACATGCAGCTCGTCGGCCATGTCCGGATCGATCACGGCGCCAACCTTGACGGTGGCCTCATCGGACGCGAAGGCCTCGATGATTTCGCCCACGGCAGCGTACTCGCCGAGCGAAAGGTCCAGACCAGCAGTGATGTTGACCAGAATGCCACGTGCGCCCTGCAGGTTGACGTCTTCCAGCAGCGGGTTGCGAATGGCAGCCTCGGTGGCTTCGCGAGCACGGTTCGGGCCGGTGGCGCAACCAGTGCCCATCATCGCCATACCCATCTCGCCCATAACGGTCTTGACGTCGGCGAAGTCGACGTTCATCAGGCCCGGACGCTGCATGATGTCGGAGATGCCACGGACCGCACCGGCCAGTACGTCATCAGCCTTGGCGAAAGCGGCCAGCAGGCTGGCGTCCTTGCCGAGGATGGTCAGCAACTTCTCGTTGGGGATAGTGATCAGCGAATCGACGCAATCGGACAGCGCACGGATACCTTCGTCGGCCACCTGCATGCGACGACGACCCTCGAAGGGGAACGGACGGGTGACCACGGCGACGGTAAGGATGCCCATTTCCTTGGCTACCGAAGCGATGATCGGCGCAGCTCCAGTACCGGTGCCGCCGCCCATGCCGGTGGTGATGAACACCATGTCCGCACCTTCCAGTACTTCGGCGATGCGCTCACGATCTTCCATCGCCGCCTGGCGACCGATGTCCGGATTGGTACCGGCACCCAGACCTTTGGTGATGGCCGAGCCGAGCTGCAACACGGTGCGTGCTTCAACTTTCTTCAGCGCCTGGGCGTCAGTGTTGGCGCAGATGAATTCGACGCCTTCGACGTTATTGCGAACCATGTGGTTCACGGCATTGCCGCCACCGCCACCGACACCGATGACCTTGATGACTGCACTTTGCGGGGTATGATCTACGAGTTCGAACATTTCCCTCTCTCCTTCCAGCTTTCTAGTTTTGGTTGTTACAGCGCACTGCTTAAAAATTGCCCTGGATCCAGCCCTTGAGTCGGTCCAGAACAGACGTCTTTGATTCGTCGGCGAAATTGCCGATGCCAGACACGGGAATGCCGTCGGCCTGCTTTTGCAGTCCGTACAGCAACAGGCCCACGCCCGTTGAATAGATGGGGTTACGTACTACGTCGCTCAGTCCCTTGACGCTGTGCGGCACGCCCAGGCGCACCGGCATGTGAAAGATTTCCTCGGCCAGGTCGACGGCTCCTTCCATCTTCGCTGTACCGCCTGTGAGAACGATCCCGGCCGGGACCAGATCCTCGTATCCGCTACGACGCAGCTCGGCCTGGATCAGGGTGAACAGCTCGTCATAGCGCGGCTCGACCACCTCTGCCAGAGCCTGCCGCGAGAGTTCGCGCGGTGGGCGATCGCCGACGCTGGGAACCTTGATGGTCTCGCCTGCACCGGCCAGCTTGGCCAACGCGCAAGCATAACGAATCTTGATCTCTTCGGCATACTGGGTCGGCGTGCGCAATGCCATGGCGATGTCGTTGGTGACCTGATCGCCGGCGATCGGGATGACCGCGGTATGACGAATCGCGCCTTCGGTGAAAATGCAGATGTCGGTGGTGCCGCCGCCGATGTCCACCAGGCAGACGCCCAGCTCCTTTTCATCGTCGGTCAGTACCGCGTGTGCAGAGGCCAGTTGCTCCAGGATGATGTCATCCACTTCCAGGCCGCAGCGACGCACGCACTTCTCGACATTCTGCGCCGCATTCACCGCGCAAGTGACCACATGGACCTTGGCCTCAAGGCGCACGCCGGACATGCCCAGCGGTTCGCGCACACCTTCCTGGTTGTCGATCACGTAATCCTGCGGCAGCGTGTGCAGCACGCGCTGGTCCGCCGGAATGGCCACAGCCTGGGCGGCGTCAAGTACCCGCTCCAGGTCCGCGGCGCTGACTTCACGGTCGCGGATCGCGACGATGCCATGGGAGTTCAGGCTGCGAATGTGGTTGCCAGCCAGGCCGACGAAGGCCGAATGGATGCGGCAGCCAGCCATCAGCTGAGCTTCTTCGATAGCGCGCTGAACCGACTGCACGGTGGATTCGATATTGACCACTACGCCCTTCTTCAACCCGCGCGAAGGATGGGTACCGATTCCCACGATTTCCAGCTCACCATCGGCGGTCACCTCACCTACCAGCGCCACCACCTTGGAGGTGCCGATGTCCAGGCCGACGATCATCTTGCCGCTTTGCACGCTCGACATGTGTTTCATTCCTCAATTCTTCGCAGCGACGGTCGTATCCGTCACAGTCGGGACCGGCTCATGCCAGGCGACGGCCAGGCCGTTCGCATAGCGCAGATCGATCCGTGCGATCTTCTCGCTTTCCTGCTCCAGCGCCTTTTGATAGATGGCGGTGAAGCGACGCATTTTTTCTACAACCTGGTCCCGCCCCAGCAGCAACTCGACGCCCTGGTTGGTGGTCAGGAACCAGCTTCCACGCTCGCGCAGCTCCAGACGGGAAATGGAGAATCCCAATGGGCGCAGCATCTGGCTGAGCATCTGGTATTGCTGCATGACACGCTGTTGGGCCCGCTTCGGACCATATAAATGTGGCAAGTGTTCATATCGGGTCAGGTCATCCGGCGAGAAAGCCTGCCCTTTATTGTTAAGCAATGCTTCGCCCCCCCAGCGGGCAATCGGCAATTGCTCATCCAGCCGCACCATCACCTGGTCCGGCCAGACGCGGCGGACTTCGACATGGGCGATCCACGGCATCTGTTCCAGTTGGTGGCGCATGCCGTTCAGATCAACCTTGAAGAAGCTCTGTTCGACGAAAGGCGCTATGCGCTGCTGGACCGCCTCGCGACTCACATAGCCCAATTCGCCCTGCACACTGACCTTGGCGATCGGCCGATCGGCATAGGGCAGCAGCCGCTCGCCCAGTTCGTAAAGCCCGACCGCCAACCCGACCAGTAGCACCGGCCAGACGAAACGCTTCAGCCCGGCGAGGCTCGGCTTCGGCAGGCGCTGCGACAGCGGCTGCGGTTGCACCAGGCGGCTCGCACCCCGTTGCGCGGGCTTGCGCGAGGCGCGGCCGCTTCCGGGTTGCGAATGGCGCAGCGTGGCGATCATGGCTAGCTCCCCGCCTCGAGGCTGTCATCGAGAATGCTCAGGACCAGTTGCTGGAAATCCAGACCGGCAGCACGCGCCGCCATGGGCACCAGGCTGTGATCGGTCATTCCCGGCACGGTGTTCACTTCAAGCAGCCAGAAATCGCCATTACCGTCCTGCATCACGTCAACCCGGGCCCAGCCGCGGATACCCACCGCTTCGCAGGCACGTGCCGACAGCGTCTTCAGTTCCTGTTCGCGCACCGCGTCGAGGCCACAGGGAATGCGGTACTGGGTATCGGAAGCCAGGTACTTGGCGTCGTAGTCGTAGAAGGTGTGCGGCGTGCCCAGGCCAATCGGTGGCAGTACCTGGCCGTGCAGCACCGCCACGGTGAATTCCGGGCCTTGTATCCACTGCTCGACGAGTACTTGCGAGTCGTAGCTGCTGGCGGCACGCCAGGCTTCGATCAGCTCGGTGAGCCCCCGACCTTGGCCATGCCGATGCTAGAGCCTTCGTGGGCCGGTTTGACGATCAGC
>NZ_DAMCPO010000018.1:0-13371 GCF_032106285.1 Stutzerimonas kunmingensis
GCCGGAAGTGGTGCGCATTATAGGAGCCTGAAAATCAACGTCAACCGTTTATTTCCACTTAGGCCAGATTTCTCTGGCTGCCCCCTCCTATGTCTGCCATGGTGGCGATCTGCTACTCAGAACAGCGCCAATGCATAGCTGAGGATTAACCGGTTCTCATCAATGTCACTGCGGTAGTTAGAGCGTGCTGCAACATTGCGGATACGAATGCCGACGTTCTTCAACGGACCGCTCTGAATCGTATAGCTGATGTCCAGGTCGCGTTCATGAGCGGTACCCTCGAAGCCCCGATCCGTATCGACGTTATCGCTTGCGATATAGCGCACCGTTGCAACTAGGCCCGGAACGCCGACCGCGGCGAAATCGTAGTCGTACCGCGCCTGCCAGGAACGCTCATCCTTTTCTGCGAACTCGTAGGTTGGCACCTCGTTGCCGAGCGGCGTTACGTTGGCGAAAACCCGAGGAAACGCGCTGTCCCCGAACATTGCCTGGTAGCCGACATAGAATGTGTGGCCGCCTTGCCTGGCAGATAGCAGCGAATAGAACGCCCGATTATCAATCTCTCCCGCAAGCTTGCTGCCATCTTCCTGCGAGTCATAGAAGCCCAGGTTGGCGCCAAGCGTCCAACTGCCCAGTGGCTCGCTGTGCTTCAGACCGAGGAAGCGCTGGTTATATATGTCTTCAAGCTGAGCGTACCAGGCACTCAGCGACGTGCGCTTGGCGTTGAACGCATAATCGCCGCCAGCATAGTTGAATGCATCGCTGAACCCCGCTTGCGGGGTGCGGCCCAGCATCGCACGCATCTGGTCATCACCGGCTTCATTGCGAAGGCTCGTCGAGCGCAGGTGTCCACCATGCAAGGTAAGGCCGGCGATCTCGTTGGAAACGAAACTGACGCCCTGATAAGTAGGCGGTAGCAGGCGAATGTCGCTGAAGGTCAACACCGGGAGATTTGGCTGTAGCTCGCCAATCCGCAATTCAGTGCTCGAGACTCGCACTTTCAGCGCAGCACCCAGACGGCTGTAATCATCCGCTCCCCGGCCATCACCAGCCACCGGCAAGAGCCCCGTCCCCGCCCGATCAAGACTGCTGTCGAGCTTTACTCCCAGCATCCCGATTGCATCGACGCCTACCCCAACCGTGCCCTGCGTATAGCCGGACTTGAAGTTGAGAATGAATCCCTGCCCCCACTCCTCCGCCTTCGACTGCTGATTTGGCCCCTCGATATCCGAGAAGTCGCGGCTGAAGTAGTAGTTGCGTGCCTGTAGCGCGGCAGTCGCATCCTCCATGAACCCACCGGCCTCGGCATGCACGTACTGCACGGCGGAAGCGGCAGCAATGGTCAGAGCAAGTCTCGAGATTGATCGTTTCTGCATGGTATTCGTCTCTTGTTGTTGTTTTCTGGATGCACGCAGCCACCTCTCCGGCGTGGTGCCGGGGAGGACTACGTGTTGGGTTACTCGGTTGTCGCGCCGCGAAAATCGAAGTCAGCGGGCCGGCTGTCGCTCCTCCGCGGGATTTGCCGCTACGGGGCGAAGCTTCAAGAAGAGATGGGCAGCAATGCCGAAGATCAGCCCCCAGAACGCCGCGGACAGGTCGAGGAACGACATACCGGATGCCGTCACCAGAAAGGTGATCAAGGCAGCCTCACGGTCTGCGGGCATTGCCATCGCGGCACTCAGCGCGCCGCCAATTGCGGCCAGTAGTGCCAGACCGGCCAGGGCTGCGATCAGAGCCGGGGGAAACGCGGTGAAGATGGAGACCAGCGTCGCGCCGAATACCCCGAGCAGCAGATAGAAGACACCGCCCGATACGCCCGCAACGTAACGCTTCGCCGGATTCTCGTGAGCTTCCCGGCCCGTGCAGATCGCCGCCGTGATTGCAGCAAGGTTCAGCCCGTGGCAACCGAAGGGCGCCAGCAGCAACGAACCCAATGCGCTGCTGCTGATCAACGGGCTGGCCGGCGTGCTGTAGCCGTCGTTGCGTAGAACAGCCATGCCCGGAACGAATTGCCCGGTCAGCGCCACCATCACCAGCGGAAAGGCGATATTCAGCATCACCTGCCAACTGAACTCGGGGGCGATCCAAGTCGGCGTCGCCAAGCCGATCACCAGGGCCTCGCTTTGCAATTCGCCAGAGGCGACGGTGATCGTTACGCCGACAACCAGCACCGCGAGCACCGCGTAGCGAGGCAAGGCCCGCTTAAACGCCAGATAGGTGGCGAACATCGCCAGCACCAGCCAGGGCTGTTCCTTTATGGAGATGAACAGGCCAGTCCCGAAGCGGAACAGGATCCCCGCGAGCATGCCTGCGGCAATCGCGGCCGGCAGGCGGTTGATGATGCGGTCGAATGCACCTGATAGGCCCACCAACAGCACCACCACGCTGGTGACGACATAGGCGCCGACAGCCTCATTCAGCGTGATGTCGGGCAGCATGGTGACCAGCAGCGCCGAGCCCGGCGCGGACCAGGCAATGATGATCGGCACTTTGTAGCGCAGGCTTAGCAGAATGCCGAGCACGCCGCTGCCGATGGAGATCGTCCAGACCCATGACGACAGTACGTCTTGGGGCAACCCACCCGCCTTGGCTGCCTGGAAGATGATCACCAGGGGGCCGGCGTACGAAATCACCGTCGCGATGAATCCCGCGACCACGGCAGAAAGCGAACAGTCTCTGAGTAGCGTCTTCATGAAGCCTCGCAAGTCAGGCCTGGCTATCCGTGACAGTGTCCGGACGGCTCTTGTTGTAGGTGTATCGTTTCAGTGGCTCGACAACGCAGCGGGACACGCCGCACCGCATTAATTGTTGGCGCGGCAGAGCCATCCGTGGCTGGCGCCGACATGCCTGCCTTACGCCTCCTGCAAAGCCCGCGGACGCGAGCTGCGCTGTTCGGCCTTCGGCGCGGGCGCTTTCTGCAGCTGGAAGTCGAAGTCGATCTCGGCGAAGCGGCCTTGCACGCCGCGGCTGCGTGCGGCTTCGGCGTCATCAATGAAACGAATGTCACCGACCAGCCCGTCGCGAGTTGCGTAAGCGAAGTCGTCCCACAGGTACTTGTCGCCGGCCAGGTTGATCTGGGTAGTCAGATGGCGATGGCCCGGCGCGGAGATGAAGAAGTGGATGTGCGCCGGACGCTGACCGTGGCGACCGAGGGTGTCGAGCACCTCTTGGGTCGGGCCGTCGGGCGAGCAGCCGTAGCCGGAAGGCACAATGCTGCGCGCGCGGTAACAGCCGTTCTCGTCGGTCACGATGCGGCGACGCAGGTTGTAGTCGGACTGGCTCTTGTCGAAATAGGAGTAGTTGCCCTTAGTGTTGGCGTGCCAAAGGTCGACTACCGCACCGGCAAGTGGCTTGCCGTCCGGGCCGGTGACGCGACCCTGCAGGAACATCGGGGTGGCGACGCCATCTTCGCTGCCGTCGTCCATGCGCGTCACGCCCTGGGCGATCGGCGCACCCGCGACGTACAGCGGGCCTTCGATGGTGCGCGGCGTGCCGCCGGTGAGGCCTTCCTGCTCGTCCTTGGCGTCCTGCAGCAGGTCGAGGTAATGCTCCAGCCCCAGACCGGCGATCAGCAGGCCGGCCTCATGACGACCGCCGAGGCGATTGAGGTAATCCACCGCCTTCCAGAACTCGTCCTGGGTGATTTCCAGGTCTTCGACGATCTTCGCGGTGTCGACCAGGATGCGGTTGATCACCGTCTTCATGCGGCTGCTGCCTTCGTCATTGTTGAAGCCGCTGGCTTCCTTGAAGAAGGTCTGCACGTGATCGGAGTGGGAGATTTTTACAGTCATGGCTCAGGCCTCATTTTGTAATTGTGGTGACACGGGTTAACTGACCGGGCATCGCCTGGTCCGAAGAATCGATCAGCTGTCGTCCTCACGAATCGAGGACGGGTGACGGCACAGCGGACTGACCTCGATTTCCAGGTAGGGGAACAGCGGCAGCTGCATCAGGGTGTCGTGCAGTTCCTGCACGCTGGCGACATCGAATACGCTGTAGTTGGCGTACTGCCCGGCGATGCGCCACAGGTGGCGCCACTTGCCTGCGCGCATCAGGCCCTGGGCCAGATCCTTCTCGTCCGCCTTGAGCTTGGCGGCCTTGGCCGAGTCCATGTCGACCGGCAGCTTCACGATCATCTTCACGTGGAAGAGCATCTCGGGTTCTCCTCTTACTTGCGGGCGAAGAACGCGAGGCGCTCTTCATCGAGGGTCAGGCCAAGGCCCGGCGTGCGCGGCACTTCCAGATGGAAGTCGCGGTAGACCGGCGGCTCGGCGACGATTTCTTCGGTGAGCAGCAGCGGGCCGAACAGCTCGGTGCCCCAGGTCAACTTATTGAGGGTGACGAAGGCATGCGCCGAGGCCAGGGTGCCGATGGCGCCTTCGAGCATGGTGCCGCCATACAGCGCGATACCGGCTGCCTCGGCGATCTGCGCGGTGCGCAATACGGCACGCGGGCCGCCGTTCTTGGCGATCTTCAGGGCGAAGATGCTTGCGGCGCCGTCGGCGGCCAGGCTGAAGGCATCTTCGACGCTCTCGATGGATTCGTCGGCCATGATCGGTGCCGGGCTGCGCTGGTTGAGCCTGATCTGTCCGCCGCGGTTGATCCGCGAGATTGGCTGTTCGATCAGGTCGATGCCGTTGTCGCCGAGGATGCGACAGGCACGCAGCGCTACCGACTCGTCCCACGCCTGGTTGACGTCGACGCGCACACTGGCGCGCTCGCCGAGGGCCTGCTTGATGGCGATGACGTGCTTGAGGTCGGCATTCACTTCGCCAGCGCCGATCTTCAGCTTGAAGATGCGATGGCGGCGGATATCGAGCATGCGCTCGGCCTCCTCGATGTCTCTCGCAGTGTCACCGCTGGCCAGGGTCCAGGCGACTTCCAGGCTGTCGCGCACGCGGCCGCCAAGGAGCTCGCTGACCGGTAGGCCGAGGCGCTTTCCCTGAGCGTCCAGCAGCGCGCTTTCCAGGCCGGACTTGGCGAACGTATTGCCCTTGGCGGCCTTGTCCAGCCGCAGCATGGCCGTGTTGATATTCGCTGCATCCTGGCCCACCAGCAGCGGGCCGAGGTGGCTGTCGATGTTCTGCTTGATGCTCTCCGGGCTCTCGTTGCCGTAGGCCAGCCCACCGATGGTGGTCGACTCGCCGATGCCTTCAATGCCGTCGCTGCACTGCACACGGATAATCACCAGCGTTTGCTGCTGCATGGTGTGCATCGCCAGCTTGTGCGGGCGAATGGTCGGCAGGTCGACGACGATTGCCTGGATGCTTTCGATCAGGATGGGGCTCATATGGATATCCGATTTACCAATGTCAGGGTTCACGCCTTGGCCGCCGACAGCACGATTGGTGCGGCTTCCGGGCTGCGCTTGCTGGAGATGGCGAAGGCAGTCATGGCCAGTGCGGCGACGACGCCCGGCACGGCGAAGGCCATGAAGTTGAGCTGCAGCGGCAGGTTGATGCCCAGCAGCGCACCACCCAGCAGCGGGCCGACGATGGCGCCGTTGCGGCCGATACCCGAAGCCCAGCCGAGACCGGTGGAGCGGATCGACAGGCCGTAGAACTGCGCGGCGGTTGCGTAAAGCAGGATCTGCGTGCCGATCACGGTGGCGCCGGCGATGAAGATCAGGGTGTAGAGCACTGGCATCGGCGTCTTGAAGCCCAACAGGCTGATCGAAACCACCGACACCGAGAAGAACACCACCACCACCTTGGACAGGTTGTAGCGATCGCCCAGCCAGCCACCGAGAATCGCGCCAGCCATCCCGCCAAAGTTCAGCGCCAGCAGGAAGGACAGGCTGGAGCCCAGGCTGTAACCGGCGTTGGCCATCAGTTTCGGCAGCCATGAACCCAGCGCGTAAACCATCAGCAGGCAGCAAAAGAACGCCAGCCACAGGGAGAAGGTGCGCACGCCACGACCGTCGCGAAACAGCTCAAGCACCGAAGCGCTCTTGCCCTTCACGTCGGTCATCACCAGTTCGTCGTCCGCTGTCAGCTGGTGGCTTGGGTCGACCTTGTTCAGCAGCGCCCGGGCCTGTTCACCTCGCCCCTGACGAACCAAGAAACCCACCGATTCCGGCAGATACCAGAGAATCAATGGCAACAGCAACAGCGGCACGGCAGCAGCGAAGAACATCGCTTCCCAGCCGAAGCGCGGCAGCATGTAGATTCCGAGGCCGGCCGACAGCATGCCGCCCAGCGAGTAGCCGCTGAACATGACCGCCACCAGCGTGCTACGCAGTTTCTTCGGCGCGTATTCATTCATCAGCGCCACTACATTGGGCATCAACCCGCCGCAGCCGAGGCCGGCGAGAAAGCGGAAGATGCCGAACTCGGTCGGTGTGCTGGCGAAGCCATTGAGCACGGTGGCGCCGCTGAACAGTACGAAGCAGATGGCAATGCCTTTCTTGCGACCGATGCGGTCAGCCAGGGTGCCGAAGACCAACGCGCCGAACATCATCCCGAACAGCGCGTAACTACCCAGGGCACCAGCTTCCAGCGGGGTCAGCCCCCATTCCTTCATGATCACCGGCAGCACTACGCCATAGATGAACAGGTCGTAGCCGTCGAAGATCAGCAGCAGTGCGCAGAGGCACACGACGAGCCAATGGAAGCGGCTGAAGCGCGCGTTATCGATTATTTCGTGAACATCTACTTTTCGCATGGCAAGACTCTCTATTGTTTTTGTTAGTCGCGGTCGGCCGCAGCGGTGAATCACCGCGCCGCCGAGGTGCCTTGGCGTTGTCCGGTCAGGCCGGTTTATGTGATTCAGCCGAGATCGCCACCACCCACCGGCAGGGTCACGCCGGTGATGTAGGACGCGTCGTCCGATGCCAGGAAAAGGATCGCGCCGGCCTGCTCGTCGATCGTCCCGTAGCGCTTCATCAGGGTTGAATCGACGGTCTGATCGACGATCTGCTGGTACCAGAGCTTTTCCTGCTCAGTCTGCTCGGCACTGTTGCGCGGAATGCGCCGCGGCGGCGCCTCGGTGCCGCCCGGCGCGGTGGCGTTGACGCGAATGCCGCGCTGGGCGTTCTCGAAGGCCAGGCACGCAGTCAGCGCATTCACCCCGCCCTTGGCCGAGCCATAGGGCACGCGATTCAGGCTGCGCGTGGCAATCGAGGAGACGTTGACGATGGCGCCCGCGCCCTGCTCCAGCATGTGCGGCAGCGCGGCGTGACAACACCACAGCGTGGGGAACAGCGAGCGACGCACTTCGGCCTCGATCTCATGTTCCAGGTAATGCTCGAAGGGCTTGGCCCAGATGGTGCCGCCGACGTTATTGACGAGGATGTCGAGGCGACCGAAGCGCGCCTTCGCCGCGGCCATGACGCGATGGCAGTCGGCAAATTGCTCGAGATCGGCGGTGAGCGTCAGCACCTCGACGCCATTCGCCCCCAGCTCATCGGCCAGTTCGTGGACCAGCTCGGAGCGGTCGACCAGCAACAGCCGGGCACCCTCTTCGCCCATGCGCTCGGCAACACGCCGACCGATACCCTGGGCCGCCCCGGTGATCACGGCGACCTTGTTCTGAAAACGTGTGTTCATCTACCCAACCTCTGGAATGGCGAGGGATTCGGTGGGCAATGCGGCGCAGTTGCCCACCCTACGGTTGGCTGTCAGGCGCTGGCGGCAAACTTCTCGTAATAGAAATTCGCCGGCTCCAGCCCCTGCTCACGAATGAACCCGCTGACCGCCTCGACCATCGGTGGCGGGCCGCAGAGGTAGATGTCCACTTCACCGTCGTTGAGGTGCCCGGGCTCGATGTGCTGGGTCACGTAGCCCTTCTGCGGATAGGCGCTGTCCGGGCTGGCGACGCAGGCGCTGTAGGTGAAGTTTGGGATGCGCGCAGCGAAGGCCTCGAGCTTCTCCATCTCCACCAGGTCGTGGTCGTGGGTGACCCCGTAGATCAGGTGCAGCGGATGCTCGCTACCCTGCTCGGCGATCTTCTCCAGCATCGCGGTGAACGGCGCGAGGCCGGTGCCGCCGGCCAGCAACAACAGCGGCCGCTTGATTTCGCGCAGATAGAAGGCGCCAAGCGGGCCGGCCAGGTTGACGCTGTCGCCAGCCTTGGCGAGGTTGGTCAGAAAGCTGCTCATCAAGCCGCCCGGCACGTTGCGGATCAGGAAGCTGACCTCGCCGTCCTTCTGCAACGAGCTGAAGGAATAGGCGCGGGTCTGGTCGCTGCCGGGCACCTGCAGGTTGACGTACTGCCCAGGCAGGAAGGCCAGCTGGTTCAGCGATTCGCCCTTGATCGACAGTGCGATGGTGCTCTCGGAGAGCTGGCGCACATTGCTGATGGCAGCCTGGTAGTTGGCCTGCTGGGTCTTGCAGATGTCCGAAGCGGCCGGCACACGAATCACGCAGTCACTCTCGGCGCGCATCTGGCAGGTCAGCACGTAACCCTGCTCGGCTTCGGCTTCGCTCAACGCATCCTCGATGTATTCTTCGCCGAGGTCGTAGCGGCCGCTCTCGGCAAAGCATTTGCAGGCCCCGCAGGCGCCGTCACGGCAATCCAGCGGGACGTTGATGCCCTGGCGGTAGGCGGCATCGGCGACGGTTTCGCCTAAGTTGGCGTCGATGAAACGGGTGACGCCGTCTTCGAAGTTCAGTGCGATGTTGTAGGTCATGGCGGCGCCCTCAGAGGTGGTACACATCGATCATCTGGCGGATGTAGTCGTTCTTCAGCACGACCTTCTTGGCCTTGATCAGCGGGTTCTCGCCGCGCGTATCGAAGGTGTAGAAGCTGGTGCCGTAGAAGTGGTCGACCGTCTTGTAGCGAAAGCTCATCGTGTGCCAGTTGAAGCGCAGCTTGCAGACGCCATCGGCCTGCTCGAGCAGCTCGAGGTTGCTGATGCTGTGGCTCGTGCGGGTATCCGGAATGGTCGCGCTAGAACGCTCGGTGCGGATGCGGAACACCCGGTCTTCCAGGCCACTGCGGTTGCCGTACCAGATCAGCGAAATTTCGGTCATCGGGTCCTGGGTCAGCTGGTCGCGGTCATCCCAGGCGGGCATCCAGAAGGTGGCGTCTGGCGCGTACAGTTCGAGCCAGGCGTCCCAGTCCTTGTCATCCAGGTAGCGCGCTTCGCGGTAGAGGAAGTCGCGCGCGGTTTCGTACGAGAGAGTCATCACGCGCCCTCCACGTGGATCAGTTGGTCCTGCTCTTCCTTGAGCCCCTTGATCATCTGCTGCTGCCAATAATGATGTTGCAGCACAAACAGGCCTTCATCCTCCGTGCGCATGCCGCTCATCTGCGGGTGCAGGTCGATCTCCTGCGCACCTTCATCGGCGCCGTCGATCCAGTGCTTGGCTCCGCGGGACATGTCGTTCCATTCCATCGCCCTACCGGCAAAGCCCTGCTGGCAGGCGCGGAATTCTTCCAGGTCGTCCGGCGTGGCCATGCCGCTGACGTTGAAGAAGTCTTCGTACTGGCGGATGCGGCGGGCACGGGCTTCTGCGCTTTCGCCCTTGGGGGCGATGCAGTAGATGGTGACTTCGGTCTTGTCGACGGAGATCGGCTTGGCGATGCGCAGCTGCGAGCCGAACTGGTCCATCAGGTACAGGTTCGGGTAGAGGCAGAGGTTGCGCGAGTTCTCGATCATCCAGTCGGTCCGCGCCTGGCCGAACTCGGTGATCATCTCGTCACGGCGGGCATACAGCGGACGGTCTTCCGGGTTGTCCCAGCGGGTCCAGAGCAGCAGGTGGCCGTTCTCGAACGAGTAGAAACCACCGCCCTTCTTGCCCCAACCGCCGGCGCTCATGGCGCGGATGTCGTCACCGGCCTCTTTCAGCTTGCGCTGCTGCTGGGTGGCGGCGTAGTTCCAGTGCACGGCGGTGACGTGGTAGCCGTCGGCGCCGTTTTCGGCCTGCAGCTTCCAGTTGCCTTCATAGACATAGGTGGACGAGCCGCGTAGCACTTCGATGCCGTCCGGCGACTGGTCGACAACCATATCAATGATCTTCTTCGATTCGCCGAGGAAGTCTTCCAGCGGCGCCACGTCCTCACGCAGGCTGCCGAACAGGAAGCCGCGATAGGACTCGAAGCGCGCGACCTTCTTCAGGTCGTGGGAGCCGTCGCAGTTGAAGCTATCCGGGTAGCCAGCTTCCTTGGGGTCCTTGACCTTCAGCAGCTTGCCCGAGTTATTGAACGTCCAGCCATGGAATGGACAGGTATAGGTCGCCTTGTTGCCGCTCTTGAAGCGGCACAGCATGGCACCACGATGACTGCAGGCATTGATGAAGGCGTTGAGCTCGCCATCCTTGTTGCGGGCGATGAAGATCGGCTGACGACCCATCTGGGTGGTGTAGTAGTCGTTCTTCTCGGGGATCTGGCTCTCGTGAGCGAGGTACAGCCAGTTGCCCTCGAAGATGTGTTTCATCTCCAGATCGAACAACCGAGGATCGGTGAACATCTCGCGCTTGCAGCGAAAGACGCCCTTCTCTTTATCTTCTTCTAGCAGCGAATCAAGGTAGTCGAATCCCAGGGACATGGCCGGGGCCTCCATTGTTATTGTGTCTACGTGATGAAGGCTACGGCGCGGGGAGAGGGATCAATATCCGTTTCCTGCAGGACCTTTATCCGTTTTCTGCAAAGCACAAGCGGACAGATTGACGCAGGCACGCAGGAACACACCCGCGCATCACACGGGGTGACGAGCAGCGAATGCGCAGAGGCAGGGAAGGAAAAAAGAGCCGCTTCCGTCGGACCGGCAGCGACTCAAGGGGACTCAGTGATGGCGGCGCAACGTATCCGAAGGTAGCTCGCCGAAGGTGCTCTTGTAGCTTTCCGAGAAACGCCCCAGGTGCATGAAGCCGTAGTCCATGGCGATTTCGGTGATGTTGCGCACCTTGGCCGAAGGATCGCTTAGCCGGCCATGGATCTGCTCCAGCTTGCGCTGGCGGATATAGGACTTCGGCGTGGTGCCGACCTTGCGTTCGAACAACAGATAGAGCGAGCGCAGGCTCATGTTGGCCAACTCGGCCAGCTGTTCGACAGAAATTTCACGCTTCAGATGCTCATCTATATAGTCGGCAATCCGCCCGAAGGACGGGCAACTGTCGCCAAACGGATCGCGGCGGATGTTGCTGGCCAGGCTGCAGAGCAACTTGCTGGCGATGATCCGGCTGTACTGCTCCTGAATCTGCGGAATGCTCTGCTCGGACCCCGCCTCCTGGCAGATCAATCCAAGCAGGCTGCCAAACCCATCGAGTTCGCTGAGCGCGTGGCGGTTGCTGCCGAAGCGAATCCCCTCCGCCGGAGCCTGCCACTGGTTCTCGCCACAGGCCTTCTCCAGAAAGGAAGCCGGCAGCTTGACGATGAGCTTTTCGCAGTCATCCGAATAGGTCAGGTCGACCGGATCGTCCGGATTGATCAGCAGCAGCTCGCCGGGGTGAAATAGTGCTCCTGGCCCCGGCCGCGCCACAGGCAATGGCCGCGCTGCAGCAGCTGCAGGTGGTAGATGGTCTCGAGCGCCGGCGAAGTGACGTGAACGCTGCCGCCATAACTGATCTGGCACAGGTCAAGCTTGCCGAACTTGCAATGACTGAGGCTGGCTTGCGGACTGCCGGTGCGCGGCAGACGAATGCAGTGCGCCCCCACGTGCTGATTGACGTAGTCCGAAACGGCATGCGGATCGGCATGCTCGAAGATCCTGCTTTTTTCGTTCAGCAGTCGTTCCATCACCAGGCACTCGCATTGTTCTTATAGTCGGCCGGTCCATCGTCAACGACGCCGGCGGCGATTCCTGCCACGCACATGCATTTTCAGGCTTGATCTGCGTCAAGACTATCGCTTCGTTCGAGCATAGGAGATTCGACCAACGAACGACACCCCGTCGTTCGGTGACCGCACGGTTTTTGGCGGACCGCAAGACGGGCACCTGGAAAAGGCAGCCGCCGCTGTTCCGGACCGGACGACAGGCTTGCAAGCCGGGCTGGCCCATGGGCAGCATCCTGTATAATGCCGCCCCCATTTACCGCTCGTGTGCGCCTGCACCGACTCTCCAAGTTATCCGGCCCGATAGTGCAAAGTCCTCGTTCGAATCAGTCTGTTGCAAGTAGAAAGTTCTCCGTCGCACCCATGATGGACTGGACGGACCGCCGCTTTCGCTACTTTGCCCGGCAGTTGTCGCAGCACACCCTGCTCTACACCGAGATGGTGACGACCGGCGCACTGCTGCATGGCGACGCCTCGCGCTTTCTGGGCCACGACGAGTGTGAACACCCGCTGGCGCTGCAGCTCGGCGGCAGCGTGCCGAGCGATCTGGCAGCCTGCGCCAAGCTCGCCGAAGCCGCGGGTTATGACGAGGTTAACCTCAACGTCGGCTGCCCCAGCGATCGGGTGCAGAACAACATGATCGGCGCCTGCCTGATGGGCCACCCGTCACTGGTGGCTGATTGCGTAAAGGCAATGCGCGATACAGTGGGCGTCGAGGTCACCGTCAAGCACCGCATTGGCATCAACGGGCGCGACAGCTATGCCGAGCTGTGCGATTTCGTCGGTCAGGTTCGCGACGCCGGATGCCGCAGTTTCACCGTGCACGCGCGCATAGCAATCCTCGAAGGGCTGTCACCGAAGCAGAACCGTGAGGTGCCGCCATTGCGTTACGACATCGCCGCGCAGCTGAAGAAGGACTTCCCGGACCTCGAGATCATCCTCAACGGCGGCATCAAGACGCTGGAGGAGTGCCGCGCGCACCTAGAAACCTTCGATGGCGTCATGCTAGGGCGCGAGGCCTACCACAACCCCTATCTGCTGGCCCGCGTCGACCGGGAGCTGTTCGGTAGCGAAGCGCCGGTGATCAGCCGGGCACAGGCTCTACGCAATATGCGACCCTACATTGAGCACCACTTGAGCGACGGTGGCGCGATGCATCACATCACCCGTCATGTGCTCGGTTTGGGCCAGGGCTTTCCCGGCGCGCGGCGCTTCCGTCAGCTGCTCTCGGTGGACATCCACAAGACGAGCAACCCCCTTGCGCTGCTCGATCAGGCGGTGGGGCTGCTCGAAGGGCACTGACGCTCCACGTTCAAGGAACGCAACCCCGGCATCTGAATCAAAGGCCAGGCGCATCCGGGTCCACCCGCTCGTTGAGCGGGCTGACTGGCTCGGGTAAGGTCATGCCACTCACAGGACGGAGCCCCTCTTACATGACTTCCAAGCTGGAACAACTCAAGCAGTTCACCACTGTCGTCGCCGATACAGGCGACATCGACGCCATTGCTCGCCTGAAACCGGTGGACGCCACCACCAATCCTTCACTGCTGCTCAAAGCAGCGGCTATGCCGCGTTATGCCGATGACCTGGCGAACGCGATGAAGCAGTGCCACGGCGATATCGGTCTGGCGTGCGACCTGTTCGCCGTCGCGGTAG
>NZ_DAMCPO010000018.1:13381-97016 GCF_032106285.1 Stutzerimonas kunmingensis
GCAAGCAGATTCTGGAACTGATCCCCGGGCGCATCTCCACCGAGGTCGACGCGCGATTGTCTTTCGACACTCAAGCCATGGTCCAGCGCGGTGAGCGCCTGATCGGCCTTTACGAGCAGGCTGGCATCAGCCGCGAGCGCGTTCTGATCAAGATCGCTTCGACCTGGGAAGGCATCCGCGCAGCCGAACAGTTGGAGAAAGCCGGCATCCAGACCAACCTTACCCTGCTGTTCTCCTTCACCCAGGCCGTGGCATGCGCCGAGGCCGGCGTCTTCCTGATCTCGCCATTCGTTGGCCGCATCTATGACTGGTACAAGAAGCACGAAGGACGTGATTACCAAGGCGCGGAAGATCCGGGCGTGCAGTCGGTCAGCCGCATCTACGACTACTACAAGGCTCACGGATACAAGACGGTAGTGATGGGCGCGAGCTTCCGCAATGTCGGACAGATCGAGGCACTGGCCGGTTGCGACCGGCTGACCATCAGCCCGGAACTGCTCGGCGACCTGGCCGCAG
This sequence comes from Stutzerimonas kunmingensis, assembly GCF_032106285.1. GTDB lineage: Bacteria > Pseudomonadota > Gammaproteobacteria > Pseudomonadales > Pseudomonadaceae > Stutzerimonas > Stutzerimonas kunmingensis_B. The sequence continues at coordinate 13,898 of NZ_DAMCPO010000018.1, forward strand.
CCAGCGGCGCGCTGGAACGCAAACTGCAGCCCGGCTGCGAGTCAGAAGCGCGTATCAGTCTGGATGAAAAGAGCTTCCGCTGGGGCCTGAACGAGGATGCGATGGCGACCGAAAAGCTTGCCGAAGGCATCCGTCAGTTCGCGCGGGACCAGGAGAAACTCGAAGCCCTGCTGGCCAAGCTGGCCTGATCAGGACCGCTCCAATGCGGTGACGAGGTCATGGAAGGCCTCGCGGTTGGATTCGTTGAGGCTCATCAGGATGCGGTGAGCCTCGAGCACCTTGGCCTTCACCACCTCTTCGGACTGATCCTGCGATGGCAGATCGGCCAGGCATTCCGGGCAAGGCAACGGCGTATCGACGATATTGAACACCTGATCAAAGCCCATAGACTGCAACAGCCGGGTGATGTCCGGGTGGGTGGTGACCAGCGTCGGCAACATACCCACCTTCTGCCGCGACAGTATCGACAGCTTGGCCAACAGGCCCAAGGTGGTGCTGTCAATGCTTCGGCTTTCGGTCAGATCAATGACAATCGAAGAAAAATTGCGCGACGAGAAGATCTTCTCGATCGTTGCATCCAGCGCCGAACAGAGCGTCAAACGGATTTCACCTATGAACTTCAGAACAAAGGTGCCATCCATCTCGGCGAACTGGATTCTACCAGTACTCATGCAAGGTTCCTGCTCAACACCAGCAAGGCGATATCGTCGGGCATGTCAGCCAGCTCGGCCAACCCGAAGACTCGACGTAATCCATCCAGCGTGCCACCGGCATCGGTAATCAGACCGGGCAGCGCGGACTCTTTTTCTTTGAGTGTGTCGCCGGGCAAAAGGTCCAGAATGCCGTCGGAGAGCAAGGTCAAGCTAAAGGTCTCGGGCAGCTTCAGCTCGAAATTCTGATAGGTCGCCTCAACGAACAACCCGACCGGCAACCCGCGCCCTTCTAGATAGTGCGCGCCCTCTCCCGTGTACAGCACCGGCATAGGCAGATGACCGCCAATGCTGTAGTGCAGCACGTCATGCTCCTGATCGATAACGCCGCCCAGCATGGTCACGTGCTTGCCCAGCTTGCAATTGATCAGCCCGCGGTTGATGTGATCTAGCACTTCCGACGGTTTGAACTCGCGCAGCGTGCCGCCACGGCGCGACTCGTACAGCAGGCGGGTCGTCATGAACTTGAGCAGCACGGTCACGAACGCCGAGGAGGCACCATGGCCGGAAACATCGGCCAGGTAGAAACCGATGCGCCGCTCATCCACGCGAAAATAGTCGACGAAGTCACCGGACAGGTACAGCGATGGGATGATCTGGTGGGCGAAGTCGAAGCCATCGACGCTCCAGGGCGTCACCGGCAGCATGTTCATCTGCACTTGGCGACCGGCGTCCTGGTCTTCCTGCAACAGGTGCAGGCTGGCTTGCAAATCACGATTGGCCGTCTCGAGCTGTTCACGATAGCGGCGATTTTCCAGCCGCAGACGAGAACGGTCCAGCGCCCGGCGTACCGAATGCTCAAGCATCGCCAGGTCTTCGAGTGGCTTGATCAGGTAGTCGGCAGCACCCAAGCGCAGGGCCTCCACCGCGTCGCTCATCACGCCGGCACCGGAAACCACGATCACGGGGAGGTCGAGCTGGCGCTCACTGATCTGACGGATCAGCTCAAGGCCATCCATCTGCGGCATGCGCAGATCGCAGATCACCAGATCGGGCTGCTCCGACTCGAAGAGCTCCATGCCCTGCGGGCCATTGCCGGCCTGCAAGACACGAAAACCACTGTCATCCAGATAGGCAGCCAGACTGGCTCGAACCACATCGTCGTCATCTATGATCAGCAGCGTCGCGCTTGGTTTATGCATGTTCCTACCAGGCGGGGTCGCCAGGATGATTGGCGAAAACATTGGCCCCGCATGACGCCGGGCTTGGGTTCGTTTCAAGGCGCAGACGGTACTCCCATACGATCGGGGTTTCAAGCCGACCGGCTGGCGCCTTTACAGGTCGAATTGAGGGGAGCTATAAGAATGCCGCAGCCATATATAAAAGGTTGAAACCATGAGCCAGAAAGACCGCGATTACAGTGAAAAACGCGATTTCATCCGAATGCAAATCGAAACCACCGTTGCGCTGGAACATGGCGATACAAAACTGAGCGGCACCTGTATCGACCTCTCCAGTACCGGCATGCAGGTTCTGGCCAGCGCCCAACTACGCATGGGCGACAAGGTCCGCGTACTCATTCCATCCGAGCACAGCGAACTGAAAGGACTGGACGCGCAGACAGAAGTCGTACGCGTCAGCCAGCTCGACGATGGCCGGCAGAGCCTGGGTCTGGCAATCCTTTCGATGTCCTGACCCTGCTCCAGCGATGGCCGCAGCAAATGCGGCCAGGCTTCAGAAGTCGTCTTCGACTTCCCCGTCCTTGACCCGGAATTCGCGATTCTGAAGGTAGGCGTTGCGTACGAATATGTAGCGATCACCCTGAATCATCTTCTCGGCTGACAGCAGCCCTGCGCGCGTATCGATCAGGTCCACACTCCGCGTCACGTTGCGGGTCGGCACATGATCCATGTGCGGATACGGTTCGAGGAAGGAATCCGGCACCCGGCCGACGGCATCACGCACCGTGCTTGGCCCAAGCAGCGGCAGCACGACATACGGCCCACTTCCCACCCCCCAGGCACCCAGCGTCTGGCCGAAGTCCTCATCGTTCTTGTGCAGCCCCATACGGGTGGCAACGTCGAAGAAACCGAGCACGCCGAATGTGGTATTGAACAGGATGCGACTGGTGTCGATGCCGGCATCGCGGACCTTGCCCTGCAGCAGGTCGTTGGTCAGCACCACCACATCACCGAGATTACTGAACACATTGCCGATGCCGTCCTCGAGGAAGCTCGGCGTCACTTTCTGGTAGCCCTGGGCCAAGGGCTTGAGGGTGTAGGTGTCAACGGTGTCATTGAAACGAAACACCGCGCGGTTGACGCCTTCCCACGGATCTTCTTCGGCCGCTAACGCAGGCGCTGCGCCAAGCGTGGCGATCGTAGCGACGAAACTGGCCTTGAGCACGGCGATCCAGGCCGTAGCGATCTTGGGCATCACTTTTCTCTCCCTTAGGTATTTGGTGCATGCGGCGCACCGACGCAGACCGCGCAGTATAGAGTGAACATCCTGTTTTCGGCAGTCAGCCGGATATTCGGCTTTCGTGGCACAGGCCGGCGCTTGCGCCAGCGCCGGTAAAGGCACAGACAAGGCCTGGCCGCTGGTTTAACCTTCAGCTATCGACGTTCATTACACGCCGCCCGTAAACCCATGAGAGGGAAGCAAAATGCCGGAACATGATCTGCAGTCGCAGCTCGAAGAGCTGCGTTATCAACTGGCCCAGGACACGCCGCTGACCGATGAGGAGCGGGCTTCGCTGCAAGCGATCGCCCAGGACATCGAAGTTCGCCTGGCGACGCAGGGCAGCACCGACCACAACGACTCGCTGGTGGATGGCGTCAACCTGGCCGTCGAGCGCTTCGAGGTCAGCCACCCAAGCATGGCCATGACGCTGCGCAACATCATGCAGACCCTGGCCAACATGGGCATCTGAAGCAGGTCACGGGTCGCGCTGCGACCCTGACTCGCTGCGTTACTGGCGCACCAGACGGCGATTGTCCACGACCATCGCCTCGGTACTGCGGTACGGATTGATGTCCAGCCCGCCGCGGCGCACGTAACGCGCATAGACGGTCAGCTTCTCCGGCTGCAGCAAACGCTGCAGATCGAGAAAGATGCGCTCCACGCATTGCTCGTGAAAGTCGGCATGCTGACGGAAGCTCACCAGATAGGCCAACAGGCTCTCCGCCTGCAACGCCGCGCCACGGTACTCGACGACTACGCTGCCCCAGTCCGGCTGACCGGTCACCGGACAGTTGGACTTGAGCAAGTGGCTGTGCAGCGACTCCTCGACCATATGCCCGGCATCACAGGCCAACAGTCCCGGTTGAGGATGGTCGTAATGCTCGATGGTCACGTCCAGATCGTCGACGCAGCGCCCCGGCAGCGTCGCAACACCCTCGGCCGCCACCTCATCCAGCGTGCGCAGGCGCACCTTCACCGGCTTGCCGACTGCCGCAGAAAGATCGCTGCTCATCACCTCGGCCAGCGCTTCCCGCGACTCGAACACCGACTGGTTCAGCGAGTTCAGATAGAGCTTGAACGACTTGGATTCGATGATGCTCGGCGAGTCCGCCGGAATCTCGAATTCACCGATCGCCACCACCGGCTTGCCGGAAGGCAGCAACCATGACAGTTCGTAGCAATTCCACAGATCCACGCCCTGGTAGGGCAGCGTCTCGGCGGTGAGACCAAGCTCGGCCCACTTCGGCGCGCGCGGAATCGGAAACAGTAGGTGCGGGCTGTAGGTGGCGACGTAGTCACTGGACTTGCCCAGCGGAGAATGTTCGGCGGGATGCTGCATGGGGAATGGACCTGAACGAGAAACGCCGCGAAGTTTAGCGCTTCGCGGTGTTCTTTTCAGCGGCATCGGCGCAGTCGCCGAACGGTCGGCGGTCTATTGCCGCATCCCGCGTCCACTCTTGAGCAGCCCGACGGAGACCAGATAGAGCGCCGCCACCGCCACCAGCATGAAGCTGATCGCTACACCGATGCGGATATCGGATACGCCGAGGATGCCGTAACGGAAAGCGTTGACCATGTGCAGCACCGGGTTGGCCAGCGACAGCGTCTGCCAGAACGGCGACAGCAAGTTGATCGAGTAGAACACCCCGCCCAGGTAGGTCAGCGGCGTCAGCACGAAGGTCGGGATGATCGAGATATCGTCGAAGTTGCGCGCAAACACCGCGTTGATGAAGCCACCCAGAGCGAAGATACTCGCCGTCAGGGTGATCACCAGCACGGTCACGCCCAGATGGTGCACCTGCAGATCGGTGAAGAACATCGACAGCAGCGTGACGATTACCGCAACCGCCAGCCCACGGGTGATACCACCCAGGGCAAAACCAATGACAATCACATGCGGCGAGACCGGCGAGACCAGCAGCTCCTCAATGGAGCGCTGGAACTTGGTGCTGAAGAAGCTCGATACGACGTTGCTGTACGAGTTGGTGATCACCGACATCATGATCAGCCCCGGCACGATGTAATCCATGTAGCTGAAGCCGTCCATGTCGCCGATCCGCGCGCCGATCAGGCTGCCGAAGATGACGAAGTACAGCACCATGGTGATCGCCGGCGGCAGCAGCGTCTGCGGCCAGATGCGTGTATAGCGACGAATCTCGCGCTGGACGATGGTCTGCAGCGCGACCAGGTTGGGACGCAGTTCGCCGCTCATGACTTCACCTTCAGGTTGTTCTCCACCAGCGACACGAACAGCTCCTCCAGTCGGTTGGTCTTGTTGCGCAGGCTCAGCACTTCGATGCCCTGAGCGCTGAGCAGACGGAACAGTTCGGTCACGCCCTGACTCTTCTCCACCTGCACCTCGAGGGTGTGATGATCGATCAACTGCGCCGGATAGCTGCCCAGCTCCGGCGCGACCAGTTGCGACTCCTTGAGGTCCAGCAGAAAGGTTTCCACGTGCAGCTGCGAGAGCAGCTCGCGCATGCTGGTGTTCTTGACGATCTGGCCATGGTCGATGATGCCGATGTTGCGGCACAGCTGTTCGGCCTCCTCCAGATAGTGGGTGGTGAGGATGATGGTGATGCCTTCACGATTGAGCTCGGTGAGGAACGACCACATCGAGCGGCGCAGCTCGATATCCACACCCGCGGTGGGCTCGTCGAGAATCAATAGCCGCGGTTGATGGATCAGCGCCCGCGCGATCATCAGGCGGCGCTTCATGCCGCCGGAGAGCATCCGCGAGGAAACATCACGCTTGTCCCACAACCCCAGCTGGTTGAGATAGCGCTCCGCGCGCTCCTTGGCAATCTTCGCCGGGATGCCGTAGTAGCCGGCCTGGGTGACCAGGATGTCGAAGGCTTTCTCGAACTGGTTGAAGTTGAATTCCTGCGGCACCACGCCCAGGCAGCGCTTGAGCCCGGACGGGTCGCGATCCAGATCGTGACCGAACACGTTGACCGTGCCGCCGCTCTTGTTCACCAGGGTGGAGAGGATGCCGATGGTGGTGGACTTGCCGGCGCCATTGGGCCCGAGCAAGGCGAAGAAGTCGCCTTCGGCCACGTCCAGATCGATACCCTTGAGGGCCTGGAAGCCGTTGCCGTAGGTCTTGGTCAACTGCCGGATGGACAGAGCAGTACTCATAAGAAGGTGCACACAACGCGAAGGGAGTGAAGCTAGATAAGGGCGCAAGTGACCAATTGCAACCGCCCATTTCCGGAGCGAGCGCCTCAGTGCTACGTGTCGGACTGCTCCAATGGCACAACGATCAATGCAGCACGCTGTCCTTCGGCAACATCGGCCATGGGGAAAAGAATGCGCGCGTCCAGCTCATCGACCACCCAGCGCATGCCGTCGTCCTCGGCAAGCAGGCTGCCAAGCGGCAATGGCGCAAAGTTCTCGATGTCAGCGGGTAGACACAGCCGAAACCGCGAGCTGCGCTTGATGATCTCTCGAGAAATACTCAGCAGCTGCGGTTGCGCCTCTGCACCCGCAGACAACTCGCGCCCCTCGATCATTGCGATCAGCTCCTGCTCGAACTGCAGCACTGCCGGCGGCAGGGCCTCGTCCTTGCCTTCGGCAAGCTCCAAGGTAAACGCCTCGGCGCCATGAAGCGTGGCGGTCATGGCGCTGAAGGTAGAGCTGGGCTGGCGCTGCAACACGACGCCGTCGATTGCCAGAGCATGCAGTCGGGCCAACGCATTGGGTTGTGCGCCCCCTCCCTCGCGCCAAGGGCAGATCGCAAACTGGGCGAGACGCGACGGGCGCATCGCTGAGTGCAGGTCATAGTGCCGGCGCTGGCGTCCGGACACGCTGAAGAAGCCTCCGACCAATGCCTCAAGCTCTGACGCACGAATGGCTTCGCCGCCCCATACATCAGCATGGGCACCGAGAAAGAGACGGTTAAGGTCATGTTCGATGTACCGAACCATGCGACGCATCGCTGCAGGATTGGCGAACAGCAGCAACAGTCGCGCACCGGGCTGCACATCGCCCCGTGCGAGCGCACGGATCAGGCGATCCAGGACATGTATGGGGATGAGTTCATTGCCGTGTATGCCGGCCGACAGGACCAGGTCGACGCCTTGATCCTGGCCGCTCGGCGGCGATACCAGCAGCGCGCCCTCGGCCAGCCAGTGCAGCTTCACCCCGCGCGGGGTGAGCTGGACTTTCTCGCAGGGCTCGCGCCCGGCCAGGGTCAGTTCCAGCAGCTTGCCGATGGCGAGCATGCCGGTCTGCCGTCAGTGATTGCAGTCAGGGCCGTGGACGTGCTCGTCGTCATCGGCCTCGACCGGCTCCATTTCCAGCTGCAGGCTGACCAGATTGGTGGCCAACGGACGCAGCACCAGATTGGCGTACTCGGTGTCGCCGTCCTCGACGTCCACACCGATCATCAGCTGACCGTTGCCGACCTGCTGAATCCAGACCTCGCGGCCCTGCCAAATAACGGCAAAACGGGTGCAGGAAGTTTCCAGTTGGGTTCCGTCGACATCTTCCAGAACCAGTTGCAGGCTATCGCTCATTGAATTGCTCTCGCTAGTAGAACGCGCGACGCCCGCGGCGCCGCGCATGGGGAATGGTCAGGCCTGGGTCAGCGTCGCGACGGCGCGCTCGAGGCGATCCAGCCCTTCGTCGATATCAGCGTCGTCGATGACCAGGCTCGGCGCCAGGCGCACCACGTCGGGGCCGGCCTGCAGCACCATGAGAGCTTGCTTCTCCGCGGCGGCGCAGAAGGCACCGGCCTTACCCTTCCAGGCCTCGCTCAACACACAGCCGATCAGCAGGCCACGGCCACGCACCAGGCTGAACACGCCATAGCGCTCACCGATCTGCATCAGGCGCGCCTTGAAACGCTCGTGTCGCGCCTTAACGCCTTCGAGCACCTGCGGCGTATTGACGATATCCAGCACCGTTTCGGCAACAGCGCAGGCCAGCGGATTGCCGCCATAAGTGGTGCCGTGGGTGCCGACGCTCAGGTGCGCGGCGATCTCGTTGGTGGTCAGCATCGCGCCGATGGGAAAGCCGCCGCCCAGGCTCTTGGCGTTGGTCAGGATATCCGGCGTGACGCCGTAGTGCATGTAGGCGAACAGCTCGCCGGTACGGCCGAGGCCGGTCTGCACCTCATCGAAGATGAGCAGCGCGTTGTGCTCGTTGCACAGCTGGCGCGCGCCTTCCAGATAGGCCTGGTCGCCCGGCAGGATGCCGCTCTCGCCCTGGATCGGCTCCAGCACCACCGCGCAGGTCTTGTCGGAGATCGCCGCTTTCAGGGCGTCGAGATCGTTGAAGGGTACATGGGTAATCCCTTCGATCTTTGGCCCGAAGCCGTCGGAGTACTTCGACTGCCCGCCCACCGTGACGGTGAACAGGGTGCGGCCGTGGAAGCTGTTCAGCGCCGAGATAATCTCGAATTTCTGCGGCCCGTAGACGTCATGGGCGTAACGACGGGCCAGCTTGAACGCCGCCTCGTTGGCTTCCGCGCCGGAATTGCAGAAGAACGCGCGGTCGGCGAAGGTCGCTGCCGTCAGCTTCTTCGCCAGGCGCAGCGCCGGCTCGTTGGTATAGATGTTGGAAATGTGCCAGAGCTTGCCAGCCTGCTCGGTCAGCGCCGCGACCATCGCCGGATGCGCATGGCCCAGTGCGTTGACCGCGATGCCGCCAGCGAAGTCCACCAGTTCTCGCCCGCTCTGATCCCATACTCGCGAACCCAGGCCACGTACCGGTACGAAGGCTGCTGGGGCGAAGGTGGGAACAATGACCTGGTCGAAATCGGCGCGTTCTACCGGGGTGTGCGGGGCGGACATCGGGGCTCTCCTGCGAGGCGACACGGAATGAGAAATGAAAACGCCCCGCCATCGGCGGGGCGTCACTCGCGCAGTGTAAACGCAGGGCCGGCCCTCGTGCGCACTCGAGAAGAAATTCTCTTGCGCCCCGCGCGCTCTTTCAGCCGAAGTGCTGCTGGTCCAGCGCGATCGCTTGGTCCAGGGTTTCCAGCAGCGCCTTGCGCACTTTGAGCTTGGTGTTCTTGTGCGCCACCATGTTGATCTTCTTCAGCTGCTCGGCCGCGGCTTTGGCGACTGCCGGCAGCTCACCGGTCGGCACCACCTTGTCGAGAAAACCGGCATCCACCGCGCCAATCGGATCGAACATCTCGCCGTTGATCACCGAGCGATGGAAGGCTGAATTGCGCAAACGGTCACGCGCCAACTCGATGCCTGCATGGTGCATGGTCATGCCGATCTGCACCTCATTGAGGCCTATATGGAATGGCCCTTCGACACCAATGCGGTAATCGGCGGACAACAGTAGGAAGGCGCCTTTGGCGATCGCATGCCCTGGGCACGCCACGATGATCGGGAACGGGTGTGCCAGCATCCGGCGGGAGAAGGTCGAACCGGTAGCGACCAGCGTCATGGCGTTCTGCGGGCTCGACGTCATGACCTTCAGATCGTAGCCGCCGGACAGGATGCCTGGCTGCCCGGTGAGAATCACGACGGCACGGTCCTGCTCGGCGCGATCCAGCGCGGCGTTGAGCGCCTCGAACACGGCAGGCGAAAGGGCGTTGACCTTGCCATTGCACAGCGTCAGCGTGGCAACGCCGTCTTCGAATTGGTAGGAGACCAGCTCACTCATGACGAGATTCCTTGTTTTTAAAGTGGGCAGACGTTACCCAGCGCTCAGGCTCAGGTAAAGCGCGATGACCGACCGGCCGGTCACGCCAGAGGCGTCAAAGCCGCACCGAAACGTATCTGTACAGAAGGGATCAGCTCGATTCGAAGTCGGCCAGTGTCTCGGGGTGCAGGATGGCCTGTAGCTCGGGGTCGGCGAGATGAAGCCCGAAAGAGCCATCCGGCAGACCGACGGATATCCGGTAAGGCGCACCCTCCTCGTCCACGGTGATCTGCGCCAGATCCAGATAACGCGGCGTGCAGCGCTGCTTGGCGGCATCGCGCAACACCACGACACGGGGGCGGAGTTGGTATTGCCGATGTTTTTCCACTACCACGGCGACCTCGCCGGTGTGCAACTCGACGAGCGTACCCACCGGGAAGGCTCCCAGCCAGCGGATGAATTCGCTCACCAGGTCCTCGTCGAACTGCCTGCCGCTGGCGCTGCGCAGGATCTCGAAGGCCGATTGCACCGGTCGCGCGCAATCGTAGGCCCGGTGGCTGGTAATGGCGTCGAAAGCGTCGACAATGGTGATGATGCGCGTCATGTAGGAAATCTGCGCCGGCCCCGAACCCAGCGGATATCCAGTGCCATCGAGTCGCTCGTGATGGCCATACGCGGCGTGCAGTGCAGCTTCCGGAATACCGGGTTGCGCTCGCAGCGCTTCCAGGCCGAAGACCGGATGCCGCTTGATCACCTCGAACTCCTGCGCGGTGAGCTTTCCGGGCTTGTTGAGAATCTCAGGATCAATGCGCATCTTGCCGACGTCATGCAGCAACCCCGCCATGCCCAGCAGCTGGAGTTTGTCGTCCTGCAGGCCGAGATGATTGCCAAAGCCCATCGCCATGATCGACACCGACAAGCAGTGCAGGCTGGTGTAGAGATCCTTGTTCTTCAGCCGGACCAGCCAGAGCATGGCGCTTTCATTGCGCAGCATGCTGGCCAGGTTGCGCTTGACGGCGCCATGGCATGCGCGGGTGTCGATCACTCGTCCATGCTGTACGTCGGCCAGCACCTGTTCGATCAGGCGGGAGCCATCCAGATAGGCTGCGCGGGCCTCTTCCACCTCGGTCGAAAGCGCGTGCTGCGGTCGCTCTATCGACTTGCGAACACGCGGCCCGGCGACCGGAACCGGCGTATCGTGCTGCAAGCGAACTCTGCGCGTATCGTCGACATAGACATACTCGCAACAGTTGCGTAGCGCGCGTATCTCGGCGGGCTTCAGCAGCGGAAAACCCTGGAACGCAAAGTTCGTTTCATTCCACGGCCGATCCAGCTCGCAGACGTACATACCCAATTCCAGGCGGGCGACAGCAACCCGACGCCGGGTCGGCACCAGCAAGGTATCGATATGCTTACCTGACTTGCTTGTCAGTTTCATGGAACAGGTGAGCTCCGCTCGGCTTCTTATTCAAAATAACCCAGGCATCGACCAAGGCTGCAATCAGGAGTCTAGCGGAACGTGCAGCCTGTCACCTGAGCGAGACGAATTTGTTAAGCGCATGAATAAGCTAAAAAAGTTTTTGCCAAAGGCACAGGGTTCGATTACATTAGCGCGCCTCGATGGACATGAACCTCCGTCGATCCGGTGAGGTGTCCGAGCGGTTGAAGGAGCACGCCTGGAAAGTGTGTATACGAGAAATCGTATCAAGGGTTCGAATCCCTTCCTCACCGCCATATTCGATTCAAGCAGAACCCCTGACTTCCCCGAAGTCAGGGGTTTTTGCGTTCTAGAGCCCCGATCCGAGGGCACCATACGTCCGTCAGCGATTGTCGTGCCGTCTGGCCTGCTGCAGATTGCTCGCAGTCCTTTCATGCCGCAATCACTTCCATGGCCGATCCCTACCACCTGCAGCGCTTCGTCGACGCTCAACAACTCCAGTATCAGCAGGCGCTGGCAGAACTGCGCAGCGGGCGCAAACGTACGCACTGGATGTGGTTCATCTTTCCGCAGCTGCAGGGGCTTGGCCGCAGCGCCATGGCACAGCGCTACGCGATTTCGGGCCGAGCCGAGGCTGAAGCCTATCTGCAGCACCCGCTGCTGGGACCACGTCTGCTGGCCTGCACCGAGGCGATGCTAGGGCATCACCGCAACAGCGCACAGCAGATTCTGGGAAGCCCAGACGACCTGAAGTTTCACTCCTGCATGACCCTCTTCGCCCATGTAGCGCCAGACTCCGCCCGGTTCGAGCAGGCGCTGCAAGCCTTCTTCGACGGTCAGCCCGATCCGGCCACCCTGAGACTTCTGAGCAGCGGCGACACCAGCTGAACGCCGGCCGACTCAACGCTGGCCGGCGGCGCCACCCGTTGTGCCGCCGCTGGCCGCACCGCCGCTGCTGGCTCCGCCTGCACCGTTACCGCCACCTGTTCCGATTCCACCCGGCGGTGTGACGCCGCCCTGATTGGCGTTTCCATTGGCACCACCCGGAGCGGTCTGCGGCTGGGTGGTGCCCGGCGCAGGATTCGCGCCCACGCCACCGTTCGGCTGGCGGACATTGCTCTGCGGACTCGGCAAACCGGTCCCGGTCGGCGGGTTCGTGGCACCCGGAACGTTGGGTCGGGGGTTGTACGCATCACTCTGCACGCCCCCTCGGTTGACACCAGGCGCCTGCTCCCGAGTGGTGCCCGGCTCACGGATACGGTTGATATCGCGACCGATCTGCTGGCGATTTTCTTCCAAATCGGCACCCATCTGGTCACGCTCCTGCTGCAGTGTCATGCCCTCCTGCTGCGCCAATGCAGCGCTGGAAATGGCGGTGAGTAACAGTACTAGCGGTAACTTCGGCTTGTTCATTGTCTGTCCTCCGATGCGGTGTAAAACGGAAGACAACCAAAAGAAGCGACCAGCTCCATCTCTAGAGCGTTCGCTGGTGCGGAAATTGCTTTCTCTTGAGTCTGGGCGAATGTCCAGCACGTCTCGTTTACCGGCGTCGGATTCTGGAAACCGCGGTCACGTACCGTCTCCGCCCTTCGGCAAGGCGATAATCGCTACACACAAGAATAAAAGGCCATGTCATGCTCAAGCAGAAGAAATTTCGGCAGGCGACACTGATCGTCATTGCCACGGCAGTGATTCTCATCCTGCCCAACCTGACCCGTATATTCAGCTGAGCGCGCCACCGGCGCGCTGCGAGGAGTTCCCATGCGCGCCCCGATTCTTTCCCTACTGCTGGCTCTGAGCCTGCACGCATCGGCTGGCGAGATCGATCAGCCCACCGCCCTGCAGATGCTGCAGCGAGCCGACACCGTACTGATCGATGTAAGGACTGCTGACGAGTTCGCCGAAGGAGCGCTACCCGGCGCGGTTCGCATCGAGACTCCGGATATCGCCGAGCGGATCGGAATGCTGGCCCCGGAAAAGGACACCCCGGTCGTGCTCTACTGCCGCAGCGGCCGACGCGCCTCCGAAGCGCAGGACGTGCTCGAGAAGCTCGGCTACACACAGGTCATTAACGCCGGCGGCTACGACGAGCTCGCCACTTCCTTACCGAGCGACTGATAGCACCAACGCAACCACCGAGCCCGCTAGCACCACCCATCCGACCGCCGACATAGGGAACTTATGAGCAGCGAGGACCACTGAAAAACGTGGCCTTCGCTGCATCATGCGCACCCTTATCGGAGGATATGAATGAACTGGGACGCCCTGCTCAACGAGACACTCTGGATCAACCTGGCTATCGTGCTGGGGATCACCATCGTCAGCTACCTGGTCCTGCGCACCATCCTCGGGATCGTCACCAGGCGCCTCAACAAACTCGCAACCGGGTCCAAGACCAAGTTCCTCGGCATCACCGCCGAACTGCTTTCACGCACCAGCAATCTGCTGATCCTGGCGTTCTCACTGCTGATCGCACTGAAGACGGTTGAACTGTCGCCTCGCTGGGAATCGACAATGTCCCACGGCTGGTTCATCGCCCTCGCGTTCCAGTTCGCGCTGTGGATGGACACCGGTGTGCGCCTGTGGATGGAGAGCCTGACCCGCGACGGCAAGGCTCGCAATCCGGTCACCACCACCATCATCGGCATCATGATCCGTATCGTGGTCTGGACCATGATGCTGCTATCGATCCTCGCCAACCTGGGTGTCGACATCACCGCCATGGTCGCCAGCCTCGGCGTTGGCGGTATCGCCATCGCCCTGGCAGTACAGACGCTGCTCAGCGACATCTTCGCCTCACTGTCCATCGGCGTGGACAAGCCGTTCGAGATAGGTGACTTCGTGGTATTCGGCGAGGTGGCCGGCAACATCGAGCACATCGGCCTGAAAACCACGCGCATTCGCGCCCTCAGCGGCGAACAGGTGGTCGTATCCAACGCCGACCTGTTGCGGCAGATCGTGCACAACTACAAGCGCATGAACACGCGGCGGATCGTCTTCAAGTTCGGCATCACCTACGACACGCCAACCGAAAAGGTGAAAGAGGTGGCAGAACTGGTGAAGCGCATCATTGAAGGCATCGAAGTGGCGAAGTTCGACCGCGCGCATTTCCTCGGCTTCGACGACAGCCAGCTGACCTTCGAGGTCGTCTACATCATGCAGGTCTCGGACTACAACAAGTACATGGACACCCAGCAGGCGATCAACCTCGCCCTGCTGCAGGGCATTCGCGACATGGACGTGCAGTTCGCCTTCCCCACCCGCAGCATCGAATTCATCGGTGGGCGATTGCCGGAAATCAATGTTGCCGGCGTGCCGCAGGAAAAGCCGGCAGCCAACCAGAACGCCGACGATGCCGACACGCAAATGCTCGGCGCCCGGCCGAGCTGAACCATCCCCCGTCGCCGCCCGTTGGCCGGCGGCGACACCTCGTCCCTTCGCTGCAGCGGCGCAAGCGCCTATGCTGAAGACGGAAGCTGTTCGAACCTGAAAGGATAAGACTCATGACGCTGCTCTGGTTGCTGGTTCTACTGCTCGGCATTGCCGTAATCGCCCACCTGCGCCTGTCGCCGGTGCCGGCACTGGTGTTCGTCGCCACCTACCTGGTCTTCATGACCGCTGCCGACACCTCCGGGGTGGTGGTATTCCTGCTCTGGCTCGCCTTGATCGCCATTGCGGTGCCTCTATTGGTCGCAGACGTGCGCCGCAAGTACTTCAGCGGGCCGATGTTCGACTGGTTCAAGAAGGTGCTACCGCCGATTTCCGCCACCGAGCGCGACGCCATCGACGCCGGCACCGTCTGGTGGGACGGCGAACTCTTTAGCGGCCGCCCGGCGTGGGACACCCTGCTCGGCTATCCGAAGGCGCGCCTCACGGATGAAGAACAGGCCTTTCTCGACGGCCCTACCGAAACCCTCTGCGCCCTGGTCAGCGAATGGGATATCGCCCAGCGCATGGACCTGCCGCCCGCCGCCTGGGACTACATCAAGGCCGAAGGCTTCTTCGCCCTGATCATCCCCAAGGAATACGGCGGCAAGGGCTTCTCCGCCTACGCCCACTCGCAGATCGTGATGAAACTCGCCACCCGCAGCGGTGACCTGGCCAGCACCGTGATGGTGCCCAACTCTCTCGGTCCGGCCGAGCTGCTGATGCACTACGGCACCGATGAGCAGCGCAACCACTACCTGCCGCGCCTGGCCAATGGCTCCGACATTCCCTGCTTTGCCCTCACCGGCCCATATGCCGGCTCCGACGCCGGCGCCATGAACGACAGCGGCGTGATCTGCCGCGGCCAGTGGCAGGGCGAAGAAGTGCTCGGCCTGCGGCTGAACTGGGAGAAGCGCTACATCACCCTCGGCCCGGTGGCGACCCTGCTCGGCGTAGCTTTCAAGACCTACGATCCGGATCACTTGCTGGGCGATGAGGAAGAACTCGGCATCAGCCTGGCGTTGATCCCCACCGACACTCCCGGCGTGGACATCGGCCGTCGCCACCTGCCGCTGGGTGCGGCCTTCATGAACGGGCCGAACTGGGGCAAGGATGTCTTCGTGCCGCTGGATGCGATCATCGGCGGCCGCGACATGATCGGCAAAGGCTGGATGATGCTGATGAACTGCCTGTCGGTCGGCCGCTCGATCTCCCTGCCGGCGACCGGCACCAGCGCCGCCAAAGTCTGCAGCTACGTGAGCGGTCGCTATGCGCAGGTCCGCGAGCAGTTCAACGTGCCATTGGCCGCCTTCGAAGGCATTCAGGAGCCGTTGGCGCGCATTGGCGGCAACGCCTGGCTGATGGACGCGGCGCGTATTCTCACCGCCAACGCCGTCGACCTGGGCGAAAAGCCCTCGGTGCTCTCGGCGATTCTGAAGTACCACCTCACCGAACGCGGCCGAGCCTGCATCACCGACGCCATGGATATCCACGGCGGCAAGGGCATCATCCTCGGCCCGAACAATTACCTCGGACGCCTATGGCTGTCGGCGCCGATCTCCATCACCGTGGAAGGTGCCAACATCCTCTCGCGCAACCTGATGATCTTCGGCCAGGGCGCAATCCGCTGCCATCCGTTCGTGCTGCGCGAAATGGAGCTGGTCCACGAGCCGGATCGTGAAGCCGCTGTTGTGAAATTCGATGACCTGTTGATGCAACACATCGGCTTCGCCGTCAGCAACACGGCCAGCACCCTGCTGCTGGGTCTGAGCTTCGGTCTGATGGGGCGTGTGCCGGGGACGAGCGTCACGCAACCCTACTTCCGCGCGCTCAATCGCATCGCCGCGGCATTCGCGATGCTGGCCGATCTGTCGATGATGCTGCTCGGCGGCGAGCTCAAGCGTCGCGAGCGGCTGTCGGCGCGGCTGGGCGACGTGCTCAGCCATCTCTACCTCGCCTCCGCAGCACTCAAGCAGTTCCATGACCTCGGCCATCCGACTGAACAGGAGCCGCTGCTGCGCTGGGCGCTGGAGGACTGCCTGGAGAAGGCCGAATCCGCCCTGCAGGACGTGCTGGCCAACTTCCCCAACCGCATTCTCGGGCACCTGCTGCATGCTCTGGTGTTCCCCTTCGGTGCGCGCCACAAGGGGCCGTCCGACGTCCTAGACGCCGAGGTCGCCGCCCTCCTCGGCCGCCCGGAAGGCGATCCGGCTTTGGAGCGCATCCTCGATGGCATGTACCGCCCGCAGAATCCTGAGCAGCCGCTCGGCGCGCTGAAGCACGCCTTCGAGATCCTCGCCACCAGCCAGGACGCAGCGAAGAAGCTGGCCAAGGCGCTCAAGTCAGGCGCGGTTATGCCGGCCGCTGGCGAAAATTCGATCGATGCCGCGCTGGCTGCCGGCGTCATAGATGCCGTGGAGGCCGAGCAGCTGCAGATGGCAGAACTCGCACGGCGCAAAGTCATCGACGTGGACGACTTCGCCAAGGAGAACCTGCAGTTGCAGGAAGGACGAATCCGCTGATTTCCGACAAGCCCTGCAGCCCGTTCATTGAACGGGCCTGCCACTGCCATAGCCTGGCGAGCGAACTCCAAACGCCTCGTCTGGCTCCAACCCTGCAAGCCCATCGAACTGCCAGTCGTCATGGATCTTGTCGTTGCTCGGCCCGAAGGCCTCTACTGCCCACCCGGTGATTTCTACATCGATCCCTGGCGTCCGGTCGATCGCGCCGTCATCACCCACGCCCACGGCGACCACGCGCGCTGGGGCATGGGCCATTACCTGGCTTCAAGCGACAGCGAAGGCATTCTGCGTTCACGCATCGCCGCCGATATGCCGCTGCAAACGCTGGCCTACGGTGAGTCCGTCGAACATCACGGCGTAAAGCTCAGCTTCCACCCGGCCGGCCATGTGCTCGGCTCGGCTCAGGTGCGACTGGAATACAAGGGCGAGGTCTGGGTGGCCTCAGGCGACTACAAGGTCGAGCCGGACGGCACCTGCGCCCCGTTCGAGCCGGTGCGCTGCCACACCTTCATTACCGAATCGACCTTCGGTTTGCCGATCTACAAATGGCCGTCCCAGGCCGAGGTATTCCGCGACATCAATGACTGGTGGCGCGCCAACGCCGCGGCCGGGCGAGCCTCGGTGCTGTTCTGCTATGCCTTCGGCAAGGCGCAGCGCATCCTTCACGGATTGGATGAGAACATCGGCACCATCGTCGTCCATGGCGCTGTGGAGCCACTGAACAAGGTCTATCGCGAAGGCGGTGTCTATCTTCCACCGACCATTTATGCCGGCGACCTGAAAAAGGGCGACCCTCGGCTGAAGCAGGCCATCATCCTCGCGCCGCCGTCAGCTGGCGGGAGCACATGGATGCGTCGTTTCGGTGACTATGCCGATGCCTTCGCCAGCGGCTGGATGATGTTGCGCGGCACCCGTCGTCGACGTGGTGTCGACCGCGGCTTCGTGCTCTCCGATCACGCCGACTGGCCGGGCCTGCTCTGGGCCATCGAGCAGACCGGCGCCGAGCGGGTGATGGTCACCCACGGTTCCGTTCCGATCCTGGTCCGTTATCTGCGTGAGATGCGCGGGCTCGATGCGCAGGCCTTCGAGACCGAATATGGCGACGAAGACGACGCGAACACCCAGGAGGCCGAATGACTAGGCGGATCACCACCCCGCCTCGTAGGAGCGAGCTTGCGCGCAAACCGGCCGCACCACACCGGTACGGAGGCGCCGCATGAAAGCCTTCGCCACCCTCTATAGCCGGCTCGACGCCACCACCTCGAGCAACGCCAAGCTCGCGGCAATGCGCGACTATTTCCGCGAGGCCGATCCGGCCGACGCCGCCTGGGCGGTCTACTTCCTTTCCGGCGGTCGACCTCGCCAACTTGTGCCGACCAAGGTATTGCGCGAAACCGCCATGCAGGCCTCGGCCTTGCCGGAATGGCTGTTCGAAGAAAGTTATCAGGCCGTCGGTGACATGGCCGAAACCATCTCGCTGCTGATGCCCAAGGCCAAGCACAGCTCCGACGATGGCCTCGCCGTATGGATGCAGGACAAGCTACTGCCCTTGCGCGGTCTGCCACCAGAGGAGCTGGCCGAGCGCTTGCCGGCACTATGGGCACAGCTGGACCGGCTCAGCCTGATGGTCTGCATCAAACTGATCACCGGCGCCTTTCGTGTGGGCGTCTCGAAATTGCTGGTCACCCGTGCGCTGGCCTCGCTGGTCGATCTCGATCCGAAACGGGTCGCGCAGCGGCTGGTTGGCTATACCGACCTGTCGCACCGTCCCAGCGCCGAGGGCTACCTCGCGCTGATCGCCGACGAGTCTGAACACGAACATGCGCAGCGCGGCGGCCAGCCCTACCCCTTCTTTCTCGCCCATCCGCTGCAGGCCCCGGTCGAGGAGTTCGACACCCTGCTCAGCGCGCCGGAGAACTGGTTCGTCGAATGGAAGTGGGACGGCATCCGCGCCCAGCTGGTCAAGCGCGACGGGCAGATCTGGGTCTGGTCGCGTGGCGAAGAGCTGGTCAGCGAGCGCTTCCCGGAACTCTGCGAGCTGGCCAGCGAACTGCCGGACGGTACTGTGATCGATGGCGAGATCCTGGTCTGGAAGCACGCCCCCGGCGGGCCTACGACCAATCTTTTCGAACATTCCGATAGTGATGATTCAAAGACAGCCGAACGCTTCGGCGTGCAATCCTTCTCGCTGCTGCAGCAGCGCATCGGGCGCAAGAACCTGACCGCGAAAGTGCTGCAGGACGCCCCGGTCGCAGTGCTCGCCTACGACCTGCTGGAATGGCAGGGCGACGACTGGCGGCAGCGCGAGCACCGCGAACGCCGCCAGCAGCTCGAGGCGGTCGTGGGCCAATGCCCCAGCCCACAGCTGATGCTTTCGCCGCTGGTGAGTGGAACGGATTGGCAGGACCTGGCCCGCCAGCGCGAAGCCTCCCGCTCGCTGGGCGTGGAAGGCATGATGATCAAGGCGCGCGCCGCCCAGTACGGCGTCGGTCGGACCAAGGACGTCGGCGTCTGGTGGAAATGGAAGATCGACCCCTACTCCGTCGATGCCGTGCTGATCTATGCCCAGCGTGGTCATGGCCGCCGCGCCAGCCTCTACACCGACTACACCTTTGCCGTCTGGGACGGTGAACCGGGCTACCCCGAGCGCAAACTGGTGCCCTTCGCCAAGGCCTACTCCGGGCTGACCGACGAGGAAATGCGCAAGGTCGACGCCATCGTGCGCAAGACCACCGTGGAGAAATTCGGCCCCGTTCGCAGCGTGACGCCGACGCTGGTGTTCGAGCTGGGCTTCGAAGGTATCGCCGCCAGCAGCCGGCACAAAAGCGGCATCGCCGTGCGCTTCCCCCGCATGCTGCGCTGGCGCCTCGATAAGCCGGTGGAGGAAGCCGACACGCTGGAGACGCTGAAGGAATTGCTGGGATGAAACCAAGGCACCCGGCACCCCCTCAGCCCTCACCCCAACCCTCTCCCAGAGGGAGAGGGAGCAAGACCGGAGCCATGCCAGACGAAGATGCCGAGCAGCCACACGATCACTCCCCTCTCCCTCCGGGAGAGGGGCTGGAGGTGAGGGACGGGGCCGAGAGCCTCGCTGCGGGCTGGTTTTCCAGCCGTGCCTGGCAACCCTTCCCGTTCCAGCAGGAGGTGTGGCAAGCGATAGGCCATGACGAATCGGGGCTGCTGCACGCCACCACCGGCTCCGGCAAGACCTACGCCGTCTGGCTCGGAGCCCTGAATCGCTTTGCGACCAAGGCACCCTCTTCCACCGCGACGGACAAGGCAGCGCCTTTGACGGTGCTCTGGATCACCCCGATGCGCGCATTGGCGGCCGATACCGCGCGTGCTCTGCAAGCACCGCTAGAAGACCTCGAGATCAACTGGAGCATCGGCCTGCGTACCGGCGACACCAGCAGTTCAGAACGCGCGCGCCAGGGAAGACTGCTACCCAGCGCACTGGTGACCACGCCGGAAAGTCTGACCCTGCTGCTGACCCGCGCCGACGCACGCCAGGCCTTCGCCGGACTGCGCATGCTGGTGGTGGACGAGTGGCATGAGCTGCTGGGCAACAAGCGCGGCGTGCAGTTGCAACTGGCGTTGGCGCGGCTTCGTCAGTGGATGCCGGAGCTCATCGTGTGGGGGCTGTCGGCGACCCTCGGCAACCAGCCCCATGCGCTGGAGGTGCTGTTGCATCCGGGGAGCGGCAAGCTGGTGCAAGGTCGGGTCGACAAGGATCTGCGTGTCGATACCTTGCTGCCGCCGAGCATTGAACGCTTCCCCTGGGCCGGCCATCTCGGGCTGCGCATGCTGCCGCAGGTGGTCGAGCAGATCGACTCGGCGGCCACAACGCTGGTCTTTACCAATACCCGCTCCCAGTCGGAGATCTGGTACCAGGCGATCCTCGGCGCGCGGCCGGACTGGGCCGGGCTGATCGCGTTGCACCACGGCTCGCTCGCTCGCGAGGTACGCGACTGGGTGGAGCTGGGCCTCAAACAAGGTGCGCTGAAAGCGGTGGTCTGCACCTCGAGCCTGGATCTCGGAGTCGATTTTTTACCCGTCGAGCGGGTCCTGCAAATCGGCTCGCCCAAGGGCGTGGCTCGGCTAATGCAGCGGGCCGGTCGCTCCGGGCATGCGCCGGGTCGGACTTCCCGCGTCACGCTGGTGCCTACTCACAGCGTCGAAGTCGTGGAAGCCGCGGCCGCCCAGGTCGCGATCGCCGAACGCCGCATCGAAGCCCGCAGCGCGCCCCATCGACCACTGGACGTACTGGTACAGCACCTGGTGAGCATGGCGCTGGGCGGTGGGTTTCGTCCGGAAGAATTATTCGATGAGGTTAGGCAGGCCTGGTCGTACCGCGATCTCACTGACGACCACTGGCAATGGGCGCTGGCCTTCGTACGGCACGGCGGACATTCCCTGACCGCCTACCCGGATTACCAGCGTGTCGAGCCGGACGACACCGGGCTGTGGAAAGTACCTAGCCGCCGTGTGGCGCTGCGCCATCGCATGAGCATTGGCACCATCGTCAGCGATGCCAGCCTGACGGTGAAATTCTGGGCCAAGGGCGGCAGTGGCCGCTCGCTGGGCACCATCGAGGAAGGCTTCATTGCGCGCCTGCGCCCGGGCGACAACTTCCTCTTCGGCGGCCGTTTGCTGGAGCTGGTACGGGTCGAGAACATGACCGCCTACGTCAGCCGCGCCACGGGAAAGAAGGCCGCCGTGCCCCGCTGGAACGGCGGCCGCATGCCGCTATCGAGCGAACTGGCCGATGCGGTTGTGGAACAACTCGGTGCCGCCTCGCGTGGCCGTTTCGAAAGTGACGAGATGCGCCTGATCGAGCCCCTGCTCCGTGTACAGATGGACTGGTCCGCGCTGCCCACGGAAACCACGTTGTTGGCCGAGGTGATGAAGTCCCGCGAGGGCTGGCACCTGTTCCTCTACCCTTTCGCCGGCCGCCACGTACATCTGGGCCTCGCAAGCCTGCTGGCCTGGCGCATGGGACAGCAGCAGCCGCTGACCTTTTCGATTGCGGTCAACGACTACGGTTTCGAACTGCTTTCTGCGACCGAGGTGGACTGGCTGAAATGGCTGACGCCCGAACTGTTCAGCCAGAAAAATCTGCTGCAGGACGTGCTCGCCAGTCTCAACGCCGGCGAACTGGCACGCCGGCGCTTCCGGGAGATCGCGCGCATCGCGGGGCTGGTTTTCTCCGGATATCCCGGCGCGCAGAAGAGCGCGCGCCAGCTGCAGGCATCCAGCGGCCTGTTCTTCGACGTGTTCCGCCAATACGACCCGGCCAACCTGCTACTTACCCAGGCCGAGGAAGAAGTGCTGCGGCAGGAGCTGGAGGTCGAGCGGCTGGAGCAGACCATGAACCGGCTGCAAGGGCGCCAACTGAACATCCATCAGGTCAGACGCACCACGCCGCTTGCATTTCCTTTGATGGTCGAACGCTTTCGCGAAAGCATGAGTTCGGAAAAACTGGCCGACCGGATCCGCCGCATGGTCGCCGAGCTGGACAAGGCGGCTGGTCCCGGCGGCTATCAGCCTGAGGCGAATGCCAGCATCATGGTCGAACGTGAAACCGCGCCCAAGCGCAAAGCGCGGCAGACCAAGGACGGCACGCCACGCCTCAGGAAGCCGAAACGCGCCCCATGACGCTAGCCTCAGCACGCCCATGTCTCATATGAATCCTTACCAGCCCATCGAACTGGCCGGCAGTACGCTCTGGTTGCTTGCGGAAAAGGCCGTCTACTGGCCTGAGCAGCAGGCGTTGCTGATAGCAGATATACATTTCGGCAAGGCCGCAGCCTACCGGCGCCTGGGCCAGCCCGTGCCCCACGGCACGACCGATGCCAACCTGCGCCAGCTGGACGATCTGCTGGCGCGGTACGCCTGCCGCCAACTGATCTTTCTCGGTGATTTCCTGCACGCGCCGGAGTCCCGTGCACCATCCACGCTGGCCCGCCTGGCCGAATGGCGTGCGCAACATGCGCAACTGGAAATTACGCTGGTGCGTGGCAACCACGACCGCCGTGCCGGCGACCCACCGCGCGAGTTAGACATAAGCGTAGTCAGCGAGCCGTTACTGCTCGGCCCCTATGCCCTGCAGCATGAGCCGGACCCGCATCCGACCCATCACGTACTCGCTGGCCACGTACATCCAGCCTTTCAGCTACATGGCCGCGGCCGCCAGCGCCTGCGCCTGCCTTGCTTCTGCATCGGAGCGCGGCTCAGCCTGCTGCCGGCCTTCGGCAACTTCACCGGAACGATGACGGTGGCAGCCGAAGACAACTGGCAGATTTATGTGATCGGGGATGGAGAGGTCTGGCCGCTGAGACGCCCTGCGCCGGTCAGGCCTGGGATATGCCCGTGATGGTGATGCCATAACGCTCGGCCAGGCGTGTGGCCGGGGTGTCCTCCAGATCGGGCTCGTGCTCGTGCTCGATCTCCTGATCCGGATACAGCTCTTCTGCCTTGCGACTCACCAGTTCCACAGCCTCATCGATATCCGGCTGGTGCGCCGAGTCGATCTTCAGTGTCGCGGTGTTGCCGTCTTTGTTGTACGCAGTGATCCAAGTCGTCATGAAAGTGCCCCTCGCCTTAAAGAAACCCGAGTGGACGTAATAACGCCCATTTTGGTTTTTGTAAGTTTTTAGACCCATCCGGCGTCGGCAGTTCGGTCCCTCACTTCAAAGTTAGCAGCTTTAATTGAATTGCCAGGAACAACCATGCGGACGCCCCGGTCATCCGTATGCAAACACCATGGAGCCGGGAATATGAATGCCTCACCTCTACGCATTACCGAACCGTCCGAAGAGCATTTGGTGAGCTTGCTGCGCCAGCACGCCGAACCGCTGCCCGCTCTGGATGGCCCGCGCTTCGCCGATGCATTCGAACGCTTCGCCGACGCTCGGGTGGTGCTGATCGGTGAAGCCAGCCACGGCACCTCTGAGTTCTACCGCGCCCGGGCCGCGATCACCCGGCGCCTGATCGAGCGCCATGGTTTTTCCATCGTCGCGGTCGAGGCGGATTGGCCCGATGCCGCGCGAATCGACTGCTACTGTCGCCAGCGTGAATCGGTCGCCTGGACAGAGGATGCCTTCAAACGCTTCCCGACCTGGATGTGGCGCAATCGCGAAGTCGACGCTTTTGTCCGCTGGCTGCACGAGCACAATGCTGCACTTGATGCCGCACGGCGCGTCGAGTTTCGCGGCCTGGACGTCTACAGCCTAGGCAGTTCGATCCGCGAGGTGCTGCGTTACCTCGCCCACACCGACCCTGAAGCCGCGGCGGATGCGCGCCAGCGCTATGGCTGCCTGAGCCCCTGGCAGGAAGACCCGGCCGACTACGGTCGAAACGTCATGCTCGGCCAGCCAACCTGCGAACAGGCAGTGATCGAACAGCTGCAGGCCCTGCTCGCCCAGCGTCTCGAATATATCGGCCAGGATGGTGAACGCTTCTTCAACGCCGAACGCAACGCGCGGGTGGTACTGGCCGCGGAGAGTTACTACCGGGCGATGTACCGCGGCTCGACAGAATCCTGGAATCTGCGCGACCGCCACATGTTCGACACCCTGCAGGCTCTGCTCGACCACCGCGGGGCAAACGCGAAAGCGGTAATCTGGGCGCACAACTCGCATATCGGCAATGCTGCGGCGACTTCGATGGGCTGGGGTGGCGAGTTCAACATCGGCGAACTCTGCCGCACCGCCTTCGGTCGCGACGCAGTACTGATCGGCATGGCAACCGATCGCGGCGAGGTGGCCGCGGCGGCCAACTGGGACGAACCGATGCAAATCAAGCAGGTCATCCCGTCACGGTCGGACAGCTGGGAGCAGCTTTTTCTGCGCGCCGGCGTGCCGGCCTCGCTGACCGACTGGCGCAATAATCGCGGCGAATTTCGCAAGGCGCTCAGCCATCCACGGCTTGAGCGTGCGATTGGCGTCATCTACCGGCCGCTGACCGAGCGACAGAGTCACTACTTCCGCGCCATCCTTGCCGAGCAGTTCGATGCGTTGATCTGGTTCGACCAGACGCAGGCGGTGACGCCCATCGGCCCTCAGGACATCGATGCGAGCGTCGTACCGGATACTTACCCGTTCGGCGAGTAAGACGTCATCGCGGCGCCGGAGCGCTGCGACGCCGTCACGCAAGAAAGGAACGGTCAACCGGCTTATGCCACCGGCGCTGGCGGTGGCTGATCGGGCACGGTGGGCTCGCCGGGCTCGGACGGCTGGGTGGGAACACCTGGCTCCTCCGGATCACCCGGAATGCCGGCGGCGTGCCAGCCATCGGTTTCGGCGGCGTGGAAATAGCGATTCGATCGAGCGTCCATGACGTCCTCCACTGCATTAACCCGCAGCTGCGGGCTGGTCTGTAGTAGAGGTCGGGGCAGGCGCTTTCTATCCAACCTTCCGTCGGGCGGCCGGCCTGCCCCAGCGGATTACCACATCAGGTCGTCCGGCACCTGATAGGCGGCGTAGGGATCGTCGGCATCCGGCTCTTCGGTGCGGATGTTGAGCTGCACCACCCGCTGCGGGTCGCGCTCCTGAATCTTAAGCGCCGCTTCACGCGGGATCACTTCGTAGCCGCCGCCATGACGAACGATTGCCAGCGAGCCGCTGGCCAGCTTCTCACGCATCAGCTTGTTCACCGACAGCCGCTTGACCTTCTTGTCGTCGACGAAGTTGTAGTAATCCTCGGTGGTCAGCTTCGGCAGACGGCTGGTCTCGATCAACTGCTTGATCTGCGCTGTACGGGCCTTCTGTTCGGCCTTTTGCTGCTGCTGGCGGTTGAGTTCCTGATCGCGGGCGATCTTTTCCGCCTGCGCCTTCAGTGCCGCTTCGCGCTGCGAATCGTCCTTCTCGACCTGGCCTTTCTTCTCCAGGCGCTGCTGTTTCTGCTTCTGCTTGACGGCCTGCTTGGCCTGCTTTTCGTTGACCAGCCCGGCTTTGAGCAGCTGATCACGGAGGGAAAGACTCATGTTTCGGCTCGTCTCGTCGTGAATTCAAGTGGGACGCGGGTGGACGCTTCGGCCGCCCACCGAGCGGCATTGTGGTGGATGTGAAAAGCCACATCCACCCGGAAAGTGCAGTTAGGCGCAGGACGGCGATCGTTCGGCCTTCTTCGCCTCGCCCCAGAGCACGTCAAGCTCTTCGAGATCGCAGCTCTCGATTGGCCGCCCCGCTTCACGCAAGGCCTGCTCGATGAAGCGAAAACGCCGCTCGAACTTGCCATTCGCGGCACGCAAGGCGTTCTCCGGATCGACCTTGAGATGGCGCGCCAGGTTGACCACGACGAACAGCAGATCGCCAAGCTCTTCGGCAATGGCCTGCGGATCGTTCTCGCTCATTGCCTCCAGCACTTCGCCGAGCTCCTCGCGCACCTTGTCCACCACCGGCAGCGCCTCGGGCCAGTCGAAACCGACCTGCGCCGCGCGCTTCTGCAGTTTCGCGGCCCGACTGAGCGCCGGCAGCGCGCTGGGCACGTCATCGAGCAGGGACAATTGTTCAGGTGCGGCCGCTTTCTCGGCACGCTCTTCGGCCTTGATCTCCTCCCAGCGCTGCTTGATGGCCGCTTCATCGAGGCGCGGCAGCTCCGGCGAGCCGTACAGATCGCCATCGGGGAACACGTGGGGGTGGCGACGGATCAGCTTGCGGGTGATGGCATCGACCACCGTGGCGAACTCGAAACGCCCTTCCTCCCGGGCCAGCTGGCTGTAGTAGACGACCTGAAACAGCAGGTCACCCAACTCGCCGGGCAGATGATCGAAGTCGCCGCTTTCGATGGCATCGGCTACTTCGTAGGCCTCTTCCAGCGTATGCGGCACGATGCTCGCGTAGTTCTGCTGCAGGTCCCACGGACAACCATGCTGTGGATCACGCAGCCGGGCCATCAGGTGCAGGAGATCGTTGAGTTGGTACATGGATTCCTCAGCGAATCGAGGGCTGGTGAGGGCGCTGATGGCATCACAGTGGATGTGAAAAACGACATCCACCCTACGATTCGGTCTCGGGCAAAACGCCCCAAAACCGTATTGCATCGTAGGGTGGATGACGCTTCAACCACCACCATGGCGCAGTAGGCGCCGCCGCTGTGCTGCGCCTTACGTGGCTCTTTGGCGCTTGGCTTCGATGATGTTCGGCAGCTGCGAAATACGGCTGAGCAGGCGACCCAAGGCATTCAGCCCCGGAATCTCGATAGTCAGCGTCATCTGCGCCGTGCTGTCTTCCTTGTTCGAACGAGTGTTCATCGACAGCACGTTGATGCGCTCGTTGAGCAGCATCTGCGAGATGTCGCGCAGCAGGCCGGCGCGGTCGTAGGCACGGATCATGATTTCCACCGGATAGGTCTTCTCCGGTACCGGCCCCCAGCTGACCTGGATGATCCGCTCCGGCTCGCGCCCGGCCAGTTGCAGCACGGACGGGCAGTCCTGACGGTGGATACTGACACCGCGCCCCTGGGTGATGTAACCGACGATGGGATCGCCCGGCAGCGGCTGGCAGCAGCCGGCCATCTGCGTCAGCAGGTTGCCGACGCCCTGGATCTGCACGTCGCCGCGCTTGCCCGGCTTGTACGGCGCCGAGCGCCGCGGAATCAGCTCCAGCTGGTCGTAACCGCGCTCCGGCTCGACCAGCTGTTGCGCCATGTTGACCAGGTGCGCCAGGCGCAGGTCGCCAGCACCCAGCGCGGCGAACATGTCCTCGGCGTTCTTCAGGTTGGCTTTTTCGGCCAGCTTGTCGAAGTCCACCGGCGGCAGATCCAGACGGCCCAGTTCGCGCTCCAGCAGTGCCTTGCCGGCGGCGACGTTCTGATCACGGGCCTGCAGCTTGAACCAGTGGACGATCTTCGCCCGCGA
This sequence comes from Stutzerimonas kunmingensis, assembly GCF_032106285.1. Classification (GTDB taxonomy): domain Bacteria; phylum Pseudomonadota; class Gammaproteobacteria; order Pseudomonadales; family Pseudomonadaceae; genus Stutzerimonas; species Stutzerimonas kunmingensis_B. The sequence continues at coordinate 41,858 of NZ_DAMCPO010000018.1, forward strand.
GCGCGAGGTGGTGATGTAGCCCAGGTTGGGGTTCAGCCAGTCGCGGCTCGGCGAGCCGTGCTTGCTGGTGATGATCTCCACCTGCTCGCCGGTCTGCAGGCTGTAGTTGAGCGGCACGATGCGCCCGTTGATCTTGGCGCCGCGGCAGTTGTGGCCGATCTCGGTATGCACCCGATAGGCGAAGTCCAGCGGTGTGGCGCCCTTGGGCAGGTCGATGGCATGGCCGTCGGGGGTGAACACGTAGACCCGATCCGGCTCGATATCCACCCGCAGCTGGTCGGCCAGGCCACCGATGTCGCCGAGCTCTTCGTGCCATTCGAGCACCTGACGCAACCAGGCGATCTTCTCCTCGTAATGGTCGGAGCCGGAATTGACATCGGTGCCCTTGTAGCGCCAGTGCGCGCAGACGCCCAGCTCGGCCTCTTCGTGCATGGCGTGGGTGCGAATCTGCACCTCCAGCACCTTGCCCTCCGGGCCGATCACCGCGGTGTGCAGCGAGCGGTAGCCGTTCTCCTTGGGGTTGGCGATATAGTCGTCGAACTCCTTCGGAATGTGCCGCCACAGCGTATGCACGATCCCCAGCGCGGTGTAGCAATCGCGGACTTCCGGCACCAGCACGCGAACGGCGCGAACGTCGTAGATCTGGCTGAACTGCAGGCCCTTCTTCTGCATCTTTCGCCAGATGGAATAGATGTGCTTGGCACGCCCGTCGATGTCGGGCTGGATGCCGGTCGCAGTCAGTTCGTCCCTGAGTTGCTGCACGACGCTCTGGATGTACTGTTCGCGATCGAGGCGACGCTCGTGCAAGAGCTGGGCGATCTGCTTGTACTGCTCGGGCTCGAGGTATCGGAAGGACAGGTCCTCCAGCTCCCACTTGATATGGCCGATGCCCAGGCGATGGGCCAGCGGCGCGTAGATATCGAAGACTTCGCGGGCGACCCGTTGACGCTTCTCGTCGTCGGCCAGCTTCACCGCGCGAATGGCACAGGTGCGTTCGGCCAGCTTGATCAGCGCGACGCGCACGTCATCGACCATGGCCACCAGCATCTTGCGCAGGTTTTCCACCTGCGCCTGGGAGCCGAGCACGAGCGATTCGCGTGGGTTGAGACTGGCGCTGATCGCCGCCATGCGAAGCACGCCTTCGACCAGCTTGGCCACCACCGGGCCGAAACGCTGGTTCACATCGGCCAGCTGGATCTTGCCTTCGCGCACGCCACGGTAGATAACGGCGGCGACCAGGCTGTCCTGGTCCAGCTTGAGGTCGGCGAGGATCTCGGCGATCTCGAGGCCGATCTGGTAGCTGGAGGTGCCTTCACTCCAGAGGTTCTGCGCCGCATTGGCCTGCTGTTCCGCCTCGCGGGCAAACTCGCAGGCCTCCTTAAGAGCCGCGCGGTCGAGTGCCGGGTCCATCCCCAGCACATGATCGAGCCAGCCATCCAGGTTGATACTACCGTCCGTATTGATCGGCTGAAGCGCTCTGACCTGTACCATCTAAACCTTCCCTTCTGCGCAGCTAATGCGCCATGAACGCCGGCATTCTGCGTGCCGGTCGGTTGAACCACAGGCAATTCGCCTGTCAAGAATGCAGCGTCGAGCGCTAACCCCGCTCGAACAACGCCATGGCCTCGACGTGGGCGGTCTGCGGGAACATGTCCAGCACACCCGCACGCTTCAGGCGATATCCCTGGCTGGCCAGCTCGCGCGCATCGCGCGCCAGGGTGGCCGGATTGCATGAAACATAGACCACGCGCCGCGCCTTCAGCTTCGACATTTGTCGAACGATTTCCAGCGAGCCGTCGCGCGGCGGATCGAGCAGCACCGCGGCAAAATCATTGCGCGCCCAGGGTGCGTCAGCCAGCGGCTTCGACAAGTCGGCCCGATAAAAGTGCGCGTGCGCCAGAGCATTGCGACGGGCATTTTCCTGCGCCCGCGTAACCATCGTCTCTACACCCTCGACACCCACTACTTGAGCGCCCGAGCGCGCCAGCGGCAGGCTGAAATTGCCTAGCCCGCAGAACAGATCAAGCACTGTCTCATCCTGGCCGGCATCCAGCCATTCCAGAGCCTGAGCGACCATCGCATCATTGACCGGCGCGTTGACCTGGACGAAATCGCCCGGACGCCAGGCCAGCTCCAGATCCCAGGCATCCAGTCGGTAACCCAGCGTCGCCGCGGGATCATCCGATTCAGGCTCACCTTCGCCCTGCCACCAGAGCTGCGCTCCATTGTCGGTGGCGAAGCTGCGCAACCGTGCCACGTCTGTTTCCGACAAGGCTGCGGTGTGGCGGATCAGCACCGCCTCGGCCGTACCACTGAAGAGTTCGACGTGGCCGATAACCTGCGGCTTGCTCAGATCACGCAATGCAGCCAGCAATGCCGGCAGCAGCGACTGCAAGGGCTGTACCAGAACCGGGCATTCACTGATGGAGACGATTTCCTGGCTGGCGCTGGCGCGGAAACCGATGTCCAGCTGCTTGCGCTTGACGTCCCAGCGCACCGCCAACCGAGCGCGACGGCGATAGCCGAAAGCCGGTCCCACCAGCGGCTCGGCCCATACCTCCGGCTGCAGATCGGCCACCCGCGCGAACTGCTCGGCGAGCGTGTGCTGTTTCAGCGCAAGCTGATCGGCGACGGGCACATGCTGCAGGTTGCAGCCGCCACATCGGCGAGCATGCGGACAGGGTTCGGCCCGACGCTGCGCACTGGCCTGGAGCACGCGCTCGCAGCGCGCTTCGACGATCTGACTGCGTCCAGCCAGCACGCGCGCCTCGACCTCTTCGCCAGCCAGCGCGCCTTCGACGAACCAGGTGCGCCCCTCGATGAAGGCAATGCCGCGCCCATCATTGGCCAGTCGCTCGATAATCAGGCGCTGCTTCTTGCCGACCGGCACTTGGGGCCTGCGCTCGCCGCCGCTAGGTTGAAAGCGCAGAGCGCCGCTACGTTTGGCCATCAGCTGAAACCTGCGCTGTAGTGTTTGTTGAAAATGTCATGGGCGACGCAATGCGGCGCGTGGGAGCGCACCGCTGATGCGCGAGTCAATTGGGCGCGTCATACACACCGGTCGACAGATAGCGGTCGCCGCGGTCGCAGATGATCGCCACGATCACCGCGTTCTCGACCTCCTGCGACAGACGCAACGCCGCGGCAACGGCGCCACCGGAGGACACGCCACAGAAGATGCCTTCTTCGCGGGCCAGACGGCGCATGACCTGCTCGGCCTCGGCCTGGGACATGTCGACGACGCGGTCGACGCGCTCGGCCTGATAGATCTTCGGCAGGTATTCCTGCGGCCAGCGGCGGATGCCGGGGATGGCCGCCCCCTCCATCGGCTGTAGGCCGACGATCTGCACCGCGGCGTTCTGCTCCTTGAGGTAGCGCGAGACGCCCATGATGGTTCCGGTGGTACCCATGGAGCTGATGAAATGGGTGATGCTGCCGTGAGTCTGCCGCCAGAGCTCCGGCCCCGTGCTGTTGTAGTGCGCCTCCGGGTTGTCGCCATTGGCGAACTGATCGAGCACCTTGCCGCGACCTTCAGCCTGCATCTTCAACGCCAGGTCGCGGGCACCCTCCATGCCCTCTTCCTTGCTGACCAGGATCAGCTCGGCGCCATAGGCGGTCATCGCCGCCTTGCGCTCGGCCGTGGAGTTGTCCGGCATGATCAGGACCATCCGGTAGCCCTTGATCGCCGCCGCCATGGCCAGGGCGATCCCGGTATTGCCGGAGGTCGCCTCGATCAGGGTATCGCCGGGCTGGATGTCGCCGCGCATCTCGGCACGGTTGATCATCGACAGCGCCGGGCGGTCCTTGACCGAACCGGCCGGATTGTTGCCCTCGAGCTTGACCAGAATGGTGTTGCTGGTCTTACCCGGCATCCGCTGCAGGCGAACCAGCGGGGTGTTGCCGATGCAATCGGCAATGGTCGGATAGTGTGTAGTCATGGCGTCGCACGGCAGCGGAAAAGGTTGCCATGATACCGGCAACGCTCGACGACGGGCAGACCGTCTCTGCCTGTCCGGCACGACATCGGCTCACCCACCGCCCCTCCCGATCAGGCTATGGCCGCGCGAGGATCTTCGGCGCCGCTTCGATGATCTGCCGCGAAAGGTGCTCCATACGCGGTGATTGCACCTTCCACGTATGCCAGTACAGGGCGATTTCCAAGGGCTCGTCGGCCGCCAGATCGACCACCTCACCAGTCTGCAACGCATCATGCAGCAACAGTTCCGGCACCATCCCGTACCCCAGCCCGTAGCGGATCGCGCTGAAATGCGGTTCGGCACCGGGGACGAAATGGCAGGGATAGGCGCCCTCCGGCAGCCCGAAGCGGCGCAGCAGGAACGACGACTGCAGGGTGTCCTTGCGCGTGTAGGCAACCACCGGCGCCTTGCGCGCGGCGTTGCGGGTCAGCCCGTTGGCAAAATGCTTCTGCCGGAACTCGCTGGATGCCACCAGTCGGTAGCGCATGCTGCCCAGCGGGCTGGCCGTGCAGCCACGCATCGGCTTGGGCTCGGTGCTGATGCAACCGATCGCCAGCCCCGTCTCCAGCAGGCTGTAGGTGTGATCCTGGTCCTCGACGGTGAGATCGAGCAAGACCCGCTCGCGGATCAGCACCTCGGCCAGCGCCGGAAAGAACCAGGTGCCCAGGCTGTCGGCATTGAGCGCCGCGACCACGACCAGTGGCGCATCGCTACGCTCGGCGAGGTCCGCCAGCAGATCGGCCTCGAGCAGGGTGGCGCGTTTGAGGTACTGCAGCAGGCGCTGACCGGTTTCGGTGGGTCGGCAGGGTCGACTGCGCACAACCAAGGCGCTGCCCAGCGCACTCTCCAGTGCGCGCACCCGCTGTGAAATCGCCGGTGGCGTCAGGTGCAGGCGCTGCGCAGCCTGTTCGAAGCTGCCAGTACGGATCACCGTGCGAAATGCTTCAGTCTGCTTCGGATCGAGATTCATGCGACCTGCCGATTAAGAAAATGTTTGGATGGCCTAAAAATACTTAGCCACGACAAATTTAACCAGCATTGCTCCATAATCGCGCATCCCCCGCTGCAGCGCCCCACTGGTGTGCAGCCCAGCCCGTCCGGAGTATCGTCGTGGAACTGCTGCACACCATCTACCTGATCGCCATCACGGCCGAAGCAATGTCCGGCGCCATCATGGGCATGCGCCGCGGCATGGACCTGTTCGGCATCTGCCTTCTCGGCACCGTGACGGCGCTGGGTGGCGGCACCGCGCGGGACGTGCTGCTCGGTCATTATCCGGTCGGCTGGATCGCTCACCCGGAGTATCTGACCTTCACCATCGGCGCGGCGATCGTCACCGGCTTCATCGCCCGCCACCTGCATCACCTGCGCATGGTCTTCCTGCTGGTGGATGGCCTCGGCCTGGTGGCGTTCACCGTGATCGGCTGCGATGTGGCAATGGGCATGGGCGCGCACCCGTCCATCGTCGTACTGGCTGGCGTGATCACCGGTATCTTCGGCGGGCTGATGCGCGACGTGTTGTGCAACCAGGTGCCGATGGTGCTGCAGCGCGAGCTGTACGCCACCGTCGCGCTGTTCACCGGCGTGTTCTACGTCGGCATGCTGTGGCTGGAGATCAATACCACGCTGGCCACTCTGGCGGCATTGGGCTGCGGCTTCCTGTTCCGCGTACTGGCGATGACCTTCCACTGGAAACTGCCGGACTTCAACGGCAAGGAAATCCGCGGCCTCGACTGAGGCTGCGACGCCACGGCAAGACCTGGCGTGCAGATTCCACCGAGCCGAGTCGCTACACTAGCGCGCTGCAATCAGGATCGGTGGACGGACTGTGCTGAAAGACCTAGGAATTCGTGGCCGCGTGCTGATGCTGACGCTGCTGCCCAGCACCTTGCTGGCGGTGGTGCTCGGTGCCTACTTCACCTGGATGCAGCTGTCCGAGATGCGCCACCAGCTCGACGAACGCGGCCAGCTGATCGCCGAGCAGCTGGCGCCACTGGCCGCGCCCGCCATGAATCTGGGCTACGACAAACGCCTGCAGCGCATCCTGACCCAGGTGCTGGATCAGGCCGACGTCCGCGCCGTGACCATTCTCGATCCCGAACGCGTTCAACGCGTACACGCCGGCCCGCGAATGCTGACCCCGCCTCCGCCGAGCGATCCGGAGAGCCTGACCCGCGTCAGCAGCATGGACCACACGCGCATTCTCATGCCGGTGCTCAGCCGCCACCTCAACCTCGCCGACGAAACCCGCGGGCCGGACGAAAAGCTGATCGGTTGGCTGGAGCTGGAACTGTCGCACCACAACACCCTGCTGCGTGGCTATCGCAGCCTGCTGACCAGCCTGTTTCTGGTGAGTGCCGGCCTGATCATCACCGCCCTGCTGGCTCTACGCATGAGCCGCGCCATCAGTCTGCCGCTTCAGCGTGTCAAAGGCGCCGTCGCGCAGCTCAAGGACGGCCACCTGGAAACCCGCCTGCCACCATTGGGCAGCCATGAAATGGACGAGCTCGCGTCCGGCATCAACCGCATGGCCGAAGCACTGCTCAGCGCCCGTGAAGAACTGCAGCAGAGCATTGATCAGGCCACCGAGGATGTGCAGCAGAACCTGGAAACCATCGAGATCCAGAACATCGAACTGGACCTGGCGCGCAAGGAGGCCCTGGAGGCCAGCCGGATCAAATCCGAATTCCTCGCCAACATGAGCCACGAGATCCGCACGCCACTGAACGGCATCCTCGGCTTCACCCAGCTGCTGCAGAAAAGCGACCTCACTCCGCGCCAGCAGGATTATCTGGGCACCATCGAGCAGTCCGCCGACAGCCTGCTCGGAATCATCAACGAGATACTCGACTTCTCCAAGATCGAGGCCGGCAAGCTGGTGCTCGACAGTGTCCCGTTCAACCTCCGTGATCTGATCGAGGACACACTGACCATCCTCGCCCCGGCTGCACACACCAAGCATCTGGAGCTGGTCAGCCTCGTCTATCGCGACACGCCGCTGTCGCTGCTGGGCGATCCGCTGCGCCTCAAACAGGTGCTGACCAATCTGATCAGCAACGCCATCAAGTTCACCAACGAAGGCACCATCGCCGTCCGCGCCATGGTCGAGGACGACAATACCGATCGCGCCCAGCTGCGCATCAGCGTGCAGGACACCGGCATCGGCCTGACCGATCAGGACCTGCGCGCGCTGTTCCAGGCCTTCAGCCAGGCGGACAACTCCATGTCGCGCCAGCCCGGCGGTACCGGCCTTGGACTGGTCATTTCCAAACGACTGATCGAGCAGATGGGCGGCGAGATCGGTGTCGACAGCATCCCCGACGAAGGCTCCGAGTTCTGGATCAGCCTCAGCCTGCCGAAGGCGCGGGATGACATCGAAGACCTGCCGCACCCGGCCTTGCAGGGCCGGCGGATCGCATTGCTGGAGCAGCACCCACTGGCCCGCCAGGCATTGCAGCATCAGCTGGAAAGCCTCGGCCTCGAAGTGCACACCTTCGATACCCTCGACCAGATGCAGGAAACCATCAGCGCTCAGCGCCAGGGCAGCCAGCTGATCGACCTCGCCGTGCTCGGCGTCACCGGCCGCGAAATCGAGCCGGACGCTCTCAGCCGGCGCCTGATGGAAATCGAGGCGCTCGGCTGCAAATGCGTGGTGCTGTGCCCGACCACCGAGCAGGGCCACTACCACGACGCCCTCCCGGTAGCCCACAGCTATACCCAGCTGCAGGGCAAACCCGCCTGCACGCGCAAGCTGCAACGCGTACTGGTGGCGCTGGTACGCCCCAACCAAAGCTACCCGGAACCCACCGCAGCTGCGCCCGACCGGCCGGCGCGTGTGCTTTGCGTGGATGACAATCCGGCCAACCTGCTGCTGGTAAAAACCTTGCTCGGCGATATGGGCGCCGAAGTCGTTGCGGTGGATAACGGCCCCGCCGCGCTGGACGCGGTCAAGCAGCATGCGTTCGACCTGATCCTGATGGACGTGCAAATGCCCGGCATGGACGGCCGACAGGCCACCGAAGCCATTCGCCACTGGGAGCACACCAACAACAGCGCGCCGTTACCGATCATCGCGCTCACGGCTCATGCACTGGCGAACGAGAAACGCTCGCTGCTGCAGAGCGGCATGGACGACTACCTGACCAAGCCGATCAGCGACCGGCAGCTGGCCCAGGTGGTGCTGAAGTGGACCGGCCTGGCCCTGCGCAGCCAGCCGCAGCGTGCAGCGGAGCCGCCGCAGCAGGCTGAACCGAGCCTGAAAGTGCTGGATGAGGAAGAAGGCCTGCGCCTGGCGGCAGGTAAGGCCGATCTCGCCGATGACATGCTCGGCATGCTGCTGCAGTCACTGGAAGGCGACCGCCGAACCATTCGCGAAGCCCGCCAGGCAGGGGATCGCCAGGCGCTGATCGAGCGCCTGCATGGCGCCACCCGTTATTGCGGCGTGCCGCAGTTGCGCAACGCCTGCCAGCAGAGCGAGACCCTGCTCAAGCAGAACCATCCGGACAGCGAGGCCGCGCTCGATGAGCTGGACGCCGCCATCAGCCGCCTGGAGCAGGAAATCCAGGTCGACGGCTGATCGACCGTGCCGGGCGCTTCATCTGCGCCCGGCGACGCCCATCGCGTTGCACCGTTCTTTCAGGAACCAGCATGAACGACCACCCCGCTTCCGACGCCTTCCAGCATGCCGAACTCGACTGGGACGAGAACGGCCTGCCGCAGTCCCGCCAGTACGGCGACGTGTACTTCTCCCGCGCCAGCGGCATGGCCGAGACCGAACATGTGTTCCTCACGCAGAACGATCTGCCCCAACGCTTCGCCGCGCTACAGGACAACCAGCGCCTGGTGATTGGTGAGACCGGCTTCGGTACCGGGCTGAACTTTCTTTGTGCATGGCATCTGTTCGAGCGCGTAGCCCACCCGCAGGCGCGGCTGCACTTCATCAGCGTCGAAAAACACCCGCTGACCCGCGAGGACCTGCAGCGCGCACTGGCGCTGTGGCCGGAGCTGCGAGAGCAGTCCGAGCAACTGCTGCAACAGTACGTGGCGCTGAATCCGGGCTATCAGCGTTTCGTCTTCGCTGGCGGCCGCGTTGTGCTGACCCTGCTGATCGGCGACGTGCTCGAATGCCTGCCGAGCCTGGATGCGCAGGTCGATGCCTGGTTCCTCGACGGCTTTGCCCCGGCGAAGAATCCGCAGATGTGGCAACCGATGCTGTTCGCCGAGCTGGCCAGGCTTTGCGCGCCCGACGCAACGCTGGGCACGTTCACCAGCGCCGGCTTTGTGCGGCGCGGCCTGATCGAGGCCGGCTTCGACATGCAGCGGGTGCCCGGCTACGGCCACAAACGCGAGATTCTGCGCGGGCGCCTGCGAGCCGCCAACGTCAGCATTTCGGACAAGCCCTGGTTCGCTCGCCCGGGCTATACGACGGCCGAACGCCACGCGGTAATCATCGGCGCCGGCCTGGCCGGCTGCGCGACGGCTGCATCGCTGGCCGCTCGCGGCTGGAAGGTGACCGTCCTCGAGCGGCACGCCGCGGCGGCACAGGAAGGCTCAGGCAACCCGCAAGGCGTGCTCTACCTCAAGCTTTCTGCCCACGGCACCGCACTGTCGCGGCTAGTGGTCAGCGGCTTCAGCTACACGCGCCGGTTGCTGAGCAATCTGCAAGCAGGCCAGGACTGGCAGGCATGCGGCGTACTGCAACTGATCTACGACGAAAAGGAGCGCGAACGCCAGGCCGAGCTGGCGGCAGCCTTCCCGGCCTCGCTGGTCCATCCGCTGTCGCGCGAAGCCGCTGAGGCGCTGGCAGGAGTGGCCCTGGCCGAGGGCGGATTGTTCTACCCCGAAGCCGGCTGGGCCAACCCACCGGCGCTATGCCAATGGCTGCTGCGGCGACCGGGAATCGAGCTGTACAGGCATCATGAAGCGCTCGAATTGCGCCGCAACGGGCAATCCTGGCAGGTGCTCGACGGCCAAGCATTGTTGGCCGAAGCGCCCGTGGTGGTCCTGACCGGCGCGGCGGACGCCGCGCGTTTCAGCCAGAGCGCCTGGCTGCCGCTCAAGCGTATTCGCGGGCAGATTTCCTGCCTGCCGGCAAACACCCAGAGCGGCCAGCTGCGCACCGTGCTGTGCGCCAAGGGCTACGTCGCGCCACCCCGAGATGGCACGCACACGCTGGGTGCCAGCTTCAACTTCCAGCAGACCGACGATACCCCCAGCGTCGCCGAACACCAGGCGAATCTGGAAATGCTCGAGCAGATTTCCGCGGATCTGTACCAGCGTCTGCAGGCGGACCCGCAACGTACCGAGGAGCTGGACGGGCGCGTGGCATTTCGCTGTACCAGCCCGGACTATCTGCCGCTGATCGGGCCACTGGCCGAGCCCGAGGCCTTCGCCGAAACCTATGCGGCGTTGGGCAAGAACGCCCGTCAGTCGCTGCACGCGCCCTGCCCGTGGCTCGACGGGCTCTACGTCAATACTGCACATGGTTCGCGCGGAATGATCAGCGCCCCGCTGTCCGGCGAGCTGCTGGCCGCCTGGCTGGACAACGAACCGTTGCCGCTGCCTCGGGACGTCGCCGAAGCCTGCCACCCCAATCGTTTCCTGCTACGCAAGCTGATTCGCGGCACCTGAGACGTTCCGATGCCCGAGCCGCTGCCTACCGCAGGCTGTGGCTTGCATCGTGCGTTGCCTGCACGGATACTCCCCCCACTATATTTCACATCCTGGGAGGCATCATGAAATCACTGTCTTTGCTGACGCTCGGCTGGTTTGCATTGCAGGCCCACGCCGCGCCTGACGTCGATACCGAGCAGCTGCGCGGCGAGGCTGCCAGCCTGATTCCACCGTTCCAGCAGCAGTTGCTTGGCACGGTCAAGCAGGCGATGGCAGACGGTGGCCCGGCGGAAGCCGTCAAGGCATGCCGTCTTCTCGCGCCGGAAATCGCCAGCCAGCATAGCCAGGCGCCCTGGAAGGTAGGCCGCACCGCGCTGAAGCTGCGCAATCCGGACAACGCGCCAGACACCTGGGAGCGCTCGGTGCTGGAGCAGTTCGCCAAGCGTTCGGCTGCAGGTGAACCGATCGAACAGCTCAAGCATGGTGAGATAGTGGCAGGCGAGTACCGCTACATGCAGGCGATCGGCACCGCTGAGGCCTGCCTGGGTTGTCACGGCGAAAAGATCAAGCCGGAGCTGGTGGAGCTGATCGACCAGCACTACCCGCAGGATCAGGCCCGCGGGTTTCGCGAGGGCGATCTGCGCGGCGCCTTCACCCTCAGCCGTGCCCTGCCACGCTGATAGGCCGTACACTCCGTCGGCGGGTGCGTGGCACCGCTGCGACCCGCCGTTCATCCAAGAAACGCTCGCCAGCGCGAGCGTACCAACGATGGACGATGGAACGCTGACGACGGAGCACGCATGCAAACCGATACGGTCCCTACCATTCCCCTGGCATCCGGCAGCTTTGCCTGATGGACGTTCTACTGCTGGAAGCACTGGGCATCGGCCTCATTCTCGGCCTGTTGCTTGGCCTCACCGGCGCCGGTGGCTCGTTGGTCGCCCTGCCCCTGCTACTCAGCCTGCACCTGCCATTGCGCGATGCCATCGGCGTCAGCCTCGGTGCGGTGGCCATGTCCGCACTCATCGGCGCGATTCCGCGGGCACGGCTCGGCCAGATCGCCTGGCGCCCGGTCATGCTGCTGGCTGTCTGCGGCTTGCCGGGCAACGCTACCGGTCAATGGCTCGGGCAGTTCATACCGGAGCGCGCACTGATCATCGGTTTCTGCCTGTTGGTGCTGTGGTCCGCCTGGCGCATGTGGCGCGGCGCCAACCTGCCGGCCAAGGAGAACGTCGAGGACCGACAGATGGCGCTGCTGGGCATCGGCGTTGGCGTTGGCCTGCTCTCCGGGCTGATGGGTGTCGGCGGCGGCTTTCTCATCGTCCCGGCGCTGCTCTGGTTTACTTCGCTATCGCTGCTCAGCGCCATGGCCACCTCGATGGCGGTGATCGCCGTCGTCAGCGGCGGTGGCTTCCTGCTCTACCTCACCGATGCCGAGCCACCGCTACCGCTGCTCGGTGGCCTGGCGCTGGGCGGTGCCTTCGGCGTGCTGGCCGGTAACCGCCTGGCGCAATACCTCAACAGCAGTCTGCTGCAGCGCCTGTTCGCGCTGATGTTGGTCACCGTCAGCCTGTCGCTGGGGATTCAAAAGCTGGTGCTGGGTCACTGACGATCAGGGTCGTCCCAAAACGGCCGGTTCGCTTCCCATTCGATGTCGGCACGGCTGCGGCCGATGTCCTTGAGCATGTCTTCACCGAGCGCGGCCAGCTGGCGCCGTTGGCGTGCCAGTTCGTTCCAGCGCTGCAGCTTGTGCCAGGCCTGTCGCAGCAATCCCGGCGCGGGTGCCCGAAGTGCCTTCGGCAGATGGAAAGATTGTAAAGCGACTTTGTGCATGTTCATCACGACGCCCTCCAGTTGGGTTGGCGTCAGTCTCGCGCCCGGATTAAGATCAATCCAACGAATGTTCCTGATGCCTTGCATCTCGAGGATTGATGAATGGCCAACTACCCGAATATCGACACCGAACTGCTGCGCAGCTTCGTGGCCATCGCTGACCACGGTGGCTTCACCCGTGCCGCAGCCGCGGTGAACCGCACCCAGTCGGCGGTGAGCATGCAGATGAAACGCCTGGAAGAGGATGTGTTGCAGCGTCCGTTATTCGAGCGCAACGGTCGGCAGGTCAGGTTTACTGCCGAGGGCCAGATACTGCTGGGCTACGCGCGGCGCATTCTCAAACTGCACGGCGAAGTCATGACCACCCTGCGCCAGCCACACATGGTCGGCGCGGTACGCATCGGCACGCCGGACGACTATGTCATGCGCTTTCTACCCGGCATTCTTTCGCGCTTCGCCCAGGCGTATCCGCTGGTGCAAGTCGAGGTGCATTGCGAGCCATCGACCCAGTTGTTGCAGCGACGGGATCTGGACCTGAGCATCGTCACCCGCGAACCGGGCACCGAGATTGGCCAGTTGTTGCGCCAGGAGCACGTCGTCTGGGCCGCCGCCCCGGGCTTCGACCTGCATGAGCATCGCCCCCTGCCGCTGGCAACGTTCAATACCGATTGCTTCTGTCGCGCCTGGGTATGCAATGCGCTGGATGCGCGGGAAATCGAGTACCGGATCGCCTATAGCAGCCCGAGCCTGTCGGCGATCATGGCGATCGTGGGTGCGGGATTGGCGCTGACCGCGCAGCTGCAGAGCCTGATTCCTGCCGATCTGCAGATACTCGGTGAAACGGAGGGCCTGCCGCGCCTGCCTCAAACCAGCATCGTGCTGCTGCGCAACCCGCAGCAGCAGTCGCCGGTCAGCGAAACGCTCGCCGGCTACATCGCCGATGGCTTTCGCCTGTAACGACAACGCCGGTCATGGGCGACCGGGCGCCATCTCGTCGAACACTTCCGGCACCAGCGCCGCATCGCCCTTGTCCGCCAGGTGCTGGCGCTGCGTCTCCTGCGGATCGTCAAGGATCGAAAGCAAACGCGAGCCGCGCTCGGTAAGGACGAAATTCTCGCCATTGCCGCCCTCCTCCTCGGGCCGCGACACGATGAAGCCACCTTCGAATAGCAAGCTTTCGTAGTCGGCCGCCTCGGCACGCAGGCTGTCAAGATTCGGCATCGGCTGACCTTCACTTTCCATCTGCGTCGCATGTTCTTCGGCGTAGTGGCGTGGCTTGAAACTGTCATTGGCGCCGCGTTGAACTTCATGCAACAGACGCTGGATAAGGCCCCAGTTATAGCTCATGGTCGTTCTCCCTCAGCAGATGTCCGCCTCACGAATGAGGCGCCTACTGATTGGGACCTTTCACCACGTCGACCGGTTCGTTGTCTGAACTAAAGTGGCGGCGCTGCGATCCACCGTTCAGACCGATTGAACGAGGAGCGAGCCATGAAATTGCTGATGATTGCCCTGACCGCCGCCGCACTGGCCAGCCCGACCGTGCACGCCGCGTGCACCCCGGACGAAGTGAATGCCAAGGCCGAACAGCTGGCCGAACGCGTCAATCAGCTCACCAAGAGCAATCCGGAGCGCGCCAAGGAAATCAATGAGGAGATTCGCCAGATGGAAGCCAAGCGCACCGCCGACCAGTTGGGCGACGAGTGCGAGGCCTATGACAAGCGTCTGAAGCAGATCGAGGAAGCGGAGCGCGAGGCAGATATGCCGGCTGACGCTCAGCGCTGAGGCTGAAGGCCGACGGTTACTCGGCCGTCGGCTTCTTGCGCTTGAGCGGTGCCATTCCATCCTGGCTCACCACCGGCGATGGTGACTCGCGCTTTGCGCCGTTCGGGCGCTTGCCGGCAGGTTTGGATTTCTTCTCGGTGCCTTTCTTCTTTTCGATCTTTTTCTTCTTGGTGCCAGCGGCCTTGCCCGAGGCTTTCAGGTTCTTCGGGCCCATGTAGCTACCTTTTAGCCCCTTGATCACCCGTCGCTCGAAGCGCTGCTTGAGATAACGCTCGATGCTCGACATCAGGTTCCAGTCGTTGTGGCAGATCAGCGAGATCGCCAGCCCTTCGCCACCGGCGCGCCCCGTACGACCGATACGGTGCACGTACTCGTCACCCGAGCGCGGCATGTCGAAGTTGATCACCAGATCCAGCCCTTCGATATCCAGCCCGCGCGCCGCCACGTCGGTCGCGACCAGCACCTTGACGCCGCCTTCCTTGACCCGGTCGATCGCCAGCTTGCGGTCTTTCTGGTCCTTGTCGCCATGCAGCACGAACGCCTTCACGCCCTCGGCAACGAGCCGGCCGTAGAGGCGGTCGGCCTGTACGCGGGTGTTGGTGAAGATCACCGCCTTCTTGTACGTCTCGTTGGCGAGCAGCCAGTGCACCAACTTTTCCTTATGTTCGGTGTTTTCGGCAGTGATGATCTGCTGGCGCGTGCCTTCGTTGAGTTCGCTGACGCGGTTGAGCTGCAGGTGCAGCGGATCGCGCAGCACGCTGGCGGTCATCTCGCGCAGCGCGGCGCCGCCACTGGTCGCGGAAAACAGCAGCGTCTGCTGGCGTTTGGCGCACTCGCCGACCAGACGCTGCACGTCCTCGGCAAAGCCCATGTCGAGCATGCGGTCGGCTTCGTCGAGGATCAGCATCTCGACATCCTTGAGGACCAGCGTGCCGGCATTCAGGTGCTCGATCATGCGCCCAGGCGTGCCGATGAGGATGTCCGGCACCTTGCGCATGACTGCGGCCTGGACCTTGAAGTCCTCGCCCCCGGTAATCATCGCCGACTTGATGAAGGTGAATTGCGAGAAACGCTCGACCTCCTTCAGCGTCTGCTGCGCCAGCTCTCGGGTCGGCAACAGAATCAGCGCCCGAACATCGGTGCGCACCACGGCATCGCCAATCAGCCGATTGAGCATCGGCAGTACGAAGGCGGCGGTCTTGCCGCTGCCAGTCTGTGCCGTCACCCGCAGGTCACGCCCTTCCAGCGCCGGCGGAATGGCCGCCACCTGCACTGGAGTCGGCTCGACGAATTTGAGTTCGGCGACAGCCTTTAGCAGGCGTTCGTGCAGGGCGAATTGGTCAAACAAGGGAGCTACCTCGGAGGTCGAAAAAAACAATGGCATAGGGTAACTCGTCTGCCGGGCAAAGGCGCGTTCTGTAACGGTCGCCATGTTTTCCCAGGCAAACACAGGCTAAGCTGAGGAAATCGAAGCGGCTTAATACCCAAGAGGTTCGCATGATGTCCAAAAAGCGAGTGGTACTGCTGACTGGCGCGCTTTCACTGGCGCTACACACCGCTGCCGGCGCAGCGCAGCCGAACAGTGATCACCCTGGCAAGGGCAAGCCCGACCGCGCACAACAGCATCAGCCTTCGGCACAGCCGCCGCATCGCTACCAGGGTCCGTCGGTGGACATCGGTTCGGTTCGCATCACCCTGCGTAGTCATCGCGATCTGCTAGCGCCGGTCTCGTCTCTGCCACCGGGCATC
Source organism: Stutzerimonas kunmingensis (assembly GCF_032106285.1). GTDB lineage: Bacteria > Pseudomonadota > Gammaproteobacteria > Pseudomonadales > Pseudomonadaceae > Stutzerimonas > Stutzerimonas kunmingensis_B. Next base: position 57,814 of record NZ_DAMCPO010000018.1, read on the forward strand.
CAGAAGAATCTGGCGCGCGGCAAGCCGCTACCGCCGGGCATCGCCAAGAACATGGACAGCCGCCTGCTGGGACACCTGCCGCGCTACGAAGGCTACGAGTGGAAACAGATTGGCCGCGACGTGGTTCTGGTCGCCATCGCCACCGGCATCGTTTACGAAATACTCGAGAACATACTGGATTGATCGGTTCGCGTTCAGGCAGCCCGCGCGATGAGGGCAGCCTAGCGTCCTATTCTGGCTGGCAGGTCAACTTGATGCGCAGGCGAATCACGTCGCGCTTGAACTTGGACGTCAGTGCCTTGCGCTCACCTGGTTGCAACTCCGTGCGTCGCGTGCGCGGCGCTTCCGGGCCGTTCTGGAACACGGCGGTACACACCGCAGCCGTGCCCCCATAGTTGAGCAGCAGTAGCCCGGCGAGGTCACGATCAATGGTCTGCGGGGTGACGGTGATCTCCGCGCCGTTGAGCTGCTGCTCGACGTCTACCGGATAAGTGACCGCATTGGCCGTGAGTGGCAGCAAGGCGACGAGTAGGTAACCGATTGTTTTCATTTTGACTGGGCTCCTCTACAGAGTGGCCAGCCTAACAGACCTTGTTAAAGGAACCGAAGGAATGAAAGTGCCCCGTGTGACCCTCGATCAGTGGCGCACCCTGCAGGCGGTCATCGATCACGGCGGCTTCGCCCAGGCGGCCGAAGCGCTGCATCGGTCGCAGTCGTCGGTCAGCTACACCGTGGCACGCATGCAGGAGCAATTGGGCGTACCGCTCCTGCGCATAGACGGGCGCAAGGCAGTGCTGACCGAGGCAGGAGAAGTCCTGCTGCGCCGGTCGCGACAGCTGGTCACACAGGCCAGTCAGCTGGAAGAACTGGCGCACCACATGGAACAAGGCTGGGAAGCCGAGGTGCGCCTGGTTGTCGATGCCGCCTACCCCAGCGCCAAGCTGATACAGGCCCTCACCGAATTCATGCCGAAGAGCCGCGGCTGCCGGGTGCGCCTGCGCGAGGAAGTGCTCTCCGGGGTCGAGGAAGTGCTCAAGGACGGCACCGCGGACCTCGCTATCAGCGGCCTGGACATCACCGGCTATCTGGGCAGCGAGCTCAGTACCGTGGAGTTCGTCGCCGTGGCACACGCCAATCATGCCCTTCACCAGCTCGGCCGCAAGCTCAGCGTGCAGGACCTGCAGAGCCAGATGCAGATCGTGGTGCGTGATACGGGCCTGCGCCAACCTCGTGATGCCGGATGGCTGGGTGCCGAACAGCGCTGGACGGTGGGCAGCCTGGCGACGTCGGTGGCCTTCGTCAGCAGCGGGTTGGGCTTCGCCTGGCTGCCCCGGCATCTGATCGGGCGCGAACTGGCCGAGGGCATACTCAAGCCGCTGCCACTGGTCCAAGGCAGTATTCGCCGGCCACTGTTCTATCTCTACACTAACCACGACAGACCGCTCGGGCCGGCTACCCGGATTCTCATCGAGCTGATCAAGACGTACGATGCTGGCCAGGCCACTCCACTGGCCGGCTGACAGCTTCCCCAACATCAGGAAAGACATCATGTTGAAACGCATTGCCCTCGCCGCCTGTACCGTTCTGCTGGCCGGCAACCTGTTCGCCGCGGAAAACCCTCGCGTACTGCTGACCACCAGCCTGGGCGAGATCGAGCTGGAGCTCGAAGCGGAAAAGGCACCGATCAGCGTCGAGAACTTCCTCGGCTACGTCGACAGCGGCTTTTATGACGGCACCGTGTTCCACCGCGTCATTCCCGGTTTCATGGTCCAGGGCGGCGGCTTCGGCGAAGGCCTGAACCAGAAGCCGACCAAGGCCCCGATCAAGAACGAGGCGGACAATGGGCTGCACAACGTGCGCGGGACCGTCGCAATGGCTCGGACCCAGAACGTGAATTCGGCTACCAGCCAGTTCTTCATCAACCATCGCGACAACGATTTCCTCGATCACGGTGGCCGCGACTTCGGCTACGCGGTGTTCGCCAAGGTCGTACGCGGCATGGAGGTGGTCGACCAGATCGCCCAGGTGCCCACCGGCAACCGCGCCATGATGCAGAACGTGCCGCTGACCCCGGTGAAGATCATCACCGCGAAGAAACTCTGATCCCCGAGGGGCCGGTTCACCGGCCCTTTTCATTTCTGCCGGCACTACCCGGCTGCCGCCAGCGTGCGAAACCCTCAACCGACAGGAGATCGCGACATGACCGAACCACAAAGCCCACTGAACACCCCGGAAGGCGAAGCCCAGCTGCTGCAGGACCTGCTCAGCGCGGAGCGCGCCGGGGCCAAGGTGGCCGGCGACTCGTTGCAACAACCCTGCACACCGGAGCAACGGCAACTGCTCGAGCAGGTCCGCCAGGGCGAAATCGAAAGCTGCAAGTTGCTGCTCAACTGCCTGCAGCATCTGGGGCTGGAACCCAACAAGGACACCGGCGCCTTCTACGGCAAGGCGATGGCTATCGAATCGCTGGACGAGCGTCTGCCCTTCATCGACAGGGGCCAACAATGGGTGATCCGAAAATTGCGCGAGTACCTGCCTGGATGCCAGGACCCGCTGCTGCGTAGCGAACTGCAACGCATGCTGCTGATCCACGAGGAGAACAGCGCCGCCTCCCACGCCTGAGACAAACGACTAGCTGCCGGCCTGCCGGTACGGCAGCGCCTGGCGCGCCGCCTCGGCGTACGCCAGCACCCCCGCACGTTCCTGCTGGAGGAAATCCGCTACCGCGGCGCGCAAACCGGGGTGCTGCAGATAGTGCCAGGAGCGCGTGATCACCGGCTCGAAGCCACGAATGAGCTTGTGCTCACCCTGCGCCCCGGCATCGAACCGCTCCAGGCCGCCCGCGATGGCCTGATCGATACCCTGGTAGAAGCACGTCTCGAAGTGCAGCCGGTCAAACTCCGCCAGACAGCCCCAGTAACGACCGTACAGGCCAGACGCACTGCGCAGGCTGAAGGCCATCGCCACCGGCCTCGAACCCTGTAATGCCAGCACCACGCGAATCGCCTGCGGCATGCGCTCGGCCAGCAGGCTGAAGAACTGCCGAGTCAGATAGGGCGCCTGGCCGCGGACCTGATAGGTGTTGGCGTAGCAGGCATAGACGAAATCCCATTCCGCCTCGCTGAGCTGGTGCCCATCGCGCCACTCGAAGCTGATGCCCTGCCCCGCCACCTGTTCGCGTTCCTTGCGCAACTGCTTGCGCTTGCGCGAGGTCAGCGCATCGAGAAAGTCCTGAAAATCCCGGTAACCACGGTTGTGCCAATGAAACTGGCAGCCGATACGCTCCAGCCAGCCCTCCCGCCCCGCCAGCAGCTGATCGGCCAGCGGCTCGGTGAAATTCACGTGGAGCCCCGACAGTTCCTGCCTTTCAAGCCCAGCGGTGAGTACATCGAGCAGCTCACCGGCAGCCTGTACGTCGCCCAGCAGGCGACTGCCGGTGACCGGGGTGAAAGGCACCGCGCAAAGCAGCTTGGGGTAGTAGGCGATCCCGGCTCGTTGGCAGGCATCCGCCCAGGCCCAATCGAACACGTACTCACCGTACGAATGAAACTTGCGATACAGCGGCAAGGCTGACTGCAGCGCGCCCTGCGGGTCGCGCAGCAGGAGATGGGCAGGTTGCCAGCCGCTACGCCCACCCACGCTGCCGCTGTCTTCCAGCGCGCAGAGGAAGGCGTGACGAAGGAAGGGCTGATCATCGCTCAGCAGCGCATCCCATTCGGCGGGAGGCAGTTCGGCGAGGCAATACAGTGTCTGGATAGGCATGCGCGCAGTCTGGCCTGTCCCGCAGGCGAAAAAAAGCCCCGCCAGGGCGGGGCTCAATGGAGCATCACGGATGAGGTGATGTTTTAGAACACGTACTGGGCGCGCAGGCTGATGGCGTCGCCGTCGTCGTCGCCATTGGCGTTTACCACGTCGTCCACGCTGGTCTTCAGGTAGTTAGCCGAGAGCTTCACCGACTCGTTGGCGTACCAGTTGAGACCGATGGTGTGGGTCTTCGCACCAGCTTCTGCGCTGTCCAGCGCGCCGACATAACCGCTCGGTGCAACACCGGTTTCATCGACGGTGATGTCGTCGAAGCGGTAGAACACTTCCCACGCACCGATCTGCTTGTTCTCCGGCTTGATCTTGTCGAACTTGCCGCCATCGAGCTTGTAGGAGCGCGACTCACCGGTGAGGGTGTACGCCAGCTGGACGTTGTAGCCGGTGGCTTCGAGGTCTTCGAAACCTTCCATGGCGTCGACGGTACGGGTCAGGTACTCACCCTGAACCGAGAACGGGCCGATCATGTAAGCCGCTTCCAGACCCCAGGCCTGATCGCTGCCGTCGGTGCGAGTGCCGCCGAAGGTGGCGCGGTTGCCGTTGGCACCACTGACTTCGGTGGTGCCACGCACGGACAGACGCGGACGGATGCGCTCCAGGTAACCTTCTTCCACGTCACGCTGACCGAAGCTCGCGCCCAAGTGCAGCACCTGGTCCTTCTCGACGATCGGGGCGATCACGCCACGCAGCACGAAGCTGGTGTTGTTGGCGCCATCTTCGTCCTCGAGCATGTCGACGCCGTCGCCACCATCCTGACGATAGGCACCGGCCTCGCCGTGGAACATGCCGACAGTGGTACGCACGCGGATGCCTTCGCCGTCTTCGTGGTCGTTCAGCCAGGGCGCCAGGTCATAGATCGCCGAGCGCTCGATGGCGGTGATCCACTTGGAGCTGACGGCTTCTTCCAGGCCGAACGTCGGGTTGATACGACCAACCGAAACCTGGACCGGCTTCCAGCCGTTGTAGTGGATGGCCAGCTCTTGCCAATCGCTGGAATCGTTGCCAAAGTTGCGGTGGAAGGTGTAGCCCCAATCGGTGAAGGCAACACCGGAAATCTCCAGACGCGCACGACGGAAATAGGTCTCGTCTGCGCGCTCGCCGTTCTGGGTGTAGAAACCATCGAAGCTGTCGGCATCAGCCTGCAGGCGGCCATTGATCTTGAACGAGAACTCCTTGTCGGTGGTTCCGACCTCCAGGCCGCCCTTGGTCTTGATAACGAGATCGGCGCCATCGGTGGTGACGGTACCGGCGAAAGCCTGGGCGGAAACGGCCAGAGCGAGGGCGCTGGCGGCGAAACCGGCGAAGTGCTTACGGATCATCCAAAATTCCCCTTTATGTTTAGCGTCGGAAACACACGAGATGGGCTCTTTGTGTTGGGGGCAATCTTGGCGGCGGCGTATGTCAGCCAAATGGCTGATATGTAAAGCTTTTGTGACAGCGGAACTTTCCGTGGAGCCGCATCACAGAGCGGCTGCGGCACTTTTTCGTCAGCTGCGAACGTTGCGCTCGCTGGGGCGTCGGGCTCCGGCGACCAGCTTGTCGACGGCCCTGGCGGCTGCAACCATGCCGAAACTGGCGGTCACCATGGTCACCGCGCCGAAGCCTCCGGCGCAGTCGAGCTTGACCCCCTCGCCAACGAAGCTCTTGCTCTGGCACACGCCGCCGTCCGGCTTCGGGTAGCGCAACTGCTCCGTGGAGAACACACAGGGCACGCTGTAGGTGCGCCCCGGCGTGCGCGAGAAGTTGTATTCGCGGCGCAGCAGCGAGCGCACCTTTGCCGCCAGCGGATCGTTGAAGGTCTTGTTCAGATCAGTGACCTGGATATGTGTCGGATCGACCTGCCCGCCGGCGCCGCCGGTGGTGATGATCTGGATCTTGCGGCGCTTGCACCAGGCGATCAGCGCCGCCTTGGCCGGCACGCTGTCGATGCAGTCGATGACGCAGTCCATGTCTTCGGTGATGTACTCGGCCATGGTTTCGCGGGTGACGAAATCCGCCACTGCATGAACCTGGCAGGCCGGGTTGATGGCGCGAATACGTGCGGCCATCTCGTCGACCTTGGCTTTGCCCACTGCGCCATCGAGGGCGTGAATCTGCCGGTTGGTATTGGTGATGCACACATCGTCCAGGTCGAACAGGCTGATCTCGCCTACCCCGCTGCGCGCCAGCGCCTCGGCCGCCCACGAGCCGACGCCACCGATGCCGACCACCGCGACATGCGCAGCCGTCAGCCGCTCGAGGCCGACGCGGCCATACAGGCGGGCAATACCGCCGAAACGCTGATCATCGATAGACATGCCGACTCCCCGGAAAAAACCTGGCGATTATAAGACCTCAGCACGCCACGGCCACTGCATCCAGCCGTCACCGCAACCGCGCCTTTGCTTTAATATGGCGCCCTTTCCCCGCCGCACCGGAGCCCTGATGACCGCGCCTGCCCTCTCCCCGACGCTCGAACTCGCCTGCGAGCTGATCAATCGCCCATCGGTGACGCCGCTGGATGAAGGCTGCCAGCGGCTGATGAGCCAGCGCCTGGCGGCCTGCGGCTTCGCCATCGAGCCGATGCATATCGAGGACGTGGAGAACTTCTGGGCCATTCGCGGCAACGAAGGCCCGGTGCTGTGCTTCGCCGGCCACACTGACGTGGTCCCTACGGGCCCGCTGCAGGCCTGGCAGAATCCGCCGTTCAGTGCGCGCATCGACGAGCAGGGCATGCTCCACGGCCGTGGCGCGGCAGATATGAAAGGCAGCCTGGCGGCGATGGTCGTGGCAGTGGAGCGCTTCACCGCCGATCACCCGAATCACAAGGGGCAGCTCGCCTTTCTCATCACCAGTGATGAAGAAGGCCCTGCGCACCACGGCACCAAGGCCGTCGTCGAGCGCCTGCGCGAGCGTGGCCAGCGCTTGGACTGGTGCATCGTCGGCGAACCGTCGAGCACCGCCTTGGTAGGTGACGTGGTGAAGAATGGCCGCCGCGGCTCACTCGGCGGCACCCTCACCGTACGTGGCCAGCAGGGCCATGTGGCTTATCCGCATCTGGCGAAGAATCCCATCCACCTGGCCGCGCCTGCGCTGGCTGAGCTCGCCGCAGAGCACTGGGACGACGGCAATGCCTTCTTCCCGCCGACCAGCTTCCAGATCTCCAACCTGAACGCCGGCACCGGCGCCACCAACGTCATTCCCGGCACGCTGGAAGCGGTGTTCAACTTCCGCTTCTCCACCGAATCCACCGTCGAACAGCTCAAGCAGCGCACCGCCGCGATTCTCGACAAGCACGGTCTGGACTGGAACGTGGACTGGGCACTGTCCGGCTTGCCGTTCCTCACCGAACCGGGCGCGCTGCTCGACGGCGTGGCCAAGGCAATCCGCAGCGTCACCGGCCGTGAGACCACGCCGTCCACCAGCGGCGGTACCTCGGACGGGCGCTTTATCGCCACCCTCGGCACCCAGGTGGTCGAGCTCGGCCCGGTCAACGCGACCATCCACCAGGTCGACGAACACATCCTGGCCAGCGATCTCGACCTGCTGACCGAGATCTACTACCAGACCCTGGTGAACCTGCTCGCATGCTGATCTGCCCGATCTGCCAGGCGCCGCTGAGCGCGCTCGACAACGGTGTGGTCTGCGCGGCCAACCACCGTTTCGACCGCGCGCGTCAGGGTTACCTGAACCTGCTCCCGGTGCAGCACAAGAACAGCCGCGATCCGGGCGACAACCAGGCCATGGTCGAAGCACGGCGACGCTTTCTCGACGGCGGCCACTATGCGCCGCTGGCCCGACGCCTCGCCGAGCTGGCCGCCGAACGCGCGCCGCAGCGCTGGCTGGACATCGGCTGTGGCGAGGGCTACTACACCGCCCAGTTGGCCGAGGCACTACCGGACGCCGAAGGCTATGCACTGGACATCTCCCGCGAAGCGGTCAAGCGCGCCTGCAAACGCGCGCCGCAACTGGAATGGCTGGTGGCGAGCATGGCCCGCGTGCCGCTTGCCGATGCCAGCTGCGACCTGCTCGCCAGCGTGTTCAGCCCGCTGGACTGGCAGGAGGCGCAACGCCTGCTCGCACCCGGCGGCGGACTGCTGCGCATGGGACCGACCCGCGAGCACCTATGGGAGCTACGCGCCCGGCTCTACGACGAGGTACGCGACTACGATGACGAGAAGCACCTGTCGCTGATTCCCGAAGGCATGCGCCTGGCCCACAGCGAAACCCTCAGCTACGAGCTGCAGCTGGACAACGCCCAGGCCCGTGCCGACCTGCTGGCGATGACCCCGCACGGCTGGCGCGCCAGCGCCGAGCGCCGCGCCGCCGTGATCGACAGTCACCTCAGCGTGCGGGTTGCGATACGCTACGACTGGATCGAACGCACACCCTAGCGTTCGTATATTTGCCTACGACCAAAACCTCGCACCACCACATAAGGCAGTCGCCCATGCGTCAACCCGATATCGAGATCTACCTCAGGGATGCCAGTCAGGAGGCCGTCGGCGAGTGGCTGGCCCAAGCCATTGGCTCATGCTCCGCCTGGCAACAGAAAGGCCAGACCTTCAAGTGCAGCGCCGCCGGCATTCCGGTGACCTGGCTGCCGAAGGCGGTGGGCAAATGGCATTGTCTGCTGTTGGAAAGCGATGCCACCCCCTGGGACGATGACCTCGCCTGCGCCCGCGCGGCGTATCAGGCTTTGGGTGTGGAAATCCGCTGCGCGCCAGGCGGCTGGCAGGAAGAGGAAGCCGTTGAAGAGGCCGACCGCTGGATCCGCATCAGCGATGACGGTGAAGAGGAAATCGTCTGGCGGACGGGCTGATCGGCATCGGCCGTATCGCTCATCCGTGGTGGACCGAAACCACCGGATAGCAAAACAAAGCCCGTCACTTGGACGGGCTTTGTCATTGTGCAACCGAAGTTACACGCCGGCGACGTCTTCGGCCTGCAGGCCCTTCTGGCCCTGGGTTACCGAAAACTCCACCTGCTGCCCTTCGGCCAGCGAGCGGTGGCCGTCGCCACGGATCGCGCGGTAATGCACGAACACGTCGGCGCCATTACCCCGCTGAATGAATCCATAGCCTTTTGCATCGTTGAACCACTTGACGGTTCCGGTCTCGCGCTCAGCCATTACCACTTCTCCAACTCGCTTTTTGTTATTCCTCAGAAGAGGGGTCGACGGTCAGGCCTTCGTGCATTCGGCTCCGGCGCAAATGCGACTCGAACGCGACCGTTGCCGGAGTATAAAACAACGATTTTCGCTGTCAGCCTCTTTTTTCCGCTGCGGATTTGACACCCTCACCCGCCCCGGCCAATGCCGGAACGGGTGCTCTGTTCAGGCGCTCCGGCGGCGTCGCCATAGCCACAAGGCGAGCACGCCCAGGGTCAGAAGCAAGGGCACCAGCGCGATGTTGGCGAACTTCAGCGTACGCCCCAGCGCTTCGATATCGGCATTGAGCTGGTAGCGCACCTCACGCAACTCCTTGCGGATACGCGCCTTCTCCTGCTGGAACTGACGCAACGCCTGCTCCTGCTCAGCCGTCAGCTCCAGCGCCTGCTCCGGGTCCGGACTCTGCAGCTCGGCCAGTTGCTGCTCGGTATCAGCCAGGCGCTGCTGCAGCACTTCTTCCTTCTCGCGGAAACGATCTTCGGCCTCGCGCTGCAAGGTTTCTACCATCACGAACGGACGGGTGAAGCGACCACGCGAACGCACGCTGATCAGCGCATCGGTGCCGGAAAGGTTGTCCAGCGCATTGATCACGAACGCGCCATTGTCCGCCCACGGCTGCGGAACGCGCTGGCCGAAGAAGTCCTGCACCTGCACCCACATGCGGTCACTCAGCAGATCGGTATCGGCGACGGCGATCACGTTGATGTTCTGGCTTTCCTTGATGCCCTCTTCACGGCCTTCGATGCCGTCCGGAAAGGCAGTTTTCGCCGGCCCCTGGATGCGCGCCGCCAGGGTGTAGCGCTCGCCGGTCGGCTCGAGACCAAGCAGCAGGGTTTCCGGGTTGTCCAGCGTGGCGAAGCGCTCGGCCTCCACCGGCATGGCGTAGTCGGAACTGCCGAACAGCGGCGTGAAGCGCGTCGTCGCGTCCTCCAGCGGCTCCAGAATGCCGGCGCTGGCGATGGTGATGTTTTCCAGCGCGGCGGTGGTCACGTCATCCTGATCCAGCGCGTTGCGCGGCAGGCTCAACCAGCCTGCGTGGCGCACCGGACGGCGCTCCGCACCGACGCCAACCGACATCGCGTAGGCTGCATCGACCAGCGCCTGTTGCGGCACCATGCGCACGCCCCAGGCCTTGAACAGTGGCTCGAGGTCGGACGGACGCTCCTCGCCGAATTCTCCTGGACCGATGCCCATGCCCGGATCGGCCTCGCTGTGCGGATCGACGAATACCAGCAGCTTGCCGCCACGCAGGACGAACTGGTCGATGGCGTACAGCGTCTGCTCGGGCAGATCCTTCGGGTGAATCAGCAGCAACACCGAGACGTTGGTCGGGATCATGTCCACATCGCGGCGCAGGCTTTCGATATGGAACAGCTGGCGGACTTCCTCCAGCACCATCCACGGCGGCGTCGCCTGCTGAGTCCGCATGTCGAAACCGCCGGTCAGCTGCAACCCTGACAGCACGCCGACCACCGGCAGCTCGCCACTAGCCAGGCCCTGCACCAGGCGGCTGATCTCGTACTCGAGAAACTCTTCCTGATCCAGCGGGAAGAACGGAATGATCTGCGTGCTGCCCTCGGCATTGGTGCCGGCGAGGCCGAAGTAGATCTTGTCGCCGCCCTGGTTGAGCGGCACCGCCTGCAGGCCGAACTCGGCGGCACGGTCCTCCTCTTCGGAGAACGGCTGCGGGTCGATCACATGCAGCTTGAGCTTGCCAGCGGAGGCCCGCTCGTAGGCCTTGAGCATCTCCTCGACGCGACGTGCGTAGTTGCGCAGCGCCACCAGCTCCTTGGAGGTCTCGTCCGAGTAGAAGAAGTGCAGTTCGATCGGTTCCTTCAGGCCGTCAAGAATGCGCTCGGTGCCCTCGGAAATGGTGTAGAGCTTCTGCTCGGTCAGGTCGAGCCGCGCATTGGTGAACAGCATGCCGGACACGCCGTTGAACAGCAGAAATGCCAGTGCGATCAGCAGCAGCCCGGCACCGGAATAGATGATTCGTTTCATGTCTGTTCCCTCAGGCGGCTTTCTTCAGATCGACGACCACGGCAGTGGCAGCCAGCCAGGCGACGATCAGCGTGACGAAATACAGCAGGTCACGCAGGTCGATCACACCCTTGCTGATGGAATCGAAACGGATCAGGAAGCTCAGCGAAGCCACCGCATCGATCAGCCACTGCGGCGCCCAGGCGAAGGCATCCAGCACCATCGGCAGGCCGCTGACGATGAACAGGAAACACACCGCCACCGCGAGGATGAAGGCGATCACCTGGTTCTTCGCCAGCGCCGACATGCACGAGCCGATCGCCAGAAACGCACCCGCCAGCAGCCAGCTGCCGAAATAACCAGCGACGATCACACCGTTGTCCGGCTCGCCCAGGTAATTGACGGTGATGACCATCGGGAAGGTCAGCAGCAGCGCGATGCCAGCGAATACCCAGGCGGCGAGGAACTTGCCGGTAACCGCCTCGAAGCGGGTGATCGGCAGCGTCATCAAGAGCTCGATCGAGCCGGACTTGCGCTCCTCCGCCCACAGGCGCATGGCGATCGCCGGCACCAGGAACAGGTACAGCCAGGTATGGAAGCTGAAGAACGGCGTGAGGTCGGCCTGGCCGCGCTCGTAGAAACCGCCCAGGTAGAAGGTGAACACCCCGGAGAGCACCAGGAAGATCACGATGAACACGTAGGCCAGCGGCGTGGCGAAATAGCTGCCCAGCTCGCGCTTGAAGATAACCGGCAACTGGGTCATAGCGACTCCCCGCGAGTCAGGTTACGGAACACCTCATCCAACCGGCCGCGTTCGACGTCCAGCTCCTTCACCACCCAGCCATGCTGGGCGATCAGCGCACTGACCTGGGGGAAAATCACCTGCCCCGGCTGCGCCAGCAACGTCAGGCTGTGCTCGGGCTCGTTGAATTCGACACCGGCCACGCCGGGCAACGCGGCCAGGGCAACGTCGTCCAGCGGACCGTCGCTGACCAGCGTGACGGCCTGGTGATATTTCGACCGGCTCTCCAGCTCCAGCGGCGTGCTGTCGGCCACCAGTCGGCCCTGGGCGATGACCACCGCGCGGGTGCAGACCGCACTGACCTCTTCGAGGATATGCGTGGAGATGATGACAATCTTGTCCTGCGCCAGCCCCTGGATCAGCTGACGCACCTGGTGTTTCTGGTTCGGATCGAGGCCATCGGTGGGCTCGTCGAGAATCAGCACCTGCGGATCGTGCAGGATCGCCTGGGCCAGGCCGACGCGACGCTTGAAGCCCTTGGACAGCGTCTCGATGGACTGCCCCAGCACGTTCTCCAGCTCCACCTGGGCGACCGCGGCTTCGACCCGCTGGCGCTTGTCCGCACCACGGAAGCCGCGGACTTCAGCGATGAACTCGAGAAAACCGCGCACCGTCATGTCGCCGTAGCAGGGCGCGCCTTCGGGCAGATAACCGATCTGCCGCTGGGCCTGCAGGGTCTGGGTGCGAATGTCGTGGCCGAGGACGCTCGCCGTGCCCGACGTCGGCGCGAGAAAGCCGGTCAGCATCTTCATAGTGGTGGACTTGCCGGCACCATTCGGGCCGAGAAATCCCAGCACCTCGCCGCGCTGGACCTGGAATGACAGGTCGTCGACCGCGGTGTGCTGGGCAAAACGCTTGGTCAGGTTGCTTATTTCGATCATGGACTCTCACCAGTGCACCAAAGGCCCTGGCGTGCCGCCGCGCGACCCGAGCCAGGTCCTGCAAAAATGCCGGCGGCACTATAAGAACAGCAACCCGACGAATGCAACCAGTCCCTAGACTGAGAGGACTACGCTGGTCATCACCGCTCTGCGCGCAATTCGCTATAAGGCCATGCCGCACGGATCGCAGACGCCCAGAATGCCGGCAGAGATTGTGAGACTTCCAGGCCGGCATGCCGCGAAACGCCAAGCCATTAGCAAGGACAAACCATGAAACTACGCAGGTCCAGAGAGCTAGCGAAAGTACATCTCTGCTGTTTGTTTGGCGCCATGGCGTGCTCAGCGTACGCCAGTGAGCCTACGGAGTTTCCAGACGCACAAACCAGTGATCCAGCGACAATGGGATGGATGGTTGGCTCGCCGCCACCGGCTGATCGAATCCTGCGCTTCGAGGATGGCAGCTATTTTCGCTTCCCGCAGATGCGCTGGAGCGTCGCCAATTTTCGACAGCTGATGCCTACCGTCAATGTCTCACGCGGCCTAGGTGAGTCTTCACTACTCGAGCACCAGCCAAGCAACGAGATCGATGCGCTGACATTCGTCCCTCTTGGTGGGGGCGAGCCAATGACCTGGCAGCAATCGCTGCAAGCCAATTACACCGACGGCATCATCATCCTTCACCGAGGGAAATTGGTGTACGAGCGCTATTTCGGCATATTGAAGCCGCAAGGACAGCATGCTGCCATGTCGATTACGAAAACCTTCACCGGTACATTGGCGGCGCTTCTTGTGGCCGAAGAAAAGCTGGATCCCGAACGTCTGGTCGCTGATTACGTTGCCGAGCTGGCAGCGTCGGGTTTTGGCGATGCCAGCGTGCGTCAGCTGATGGATATGACCACCGGCATTCACTTCAGCGAGGATTATGCGGACCCCAAGGCCGAAGTATGGGCGCACGCCGCCGCCGGCAATCCGCTGCCGAAACCCGCTGATTACCAGGGGCCACGGACCTATTACGAATTTCTGCAAACGGTCAAACCGCAAGGTCGCCATGGCGAGGCCTTTCATTACCGCACCGCAAATTCCGACGCTCTCGGCTGGGTAATTGCGCGAGTGAGCGGCCAGAACGTCGCACAGCTGTTGTCGGAGCGCATCTGGAGCCGATTGGGCGCGGAACAGGATGCCTACATGTCGGTAGACTCCATCGGTACGCCGTTTGCCGGTGGCGGCCTGAATGCCAGCCTGCGCGACCTTGTGCGCTTTGGCGAAATGATGCGTAACGAAGGTCGATACAACGGCACTCAGATCCTGCCGCCGGAAGTCGTGGCAGATATCCGTGGTGGAGCAAATCGAGACGACTTTGCGAAAGCCGGTTATCGACTGCTACCCGGCTGGAGCTACCGCAACATGTGGTGGGTCAGCCATAACGAGCATGGCGCTTTCATGGCCCGCGGGGTCCACGGACAAGCGATTTATGTAGATCCGCTGGCGGAGATGGTGATCGCACGGTTCGCCAGCCATCCAGTGGCGGGCAACGCAGCAAACGACCCCACCTCGTTGCCGGCATTTGAGGCTGTGGCGAAGCATCTGCTAGAACAGCGTCAATAGATTGCTGAAGCTACAAACACCCCCGGATGAACGACTCGCAGTGACCGATCCGATCGAATTCCAGACCACACGTCTGCTCTTACGGCAATGGACGCCAGCTGATCGCGCACCGTTCGCCACGATGAATGCGGACCCCAGGGTCATGCGGCACTTCCCCGCCCTGCTCAGCCGGGCAGAGAGCGATGCAATGGCTGACCGCTGCCAGGCGCTGATCGAAGAACGCGGCTGGGGGTTCTGGGTAGTCGAGCTGAAGGCCAGCGGCACATTCATCGGCTTCGTTGGCCTTCATACACCGGCGGCAGCTTTGCCGTTCTCGCCGTGCGTGGAAATCGGCTGGCGTCTGGCCGCTGATTACTGGGGCCAGGGATTGGCCAGCGAGGCTGCGCGGGCCGCGCTTGAAGTGGGGTTCGGCCGGCTCGATCTTTCTGAAATCCTGTCCTTCACCGCTATCGAGAACCGGCGCTCACGTGCGCTGATGGAGCGCCTTGGCATGCGTGAAACGGAGGAGTTCGAGCATCCAGGGGTGCCAATCGGCCATCCGCTTCGCCGGCACTGCCTGTATCGACTGGATCGCGAACGCTTTGCGGCGCAGTTGGCTGCAGCGGAATGACCGTTCATTCACGATTGGCTGGACTTCGCTGGAAACCCTGTTAGAACGGCACGCGCATAGCCGGACCCTCATCCCCACCCTACGGATATTCTTCAATGCCTCAGCTGTTCCTCGCGCTTCTGTTCCTCGGCTTTTCCGGCTTCGCTCATGCGGAAGATGCCGATATCGCCCGGCTGTTCGACGAGGTTGGCGTGGGCGGAACACTGGTGATCGAATCGGCTGAAACCGGCCAGCGCTACGTTCACAACGAAGCCCGCGCGAAGCAGCCGTTCACCGCCGCCTCCACATTCAAGGTGCTGAATACGCTGATCGCGCTGGAGGAAGGCGCCATCGCCGGCGCCGACGAGATCATCCCGTGGGACAACACCCGTTACGAGATCGAGGACTGGAACCGGGACCAGACGCTGAAGAGCGCCTTCCAGGTCAGTTGCGTCTGGTGCTATCAGTGGCTGGCGCGGCGGGTGGGTGCGGCAGACTATCCGCCACACATCCGCCAGGCGCATTACGGCCAGCTGCGCGAGCCCTTCAACGCTACCGAGTTCTGGCTGGATGGCTCGCTGACCATCAGCGCAGAGCAACAGATCGAGCTGCTCAAACGCGTGACCGCGCGCAGCCTGCCGTACCGCACCAGCAGTTACGACACATTGAAGACGGTGATGCTCACCGAAGCCGCCAAGGACTATCGTCTTTACGCCAAGACCGGCTGGGCCGCCCGCAGCACGCCAGGCACCGGCTGGTACATCGGCTACGTGGAGACTGGTGAGAATACCTGGCTGTTCGCCTTGAACCTGGACACCCGAACCGTCAGGGACCTGCCGTTGCGTCAGCAGATCGCCCTGAACGCATTGCGAGCCAAAGGCATTCTGCCGGCGGACTGAAGCAACTCAGCAGCAACCCGGGTGGTGCGCCTAGGCGCCCATCCTGAACAACCTCCTGGGAAATCCGCCATGCGCAACGATGAAATCAAGGCCATCTTCGACCAGCAGGCAACCAGCTACGACGAGCGCTGGGCGAGAACCGCGCCGATTCGCGAGGCCCTGCATTTCCTTCTGGAAGCCGTGTTTGCCGACCTCCCAGCCGATGCCCGGATTCTGTGCGTCGGTGCCGGCACCGGCGAGGAAATCGCATACCTGGCGAGGCGCTTCCCGCGCTGGAGCTTCACCGCCGTCGAGCCCTCCGGTGCAATGCTCGAGGTGTGCCGCAACAAGGCGATCGAGGGCGGCTACGCCGATCGCTGCCAGTTTCATGAGGGCTATCTGCAATCGCTGCCCGAGCAGGACGCCTTCGATGCCGCGACGTGCTTTCTGGTGTCGCAATTCATTCTGGAGCCTGGGGCCCGTGCGGAGTTTTTCCGTGCCATCGCTAGCCGGCTTCGCCCGGGCGCACGCCTGGCCAGCTCCGACCTGGCATCGGATATCGCCTCGGCCGAATACACGGCGCTGCTCGAAACCTGGATGAACATGATGACCGTGGCTCGCATCCCGGCCGCCGGCGTGGAGCAGATGCGCGCAGCCTACTCCCGCGATGTGGCGGTGCTGCCTCGCGAGCGGGTCGCAGCGATCATCGAATCCGGCGGCTTCACCGACCCCGTCCTGTTCTACCAGGCCGGGCTGATTCACGCCTGGTACTCGACGCGGTCAACGGTCGATGCGCAATAACGCCGCGGCATGGCGGCTGTATCCGACCGGCCGAGCATGAAGCGATCCGTGTTGCGTTCGTTTCTTCTCGCCACGTTGGCCGGTGCGGCGATCTGGAGCCTGTCGCCGCTGCTGACGGGCCACGTCGAGCCCTGGGATGCCGGCGGCCTGTACTACACCGTAGCGCTGGCCCTGGGTGGCTGCTTGTGTGGCTCTATCGCGCCGAAACCCTTGTGGCCGCTCTACGTTGGCTGTGTGGCCGGGCAAATTCTGTATCTGCTCGGATGGTTGCCGACCGGGCCATTGCTCCCCGTCGGGCTGGTGTTCGTGCTGCTGTGCTCCCTGGTCTTTCTCGCCGGAGCCTATGTCGGCTCCCGAGCCCGAACCGGATGGCAGGCTCGAAAGCAGCAGCTACCCCGTGGCGGCGCCTGATGGCGCCGCCGCGAGCTCTAGGCTGAGAGCTTCTGGCTGAAATTATCGGCGGGCTTGCCGATATCGAGCCGGTCCACGTTCATTACCTTGTCCCAGGCTTTGACGAAGTCCTGCACGAACTTCTCGTTGCCGTCGGCCATTCCGTATACCTCAGCCTGGGCACGCAGCTCCGATTGCGCGCCGAAGATGAGGTCCACGCGGGTGGCGGTCCAGGTGGGCTGGCGGGTCTTGCGGTCGAGGCCCTGGAAGCGGTTCTTGTGCTCAGTCGCGACCCACTCGTTCTGCATGCTCAGCAGGTTGACGAAGAAGTCGTTCGAAAGCGTGCCCACGCGCTTGGTGAAGACGCCTTCCCTGCCGCCATCCGCATTGGTGCCCAACACACGCATGCCGCCGACCAACACGGTCATTTCCGGCGCGCTCAGCCGTAGCAGGTGGGCCTTGTCGACCAGCGCTTCCTCGGGCGCCATGAAGTGGGACTCGTGGTAGTAGTTGCGGAAGCCATCGGCGACCGGCCGCAGCGCTTCGAACGAGGGCCCATCGGTCCACTCTTCGAGCGCATCCATCCGCCCTGGCGTGAAGGGCACGGTGACGGCCACGCCGCCGTCCTGTGCCGCTTTCTCGATGGCAGCGCAGCCGGCGAGCACGATCAGGTCCGCCATGGAGACCTTTTTGCCCCCGCTGGCCGAGCCGTTGAACGTGTTCTGGATCTCGCCGATTTTCTGCAGCACGCGATCCAGCAGGGCTGGGTTGTTGATCTCCCAATCCTTCTGCGGCGCGAAGCGGATACGAGCACCGTTGGCGCCTCCGCGCTTGTCCGATCCGCGATAGGTGGCGGCCGAAGCCCAGGCTACCGACACCAGCTCGGACACGGAAAAGCCCATACCGAGCAGCTGCTGCTTCAGCGCGGCGATGTCCGCCTCGTCGATCACCGGGTGGTCACGTTCGGGAATCGGGTCCTGCCAGATCAGCTTTTCCTGCGGCACCAGTGGCCCGAGGTAGCGGCCGATGGGCCCCATGTCGCGGTGGGTGAGCTTGAACCACGCCTTGGCGAAGGCATCGGCGAACTCGTCCGGGTTTTCCAGGAAGTGGCGGGAGATTTTTTCGTAGATCGGGTCGAAACGCAGCGCCAGGTCCGAGGTGAGCATGGTCGGCTTGCGCTTTTTGTTCGGGTCGAAGGGGTCTGGAATGATTTCCGGTGCGTCCTTGGCTTCCCACTGATGCGCGCCAGCCGGGCTCTGGGTCAGCTCCCATTCGAAGTTGAACAGGTTCTCGAAGAAGTAGTTGGACCACTGCGTCGGGGTCTGACTCCAGATGACTTCCAGGCCCGAGGTAATGGCGTCTGCACCGGCACCGGACTGGAACCTGCTGCGCCAACCCAGGCCCTGGTCTTCGATCAGGGCGCCTTCCGGGTCTGGCCCCAATAGCGAAGGGTCACCCGCGCCGTGGGTCTTGCCGAAGGTGTGGCCCCCGGCGATCAGCGCCACCGTTTCATAGTCGTTCATCGCCATGCGGCCGAAGGTTTCGCGAATATCGATGGCCGAAGCTTTGGGGTCGGGGTTGCCGTTGGGGCCTTCCGGGTTCACGTAGATCAAACCCATCTGCACCGCGCCCAGCCCCGGATGCAATTGCCGCTCGCCACTGTAGCGTTCATCACCCAGCCAGGTGCCTTCGGGGCCCCAGAAGAGCTCTTCCGGCTCCCAGGTATCCGCGCGTCCGCCGGCAAAACCAAAGGTCTTGAAGCCCATGGATTCCAGCGCCACGTTTCCCGTGAGCACGTAAAGGTCCGCCCAGGAAATTTTACGGCCGTACTTCTGTTTGATCGGCCAGAGCAGGCGCCGAGCCTTGTCCAGCGAGGCGTTGTCCGGCCAGCTGTTGAGCGGTGCGAAACGCTGCTGTCCGCCACCGGCGCCGCCGCGGCCATCGGTGATCCGATAGGTGCCGGCGCTGTGCCAGGCCAGGCGAATGAACAGCCCGCCGTAATGGCCGAAATCCGCCGGCCACCAGTCCTGGGAATCGGTCATCACCTGGTGAAGATCAGCAATCACAGCGTCGAGATCGAGGGAGTTGAATTCCGCGGCATAGTCGAAATCGCCACCGTAGGGATTGGAACGTGGCGAATGCTGGTTGAGCGACGTGAGGCTCAGTGCTTCAGGCCACCAGTCGCGATTGCCCGGGCGTTTGCGGGGCGCACCAGCGCCATGACCGAATGGGCATACACCGCCCGCCTTTTCGCCAGTCTCTTCGTTCATATTCTGCTCCTCACGGTTGTCGATGACGCGATCAGGCGCCGCTTGAAACAACCTAGCACCGAGCTCATGAACGAACAAAAGGCCAGGGCGGCGTTTTCAGGGCTGCAGGAACGAGGCTGAAAACGGCGCCAGCGCAGCAACCAAGCGGTTTCTAGCTACCCGGACTGCGGCTGAAATGGCGCGTACGGAATTTCCCTATCGGCCCGATAGGCGCAGCCTCAAACAGCGCATCCAATCGCCCCATTTACGCCTCACACTCCAGTGTCCGCGTTAGGTCTGCGCAGAGAATCCGGGCGCCGAGTAGCCCTGCCGATCGCTGGCGGTTCGCCGGCAGAGAGTTTTGCCCGCCCTCCCCGCTTGCGGCACACTTGCCGCCTTCGAGGGCATTGCCCCTTCCATAGCCGAATCTGCCGTATGACTCGCTCCCCCCTTCGCCGTCTGATCTTCTCCGTATTGCGCCGCGTGCTGTACTTCTGGGTGCGCTCGGAGACCATCAACCAGTCTGCCTTCACCCTCAAGCTGGACCGCAGCAAGCCGGTGTTCTACGTGCTGCAGCAACCCTCGCTGAGCGATCTCGCGGTGCTGGACGTCGAGTGCAGCAAGGCCGGGTTACCACGCCCGGTGGCCGATGTGGCGGTGGGCGACCACGTCGAGCCGGCCGCGTTCTTCTTTCTCAATCCGGCAACGAGCTGGTTTGGCCGACGCACGCGTCTGGTGGCGCCGCCAACGCTGGTCCGGCTGGTCGGCGCACTGGAGCACAACGCGGTGGAAAACGCGCAGATCATCCCGGTCAGCGTGTTCTGGGGGCAGTCGCCGAATCGCGAGACCAGCGCCTGGAAGCTGCTGTTCGCCGACAGCTGGGCGGTCACCGGGCGCCTGCGCAAACTGCTCAGCATCCTGGTTCTGGGGCGCAAGACCCGCGTGCAGTTCTCCGCACCGATCCAGCTCAACGAGCTGATCGCACTGAACAAGGGCCACGAGCGCACCCTGCGCATGGTCCATCGCATGCTGCGCGTGCACTTCCGCAACCAGAAGACCGCCGTGATCGGCCCCGACCTGTCGCACCGGCGCAATCTGGTCAAGGGCCTGGTGCACGCACCGCAGGTCCGGCAGGCGATTCGCGACGAGGCCGAGCGCGAGAACTTTTCCATCGAGCGGGCCGAAGCCAGGGCGCTGCGCTACGGCAACGAGGTGGCCTCGGACTACGCCTACACCGCCGTGCGCTTCCTCGAAGTGGTGCTGTCCTGGTTCTGGAACAAGATCTACGACGGCATCCGCGTCAACCATATCGAGCCGCTGCAGGAAGCCGTGCGCGGCTACGAGGTGATCTACGTCCCCTGCCATCGCAGCCATATCGACTACCTGCTGCTGTCCTACCTGCTGTTCCGCAACGGCCTGACGCCGCCGCACATCGCCGCCGGCATCAACCTCAACATGCCAGTCATTGGTAGCCTGCTGCGCCGCGGTGGCGCCTTCTTCATGCGCCGCTCGTTCAAGGGCAACCCGCTGTACACCTCGGTGTTCAACGAATACCTGCACAACCTGTTCACCCGCGGCTTCCCCGTCGAGTATTTCGTCGAGGGCGGCCGTTCGCGCACTGGCCGCATGCTGCAACCCAAGACCGGCATGCTGGCCCTGACCCTGCGCAGCTACGTGCGCTCGTCACGCCTGCCGATCCTGTTCGTGCCGGTCTACATCGGCTACGAGCGCGTGCTGGAAGGCCGCACCTACCTGGGTGAACTGCGCGGCGCGGCGAAGAAGAAGGAATCGATCTTCGACATCTTCAAGGTCATCGGTGCGCTCAAGCAGCGCTTCGGCCAGGTCTGGGTCAACTTCGGCGAACCGCTCAAGCTCAACGAATTCCTCGACCAGGAGCAGCCTGGCTGGCGCCAGCAGACCTACGCGCCGGACTACCGTCCCGAATGGCTGAACGACGCCACCAATCGCCTGGCCGAGCGCATTGCCCAGCGCCTGAACGAGGCGGCGGCAGTCAACCCGGTCAACCTGGTGGCGCTGGCGATGCTCTCCACCAGCCGCCAGGCCCTGGACCAGCAATCCCTGGCGCGGATTCTCGATCTCTATCAGGCGCTGTTACGTGCGGTGCCCTACTCGCCGCACACCACGCTGCCGGAAGGCGACGGCAACGCGCTGATCGCGTACGTGAAGAGCCTCGACCTGCTCGCCGAACAGAAGGACGCGCTGGGCAACATCCTCTATCTGGACGAGCAGAACGCCGTCCTGATGACCTACTACCGCAACAACGTGATGCACATCTTCGCGTTGCCGGCACTGCTGGCGAGCTTCTTCCAGAGCAGCTCGCGCATCAGCCGCGAGCAGATCCAGCGCTTCACCGAGGCGCTGTACCCGTACCTGCGTGCCGAGCTGTTCATGCGCTGGGAAGTCGAGGAGCTGGAAGCCGTGGTCGACCAGTGGCTGGCGGCCTTCGTCGAGCGCGGCCTGCTCAAGGTGGACGGCAACCACTACGTGCGCCCGGCCCCGAGCTCGCGGCAGTTCGTCCTGCTCACTCTTCTCGCTCGCGTCGTGGTGCAGACCCTGCAGCGCTTCTACATGGCCACCTCGCTGCTGCTCAACAGTGGCCAGCACAGCCTGAGCGCCGAGGAGCTGGAAAACCTCTGCACGGTCATGGCCCAGCGCCTGTCGATCCTGCATGGGCTGAACGCGCCGGAGTTCTTCGACAAGGCGCTGTTCCGCCATTTCATCCAGAGCATGCAGGAACAGGGCGTGGTCAGCCCGGACGAAAACGGCCGCCTCGGCTATCACGAAAAGCTCGCGGAACTGGCCGAGGGCGCAGCCAAGCGCGTGCTACCGGCGGAGATTCGCCTGTCGATCCGTCAGGTGGCACTGGAACGTCATCACGACGATTCCGATTCGACGCCTCCCGAGGCCGCCTGACGCGGTCAGTCCCGCTGCCAGGCCATCGCCAGTTCAGGATGGCCGGTGTGCGGGTCTAACTGTTCGCTGATCACGGCAAAGCCATGTCGGCGATAGAAGGCGACGCTGGCGGAATTGGCGCTGTAGACCGTCAGCTCGAGCCGCTCACGCACGGTCTTGGCCTGCTCGATCAGCGCCGAGCCGATACCGCTGCCCTGGGCGCTCGGCGCCACGAAGATCGCCGCCAGGACGTCCCCGACCAGCGCGACGAATCCCAGCACCTCGTCTTCACGCTCATCGACCCAGATCTGCGCCGCCGGCAGATAGATATCACGCATGTCATCCAGCTTCGACGCCCAGAACGCCGGGGCAATGAAGTCATGGGCGCGGATCGATGCAGCCTGCCAGATCGCCAGCACCGGCTCCAGGTCATCGGGGCGAAAGGGACGGATCATGCGAGTCGGCTCCATAACGACGGGGGCCGCAACCTTAGCGCATCAGTAACAACCTGTCCCCCGCCTGCCTGACCCATACTGCTGGTAAACGCCTGCGCCTTGCCCGGCATTGCTTTAGCATCGGCGCCAGACCATACGGCAGTTAGTAGCCCGCTGCTTCCGCACCATTCAATGATCATGAGGTTAACGCCATGTTGCGCATCACCACTCTCGTTGCAGGCCTGGCACTTTCCGCCAGCGCTTTCGCCCTTTCACTTTCCGACCTGACCCAGAGCGACGCCAGCGCCGGCCTCAAGGATGCCTTGAGCCAGGGCGCCAAGGTCGCCGTGCAGCAGCTCGGTCGCCCTGGCGGTTTCAGTAGCGATCCGGACGTGCGTATCGAGCTGCCGGGCAACATCGGCAAGGCCTCGCGGATGCTGAAGATGCTCGGCATGGGTGCGCAGGTCGAGCAGCTGGAGAACAGCATGAACCTCGCCGCCGAGAAGGCCGTGCCGGAAGCCCAGCAACTGCTGCTGGATGCCGTGCGCAAGATGACCGTGCAGGACGCCAAGGCCATTCTTGCCGGTGGCGATGACTCGGCCACCCAGTACCTCGACCAATCCAGCCGCGAGCAGATTCGCGCGAAATTTCTGCCCATCGTCAAACAGGCCACCGACCAGGTCGGCCTGGCGCAGCAGTACAACGCCGTCGCCGCCAAGGTGCCGGCTGGCATGAACGGCAGTTACGCGAATATCGAAAGCTATGTCACCGAACAGGCGCTCGATGGCCTGTTCACCGTGATCGCCGAGCAGGAAGCGAGCATTCGCAAGAACCCCGCCGCCGCGGCCACCAGCCTGGCGAAAAAGGTGTTCGGACTGCTTTGAGAGATTGGGTCGAGCTGCGCTGGCTTCAGCCAGCCGCTGCTCGGTCCGCCCTGCGCCGCGGCCAGACCAGGCTGAAACGCGCGCCGCCCAGGTCGCTGTGCCCCAGCTGCGAGCGACCGCCGTGCCAGTAGATGATCCGCCGCACGATGGACAAGCCCAGCCCGTGTCCGCCCGAGGCGCGGGTACGGCTGTCGTCCAGGCGCAGGAACGGGGTGAAGACCTTTTCCCAATCCGCTTCCGGCACGCCGGGGCCATCGTCGTCCACCTCCAGCCGCACCGTTTGCCCATCGATGGCGAAGCTGACCTGCACCCGACTCTCGGCATGGCGCATGGCGTTGTTGATCAGGTTGCTCAGGGCGCGGCGCAGGTATTGCGGCTCCGCCTCGGCCCAGCAACTGCCATCGGCTGCCGTTGTGCATTCGCCACGGCTGACGCTGACATCGGGACGTAACGGCGCCAGCTCACCGATCACCTGATCGACCAGCCCACCCAGGTCGACCTGCAGGAAATGCAGGGTCGGCGAGCCGCGCTCCAACCGCGAATACACCAGCATTTCATCGACCAGCGCATCGAGGTCGTCGATATCGCCGTCCATGCCTTCCAGGTACTTGCGCCGGGCCTCGTCGGTCTGCGCCTCGGCGCTCATTTCCAGGCCGAAACGCAGGCGCGCGACCGGCGTGCGCAGTTCATGGGCCACCGCGCTGACCATCTCCCGCTGCACCGCCAGCAAACGCTGCAGATGCCTGGCCATCCCGTTGAACGCCGCCGCCAGGCGCCCGACCGAATCGGTACCGACATCCGGCACGCGGGTTTCCAGATTGCCCGCGGCGATACGGGTCGCCGCACCTTCCAGCACGCTCAGGCGCTGCTCCAGCTGGCGCACCAGCAGGTACACGGTAAGACCGATCAACGACAGGCCGAGCAGGCCGATCAAGATCAGCAACTGCGGCGGATAGGGATTCATCTGGTACAACGGACCGAGCTGCATGATCCAGCCGGTGCCGGCGATAGCCGCAAACACCCGCACGGCATCACCGCCGCGAGCGAGCGCCATCACCGTGTCGCCCTCGTCCAGCCGCCGACGCTGGTCGTCATCGAGGTTGGCGCTGTCGCGGGTCAGCAATTCCAGATTGAAGCCGAAACCACGCGCCTGCTTGAGCGCGGCCAAGCGCTGCGGCTGTTCGGCTTCGGGATAGCGGATCAGCTCGTCGATCAGCAGATAGATGGTGGCGCGCGCCAGCTGTTCGCTGAGCTGCTCGACTTCACCGGTAAGCACCAGGCGATCCCGTGCACTGACCAGGCTGAAGACCGTGGTGCTCTGCGGTCGGATCTGCTCGACCAGCACCTGCCCACGCAGCAGGCGCGCCTCCAGGCGACTTTCCAGGCGAACGTCATCCAGCGTGCGCACCCGCAGCGGTATGCCCAGCAGCCGCCCCCAGAGGTTCGCCGCCTGGCGCCGCTCGATCGGCGTCATGCTGCTCATGTTGTGCGCCATCAGGCGGAAGGTGCCGCTGGCCAGGCGCTCGCGGTGATCGTCCGCGCGGTACTGGTTGAGCAGGTGCAGGCCGCCGGCGCCGAGCAGCGCCACCAGCACGAGCACCCCCAGCATGCCGCCATAGATGCGCAGGAAGATCGAATTCATGGGCGGCGGCGCTACACCATCGCCACGGCAGCTTCGGAAACAAACAGATAGCCCTTGCCGCGCACCGTCTTGATCAGCCGCGGATGATCGGGATCGTCACCGATCTTGGGGCGGATACGCGAAATACGCACATCGATGGAGCGGTCCTGACCGTCGTATTCGATGCCGCGCAGCTCGGCGAAGATTTCTTCACGGGAAAGAATGCGTCCGGGGTTGGAGGTCAGCAGCCAGAGCAGGTCGAACTCGGCGCCGGTCAGTTCGATCTGCTGTTCGCGCAGCCAGGCTTCGCGCAACGCGCTGTCGATCACCAACGGGCCGAACTGCAGGCGCTTGGCATTGGTCGGTGCTTCTGGCGGCTGACGACGCAGCAAGGCGCGGATGCGCGCCAGCAACAGACGCGGACGCACCGGCTTGCAGACATAGTCGTCGGCGCCGGTTTCCAGCCCCAACACCTGATCCAGATCGTCGGCCCGCGCGGTGAGCATGAGGATCGGGCCATCGTAGCGGTCACGCACACGCCGGCAGATCGACAGGCCATCCTCGCCGGGCAGCATCAGATCGAGCACCACCAGATCCGGACGCTCCGCGATGATGCGCTCGGCGGCGCAGGCGCCATCCGATTCGATCGACACCTCGAAGCCGCCACTGCTCTGCAGGTATTCCTGCGTCAGCTCGGCCAGCCGTCGATCGTCCTCGACGATGAGAATCCGCCACGTCTCTTGCTCCATCCCCGCCCCCTGTCAGACCGTCAGGCCACAAACGAACAGCGCGCATTGTACCCAACGCCCGGCCCGGCACGATGCACAAAAAGCGGGCAGCAGCAAACACAACATGTAGTGTCATTGACCATCATCAAAATATGCCCGGCGGCGCGTATTTCGTCGGCATTCGACCGAGCGCCGCAGCCATGCGGCCTGCGGCCGGACGCCGCGCTTTCACCCACAATCCGCACACATGTTATCCACAGGTTATCCCAGACAGCTGCCTTGCATTGGCCCGGAGCCAGCATTATCTTGTCGCTCCTGCGCGCCCTGACCCCTAGATATTGGGCCTGCGCACCGCAACTGACACAATCGAGACATTTTCGAGAGCTGGGCTATCGCCCCCATTGCTCTGCAACACCGTCGGCAGCCTCAGGTCAAGCATTAATGCAAGCCTTCGACAGTCGTCTCCCTGACTTCAAGCGCGGAACTAGCAGCTGTGCTCGGAGCCAAGACAAAACACAACATATTGTGTTGACAGTTTTTCCAGCCTGACTATCCTTCCGGCAACGACTTAGCTCGTCAGCGGCCTAGTCAGGACTATTCCTTGCGATACCACCATGCACCGCGATGCGGGGCATGGCTCATGCAGTAACGACGCCGGGCTCAACGAAGCCCGCGCAGACAGAACCAGAACCGCGACTAAAAGAGAGAATCCGGAGCCCCCATGCAGAACCCATCCACTCGCGAGAACCCGCTGTCAGCCGATGCACCGGATCTGGCGGCTACCGCCCCGGGCCAGCTGCGCGTGATCAAGCGCAACGGTACCGTCGTCCCCTACACCGACGACAAGATCACCGTCGCCATCACCAAGGCCTTTCTCGCAGTGGAAGGCGGTAACGCTGCCGCTTCCTCGCGTATTCACGACACCGTCGCGCGCCTGACCGAGCAGGTCACCGCCACCTTCCGTCGTCGCATGCCCTCCGGTGGCACCATCCATATCGAAGAAATCCAGGACCAGGTCGAACTGGCCCTGATGCGTGCCGGTGAGCAGAAAGTCGCGCGTGACTACGTGATCTACCGCGAAGCCCGTAGCCAGGAGCGCAAGAGCGCCGCGGCCAACGACATCGCCCAGCCGCACCCGAGCATCCGCGTCACCCGCGCCGATGGCAGCCAGCAGCCGCTGGACATGGGTCGCCTGCAGACCATCATCACCGAAGCCTGCGAAGGCCTGGCCGAAGTCGATGGCGCGCTGATCGAGCGTGAAACCCTGAAGAACCTCTACGACGGCGTGGCCGAGAAGGACGTCAACACCGCCCTGGTGATGACTGCCCGCACCCTGGTCGAGCGTGAGCCAAACTACAGCCAGGTCACCGCGCGCCTGCTGATGGACACCCTGCGTGCCGAAGCCCTGGGCTTCCTCGGCGTTGCCGAAGCCGCCACCCATCACGAGATGGCCGACCTCTACGCCAAGGCCCTGCCGGCCTACATCGAGAAAGGCGTCGAGTTCGAACTGCTCGATTCCAAGCTCAAGAGCTACGACCTGGCCAAGCTGGGCGCCGCACTCAACCACGAGCGCGACCAGCAGTTCACCTACCTCGGCCTGCAGACCCTGTACGACCGCTACTTCATCCACAAGGACAATGTCCGCTTCGAGCTGCCGCAGATCTTCTTCATGCGCGTCGCCATGGGCCTGGCCATCGAAGAAGAGCAGAAAGAAGCCCGCGCCATCGAGTTCTATAACCTGTTGTCGTCCTTCGACTACATGGCCTCGACGCCGACCCTGTTCAACGCCGGCACCCTGCGTCCGCAGCTGTCCTCCTGCTACCTGACCACCGTGCCGGACGACCTGGGCGGCATCTACGACGCCATCCGCGATAACGCCCTGCTCTCCAAGTTCGCCGGCGGCCTGGGCAACGACTGGACCCCGGTGCGCGCACTGGGCGCCTACATCAAGGGCACCAACGGCAAATCCCAGGGCGTCGTGCCCTTCCTGAAAGTGGTCAACGACACCGCCGTCGCGGTCAACCAGGGCGGCAAGCGCAAGGGCGCGGTCTGCGCGTACCTGGAAACCTGGCACCTGGACATCGAGGAATTCCTCGAACTGCGCAAGAACACCGGTGACGACCGTCGCCGCACCCACGACATGAACACCGCCAACTGGATTCCGGACCTGTTCATGAAGCGCGTCTTCGACGACGGCCCCTGGACCCTGTTCTCCCCGTCCGACGTCCCCGACCTGCACGACCTCACCGGCCGCGCCTTCGAGGAGCGTTACGAGTACTACGAGGAGCTGACCAAGTACGGCAAGATCAAGCTGTTCAAGACCCTGCCGGCCAAGGACCTCTGGCGCAAGATGCTCTCGATGCTGTTCGAGACCGGCCACCCGTGGCTGACCTTCAAGGACCCGTGCAACCTGCGCAGCCCGCAGCAGCACGTCGGCGTGGTGCACAGCTCCAACCTGTGCACCGAGATCACCCTGAACACCAACAAGGACGAGATCGCCGTCTGCAACCTGGGCTCGATCAACCTGGTCAACCACATCAAGGACGGCAAGCTCGACGCCGCCAAGCTGGAGCGCACCGTGCGCACCGCTGTACGCATGCTCGATAACGTCATCGACATCAACTACTACAGCGTGCCGCAGGCGCAGAACGCCAACTTCAAGCACCGCCCGGTGGGCCTCGGCATCATGGGCTTCCAGGACGCGCTGTACCTGCAGCACATCGCCTACGGTTCCGACGCCGCCATCGACTTCGCCGACAAGTCCATGGAAGCCATCAGCTACTTCGCCATCCAGGCCTCCTGTGACCTGGCCGACGAGCGTGGCGCCTACTCCAGCTTCCAGGGCTCGCTGTGGTCCCAGGGCGTCCTGCCGCTGGATTCCCAGCAGATCCTCATCGAGGCCCGTGGCCAGAAGTACATCGACGTCGACCTGACCGAATCCCTGGACTGGGCGCCGATCCGCGAGCGCGTCAAGAAAGGCATCCGCAACTCCAACATCATGGCCATCGCCCCGACCGCGACCATCTCCAACATCGTTGGCGTGTCGCAGTCCATCGAGCCGACGTACCAGAACCTGTACGTCAAATCGAACCTGTCCGGCGAGTTCACCGTGATCAACCCGTACCTGGTCCACGACCTCAAGGCCCGCGGCCTGTGGGACCCGGTCATGGTCAACGACCTCAAGTACTACGACGGCTCCGTACAGCAGATCGAGCGCATCCCGCAGGATCTGAAAGACATGTACGCCACCGCCTTCGAGGTGGAAACCAAGTGGATCGTCGACGCTGCCAGCCGCCGCCAGAAGTGGATCGACCAGGCGCAGTCGCTGAACCTGTACATCGCCGGCGCCTCGGGCAAGAAGCTCGACGTGACCTACCGCATGGCCTGGTACCGTGGCCTGAAAACCACCTACTACCTCCGTGCCCTGGCCGCGACCAGCACCGAGAAGTCCACCATCAACACCGGCAAGCTGAACGCCGTGTCCAGTGGTGGCAGCGAGGCGGCGAACTCCGCCAGCGCCGCTCCGGCTGCTGCAGAGCCACAGCCGGCTCCGGTGCCGCTGGCGTGTTCCATCGATAACCCCGACTGCGAAGCCTGCCAATAACACTAAGGTGTTTGAAAACGTATACATCCAATAAGATTCACTATCTAGACCCCTGTAAACACTAGGCCTTAGTCGTTTACAGGGGGTATAGACAAAACCTATAATCCTAGGCATTACACCTAATGACTAGGAAATGTAAACATTGCAAGCCTTCTCCATTCGTTCATTCACTGCTTCGGATGGAGTAGAGATGGCTGTCTTGGTTGATGACCAGGGCAGCCCCCTCTTCCTCCCCAACGTCTACGCGACGTTCAGTTACCGCGATGTCGGTTCCTCTTCAGCAACGATCAAGAAAGCGCTCAGAGCTTTAGGCATGGCCTATCTTTGGGCCTCTGCCAGAAAGCTTGATCTGCATGCAGCCCTTAGCTCGGAAGCCTTCCTCTCCATCGAGCAGTGTGAGGATCTGGCCTTCTTCCTTCGCTTGGATAGGGCATCACAAGACCGAGAGTTGGCTATGAGCCTGGAAGAGCTGCCGTCACGGGTTGTTCGGCTTGAGCAGGTACGCGGCGGGTTCCACCAGAAAGCCGCAGAGCTCACAGCTTGCTCCGCTGAGGAAGGGGCCTATCGAATCCGTACCGTTGCATCCTTCCTTGAGTTCCAGCTGGCAAGGGTCGAGCAAGGCCTGCCGCGCCAGGCTCCAGGTACAGGGAAGGATAAGGCCGCACACCCTTCCATACGCCGACTGAAGGCGCTGATCCCCAAGGTCAGCAACGCGGATGAGAGCGACGCCCTGGAGGGCATGGATGAGGTCACGATGGCGTTCGCAGACGAGATTTTCGACCCTGCCGCCGAGATCAACCCGTTCAGCACCGACTTCATCAAGCACCGCAATCATCTGGTGTACCGGATGCTGTCTGACAGTGGTATGCGCCGGAGTGAGCTGCGCTTCGTGAAAGTCGATGACGTGAGCTATGCCAACAATCGCGTGCGTATTCGGGTCTCTAAGACCCAAGGTCGCACCGTCCCTATCTCCAGTACGACTGCGCTCGCCTTTCACCATTTCGTCGTTGAGCACTGGACGAAAATCCCTGCCAAGCAGAGGGCCCACGGCTACCTCTTCACCACCGCAGAGGGGCGCCATATCTGCGCCGACACGATCAATCTCATCTTCAGGACAGCCAGGAAGAAGGCCCACGAGCTGCCTGAGGGCTTTGCACCCCACTCGCTGAGGCGGACGTGGAATGACAGGTTCAGCACGAAGGTTGATAAGGCCCCTCCCGAAAAGCGCATCCCCAAGAACGAAGAGGAACAGGTAAGGAACCGCCTGATGGGATGGAGGAAAGACTCCCAGATGAGTGCTCGCTACTCGCGCAGAACCATAAGGGTAAAGTCCGACCAAATTGCAGAAGAACTAGCCAACGAAATTGCGACGGGCAAGAAGAAATACGATGAATAACGAAGTGCTAGTTCAACGACGCGAAGCCTCAGCACCGACAGAAACCACACTGATCTTGCTGGATGGCAGGGTAGTCACTGTCAAGATTGGAGAGTCGTTCCAGGTATACAACAGTGATGGCGAGTCGATGCGATTGCACTTCGGCATTTTTAGTGAAGGGAACACCTTTCACCAAGCGCTATTCAAAGTAATATGCGGAACCCTTTCAACGCATAGCCTAAAGTACAACGTAACCATCACGGTTGCTTTGCGACATTGGTTTGCTGTGGAGAATTTCAAGCAAGAGGACATTGTTCAAATCGATCATGTCGGTCTGATTGCGAAGATACCGCCTCATTACATCGCCTTTATCATTCCAGCACTACGGCGAATCAAAGATCAACGACTGGATGGCATATCTCCAGAGGTCATAGACTTCCTAAGCGACAATTACAAATGGGAAGAGAGAGGCAATGGGGCCTATTACACACTAATTACCAATGACCCAATAAGCGGCGCACTGACCGATCAAGAGCTTAGTAGCATTCATAGCGAGCTCAACTATGCCTACTCAAATGGCTCGATAAGCCAAGAAGCATTCACCCTTGCATGGTTCTTCATCGGCACAGGAATTCGACCTGTACAAGCCGCCCGCATGTTGAACTCAGACGTTCAAATCACAAACGGGGCCGAAGGCAAGGAAGTAACTCTAAGAATCCCTCTCGCTAAGGGTGAGGGCGGCGGAACACCTGAGTATTGGATAAGACGAGCGCCAACTGTTCTTGCTGAATGCTTAATTGAATACCTAGATAAACGAGACGAAAAGTCTAGCGACGCAAAGCTATTTAGGGGGACGCCGCACGCAATTGGAGACCGCCTAACAGAGACCTTGCGCCCCCTGAACACGTATTCGGATCGCCTTGAGCAACGCATACCTGTCACTCCTTACCGCTTCCGCTACACCCTTGCGACACGCGCCCTGGCCCATGGTGCCTCTGACTTCGAAGTGGCAAGGCTCCTGACGCACCGGAGCACTAGCTGCATCCAGTTCTACCGTGCCTCAATGCCTCAGCTCCAGAACCCTATCCGTGAGGCTATTGGGAAGGAGATGGAATTCTTCGCCAGGGCCTTCCAGGGGCGCCTTATCACGTCCCTGGACGAGTCCACACGGGCTGGGGATGAGGACTCGGTGATTGCCGACTTCCTGCGCCTAACGGGCCAGACGGTGGGGGCCTGCGGAACCCGCGCTGAGTGCCACCAGAACGCGCCCATTGCGTGCATGTACTGCCATCACTTTGAGCCCCTGCTTGATGCTCCTTGGGAGACCCTTATGGCCTCGCTGAAGGCCGACCAAGACATGGAAAAAGATGATCGCATTCGCGAGATCAACCACAACGCCATGTCAGCAATTAACGAGATCATTATCGCCCGCGATAAAAAGCGCACCACGGATGACGATAGCAATGGGTGAGTTAGTTTATTTCTCTGGCAAGGCCGATCTTACAGCCAAGCAGAACTTGAGCGACTTTAATCGTCATGCCGCAGCCAACTGCCCATTTCAAAAAATTGTGTGGACAGAGAATAGCTGGGATATCTCGACCTTTCTGATTGGACGCAACCAAGGGCGAACCAAGAAGATCGCTCACTTTAAATCACTGAGAGATAAGTCGGGCAACAAGTCTACTGTCGACACGCCATTTGATATGCCGTTCCTAGAGTTCGCCAAATCGACCTTCAGCGAAATCATGCGTCGATTTAAGCTCCAAGAGTACCGTCGATTTCTTTATGCCCTGCAAGCAATCGAGCAATCGCTACTGGATGCAGCCGTAGAACCCTGCGTAACCAGAGTAAACGCCAACATATTGGATAGCGCCTCGGATATTCTCCGGGCTCGCTTTAAGGATGCTTGGTCTGTTGGTAGGTGCCTGGAGCGTATTGTCACCGAGATCATCATTCCGGCAAGACTAGTGAACCACAACCTATCGTGGAAGTCGCCGATACCCTATCAGCAGGTAGTTAGGAATGACCGCCTTGATCCGACGATGCGTGAGGAGAACACCTCTAAGCTTCCTGATATCCAGTCAATTCTGAATCTGGCAAAGATCCACCACGAATCGAAAAACTTGTCTGATAACATCGTTACTAGCTTTGTGTCGCTGGCGATGTTTGCACCTAGCCGGGTATCAGAAATACTGACACTACCCGTCGATTGCATTACATCTGCACAGGGCGATGAAGGCGAGATGATGGGGATATCTTGGAGACCCGCAAAAGGCGGCACTCCAATGACCAAGTTCTCCACTTCGGATGCATCGGAAGAGATCGCCAAAGACGCCGTGAAATTCTTCACTGAGTTGGGTGCAAGCGCCCGCGTTGCAGCGAAGTGGTACGCGGATAACCCCGGCCAACTGTACCTGCCACCTGGCTTTGAACACCTGCGGGGTCAGCCGCTTACGCTGCGAGAGGCAAGCTTCATCCTGGGCAGGAAAACCCCTATCCAGAGCGGCCACGCCAGAAGGGTGGGCCTCGAACTTACCGGCGAGAAGACTCATGACCGTGCGCGCATGGATGAGTCGAGTGGCGCGAGGGGCACCTCCCTCTTCAGCTGGGATTCCCTGGAGCAAACCGTTCTGGCGAAGCTGCCGGCCACCTTCCCGATTCTGGATGGGGAATCAGGCCTGATGTGGCACGAAGCGCTATTCCTGATCCCTGAGCACGCCCTGAGGCCGAACGTTGAGGCCAACATGAACGTGCCGTTCACGATCACCACCAACATGCTGAACAACCAGCTGGGCTCCAACCCTGCTGGGGTAACGGTCTTCTCGCGCAACGGCATGACGCACAAGGATGGCAGCTCTATCGCCATCACGACGCACCAGTTCAGGCACCTGCTGAATACTCTGGCCCAATCCAAGCACCTGTCGGAATCTCTGATCGCATTCTGGTCGGGCCGGAAGCACATCACTCAGAACGCGTGGTACGACCATCTTCCGCAGGAAGCCTTCATCGAGGCGTACACCAAGCTAGGCGACAACGCCCCTGAATTGAGCGTGCAAGGGCCCATCGCTGGCAAGGCTAGAGCCATGGCCGAGAACAACGGCCTAACGCACAGCCAGGCCCTCAAGATCGAGCTGGGAGCCATCCATAGCACCCGGTACGGCATCTGCCGGCACGACTATGCACTGACACCCTGCCCGAAGGACAAGGACTGCACCATGTGTGGAGAGCATGCCGTTGTGAAGGGCGATGCCAGGCATCTTGCCGAGGCGAGATACCAAACGGAGATCCACGAGAAAGCCCTCCAGATGGCCCAGCAAGCCCTGGAGAACGGGGAGCCTGGGGCATCCCGGTGGATCAAGCACAACGAGGGCCGCCTGCAACGCTGGAGGCTTGTCTCGGAGCTCCTGACAGACCCTGAGACCCCGGATGGCACGTTCATCACGCTTCCGCCACCGGAGCACTCTCAGTCCAAGACCGGGCTCGCTCAGGCGGTGCGTATCGTCAACGCCGTTGAGCCTGACGATGAGTCTGCTGACGACTTGAACACCCTGCTTGAATTGGAGTTCTTCTAAATGGGTGCCCCTAAGCTCACCGACAAAGACATTGAGAAGGCTGTCCTGCTGCTTGATGGATGGTCAGGCAAGCTCACCTGGGATCGCTATCTGGCCGTGCTAGCAGTGGAGATAGGCCACACCTACACCAAGGTGGCCATGCTGCGTCAGCCGAGGATTAAGGCAGCCTGGGATCTGGCCAAGGACAGGGTACACGAGAGCGCTCCTCGCGGGGGCTATGGCAATGTCGCCATGTCGCTCTCAGCAGAGCGGATACGCGAGCTGGAGAGGCGCGTAGAGCGCCTAACGTTTGAAAACAATGAACTGCTTGAGCAGTTCGTCCGATGGGCTCACAACGCAACCCGGCGAGGCCTCTCCCTGACCGACCTCGACAAGCCTTTGCCACTAGCAGAGAAGAAGGCCACCAAGTAATAGTCGTCACTGCCTGGAGAGCAGTTCGTTTTCAATGATGTCAAAGGCCATTGCAACGACCCGAACAGCTAGCTCATAGCCTTTCCAGAGGGTATCCCGATCATCTGGGAGGTCGCGATAGCGTGCAGAGATCTCTGGGTAGATCGCGAGCTCTGCTTCGGTGAAGCTTAAGCCTGGCTTGACCTTCAGAAGCTCCGTTCTTAACGGAACAAGACCGTGGCCGAACGGCCTCTTTCGAAGCGTCTCTTCGGTATGCCCTAGCGTCAGGATGAGCACGGCCTTGATAGCGATCTCTACCGCCAGGCGCGAGTCCTCCAGCGCTTTCGCACTAGGAGGGGAACTGAGAAGGGCCGCAGTCGCACTGCTGAGCTGCCTAGAGGCCCCAATTACGAACTGTCCCGTATCTGATGGATTAGCCTCATCAAGTCGCCTGATGTTCTCCTCCATCACGAAGACTCCATAGGCATTCTGAAAATGCTGAACGTACCCTTCAAGCGAGACTGGTGAACTGGCTAAACGCTGAATCAGATGAGCAGGTACGCTCCTGAACTGCCTTAAAGGGTTTATCTGCACAGTGCCATAGACCAAAGGCATTGCAACCTCCAAGAAGCACATGTCCCAGTAGAACGCTGCTCTACCAAAAGGCTGGCTCACATGAAGCCCGTAGGCAGTGTTTCTGCTGAACCACTCCCCAATGACTCGGGTGGCCTCAGCGCCGAAGGCTAGGCTCTGCTTAGACTCGATGCACCACCTCCGAAATGCCTCCATCGGACGACGCTCAGGGATAAATCCCTCCTTGGCCAGCATCTCGTTGATACCTTCAAGCCATGACTCCGTTGGCAGCTTTATCCCTGACACTGCTTGTCCCTCCCTCAGATCAATATGTGAGCGGAATAATGGCACAAGCGGTCGTCATACTTGCCTCAAATTTGCGTATACTTTGGCCACCGTAAAAGGCGGTCGAAGGCAGCAATGTTTACGATTTTCCGCTGTTCCCGATGTCGTCCTTTCTTAACCTTCCATCTTAAAGGAGTTCTGAAGAATGTTTACGAAATCGGCATCGGCGTTTTGCCAATAACTTCAAAGTCGCGGCCCCCAGAGCGGTCCGCGCGTTGTTGCCCGCCAGCCCGGCCCCCATCACGTACATGCGTACGCTCAGGGGCTCCGGACTGACGGGCGCCTAGCGCGACCTCGCTCTGGAACCCGCTCACACCGAGCGGTTTTTTAAGAACGAAGCGAACGGCCCGTTCTCGCTTGCCAGGTACCCACAGCCAACGCGGTGGCTATCGATCGAACAAGCCAGACGCCAACACCAAACCAGTCCCCTCGCCCCTCTGGGGAGAGGGTTAGGGTGAGGGGCAACCCTCCAGACAAACACAAGCGGTCGGACCAGACACCTGACCGTCCCCTCGCCCCTCCGGGGAGAGGGTCAGGGTGAGGGGCAACCCCAACCAGACGATACAAAAGGCCGGACCTATCTCGGCCCAAACCAAATACCCGCTTTTGCGTGCAAACCAAAAGCACCCAAACACATCCGACCGGCCAAGCCCCGGTCCCCGATCAGGAGCTATCGCACATGCTGAGCTGGGACGAATTCAACGAAGAAGACACCACCACCGCCGCGCCGGCCCCCGCTGCCGCGCAGCCGGCAGGCCAGACCGCAGCCAAGCTGGACAACGACGCCGCCGGCTCCGTGGAAGAAGCCCGCGCCGTTGCCGCCAGTGACTCCGACGCCATCGCCCGCGCCAAGCGCGCGCTGGACGACCTGGACATCCAGGAAGGTCTCAACGAACTGGAAGGCGAATCGGCCCGCGTACGCGTCGACGAGAAGCGTATGATCAACGCCCGCGCCGACCTCAACCAGCTCGTACCCTTCAAGTACGACTGGGCCTGGCAGAAGTATCTGGATGGTTGCGCCAACCACTGGATGCCGCAGGAAGTGAACATGAACGCCGACATTGCCCTGTGGAAGAGCAAGGACGGCCTCAGCGAAGACGAGCGCCGCATCGTCAAGCGCAACCTCGGCTTCTTCTCCACCGCCGACAGCCTGGTCGCCAACAACCTCGTGCTGGCCACCTACCGCCTGATCACCAACCCCGAGTGCCGCCAGTACATCCTGCGCCAAGCCTTCGAAGAGGCGATCCACACCCACGCCTACCAGTACTGCATCGAATCGCTGGGCATGGATGAAGGCGAGATCTTCAACATGTACCACGAGATCCCGAGCGTCGCGAAAAAGGCCAGCTGGGGCCTCAAGTACACCCGCTCCATCTCCGACCCGACCTTCCAGACCGGCACCCCGGAGACCGACAAGCAATTCCTGCGCAACCTCATTGCCTACTACTGCGTACTCGAAGGCATCTTCTTCTATTGCGGCTTCACCCAGATCCTCTCCATGGGCCGCCGCAACAAAATGACCGGCACCGCCGAGCAGTTCCAGTACATCCTGCGCGACGAGTCCATGCACCTGAACTTCGGCATCGACATGATCAACCAGATCAAGATCGAGAACCCGCATCTGTGGGACGCCGAGATGAAGGACGAAGCAACCCAGATGATCCTCCAGGGCACCCAACTGGAAATCGAATACGCCCGCGACACCATGCCCCGTGGCGTACTCGGCATGAACGCCGCGATGATGGAGGACTACCTCAAGTTCATCGCCAACCGTCGTCTGACGCAGATCGGCTTGAAGGAAGAGTATCCAGGCACTACCAACCCGTTCCCATGGATGAGCGAGATCATGGACCTGAAGAAGGAGAAGAACTTCTTTGAGACGCGGGTTATTGAGTATCAGACTGGTGGGGCTTTGAGCTGGGATTGAGTTCCTGGGTCTTGACCGTTAGGACAGATTAGAAACGCTTTGCCGGAAATGGATATTCGGGGTAGCGAGAGAAACCAAAAGCCCCGCCTAGTGCGGGGCTTTCTTAATTCAGGACCAAAAACATGATTCAAGAACACCACAAACGAGATGATGTATTCGGTCTCTCTCGCGATATTCCTCTGAACTATGTGACTAGAGAATACGCAGATAAAAAATTCCTAACTAACCTCCGCTCCCAAAAACATGTCGTGCTCTACGGCGGATCAAAGCAAGGGAAGACATGCCTTCGGAAGCACTGCCTCGCCCCAGACCAATACATTTTGGTTCAGTGTGTAAATGGACTAGATAGCGCCGGCCTGAACGCCAGCATCCTAAAAAGAGCCGGCTTTGAAATCACTCAATCTCAAACAAAAACTGCCGCAGGCAAAAACAAAGTCACCGCAGCATTCAAAGCAAAGTTACTGGACATCGGAATTGAGCTAGGCGGTGAAAAAGGGACAGAAACGCAAGTATCAGTTGTCACCGCACCACTTGAACTTGACCTTTAAGATGTCAATGACGTAATTCAAGCGCTGACATCAATAAACTTCTCAAAAATAATCGTCCTTGAAGATTTTCACTACCTACCCACCGAAACGCAGAAGGACTTTGCATTCTCTCTAAAGAGCATTCCATGAAATATCCAAACTGTGTTTCGTGATTGTTGGGGTTGGCTGGAAGACAACAGGCTTATTGTCTACAACGGAGACTTAACAGGCCGAGTAATTTCTGTAAACGCAGACATCTGGCATAAGTCCGAGCTCCAAGAGGTTATAGACCACGGCGGAGCTCTACTAGGAATAACTTTTGACAAGAACTTTTCCGCCGAACTAATCCAGAGATGCAAAGATAGCGTATATATCTTACAAGAAGCCTGCAGAAGAACATGCGAAAAGAATGGCGTTGATGAAACACTAGACACACCCAAGGAAATCGGGCGCGGTGAAAACGTCCAACAACTTGTAAAAGAAATTGTCAATGAGCAGTCTGCTCGTTATAACTCATTTCTCACAGCATTTTCTGACGGCTTCCAAGACACCGAATTAGAAATGTACAAGTGGTTGCTCTACCCTCTACTCACGGCAAATATCGACGAACTAGAACAGGGACTCTTGTATAGAAGGATCAGACAAGTTCTTTCCGAAAAACATCCTAAAGGCGAAGCTCTAAACCCTGGAAACATTACACAGGCACTACAGTCCGCTTCATCACTGCAGGTCAAGCGAGATATTAAGCCCATCATCATCGACTACGACCAAACAAACAAAAAGCTCAATATCGTTGATAAAGGATTCCTCGTTTGGCTTGCCCACCAAGACATTCAAGAAATTCTGAATGATATTGGCTACTAACAATAATGAAAAAAGAGGAAAAAAGGGGACCAGGAAAAAAGGGGACAGATTTATTTTCTGCTGCCGGCTCGCTGTTCCGCGTCCCCCGCCACGCTTTCCTTGGTCCCACCGACAGGTTTCGCCTTGGGGCGAGTCACTTCTCTTGTCTGGCCAAGAGAAAGTAACCAAAGAGAAGGCCACCTCGGCATCCGGGTCTGGCCTGCGGCCAGACTTCCCTCGCTCCGGCGCTGCTACGGAGGCCGGCTTACAAGGTAAGCGCTCCATAAACTCCATCTTCAAACGAGCAGGCAGTCGGCCGATTCT
>NZ_DAMCPO010000019.1:0-94587 GCF_032106285.1 Stutzerimonas kunmingensis
GTGGATTCGAGCCAGTCACGGACGAACTGCTTGTCGAAGCTCGGCGGGTTCTTGTCTTCCTCGTAGCTATCGGCTGGCCAGAAGCGGCTCGAGTCGGGTGTGAGCACTTCGTCCATCAGCGTCAGCGTGCCGTCGTCGTCGAGCCCGAACTCGAACTTGGTGTCGGCGATGATGATGCCGCGCGTGGCTGCGTACTCGACTGCCGCGCTATAGAGCGCGATGGACACGTCGCGCACCTGGGCAGCAAGCTCCTTGCCGATGATAGCCTCGCACTGCTCGAACGAGATGTTCTCGTCGTGATCGCCCACTGCCGCCTTGGTCGAAGGTGTGAAGATTGGCTGCGGCAGCTTGGCAGCTTCTTTCAAGCCGGCTGGCAGCTGGATGCCGCAAACCGTGCCGCTCTTTTGGTATTCCTTCCAGCCGGAGCCGACGATATAGCCACGCACAATCGCCTCCACTGCTACCGGCTTTAGACGCTTGGCGACCACGGCACGGCCTTCTACCAGCGGCAACTCGGTTGCCGGCACAACGTCTTCGACCTTGTCACCGGTGAAGTGGTTGGGGATCAGGCCGTTGAGCTTGTCGAACCAGAAGTTGGAGATCGCGGTGAGTATCTTGCCTTTCTCCGGAATCGGTTCGGCAAGAATCACGTCGAACGCCGATAGACGATCGGTGGCGACCATGAGCATGCGTTTGTCGTCGATCTCGTAGAGATCACGAACCTTGCCCGAATAGATCTTCTTCAGGCTGAGGGCGGTGGGAGTGGTCATACGAAACTTCCGCGGTTGGCAGGTCGGCAGAAACGAAACAGGCGAAACCGAGGGTTTCGCCTATCCGTGTCGTGTTGCAAGGGCAGCTCTCGCTTAGCCCAGGTTGTCCTTGAGCAGACTGAGCACCCGGCGTGCGACATCGGCCGGTGCGACGGTGTCGACGCTCTTGTCGAGCGAGACCTGAACGCCATTGCCGACACGAGTCAGACGTACCTGATAACGCTCAGCCCGCGCCTCGATCTCGTCCTTGTCCGGTGCACCACCGAACAGACGGCTGAAGAAGCCGGGCTTGTCATCCGGATCGTCGGCACGCTCGCTCAGATTCACGTAATACACGCCAAGGCTGCGGTCCAGATCGTCCACGCGTACGTCCGCCGCCTGAAGGGCTCGACCGATACTGGACCAGGCGCGATCGAAATCGCTATCCAGCTGCAGCAGAGGATTGCCGCTGCCGTCCTCGGTCAGATTCACCCGACTCGGCGCATCGAAATCACGCTCTGCCAGCAGCGACACCGAGCCGCCTTGCTTGGCGCTCTGGGTAAGGCTGGCTTGCAACTCGTCGAGCAGTACCCGATCGAGTTCCTTGTTGCTGGAAATCTCCGGCCAGGCCACGTCGGCGGTGCTGCCGGCTGGACGCTTGACGCTGACCACGAAGATCTCGCTGGTATTGCGCTGTACACCCGGCTCGACGCGAACACGTACCCGCGTTTCGCCATCCTGAATGCCCAGATTGCGTACCAACGCGTCGTTCAGCCCCGCGGCGCCTTGCCAGGCCGTGGTGAACTCGCCGGTCTGGCGGCGCTCTTCAGCAATGCTGAAGCCGTTGTCGGTGAAGAACTGCCGCGCGGCGGTCCAGACCTGTGACGGTGTGTACTGTGCCACAAGCCAGCGAGAATCCTCGGACGACTGCACGCTGAAATCACTGAGCTCTGCCGCCACTTGCAAACGCTGGGGGCGCGGCACTTCGTACTTGCCAGGAACGCCAGTGCTGTCAGCAACCTGCTGCGGAATCGGCAGCAGCGGGTCGAGCGGGCGGGTCTCGCCATCGACTGCAACCTGCATCGGTGCGGTCTGACGCGCCGAAAGGTAGTCACTACCGCGGTCACGGAAATATCCATCATCGCCCCACAGCCAGCCGCAGCCACTGGTTGCAGAGATCATCAGGGCAAGGGTCGAAAGTCCGGCCAGTCGCTTCATGCGTATTCCTTTGTTATTAAGCCAGTACGCCGGTTTGGCGCATTGCCTGGCGTAGCGGTTCCTGGAAGCTCTGACTCAGCCAGGTCAGCGGCAGACGGATGCCATTACCCATCAGGCTCATCTCGTGCAGTGCCCACTTGACTGGGATCGGGTTGGCTTCCAGAAACAGAGCGCGATGCAGCGGCATCAAACGCTCGTTGATTGCCCGAGCAGTGGTGGCATCACCGGCCATCGCAGCGGCGCAGAGATCACTCATGGCGCGTGGCGCCACGTTTGCGGTCACGGAGATATTGCCCTTGCCGCCCATCAGCATCAGCTCGACGGCAGTGGGGTCATCACCGGAGTACACGAGGAAATCCTTGCTGACACGATCCAGCACTTCCTGGCCGCGCTTGAGGTCGCCCGTGGCCTCCTTGATCCCGATGATGTTGGATATCTTGGACAACCGCTCGACGGTATCCGGCAGCATGTCGCAAACGGTACGACCGGGCACGTTGTAGAGAATCTGCGGAATCGCCACGGCCTCGGCGATGTGTTTGAAGTGCAGGTAGAGGCCTTCCTGGGTCGGCTTGTTGTAGTACGGGGTCACCAGCAGGCAGGCATCGGCGCCTGCGGACTTGGCGTTCTCGGTCAGCTCGACGGCTTCGCTGGTGGAGTTGGCGCCCGTACCGGCGATGACCGGAATCCGGCCATTGACCTGGTCGACGACGCGCCGGATCACTTCGATGTGCTCGGCGACGCTAAGCGTGGCCGACTCACCGGTAGTCCCGACAGCAACGATTGCATTGGTGCCTTCCTGCAAGTGGAAGTCCACCAGTTTGCTCAGGCTGTCCCAGTCCAGACCGCCCTGCGCATCCATGGGCGTGACCAGCGCCACCATACTGCCCGCAATCATGCAACCACTCCTGCCGGAATAATAAAAAAGAGGCGTAATGGTACAAGGCTCCCCAGCGCTTTGCGAGTAGCCTGAAGCACGCTGCACAAAGCCGATGGGGACCAGGCGCCGAGCCCTCGCCACGGGGGCCATTTGGCAGTGCGCATTCCCTCTGCCCTCGGTTTTCGCTACCCTTAGCCGTTTTCGGCTTGGCTGGCCGACCGATTCACCACCGCCAGGAATGCTGCATGTCCACCCCCCCTCTACCCCGCGAACAATTTCTCGTCATCAGCGCGCTCGGCGCCAACCCGATGGAGCTGACCAACGTGCTCTGCCGGGCCGCCAACGAGAATCGCTGCGCGGTTGTCAGCACGCGGCTGACCCGCCACGGCGAATGCAGTGCACTGGTTCTGGAAGTCACTGGCAGCTGGGACGCATTGGCCCGGATGGAAACGACCCTGCCGGGGCTTGCGAAGAAGCACT
This sequence comes from Stutzerimonas kunmingensis, assembly GCF_032106285.1. Taxonomy (GTDB): domain Bacteria; phylum Pseudomonadota; class Gammaproteobacteria; order Pseudomonadales; family Pseudomonadaceae; genus Stutzerimonas; species Stutzerimonas kunmingensis_B. Next base: position 3,325 of record NZ_DAMCPO010000019.1, read on the forward strand.
CCTTCACCGCCAACGTGGTGCGCAGCGAGGCGCTGGAAAACCGCCCGCAGGCACTGCCCTACGTCGCTTATGTGAGCGCCGCCTTTCGTCCCGACATCCTCAATGAGCTGTGCCAGTTCTTCATCGACCATCGCGTCGAACTGGAAAGCCTGACCTGCGACACCTACCAGGCCCCACAGACCGGCGGAACCATGCTCAACGCCACACTGACCGTCACGCTCCCGGCGGGTACGCAGATCAGCTGGCTGCGCGACCAGTTCCTCGATTTCGCCGACGCACTGAACCTCGACGCACTGATCGAGCCCTGGCGTCCGCAGAACCCTTGAGATCAGTAACCAGGAGCCCACAATGGCCGTTGAAATCGACCGCCCCGTCCCGCCCTTTCAGGCTCAGGCCACCAGTGGTCAGCTGATCAAACTCGAGTCGCTGGCAGGCAAGCAGGTCGTGTTGTACTTCTACCCGAAGGACAACACACCCGGCTGTACAACCGAAGGCCAGGGCTTTCGCGATCACCACCAGGCTTTTATGGCGGCGAACACCCTGGTATTCGGCGTTTCCCGTGACAGCCTGAAGACCCATGAGAACTTTCGCGCCAAGCAGGGCTTCCCGTTCGAGCTGATCAGTGACAAAGAAGAGCAGCTCTGCCAGCTGTTCGACGTGATCAAACTGAAAAAGCTCTACGGCAAGGAATACCTCGGCGTGGATCGCAGCACCTTTCTCATCGACCGCAACGGCGTGTTGCGACAGGAGTGGCGTACGGTCAAGGTGCCGGGCCACGTAGAGGCGGTCCTTCAAGCCGCGCAAGCACTGAACGCCGAATGAAAAAGGCTGGCCACAGCGCCAGCCCTTCCCGCGTCATTCAGCCACTTCGACCAAACCCGCCTTAGGCTCGCCTGGCCACGCATTGAGAACGGCCTTGAACAAGGTCGCCAACGGAATGGCAAAGAACACGCCCCAGAAGCCCCACAACCCTCCAAACAGCAGTACCGCGCAGATGATCGCCACCGGGTGCAGATTCACCGCCTCGGAGAACAGCAGGGGCACCAGCACGTTGCCATCCAGCGTCTGGATGATCGCGTAAGCCACCATCAGGTAGAAGAACTGGTCGCCCAGCCCCCATTGGAATATTCCGATCAGCGCGATCGGAATGGTCACGACCGTCGCGCCGATATAGGGCACCACGACCGAGACGCCGACCAGCATCGCCATCAGCGCGGCATAGTTAAGCCCCAGCGCGGCGAAGACTGCATACGACACCACGGCACAGATCAGGATCTCGATCGCCTTGCCACGGATGTAGTTGGCGATCTGCAGATTCATTTCCTGCGAGACCTGAGTGATCAGCCCGCGCTCGCGCGGCAGATAGCTCTTGATCCAATCGCTGATCTGCTGCCGGTCCTTGAGGAAAAAGAACACCAGGATCGGCACCAGGACCAGATAAATCATCAGTCCGATCAGCAGCGGCAGGCTGGACAGCGACGATGTCAGCACCAATTGGCCATAACGGCCGATCTCGCTTCGAATAAAGTCGATACCGCGCAGCACCTGCTCCTCGGTCACCAGCTGCGGGTAGCGCTCCGGCAGCAATAGCAGCAACGACTGCCACTCGACCAGCATGCGCGGCAGTTCGTTGAACAGGGTCAGAACCTGCTGCCAGAGCAAGGGCACGATGAACAGCGTGCAGACCACCATCACACCGATGAACATCAGAAATACCAGCCACACCGCGAGCAGATGCGGCACCCGCAGCCGTTCCAGCGCGCCCACCAACCCCTGCATCAGGAACGCCAGCACCAATCCCGCCAGTACCGGCGCCAGCATCCGACCAAAAATCAGGACGGCGGCGAAAGCCAGAAACAATAAGACTGCAAGAACCACTGCCTCCTCATGGGAGAAGTAACGCTGCATCCAGCCGCGTAATACCTTGAGCATTTCATTCCTCGAAGCGAATCGTCAGGCCTTGCGCAGCCAGTAGCGATAAAGACCACCTTCGACCTCTTCATGCAGCAATGCATGACCGGCCAGTTTGGCGAAGCTGCGGAAGTCCCTTTGCGAACCCGGATCGCTGGCAATGACCTTGAGCACTGCACCGCTGGACATACGGTTCAGCTCCAGCTTGGCCTTGAGCAGAGGCATCGGGCAGTCAAGCCCAACAGCATCCAGTTCGGCATCGCATTCAAGCGATTGCGGTCGCGCTTCGGTCATGGTTCGCCTCCACAGAAAAGCCTCGCAGCATACCTAGCACAGCGGGCCTCTGGCCAGCCGGCCAAGGTCAAGGCTACAGTAGCCGCTCTCAACTCAACGAGCCTGTCTGGATGAAATTGCTGCGCCCCGCCCTGCTCACGCTCGCCTGCCTGACTGCACTGCCAGCATTGGCCAACGACCTGCCTTCGCTCGGCGATGCCAGCTCCTCCATCGTTTCTCCTGAACAGGAGCACCAGCTCGGCCGGGCATGGCTCAGCCTGCTGCGCGGGCAGGTTAGCCAGCTCTCGGACCCACAGCTCAAGGACTATGTAGAAAGCAGTGTCTATCGCCTGGCAGAAACCAGTCAGCTGCAGGATCGTCGCCTTGAATTCGTCCTGTTGGACAGCCCGCAACTGAATGCCTTCGCAGCTCCAGGCGGGATCATTGGTGTCAACGGGGGCCTGTTCATTTATGCCCAGACCGAAGCCGAATATGCATCGGTGATGGCTCACGAACTGGCGCACCTTTCCCAGCGCCATTTCGCCCGCGGACTGGAAGCGCAACAGCGCATGCAACTGCCTCTGATGGCCGCCATGCTGGCTGGCGTCGTCGCCGCCGCAGCCGGCGCAGGTGATGCCGGCATCGCCGCCATCGTGTCTACCCAGGCCGCTGCCATCCAGGCCCAGCGCCGCTTTTCCCGGCAGAACGAACAGGAGGCCGACCGCATCGGCATCGTCAACCTCGAGCGGGCCGGTTACGACCCGCGTGCGATGCCCTCAATGTTCGGTCGCCTCATGCGCCAGTATCGTTACGATCAGAAGCCACCGGAATTCCTGCTGACGCACCCGGTCAGTGAATCACGCATCGCCGATACCACAAACCGAGCGGAACAGTATCCACAGGGTGGAGCACAGGACAGCCTGCGCTACCAGCTGATGCGCGCTCGAACGCAATTGAAGTTCGAAAGAACACCGGGCGTCGAGGCCAAGCGATTCCGCGCGATGCTCAGCGAAAATCCAGAGATGGATGCCGCACGCTATGGCCTTGCGCTCGCGCAAGTCAAAGCAGGGCAACTCGACGAAGCGAACAGCAGCCTTGCACCGCTGCTAACCAAGGCACCGGACGACATCACCTACAACCTCGCGCAGATCGAACTCGACATCACCGCCAACCGCCTGCAACAGGCGCAGACCCGTTTACAGCGGTTGCTGCAGCTATATCCGGGCAACTACCCGGTGCGCCAGATGCACATTGACCTTCTGATGGAGAAGGGCGAGACACAGCAAGCCGAGCGCGAGCTGGACAAGCTGGTGGAGCAGCGCCGCCAGGATCCCGATATCTGGTATCAGGTCGCCGAAGTGCGCGGGCTCAGCGGCAACATCGTTGGCCTGCATCAAGCACGCGCGGAGTACTTCGCCCTGGTAGGCGACTATGACCAGGGCATCGAGCAACTCGACCTCGCCAAGCGTCGTGCCAGCAACTTCCAGATCGCATCACGGATCGACGCGCGCCAGAAACAGCTGATCGAAGAAAAGCGAATGGTCGAGGAAATGCTGCGCTGAGTTGAAAACGGCGCTGAACATTCAGCGCCGATGCAAAGGCTCAGGCGTTGCCGGCCTGTTTCAGCCGCGCGGCCTGGGTGAAATCGAGCATCCGCTTGAGGGGCTTGACCGCACGCGGAATGATCGCCGGATCGACGAAGATTTCATTGCTGCCAGCGCGCAGGCATTCCAGGGTCCGCTCCAGCGTGTTCATCGCCATCCAGGGGCAATGCGCACAGCTTCGGCAGGCTGCACCCTGGCCGGCGGTCGGCGCTTCGATGAACGTTTTTTCAGGGCACAACTGCTGCATCTTGTAAAAGATGCCCCGATCCGTCGCAACGATCAGCGTCTGCTGCGGCAAGGTCTGCGCAGCCTTGATCAGCTGACTGGTCGAACCTACCGCATCGGCGAGTTCGACCACCGCCTGCGGGGACTCCGGATGCACCAGAATCGCGGCATCCGGGTAAAGAGCCTTCATGTCAGCCAATTGCTTGGCCTTGAACTCTTCGTGGACGATACAGGCGCCATCCCAGAGCAGGATGTCGGCACCGGTCTCGCGCTGTACGTAGTTGCCCAGATGCTTGTCCGGCGCCCAGATGATCTTTTCGCCGTTATCCATCAGGCTTTCGACGATTTCCAGCGCACAACTGGATGTCACCACCCAGTCAGCCCGTGCCTTTACCGCCGCCGAAGTGTTGGCATAGACGACCACGGTGCGCTCCGGATGCTGATCGCAGAAGGCCGAAAACTCATCGACAGGACAGCCCAGATCGAGGGAACAGGTCGCCTCGAGCGTGGGCATGAGCACGCGCTTCTCAGGATTGAGTATCTTCGCCGTTTCGCCCATGAACTTGACGCCGGCTACCAGCACGGTCTGGGCCGGGTGCTCGTTGCCGAAGCGCGCCATTTCCAGGGAGTCCGAGACGCAGCCGCCGGTTTCCTCGGCCAATGCCTGGATCACCGGATCGGTGTAGTAATGCGCCACCAGCACCGCATTCTGGCGCTTCAACTCGGCGGCTATCTCACTGCGCAGCCGCGCTTCCTGCTCAGGCGTAAGCGGCTTGGGCTGCTTGGCTGCCAGGTGAGCCTGCACGAGAATGCGTTCGGGTATCTGCGTCATGGACGGGTCCTGCCAGCACGGGATTGCACGAAGCGCCGAGTATAACGGCCCAGGCCGGGAATTCGGGCTTGTCGGTAGAGACGAGGCGCGCAGGATTCAGACACGCCTCCTGCCTTTCAACGGGGCAGGAATACTAGCCGAAGCCTCTATAAAAGGGAAAGCACGGTAAAAAAGCGTGAAAAGCCGGGCATTGCGCCCTGTCAAACGAAAACCGCCGGCATCAGCCGGCGGTTCTTTTCTTCTGGATCACTCGCCCTTGAGCATGTGTCCACGTTCCTCCAGGTTGATGTGCCACTGCATCGCTTCGCCCAGCAGGTGCGGCGTCTGGCCGCCCTTCTTGCAGGCGTCGTCGAAGTACTGGTTCAGCGCATCGCGGTAGGAAGGGTGCACGCAGTTGTCGATGATGGCGCGGGCGCGCTCGCGCGGAGCGAGGCCACGCAGGTCAGCCAGGCCTTGCTCGGTAACCAGAATCTCGACGTCATGCTCGGTGTGGTCAACGTGAGCAACCATCGGCACGACGCTGGAGATGTTGCCACCCTTGGCGATCGACTTGGTCACGAAGATGGCCATGTGAGCGTTACGCGCGAAATCGCCCGAACCGCCAATGCCGTTCATCATCTTGGTGCCGCCCACGTGAGTGGAGTTGACGTTGCCATAGATGTCGAACTCGAGCGCGGTGTTGATACCGATGATGCCAAGACGGCGCACAAGCTCAGGATGGTTGGAGATTTCCTGAGGACGCAGGATCAGCTTGTCCTTGTACTTCTCCAGGTTGCCGAACACGCGATCATTGCAACGCTCGGACAGGGTGATGGAGCAACCGGAAGCAAAGGTCATCTTGCCCGCATCGATCAGCTCGAAGGTGCAGTCCTGCAGTACTTCGGAGTACATCACCAGGTCTTCGAACGGCGAATCGATCAGACCGCACATCACTGCGTTGGCGATGTTGCCGATACCTACCTGCATCGGGCCGAGGTTCTTCGCCATACGGCCGGCTTCGACTTCGCTCTTGAAGAACTCGACCAGATGGTTGGCGATGGCCTGGGTTTCTTCGTCCGGCGGAGTGACCGTGGAGTAGGAATCCGGCTGATTGGTGATGACGATGGCGGCAATCTTGGCCGGATCGACCGGGATCGAAGTCGCGCCAAGACGATCATCGACCTTGGTCAGCGGGATCGGACCGCGGTTCGGGCGCTCACCCGGGAAGTAGATGTCGTGCAGACCTTCCAGGTTCAGGTTGTGTGCCAGGTTCAGCTCGATGATCACCTGGTCGGCGAACATGGCCAGGTTGGCCGAGTTGCCTACTGAAGTGGTCGGTACGATGTGGCCCTGCTCAGTGATGCACAACGCTTCGACGATGGTGACGTCGGGACGCTTGATCTGATGATTGCGCATCTGCTCGACGGTATGCGACAGGTGCTGGTCGATGAACATGACCTCACCGGCGTTAATCGCCTTGCGCAGTACCGGATCGGCCTGGAACGGCATGCGACGGGCCAGTAGACCCGCGGAAGCCATCTTGCCATCGAGATCGTTACCCAGGCTGGCGCCAGTGACCAGGCTGATCTGCAGCTTCTCGTCCTTGGCACGGTCGATCAGCGCGAGGGGCACGGCCTTGGCTTCGCCCGCACGGGTGAAGCCGCTCATGCCAACGGTCATGCCGTCGCGAATAAGGGCAGCTGCCTCGTGGGCACTCATGACCTTGTTCTGCAGAGAGGACAAGCGGATACGATCAGAATACATTTGAGCCTCGAACCAACGGTAATCGGAAGGGGCCGCAGTCTATTACGTTAAAAACGCTTGAGCCACCTACTAAGGTCGTAGAGAAAAACGCTTCTTATGACCGAACGTAGCAGCCTGCAGCAACGCAAAAACGCGGCCATTAAAAAAGCCGGATAACCCTGACAGGTCTCCGGCTTCTTGTGCTCCCTCGAGAGCGATATGGTGGGTCGTGTAGGATTCGAACCTACGACCAATTGGTTAAAAGCCAACTGCTCTACCAACTGAGCTAACGACCCAATGCGGGGCGCATGATACTGATTTGATTGATGAAAACAAACTTTTTTTTGAAAAAATTCGCGATCGCCTTCGTTTGACGGCACCCCTCCAGTACTGGCGCAGGCCGCTCAGAAATAGCGAGTGGGGTCAGCCAGCCCCGCTTCGGCAAAACCGGCGGCGCGCAATCGACAGCTGTCGCACTTGCCACAGGCACGTCCATCCGTGTCGGCCTGATAGCAGGAAACCGTCGCCGCATAGTCCACGCCCAAACGAGCCCCCTCCTGCACGATCCGCGCCTTGCTCATCTCCTGCAGTGGTGCCTGGATGCGGAACCCCAGCCCTTCTACGCCTGCCTTGGTGGCCAGATTGGCCATTCGCTCGAATGCCGCAACGAACTCCGGTCGACAATCCGGGTAGCCCGAGTAATCGACCGCATTGACGCCGATAAAGATGTCATGGGCACCCAGCACCTCAGCCCAGCCAAGGGCCAACGAGAGAAACACCGTATTGCGCGCCGGGACGTATGTGACCGGAATACCCTCACCAGGCACCTCAGGCACATCGATGCTGTCGTCGGTCAATGCCGAGCCGCCGATGCCATTGAGGTCCAGGCCGATCACCTTGTGTTCGACCACTCCCAGTTGTTGAGCAACACGTTCGGCCGCCTGCAGTTCGGCGCGATGACGCTGGCCGTAGTCAAAGCTCATGGTGTAGCAGGCGTAGCCCTGAGCACGGGCCATGGCGACCACCGTAGCCGAATCGAGCCCGCCGGACAGCAGGATGACTGCTTTCTTCTCGTTCATTTCGCGATACCTTCAAAACGGATGAGCACGACCAGCCAGGGACGAGCCGCTAATGCCAGCGACTCAGTGGCCGGGCGCGTCGTTCCAGATAATCTTGTGCAACTGAAGCTGCAAGCGCACCGGCAGGTTGTCGGCAACGATCCAGTCCGCAAGGGCACGAACATCGACCTGACCGTGACTCGGCGAGAACAACACCTCTCCGGCACGTCGATCCAGCCCGTACTCGATCAGCTTGCTGACAGCCCAGTCATAATCCTCGCGGGAACAGATGACGAACTTGACCTGATCGTTGCGCGTTATGCAGGCGATGTTCTCGTAGCGGTTACGCGCGACCTCGGCGGAACCCGGTGTTTTCAGGTCCACTACACGACTGACACGCTCATCCACCACGGAGATATCGAGTGCACCACTGGTCTCCAGTGAAACCTCATATCCCGCATCGCACAATCGCTGCAGCAAAGGCACGCAGTTGGGCTGCGCCAGCGGCTCTCCCCCGGTCACGCAGACGTAACGGGGATTGTAGGAGGCAACCCGCTCGACGATCGCGTCGAGCGTCATCAACTCTCCGCCGCTGAATGCGTAGGCGGTATCGCAATATTGACAGCGCAGGGGACAGCCGGTCAGGCGAACGAACACAGTAGGCAATCCACTGGTCCGCGTCTCCCCCTGCAGCGAGTAGAAAATCTCGGTAATTCGCAGGGTCATATCAGCCACGGGCGTGACGGCTAAACAGGCCATCCGCCTCCGTTGCGGGAAATAGGGGCGGCGATTCTAACGAAAAAACCCGCGCGATGGGCGGGTTTCGTTCGGTCTCGCCAGTGTGCCTCAGCGATTGAGCTGACGCTGAGCCAATTGTGCAGCCGATGTATTCGGATACTGGGCAATGACCTCACGCAGAATGCCCTGCGCCTTGTCCCGGTTACCCAGGCGGATCTCAACATCTGCCAGCTTGTAGAGGGAATCCGGCACCTTGTTGTGCTGCGGATACGCCTGGCTCACTCGAGCGAACGCCTGACCGGCCCCTTGCAGGTCGCCCTTTGCCAGGTTGACCTCGCCAAGCCAGTACTGGGCGTTGCCAGCGTACTGACTGTCAGGGTACTTGCGCAGGAATGCAGCGAAAGCCTGGCTGGCCTTGTCGAAATCCTTCGCCTTGATCAGGTCGAAAGCAGCGTCGTAATAGAGCTTTTCCTTTGCAGGATCGCCGGATGCGCTTTGCGACTGGCCCTGGCTGGCAGCGGCGGGTGCCGAACTTCCAGCTGACGCCGCCGTATTACTGGACGGAGCAGGCTGATTGCCTGCCGCGGATCCGCTGGACAGACGGCGATCCAGGTCCTGATAGCGTTCCAGCCCCTCTTGTTGCAGGCGCTGGATCTGATTCTGTTGTTCCTCAAGCATGCCGCGCAGTTGCGCGATCTCTTCCTGCATCTGCTGTAGCTGCATGAAGAGCATGCCCTGTGCCGAAGATGGAGCGGTGGCTCCACCTCCGGCATAGGCACCGTCACCGCTCGGCGCAGCGGTGGAGTAACCCGAGTTGCCACTAGCGGCACCTTCTTCGTAATCCACCACCGGCACTTGAGCCACCGCCATCAGCGGCAGCGCGAGCACTGTAAGAGTCAGAGCATGACGGTACTTACGCATGACGAATTACTTGCGCAGTTCGACGCGACGGTTCTGGGCCCAGGACTGCTCGTCGTTACCCATGGCAACTGGACGCTCTTCGCCGTAGGAAACCAGTTCCAGCTGAGCCGGGGAAACGCCCTGCAGTACCAGGTAACGCTGTACGGCCTTGGAGCGACGCTCGCCCAGAGCCATGTTGTACTCACGGGTACCACGCTCGTCGGTGTGGCCTTCCAGAACGACGCGAGCGCCGTTGCCTTTCAGGTCCTTGGCATGAACGTCCAGAGCGCGCATGGCTTCCGGCTTCAGGTCGGAGCTGTCGTACTCGAAGTAGAAGGTAGTGATGGCGCGCAGAGCGGCTTCTTCGCTCATGCTGCTATCGACGGAACCGGAATCAGCACCGTAACCAGCATTCGGATCGATCGCGCCCGAACCTTCGCCCGAATCGTCGCCGCCTTTGGAGGAACAACCGACAGCAACAGCCATGGCCAGAGCCAGAGCGGTGAACTTACCGAATTTCAGCATTTCCATTTGTAACAACCCCAGGTGTGTTTTGGTTAAAAGCGTTGATACCGCATCAGTTCAGGTAAGGGGACCAGGACGGCTCTCGGACTTCGCCTTGAGCTGTAGGAAGCGGGAGCCTAACGCGTCCGTTGATGGACACGAGCATCAAGACTCCCCGGCCCTGCTGGCGGGTGGCGTAGATTAGCATGGTGCCATTAGGCGCAACAGTGGGCGATTCATCCAGACTGGTATCCGAGAGTATTCGCAGATTGCCACGCTGAAGATCCTGCGCAGCAACCTTGAAGTTTGTGTAACCGTCCTGGCGATGGATCATGACCAGCGTCTTCTCATCGGCCGACAGCTTCGGGTTGGCGTTGTAGTTGCCAACGAACGTCACACGCTCAGCTGAATTGCTGCCCAACCGCTGCTTGTAGACCTGAGGCTTGCCAGCACGGTCAGAGGTGTAATAAATGGTCTGACCATCAGCACCCCAGAAGGGTTCGGTATCGATCGCGTAGTGATTGGTCAGGCGCTGCAACTGCCGCGAGCCGAGGTCCATCACATAGATTTCCGGATTGCCATCTTTCGACAGTACGAACGCCAGGCGATTGCCATCTGGCGAGAATGCCGGCGCACCGTTCAAACCTTCGAAGTTGGTGACCTGTTCGCGGCGACCCGTGTCGATGTGCTGAATGAAAATACGTGGACGCTTCTGCTCGAAGGACACATAGGCAATACGGCGTCCGTCCGGTGAATAACGCGGGGAGAGGATGGGCTCGCGCGATTGCAGCAGAGTCACCGCCCGAGCGCCGTCATAATCCGAACGCTGCAGCGTGTAGCGCGTGTTGGCGCCACCCAGCCGCTCAACCGTCACATACAGCAGACGCGTGGAAAACGCGCCCTTGATGCCGGTGAGTTTCTCGAAGGACTGATCCGCCGCATGGTGCGCCATGTCGCGCAACTGATCCGGGGAACCACCAACGGTTCCAGTCATCACCTGCTGTTCGGTCGTTACGTTGAACACTTCGTAACGGACCTGAAGGCGGCCACCGGCCGGCTCGATATTGCCGACCATCACGTACTGGGCGCCCAGAGCCTTCCAGTCGCGATAGATGATCTCGCTGCCGCGGGTCGGCATGCTGATCATGTTCTGCCGCGGAATAGGCTGGAAAATACCGGAATTGCGCAGGTCGTTGCCGACGATTTCCGCCATGTCCTCAGGCAGTACGGTGCCGCCCTGCCAACCGAATGGAACGACCGCGATCGGGATCGCACGGTCGGCACCACTGGTGACGACGATGTTTTTTTCCTGCGCCACCGCCATTCCCGCCAGGCAGCAGAGCAGGACAAGTAGACCTCGAAGGGAGTTGATCACAACGCAAGATCCTCAGGCGTAAATGTCATTTTGAAGGACCGGTAAGGCTGGAAGTCCTGCGGGCTCAGGCCCTGCATTTCCGTCAGCCGACCGATGTTCTTTACTGCGGCGACCGCAGAATTGTCGAATGGCACATCTCCGCTCGATCTGGAGACGCTGACGTTGGTGATGGTGCCATCCGGAAGCATGTTTACCTGGAGCTGCACGGTCATGTTATTGCGCGCCGACGGCGGTCGGGTCCAGCCTTCTGCTGCACGCAGCCGGATCAGATCATCGAAGTTGCCGGCAACCTGATCACCATGGGTATCAGCCAGTGCCTGCTGGCGCTCGGTAGTGTCAGAGAGCAGCTCGGCAAGCGCCTGCGCCTTCTTGTCTTCTGCCGCTTTGCGCGCGGCTTCCGCCGCAGCCTTCTTCTTGGCATCTTCAGCAGCTTTCTTCTTCGCTGCTTCTGCGGCAGCCTTCTTCTTCGCTTCCTCCGCTGCCTTGCGCTTGGCTTCTTCGGCGGCCTTCTTCTTGGCCTCCTCTGCTGCCTTCTTCTTGGCCAGTTCTTCAGCAGTCTTTTTCTTGGCGATGTCAGCCTGCTTCTGCTGTTCGACCTTCTTGGCTTCCTCGGCCTTTTTCGCCGCAGCCGCTTTATCGGCTGCAGCTTTCGCCGCATCCGCCTTTCGAGCCTCTTCCGCCTTCTTTTGTTCCGCAGCGCGGGTGGCAGCAGCCTGCTTCTGCTGCTCGACCTTACGCTGTTCCATCTGTTCGCTTTCGAACTGCTTGGCAGCCGTCTTCTTCGCTTCGCCGGCAATCTTCTGATTGGTCTGAGTCGTCGCCTGGCTCTGCGACTTCAACTGATACAAGGTGGCCTGCACGATCGGCTTGGACGGCGGCAGCTCGGGCGTCATCGAAAAGCTGACGAACAGCATGCCGAAAATAATGACGTGCAGGCCGACCGCCAGCACGGTCGGCCAGAAGTAGCTCTGAGAAGGCGATGACTCACGCTGCTGCATCAAGGCGCCTCGGTGATCAGACCGACATTACCCACGCCGGCTTCCTGCAGACCGCCCATGGCCTCCATCACCGAACCATAATCAACCGCGCGATCGCCACGGATGAACACCTGGGTATCCGGACGCTGGCGCATGATGGCAACGACAGCCTGCGTCATGTCTGCCAATGCGACGGCCTCGTTGCCCTTGCTGTCGGTATCGACCTCGCTACCGACGTTCCAGTAATAGGTTTTGTCAGCCTTGATGGAAATGGTCAGCACCTGCTTGTCGTTATCCTGCGGCAAGGCTTCGCTGCTGACCTTGGGCAGATCGACCTTGACGCCCTGATTGAGCATCGGCGCCGTGACCATGAAGATAACCAGCAGCACCAGCATCACATCGATGTAAGGCACCACGTTCATCTCGGCGACGGGCTTGCGTCTGTTGCGGATTCTGGCCATGGCCGTGGGCCTCAGTCTTCGGTGGTGTGAACTTTGCGGTGGAGGATGGCCTGGAACTCATCGGCAAAGGTGTAATAACGACCGATGAGCATCTCGCCCCGCGCGGCGAAACGGTTGTAGGCGATCACCGCAGGAATCGCGGCGAACAAACCGATCGCCGTAGCGATCAGCGCTTCGGCGATGCCTGGCGCCACAGTCGCTAGAGTTGCCTGCTGAACCTGAGCCAGGCCGCGAAAGGAGTTCATGATCCCCCAGACGGTACCGAACAGGCCGATGTAAGGGCTGGTGGAACCAACGGTGGCCAGGAATGGCAAGCTCTGCTCGAGCTTTTCCTCTTCACGGGAAATCGCCACGCGCATGGCGCGATTGACCCCATCCATCACTGCATCGGGATCGACACCCTGCTGCTGACGCAGACGGGAAAATTCCTTGAAGCCGGCGCGAAAGATCTGCTCGACGCCAGAATCCGGATCCGGGTTGCTGCCTGCCTGGCGATACAGCTTGGACAGGTCGATACCGGACCAGAAGCGCTCTTCGAAGGTATCGAGTGCTCGCTTCGCGGCACGCAGCATACTGCCGCGCTGAAAAATCAGAATCCATGATGCGACCGAAGCGGCCACCAGAATCAGCATGACCAGCTGCACCACGAAGCTGGCGTTGCTGATCAGGCTCCACATGGACATGTGATCGACGTTGGCTTCCACGCTTACTCTCCTGCAGGGGATAGACCCGAGCCAGCGAAGGCGACACGCAGCGCTTCGGGAATGGCTCGGGGTTTCAAACTTTCGGCACGCACGCAGGCAACCAGCACCTGCCCCTCACAAAGCAGAACATCATCCAGTGCACGCCGGACCTGCTGGCGAAACCGCAGACTGGCACGATTCACCTCAACCACCTCGGCCGTCACCAGCAATTCATCATCCAGGCGAGCCGGTGCTCGGTAGCGGGCTTCGACCGAATGCACGACGAACAGCAAGTCCTCACCGGCCAGCTGCGACTGGGCGAATCCCAGGCTGCGCAACCGCTCGGTACGAGCTCGCTCCATGAATTTGAGGTAATTGACGTAGTAGACAATGCCGCCCGCGTCGGTGTCCTCGTAATAGACTCGACAGCGGTGGGTGAAGATTTCAGCTCCGGCTTGCGCGCGCATACTAGTGCTCGGCCCTGTAAATGCCAATCGGGTAACAGAACAATATTTTCTTCAAACTATGTCGCCATCGAACAGATCCGGCGTTGGAGCATCGCTCATGCGCTTGGGCAGGTTGAGACCGAAATGGAGATAGGCGTGACGCGTCACGACCCGACCACGCGGCGTGCGCATGATGTAGCCCTGCTGGATGAGGTACGGCTCGAGCACATCCTCGATGGTGTGCCGCTCTTCACTGATCGCAGCGGCCAGGCTGTCGATCCCCACCGGTCCGCCGTCGAACTTCTCGATCAGGGTCAGTAGCAGCCGGCGATCCTGATGATCGAAGCCTCGCTCATCGACGTCGAGCATGTTCAAGGCAAGGTCGGCAATCTGCCGGGTGATCTCGCCACGACCCCGCACTTCTGCGAAATCTCGCACACGGCGTAGCAAGCGGTTAGCGATACGCGGCGTCCCTCGCGCCCGACGGGCAATCTCGAATGCACCCTCCGGCTCGGTCGGCAGACCGAGGATACCGGCGGAACGGCTGACGATGGTCGCCAGGTCCTCGGTGGAATAGAACTCCAGACGCTGGACGATACCGAATCGGTCTCGCAATGGATTGGTCAGCATACCGGCCCGCGTGGTGGCGCCCACAAGGGTGAACGGCGGCAGATCCAGCTTGATCGAGCGAGCCGCAGGCCCCTCGCCGATCATGATATCCAGCTGGAAATCTTCCATCGCCGGGTACAGAACCTCCTCGACAATGGGCGAAAGGCGATGGATCTCGTCGACGAACAGAACGTCGCCCGCCTCCAGATTGGTCAGCAATGCGGCCAGGTCACCCGGTCGCTCAAGCACCGGGCCCGACGTGCTCTTGATCGACACGCCCATCTCTTCGGCGATGATGTTCGCCAAGGTAGTCTTGCCCAGCCCCGGCGGACCGAAGATGAGCGTGTGATCGAGCGCTTCCTGACGGCCCTTGGCGGCGCGGATGAACAGATCCATCTGCTCGCGCACGACCGGCTGACCGATGTACTCGGCCAGCTTGAGTGGCCGAATGGCACGATCCAGTTGCTCGTCGCGATCGCGACTGCCTGCCGTGACGATACGATCCGCTTCGATCATGGCTTACACCATCCCCTTGAGGGCGCGGCGGATCATTTCTTCACTGCTCAAATCATCTTCCTGTATGGCGGACACTGCACGGCTGGCTTCCTGTGGCTTGAAGCCCAGGGAGATCAACGCGCTGACCGCATCATTCTCGGCGCTTGTGACTGCCATTTTGCTCCCGGGTTCAACCACGAAGGTCGCAATGGCGGGCATGCTCTCCCACGCCTTGAAGCGGTCCTTCAACTCCACCAGAAGCCGTTCGGCGGTCTTCTTTCCAACGCCGGGGATGCGCACCAGGACCGACGTATCCTGTGCTTGCACACAACGCACCAGCTCATCGACTTCCAGTCCGGACATCAACGCCAACGCCAGCTTCGGTCCCACACCGTTCAAACGGATCAGCTCACGGAACAGCTCGCGCTCGCGCTTCTCAGCGAAGCCATAAAGAAGTTGTGCGTCTTCACGCACGACGAGGTGCGTATGCAGCGTCACCGGCTCGCCGACCGCCGGCAGGCGATACAGCGTCGTCATCGGCACTTCGACCTCATAGCCGATACCGTTGACATCGAGAATCAGATGTGGCGGTTGCTTTTCCACCAGCGTGCCACGCAAACGTCCGATCAAGCTGTTTCCTCCATGGCCATCGCATCCGCTGACGACCAGTCGATTATTCGTTCAACCAAGAGAGTTTGCGCCGACTACAGACGCAACCGCCCGCCTCGTCGCTTGGCGCCGGCCAGGCCGTGCGGAATGAGGCTCTGCCGGTGATGCGCATGACATAACGCAATGGCCAGCGCGTCCGAAGCATCGATCTGGGGTTTTTCCAGAAGCTTGAGCAAGTGCATGACCATCATCTGCACCTGCTGCTTATCAGCCCCGCCCGTTCCGGCGATGGCCTGTTTGACATGCGTCGCGGTGTACTCTGCGATCTGCAGACCTGCTTCCGCGCCAGCAACAATGGCTGCCCCCCGAGCCTGGCCGAGCTTAAGCGCGGAATCGGCATTACGCGCCATGAATACTTGCTCGATGCCCATCGTTACCGGGCCATAGGTCCGAATGACCTCGCTCACACCACTGAAAACGGCACGCAAGCGATCAGGCAGCTCGCCGGTGCCGGTACGAATGCAACCAGAGGCGACGTATTCACAACCGCGGCCGGTGTCCCGTACGACGCCGTAGCCGGTGATTCGAGAGCCGGGATCGATACCCAAAATCAGCGTCATGCCGTGCCGTGCTGTCTATTTATCCAGTGGCGAGTATACGGAGGCGCTGCCGTCTCCGCCACCGACAACAATATGCGCCCAGATAGTCACTACGTTGCCAGCGATGCGTGCCTATAAAAAAGCCGGGAGCCCAGCAATGCGGCTCCCGGCTGCGGACACCACGACATTCAGCCCAGCTGCTGCATGATCTCGTCGGAGATTTCCGCGTTGTGGTAGACGTTCTGCACGTCATCCAGGTCTTCCAGCGCATCGATGAGACGCAGAACCTTCTGCGCCGTCTCGACGTCGGTGATGGGCGCCATGATGGACGGAATCATCGCCACTTCTGCTTCGTCGCCGCGGAATCCGGCTTCTGTCAGTGCTTCGTTGACCGAGAGGAACTCGGCGAAGCTGGTATAGACGTCGACCGACCCATCCTCCTGACTGACGACGTCGTCGGCGCCCGCCTCCAGCGCCGCTTCCATCAGCGCGTCTTCATTGACGCCGGGCGCATAGCTGATCTGGCCCTTACGATCGAACATGTAGGCGACCGAGCCGTCAGTACCGAGGTTGCCACCGTTCTTGCTGAAGGCGTGACGCACTTCGGCCGCGGTACGGTTGCGGTTGTCGGTCATGGCCTCGATGATGATCGCCACCCCGCTTGGCGCGTAACCCTCATAGCTCAGCTCGGTCATGTTGTCCGCTTCGCTGGAGCCTGCGCCCCGGGCGATGGCGCGATCGATGACGTCACGCGACATGTTGGCTGTCAGCGCCTTGTCCACGGCCAATCGCAGACGCGGATTGTCCGCCGGCACGCCGCCGCCATGCTTGGCCGCCACGGTCAGCTCACGGATCAGTTTGGTGAAGATCTTGCCCCGCTTGGCGTCCTGACGCTCTTTGCGGTGCTTGATATTGGCCCATTTGGAATGACCAGCCATAACTCACTCCATTCTTCGACTGAATCAGAAAATCTCGATAACCGGATCCGTCTGTCACTCGATAAAGACAGCGGCCGGCTATCGCCGTAATGTCTCGCACTCAGAGCCGCAAGACGAAGAAGCCTGGCAGAACCAGGCTTCGGGTAGCGCTTACTCCGCCTTCGGTTGCTCGCGCAGACGGATATGCAGGTCGCGCAGCGCTTTGCTGTCCACCGCACCCGGCGCCTGAGTCATGACGTCCGCCGCACTCTGGGTTTTCGGGAAGGCAATCACTTCACGAATCGACTGCGCACCGGTCATCAGCATTACCAGGCGATCCAGACCGAAGGCCAGACCACCATGTGGCGGAGCGCCGAATTTCAACGCATCGAGGAGAAAGCCGAACTTCTCTTCCTGCTCGGCCTCATCAATGCCGAGAATGCGGAACACAGTCTGCTGCATTTCCTTGCGATGGATACGGATCGAACCGCCACCCAGCTCGGTACCGTTGAGCACCATGTCGTAGGCACGCGACAGCGCCGCAGCCGGATTGGCCTCGAGCTCCTGAGGCGAGCACTTCGGCGCGGTGAACGGGTGGTGCAGCGCGCTCAGCGAGCCGTCATCGTTCTCTTCGAACATCGGGAAGTCGACCACCCATAGCGGCGCCCAGTCGCAGGTCAACAGCTTGAGGTCGTGACCAATCTTGATGCGCAGGGCACCCAGGGCCTCGGAAACGATCTTCGCCTTGTCTGCACCGAAGAACACGATGTCGCCATCGACCGCGCCGACGCGATCGAGAATCACATTGAGGTTGTCTTCCGGGATGAACTTGACGATCGGTGACTGCAGGCCTTCAACGCCCTTGGCGCGCTCATTGACCTTGATATAGGCCAGGCCCTTGGCCCCATAGATGCCAACGAACTTGGTGTAATCGTCGATCTGGCTGCGCGGCATGCTCGCCGCACCCGGGACGCGCAGCGCGGCAACGCGGCCTTTCGGGTCATTGGCCGGACCGGAGAACACCTTGAACTCGACAGCGTTGAGCTGGTCGGCAACATCCACCAGTTCCAGCGGGATGCGCAGGTCGGGCTTGTCCGAGCCGTACCGGCGCATGGCCTCTTCGAACGGCATGTGCGGGAATTCGCCAAACTCCAGATCCAGCACTTCCTTGAACAACTTGCGGATCATGCCTTCGGTGATACCGATGATGTCCGCTTCATCGAGGAAGCTGGTCTCGATGTCGATCTGGGTGAACTCGGGCTGGCGATCAGCGCGCAGGTCTTCGTCGCGGAAGCACTTGGCGATCTGATAGTAGCGGTCGAAACCGGCAACCATCAGCAGCTGCTTGAACAGCTGCGGCGACTGCGGCAGGGCAAAGAAATTACCGGCATGGGTGCGGCTCGGCACCAGATAGTCACGCGCGCCTTCAGGTGTAGGACGCCCCAGGATCGGGGTTTCCACATCGAGAAAGCCGTTGTCATCCAGGTACCGACGAATGCTCGCGGTGATACGCGAGCGCAGCTTGAGCTTCTCGGCCATTTCCGGGCGACGAAGGTCGATGAAGCGATAGCGCAGTCGCGTCTCCTCGCCCACATCGCTGTATTCGTTGAGAGGGAACGGCGGGGTTTCGGCGTCGTTCAACACCTCCAGCTCGTAGCCCAGCACCTCGATGGCACCGGAAGCCATATTCGGGTTCACCGCACCAGCGGGGCGCAGGCGGACCTTGCCGGTGATCTTCACTACATACTCGCTACGCACCTTGTCGGCGGTCGCAAAGGTTTCGGCGCGATCCGGATCGAAGACCACCTGAGCCAGGCCCTCACGATCACGCACATCGAGGAAGATCACCCCGCCGTGATCACGACGGCGATGTACCCAGCCGCAAAGAGTGATTTCCTGGCCGTCCAGGCTTTCGTTCAATTGGCCGCAATAGTGGCTGCGCATCATGGTGAAGTTCGCTTCTCGTATCTTAATTCGATGGGGCGCCAGAGCCGCGACAGACTGACAAGACCGTGACTGCTCTGCGCAAGCGGCATGTACCGTACGCGATACCGCATTGACGCCGGGCGCCGCAGCACGCACTGGGACCGCCAGGCACAAGCGCGGGATTATATCGACATAATCACCGCGGCGCAGCCGTTGCCCTCGCCAACTCGAAATCGGGCCATTGATGGAACCCTGAATCGATCAGAGCCTTCCAATGGTGAGCATTCGACCAGAAACGTATCGCTTCACAACACCACGCATTTTTCTGGCATAACTAACGGCTGAACCATCCACCAGGAGAAAAACATGGAAATCAACATTGGCATCGCCGAACAGGACCGGGCAGCCATCGCCGAGGGCCTGTCGCGCCTGCTCGCCGACACCTACACCCTGTATCTGAAGACCCATAACTTCCATTGGAACGTCACGGGGCCGATGTTCAACACGCTGCACACCATGTTCGAAACCCAGTACACCGAACTCGCCATCGCCGTGGACGATATTGCCGAACGCATCCGCACGCTGGGATTCCCGGCGCCGGGCACCTACGCGGCATACGCCCGCCTGAGCTCGATCAAGGAAGAGGAAGGCGTCCCCTCCGCCGAAGAGATGATCAAGCTGTTGGTCGAAGGCCAGGAAGCCGTTGTACGAACCGCCCGCGGTATCTTCCCGCTACTGGACAAGGTCAACGACGAGCCGACCGCCGACCTCCTGACTCAACGCATGCAGAGCCACGAAAAAACTGCATGGATGCTGCGCAGCCTGCTTTCGGCCTAAGTTTCGCTACTGGGCGGAGCGCCACATGCGCTCTGCCCAGATCGCAACGCATCTGCTACGAAACAGCCCGTCTTCGAGCATTCTCCGCACCCGAAGCCACGACGGCGAACAGGCTCATTTGAGCCCCCTCCTCCTTTCCTGTTAAATACGCCGCGCTGCAGCCCGGACCCGCGCGGTTTATCGAACAGTGTTCAGCCCTGACCGACAAACGTTTTCTACGAACTCCAGGCCTGCGGCTTCTCTGTCGTGTTATCAACCGTGAGCCATACAAGAATGTTAAAGATCGTCCATGTCCTGGCGGGCGTCATTGCCCTATTGCTGTCCTTTGTTCCAAGCCTGCGCGGCGCAATGCCACTACTGCTGCAACCCGACGCCTTGTGCCTGCTGATGCTTGGCCTGCTGAACGTTCAATTCGCCCCATCTGCCCAGTTGATCGACAGCCGCACCCGGCCAGTCATAATCGCTGCGTCAGCGCTGCTGCTCCTGTCTATCGCGCTGCAGGCCGTCATCGTACTTGTAGCTTTGCCGCAGATCGCCGGCCAGCCCGCAACACTCGCCAGCCTGCTGCTCGCCCTTGTGGCCGTGCTGCTACACCTCGCCACGCCACGCGGCCTGAGCAAGCAGGCAAAACCGGCTCGCACAAACCCCCGCGCGCCATCGGCAGCAGGGCGCGAGGCTGGCACCGTGAAATGGTTCAACACATCCAAGGGGTTCGGATTCATTTCCCGGGACAGCGGAGATGACGTATTCGTCCACTTTCGCGCCATCCGCGGCGAAGGGCACCGCATCCTGGTCGAGGGCCAGCGCGTGGAGTTCACCATCATGATGCGGGACAAGGGACTGCAGGCCGAAGACGTCGTCCCGATTGAGTAGGACGACCAAGCAAGCCGCCACGGGGCGAAGTCACCACGCCGCCCCGTTTCACAATTCAATAATGCGGTGGAGGCGCGTCGTCCTCACCAGTGTCCATTGGAACCTGCATTTCGTCCTGACGTTTTGCCAGTGCGCGCAGCTGAAGCTGCAGACGCTCCATGATCCGCTGTTGCTCGACGAGCACATCGCTCAGCGCCTGGATCGTATCGTCCTGAAACGCCAGACGCGTTTCCAGATCCATCACTCTCGATTCAAGGTCCACAGTCATACTCCAAAACGAAAGTGATCGGTCAGCACCAACTTTAGCTTGTCCCTGATGGCTGCCACCTGCTCGTCACTGTAAGGCTTCGCCGGATGCCTGCCCCACACCGGCGCTGGCCAGGCAGCATCATCGCGTCGCCGCGCAATGACATGCATATGCAGCTGCCCGACGACATTACCAAGCGTGGCGACATTCATCTTGTCGGCGCCGAAGGTGTCCTTGACGGTCTCGGCCAGCGCAGTGGCCTCCTTCCACAGCGCCAGCTGATCAGCCGCATCCAGCTGAAACAACTCACTAATCTCTTCGCGACGCGGCACCAGAATGAACCAGGGATACTGGGCGTCGTTCATCAACAGCAACCGGCAGAGCGGGAAGTCACCAAGCAGCAACGTGTCCTGCTCCAGACGTGAATCAAGTACAAACATAAGACTCCCCTTGCGAAGCAAACCCCGCGCGAATGCGCCGTAGGAAACAGGTAAAAAAGGATACCTCAGACATCCCAGACAACAACCTGGCAACCGCGCACAAGATTGGTGCCTGACCTGAGAAAACGCGCCGCCTTTCAGTGCAATGCGGCCCCAATATTTCTCCGCAACGCCCGACTAGCTCGATCATGAATTCTGAGTACGATTCTTGCTAGACGAACTATGCGAACGCTAGGGGCGGCTTCAAAACACCGCAATCAGCGTCACACAGCTTGCTCTAGCGCTGCACTAGAGCCAAACAGTACATTCTCTGGATGGCTTTTCGCGAGAGCAGCCAAAATTGGCTAAAGCCTGATGCGGGACTAAGAAGTTGCACCCTTTCCGCCCACGCGCGGCAAGGTAAGCACCGTTTTTAAACCAAAGGAGCAATCACAATGAAAGTGATGAAGTGGAGCGTAATCGCCCTGGCCGTATCGGCGGGCACCTCCCAGATGGCGTTGGCCAGCCAGCAGTCGGAGTCCAAGGGATTCGTCGAAGATGCGAGCCTAGATCTGTTGCTGCGCAACACTTACTACAACCGTGATTACAAGGATGGTGCCGACGACGTACGGAGCTGGGGCCAGGGCTTTATCACTACCTTCGAGTCCGGCTTCACCCAAGGCACCATCGGAGTAGGCGTCGACGCCTATGGCCTACTGGGTGTTCGCCTTGATGGCGGCCAGGGCTATAGCTATACCGCCATGTTCGAGCGCGACTCCAACAACGAGCCGGAGCGCGACCTTTCCCAGGCAGGCGCAGCTATCAAAGCCCAGTTCTCCAACACCGTGATCAAGTACGGCAACCAGATGCCGATGATGCCGGTACTCGCCTACGATGACTCGCGCCTGCTGCCAGAGTCGTTTACTGGCACCTTGATCACCAGCAATGAGATCGAAGGCCTCGAGCTGAATGCTGGTCGTTTCACCGCAGATAGCTCCATGCCTTCCTCCAGCCGTGACGACGTGGGCCTGAAGAGCATTGATGTCGTCGGCGGCACCTATGCCTTCAACGAGAACCTGAGCGCGTCGCTTTATTACGCTGACAACGAAGATGTTGCCAAGAAGAAGTACGCTAACGTCAATTACGTTATGCCCTTTAGTGACGACCAGTCGCTGAGCTTTGACTTCAATATCTACCGTTCCGATTATGACAAGGACTATGTCCAAGCTGCGGACACCACTTTCAACAACGACGGTTCGGTTGATGAGCTTGGCGCACGCGAGTCACACGACAACACCATTTGGAGCCTTGCAGCCAAGTATTCTGTCGGTGCGCATGCGTTTATCCTCGCTCACCAGCGCGTTAGTGGTGACCGCGGTTACGACTACGACATCGGCGACGGCGGCAGCTCCATTTTGGGTAGCTAACTCCTACTACTCCGACTTCAACTCCAAGGACGAGCGTTCCTGGCAGGCGAGCTATGAGCTGGACTTCGGCGGTTACGGCGTTCCCGGCCTGTTCTGGAAAACCGCCTATGTCTACGGCGACAACGTAGACACCGGCACTGGCGAAGGTAAGGAACGCGAGTTCTTCAACCAGGTCCAGTACGTCGTACAGAGCGGCCCGGCAAAAGATCTGTCGCTGAAGCTGCGCAACTCGATCTACCGTTCCAACAGCGACATGCGTGAGTACTACAGCCCGGACCTGAACGAGATCCGTGCATTCATCGAATACCCGCTGAGCATCCTGTAACCCAGGCGCTCGGACCATTCGATGCAAACGGAGGCCGGCGAAAGCCGGGCTCTTTCGTTTCGCCGCACATCCAGCGCGGCGCCCCGTCCTGTACGCCGCAATGCGCGCGCCGTACAATGCCGAGCCAAATTCCAGCCTCTTCTGCAAGGACACAACGGCCACATGCGCACCAGTCAGTTCCTGCTCTCGACCCTCAAAGAAACCCCATCCGATGCAGTGGTCATCAGTCACCAACTCATGCTGCGTGCCGGGATGATTCGCAAGCTGGCGTCCGGTCTCTACACCTGGATGCCGATGGGGCTGCGTGCGCTGCGAAAGGCCGAGGCCATCGTTCGCGAGGAAATGAACAAGGCAGGCGCCCTGGAAGTACTGATGCCGGCCATTCAGCCAGCCGAGCTCTGGCAGGAGTCCGGCCGCTGGGAGCAGTACGGCCCGGAGCTGCTGCGTCTGAAGGACCGCCACAATCGCGAATTCTGTGTCGGCCCGACCCACGAAGAGGTCATCACTGACCTGGCACGCAACGAGCTTCACAGCTACAAGCAGCTGCCGATCAACTTCTATCAGATCCAGACCAAGTTCCGCGACGAAATCCGTCCGCGCTTCGGCCTCATGCGCGGCCGCGAGTTCCTGATGAAGGACGCCTACTCCTTCCACCTGTCCCAGGAATCGCTGCAGGAAACCTACGACCGCATGCACGAGGCGTACTGCAATGTCTTCACTCGCCTCGGGCTCGACTTCCGTCCGGTGCAAGCCGACACCGGCTCCATCGGCGGAACCGGCTCGCACGAGTTCCACGTACTGGCCGAGTCTGGCGAAGACGACATCGCGTTCAGCGACACCTCCGACTACGCCGCCAACATCGAGAAGGCCGAAGCCATTCCGCGCGAAACCGATCGTGCGGCACCAAGCGAAGAAATGCGCCTGGTAGACACACCGAATGCCAAGACGATCATCGAACTCGTCGAGCAGTTCGGCCTCGCCATCGAGAAAACGGTAAAAACGCTGGTCGTTCATGGCGTCGAAGAAGGCCAACTGATCGCCCTCATCGTACGCGGCGACCACGAACTCAACGAGATCAAGGCCGCCAACCTGGAGCAGGTTGCCAGCCCGCTGGTATTCGCCTCGGAAGCGGAAATCCGTACTGCCATTGGCGCGGGTCCCGGCTCGCTGGGCCCACTGAACCTGACGATTCCCTGTGTGATCGACCGTTCTGTCGCGCTGATGAACGATTTTGGTGCCGGCGCCAACGTCGACGACAAGCACTACTTCGGCCTGAACTGGGAGCGGGACCTGCCGCTACCGCAGATCGCCGATCTGCGTAATGTGGTTGCGGGTGATCCGAGCCCGGACGGACAGGGGAATCTGGTAATCAAACGCGGTATCGAGGTCGGCCATATCTTCCAGCTGGGCACCAAGTACAGCGAGGCTATGAATTGCCGGGTGATGGGTGAGAACGGCAAACCGGCCACTCTGATCATGGGCTGCTACGGCATCGGCGTATCCCGCGTGGTTGCCGCGGCGATCGAGCAGAACTACGACGACCGCGGCATTCTCTGGCCAGACGCGCTCGCGCCTTTCCAGATCGCCCTGGTACCGATGAAGTACGAAAATGAAGCGGTTCGTGAGGCTACCGACCGACTCTACGCCGAACTCACCGCAGCAGGTTACGAAGTGCTGCTCGACGATCGTGACAAAAAGACCAGCCCCGGCGTCAAATTCGCCGACATGGAACTGATCGGCATCCCGCACCGTATTGTCATCAGTGATCGCGGGCTGGCCGATGGCACCCTGGAATACAAGCACCGCCGCGACGCGCAGCCTCAGCCAGTCGCGACTGCTGACATCCTGTCCTTCATCAACTCGCGTGCTCATCGCTGATCGGAAATCATGCTCAACCGACGTATTGTCGTTTCAACCAGCGCCGCGCTTTGCGCGGCGCTGCTCCTTGGCGGCTGCGCCAATCACTTGCCGCAGCGCAGCGAGCACGAGGCGCGTGTCGAGCGCAAACTGCTCGACCACAGCCTGCGCATCGAACTCGGTGAACCCCAGGTGCTCGAACTGCCGCAGCGGCGTATCCGCGTGCAAGAGCAGATGACATTCGAAGTCACCGATTTCGAAGTAACCCGCCGTTACGATCGCTATACGCCTTACCAGCCCTGGCGAGAGCTGTACGAGATTCCGCTGGGCGTCGTCGCAGTGGTCGCCGGCGTAGGCGCAAACGTGCTCAACGTGGTGATGCTCGGCAACATGCCAGAGAGCGCGACTCGCGACTGGATCAGCTACGGCTTCGCCGGCATCAACCCGTTCATGAACGCCGAGTCCAATGGCCGCTCGCAGCAGAACCTGGCCAGCCTCGACGAGCAACGCCGGGATGCGCGGCTCGAGTACACCAGCCTGCCTTGGGCGGGGCGTCCGGTGCTTGTCAGCGCCGGTCCGCACACTCACGAGCTGTCGACCGATCGTCACGGCGTCTTGCGCCTGAATCTTCTCGACGGGCCGTTCGCTGATCAGGACGTCACGCAGATCGGCAAGTTGCAGCTGTCGGTTGAGGATGAACAGGATGGCACCCGGGCAGAGGCCACGCTGCTTGTAAGCCACAAGCTGCGCGGCAAGCTGCAAGAAGCTCACGACCTGATCTTCGATGACCTGGAAGGCGACGACGTCGCGCAATGGGTGCATCGCGTCCGGCGCCTGTCCGAACTTGGTCTGGAAGAAGAAGCCAGCGAACTGGAGCAGAGCCTGATAGAGCTGACGCGCAACGACCCCGAGCTGCAACAGCACTTTCTGCAAAGTCTGATCGAAGGCAGCAACGGAAACTGAAACCGATGAAGACGCCTGCTCTTCTTCTCGCATTGCTGCTGGTGAGCGCCCTGCCGGCAGCAGCCAATATCCGTCAAGCGCCCGAACCCGAACTCCGCGACCTCATGCAGAGGACAGTCGCTGAGGCGGACAGCTTTCAGGATCGCTTCGATGCAGAGGTCTGGCTGGTCGACATGTCCGGCCGACTCAAGCGCTACATCCCCGATGCCGAAGAGCGGCTGTCGCTGCTCCGACTGGTGCATCGCGAGGCGAGCAAGGCGGGCCTGAAGCCGGAACTGGTGCTGGCGCTGATCCATGCCGAAAGCCTATTCGACCGATTTGCAATCTCCAGCGTTGGCGCGCAGGGCATGATGCAGGTGATGCCATTCTGGAAAGCGGAACTGGGTCGACCACAAGACAACCTCACCGACAACGCCACCAATCTTCGCTATGGCTGCACCATCCTCAGCTATTACCTGAACAAGGAAAATGGCGACATCAACCGGGCGCTCGCGCGCTACAACGGCAGCCTCGGGCAGAATCGCTATCCGGTCAAGGTGATCGGCTTCTGGCAGGATTTCTGGTACGTCAAACCCTGAGTCACCAGGCGGGCTACTCGCCCTTCAGCCGCGCCAGATGCACAAGGATGCCCTCGGCAGTCTGTTCGCCAACCAGGCGCTCGCGCACCTTCCCCTGGTCGTCAACCAGATAGGTCACCGGCAGCACCTCGCTACGCGGCAATTGCAGACGCTCGGCGGGATCATCACTGAGCACACGGAAGTCGATACCCAGCGCCTTGGCGGCCTGAGCGAGCTCTTCGCCGCGCAACTCGTCGAAATTCACACCCAACACTGCCAGTCCCTGCTCGGTTTCGGCCAAGGCGTTCAGCTCCGGAATCTCGGTGCGGCAGGGACCGCACCATTCGGCCCAGTAATTGATCAGCAGCCACTGCCCCTGCAGCTGTGCCGCAGTCACTTCACGCCCGTGCTGGTCGATCCCCCAATCCTTTTCGCAGGCAGACAGGAACAGGCAGCTCAGCAGGAGCAGCAACGAGGCGATCGGTTTGGTCATGGTGCTCATTCCTTAACGTATACGGCCGAGGATACCGCTGCGTTGCAGTCAAGGCACGCCTGGGACGACCCGATCCTGACGCAGACCGTGGCGGCGCCAAGTAACCGTCGCGCTTTTCGCCGTTATGCGAGTCCGATCACGCGCGGCGGCGCTCAAGTGCACAGTTTTGTCGGACCTGCACTGCCTATAATTCCGCACCCACCACCGTATGCCAGTAGCGAAGCCATGTCCCAACTCCACGACAAACTGATCGGCACCGTACCCTCACGCATCGTCGAGCAAGCCGCCATCGCCCTCACTACCTATGACGGGCGCGTAGCTGAATTCAATGTCGCCAGCTGGTTGCAGCTGCAGGGACACGCAGGGCTCATGGTGTCTCTCGTCGCCAAATATCGCGATGGACAGCAGCAGCGAGAAGCGATCATTGATCACGGACGCACCGATGGCGCAGGCAAGATTCTGCTGTCCGGCGTCGCGCGGCTACCGGTCCGACACAAGATCGAGGAGCTGCAGATTCACCTGCGTCCTGCCGCCACGGTAGCTGCAATCACCGTCGAAGAGCTGTTCGCTCACCCGGTCGAGCCCGTAGCCGCCGAAATGAAAGCCGTCCAGGCCTGATTCAGCCGCTGACCTTTTTCGGCTCCAACTGCTTGCTTGCCAAAGCGGCGTGCGGCGCGTCGGTTGGAGCATCATCCCTGACGACCAGCGATTCCGGCCATTGCCTAAAGCGAAGACCGGTAAGGCGGTTCAATGCCTCGAGCGCCGCGTCTGGCGCCCTCTGGTGCAAATACAGAATGGTGCTGCGCTTGCCGTCCATTACGTCTTCCCCTCAACTACTCCGAGCCATAGCCAGAAGCGTGCCATCACCTCGAAAACGCCGTCATGGCCTGTACGTACGCATCTGATCGCTCGAACAACCTGCCACCGAGCGCAGCGCCTCCACGTAAACACTCCCTTACTGACGATTTTTGTCACCGCCCGATTGCAACCAGTCGGCCAGGCTGCCACTGAACAGGCTGGCCTGTTCCTGCTGCAGTAGCTCCAGTGACTGGCGCAAAGTCGGATACCAGGGTTCGTTCAGCTGCTCGGGCAACGTTACGCGCGCTGACAGTGGCCACGGGTTGCAGCGCAATAGTTTATCCAGACTGTAGTGATTCAGATCTCGACAAAGCACCCAGCCCCCGGAACCCGTCCGACAGACCAGCTGTTCCTGTTCGAAGAAGCCGAGTATGTCGTCCCACTCATCCTCGGGAAGGCGCAGGCCGGCCCTGTGCAGATCACGCAGGCGCAGCTCCCGCCCCTCCTGCTGACGCTGGTGCAGGTTGCGCAGCAGCATCAGCATGACCAGCAGGCGTGGCAGCGGCCGACGGCGCCATTGCTGCGACGACGACAGGCCGCAGACCAGCTCGGCGCCGAACAGCACGATCATCCAGGACAGATAGACCCATAACAGAAACAGCGGGACAGCCGCGAAAGCGCCGTAGATCAGCTGATAGCTCGGGAAATAGCTGACGTACAGGCCGAACAGTTGCTTGGCCGCCTCGAACAACACTGCGGTGAATACACCGCCCACCAACGCATGCCGTAACGGGACACGGGTATTGGGCACCGCGGCGTAGATCAGAGTGAAGGCCGCCACGCTGAGCAGCAATGGCATGACCTTGATCAGCGTGCCGACGCCAATGAGCGCGTACGGCCCCGAGATCAGCGAAAGCGAGGCGATGTAGGTACTGGTGGCAAACCCTGCGCCGAGCAGCAGCGGCCCGAGGCTGAGAATCGCCCAATACAGCAGAAAACTGGACACCCCCCGTCGTGGCTGTCGTACGCGCCAAATGGTATTGAAGGCCTTCTCGATGGTCAGCAGCATCATCAACGCGGTAGCCATGAGAAACCCGACCCCGAACCAGGTGAGTTGCCGCGCCTGGCTGGTGAACGCGAGCAGATATTCCTGGATGGTCGCGCCGGTGGACGGGATGAAATTGTTGAATATGTAGAACTGGATCTGCTCGCCAACACCTTTGAAAGCGGGAATCGCCGACAGCATGGCGAACGTGACGGTCATCATCGGCACCACGGCGAACAGGGTGGTGTAGGTCAAGGCCGCCGCGCTATGCGGACCTTGATCGGACAAAAAGCGCCGAACCAGGAAGCGACCGAACTCGAGGGCATTGTCGATGCGCTGATGCATCCCTTCTCCTTGTTACAGCTGCCTGGAGCCGTTGGCTCGACAGTGCTCATCGTCAAAAGACCCGGACAGACCGACAGCCCGCCCGGATCACACGCGCTGCACATTTCGGCGAGCGCCACGTTGGGGGTTAGAATGGCCACCTCATCCGGCGAGACGCAACCACAAATGACCGAACTCACGCTGTATCACAACCCTCGCTGCTCCAAATCGCGCGGTGCCCTGGAGCTGCTTGAAGCCCGCGGTCTGACGCCCGAAATCGTGCGCTACCTGGAAACGCCCCCCACCGCAGCCCAACTCTGTGCTCTGCTGGACAAGCTGGGGCTCACCGCCCGGCAACTGCTGCGTACAGGCGAAGAAGAGTACAAAAGCCTCGACCTGGCCAATCCTAAACTCAGCGAAGCAGAACTGATCGACGCCATGATCGAGCACCCTCGCCTGATCGAACGCCCGATCCTGGTCGCGGGCAATAAGGCGATCATCGGCCGCCCGCCGGAAAAAGTGCTGGAGATCTTGCCGTGAGCACGCCCTACATTCTGGTGCTGTACTACAGCCGCCACGGCGCTACAGCCGAAATGGCCAGACAAATTGCTCGCGGCGTGGAAATGGCCGGGTTGGAAGCGCGTCTGCGCACCGTACCTGCCGTGTCCACCGAGTGCGAAGCGGTCGCGCCCACCATTCCCGACGCCGGTGCACTGTATGCGACCCTCGAAGACCTGAAGAATTGCGCCGGCCTTGCGCTAGGTAGCCCCACTCGCTTCGGCAATATGGCGGCCCCCCTGAAATACTTCCTCGACGGCACCAGCGGCCTGTGGCTGACCGGCGAGTTGGTCGGCAAGCCAGCCGGCGTGTTCACCTCAACCTCCAGCTTGCACGGCGGACAGGAAAGCACGCTGCTGTCGATGCTGCTGCCGCTGCTGCACCACGGAATGCTGGTGCTCGGCCTGCCTTACAGCGAGAACGGGCTGCTGGAAACCCGCGGTGGTGGCACGCCTTACGGCCCTAGTCACCATGCCGGTGCGGACGGCAAGCGTTTGCTCGACGAACATGAAATCGCCCTCTGTCGCGCCCTCGGACAGCGCCTGGCACACACGGCACAGCGGCTGGAGATGTCCCTTGGCTAAGAAGCGTAAACCGCTGCCATCACTGGAGTGGCTGACCCCGCGGGTCAAATCCAGCCGAGCGATAAGCCTTGCCAGCTTCATCGGCCTCGCAGTGCTACTGGTCGTCTGGAACCTGGCCTTTGCCGACTTGCACGGAGCCAGAACCTGGGTTGTCGTCAGCATCCAGCTCATTCCACTATTGCTGGTTGCACCAGGGATGATCGCTGGCAGCCCGAGGGCGCACGCCTGGCTCTGCTTTATCGTCAACCTGTACTTCATTCAGGGCGTGCTCGCGGCGATCGACCCGGCGCGGATGATCTACGGCCTGCTGGAGGCCGGAC
Organism: Stutzerimonas kunmingensis; assembly: GCF_032106285.1. Classification (GTDB taxonomy): domain Bacteria; phylum Pseudomonadota; class Gammaproteobacteria; order Pseudomonadales; family Pseudomonadaceae; genus Stutzerimonas; species Stutzerimonas kunmingensis_B. The sequence goes on from NZ_DAMCPO010000019.1 coordinate 33,816, forward strand.
TGAGCCTGACATTGTTCGTCGCGGCGCTGCTCTACACCCGCTGGAGCTATCAGTACGAACGCAAGGCCGCGGGCGAGGCGTGAGGGCAGCTGATCACGGCGAAAACTGCTTCAATGTTTTCGCCGACGTCGCCTAGTGGCCTGTGCGGTGAGTTGTTGAGGCAAGTTCGGATGAGCGTGGCTGCGAGACAAGGCGCTGAACTTACCAAGCAGGCCACAAGCTACCAGCCGAGCGTTTCCTTGAGGAAAGGGATGGTCAGTTTGCGTTGCGCCTGCAGCGAGGCCTGATCCAGCTGATCGAGCAACTCGAACAGCGCGTTCATGCTGCGTGCGCCTCGGGTCAGGATGAAGCGACCAACGTCATCCGGCAGATTCAGCCCACGACGCGAGGCTCGCAGCTGCAGGGCGCGTAGCTTGTCCTCGTCGGACAGCTGTTGCAGCTGGAAAACCAGCGCCAGACTCAAACGAGATTTGAGGTCGGGCAGCGCGATCGACAACTCGCGCGGCGAGGCGTCCGCAGCCAGCAATAACCGTCGGCCGGCGTCACGCAGGCGGTTGAACAGATGGAACAACGCCTCCTCCCATACCGCGTCCCCGGCCACCGCATCGAGATCGTCCAGGCAGACCAGCTCGCTCTGCTCGAGGTTGTCGAGCAAGGCCGGACCATATTCGGCCACTTCCGCCAACGGCAGATAGACAGCCAACTCTCCGCGCTCCTCCACCCGCAGGCAAGCAGCTTGCAGCAGATGACTACGACCGACACCGGCCTGCCCCCAGAGATAGATCAACTCATCGGACCAGCCCGCAGCAGGCGAACACAGCCGCTCGACATAGCCGAGTGCGGCTGCATTGGCGCCAGGGTAGAAGTTGGCGAAGGTGGCGTCGTCGCGCAGACGGACGCCCAGGGGGAGCTGGATGGGTTTCATGGCTGGCTGGGTGGTTCGGCCGGTGCACCGGCGGGCTCGGCGTAAAGGTCCGAGAGTTTATAGAGATCGTGCACGTGGCGCAGCAGAACCATGATCACCGCCGCCACCGGCAGTGCCAGCAGCACACCGGTAAAACCGAACAGCTGACCACCGGCGAGCACCGCAAAAATCACCGCCACCGGATGCAGCCCAATGCGGTCGCCGACCAGTAACGGCGTCAGCAGCATCCCCTCGAGCATCTGCCCTACCGTGAATACCGCCGCCACGCCCAGCAGCGGGTAAGGTGCCAGCCCGAACTGAAAGAGCACAGCGACCACCGCCGCACCGATGCCGACGACGAAGCCCATATAGGGCACGATGCTGGCGAGGCCGGCAAGAACGCCTATCAACAGCCCCAGTTCGAGCCCGACCAGCATGAGGCCGGACGCATAGATGATTGCCAATGCCAGCATGACCAGCAACTGGCCGCGGAGGAATGCGCCGATCACCTCATGGCACTCGCTCATCAGACGCACCACCATGCCCTCACCGCGGCGCGGCAGCAGGCTGCGCAGCTTGAGCATGATCAAATCCCAGTCACGCATCAGATAAAAGCTCACCACCGGTATGAGCAGCAGGTTGCCAATCCATGCCAGCAGGGCCAGCCCCGACGCGGTGGCTCGGCTCAACACCATGCCGAGGACGTCGGTGGTGCTGCCCAGGTGTTCAGCGAATGCGGCCTTCAGCTGATCGAGACGCCAGAAGTTGTCTTCCAGCCCGAACTGCGCCTGCACCCAGGGCAACGCCTGATGCTGCAACCAGTCCAGCGCCAGCGGCGCCAGCTGGTAGAGCTTCACCAGCTGCTTGCCTAGCATCGGCAGCAACACCAGCAACATCAGCAACATCAGCAGACTGAACAGGGCGAATACGACGATCACCCCCCAGGTACGCGACAGCCCCCAGCGCTCCAGGCGATCAACCAGCGGATCTCCGAGATAGGCCAACAGGATGCCGATGAGAAAAGGGGTGAGGATCGGCGTCAGCAGATATACCAGCCAGGCGCACAAGAGCACGCCTGCCAGCCAGAGCCAGCGGTTCGAATCGTTCATGGTCACTCTATGCCTTCCGTGCAGGACAGTCGCCGATATAGGAATTGCGTCATCACCAGCGGTAACGCATCACCGTGCCGCTCTCGGGCGACGCAGGCGCATTGTCGGGCTCGCCAACCACACCGCCCTCATCCATCGGCTGCCGTGCATCCAGCGGCGCCTCGTCTTCGGCGACTTCCTGCAAACGCGCCAGCGCCAGCTGAGCACGCAACTGCTCCGGACTGGCGTTGACGCGATAGACCAGGCGATCACTTTCCACCCGCAGCAGGTTGCCACCAAAGGGTTCGAGCAAGCGATCCAGCTCCGCGAATCTCGCGACATCGGCCCCCAGGATCTCCAGGGTGATGTCCGACGCGGCGCCTGGCGCAACCACATAGCGTGGCGCCAGGTACTCACTGACGGACAGCATTACCGCATCCGCCAGTCCCTCGAGGGTTTCCGCCTCAGCCTTGCCGTCGCGCTGCTCGTCGTCGAGCCAGACGTTCCACTGAGCCTGCCAGCGGGAATCGGCTTCTCGCGCATGGACCGCCAGCAGTACGTCGGCATCGTAGCGCTCGGACGCCTCGCCCAGCGTCTCCCGGCTGTTCGCGCCGAATGCGTCCGGTGTTGCCAGCAGCTGTTCGGACAGATCCGCCAGCGGCAGGCGCAACGGCAGGCCACGGTGCTGCGCGGCAGCACGCACTGGCGCAGCGCTGCGCTGATCGTCGCCAAGCAACTGGGTGCCCTCGACCCGCTCGTTCAGCCACCAGACCAGAAGCGTCGGCCGGTTCGCACCCCACAGCGACAAGCCGGCACTACGCAGGCTGCGCTCCGTGGTGCCTGGATCGAAGTCGACGACGATATGGTCGTGCTCGTAACCATACTTGCTGATCAGTTGCTGCGGGTCCTTGCGCAGCTCAGCGACGGCCTCGCGCTTGCTTGCCTGCGCATCGCCGGTCAGGCGCAACAGCAAGGTATCGAAAGCCCGCTGCAACGCAGCTGCGCGCTCCTCGCTCTGCTCGCCGGAAACAGGCTCACGCACCTGATACAGACCCTTGAGCTGTTCGGCCTGACCGGGCAATGACGCCCCCAGCGCAAGGCACAGAATGAGTAAGCGGTAGACAAGGCGCATGATTGATTCTCGCAGGCCGCCGGACCCCGGGGCAGGAAGTAGAGGAAACAGGACGCTACACCTTAAACAGCCGGCCCAGAGCCGGCAACCGCCTACCTCACAGATGCCCGACTCAAAATGCGGCCCGCCCGCGCCATCGCAGCTGCCGGGATGGCCGCTGCGCGGCAAGCCTGATAAAATCGCGCGCTTTCCGCAGACCGGTTCCGGCGCTTGTACGAGCCCGGCATTCAGTACCCAGGCAAACGCGACGCAGGTGGACTCAGCCCCGGCGTCAACCGGCCACTCTGGTGACAACACCAGTAGCCGGAAACGGTTAGCCCTGGCGTGGATGCAGCACCTGACCGGTCGACACCCGCACTCCTTTCACAGGTCCGGATTCTATGAGCAAGCAACCCTCCCTCAGCTACAAGGACGCTGGCGTCGATATCGATGCAGGCGAAGCGCTGGTCGAACGCATCAAAGGCGTGGCCAAGCGCACCGCACGACCTGAGGTAATGGGCGGCCTGGGCGGCTTCGGCGCCCTGTGCGAAATCCCGGCAGGCTACAAGCAGCCGGTGCTGGTCTCCGGCACCGACGGCGTCGGCACCAAGCTGCGCCTGGCACTGAACCTGAACAAGCACGACAGCATCGGCCAGGATCTGGTCGCCATGTGCGTCAACGATCTGGTGGTCTGTGGCGCCGAGCCGCTGTTCTTCCTCGACTACTACGCCACCGGCAAGCTCAACGTCGACGTGGCCGCCACCGTGGTGACCGGCATCGGTGCCGGCTGCGAACTGGCCGGCTGTTCGCTGGTAGGCGGCGAAACCGCCGAGATGCCTGGCATGTACGAGGGTGAAGACTACGACCTGGCCGGCTTCTGCGTCGGCGTAGTGGAAAAGAGCGAGATCATCGACGGCTCGAAAGTCGCAGCGGGCGACGCGCTGATCGCCCTGCCCTCCTCGGGCCCGCACTCCAACGGCTACTCACTGATTCGCAAGATCCTCGAAGTGTCCGCCACCGACATCGAGAACACCCAGCTGGACGGCAAGCCGCTGGCCGACCTGCTGATGGCGCCGACGCGCATCTACGTCAAGCCGCTGCTCAAGCTGATCAAGGACACCGGTGCGGTCAAGGCCATGGCCCACATCACCGGCGGCGGCCTGCTCGACAACATCCCACGGGTATTGCCTGACAACGCCCAGGCGATCATCGACGTCGCCAGCTGGCAGCGCCCGGCAGTGTTCGACTTCCTGCAGGAAAAAGGCAACGTCGACGAACACGAAATGCACCGCGTGCTCAACTGTGGCGTCGGCATGGTCATCTGCGTCGCCCAGGATCAGGTTGAGCCGGCCCTGGCCAATCTGCGCGCATCCGGCGAATCGCCCTGGGTGATCGGTACGATCACCACCGCGGCGCAAGATGCCGAACGAGTCCAGCTGAACAACCTGAAACAGCACTGATGACCGCAAGCTGCAATGTGGTGGTGCTGATTTCAGGGTCCGGCAGCAATCTGCAGGCGCTGATCGACAGCCAGGCCGAAGACAATCCGGCGCGTATCCGCGCCGTGATTTCCAACCGGGCCGATGCATTCGGCCTGACGCGGGCGCAAGACGCCGACATCCCCACAGCAGTGCTCGATCACAAGGCCTTCGATGGCCGTGATTCGTTCGACGCCGCACTGATGGAAGTAATCGACGAACATGCGCCGGATCTGGTGATCCTCGCCGGGTTCATGCGCATTCTCACGCCAGGCTTCGTCCGCCACTACCAGGGCCGCCTGCTGAACATCCATCCTTCGCTACTGCCCAAGTACAAGGGCCTCGATACCCATCGAAGAGCGCTGGAAGCAGGCGACAGCGAACACGGCTGCAGCGTGCATTTTGTCACCAAGGAGCTGGACGGCGGCCCGGTGGCCATCCAGGCGGCGCTGGCGGTGGAGCCTGGTGAAAACATCGAGCAGCTGACGCGGCGCGTGCATTCGGCCGAGCACCAGATCTACCCGCTGGCCATGCGCTGGTTCGCCGAAGGGCGCTTGCGCCTCGCCGAACAAGGCGCGATGCTGGACGACGTCAACCTGCCGGCCTCCGGCTATCAGATCAGAATCTAGGAGATACCATGCGTCGCGCTTTGCTGCTCGCTCTCGCCGTGCTGACCCTGCCGGTCCAAGCCCTGGAGCTCAAGCCCTTCTCCGCTAGCTACACCGCCGACTGGAAGCAGGTTCCGGTCAGTGGCACAGCTCAGCGCAGCCTCGAGCAGCTGGACGATGGCAACTGGAGGCTCGATTTCGAGGCCTCCATGCTGGTCGCCAGTCTCAACGAGCGCAGCACGTTCCGCACCGAAGGCGATACCTTCCTGCCACAGACCTATCGCCTCAAGCGCAGCGGCCTGGGCAAGGGCAAGCGTGTCGAGCACCGCTTCGACTGGGACAACAAGCAGGTCGAAGGCAGTGACCGGGGTGATCCGGTCAAGCTTCCGCTGCATCGCGGCTTGCTGGACAAATCCACCTACCAGCTGGCGCTGCAGCAGGAAGTCGCGGCCGGCAAGCAGAGCATGAGCTATCAGGTGGTGGATGGCGACGAGATCGAAACCTACGATTTCCGCGTACTGGGCGAAGACAAGGTCAGCACCAAAGCCGGCCAGGTCGATGCCATCAAGGTCGAGCGCGTGCGCGACCCAACGCAGAGCAAGCGTGAAACCATCCTCTGGTTCGCCAAGGACTGGGACTACCTGCTGGTCCGCCTGCATCAGGTCGAGACGGACGGCAAGGAATACCAGATCATGCTCGAAGAAGGCCGTGTCGGCGGCAAGACCGTCAAAGGCAACTGAGTCATCGCGGCGGGCCTTCGCGACCGCCGCCTCCCACCCGCTTCGAGTTTTCCGATGACCTCTTCACGCCCCCTGCTGATTGCACTGCTCCTGTCCCTGGCCGGTTGCCAGTCATTCTTCGCCGAGCGCCCTCCGGCCAAGGCAGCAACCGAACGCCTGCAGGGTGAAGTTCGACAAGTCGACGGCCAGCTTCAGTTGCAGAGCTGCCAGGGGCAACGGACGTTGAAACTGCTGAGCAAGGACACCGGGTTGCAGGACGACGTGCAGGTGCTGCTGACCGATGATCAGGATGCACTGTTCGCCGACCTGCGTGGCACCCTCAGTCAGGCCGAACCGGACGGTACTGGCCAACTCGCGTTGACCCGCATCTATCGCCTGCAGCGCGAAGGCCACGGCTGTGGCGAGGAGAACTTCAAGCAGATGATCCTGCGCGCCAGCGGTCATGAACCAGGCTGGATGCTGACCGTGACCACCCGCGGCATGCTGCTCGTTCGGCCGGGGCAATCACCGATCGCCCTGCCTTATCTGGAAGAGCAGCTTCCCGGTGGCCAGTTCAGTTTCACCAGCGAGGCCAACCAGCAGCGCCTTGACCTGTGGGTTGCACCGCAGCGCTGTGTCGACAGTGCCAGCGGCACGGTCAGCCACCTCACTGCAGAGCTCCGTCTGGACGGCCAGACATTGCGCGGTTGCGCCTACTACGGTGGCGCACGCGACGACTGATCTCACGAATGCGGGGCGTTCGCCGCGCTCATCCTGAAAGAACTGCATCCATGAACAACGCCCTGAATCTGCTGCACCCATACCCCTTCGAGAAGCTGCGTGGCCTGCTCGCTGGCGCACAGCCGCCTGCCGACAAGCGTGCCATCGCGCTGTCGATTGGCGAGCCGAAGCATCGCTCGCCGGACTTCGTTGCCCAGGCACTGGCGGACAACCTTGATCAGCTGGCGGTCTATCCGACCACACTCGGCATTCCGGCGCTGCGCGAAGCCATCGCGCGCTGGTGCGAGCGGCGCTTCGGCCTCGCCGCAGATGCACTGGACCCGGCGCAGCACGTGTTGCCGGTCAACGGTACGCGCGAGGCACTGTTCGCCTTCACCCAGGCCGTGGTGGATCGCTCAGCGGACGGTCTGGTGGTCAGCCCGAACCCGTTCTATCAGATCTACGAAGGCGCAGCCCTGCTCGCCGGCGCCACGCCTCATTACCTGCCATGCCTCGAGCAGAACGGCTTCAACCCGGACTTCGATGCCGTGCCGGCGGATGTCTGGCAGCGCTGCCAGATTCTCTTCCTCTGTTCACCGGGCAACCCGACCGGTGCGCTGGTGCCGCTGGAGACGCTAAAAAAGCTGATCGCGCTGGCCGACCAGTACGACTTCGTCATTGCCGCCGACGAGTGCTACAGCGAGCTGTACTTCGACGAGGCTAGTCCACCTGCAGGGCTGCTCACCGCCTGTGCAGCACTGGGTCGCACCGATTACAAGCGCTGCGTGGTGTTCCATAGCCTGTCGAAGCGCTCGAACCTGCCGGGGCTGCGTTCGGGCTTCGTCGCCGGTGATGCCGATATCCTCAAGTCCTTCCTGCTCTACCGCACCTATCATGGCTGCGCCATGCCCGTGCAGACCCAGCTGGCGAGCATCGCTGCCTGGAACGACGAGATTCACGTGCGCGCCAACCGCGAGCTGTATCGCGCCAAGTTCGATGCCGTGCTGGAAATACTCGCGCCGGTCATGGACGTGCAACGCCCCGATGGTGGCTTTTATCTATGGCCGAAAACGCCGATGGACGATCAACAGTTCACCCGCGAGCTGTTCGCCCGCGAGCATGTCACCGTGGTGCCGGGTTCCTACCTGTCGCGCGAAGTGGACGGCATGTCCCCAGGCGTCGGCCGCGTGCGTATGGCACTGGTTGCGCCGCTGGCCGAATGCATCGAGGCGGCGCAACGCATTCGCCACTTCATTGAAACGTTCTGACAACGCACCGGGCGGTCCGGCCGCCCGGTTGTCCGAGGCTTCAAGCCACGCCTGGCGGGATCATGTCCTTGCCGTAATCGCGCAGCTTTTCCAGATTTTCCGGTTTCATGTGTTCTGGAATATCTGCCCGCGGATGCTCCTCATGCCGGTTGGAATCCACTGGCTCAGGCGCATGCTCAGTATGCTCGTCGTGATCATTCATACAACGCCTCCTGTTCAGATGGCGTGTTCTTCCCAGATCAGCTCGCCTTCGTCGCTGACCTCTATAACTTTAGTCAAAGCTGCCTCGGCAATCGCGTCGGCTTCGGAGGCCAGGTCGTAGCGACGGCCATCTGCGATCTTGAATACGTGTACATGCTCGTCGCTGTCGCGCCGTTTGATGGCGATAACCGCTTCGAACGCATCCTCGGCAGGCACCGCCGAAGAAATCGCTTCGAAATTCTCGAAATGCTTGCGTGCCATTACTCGTCACCTCACCGTTGCGATTGTCATCAATGGACAACACCATCGGTGTAAAAGGTCGAGAGCCCTCGCCGAACGACGGCCCGGCGGCAAGTTCGAACGTTGGAAGGCACACGGAGAACCTGCCATGAACATGACTGAACACTACGTACAAAACGAGCCCAGCCGTACAGAGGTCGACGCCATGCAGAGGCCGCTGCTGCTGGAGTTCGGCACCGCCTGGTGCGGCCACTGCCGAGCAGCTCAGCCACTACTGGCAAAGGCCCTGGCTGAGCGCAGCGGCATTTGTCATCTGAAGATCGAGGACGGCCCGGGCCGCCCGCTGGGACGCTCGTTTCGGGTCAAGCTCTGGCCGACCCTGATCCTGCTGGAGAATGGCCAGGAACTCGCGCGCGTCGTGCGCCCGCTGAACGAGCAGGCGATCGAGCAGGCGCTAGGCGAGACGGGAAAGGGATGAGAGAGACAGTTCGCGAGCCATCTGCCGCGCCGCGCTCTTCGAGGCGAGAAGGCATGCTCGCCTCCATAGCCCGGCGAGGCGTGGCATAATCCGCCGTCCAGTTTTGCAGGAGCCTTGGAGAGTCGTTTATGTCCGAATCAGATCAGCGGTTGTGCCTATACGGAATCAAAGCCTGCGACACGATGAAAAAGGCCCGTACCTGGCTCGACGAACACGGACTGGACTACGACTTCCACGACTACAAGAGCGTCGGCATCGACCGCGCCCACCTGGAAGCCTGGTGCAATGAACACGGCTGGCAGACCGTTCTCAACCGTGCAGGCACCACCTTCCGCAAGCTGGAAGACGCTGCAAAGGCCGATCTTGACCAGGCCCGGGCCATCGAGCTGATGTTGGCCCAACCGTCGATGATCAAACGCCCTGTACTCGACTTGCGCGGTAAGACCCTGATTGGCTTCAAGCCCGATCTTTACGCTGCCGAAGTGGCAGCGCCGAACTGATAGCCGCCCAACAGACGGCGCGGCCGACAAAAAGGAAATTCTATGTCCGCAACCCTATTTAGCCTCGCCTTTGGCGTTGGCACCCAGAACCGCCAAGGCGACTGGCTGGAAGTCTTCTACGCACAACCGCTGCTGCAACCTGCCGGCGAGCTGGTAGCTGCCGTCGCCCCGCTGCTCGGCTATGCCGGCGGCAATCAGGCAATCAGCATCACCACTACCCAGGCTGCACAGCTGGCCGATGCCCTGAAGCCGCTCGACGCTACCCAGTACGCGCTGCTGACCCGCCTGGCCGAAAGCCAGCGCCCACTGGTCGCCACTCTGCTCGCCGAAGACGCGCCGCTTACCTCGACCCCCGAGGCCTACCTCAAGCTGCACCTGCTTTCGCACCGGCTGGCCAAGCCGCATGGTCTGAACCTGACCGGCATCTTCCCGCTGCTGCCCAACGTTGCCTGGACCAACCAGGGCGCGGTGGACCTGAGCGAACTGGCCGAGCGCCAGCTGGAAGCACGCCTGAAGGGCGATCTGCTGGAAGTCTTCTCGGTGGACAAGTTCCCGAAGATGACCGATTACGTGGTCCCTGCCGGCGTGCGTATCGCCGACAGCGCGCGCATTCGCCTCGGTGCCTATGTGGGTGAAGGCACAACCGTGATGCACGAAGGCTTCATCAACTTCAACGCCGGTACCGCCGGCCCGGGCATGATCGAAGGCCGCGTCTCCGCTGGCGTGTTCGTCGGCAAGGGTTCGGACCTCGGCGGCGGCTGCTCGACCATGGGCACCCTGTCCGGTGGCGGCAACATTGTCATCTCCGTCGGCGAAGGCTGCCTGATCGGCGCGAATGCCGGCATCGGCATCCCGCTGGGCGACCGCAACACCGTGGAGTCGGGCCTGTACATCACCGCCGGCACCAAGGTCAGCCTGCTCGACGACGGCGATAAACTGGTCAAAGTGGTCAAGGCGCGCGAGCTGGCCGGTCAGAGCGACCTGCTGTTCCGTCGCAACTCGCAGACCGGCGCGGTCGAGTGCAAGACCCACAAGTCGGCCATCGAGCTGAACGAGGCGCTGCACGCGCATAACTGAGCAGGAGCAGCGGCAAGCTGCGAGCCATGAGCGCCTGCCTTGCCGCATCCCCTGCAGCTGGAGGTTTGCCGCTTATGGCCCTGTTTTCTCCCTGGCGCGCCGACTTCCCTGCTCTGGCGATACTCGAAGCGCAAGGCCAGACCTATCTCGACAGCGCCGCCACGGCACAGAAGCCGCAGGCACTGATCGATGCTCTCAGCGGCTACTACACCTGCGGCGCCGCCAATGTGCACCGCGCCCAGCACCAGCCCGCCGAACGCGCGACTCGCGCTTACGAAGACTCCCGCATCAAGGTGGCGAAATGGCTGAACGCGGCTTCGCCCACTGAAATCCTCTTCACCCGCGGCGCGACGGAAGCGCTGAATCTGCTCGCCTACGGACTGGAACATCTGATCGGAGCCGGTGACGAGATCGTCATCAGCGCCCTCGAACATCACGCCAACCTGCTGCCCTGGCAACAGCTGGCCAAACGGCGCAACGCCAGGCTTCAGGTGCTACCGATCGATACCGCCGGGCGCATCGACCTGGCCGCAGCTGCCGCGCTGGTCGGGCCGCGTACCCGACTGCTGGCGGTGAGTCAGCTGTCCAACGTGCTGGGCGGCTGGCAACCGCTGGACGACCTGCTGCACCTGGCCAAGACCCAAGGTGCGCTGACCATCGTCGACGGCGCGCAGGGCGTAGTGCACGGCCGTCACGACATGACCACGCTGGGTTGCGATTTCTACGTGCTCTCCAGCCATAAGCTCTACGGGCCGGATGGCGTCGGCGTACTGTACGGCCGCGGCGAATCGCTGCTGGAGCTGCGTCACTGGCAGTTCGGCGGCGAGATGGTACGCATCGCCGATTATCAACACGCCGAGTTCCATGCCGCGCCCCTGGGCTTCGAGGCCGGCACGCCGCCGATCTCCGGCGTCATCGGTCTCGGCGCCACGCTGGACTATCTGGCTGGACTCGACGTTGCCGCGGTCGAGCGCCACGAGCAGGCATTGCACGACCAGCTGCTCGCCGGGCTTGCCGCACGCAACGGCGTTCGCCTGCTCGGCTCGCCGCAGGTTGCGCTGGCCAGCTTCGTTGTCGAAGGCGTGCATCATTCCGACTTGGGGCATCTACTCACCGAACAGGGCATCGCGGTGCGCAGCGGCAATCACTGCGCCATGCCGCTGATGAAACACCTTGGTCTGGATGGCGCGACACGCGTCTCGCTCGGACTGTACAACGATAGTGCCGACCTCGAGCGCTTCTTCAGCGCGCTGGATCAGGCCTTGGAGTTGCTGCGATGAGCGACTTGCCGCAAGCCGCTGGCGAAGCGCTGGAGGCATTCACTCAGGCACCCGGCTGGGAGCAGCGCGCGCGCCTGCTGATGCTATGGGGTGAGCGGCTGGAACCGTTGGATGAAGATGAACGCAGCGAAACGAATCAGGTATCGGGCTGCGAAAGTCGCGTGTGGCTGGTCGGCGAACGACAGGACGGCTGCTGGCATTTTCGTGCCGGCAGTGACGCCCGACTCATCCGCGGCCTGCTGGCGGTACTGCTGGCAAGAGTCAATGGCCTGGACGCGAATAAGCTGGCACAGGTGGATATGGCCGACTGGTTCGCCAGCCTGGGGCTGTCACGACAGCTGTCACCATCGCGCAGCAATGGCATGAATGCCGTGCTGCAGCGAATGTGTGAGCTGACCGGCTGAGCCGGCCAGGGCGAATCAGCGCTTGCGCAGGATCACGCTGCCGATCGAGTAGCCCGCACCGAACGAGCTGAGCACACCGAGGCTGCCGCTGGGCAGGTCGTCCTGGTGCTTGTGGAAGGCGATCACCGAGCCGGCCGAACTGGTATTGGCGTAGGTATCGAGGATCACCGGCGCCTCTTCCTCGGTAGCGTCGCGGCCCAGCAGGCGGCGCACGATCAGGTGGTTCATGTTCAGGTTGGCCTGATGCAGCCAGAAACGCTTCACCGATTCCACAGCGATGTCGTTCTCAGCCAGGTGCTCACCGATCAGCTCCGCCACCATCGGGCAGACTTCCTTGAACACCTTGCGACCTTCCTGGATGAACAGCTTGTCCGGATCGTTCATGTGCTCTTCGGCAGCACGGTTGAGAAAGCCGAAGTTGTTGCGGATGTTGTTGGAAAACTCGGTCACCAGCTTGGTACTGATGACGTCCCACTGCTGCGCCGAGGTCGCCAGATCTTCGCGCTCGATGATTACCGCAGTGCAGGCGTCGCCGAAGATGAAATGGCTGTCGCGGTCGCGGAAGTTCATATGCCCGGTACAGATCTCGGGGTTGACCATCAGGATCGCGCGCGCCTGGCCCAGCTTGATGCTGTTGACCGCGTTCTGGATGCCGAACGTGGCCGACGAGCACGCCACGTTCATGTCGAAGCCGAAACCCTTGATCCCCAGTGCCGCCTGCACTTCGATGGCGACTGCCGGATAGGCGCGCTGCAGGTTGGAGCATGCGACGATCACGCCGTCGATGTCCGCAGCGGTCTTGCCGGCGCGGGCCAGCGCTTCTTCGGCTGCCTTGACCGACATCTCGCAGAGAATCGACCACTCGTCATTGCTGCGCTCGGGAATGCGCGGAACCATGCGCTCGGGATCGAGGATGCCGGCCTTGTCGGTAACGTAGCGGCTCTTGATGCCGGAAGCCTTTTCGATGAAGGCGGAGCTGGACTCGGGCAGCGGCTGGATCTCGCCGGCCTCGATGGCAGCGGCATTCTCGCTGTTGAAGCGATGAACGTAGGTGTTGAAGGACTCCACTAGTTCATCGTTGGAAATGCTGTTGGCAGGGGTATAAAGGCCGGTACCGCTGATGACGACGTTATACACGGTCGTTCCTCTCGAATGGCTTGATCGTTTCTGACGTTGGGACGGCAGCAACAGGACTCGGCCAGTCACGATCATTCCAGCGCCTCTTATGGCGGCTATTGTGCATGAAAATCTGAAAGAATCCGTAACATTGCGCTTATAACGGACAGGTAATTAAGCCTTTTGGCACATCTGAATGTGACCGCTCAGTCCGAAAATGAAGAGAGCGCCGAATGGCGCCCTCTTCTGTCCGCAATGATGTACTTAAGTCTCTATTTGATGCCCTGTCCAAGTACGACGCCATCCACCTCCTGTCCATAGAGATTCACTCCGTCGTTGGCGTGGTAGCGAAGCCGCGTCTTTTCCACCGAGCCGTCGACCAGACGCGGGTCCTGCGGCCGCTCATGGCTGTTCATGTATGCGGCCACGTGCCAGGCATCCTCGTCGCTGAGCGAACCACCCTTGCCCAGCGGCATGCTCTCCTTGATGAAGGCCGCGGCGGTGTTGATCCGGTGCATGCCGGCACCCCAGTTGAACGAGTCCTTGCCCCATAACGGTGGGAACACATACGCGCCACCCGCCTGCTGGCCCTGGCCGTTGTCGCTGTGACAGACCGCGCACTGCTCGGCATAGATCTGCTTGCCCTTGGCAATATCGAAACCACCTTTGGGCTGTGGGACTTCAGGATAGGCCCGCCCCGGCAGCTCCTGGCCTGTCGGAGCACCAGTGGAAAGCCAGTAGGAATAGGCCGTCAGGGCATTGATCACATGGCTATCGGCTGCCGGCGGCTTGCCGTTCATGCTGAACTGGAAACAGCCCTGTATCCGCTCGGCGTAGCTGTTGACCTTGTCATTCTTCTTCCGGTAAGCCGGATACATCGGATACGCGCCCCACAGCGGCGCGGAGTTGGCCTTGCGCCCCTGATCGAGGTGACAGTTGGTACAGTTCATGCCGTTGCCGACATATTCGGCGGCGTACTTCTGCGTGTCGACGAAAATCGCCCGGCCCTGCTGCACCAACTCGCCATAAGCGTTGGCCGGCAGATCCTTTTCCTGCGGCGGTTGGAAGAAGCTCTCACCTGCGCCCTTGGCGGCTTTCTGTGTCAGCTGGGACTGATCGTCCATCTTGATCTCGGCCGCCAGCGACGCACTGCTGACCGCCATGGCCAGTAGCGTTAACCAGTACGTTCTCATTGGCTGTCCCCCTTCTGCTCCAGGCCGGCAAAGTACTCGGCGACGGCCTGCACCTCGTCGTCGGTCATTGCACGGGCGATATGACCCATCAGGTCATTCGGATCGTTCTTGCGAGTGCCCTGACGCCAGGCATTGAGTTGCGCACTGAGGTATTGCGCCGACTGCCCGGCCAGCGGCGGGAAGCTCTCACCGACCCCCATGCCAGCGGGGCCATGGCAGGCCACGCACTCGGGAATGTTGCGTTCCCAGGCACCACGAAGGGCAAGGCGCGGGCCCACACCTTCCGCTTTTTCCGCCCGACCGATGCTGGCGAAAACCGGCGCAGGCCTGGCTTCGAGCATGGCCGCCACGGCATCCATCTCTTCGTCGCTCAAGGCTGCGGCAATCGGCTGCATGACCGGATTGGTTCTGGCACCGGAGCGGAAGTCCTCGAGCTGCTTGCGCGTGTATCCGGCGGATATCCCGGCGAGGCGTGGAAAGCCGGCCGCCGCCATCCCCATCGCATCGGCACCGTGGCACGTGCCACACGCCATCGCCGCAGGGTTGGCGCCGCCCTGCGCGTAGATTTTTTGCCCATCGGCAGCCTGTGCCTGCATCGTCAGTAACAACGCAGCCACACCGGCCAGGGGCCAGTGAGTGAGTTTCATGAAAGGGCCTCATCAGCGGTTGTAGTTATGCTTGCCGCCACCGGCGTGGTCTTCGCAACGCTCGGGTTCTATCGATGGTGTGCGGCAGCTTGTCGCAGAAGCGACGCTACCACATCGCCACGGCGGCCCTCCAGAAACAGAATAAGCTTAGAACTGCTTTGCATATATCAGACACAGCGGCCCGCTGCGCAACCAGCGGTGCACACGAGACAACGACCTTGGTTATCCTTGCGTGCTCACTCGCGCAGGAACACCCATGAAAGACCAACTTGCCGCACTGATCAGCCTTATCAGCTCCGGCTGCATGACCGACGACGAAATTGGCCGCGTCGCGGCAGAAGCCGCGGAGGCGTACGCCGATCCGCAGGCATTTCTGCAGGCCAACCCGGACATCAATTACGACGACAGCTTTCCCATTCCTCTCGGCGAATGGGTAGTGGTCGGCAGCCTGCCGGAGACGGTCTTGTTCCAGGCTGATGATTATCAGGAGCTGTTCACACAGATCGTCGCGTCCTTCGGCGACAGCGTGACCTTCGTCCTCAAGCCCAAGCAGCTCGCCAAGACCGAGCCGCTGACAGCGCTGAACCGCATTCAGGTGCAGCTGAGCAGCCTGTATCCGGAGAAAGGTGGCTACGTGCTGGTGGACTTCAGCGAGCCGCTGGACGATGAGCTGCAGGCGGTGCTGGTCTACACCTGCGATGTGCCACGACTGATGGAGCTGGCGGTGGAAGTAGGCATCTATGCCGCGCCGGCCCTGGAGGTGTTGCGCGAGCAAACCGAGCAACCGTGACGGTAGGCACTTCGCCGGCGATCAGCCGCGCGAAGCGTTGCGGCGGCGCAAGGGTTCCAACAGGGCTGAAAGCCCGTTGTGGTCGATCTCGTGCATCAGCTCCAGCAGCTGGCCGAGGCTGCCAGGCGGGAAGCCGACGCGGGCGAACCAGTTGAGGTAATTACCCGGCAGGTCGGCTATCAACCGGCCCTTGTACTTACCGTAGGGCATCGTCTGGGTCACCAGGCGTTCGAGATCTTCAGGCTTCATCGCTTCGGGCATCGGAGTGTCGGGCCGTCGAATACTGCCACAACCGCACCGGCTTCTGACACGCGAGCCTGATCCGATGGCGTTCCGATATTCCTTCGGCCTGGCCATCGCTTGGGACTGGGCGCACATACAGAGCGCCTATCCGCAGGATAGAAAGCCTTGGTTGGCGCATCGCCAGCCCGATCACCACAATGGCGTTCGACACGGCAGGCGAACTGCTGACAGCCATGGAGAACCGCGATGCAAACGCCCAGACAACTGCCAGAACTGGATGACGCCACCCTCGCCTTCGCCGAGCAGGTGTTCGACAGCGCTCGCACCGGCGATAGCTCGCGCCTTGGTGAACTGCTCAGTCAGGGCATGCCAGCCGATCTTCGCAATCACGCCGGTGACAGCCTGCTGATGCTCGCCAGCTACCACGGCCACCTCGACGCCAGTCGTGTGCTGCTCGAGCATGGCGCCGATCCGCAGCTGCGCAATATTCGCGGTCATACGCCGCTGGCGGGCGCAGCCTTCAAGGGCGACCTGAACATGATCGAGTTGCTGCTGGCGCACGGCGCCGATGTCGAGAGCCCCTGCGAGGACGGCAAAACCGCTCTTATGATGGCAGCCATGTTCAACCGTACCGAAATCATCGAACACCTGATCGCCCGGGGCGCCAACCCGCAAGCCGTCGACGCCAATGGCGCCACAGCACTGGTCGCCGCAGCCATGATGGGTGCTCAGGACGCCCAGGCGTTGTTGCAACGCCTGCTCTCCGGCTGACGCACCGATGTTTCGGCGCAGCGCAAATTTTAACCTCGCTTGACCGGACCCTCGCAGCTATCAGCTATCAGCTATCAGCCGCGCCCGATCGACGCAAAAACAGCCTTACTGTGCTCAGCCAGCACGGCGGGGGCCAGCTCGACTTCCAGCCCGCGACGACCAGCGCTCACGTAGATGCTCGCCTGCGCCTGCGCAGAACTGTCGATAAAGGTACGCAGACGCTTCTTCTGCCCCAGCGGACTGATACCACCGACCAGGTAACCGGTGGCACGTTGGGCTGCCATCGGATCGGCCATCTCCACCTTCTTCACGCCGGCCGCCTGGGCCAGCGCCTTGAGATCGAGGGTGCCGGCGACGGGCACCACGGCGACCAGTAGCTCGCTCTTCTCGCTACAGGCGAGCAGCGTCTTGAATACCCGCGCCGGATCAAGCCCGAGCTTTTCCGCCGCCTCCAGTCCATAGGACGCAGGCTTGGGATCGTGTTCGTAACTGTGTACGGCGTGCTCGGCTCGGGCTTTTTTCAACAGGTCGATGGCAGGTGTCATGGCTTTGTAGTGCTAATGATTGATGAATGGCGGTAACGTAAAGCGACAAAGAATCGGTAGTTATAAGCGCCCATGAATCATCCTCTTCTTGCACCGCTCGCGGAAGTCTACGACCTAGCCGTGGTTGGCGGCGGCATCAATGGCGCAGGTATCGCCGCCGATGCCGTCGGGCGCGGCCTGTCGGTGTTTCTCTGCGAGCAGGGCGACCTGGGCGAACACACCTCCTCCGCCAGCAGCAAGCTGGTGCACGGCGGGCTGCGCTATCTCGAACACTACGAGCTGCGCCTGGTTCGCGAAGCGCTGGCCGAGCGCGAAGTGCTGCTGGCCAAGGCGCCGCACATCATCACCCCGCTACGCTTCGTGCTGCCCTACCGTCCGCATCTGCGCCCGTCGTGGATGATCCGCACTGGCCTGTTTCTCTACGATCACCTCGGCAAGCGCGAAAAGCTCGGCGGTTCGCGCAGCCTGCGTTTCGGTGCCGATAGCCCGCTCAAGGACGAGATCACCCACGGCTTCGAATATTCCGATTGCTGGGTCGACGATGCGCGGCTGGTGGTACTCAATGCCATGGCCGCACGCGAGCTGGGCGCGCATATTCATACCCGCACTCGCTGCGTCAGCGCGCGCAGCAGCAAGGGGCTCTGGCATCTGCATCTGGAGCGTCAGGACGGCAGCCGGTTTTCGATCCGCGCCCGCGCGCTGGTCAACGCCACCGGACCGTGGGTAGCCTCGTTCATCCAGGAGCAGCTCCGGCAGACTTCGCCTCACGGCATGCGCCTGATCCAGGGCAGCCACATCGTCGTGCCGAAACTCTATGAGGGCGATCACGCCTACATCCTGCAGAACGAGGATCGGCGCATCGTGTTCATCACGCCGTATCTCGGCCACTTCAGCCTGATCGGCACCACCGATCACGAGTACCACGACGACCCGGCGCAGGTGCGGATCACCGATAAGGAGATCGACTACCTGCTGGCCATCGTCAACGCGCACTTCAAGCATCAGCTGCACCGCGCCGACATCCGCTACAGCTATGCCGGGGTCAGGCCGCTTTGCGATGACGAGTCCGACCAGCCCTCGGCGATCACCCGCGATTACACGCTCACACTCAGCGATAGCGCCGGTGAGGGACCGTTGCTCTCGGTGTTCGGCGGCAAGCTGACCACCTATCGCAAGCTCGCCGAAGCAGCACTGGCGCAGCTGGCACCGCTGTTTCCCGAAATGAAACAGCCCTGGACGCACGACGCGGCGCTACCTGGCGGTGAGCACCTGGAGGAACCATCAGCACTGGCCCATGCGCTCTGCGCCAGCTACCCGTGGTTACCAGGGCCGATTGCGCGGCGCTGGGCGCGCACCTACGGCAGCCGCAGCTGGCTGCTGCTCAAGGGTACCGATGCGCTGCAGGACCTTGGCGAATGCTTCGGCGCCGGCCTGCACGCGCGCGAGGTGGACTACCTGATGGTCGAGGAATGGGCGCAGACGGCAGAAGACATCCTCTGGCGCCGCACCAAGCTCGGGCTGTTCATGCAGCCCGCGGAGGTGGCGCTGCTACAGCGCTATCTGGACAGCCGGACAGCCAAGCGCCTGACCCACTTCGACCACGTCGCCCAAGGCTGATGGGTCACGGCGCAGCCCTCCGCATTGGAGCGCCGCGCCAGCGCTGAAGTCAGGCCACCTTGGCGTTGCGCGAGGCACGCAGCTGACGGGCAGCCGCCACCATGTTCACCAGCGCCGCTTCGGTCTCCGGCCAGGCGCGGGTCTTCAGCCCGCAATCCGGGTTCACCCAGAGCCGCTCGGCAGGGATGCACTCGGCGGCCTTCTCCAGCAGCTGCACCATTTCGGCCGTATCCGGCACGCGTGGCGAGTGGATGTCGTAGACCCCCGGGCCGATATCGTTGGGATAGTCGAAGGCGCGGAAGGCTTCGAGCAGCTCCATCTGCGAACGCGAGGTCTCGATGGTGATGACATCGGCATCCATCGCCGCGATGGACTCGATGACGTCGTTGAACTCGCTGTAGCACATGTGGGTGTGGATCTGCGTCTCGTCGCGTACGCCGCTGGCACACAGACGGAACGCCTCGACCGCCCAGTCCAGATAGTGCTGCCACTGGGCACGGCGCAGCGGCAAGCCCTCGCGGAAAGCCGCCTCATCGATCTGGACGATGCGGATGCCGGCGGCTTCCAGGTCGCAGACCTCGTCGCGGATCGCCAGCGCCAGCTGCCGCGCCTGGACCTCACGCGACACGTCCTCACGAGCGAACGACCACATCAGCATGGTCACCGGTCCGGTGAGCATGCCCTTCATCACGCGGTCGGTCTGCTGCTGGGCGTAGCGAATCCAGTCGACGGTCATCGGCTGCGGGCGGCTGAGGTCGCCGTAGATCACCGCCGGCTTCACACAACGCGATCCATAGCTCTGCACCCAGCCGAAACGGGTGAACGCATAACCATCGAGCTGCTCGGCGAAGTACTCGACCATGTCGTTGCGCTCCGCTTCGCCGTGTACCAGCACATCCAGGCCGATCTGCTCCTGCACCGCCACCGCATGGCGGATCTCGGCCTGCATCGCCTCGGTGTAATCGCCGAGCGACAACCGGCCCTGCTTATAGGCCTGCCGCGCCAGGCGGATGGCAGGCGTCTGCGGGAACGAGCCGATGGTCGTGGTCGGGAACGCCGGCAGGTCGAGCCGCGCGCGCTGCTGTTCGATTCGCGCAGCGAACACCGAGGTACGCTGGCTGTCCTGCGGCTGGATGGCATTCAGGCGCGCCTGAACCTGCGGTTTGTGGATGCGTGGCGAGTGCTGACGTGCCGCCTGCACGGCACGGCTGCGTGCCAGTTCGACCACCACATCCTCGTTTGTCGGCTCGTTGATGGCACGGGCCAGCGTCGCCACTTCGGCGCATTTCTGCACGGCGAAGGCCAGCCAGCCTTTCAGTTCATGATCGAGCCGGTCCTCGCGCTCAAGGTCCACCGGGCTGTGCAGCAGCGAGCAGGATGGTGCCAGCCAGAGGCGGTCACCCAGACGCTCGGCGGCATGCCGCGCCACCTCCAGGGCCTTCTCCAGGTCGCAGCGCCAGACGTTGCGCCCATTGACCAACCCCAGCGACAGCACCTTGTAGGTCGGCAACCAGTCGAGAATCAGTGGGTACTGCTCCGGCGCACGCACCAGATCGATGTGCAGGCCGTCCACTGGCAGCGCCGCCGCCAGGCTGAGGTTATCCTCCAGTCCGCCAAAGTAGGTGGCGACCAGCTTTTTCAGCGGGGCGCGCTGCAGCAGGTTGTAGGCGCGCTCGAAGGCGTTCTTCCAGTCCTGCGGCAGGTCGAGGGCGAGGATCGGCTCGTCGATCTGCACCCACTCGACACCCTGCGCCGCAAGCCGGTCGAGCACCTCGCCATAGACCGGCAGGAGGCGTTCGAGCAGCTCGAGCTTGTCGAAACGCTCGGCATCCTCGCCCTTGAGCTTGCCCAGCCAGAGATAGGTTAGCGGGCCGACCAGCACCGGCTTGATCGTGTGACCCAGCGCCTGCGCCTCCTCAACCTCTTCGAACAATTGCGACCAGGACAGCTGAAACTGCTGGTCAACGGTGAACTCCGGTACCAGATAGTGATAGTTGGTATCGAACCACTTGGTCATCTCCTGAGCCTGGCCGCCACCGCAGCAGCTGTTGGTCACGCCACGGGCCATGGCGAACAGCGTGTCCAGCGTCGGTTGGCCATCGGCCGGGCGGAAGCGCTGCGGCACCACGCCGAACATTAGCGAGTGCGTAAGAACCTGGTCGTACCAGGCGAAGTCGCCCACCGGCAGCAACTGGATACCGGCATCGGCCTGGGCTTGCCAGTGTTGTGCACGCAGCTGGCGACCAACCTGGCGCAGCCCCTGCTCGTCCAGCTCGCCCTTCCAATATGCCTCCAGGGCTTTCTTCAGCTCGCGGTCCGCACCGATACGTGGAAAACCGAGGTTGTGCGCTACAGCCATTTCTCACTCCAAATGTCGTTCTGCATGAATGGGCTGATTGTCCGCGCCATGACTGCGTGAAACAAACTCACGTAATTACATTTGAAATATAGAAATATTCATGCAGGAGCATTTCGGGGCCTCGGGCCTCTAAAAGAAGACCTTCCCTACCAGGCGCATTCATGAATCCGGATCAGCCACCGCAGAATCTCGAAAGTTTGCTGCAGCGTCTCGAACAGGCCGGCGAAGCCGACCAGCCGGTAACCATCGAGTGCATGCTGCAAGCCACCGATGAGCGCAGCTTCGGTGCCCTGTTGCTGGTGCCAGGCTTGCTGGTGTTCTCGCCGCTGTCGGGAATTCCCGGATTGCCCAGCGTGTTCGCGGTGATGGTTTCGTTGATCGCGCTTCAGCTGCTGATCGGCCGGAAGCACTTCTGGCTGCCCAAATGGCTGCTGCGGCGTAGCGCCTCGCGCAGCAAGTACGACAAGGCCATAGCCTTCCTGCATCGCATTGCCGGCTTCGTCGACCGCCTGCTCAAGCGGCGGCTGACCTTCCTTACCAACGGCCTGGCGAATCGGTTGAATGCCGTGCTGTGCCTGGCAATCGCCGCCACCATGCCGCCGCTGGAGCTGATCCCGTTCGGCAACTCCACTGCCGGCGCGGCCTTGAGCGTGCTGGGGCTGGGCATGATGGCCCGCGACGGCGCGATGATCGTTGCCGCGCTGCTGTTCTTCTTTGGTCTGGCCTACATGGTTTCGCGGCTCTGGTTCTGAATGGCCCGGCCGATTGCGTAGCGGCCACTCGACAGCATCCAGATGCTGGGACACACTTGCGACGGATGAGCGTTGCTCATCTTCTTATTCATCCAGGGAACATCAGGCCTGCTGCTCAAGGCCTTGCTGATCCCGCTTCGCAAGGTAGTTCGGCATGCTGGAAATTCGCCACCTGAAGACGCTTCATGCACTTCGGGAAACCGACAGTCTCGTCGAAGCCGCCGAGCGCCTGCACCTGACGCAATCGGCGCTGTCGCATCAATTCAAGGAACTGGAAGAGCGACTCGGCCTGCAGCTATTCGTGCGCAAGACCCGGCCGGTGCGTTTCACCAGTGCCGGCCTGCGCCTGCTGCAACTCGCCGACCTGATGCTGCCGCAACTGCGCAGCGCCGAACGCGACCTCGCCCGTCTGGCCGGCGGAACCGCCGGGCGGCTGCACATGGCCATCGAATGCCACAGCTGCTTTCAGTGGCTGATGCCGACCATCGACCAGTTCCGCGATGCCTGGCCCGAGGTCGAGCTGGATCTGGCCTCGGGCTTCTCCTTCGCCCCGCTACCGGCCTTGGCGCGTGGTGATCTCGATCTGGTGGTCACCTCCGATCCGCTGGAGCTGCCCGGCATCACCTACGTGCCGCTGTTCACCTATGAGGCCCTGCTGGCGGTGGCGAACCAGCATGCACTGGCCGCGCGGCCGTACATCCGCCCGGAAGACCTGGCCAGCGAGACGCTGATTACCTACCCCATCGAACGCGACCGCCTGGATATCTTCACCCGCTTCCTCGAACCGGCCGACATCGAACCGGCGCAGGTACGCACCTCGGAACTCACTGTGATGATGATGCAGCTGGTGGCGTCGGGGCGCGGTGTCTGCTCGCTGCCGAACTGGGCGCTGCACGAGTACAGCTCGCGCGGCTACGTCACCGCCAAACGGCTGGGCGACAAAGGTCTGTTCGCCACGCTTTATGCGGGCATCCGCGCCGACATGCTCGACTCACCCTTCATGCGCGACTTCCTGTTGACCGCCAAGGACACCTCCTTCGCCACGCTCGAAGGCGTCAGTGCTGCGCCGAAGGTGCGCTGACAGCGTGTCAGCGCCGCCGCGCCAGGCATACGCCAAGACCGATCAACCCGGCTGCCACGCCGCCGATAAACAGCCAGCGCTTGTCATCATCCGACGACGAGCGCCAGCCACCATCGATGCGCCGCTGCCCCAGCGGCGGATGAAAGAGATTGCCTGACGAGGGCGCCACTCGCTGCGCGCGGCCAAGCGCGAAGCCGGTCAGCAGCCCATTGAGTCGATCAAAGCCCGGGGTGAGGAAATGCGCCAGGCGCAGCAATGTGGCGGTGGCCCCGACCGACGTGGTGTGGCGCGGATGCAGGGCCAGACTGACCATGGCATCGGCCACCTGACGCGGATCGAGCAGCGGTGGCGGCGGCTGCAACGAGCGCCCGGCGTAGTTGCCGCCGTCGCGAAAGCCGGGGGTATCGACGATGCCGGGATACACATCGCAGATGTGTATCCCCGGCCAGGCTCCCAGTTCGCCGCGCAGCGCCTGGGACAGGCCGCGCAGGCCGAACTTGCTGGCCGAATAGGCCGCCGCGAACGGTTGCGCTACCCAGCTGCCGACCGACAGCGTATTGATCAGCACACCGCTCTTTTGCTGCTTGAAGTACGGCAGCACCACATGGGCGCCACGCAGATAGCCGAGCAGATCGGTCTGCACCACCTGTTCATGGGCATCCAGTGGCGTCTCGTCGAACGCGCCGACCGCGCCGATGCCGGCATTGTTGATCCACACATCGATGCGCCCCTGACCGAACTCCGCCGCGGCGCTGGCCAGTGCTTCGACCTCGTCGCTGTGGGTGACGTCAGTGGGCACCACCAGGACTTCGCCACCGAGCGCGCGGCATTCATCGGCGGTTTCCGTCAGCGCTTCGGCGTCGCGCGCGGCAAGCACCAGCCGCGCGCCCTGGCGGGCGAAAGCCTGGGCAGCGGCGCGACCGATGCCGCTGGACGCACCGGTCAGCACCACCAGGGCGCCGTAGAGTTTTCCGTAGGCCATCGTCGTTCCTCCGCAGTCTGCTGTCGTAGTTAAGCTGACAGCGACGCTGCGCCGAACATTCCCCCCGATGGTCGGCGCGATGCCCCGCGCGCAGGAACGTACTCAAGCTTGGGCGACGCTTCCCGCCGCTTCGTCCGCCCAGGGGTCGTAGGTGCCGAAGCTCCACAGATGCCCTTCGATATCGCGGCAGGTGAAGCCGCGACCGCCGTAATCCTCGTCCTTGAGCTCGACGACGATCTGCGCCCCGGCCGCCTTGGCCTGGGCGTAGAGCGCATCGGCGCTGTTGACGATCACGTAGATGCCCTGGGTGGATGCGCCGCCAATCTCGTCGGGCTGACGCAGTTGCTGGCCGTACTCGGAATCCACTACAGGCCCGACCATCAGCATGCCGTTGCCGAAAGCCAGTTGTGCGTGGGTAATGCCCACCAGGTCGTCGCGATACTGGCGCTGGCATTCGAAACCGAAGGCCCGACTCAGCCAGTCGATGGCGATGGCCACATCGCGATAGCGCAGGCAGGGGATCAGGCTGGCCGAGGTGTTCTTGCTCTGCTGAGACATACACAGCTCCCATCATGGGCTGCCGAAGGGCTGCCCTTCTTCATGAGAGCCACACCGTGACGATCAATTCCCTTTCAGAGGCGTTCGCTCAAGCCTAGGCGAATACCCAGCGCGATGAGCATCGAGCCCAGCGCCCGGTCCAGCCACTGGCTTATGGCCGGATTGTCGCGCAACGCCTGGGTGGCGCGGGCCGCCAGCAGCACCACAGCGCACTCGATGATGATCGCCACCACAACCACCAACACGCCGAGAACCAGCAGCTGCAGCGGTACGGAGCCATGCTCGGGGCGGACGAACTGAGGCAGGAAAGCCATGAAGAAAATCGCCGCCTTGGGGTTCAGCAGATCGACCAGCACGCCCTGGCGATAGGCTTTCCAGGCGGACGCTTGCGGTGCTGCCTTGAGGGCCAGCACGGTTCCGCCGCCGGCCGAGCGCAGAGCCTGATAGCCGAGATACAGCAGATAGACGGCACCGACGCACTTGACCACCGTAAACGCCAGCGCCGAAGTGGCGAGGATGGCCGAGATGCCCAGAGCGGCGAACGCCACGTGCACCAGCGCACCGCTGCATACGCCACAGGCGGAAATCATACCGATACGGCGGCCGCCACTCAGGGTGCGTGAAATCACGTAGAGCAGATCCGGCCCGGGCGAAAGGTTCAGCGCCAGCGCGGCCGAGAAGAACACCAGCCAAAACACGGGATCAATCATCGCTCCATCTCCATCTACGCGCCCGAACCAAAGCCGTCATTCAACAGATCGGACTCTAGGAGAGAAGCCCTCCCCGGAGCCAGAAGATTCTCTTCAATCGCCTTTTCGTCGAGATGCTGACACTAATTTTAATTTTTGACTTTTTTTTGTCGCAAAGCTGAACTACTTTCTATTGCCAGACGGGACCGCTCTCTGCGCGTCACGCAATCAAGGACTGCCCATCAACATTCAGCAAAGGACATGCGAATGAAAGACGATGTCGCGCCGGCTTTCCAGCCCGCCCAATTCCGCATAACACTTCTCTCCGCCAGCAAGCTGCTCGATAGCACGCTGCGCCAGCACCTGTACGACTGCCCCAGCTGCACACTGGTCCATATGGTCACACCGCGGCCGGAGCATGTGGACTCCGCACTGGTGTTGCTGGATGTCGCCAGCTACGACCGCAACGATTGCGTGCACCTGCTCCGCCAGTTCGGCGACACGCCGGTCGCGCTGATCAATGCCCAACCCGATCAGGCACGCAGACTGGTCGAAACGCATCCATGGATTCGCGGGGTCTTCTACCGCGCAACGCCGCGCGCCATGTTCGTCCGCGGTATCCAGACCATGCTCGCCGGAGGCGACTGGCTACCGAGAGAGCTGATGGAAACGCTGCTCTGTCGCTATCGACAGCTCAGCAACGCACATCAGGTCATCGACGAGTTGACCCTGCGCGAAAAGCAGATCCTCGCGCTCGCCGGCCAGGGTCTGTCCAATGCGGCGATCGGCGAGAGGCTGCACCTGAGCATCCACACCATCAAGAGCCATGTGCACAACGCGCTGCGCAAGCTCGGCGCCAGCAATCGCGCCCAGGGTGCCTCGCTGGTGCTGGCGCACGTTGGTGAGGCGGTGTCGTGAAACGCACCGCCGCGCTGCTTCTGCTGCTGTTGAGCCTGACCGCTCAGGCCGACGAAGCCGAGCTGCAAGGGTTCATCACCAACAACACGGTTTCCCGCTCCGGTCACGAGTTCTACCTGCGCTTCTGCGAGCGCCTGAACGACATCAGCACCCTGGACTTCAACCTTGCCATCAAGGAAAGGCCCTCGGCGCGCTGGGGCGTTCTGGTCTGGGTGGAGCACGAGAACCAGACCCTGTATCGCCGCTTCCTGCAGCCCAACGTGGCGGACATGAAGGAACCGGCCTACGAGGCCGCTGATTACGTGGTGCAGGAAATCAACCGGCGCAAGATCGAAGCGTTGTTCGAAGACAACATTGACATGGCCAAGGACGAACTATGAAACAGCACATTCACAAGGCGCTCGGCACGCTGCTCGCCAGCCTGCTGCTTAGCACTGGCGCCAGCGCCACCGAGCTGGTGTACACCCCCGTCAACCCATCCTTCGGCGGCAGCCCGCTCAACGGTGCCTGGCTGCTCGGCAACGCCCAGGCGCAGAACAAAAAGAAGGACCCGGATGCCCTTGATCGCTCCTCGCTGCTGGAAAACCAGTCCTCGCTGGACCGCTTCACCAGCCAGCTGGAGTCGCGCCTGCTGGGCGATCTGCTCAGCGGCGTGACCGATGGCAAGACCGGCACCGTGACCACCGACGATTTCATCGTGCGTGTCTACAACGGCGACGCCGGCATGCTGATCGTGGAAATTACCGACCGGCTCACCGGCGAAATGTCCGAAATCATCGTCGGCCAGAACTGACCCCAAGGAGAAACAAAGGCCATGAGAAGCCTATTCGTAGCCATAGGGATGATGGCTGTACTGCAGGGCTGCGCCGTCCGCGAGCCCATGTCTGCCGACCAACAACCGCCAACCCTGACCCCCCGCACCTCGACCTACCAGGACCTGCTGGCGCTACCGCGCCCGAAAGGCCCGCTGGTGGCTGCGGTGTACGGCTTTCGCGACCAGACCGGCCAGTACAAGCCCACTCCGGCCAGCTCCTTCTCCACCGCGGTGACCCAGGGCGCGGCCAGCATGCTGGTTGACGCAATGCAGGCCAGCGGCTGGTTCGTGGTGCTCGAGCGTGAAGGTCTGCAGAACGTTCTGACCGAACGCAAAATCATCCGCGCATCGCAGGCCAAGCCGGATGTGGCACCCAACATCCAGTCCGAACTGCCATCACTGCTGGCGGCCAACATCATCATGGAAGGCGCCATCGTCGCCTACGAGACCAACGTGCGCAGCGGCGGCCAGGGTGCCCGCTACCTCGGCATCGGCGTGTCGCAGGAATACCGAGTCGACCAGGTCACAGTGAACCTGCGCGCCATCGATGTGCGTAGCGGTCGGGTGCTATCGAACGTGATGACCACCAAGACGATCTTCTCCGTCGGCCGCAGCGCCAACGTCTACAAGTTCATCGAGTTCAAGGAGCTGCTCGAAGCCGAAGCGGGTTACACCACCAACGAGCCAGCGCAGCTTTGCGTGCTTTCGGCGATCGAGGCCGCCGTCGCACACCTGATTGCCCAAGGCGTCGACCGACGCCTGTGGCAGACGGCCGAAGGCAGCGGCGGCGACCATCCGGCGCTGAGCAAGTACCTGAGCAGGGTGGACTGACACGCGCCTTCGCCTGAAGCCTGAAGCCTGAAGCCTGAAGCCTGAAGCCTGAAGCCTGAAAGCATCGCCCGGGGCCGGGCCTTAACAAGCACCCGGTGTGCACACTCATACCACCCCACGGCAAATTCAATCATTGGATGGATGGTCGCCCGCTCGATTCGAGGCAAGGATGTAAGCATCGAGCCACATCAGGAAAGGACGCCATGGAAAGCTCGCAAAGGATTGCACGCCATCTGCTGCTGCCCGTCGTTCTGGCACTGCTGGTGATCCCGACCGCTCACGCCGAGATGTACGATCTCGCCCCCAGCGAATTCGGTCCCGGCGATCTTCCGGCCCTTGCCAACGCGGGCATCGGTGCCCAGGGCGCGCTCGCGCTCATCCAGCAGACGGGGAACGGCATGGTCGGCAACGTCGCCCAGGCCGGCTCCGAGCTGGAGGCCTACATCATCCAGAGCGGCTACGCCAACAGCGCCTCCGTCGAGCAGATCGGCCTCGGCAACGCGGCATCGATCAGCCAGTACGGCCTCTACAACGATGCCCGGATCGAGCAGTACGGCGCCGACAACACCGCCGCCATCGCACAACAGGGCGCGAACAACAGCGCGCTCATCGAACAGACTGGCAGCGGCCACAGCAGCAGCGTCACCCAGAGCGGCCAGAGTCTGACGGTAGTGGTTCGCCAGTACCGGTAGGGTCTGTTGAGGCTTCGTTCGCAGACGCGCCGAAGCCTCAACGACCTTAGGCACCCCAAGGAAATACCGCTGTACTTAAAACATCCATGGAGAGACAAAATGTTTAAGTTCAAACCCTTAGTAGCAGCCATCCTGACTGTCGCCACTGCCCAGGCCTTCGCCGCCGAGAACACCTCGGAGCAGAACCAGTTCGGCATCGACAACGACGCGCACGTGCTGCAAAGCGGCGGTTCGGCCAATTTCGCCACGCAGAACCAGAGCGGCTACGGCAACGAGGCCGTGATCGAGCAAGCCGGTTCGCTGAGTTCGGACGCCACCCAGACACAGACCGGCACCTTCAACGCCGCCGACGCGGTGCAGAATTTCACCTCGCAGAGCGGCTCCACCCAGACCCAGAGCGGCTGGGGCAACGACGCCCTGGTGCAGCAGACCGGCACCTACAAGACCGGCGCCACGCAGAACCAGAGCGGTGTGCACAACAGTGCCGAGACGTTCCAGACCGCCTCGACCCTGAGCGACGCCACCACCGACCAGACCGGCAAACACAACCATGCGCTGGCCACGCAGACCGGTGCCTACGGCAGCCAGGCCGTGCAAATCCAGAACGGCGACCTGAACACCTCCAGCGTTACCCAGGTCGCAAGCGCATGGGACAAGGCGACCATCGACCAGCGAGGCACCGACAACGATGCACAGGTCACCCAGGTCATCAGCTCCGGCTCCATCGCCGAAGTCGAGCAGGTCGGCTGGCGCAATGACGCGCTGGTTTCGCAGACCGGCGTTCAACAGGAGGCCTATGTCTATTCCGACGGCGCCGGCAACGACGTCGACGTGAACCAGAGCGGCAATGCGCAAAACGCCTTCGCCCTGCAGTACGGTTTCGGCAACGATACCCGCATCGTGCAGACCAACGGCTGGTTCGGCGGCAACAACACCGCCACCACCGAGCAGTTCGGCACCGGCAACCAGGCCGACGTCCACCAGGACGGCCGCAACCAGGCCGCCAAGACCATCCAGAAAGGCGCCTACAACGTCGCCAGCGTCGACCAGCAGGGGCATGGCAACGACCTGCACTTCCAGCAGGACGGTCTCGGCAACGAGCTGAACGCCGTGCAGAACGGCACCGACAACGAAATCGTCGGGACCAGCCAGGGCTGGGCCAACAGCAGCGACATCGAACAGTACGGTGCGGACAACCTGGCTTCCGTGCGCCAGGAAGGTTCGTGGAACGAAGCCCTGCTGAGCCAGAACGGCAGCGACCATCTGGTCCAGGTGTTCCAGCACGGCTCCGGCAACGAAGCCATCGCCAGCCAGAGCGGCTACGGCAACGCGGCCTACGTCAACCAGAACGGCTGGGGCAACAGTGCCGTGGTGACCCAGAACTGAACCTGTGTCGTGACCTGACACCGCCGGCCCAGTGCCGGCGGTTTCGTTTGCGCGAGCGGCTGAACGCGGATCTTCAGCGAGGCCGCGCGGGATTGCCCAATACCGTGGCCCCCGCCGTCACGTCGCGGGTCACCACGCTGCCGGCACCGATGATGGCGTCATCACCAACCGTCACGCCCGGCAGGATGATCGCGCCGCCGCCGATCCAGACATTCTTCCCGATCACCACCGCCTTGCCGCACTCCAGGCCAGCCCTGCGCTGTCGCGGATCGCGCGGATGGTCCGCGGTATAGATCTGTACGGCCGGGCCGATCTGGCACCCCGCACCGATGTGCACGCTACAGACATCCAGGATCACGCAGCCGAAATTGAGAAACACGCCCTCTTCCAGGTGGATGTTGTAGCCGTAGTCGCAGTGAAACGGCGAACGAACCTCCACGCCACGCCCCACCGTGCCCAACCCTTCGGCCAACAGGACGTCCCGCTCCGCACCCGCCGAACCGTTATAGCGCACCAGCCAAGCCCCGGCCTTTTCCCGCTCGCCGTTGAGTTCGGCATCGCCTGCCAGGTACGGCTGCCCGGTGAGCATCTTCTGTTTTTCACTCAGGTTCATGGCTGCCTCGTTTATACGTGCACCCTAGCTACGCCCCCGTGCGCAGCATTCGCGTTGCAACATGGAGCAAATGGCCATCGAGCACGCCCCAAACCGGAGCAACCTGACGCATCGGTCAGCTCGAGCCGGTACGGAATTCGTGTGTCAGCGCCTCCGCACTTTCCGCAGCGCAACGATCGATAAAAATAACTCCTTAAAAATCAAATACATAATCAATACACACAACAACCCTACGGGGTTGGCTCGCGCCTTGCTATGAGAGCGAAGCCTGACCGCTTGGACAACTAATACAAGCACTCACATCTGCAGCAAGGAGTACACACATGAAACGCAGCCTTACCACCGCAGCCCTCGCGGCCGGGTTGATCCTCAGTGGCGAAGCCATGGCCAGTCCGATGCTCTGGCAGAACAACAGCCTGACCTATCTCTACGGCAAGGACTTCAAGGTCGACGCCGGCGAAATCCAGCAGACCATCACCTTCGAACATGCCAGCGGCTGGACCTGGGGGGACATGTTCCTGTTCGTCGATAACAAGTGGTACAACGGCCTGTCCGGTAACGACGGCCACACCTACTACGGTGAGTTCAGCCCGCGCCTGTCCTTCGGCAAGATCACCGGCGCCGACCTTTCCTTCGGCCCGGTGAAGGACGTGCTGCTTTCGGCCACCTACGAGCGTGGCGAAGACCGCAACCGCAACTACCTGCTTGGGCCGGCCGTCGATCTGGACATGCCCGGCTTCGATCGCCTGGCCATCAACACCTACTACCGCAAGCCCGACGGCATCACCGGCAAGCCGGGCGGCCAGTGGCAGATCACCCCCACCTGGGCCATCACCATTCCGGTCGGCAAGTCCGACATCCTGTTCGACGGCTACATCGACTGGGTGGTCAATGACAAGGGCTCCAAGACCAAGGGTGACTTCATCGCCAAGAACCTGCACATCAACCCGCAGGTCAAGTACGACCTGGGCAAAGCCCTGGACTACACGCCGGGCAAACTCTACGTCGGTATCGAGTACGATTACTGGTCGAACAAATACGGCTTGGAAGACGGCTCGCTACCTTTCAAGACCGACCAGAACACCTTCAGCGCTATCGTGAAGGCGCACTTCTGAAACGACCTGCCGCCCGGCCTCGCCGGGCGGCAGCGTAGCGCTACAGGCTCCCATTTTTCCTGATGGTCGTTGTGCGACAACGACCGTCGGGTGTTTTAACAGTCCAGCACCAATCGTGCTCCGGCGCAGCCGGAAACGCAGGGCAGCATCCATTCGCCGGACGCCTGTTCGGCGGCCCCGAGATAAGCGTCACGATGCACTGGCTGCCCCTCGATAACCCGCGTCAGGCAGCAGCCACACATGCCCATGCCACAGGACAGCGGGATTTCCACCCCGGCGCGAGTAGCAGCGGCGGCCACCGACTCACCCGCGATCACCCGGACCTGCCGGCCGCTGGCGGCCAGCACCAGTTCGAAGCCCGTGGTGGTGACCGGCTCGGCCTGCGCCTGGAAATGCTCCTGATGCAGCGCCTTTTCCGGCCAGCCGGCAACCAAGGCGACTTCCCGTACCCGCTGCATAAAGCCGGCCGGACCGCAGCAATAGAGGCTGGCCCGTTCGCCGCGCATCGATAGCAGTTCGCCCAGCCGGTCATGCAGCGCTGCGCGTTCCAGTCCCACATGCAGGTACACATCCGCTTGCTCTTCCAGCTCGCGGCGAAAAGCCAGCCCCGCTCGTTCTCGGGCGAAATAGTGCAGCCCGACCGGCCTGGCATTCGCGCGACAGGCGCGATACATCGCCAGCAGCGGCGTGATGCCGATACCACCAGCGATCAGCAGCACCTCGCCCGACCCTTCATGCAGTTCGAACAGGTTGCGCGGCTCGTCGACACCGAGTATCTGCCCCAGGCGCAGGTCCTCATGGAGCCAGCGCGAGCCGCCGCGCGAGCCCGGCTCACGCTTGACGGCAAAATAGAGGTGACCATCGGCGGGCCGGCTGACCAGCGAATACTGGCGGACCAGCCCGTTCGGCAAGCGCAGGTCGACATGCGCGCCGGGTGCCCAGTCGAAGGGCAGTGGCACGCCATCCGCCGGCGCCAGTTCCACGCCGAGGACATCCCGCGCCTCTTCGCGCAAGGCGCACACCCGCATATCGAATCCGCTCATGCCGCAGCCTCCGCCCGCTGGATCAGGCGCGCCACGGCCTCGCGCGAGCGCCGACCCAGCTCGGCCATGTCCAGCCCCGGGATGCGATCATCCTCGACCACCCGACGCCCGCCCACCAGCAACGCCTGCAGGTATGCGCGGCCGCCGCTGGCGATCGGGCCGATGGCCGGATCGTGCAGGCCGAAGTAACGCGGATCGTCGAGCCGGTAGATCGCCAGGTCTGCGGCCTGGCCGACCTGCAGCGTACCGACCGCGTCCAGCCCCAGCACCCTGGCCCCGCCGGCAGTGCCCCAGCGCAGCACGTCTTCGATCCGGGCGGCATCCGCACCGCCTTCGAACGCACCGCCGTCGTAGCGCGGCTGTGCCCGTTCGCCCTTGCGCGCGCGCTGCAACAGCCAGGCGGCATGCGCTTCGGACTGCATGTCGGCAGCCTCGTTGGAGGCGGCGCCGTCGACACCGAGCGATACCGTCACGCCCGCCGCCTCAAGCGCCGGCAAGTCTGCGATGCCGCTGCCGAGCCGACCGTTGCTTTGGGGGCAACTGGCGATCCCGGTGCCGGTCTCGCCGAGCAGGCGAATCTCCTCGGGCAGCAGCTTGACCAGGTGGGCGAACCAGACGTCCGAGCCGACCCAGCCCTGCTCGGCGCAGAACTGCACGGGCGTCATGCCGAACCTGGCGCGTGCCGCGTCGAGGTAGTCGACGGTCTCGGAGAGATGGCTGTGCAGACGAATGCCGAGGCGCCGCGCGACATCCGCGCTTTCGCGTAGCTCTTCGGGCGAGGTGGAATGCAGCGCCGTGGTCGGCGCCATCACCACCCGCCGCCAGGCGTCACCGGCCGGATCGTGATAGTTCGCGACCAGGCGCTCGACATCGGCCAGATAGGCGTCGAAACGCTCCGGGCGCAGCGCCTGGGGCAACTCGGCCTCGAGCTGACGGGTCTGGGTGGCACCGCCGCGGCAGAGCACGAAGCGCACACCCAGTGCCTCGGCTTCTTCGAAGAGGATCGCCGCGCCATCGAACGGCATGTCGGGGTAGTAGAGGTAGTGATGATCGGCCACGGTGCCGCAACCCGAGCGCACCAGTTCGACCAGCCCAACCCGGGCCGCAAGACGGAAACTGTCCTCGTCGAAGGCGCCGCGAAAGCGATACGGGGTCGCCGCCAGCCAGGGCGTCAGCGTTTGATCGAGCCCCTGCGGCTCGCCCTTGAGCAACGACTGGAACAGGTGGTGGTGGGTGTTGACCCAGGCCGGATAGACCACGCAGTCGCGGGCGTCGATGAGTTGCTCGCCGGGCTCCGGCGTGAGCTGTCCGAGCGCGGCGATGCGCCCGTCGACGATGCGGATGTCCGGCCCGGCGTGACGCGCCTGGTCACCGCAAAGGCCGGTGAGGATGGCGGCCGCGTTGCGGATCAGCCAGTTGGTGTTGGTATGCATGGGGTTTCCTGTCGTTCGGTTTTAGTTCGCAGCCGAGACCGCGCCCACGGGGGCCGGGCTCGCGCGTTCGGCTGCGGGTCGCTTGGTGGGCTGAAGCCCACCCTACGGACTGAAGCCCACCCTACGGCCTGCATCGCCGCGAGGGCACGCCTCCCACAGCTCCGATGTGTTTCAGCCGCAGGGTGGAAAACCGCGCAGCGTTTTCCACCGCGAATCCCGGCTTCACCCCTGCTCGCTCTCGTGCCAATGCCCGAGGCTGAAGCGCGCCAGTGCTGCCATCAGGCTGAACAGCAGGACGCCGGTCAGCGCGATGAGAAAGAGCGCGGCGAACAGGCGTGGGATGTTGAGCTGGAAGCCGGCCTGGAGGATCTGGTAGGCCAGCCCCGCCCCGGTGCCGCCGGTACCGGCGACGAACTCGGCGACCACCGCGCCGATCAGCGCCAGACCGCTGGCGATGCGCAGACCGCCGAAGAAGTATGGCAACGCACTGGGTATGCGCAGGCGTACCAAAGTCTGCCAGCGGCTTGCGCGGTTGAGGCGGAACAGGTTGAGCAGCCCCGGATTGACGCTGCGCAAACCGAGCACGGTGTTGGAGATGATCGGGAAGATCGCCACCAGCGTCGCGCAGATGGTCAGTGCCAGCGTGGTGTTGCTGACCCAGATGATGATCAGCGGCGCCACGGCCACCACCGGCGTCACCTGCAGCAGGATGGCGTAGGGAAACAGGCTGGCCTCGATCACCCGGCTCTGCACGAACAGGAACGCGGCGATCACGCCCAGCACCACCGCCAGGGCGAATGAAAGGAAGGTGATTTTCAATGTCACCACCAACGCACCGAACAGCATCGGCCCGTCGCTCACCAGCGTCCGGCCGATATCCAACGGTGTCGGCACCAGATAGGTCGGCACTTTCAGCGCAACGCAGAGGAACTGCCAGAGACCTAGCAGCACCAGGCCGACCAACAACGGCGCGGCGATACGCTGCACACGCGGATCGGCCAGCAGGGGTTGGGAATGCTTGTCCATCATGATCACCTCAGTGGCCTGCATCGGCATTGGCTTCGGCGAGCAACCGCGACAGTTGCGCGCATTGTTCGATGAAGGCAGCGCTGGTGCGGAACGCCTCGTCGCGCACCTGCGGCCCCTCGATGGTCACGTCGGCCAGCACCCGGCCGGGCCGCGCGCCCATCACCACCACCCGCGAGGAAAGGAACACCGCCTCGTAGATGCTGTGGGTGACGAAT
Organism: Stutzerimonas kunmingensis; assembly: GCF_032106285.1. GTDB lineage: Bacteria > Pseudomonadota > Gammaproteobacteria > Pseudomonadales > Pseudomonadaceae > Stutzerimonas > Stutzerimonas kunmingensis_B. Next base: position 69,324 of record NZ_DAMCPO010000019.1, read on the forward strand.
ACCACGGTCAGGTCACGGGCACGCCAGAGGTCGCGCAGATCGCTGTCCAGGCGGTTGCGGGTGAATTCGTCGAGCGCACCGAAGGGCTCATCCATCAGCAGCAGGTTCGGTTGCGTGGCCAGCGCACGGGCGATCGAGGCGCGCATCTGCATGCCACCGGACAACTCGCGCGGGTAGACGCCGCCGAACGAGCCCAGACCGACCAGATCCAGCGCCGCCTGCACCCGCGTGTTGCCCTCGGCCTTCGGCACGCCGGACAGATCCAGCGGCAGGCGGGCGTTGTCGGCGACCTTCGCCCAGGGCATCAGCGTCGCCTCCTGGAACACCATGGCCATGCGCTGGCCGGCCTCGGTCGCCTCGAGGTCGCCCTTGCCCCACCAGCGCACATGGCCGGCCGAGGGCGCTTCGAGCCCGGCGAACATTTTCAGCAAGGTGCTCTTGCCGCAGCCGGACGGGCCGAGCAGCGAAACGAACTCACCGCGACCAATGGCCAGTTTCAACCGCTGCAGGGCATGGGTGCCGTTGGGGTAGGTCTTCTCGACCTGGTTAGCCAGCAGTACCGGGATCGCCTCGTTGGCGGATGCGCCGGGAGCGGGACGGGCCGTGTCGACGGCTATCGAGTGCATCAGCATGGTTGCATGCTCCGGTTCGGTGTCTGTGCGGTCGAGGAATCGGCCGTCGAAGGGCCGATCTGCATGGATTGGTCGAGCTTGCCGCGGATATAGGCGCCCGCCTCCACGGGCACATAGCGTGGCGGGCACTCGGCGCCGCAGCAGCTTGGCAGGCAGGCCACCTCGGTGTCGGCCGCCGGGCCGGTGAAGGCCACCAGGGACAGGCGCCGGGTCGATCCGCTCCACTCGCGCGGCGGGTTGATCACCCGGTGCAGCGTCGAGCGCCAGCGGTCGTTGGTCCAGCGTGCCATCAGGTCGCCGACGTTGATCACGAAGGCACCTGGCGGCGCTGTAACGTCGCGCCAGCGGCCAGCGAGGTCGCACACCTGCAAGCCACCCGGCGCCTGATCCGGGCGCAGGATGGTCAGCCCGCCGTAGTCGTGATGCGCGCCGTAGCGCAGCTGGCCCTCGCGCGGCGCCTCGGGCTGATCGGGGTAGTTGACGAAGCGCAGCGTCAGCGACGGCTCGCGATAGCTGGCCTGGAAATGGTCTTCGGGGAGGTCCAGCGCCAGTGCCGAGAGTCGCATCAGCCGCTGGCACAGCGCGAACATCGCATCGAACCAGGCCTCGACGGTCGCCTTCAGCGCCGGCGGCTCGTCCGGCCAGATATTCGGCAGGCCCTGCCCGGCCCGCTCGCGCTGCAGCGAGGCGAACACCAACGCTTCGCACAGGTCGGGCGGCGTCTCGCCGCTGAGCGTAGCGGCCACGCTTTCGATGCCGAGCGGCAGATAGCCACGGCCCTTGGTCCGCTCCGGCGGCGTCCAGGCCAGCTTTTCGGCGTACGACCGGGCGAAGAAGCGCTCGGCCTCGGCGTACATGCGTTCGACCAGCGCGGCGTCGACGCCATGGTTGACGATGCTGGCGAACCCGCAGGTTTCGAAGGCGTCGCCGAACCGACGGGCCACCTCGCGCCGCGCCGGCTCGTCTCCCGCGAGGAAGGGGCCGAGATCGATGACCGGAATGCTGTCCAGGCTCATCTCATCGCTCCTGGGCGGCCACGGCCGCACCGGAACTGACGAATTCCAGCGTGTAGGCGCGGCGGTAGTCCAGGTCCGTGCGGTATACGCCGGCTGCGCTCATGGTTTCGAAGAAGCTTTCCCAGCGTGCATCGCTCATGGCACCCGGCCCTTGCACGGCGGCATCGCCGCTGTCGATCAGGCCGCGCTCGCGCATCTGCTTTATCTTGAAGTGGTACAGCGCCTCGCCATGCTCGGGGTTGGCGGCCAGGGTGGCCCGCATCGCCGGCTCGTAGTCCCCCGTCGCGCATTCGTTCCAACCCTGGCGGCTGGCCGCGACGAACCGGGCGACCACGTCGCGATGCGCGCCGATGTAGCTGTCGAGGGCGAAGACGGTGGTGGCGTAGTTGTCGTAGCCGTAGTCGGCCAACAGGATCGAAACCGGCGGCTCCTTGAGTTCCTTGCCGAGCAGGTGCGCGTCCTCGGTGATATAGCCCTGCTGCACCGCCCTGGGGTCGGCGAGGAAGGGCACCGAGGAATAGGCGTAGGGGCGCAACTGGCTGTCGCTGAAGCCGTAGCGCTGCTTGAGGAACTGCCAGAACTCGGTCTGCGAGAACTTGGCGACCATGATCGGCCGGCCCTTGAGGTCCTCCAGCGTTTCCACGCCCTGCCCGGCGTGGGCGACCAGGGTCTGCGGGTCCTTCTGCAGGAAGGCCGCAACGGTGCGCGCCGGGATGTCGCGCTGGACCATGTTCAGCGTGGTGAAGCTCGAACCCATGCCCAGCTGCAGATCACCGGCGGCGACCTGCAGCGGGATGTTGCGATCAGGCCCGCCCGGCACCAGTTCGACGTCGAGCCCGGCCTTCTGGTAAAGGCCGCTGGCCTGGGCCTGGTAAAAGCCGCACATCTCCGCCTGCGGCAGCCAGTTGAGGCCGAAGCGCAGGGATTCTGCGGCCTGTGCCGCCGGCACCAGCAGGCACAGCGGCGCGACGGCGAGCGCCAGCAGGCGACGCAGCGGGAAACGGGGCGAAGCGTGAAGCGTGGTATCGATGGCGTTCATGCACGGTCTCCAAGGCGGATTGCGCCGTCTGCCGCGCCCTCGCGGCGGATCGGCACCCGGCCCTGCCCATCTGTGCGGGCTTTATGCCGGGGCATTGCGGTCGAGCGTCAAGCGTCAGGCAGTCAGGAACACTTCGCTTTCGCCGTGCGCTTCGAGCAGCGCCAGCAGTTGCTTGCGGATCACCAGCCCCGGCTTGTCCGAGGGCATGTGCAGCTCGACGCGACGGCGGGTATCGATGCAGGCGTCGTAATCGGTCGCTTCGAGAATCTCCCGGTCCTCGGCAGTGATGGCCGCGTCCCAGTCGATCAGCTCCTGGGTCGAGCACTGCTCCTCGCTGTCGTTGCGGTACAGCCACTGCACCAGCATCAGCCGGCCGTCGTCGATCGGCGTCGCGCAGTTGTAGATGATGTGGTGGATACCGCTGTCCGGGTACATGCAGCCGAAGCGCCGCGAGAACGGCAGGTAGTAGCGGTTGACCAGGTGGCGGTTGGTGATCGGTGCGGTGCTGCCGGTGATGCGGAAGCTCGCCTCGGGGTTGCGGATCGGCACCAGCGTCTCGGCCTCGAAGCCGTAGTCGGTCTCGCGGAATTCGTAGCTCGACGGCTTGGGCTGGTCGAACAGGCCGAAGTTGGCCTTGTGCACGAAGGAAAAATGCGAGTTGTCGAAGGAATTCTCCATCACCCGCAGCGGGCTGGTCTTCCACTCCTCGTAGAACTGGAAAATGCGCCGGTAGCCGGGCGCGCCATCCTCGGGGAAGTCCGGGATCGGCTGCAGCGGGTCGTCCAGCGCAACCCACACATAGCCGTAGCGCTCCTGGCAGTGGAAGCTCTCGACCTTGGCGCCCGGAGGAATCATGCCCTCAGGGTTCTGCGGGATTTTCACGCAGGCGCCGCTGCAGTCGTACTCCCAACCGTGGTAGCCACAAGCAATGTTGCCGTCCTCGCTGATGAAGCCTTTCGACAGCTTGGCGGTACGGTGACAACAGCGGTCGCGCATGGCGACCGGTGTGCCGTCCGGCTTCTGCCAAAGCACCAGTGGCTCACCCAGCAGGGTAAAAGGCTGTGGTCCCTCGGCGAGCCGTGCGATGGGCATCAGGGCATACCAGAAACGGCGCAGTACGGGTTGTTGGGTAACCAGCATGTTGTTCTCCTCATCCTTTCTTTCGTCCACCCGCTGCGTAGGCAGCGGGCGTCGTCATTCGCATAGGGTTACGGCAGCACCTTGTCGGCGCTCTGGACGAAACGCAGGTCGTAGCCCTGCCTGAAGTCCACGGCCTCGCCGAGCAGGCCAGCCTCGACCATGTAGTCGCGGGTCTTCTGCCAGCGTGCGTCGGTCATCACGCCGATGCCGGCAGTGGCCGCGTCGCCACCAGTGACCAGCTGAAACGCCTTCATGCGCTCGATGCCCCAGGCGATCTGCGCGTCCTGCATGTTGGGGTTGTCCTGCTTGATCAGCGCATTGCCCGGCGCCGGGTCGGCCAGATAGCTCTTCCAGCCCTCCATGGTCGCGTCGTAGAAACGCTGCAGGACTTCGGGACGCGATTCGACGAGGTCGCGGCGGGTCACCAGGGTCGAGCCATAGGGTGGATAGCCGTGCTCGGCGAACAGGTAGAAGTTGGCCTCGACACCTTGCTGGCGGGCCTGGAACAGCTCGGAGCTGGCATAGGCCTGCTGCGCGGTATTGGGATCGGCGAAGAAGGGTTGCAGGTTGAAGGTGTAGGGCCGGGTCTGGCTGTCGGACAGCCCGTACCTGGCCTTGAGCCAGGGCCACCAGGAGGTCTGCCCGGAGGTGGCGACGAGGATGGTCTTGTCCTTCAGGCCGTCCAGGCCCTTGACGTCGGCATGGGTCAGCAAACCCTGCGGGTCGCCCTGGAAGCAGGCCCCGATGGCGACTACCGGCAGGCCCTGTTCCAGGCTTTTCAGCACCTGGAAGTCATAACCGACGATCACATCGGCCTTGCGCGCCACCAGAAGTTGCGTGCCGTTGACCTGCGGGCCGCCCATCTTCAGGGTCACGTCCAGCCCGTGCTTTTCGTAGATGCCCTCGGCCACCGCCTGGTAGAAGCCACCATGCTCGGCCTGGGCGTACCAGGAGGTGAGCAGCGTCAGCTTGTCGTTGGCCTGCGCCACCGCAGCCCCCAGCAGGGCGGTGGACCAGAGTGCGCAGCGGGCGAGTTTGCTCAGCACGGGCGCGACGCGTCCCGATTTCATCGTTTTCATCGACATTTCTCCACAAGCAAGGCACGGCAAAGCCACCGACCGCAGGGGCCGGTAGCTCGAGGAAGTTTTCGAACGAAGGGAAACAGCGCCGGAATTCTGCGTCCGGCCGGGAATGGGAATGAGCGATAACGCTTTGCGCATGGTGGTAGACCTCTCTCCTGTCCAGCCACGTTGGAGGCGAAAACAAGCACCCTGCAACCAGGGTGTGCGGCCATAAGGGCCGCAAGAGCAATGTCCCACGTCGTCGGAAACCGATCGGCGCTAACCGCTTCTACTCGATGGGTGACTTAGCACGAGCTGTGCCAGTTTTTTTTCGGGATCCGTGGCGCCGAACCGGCGAACCGTTGCCCGACGCTCTAGCTGACACATCGGACAGCTTTTTGCCGGCCCGCAGGCGCATCGAAGAATCCCGCAGCTCCTCGTTCCGCGCGACAAAAACGGGCAACCGCGAACAACCCGGACCATTTTGGTGCAACCAAGCACTTCGCTCGGATTCGTGCCGCCGGTTCAGCAGGCATCCGCAGTGCATGAAGGGAGGATCGCCAATCCCGCGCAAGCACCGCGTATCGCTGCCTCGCAGCCGGCCTCGGCGTTGCGCAAGCGGGCAAAATCTAAGCGACTGGTCAGCTTCTTGCAGGAGGCGAAAACAAGACAGGCGCTAAAGCCTGATGCCGATCAAATCCGTAGGAGCCTGGGGGATACCCAGTCCTTGCTGGCGATGCCGTTTAGCGCCGATCACCAGCACGCTGGCTCCTACAAGGCCGACAGAGGCCGACATGTCAGGAGGCCAAACGCCTGACCGACTGGTATCAGGCGACAAAGCCTGCATTTTTCCCGTTCGTTTGAGATTCCTGCCATGCACGAAAACGCCGACTCCGAGTTGATCTACGGCCTGGACGATCGTCCGACACCGACCGCCGCCGTGTTCGCCGCCCTGCAGCACATCCTCGCCAGCTTCGTCGGCATCATCACCCCGCCGCTGGTGATCGGCGCGGTGCTGGGCCTGGCCGAGCACCTGCCCTACCTGATCAGCATGGCGCTGATGGTTTCCGGCGTCGGCACCTTCATCCAGGCCCGCCGGCCGCTGGGCATCGGCGCCGGCATGATCTGCCTGCAGGGCACCAGCTTCGCCTTCCTTGGCGCCGTGCTCTCGGCCGGCCTGCTGGTCAAGAGTCGCGGCGGCAGCCCCGAGGACATCCTGGCGATGATCTTCGGCGTGTGCTTCTTCGGCGCCTTCGTGCAGATCGTGCTCAGCCGTTTCATCGGCCAGTTGCGCAAGGTCATCACGCCGCTGGTGACCGGCATCGTCATCACCCTGATCGGCGTCAGCCTGATCAAGGTCGGCATCACCGATATCGGCGGCGGCTTCAATGCCGAGGATTTCGGCGCACCGGGCAACCTCGCCCTCGGCGCGCTGGTGTTCCTGCTGATCCTGCTGCTCAACCGCTCGCAACAGCCCTGGGTACGGCTGTCGGCGATCATCGTCGGCCTGGCGGTGGGCAGCCTGGCGGCCTGGTTCAGCGGCAAGCTGGTCCCGCAGCCGCTGCCGGACCTGCCGCTGGTCAGCCTCCCGCAGCCCTTCAAGTACGGTTTCGCCTTCGACTGGACGGCCTTCGTGCCCGTGGCGCTGATCTACCTCATCAGCACCATCGAGACCGTCGGCGACCTGACCGCCAACTGCATGCTCTCGCGCAAGCCCATCGAAGGGCCGAGCTACGTGCAGCGGCTGCGTGGCGGCATTCTCGGCGATGGCGTCAGCTGCCTGATCGCCGCGACCTTCAATGCCTTTCCCAACACCACCTTCGCGCAGAACAACGGCGTGATCCAGATGACCGGCGTGGCCAGCCGCTACGTCGGCCTGTACATCGGCGCGATCCTGTTCGCCCTCGGGCTGTTCCCGCTGCTCGGCGCGATCCTGCAGCAGATTCCCAAGCCAGTGCTCGGCGGCGCCACCCTGATCATGTTTGGCAGCGTCGCCGCCGCCGGCATCCGCATGCTCGCGCAGGCGCAGCTGGATCGGCGCAACATGCTGATCATCGCCGCCTCGCTGGGTGTGGGCCTGGGTATCGCGGCGCAACCGGAACTGCTGCATCGAATGCCGCAACTCGTGCAGAATCTGTTCGACTCGGCCATTACCTGCGGCGGCCTGACGGCGATCCTGCTGGACCTGCTGCTGCCGCGCGAACGAGCCGAGCCCGCCATCGTCGCCAGCACGCACCAGGCCTGAGCCCAACTGCGGTGGCGCACCGACGTCACCGCGCTCTTCGGATAAGGGACTATGAACAAGAACGAAGCACCCCAGCCGCTGTACACCGCCACGGGCAAGCCCGCCGGCCGCATCCGCCAGAAGAACGAGGAAACCATCCTCGCCGCGGCGGCGGAGGAATTCGCCCGCTACGGCTTCAAGGGCACCAGCATGAACGCCATCGCCACCCGTGCCGGGTTGCCCAAGGCGAACGTGCACTATTACTTCAACAGCAAGCTGGGGCTATATGTCGAGGTCATGCGGCATATTCTCGAACTCTGGGATACCGCCTTCGACGATGTGACCGTCGACGATGACCCCGCCGTCGCTCTGGCCGAATACATCCGCATCAAGATGGAATTCTCGCGACGCCACCCGCAGGCCTCAAAGATTTTCGCCATGGAAGTCATCAGCGGCTGCGAGTGCCTCTCCGAGCACTTCAACCAGGACTACCGCAACTGGTTCCGCGGCCGCGCCGCAGTGTTCGACGCCTGGATCACCGCCGGCAAGATGGACCCGGTCGACCCCATGCACCTGATCTTCATGATCTGGAGCAGCACCCAACACTACGCCGACTTCTCCGATCAGATCCGCCGCATCAACGGCAAGCGCATGACCCGCGCCGATTTCGCCCACGCCAGCGACAACCTGATCGCCATCATCCTCAAGGGCTGCGGACTGACCCCACCTCCGCCCGCGGATCGCTGACCGACCGTGGCCCGCAAGCTGCGCATCCATTCCCCGGCCATCCATTACTTCGACATGGTGCGGCGCTGCCAGTCGATTCGCGAGGCGTCGCGCCGGCTCAACGTCGCCTCGTCGGCGGTGAACCGGCAGATTCTCAAGCTCGAAGACGAGATCGGCGCGCCCCTTTTCGAACGCCTGCCCGGCGGACTGCGGCTGACCGCCGCCGGCGAGATCTTCGCCCGCCATGTCATCGTCGTGCTGCAGGACGCCGAGCGTGTGCGCTCCGAACTGGACGCGTTGCAGGGCCTGCGCACCGGCCATGTGGAAATCGCCACGGTATCCGGCGTCACCACCGATCTTCTACCTGGCGTGCTGGAGCAGCTGCGCGAACGCTATCCGCGGGTTACCGTGGGCGTCACCAGCCTTGGCTCGCAGGCGATTCCCGAGGCTGTCATCAGCGGCCAGGCGGACATCGGCCTGGCCTTTGCCCTGCCGCGTACTGCTGACTTGCAGCAGCTGGGCGTCGGCCACTTCCGTCTCGGCGCAATCGTTCCCCCCTCGCATCCGCTGGCCGAACGCGCCGAGGTGAGCTTCGCCACCTGCGCCGAATACCCGCTGATCCTGGCCAAGAGCGATCTGTCCATCCATCACCTGCTGGCGCCGCTGCTGGCGCGCACCCGCCCGCGACACAAGGCGCCGCTGGAAACCAGCTCCGTGGAGCTGGCCCTGCAGATGGCCAAGCGCGGTGCCGGGGTCGCCTTCCAGACACGCATCGGCATCGAAGCCGAGCTGGCCGGCGGGACGCTCGTGCACGTACCGCTGAACGATGGCGGCGCGGTGTTCAGCGACCTCGGCGTGTACGTGCGCAGCTCGCGCTACCTGCCGGTCGCGGTGGACGCCTTCGTTCGTGCACTGAGCGAACAGATCGGCGAACGCGAAGCGGCTCAAGGTAGTCGATCGCCGACCGGTCGCAGCGGCGAATCCACGGTGCGCTGAACGTCCGCGGCAGATTTCGCTCTATTGAGCGAAGCCACTACCCCCGGAGTTGCCATTGAAATCGTCACGACTACTGGCCATACCCGTCGCTGTGCTGCTGTCCCTGCATACCCTCCCTTCCCTCGCCGCCGACGGCACACCGCTCGGCTGGGTGGAGCGTGGCAAGGTGCTTCCCGAGGAAGTCACTGTGAAGTTCAAGCTCGACACTGGCGCGCTGACTTCGTCGATGCATGCCGAAGACATCGAGTATTTCGAGCGGGACGGTGACGAGTGGGTCCGCTTCGATCTGGACCTTGAGGACATCGAACGGGACAAGCTGGTCAAATCGCGCATCGAGCGCAAACTGCATCGCGAACTGACGGTCCGCGGCGCCGGCGGCAAGGAGGATCGTCCGGTGGTGCTGATGAAGGTGTGCATCGGCGATCGCCTCCTCGAGGAGCAGTTCTCGCTCAGGGATCGCGATGAAATGCACTACCCCGTACTGCTTGGCCGCCGCACCCTGGAGAAGCTCGGCCCGGTCGACTCGGCGCGCACGTTCACCATCGAGCCCAGCTGCGAAGAGCTGGCCACTCGCTGAGCCGCGGCGCCTCGCAGGTCCGTAACGGCGAGTAGGTCCGGCTGCGCATTGCGCTGCGGTCAGCCCTGCGAGGCCATCGCAGTCGGCCAGTGCGTGCCGCTGGCGTGGCCGAGAAACGTGAACGGCACCGACCGAGGGCTGTCGAGATGACCGAATGGGCTGGCGATTTGCCGCCCCACCAGTCATAGCGAGAGGAGAGCACGCCTATGCAGCCCTACGTCAAATTCGGCGCAATGATTGCCACCTCGACGCTGGTCATGTTCGGCCTGATGTACCTGAACGTGTTCCAGACCGACCACATCCTGTTCAGCGAAACCCGCGCCTACATGGCGCTGATCATGGGCGCGGCCATGGCGATCGTCATGCTGGCATTCATGCTGAAGATGTATCCGCGGCGTGGGGTGAACATCGCCATTTTCGCCGGCAGCGCGCTGGTGTTCGTAGTGTCCTTGTGGCTGGTGCGCAGCCAGGCGACGGTGGACCAGGTGTCGTGGATGAAGGCGATGATTCCGCACCACTCCATCGCCATCCTCACCAGCGAGCGGGCGGATATCCAGGACCCGAGGGTGCGCGAGCTGGCGGACAGCATCATCGAGGCGCAACGCCGTGAGATCGACGAGATGAAGGCGCTGATCAAGGACCTCGAGGCACGCGACTGAACCAGGGCAGGTCGTACAGCACGGATCGCTGGCGCCGCCTGCTCAGGCGGCGCAGCCGACCTCCGATATAGGTTCATCTCGAGAGTTTTCGCGCGAGTTACGGTATCGAATGCCATGCGCCATCCCCGCTATTCCGCCCACAGGCCGCCTCCATCCGGCTCATCCTCCACAAATCACAACCAAACAATAACGATTTTCATTTGAATTAGCGTTTATAGCTGCATAAGATGCACCGCCTCACCCAGCGGCGTTATGTACATGGATGCAGATCGACAAACGAAAACGGCTGTTCAGCTGGCCACACTGATTAGCATGCTATCGATCGGCAGCCTGATGATGATCATGCCGCTCGGCCCGGATTTCGTCCGCGAACTGGACATGCCCGCCGACCGCATTGGGTATCTGGCTGGCGCCGCGACCTTGGCAGCGGCCCTCGGCTCGGCGCTCAGTGCTGCCTGGCTGCACCGCTTCGAGCGCAAGCCGGTGCTGCTCACCCTGCTCGTCCTGCGCTTCGCGCTGCTCGGTGCCTGCGCAGGTGCCTCCGACGCGCACCAGTTGACCTGGCTCTTCGTGCTCAGTGCATTCATCGCCGGCCCCCTGGGCGCGGTGCTGATGGCGAGCCTGCTCGATCTGATCCCGCCAGCCGAACGGGGCCGGCAGCTCGCCCGCCTAGCGATGGGTTTCTCCCTCGCCGCCATCGTCGTCACGCCTCTGGCGCTGGAACTCGCGCGCTGGCTGGGCTGGCGCGCGCCGATGCTGGGCATTGCCGCGGTTGGCCTGGCGCTCGCGTTTGGCTGCCACATCCTCTTCCCCAATCCGCAACCACACCCACGCCCGCCAGGAGCGCTGCGCCCGCTGTTGCGCTCACCGCTGTGCCTGGGGGCACTGGCGCTTGTCGCATTGCAGATGTTCAGCCACTTCCTGCTGGTGCCGCACTTTTCCGCATTCTTCCAGTTCAATCTCGGCTTCGCCCGCGAACACATCGGCGTGCTCTACCTGTGCGGTGGGCTGGCCAGCCTGGCCGCCGTGCGTCTGGGCGGCAGCTGGATCGATCGCGGCCACGCCCGCCGGCTGGTCCTGAGCAGCAGCGGCCTGCTGGCACTGATCACGCTGCTCGGCTTCGCCCTGCTGGTTCCACTGCCGCTGTTGCTGGTGTTCAGCCTGTTCATGGCACTCAGCACATTGCGCACCAGCAGCACCACGACGGTCGCCGCGAGCATTCCGGCGCCCCATCAACGCGCCGCGTTCATGGCGCTGCACGGGTCCGTCAGCAACGTTGCCGCCGGCCTCGGCAGCCTGGCCTCCGCCGCCTACCTGGGTACGGCTGCCGATGGCGAGCTGACGGGTTTCGAACACCTCGCAGGTTTCCACGTGGTCCTCACCCTGACCGCAGGTGCAGCGCTGCTGTTACTGCTCGCTGCCCTGCGACGCCATGGACACCTGCCAACACCTACAACCACAAGCAGGGCCTGAACCTGCAGCCGCACGCCTGATGAGACTTACATCCCGCATCGATCAAACCGCAATGGAGCCTGCAATGCCTTCTGTAAGAACCATCAGTCGTCCCCGCCACCTGCCGCTCACGCTGCTCGGCGCACTCGTTCCGATGCTCGCCATCGCCAGCGAGCCGGTCACGCTGCAGAACGAAGTCATCACCGCCACCCAGACCGCCCACAGCGAACTCAGCGCGCCGGCGAGCGTGTCGGTGGTCACCCGTGACGACCTCGGCAAGCTGCCGGTATACAACCTCGCCGATGCAGTGAAATACCTGCCGGGGGTGTACATCAGCCCGTCGTCGACCTACGGCCGCAAGGAAATCAGACTGCGCGGGATGGATTCGGACTACACCCTGCTGTTGGTCAACGGCCGCCGCATCAACTCGCGTGAAGCCCTGGTCTCCAACTACGCCAACGACTTCGATCTGTCCTCGATCCCGATGGCCGCCATCGAGCGCATCGAGGTGATCCGCGGGCCGATGTCCTCGTTGTACGGCGCCGATGCCATCGGTGGCGTGGTCAACGTCATCCTGCGTAAACCGACCGCCGACACCAGGGCCGGCATCGCCTACGGCTACGAGCACCCGACCGAGGGTGATTCCGGTGACAGCCACAAGACCAGCGGCTACATCAGCGGTGCGCTGATCGAGGACAAGCTGCTCGGCAACCTGATCGTCGAGGGCACCGACCAGGCTGCCTGGGGTTCGGACCAGACTACGTCGCCCCTGATCGATGCCGCCGAAAAACGCCAGAATGCCAGCGCCTACGGCAGCCTGAGCTGGCTGCTAGACGAGCGCCAGAGCATCGACCTCGACCTGAGCTATCGTGAGGACGACCGCAAGGGCACCTGGAGCAACTCGGGCTTCGCCTTTCCGACCAACGTTCAGGAAATGGAACGCAGCGCCTTCGGCCTGACCCACAACGGCAGCTGGGACGGCTTCAACTCGCGGGTCCGCTACTACTACGAAGACGTCGACCTGATGGACGACTCCGAGGTCATGACCGACCTGCGCGGCGGCCGCTTCAGCAACGTCAACCAGACCAACCATACGGTCGACGGCCAGGTGACCGCGTTCCTCGGCAACCACCTGCTGACCCTGGGCAGCGAACTGCGCCGCACCGAACTCAGCCACAGCAACAACCTCGGTTCGGAGATAGAGATCGATCAGCAGGCGCTCTACCTGCAGGACGAGTTCTCCCTGGGACAGCTGGATATCACCCTCGGCGCCCGCTGGGATGATCACGAAAGCTACGGCAGCGAATTCAGCCCGCGCGCCTACGGCGTGTACAACATGAGCGACAGCTGGGTGATCAAGGGCGGCGTGGGCAAGTCGTTCAAGGCGCCGAGCATTGCCCAATCCGATCCCACCTACGTGGAAATCGCCTGCCGTGGCTACTGCGTGACGGTCGGCAACGAGGATCTCAAGCCGGAAACCGCCACCAGCTACGAGCTCGGTACCTTCTACCAGAACGACCGCCTGCAGGCCGGCATCATGTTCTTCCAGACCGACATCGAAGACATGATCAGCACCGAAACGACGCGGCTGATTCGGGTGAACGGCCAGATCGTCGCCGCCGACCCGGTGCTGACCACCTACAACCAGCCCCATGTGCGGATCAAGGGTTACGAGCTGCAGGGCAACTACCTGCTGAGCGACCGCATCGGCCTGCGCGCGAACTACACCTACTCCGACGCCAGGGATCGCGACACCGACGAGCCGATCCGCAACTCGCCGCAGCATATCGCCAACCTGGGTGCCGACTGGCAGGCGCTGCCAAAGCTCGGCCTGAACCTGGATTACCAGTACACCGGCAGCCAGTACCTGTACGACGTGGCGCGCTCCGGGGCGTTCGAGACCGGCGCCTTCCACACCCTGAGCCTCGGTGCCCGCTACCAGGCCACCAAGCAGCTGACACTCAACGGCGGGCTCAACAACCTGACCAACGAGAAGCGCGACGAGGTGGCTCAGGCCGTCGACAACATCCTCATGGGTCGCACGCTTTTCGTCGGTTTCGCCTACGACATCTGACGCCCCGCCCGGCGGCGCGAGCCGCCGGGTTCACCTGGAGACGCGAAGCGAACCATGCCGACTGATCCAACGATGCCAGCGTTGCAGAAGGCCACGCTGATTGCCGGCAGTGGCCTTCTGCTCGTGCTGCTGACGCTGTCCCTGGCCACTGGTGCCGGCGTGTATGGTGCCGACGCCGTCTTCGGCTATCTGCTCGGCCAGCCCGACTATCTGGCCGACGACAAGCTGGCCATGGTCGTCGATACCCTGCGGCTGCCGCGCACCCTCGCCGCGCTGGTGGTGGGCGCCAGCCTCGCAATCGCCGCCTCGCTGCTGCAGAGCGCGACACGCAATCCGCTGGCCGAACCCGGCCTGCTCGGTGTCAATGCCGGCGCGGTGCTCGGGCTGGTGATCGGCCTGATCTATTTCGGCGTCGAGTCGACCCGGGGCTACCTGCTCTGGTCCGGCGCCGGCGCCCTGCTGGGCAATCTGCTGGTGCTGGGCGTCGGCCTGATGCTGGGTCAGGCCAGCCCGCTGAAGCTGATTCTTGCCGGGGTGGCGCTTGGCGCGATCTTCGGCGGTCTGGCGAATTTCCTGCTGCTCTCCACGCGGGTGGCGCTGGAGCAGTTCCGCTTTTGGAACCTCGGCTCGCTGTCGGCCTCCAGCCTCGATGCGGTCGAGACGGTCAGCCCGCTGGCCGTGCTCGGACTGGTGCTGGCGACGCTGCTCTGCCGTCAGCTGACTCTGATGCAGATGGGCGATAGCCAGGCCCGTGCGCTGGGCATCCATACCGGTTGGGTGCGCCTCGGCGTGCTGGCGGCATCCACCCTGCTCACCGCCTGCGCCATCTCGCTGGCCGGGCCGATCGGCTTTCTCGGTTTTCTCGCCGCCTATTGTGCGCGCCGCATCGAGCCGGTGGCACTGCTGCGGCAACTGCTGTTTTCCACGCTGTTCGGCATGCTCTTCCTGCTCGCCGCCGACGTGCTCTCGCGCTGGCTGCTGCAGCCTTACGAACTGCCGGTCGGCACCCTGCTGGCCGCGCTCGGCGCGCCGGCGCTGATCGCCATCGTGCTGCGCGGCGGCTTTCGTTCCCTGTTGACGGTGAGGTAGCCATGACCTCCATCCCCACACCTTCCGGCGTCTGGACACTGCGCCTCGGTGGCATCAGCCTGCTGCTGCATCGGCGCAGTTGGTTGATGTTCACCCTGCTCGTGCTGGTGCTGCTGGGCTTGACCGTCCTGGCGACCAGCCTCGGCAGCGGCCATCTCGGCGTGCGCGACGTCATCGCCACCCTCACCGGAAATGGCAGCAGGCTGCAGGAAATCATGGTCTTCAAGATTCGCCTGCCGCGGGTCGCCGCCGCGATCATCGCCGGGCTGGCCATGGGCATGGCCGGCTGCCTGATCCAGACCCTGGTACGCAACCGCCTGGCGACACCGGACATGATCGGTGTGAACGAGGGCGCCTCTCTGGCTGTGGTCGTCTTCGCCCTCTACCTGACCCTCGGCAACTGGCCATGGTGCTCGTCGCCACTCGGAGCCGCGCTGGCGGCCGCCGCATTGTTCGCCCTGTGCCGACGCCCCGGCGAGCAGGGCTACCTGTTCATCGTCATCGGCATTGCGCTGTCGGAACTGCTCGGCGCCCTCGGCGAATTCGCCATGTCGACGCAACCCCTCGCTCACTTGGGCAGCATCTACCTGTGGACCATGGGCCACTTCGCCGGTGTCAGCTATCAGACGGTCAAGCCCGTCGCAATGCTGCTGTTGCTGCTCTGCCCGCTGATGGCGCTGGTCAATCGGCCGCTGGCGCTGCTGCGCTTCGGCGACGCCACGGCGCAGAACCTCGGGGTGAAGGTGCCGCTGGTCCAGCTCGGCGTGCTCGCCCTGGCAATCGTGGTGGCCGCGCTGGGTACGGCGATCGGCGGGCCGGTGGTGTTCATCGCCATGGCCGCACCGATCCTCGCCTCCTGGCTGGCCCGCAACAGCCTCGCCCCGCTGTGGCTATCGGCGCTGTGCGGCGCGGTATTGCTGCTCGGCAGCGACACCCTGGTGCGGGTGCTCGCCCAGCCCGAGGAAATCCCCACCGGCATCATGACGCGGCTGCTCGGCGGCATCCTGCTGCTCGGCCTGCTGCTCAAGGACAGACGAGGAGCTGACTGATGACTGCCCTGCGCGCGGAAAACCTGCACTTCGCCTATCAGGACAAGGTCGTGCTCGACGACGTCTCCTTCAGCCTGCCCCGAGGCAAGCTGATCGGCATCGTCGGCCCCAATGGCAGCGGCAAATCCACGCTGCTCAAACTGCTCGCCCGCCAGCTGCCGCTGCAACGCGGCACCGTGGAGATCCACGGCAAGCCGCTGGCGGGCTACTCGCTCAAGGCGCTGGCGCGAGAGCTGGCCTTTCTGCCGCAACGGCCGATGCTGGCCGAAGGCATCCGCGTGGAACAGCTGGTGCAGTACGGCCGCCATCCGCATCAGGGCTGGTTCAACCAGTGGAGCGCGGAAGACGCCCGCCAGGTTGCACGCGCCCGCGAGGTGATGCAGCTCAATGCGATCTGGCAACGCAGCGCCGCCTCGCTCTCGGGTGGCCAGGCGCAACGGGCCTGGCTCGGCATGATCCTGGCGCAGAACACCGACCTGATCCTGCTCGACGAACCCACCAGCGCGCTGGACATCGGCCACCAGGCCGAGGTGATGGAAGCCGTGCACCAGATCGCCGCGGCCGGGCGCACGGTGCTGATCGTGATCCATGACCTCGGCGTGGCCGCCCGTTACTGCGATGAGCTGATCGCCCTGGCCGACGGCCGGGTGCAGGCCATCGGCCCGGCGCGGCAGGTGATGACCAAGGCCCTGATCGACCGCCTTTACGACACCGACGTCGACATCCTGCCGGCCCCCGGCGACGGCGCGCCGGTGATCGTGCCGCGCCGCCGTACCCGTGCCCTCCAGCAACTCACTCTCCGAGAACACCCCGAAACGGAAGGTATGCAATGACCCTCAAGACCCCACGTCACCTGGCCGCCGCCCTGCTGGCCAGCCTGCTCGCCCTGCCCGCCCTGGCCGATACGCGCCAGGTGAGCGATGCCATGGGCAACACCGTCACCGTGCCGGAAGCGCCGAAGCGGGTGATCACCCTCAGCGAAATCGATCTGGATACCGCACTCGCACTTGGCGTCACCCCGGTCGGCACCATCAACGGCCGCGGCCAGGCCGCACCGCCGCGCTACCTCGAAGGCAAGCTGACGGCCGACGTCCCGGTGGTCGGTGATCTGGACAATCCGAATCTGGAAACCCTGCTCGAACTGGAGCCCGATCTGATCCTCACCGGCCCGGTAAAGCCGGAGCAGCTGGCGATCCTCAACGAGATCGCACCGACCGTGATCACCTACAGTTGGGGTCGCCCTTGGCAGGAAACCATGCAGCGCACCGCACAGATCCTGAACAAGAACGCCGAAGCCAACGCCGTGCTGGACCGCTACCGCGCGCGCGTCGAACAGGCGCGTGAGCGGCTGAGCACGCATCAGGGCGAAACCCTCAGCATCGTGCGCTGGAATCCCAAGGGCCCCTCGTACATGTTCAAGGACGCCTTCGCCAGCACGGTCATCAAAGACATTGGCCTCACCCGCCCTGCCCACCAGCAGGATCCCGGCTACACCCACTCGATGGCACTGAGCCTGGAGTCACTGCAACTGCTGGATGCCGACTGGCTGGTGATCGGCACCCTGGCTACCAGCGGCGAGGCGGTCGAGGCCATGCGTCAGGCCGAACAGACCCCGGCGTTCCGCCAGCTCTCGGCGCTGCAGGCCAAGCGTTCTGGCGCCGTCGATGGCTCGCTGTGGACCTCCACCGGCGGTCCGCTGGCGGCGCTGCAGGTGATCGAGGACGTCGAGCATCTGCTCGGCAAGGCCGATGCAGAGCCGGTCACAAGGGACTGACCCGTCCCCGCGTCAGGCCAAAAACAGCAGCGCCTTGAGACCGCTTTCGGGGCTGATGTCGGGAAACTCCGGCGGGTTCTCCAGGCGCTGCTCGAAGCGCAGCTGCGGCGCCTCGGCAGCCATGCCCTGGATCAGGAAGTCCGCGCCGATATCCGGGTCATTCACGCAGGCCAGCACCTGGCCGCCGCCGTTCAGCAATTCCGGCAGCTTGCGCAGGATCTTCTGGTAATCGCGGGTCAGGGCGAAGCTGCCCTTCTGGAAGGATGGCGGGTCGATGATGATCAGGTCGTAAGGTCCGAGCTTGCGCACCTTGCCCCATGACTTGAACAGTTCGTGGCCGAGAAAGCTCACCCGTCCGAGCTCATGGCCATTGAGGCGGTGGTTCTCCCGCCCACGGGTCAGCGCCGCGCTGGCCATGTCCAGATTCACCACATGCTCGGCGCCGCCGGCGATCGCCGCGACGGAAAAGCCGCAGGTGTAGGCGAACAGGTTGAGCACCCGCTTGCCCTGCGCATTTTCCTGCACCCAACGGCGGCCATAACGCATGTCGAGAAACAGGCCGTTGTTCTGCTTGCGCCCGAGATCGAGCTTGTAGCGCAGACCGTTCTCGCTGATCAGCCACTCGGCGGGCACATCGCCCAGCAACGCCTCGGTCGGTGCATCCGGCAGATAGCGATGCTGCAGCAGCAAGCGCTGTGCCTGGCTCTGCTTCCAGGCCGGGGCTTCCGTCAGCGCCATGAGCATCTGCTCTAGCGCCGCCCGCTCCGCCTCGCCCGGATCACGGAACAGCGCCACCAGCACCACGCCCTGTAGCCAGTCGACGGTCAGCTGTTCGAGCCCCGGATAGCAGCGGCCGCGACCATGGAACAGCCGTCGCGTCTCGTCGGGCACGTTGGCCAACGCGTCGAGCAGGTGATTTTGCAGGGTGGTGAGGTGTTCGGGTGTCATGGGCGGGCATCGTCGGCAGCGTGGCCGCGCATTCTAAACGCAGCCGCCGCCGACGCCAGGCTTCAGATATCCAGGCAGATCTTGCCGAAGTGCTGGTTGGTTTCCTGGTAGCGGAACGCCTCGACGATATCGTCCACGGCGAAGTGCTTGTCGATCACCGGGCGGATGCCGTTGGCATCGATGGCGCGGATCATCTCTTGCTGCTGCGCGCGGCTGCCCACCAGCACGCCCTGCAGACGCAGCTGGCGCACCAGCGCCGGTACCAGCGGCAGCTCGCCGGCAACCCCGGTGAGGATGCCGATCACCGAGATATGCCCGCCAATGCGCGCCGCCACCATCGACTGCTCCAGCGTTGCAGGCCCGCCGACTTCGATCACATGGTCGACGCCGCGGCCGTCGGTCATCTTGCGCACCGTCTCGCCCCAGGCCGGCGTGCTGCGGTAGTTGATCAGGTGATCGGCGCCCATCTCGCGCAGGCGCTCCAGCTTGGCATCGCTGGACGAGGTGGCGATGACCGTGGCGCCGGCCATCTTGGCGAACTGCAGGGCAAAGATGGAAACGCCGCCGGTGCCTTGGATCAGCACGCTGTCGCCGGGTTTGAGCTTGCCGTCGGCCATCAGCGCGCGCCAGGCAGTGAGGCCGGCGGTGGTCAGGGTAGACGCCTCGGCATGGCTGTAGCCCTTGGGTGCATGGGTGAACGAGGTGGCGCGCGCGGTGACCATTTCCCGTGCATAACCATCGACGCCATCGCCCGGCACCGTGGCGAAACCCTCGATCAGCGGCTCACCGGCCAGCCAGTCGGGGAAGAAGGTGCTGACCACCGCATCGCCAACGGCGAATTCAGTCACGCCCGACCCCACCGCCACCACTTCACCGGCACCATCGGCCATGGGAATGCGCGGCTCGCTGGGGCCCCACATGCCGCTGACCACCGCGAAGTCGTGGTAGTTGAGCGAGTTGGCGCGCAGGCGCACGGTGATCTCGCCGGCCTCCGGTCTGGGGGCCTCGCTGGTGCCAACGATGACCCGGTCATAACCGCCGCCGGGCTGTACGAATATGGCTTTGTGGCTCATTGGAATTCTCCTCTGCTAACGGGATGACCTGCATGGGAACGGTCGGCAGCCGCATCGTTCGACCTGCCGAAGCCTGCTGCGCATCGCTTCTCGAATGCGCGACAGCATAGCCAATCCGCCATCGACATGGCGGCCGCGAACTTACCTCCTTCGCCATCGTCGAAAGCGCGTTCGCCAATTGTCCACGGCTCGCCCGCAGGCAGCCGCACGAAACTGCCCAGCGCATCCGGAACAACTTCATGCCCCATCGCCCTGATCAACCGACGATCCTGCACAGCACCCTCGCCGCCGCACTCCTGCTCGCCCTGGCCACGCCCAGCCTGGCGGCCGAAACAGAGGCGCAGCTGGCCGCCCGCGACGCCGAGAACAAGCGCCTGACCGCCGAGCTCCTGGCCAAGCCGAACGAGCTGACCCAGCCGCTGGAAAGCAAGTACAACCACATCATCACCTACGGCCAGTCGCTCGCCTCCGCCGCCGAAGGCTGGCCTGCGCTCTCGGTGGCACCGCGCTACGACAACCTCATGCTCGGCCAGTCGCCACGCTCGGCTGCGTTCAGCGGCGCGGCGTTCAAACCGGTGGGCGAAGCGGCCTTCACGCCGTTGCGCGCCGTGGTTCAGCAGAAGAGCAACGCCGCCGTGGTGCTCGATGCAGAAAAGGTCGGCAAGCTCGCGCCGCAGGCGCAGGAAGAAGGCGAATCGGTGGAAGTCGGCGCGCTGAACATGGCACGCCGGCTCTATCTGCATCACCTCGGCCGCGACACCGATCCGGATCACCTGTTCGTCGCCAGCAACGCCTCGACGTCGGGCCGCTCCATTGCCCAGCTCTCGAAAACCGGCGGCACCAACGAATACCTGCGCGTGACCCAGGCGGTCGATCAGGCCAAGGCGCTGGCCGATGCGCAACAGGCCAGTTACAGCATCAGCGCGTTCTTCTGGTTGCAGGGCGAGTACGACTATTCCCACACCAACGGCGGCAAGAACGATCAGGCGTACTACAAGGCCAAACTGCGCCAGCTGCGCGACGACCTCTACGCCGACACCGCCAAGGCCATCGCCGGGCAGGAAAAGATGCCGGCCTTCTTCAGCTACCAGACCGACGCCAAATCCTCGGTCAAGGACGGTTCGCTCGCGGTCGGCATGGCGCAATGGGAACTGGCCCGGGAAGAACCCGGCTGGTACCTGGTCGGCCCGGTCTACCCCTACACCGACAAGGGCGTGCACCTGTCGGCGAACGGCTATCGCTGGTTCGGCCAAATGCTCGGCAAGGTCTACCATCGCGTCGTCATCGAGCGTAAGGACTGGACCCCGCTCGCACCGCGCCAGGCCACGGCCAACGGCCGCGACGTATTGATCGACTACCACGTGCCGCACCCGCCACTGGCGTTCGACCAGCCGTACCTCGGCCACCAGGCCCGCGACGTGAAGAACAAGGGTTTCGTGCTGCGTGACGACAACGGCGAAGTGCCCATCGAAGCCGTCGACATCGTCGCCGACACCGTCGTGCGCCTGCGCGCCGGTCGCGATCTCAGCGGTCAGCCACGCATCAGCTACGCCAGCCACCAGGTCGGCGGCGCTGGCCAGCTGCGCGACAGCGACCCGATGCGCGCCGACGCCACCTACGAATACCTGCCCGACCTCATGCCTGCCGAAGCCAACATCAAGGCACTGGTGCACCAGCCCTACCCACTGCACAACTGGAGCATCGCCTTCGATATCGCCGCGCAGGGTGGTGAACGCTGAGTCGAAGCAAGGTGGAATTCATCGGCAAGCGACCTCTGCCATCGCCGGTACTTCCACTCGCCTGTCCGCCTGCTTGCCGAGCTGCCAGCCGAGGTAGCCCCAGAGCAGCGCGCAGAGTGCGCCGGCCACGGCTACCAGGCCGGCGCCCTGACCGAACATGTCCAGTGCCGTCTTCCCCCAGCCGCTGACGGCATCGCCGGCGCGGTAGACAACCGTGTCGATGACGCTCTTCGCCTTGTACTTGCTCTCCGCATCCAGCGGCGCGAAGAGCATTTCCCGTCCGGGCCGGACGAACGCGTACTCGCCGATGCGGCGCACGATCATCAGCGCGGCGAGCACGGCGAAACTGGGCATCAGCGCCAGGCCAATAAAGCCGACGCAGACCAGCAGCGGCACGATGGCCAGCAGCACGCGCACGCCAAGCTTCTGCGCCAGGCGCCCGGTGATGAACAGTTGCGACAGCAGCGCGCCCGCCTGGACGACCACGTCGATGGTGCCGAACACGCGAACCTGGGCGGCCCGGTCAGGGAACAGCTCGGCCACCAGGCGCGCCTGCTCGAAATAGAGGAAAGTGGTCACGGTGGCCAGCAGCACCACGAAGCCGGCGATGCCGAGCAGATAAGGCGACTGCAGCACCCGCGTCATCCCGCTGAACGGGTTGCCTGGCACCGGCTTGCGCGTGCTTTCCGCCGGGGCCGCGCCGTGGCGCCCTGCTCCACCGATCTCGCGCCAGCGCATCAGTGAGAACTTCAGCGCCAGCGCCGCGCCCAGCAACAAGGCGGCGAGCAGCATCAACCCCGACTCGCCCAGGCTGCCGATCAGCAACGCACTGAGCGCCGGCCCGACCAGCCCGCCGACGCTCGCGCCGGCGGCGATAAAGGCGAACAGCCGCTTGGCCTGGGCGCTATCGAACACATCCGCCATCAGGCTCCAGGCCACGGACACGACAAACAGGTTGTAGACCGATATCCACACGTAAAACACCCGCGCCAGCCAGGGGTTTTCGCCCTGCAGCATAAACAGCACGGAGAACAGCAGCAGGTTCAGGCAGAAGAAGCCGTACACCCAGTCGACGAAATGTAGCCGCGGTACGCGCGAGCTGAGCCAGGCGAACAACGGAACGGCCACCAGCATGACGACGAAGGTCGCGGTAAACAGCCATTGCAGGTTCTCCACCCCCGCCGCGATGCCCATCGACTCGCGGATCGGGCGCAGCATGAAGTAGCCGGCGAACAGGCAGAAAAACAGTAGGAAACCACTCAGCGCCGGGCGCAGCTCGTGTTCCTCGGCATTGATCGCGGTGCTCAGGCGATGCACAACGGATGGCGTGCTCATGGGCGCGCTCCTGAAAAAGGAAGAGAGGTAACAGGGCGCGAGCGCAAAGCCGCGCCCGAGGGTTCAGGGATAGCGCGCGCCGGTCAGGCGTTCCGACAGCTGCCACAGTTCGGCGGCATCGGCCTGGTTCGCGGCGGCCTCGGGAACCCTGGCAAAGCCCAGCGGGCCGCGTTTCTCCTCCTCGCCGGTCGGCCCGTAATAGGCGCCGCCGACCGCTACCGGCGCGGTCGCCGCATACAAGGTCGGCAGAGCACCCTGGGCGGCGGAGTGGTAGTTGTCGCGGTCCTTGGCCCAGTTGGCGGCGAACTCACTGTCCAGCCCTGGGCCGCGCTCGACCAGTTCGGTGACCGCGACTCCAGGGTGCGCGGCAATGCTGCGAATGCCCCAGCCGGCAGTATCGCTGTAACGCTGCAGCTCCATCGCCCACATCAGCACCGCCAGCTTGGATTGCGCGTAGGTGGCGTAGGGGTTGTAGTCCTGCTCGGCCTGCAGGTCCGCGAAGTTCAGGCGACCTCGACCCGCCGCAATGCTGGACAGGCTGACCACCCGGACATCGTCGCTTTCCAGCAGCAGCGGCATCAGCAACGCGGTCAGAGCGAACGGCCCGAGGTAGTTGGTCGCCAGCTGCAGCTCATGGCCGTCAGCGGAAGTGCCCCGCTCAGGAGGCGCCATGATTGCCGCGTTGTTGATCAGCACGTCCAGGCGCGGCAAGCGTTCCTGAAGGCGCTCAGCGAGGCCGCGCACCGAGGCCAGGTTGGCCAGATCCACTGCCTCGAACTGCACGCGGGCATCCGGCACCTGTTCGCGTATCCGCTCGATCGTCTCCTGCCCGCGCTCGGCATTGCGCGCAGCGATGATCACCTCCGCGCCAGCGCGCGACAGCGCAAGTGCATCCTCGTAACCCATACCGCTGGTGCCGCCGGTGACCAGCACGATGCGGCCGGTCTGAGCCGGCATGTCGGCCAGGCTCCAATCGGGTTTTGGCGATGGCCGGTTGGCGGCTTCGACGGCCAGTGACCCAGCCAGCACCACCCCGGCGATCAGCGTTCTGGCCAGCTTCATCAATGGCCGGGCATGGCCGCCCGGCTCGGTTGCGTTTCTCTGCGCCATGATCGTTTCCTCGTCGTCGTGAATGGCCTGCCTCAGGCGGAGGCGGCCGACGGACGAAGTATCAGCGTACGAGCACAGGCTGATAATCCAGGCAAACATGGACGGGCTGTTCGCCCAATCGTACAGTCGACGAATTCAAGGAGGCTCCATGCGTCAACCCAACCTGAGTGATGTCGCGCTGTTTGCCGCCGTGGTCGAAGCCGGAGGGTTTCGCGCCGCGGCTCAGAAACGCGGCATGTCGGCGTCTTCGCTGAGCGATTGCATACGCCGCCTGGAAAGCGATCTGGGCCTGCGCCTGCTCAACCGCACCACCCGCAGCATCACCCCGACCAGTGCAGGCGAACGCCTGCTGGAACGCCTGCGACCGGCGCTCGAAGAAATCAGCGCCGCGTTCAATGATCTGGACGATGACTCCCACAGGCCGGTCGGCACCCTCAAGCTCAACGTGCCGGTGCCGGTGGCTCGCTTCCTGTTGCCGGACCTGTTGAGCCGCTTCCTCAAGCTCTACCCGGCGGTGAACGTCGAAGTGGTGATGGAGAACACCTTCATCGACGTCATCGCGGCGGGCTACGACGCCGGGGTGCGCTACGAGGAAAGCCTCGCCAAGGACATGATCGCCATCCCCATCGGCCCGCGCCGGCAACGCTTCGTCGCCGCCGCCGCGCCCAGCTACCTCGCCGCCCATGGCACACCGCGGCACCCGTCCGAGCTGACCGAGCACCAGCTGCTCGGCCATCGTTTCGAGAGCGGCAAGGTGGGTGTTTTCGAGTTCGAGAAGGACGGCCGAACCCTGCGCATACCGCCACAAGGCCAGCTCGTCACCTCCTCCCACGACCTGAAGACCAGCGCGGCGATCAACGGCCTGGGCATCATCTACACCTTCGAGGACTTCATCCGCGAGCCGCTCGCCGACGGCCGCCTGACGCCCATCCTCGAAGACTGGTGGCAGTCATTCGACGGCCCCTATCTCTACTACCACGGCCGCCGCCACATGCCCTCGCCGCTCAGGGCTTTCGTCGATTTCCTCAAGGCCGAGGGGCAAGAGCGGGCCTGACTCAGCGCAGGTCAGGGCTTGGGCAGATAGCCCGGAAGCGCCTCCAGCCGCTTCATTCCAGCGCAGCTCTTTCATGAACGTGCAAAGGAATAATCTCATCGACACTTGCCACAGTTTTAATATCTGGAGCAGCTGCGCGCGTCGCTGCAGACGGGCTGACTAAATAACTTTTATTCGCCATTCGCAACATCGCGAGATCATTGAAGGCATCACCTACTGCCAACACATAACGCCCTTCAGAAAGCGCCTGGGCCACATGGTCTTCCTTACCGGCGCGCTTATAAAAACTGCAATCCGTCACAAAGCCAAAACGATCCACATTCAGGCGATGACACATAGCTGTCGGCCCGCCTAACAAGTCGAAGAGCGGATTTGCCAACTCGAGAAAGCAGTCAGAAATAATGTTTATCTCGTACTCATTAAAAGAAAGCTCATCAAGAAACTGGGCGGTTGCAGACGCTGAGTGCAACACGGTTATTGAATTGAAGCTGGAGCAT
>NZ_DAMCPO010000020.1:0-33349 GCF_032106285.1 Stutzerimonas kunmingensis
ATGCTGGTCGTGGCCGCGTCAGCCTTGGAGTACCACCGGTGCCGATTCACACCTTCATCCCGCCATACATTCTCGAGCGCATCATCGACCGCGGCTCGCCCTACCAGCGCGGCTGCGCTCAACAGACGTTGCACCACGTGCAGAGCCTGCTGCCCAACCCCGGCCCGCCACGACCCACAGCCATCGCCGAGCTTGGCGAGCTGCGCACGCCCGGCCACGCACAACGACGAATCCATGACGCCGAGCAGCAGATGCAGCTGCCGGGCACCCTGCGACGTCGCGAAGGCCAGCCGGCCTCCGGCGACGTTGCGGTGGACGAAGCCTACGACGCGCTCGGCGCGACCTACACATTCTTCTGGCAGGTTTTCCAGCGCGACTCGATCGATGACCTGGGGATGCCGTTGATCGGCACCGTGCACTACGGCCAGGGCTACGAGAACGCCTTCTGGAACGGCGAGCAGATGGTGTTCGGCGATGGCGACGGTGAGCTGTTCCAGCGCTTCACCCGCTCGCTGGACGTGGTCGCCCACGAACTGACCCACGGCCTGATCGAGAGCGAAGCCGGGCTGGTCTATTTCAACCAGCCAGGAGCGCTCAACGAATCGGTGTCGGACGTGTTCGGCGTGCTGACCAAACAGCACGCGCTCGGCCAGACTGCGGCGGAGGCCGACTGGCTGGTCGGCGCCGAACTGCTCACCGACAAGGTCAACGGCGTCGCCCTGCGTTCCATGGCCAACCCGGGCACCGCCTACGACGATCCGCTGCTCGGTCGCGACCCGCAGCCTGCGCACATGCGCGACTTCATCGAGACCCGCGACGACAACGGTGGCGTACACCTCAACTCCGGCATTCCCAACCGCGCCTTCTACCTCGCGGCCATGGCGCTGGGTGGTTACGCTTGGGAGCAGGCCGGACGAATCTGGTACGCCACCATCTGTGATCCACAACTGCCCAATGATGCGGACTTCGCAACCTTCGCCGGTGTGACGCTGAACCACGCGGCGCAGCTGTTCGGTCGCCAGTCGTCTCAGGTTCAGGCGCTGTATGAAGCCTGGACGTCAGTGGGCGTAGCACTGCGCTGAGGAGGCAGGATGAAGATGCCAGCACTGGGACCGGAAACCTCGTTGCGCGTATCGCGCCAGGGCGGTTTCGTCGCGGCGCCAGGCCTGGCGCGAACCCGGCAGATCGAATTCTCCGACTGCGATGCCGAGCAGCGCCGCGGCCTCTGTTCGGTGGTCGAACGCTGCCTGCCGGTCGCCAGCAAGAACGTCGGTGCCGGCGATCAGCGCTTCTTCCGGGTCGAACTGCACTACCGACGCGAGGACACCGACGCCGAACTGATCCTGCAGATCGCCGAGGACCGAGCGCCACAGGAACTGATGCAGCTCTGGCAGAACGGCGCCATCCCCGGCGACAGCTAGAAGCGGATCACGCCGCCGTCCGCAAGCAATGCGGTGATCTGCGCCGCCGGCAGCGGGCGTGAGAGCAGGTAGCCCTGGAACTCGTCGCAACCGTTGCGACGCAGGAAGTCGAACTGCGCGGCGTTCTCGACCCCTTCGGCGACCACCGTCTTGTGCAGACTCTTGCCCAGCGATATGGCGGCACGGGCGATCATCGCCACTTCCTCCTCCTGTTCGAGTCCGGTGACCAGCGATCGATCGATCTTGATGATGTCCAGCGGAAAACGCCGCAGATAACTGAGCGCCGAGTAGCCGGTACCGAAATCGTCCATCGCCAGGCGAAAGCCCCGCGCCTTGAACTCGGCCAGGATGGACACCGCGCGGGTGCCGTCTCCGAGGAATACCGTTTCGGTGATTTCCAGCTCCACCTGGGTCGGCGGCAGCCCTATTTCGTCGAGCACCGCGAGGATGCGTTCGACCACATCGTCGCCAAGAAACAGTAGCGGTGACAGGTTCACCGCAATCAGCAGCGGCGTGCCGCGTCCCTCGTTCCATTGCCGCGCATCGGTGAAGGCGCGACGCAGGATGGCCAGGGTCAGCGGCATGATCAGCCCGCTCTCCTCCGCCACCGGGATGAAGCGATCAGGCCCTATCACCCCCAGCTCCGCATGGGTCCAGCGCGCCAGCGCCTCGACACCGACAATCCGCCGCGTCGCATCGACCTTCGGCTGGTAGTGCACCGACAACTCGTTGCGCTCCAGCGCCACGCGCATGGCGGCCTCGAGATTCAGACGCTCATCGGCGATCCGGTTGAGATCGTGGGTGAAGAACTGGAAATTGTTGCGGCCACGCTTCTTCGCCGCGTACATGGCGATATCGGCGTGTTTGAGCAAGCTTTGTGCATCCTCGCCGTCGTCGGGGAACATCGCCACACCCAGGCTGGCGCCGACCTGAAACTCGCGACCGGCGAGCATGACCGGCCGGCGGATTTCGTTCAGCACACGCTCCAATAGCGAGATCACTGTGCTGATGCGGTAGTGATCGCTGAGCACCAGCACGAATTCATCCCCACCGACCCGCGCCACGGTGTCGGAGCTGCGCAGGCTACCGGCCAGCCGCGCCGCAATACTCTTGAGCAGCTCGTCACCAGCGACATGCCCGAGCCCGTCGTTGATGAACTTGAAGTTGTCCAGGTCGATGAATACCAGCGTCAGGTAGTAGCCCAGGCGAGCCGCACGGGCCAGGCCCTGCTCGATGCGGTCGTTGAGCAGGATGCGATTGGGCAGGCCGGTCAGCAGATCATGGTTGGCCTGACGTTCGAGCTGCTGCTGATAATGCTTGCGCTCGGAGATGTCCTGCACGGTGCCTTCGTAGCAGATGAACTCGCCGCTGGCGCCTCGCACCACGTGCGCGTTCTCGGATATCCAAATGCGTGTGCCGTTGCGCCGATAGACCTCGGACTCGAAGTTGAGCACCTCGCCCTGTTGCTCCATCAGCTGGCAGAACACTTCGCGACGCCCACCCTCGACGTACAGGCGACGCTCTATGTCAGCGAGATCGGCCACCAGCTCGGACGCACTGTCGTATCCGTAAATGCGCGCCAACGCAGGATTGGCGGCCAGATAGCGGCCATCGCGGGTGGACTGGAAAATGCCCTCCGAAGCGTTCTCGAAGATGCTGCGATAACGCAGTTCGGCCTGCTCCAGCGCTTCGAGCACGGCCTTCTGGGCGGTGATGTCCTCGATGAAGCCCTCCACCACGATCTCGCCCTGCTCATCGGGCACCGCGACGCCGCGCTCGATGACCCATTTGAGGTGCCCCGCGGCGGTGCGGATCCGGTAATGCACGGTGAATCGCCCCATTCCGGCGACAGCATTATCGATGCAGCGGCGGACGCGAAGCCGGTCATCCGGATGGGTGATCCGGTCCCATGAGATGCCGTTGTCGTCGACCAGATCCGCAGCACTGTAGCCGCACAAGCCTTGCGAGCCCTGACTGACGAAGATCATCGTCCAGGGCGCGTCGTTGCGGCAGCGGTAGGCCATGCCTTCGAGGTTGTTGACCAGCGTGTCGAGCACACGCGAGCGGTCCAGCACCTCACAGGTGAGCAGACTGCTCCGGCGGTTGGTTCTGGCAGAGAGTTCTTGGGTCATTGATCTGGGCTTGAAGTGGTTATCCTGCATGACCCGGAGCCGCGACAATGTTGAGGCTGTCGCCCGGAGGTCTGCAGGAAAGGCAGAAAACCGATGCGCAGCAAGAAACGCTCCATTGATGGCACATGGCCACCCGTCGAGCCCTCGTCCCGCCTCCGGCCAGGAACCGCGCACCATAATGTGACGTACCGGTCACAGCCGAGCCCCATTTCAGGGCACCGGATCGCCTCATCCTGTTCTGCCATGGTGCCTGCTATCCAAGCGCGGCTCGGCACGCATCGGATCAGCACTGGACGTCGCCGCTTCTGGAACGCTCAGGGCTACCCTCCTTCGCCGGCTCGCTGCGCTGCAGTGCTGCTGGCAAAAGAAGCGCAGTCACGCCAGCGGCCAGCGCCGCAAGCAACACGACGGGGCCGGCGGCGTTCCAACCGAAAGCCGCGGTCACGCCGCCGACCACTACCGGGCCCAGCAGTTGTCCCAGGTTGCTGCCCTGCATCATCAGGCCGACAGCAATTGGAACGAGGAGGGTGTCCCGCGCAGCCAACGGTGCGGATGCCAGCAGCGTGGCCGGGATCAACCCACCCACGGCTGAAAACAGCAGGCACAGCAGGAAGGTCGCCTGCGGTTCGAACCAGCCCAGGAATATGCCTATTCCGGACGCCCCCATGACGCCGCTGGCAAACAGGATCAGCGAACCACGCCCGGCGCCGCGCGTGAGCAGATAGCCAGCAGCAAGGTTGCCGCTGACATTGACCACACTGGCCAGTGCGCTCAACAGCCCCGCACTCCGATATGAAATATCCATACGCTCCATCAGCAGAACCGGCAGAAAGCTGAACAGGGCGAAGAACATCAGGCTGTACAGCGCGAAACCAACCGCCAGCAAAACGCTGGCTCGGGAAAACAGCACGCGCCGAATATTTCCCAGTAGCCGTCCGGGCATGCCAGACGAAACGCCAGCGGGTATGCAGCAGCCCGCCGCCACCGCGGCGATTACCGCCACCGCCGAACCCGTCCACCACAATCCCTGCCATGTCTGGAACAGCGGCCCGGCGACCATGGCCAGCGCCATCCCGCTCGGCATGAAGCAACTCCACAGCGAGAAGGCGCTGTCCCGCGCAGCGCCGGTCGTCAGGCGTTCCAGAATCGCCGGCCCGGCGACGATGATGAGCAGGAATCCGAGTCCTTCCAGCAGCCGGGAAATCAGCAGCAGCGCGAATGACGGCGCGGCGGCGCCCGCGACGCCGGCAACCGCGGTTACCCCGAGCCCCAGCAGCAGGGACCGCCGATCTCCGACTGCTGCCACCACCGCACCGGCCGCCGCACCCCCAAGCAAGCCGAGCACCGCGAATATGCCGGTCAGCCAGCCGGCCTCGGCGAGATCGACCCCAAGGTCCGCCTGTAGCAACGGCGTGGCAATGGCAGCCTTGCCCAAGTGCAAAGCCGCCACGACCCCGCAGCCGAGCACGATCCAGACGACCAGCCTCGCGCGGAGCTGCCGGGCGACATTCATTCCGGCACCCCGACCGGGTTGGCGGCGAGTGCGGCGGCCACGCGAGCGACGTGCCAGCCTTGGTAACGGGCGCCCTGCAGTTCATTTTCGCTCGGCTGGCGGTCACCGCCGCTGCCGTCATCGGCCAGTGTCGAGGCGCCATAGGGCGTGCCACCGGTTATGGCATCCATCCGCAGCTGCCCCTTGAAGCTGTACGGCAGCCCGACCACAACCATCCCCAGATGAAGCAGTACGGTGTGCGTTGCCAGAATCGTGCTCTCCTGGCCCCCGTGCTGGCTGCCGGTCGAGGTGAACACGCTGCCCACCTTGCCGACCAGCCGGTCCTCGGCCCATAGCCCGCCACATCGATCGAGAAAGTTCTTCATCTGCGCAGCCATGTTGCCGAAACGCGTCGGCGTGCCGATCACGATGGCGTCGTAGTTCGGCAGTTCCGCCACGGTCGCCGTATCCGCGGGCTGGTCCATCTTGTACCCCGCATTCTGCGCGACCTCTTGCGGAACGAGTTCGGGCACCCGTTTGACCTCGGCCAACGCACCCGCTTCGCGTGCGCCTTCGGCGACGGCATCGGCAAGTGCTTCGACATGCCCGTAGGATGAGTAATAGAGCACCAGTACGTTCGTCATTGCTGCAGTCCTCCGATGGCATTGACTGGAGCCAGGCTAATGACTAAAAACGCTCTCGCGGAGTGATTAAATTTCGATCAACTCGATCTATGGAGCAGATCATGCTCGATGGCATGACACTGGATCAGATTCGTACGTTCGTAACCGTGGCCGACAGCGGCAGCTTTCGGTCCGGCGCGGCACGGCTGCTGCGCGTGCAATCGGCCATCAGCCATGCCATCGCGAATCTGGAGACGGAACTGGGCCTGCAGCTGTTTGATCGCAGCGGCTACCGCCCTGTCCTCACTCAGGAAGGTCAGGCACTGCTGGCCCACGCACGCGACATCCTGCTGCGCGCCGATGCCATGCGTGCTCGGGCGCGGGCGCTGGGTGCGGGTGTCGAGCTGGAACTGACCCTGGTGGTGGATACGCTGTTTCCGATCGAATCGGTGGCGCTCGCCATTACCCGGGCCAGCGTCGACTTTCCTTCCACCAGCTTTCGCCTGGAGTCACAGGCCCTGGGTGGCCCCATCGCAGCGCTGGATGAGAGGCGCTGCACGCTCGCGATCATCGTCGGCGAGGATTTTCGCAATCCCCGGCTGGCGCTGGAGGCGATTGGCTCGATTGCGCAGATTGCCGTCGTACGCAGCGATCATCCGCTGGCCGAACTCGGTAGCCGTGCGCCACCCGGCGTGCCGGATCTCGCCGGCCATCTGCAGATCGTGCTTGCCGATCCCACGCCACTCTCCGAGGGCCGCTCATTCGGCGTTCTGTCGCCCTTCACCTGTCGGGTGAATACCCAGGAAGCGAAGGTCGCACTGATTCGCGCCGGACTCGGCTGGGGACGGCTCCCGGCATGGCTGGTTGAGGAGGATCTGGCTTCAGGGCGGCTGGCGCGCGTCGCCATTCCCGACCTTGGCAGAAACAGCGAGGTGCAATCCGAAGCCTACCTGGCGCACCGGCTGGATGAGCCACTCGGGCCTGTGGCACAGGCGTTCCGCCGCGCCTTGCTCGAGCAAGCCAGCATCTAGCCTCACGACAGTGCTCGTCCAACCTTATCCAAATGAGCAGCGCTCAGTAGCCGCTGCCCGCGTATTGCCGAGGCCACTTCGCGAGCGGGCACATCGTCGGCAGCTACAGGGCGTCGGTTACGGCCGCACGTATGTCATCGGCCAGCTGGCGTACCCGCGCTTCGCTGGTGTCCCACGAGCACATGAAGCGCGCACCGCCGACGCCGATGAAGGTGTAGAACATCCAGCCGCGGTTCCTGAGCGCCTCCAGTGCCGATGGCGGCAGGCTGACGAAGACGCCATTGGCCTGCACCGGAAACATCAACTCGACGCCAGGCAACGGTTGAATCGACTCGGCCAGCAGCTGGGCACAACGGTTGGCGTGTTCGGCGTATCTCAGCCAGGCGCCGTTTTCCAGAAGCCCGACCCACGGTGCCGACAGAAATCGCATCTTGGAGGCAAGCTGGCCAGCCTGCTTGCAGCGGTACTCGAAATCGGTGGCCAGTTCGCGATTGAAGAACAGGATGGCCTCGCCGACCGCCATGCCGTTCTTGGTGCCACCGAAACAGAGCACATCGACGCCGGCTTTCCAGCTCAGTTCGGCGGGCGACATGCCCAGGTGAGCGCAGGCATTGGCAAAGCGCGCGCCGTCCATGTGCAGGTGCAGCCCGAGGTCCTTGCAGGTGTCGCTGATGGCACGCAGCTCGGCGGGCTGGTAGACGGTACCGACTTCCGTGGCCTGGGTCAGGCTGACCACGCGTGGCTTGGGGTAATGGATGTCCTTGCGCTTCAGCGCGATCTCGCGAATGGCAGCAGGCGTCAGCTTGCCCTGCTCGGTCCTGCTGAGCAGCAGCTTGGAGCCGTTGGAGAAGAACTCCGGCGCGCCGCATTCGTCCGTCTCGACGTGGGCGATGTCGGCGCAGATCACGCTGTGGTAGCTCTGGCAAAGGGACGACAACGCCAGGGAATTGGCCGCTGTACCGTTGAAGGCGAAGAACACCTCGCAGTCGGTCTCGAACAGTGCGCGGAAGTGATCAGCCGCGCGGGCTGTCCATTGGTCGTCGCCGTACGCCCTGTCGTGGCCTTGGTTCGCCCTCGCCATGGCTTCCCAGGCTTCAGGGCAGATGCCGGAATAGTTGTCGCTGGCAAATTGCTGCTTGTCGGTCGTCATCAAATCCTCGTTATGGCATTGCCGGGCGGTTGGTGGCTGCACGTTACGTTGTAGAAGCCCGGACACGCGAGCGCAAACGGAGTGTCAGGCGAGCATGTACGGGGTGATGCCGGCGCCGCCCCGCCCCGCCCTCGTCAGCCTCCACGCAACGTCTTAGCACAGCGAAGCGCCCAGCGCGGATATCACGGCGGCACATTTCACGGTCGCCCACAGGGAAATTCAGTAACGCTGTGGCACCCTGCAGCGCGTGTTCTGAAAACCACGGCACGCTGAATCCCATCTAGTCTTTGACGACGCGCTGCGGCGAATCGAAAAGCGTCGTGCCCCACCCATCTCACCAACCAGGAGGGTTCATGGTCCATCCCAGTGTGTCGCAAAAACGTGCTGCCTTTCGTGCGCTGCACCAGTCCGGCTGCTTTGTCCTGCCCAACCCATGGGACGCCGGCAGCGCGAGCGTCCTCGCAGGCCTCGGTTTCAAGGCGCTGGCTACGACCAGCTCCGGCTACGCCTGGTCGTGTGCCCGCGCCGACGGTCAGATGCCGCGGGACGAGGTCCTGGCCCATATGCGCTACATGGTCCAAGCCACCCATCTGCCGGTGAACGCCGATTTCGAGAGTGGCTACGCCGATACGCCCGACGGCGTGGCCGAAAGCGTGCACATGGCGGTCGGAACCGGCGTCGCGGGTATTTCCATCGAGGACTCCACAGGTGACCCGCGCGAGCCGTTGCGCGAGCTTGCCGAGGCCACCGAACGAATGTGCGCCGCGCGTGAGGCGATCGACGCTACCGGAGGCGAAACACTGCTGATTGGCCGCGCCGAGAACTTCTTCGTCGATCGGCCTGATCTCGACGACACCCTTGCACGCCTGAAAGCCTATGCCGATGCAGGCGCCGACTGCCTGTACGCACCAGGCCTGAGAACCCGCGAGCAGATCAGCGCCGTCATCGCGGCAGCCTCGCCAAAGCCGGTCAATGTGCTGATTGGCTGGAACAGCGACCTGACCGTGCAGGACCTCGCCGACCTAGGCGTCAGACGCATCAGCGTCGGCGGCGCATTGGCCAGAGCGGCGTGGGCCGGTTTTCTGCAGGCGGCACGGTCCATCGCCGAGCATGGACGATTCGATGGTTTTGCCAACGCAGCCTCTGGAGCGGAGCTCGACGCGCTGTTTGGCAAATGCGAGAGGCCATAGGATTCCGCCGAAACGGGTCGCCGACGGGGATTGGATAGTGCAGGGTTCACCAATCACATCGCTATTCGACAGGCACAAAAAAAGCTGCCCTTGGGCAGCTTCTCTTGTCTCATCACTTCTAAAGGAAGTGAGTGGAGGGATATGGCGCAGCGGACGGGACTCGAACCCGCGACCCCCGGCGTGACAGGCCGGTATTCTAACCGACTGAACTACCGCTGCGCGTCGGCCGGACTTTCGTCCGAAATCTCACAAAGGTGGTGGCTGATGACGGGATCGAACCGCCGACCCCCTGCGTGTGATGCAGGTGCTCTCCCAGCTGAGCTAATCAGCCGATCGCCTTGCGAGGCGCGCAATTTACTCAGCCCCCTACGCTAAGTCAACAATAACATTGAATTTTTTTTATGGAACCGTGGTCAACAGGAGCTGCCGCGTCACTTTGTAACCTTGGTCCTGCACCATCGATTCACCAAGAGCACCTGTAAATTCGCTGCGGCCTCCGCGAAAGTGTTCTAAAAGTGCTGTATCGCCTGACAGAGGCAACCCGCGTACTAGGGAACCGAACAACAAAAGCGCCACGGAGTATTTCGCTTGCCACTGCCGGGAAAACTGGACAACTACCGCCGCTACGTCCCACTCATTATCAGTACCGTGCTGCTCTGCGTGTTCGCGCTCTACCTCGCGATGCAGATCGAGCAATGGATGAACCTGTCTCGCGCGCCTACCCCCACCGACGTCTATGAACAACAAGCCGGCAATCTGGGTCAGCCCGATATGCAGCGGCTGGAAATACTGTTCGGCTCGGCGGCCCCTTCTGACTCCTACGCGCCCACCGCGGCTGCCAGCGGCTTTACCCTGCGCGGCAGCTTCGTGCACATGGACCCGCAGCGCTCAAGCGCCATTGTTCAAGTCGACGGGCAGCCGCCACGGCTCTACTGGCAGGGCGAAGAGCTGGCCAGTGGCGTCAGTCTGCATCAGGTCTACCCTGATCGCGTGGAGCTAGCGCGCAACGGCGCCGTCGAAGTGCTGCATTTTCCTCAGGTACGCTCGCCCAGCTACATTCCCGAGGAGATGACCGAAGCGCCCTATCAGGATCAACCACCCTATGCCGAGCCACCGGACGAGGAGACGCAGCTGATGCAGCAGCAGATGGACGCCTTGCGTCAGCAGCTGGAAGAAGCCGTCAACCAACCCGATGCCGCCCCCGCCAACGATCAGCCCACGGAAGACAATTGACCGATGCCGAAGCCTTTTTCGCGCCCGTTGCTTGCCCTGCTCGCCACCGGCCTGCTGGCCGCCCCTCTGCCTTTGCTTGCCGTCGAACCCGGTATCGAGCCAAGCCCCAATCAACAGGACGGCTGGACCATCAATCTCAAGGACGCGGATATCCGCGCCTTCATCGATCAGATCAGCCAGCTCAGCGGACAGACGTTCATCGTCGATCCGCGAGTGAAGGGGCAAGTCAGCGTGGTATCCAATGCCACGCTGTCGCTGAGCGAGGTGTATCAGCTGTTCCTCTCGGTCATGGCGACGCACGGGTTCAGCGTGCTGACCCAAGGCGATGTCGCCCGAGTAGTTCCGAATGCAGAGGCCAAGGCCGAAGCCGGCAGCGGGCCTACCGGCGGCGACCAATTGGAAACACGGGTGATCCAGGTGCAGCACACTTCCGCGGCCGAACTGATACCCCTGATCCGCCCGCTTGTCCCGCAGTTCGGCCATCTTGCTGCGGTGTCGTCGGCCAATGCACTGATCATCAGTGATCGCAGCGCCAATATCGCGCGCATTGAGGACCTGGTGCGCCAGCTCGATCGTGCTGAGAGCAACGATTACGCCGTGCTCAGTCTGCAGCACGGCTGGGCGATGGATATCGCTGAAGTGCTGCGCAACTCGCTGATGCGCGGTGATGCGAAAACCACCTCCGGCGTGCAGATCATCGCCGATTCACGCACCAACCGATTGATCTTCATTGGCCCCAGCGAGGCCCGTGGCAAGCTGGCGGCACTGGCCCAATCGCTCGACACGCCAACCACGCGTTCGGCCAACACGCGCGTTATCCGTTTGCGCCACAACGATGCGAAATCCCTGGCCGAGACCCTGGGTGATATTTCCGAAGGTCTGAAAAACCCCGAAAGCGGCGAATCCGCCACCACTGCCCGACCGCAAAACATCCTCATCCGCGCCGACGAAAGCCTGAACGCGCTGGTCCTTCTCGCTGATCCAGAGCTGATCGGCACTTTGGAAAGCATCGTTCGCCAGCTGGATGTTCCCCGTGCGCAGGTCATGGTCGAAGCGGCTATCGTCGAGGTTTCCGGCGACATCACCGACGCCCTCGGCGTGCAATGGGCGGTCGACGCGCGCGGAGGCACTGGTGGAGCCGGTGGCGTCAGCTTTGGCAACACCGGTATTTCGGTCGGCAGCGTACTCAATGCCATCAACGAGAACGAGATCCCGGAGAACCTGCCCGACGGCGCAATCATCGGCGTTGGAACTCGCAGTTTCGGCGCGCTGATTACCGCACTCTCGTCCAACAGCAAGAGCAATCTGCTGTCAACGCCGAGCCTGCTGACGCTAGATAACCAGGAAGCCGAGATTCTTGTCGGCCAGAACGTCCCGTTCCAGACGGGCTCCTACACCACCGATGCGGCGGGCGCGAACAACCCCTTCACCACCATCGAGCGCCAGGACATCGGGGTGACCCTCAAGGTGACTCCGCACATCAACGAAGGCGCCACGCTACGCCTGCAGATCGAGCAGGAGATCTCCTCGATCGCGCCCAGCGCCAGCCTGACGGCCCAGGCGGTGGACCTGGTGACCAACAAGCGCGCCATCAAAAGCACCATCCTTGCCGAAGATGGCCAGGTCATCGTGCTTGGCGGCCTGATCCAGGACGACGTCACCCGCACCAACGCCAAGGTGCCGCTACTCGGAGACATTCCGTTTCTGGGTGCCCTATTCCGCTCGACTCAGGAAACCCACGTCAAACGCAACCTGATGGTGTTTCTGCGACCTACGGTCATTCGCGACCGTGCCGGCCTGGCGGCTCTTTCCGGGAAGAAATACAGCGATATTCGGGTCATCGAAACGGATTCGGCCAGCCCCAGCATCCTGCCGGCGAATCCCGCGCAGCTGTTCGACGGACGGGGCGAGCCCGCACCGGCTATCGATCTGCGTCAGTGAAAAAGGGCACAAGCGTTCGTGCCCGACCTGCTTGCGCAGGCCGGGCACGGCGGCATCCTGATGAGTTGATCTAGAGCGCTGCGAGACCGCGAGTCAGATCGGCCTTGAGGTCAGCGACATCTTCCAGCCCCACCGCTACCCGAATCAGACTGTCCGAAATGCCTGCGGTCGCGCGATCCTCGGCGGACAGCCGACCATGAGTGGTCGAGCCAGGATGGGTAATGGTGGTCTTGCTATCGCCCAAATTGGCCGTAATCGAGATCAGTCGAGTCGCATCGATGAAGCGCCACGCGGCCTCCTTGCCTCCAGCAACCTCGAAGCTCACCACCGCACCGAACCCCTTCTGCTGACGCTTGGCCAGCTCGTGCTGTGGATGGCTGGACAAACCCGCATAGTAGACGCGCTGGATACCGGGCTGCTGCTCGAGCCATTCGGCAAGCTCCTGAGCGCTGGCACAGTGCGCCTGCATGCGCAGCCGCAACGTTTCCAATCCCTTGAGGAAGACCCAGGCATTGAACGGACTGAGCGTCGGGCCGGCGGTACGCAGAAATCCGACCAGTTCCTTCATCTGCTCGCTGCGACCTGCAATCACACCGCCCAGGCAACGGCCCTGACCATCGATGTACTTGGTCGCGGAATGAATGACGATATCGGCACCCAGTGCCAGCGGCTGCTGCAATACCGGTGTGCAGAAGCAGTTGTCGACGGCCAACATCGCGCCCTTGGCGTGGCAAAGCTGCGCCAGTGCGGCGATGTCCACCAACTCTGCCAAGGGATTGGATGGCGATTCGACGAACACCAGCTTGGTGTTCTCCTTGAAAGCGGACTCCCAGGCGGCAAAATCGGTGAGCGGCACATAGTCGACCTGCACACCGAAACGCTTGAAGTACTTCTCGAACAAGGAAACGGTGGCGCCGAATACGCTGCGCGAGACCAGCACGTGATCGCCTGCCGAGCACAGGCTCATCACGGTGGCGAGGATGGCCGCCATGCCGGATGCCGTGGCGACCGCCTGCTCTGCGCCCTCGAGCGCCGCCATACGCTCTTCGAACGCACGAACGGTGGGATTGGTGTAACGCGAATAGACATTGCCCGGCACGTCACCGGCGAAGCGCGCCGCCGCATCGGCGGCACTGCGAAACACGTAACTGGAAGTGAAGAACAGCGGCTCACCGTGTTCGGCTTCCGGTGTGCGCCGTTGCCCGGCGCGTACCGCAAGCGTATCGAGCCCGACGCCTTGAAGATCGCTGTCCAGCCGTCCGGCATCCCATTCAGTCGTCATAGCTCTTACCTCGGCCGCGGGCAGCCGAAGCTGCCACGCCGGCATGAATCAGTTGTTGTAGAGATCGATGATGGCGCTGACCGCGTTGGTCTTGACCTTGCTCAGATCATTGCGGGCCTGCTCGATCTTGTGCAGATAGGCTTCGTCGATGTCACCAGTGATGTAGTTGCCATCGAAAACCGCGCAATCGAAGTTGTCGATCTTCACCTTGCCGCCACCAACCGCGTCGATCAGGTCTTCCAGATCCTGATAGATCAGCCAGTCGGCACCGATCAGCTCGGCGACCTCTTCGGTGGTGCGGTTGTGCGCGATCAGCTCGTGCGCACTGGGCATGTCGATGCCGTACACATTCGGATAACGAACTGCCGGCGCAGCGGAACAGAAGTAGACGTTCTTCGCCCCTGCCTCGCGCGCCATCTGAATGATCTGCTTGCAGGTGGTGCCGCGCACGATGGAGTCATCCACCAGCATCACGTTCTTTCCACGGAACTCGAGGTCGATGGCATTGAGCTTCTGCCGTACCGATTTCTTCCGCGCGGCCTGGCCGGGCATGATGAAAGTACGACCGATGTAGCGGTTCTTGACGAAGCCTTCGCGGAACTTCACACCGAGGCGATTGGCCAGCTCCAGCGCAGCGGTACGGCTGGTGTCGGGAATCGGGATGACCACGTCAATATCGTGCTCTGGACGCTCGCGCAGGATCTTGTCCGCCAGCTTCTCACCCATGCGCAGCCGAGCCTTGTAAACCGAGACACCATCCATCAGGGAGTCGGAACGCGCCAGGTAAACGTACTC
The DNA here is from genome assembly GCF_032106285.1 of Stutzerimonas kunmingensis. Taxonomy (GTDB): domain Bacteria; phylum Pseudomonadota; class Gammaproteobacteria; order Pseudomonadales; family Pseudomonadaceae; genus Stutzerimonas; species Stutzerimonas kunmingensis_B. The sequence goes on from NZ_DAMCPO010000020.1 coordinate 14,291, forward strand.
GAAGATGCAGGGTGCAAGTTTCGGCACATCCGCGCACTGGCGGGTGAAGAGCTTGCCGTCAGCCGTGATGTAAACCGCTTCGCCCGGCGCCAGGTCGCGTATCAGGGTAAAGCCGAGCACGTCGAGCGATACGCTTTCGGAGGCGATCATGTACTCGACGCCTTCGTCGGTATGGCGCTGGCCGAACACGATCGGGCGAATCGCATTGGGGTCGCGGAAGCCGACGATGCCGTAACCGGTGACCATCGCCACTACCGCGTAGCCACCGCGGCAGCGCTCGTGAACCTTGCTCACCGCGGCGAAGACGTCCTCCTCGGTCGGCTGCAGCTTGCCGCGCACGGCAAGTTCGTGGGCGAACACGTTGAGCAGCACTTCCGAGTCGGAGCTGGTATTCACATGGCGCAGATCCGACTCGTAGATCTCCTTGGTCAGCTGATCGACATTGGTCAGGTTGCCGTTGTGCGCCAGGGTAATGCCGTAAGGCGAGTTGACGTAGAACGGCTGTGCCTCGGCGGAACTGGAGCTCCCCGCGGTGGGGTAACGGATGTGGCCGATCCCCATGTTGCCGACCAGGCGCTGCATATGGCGCTGCTGAAAGACGTCGCGAACCAGGCCGTTATCCTTGCGCAGAAACAGCCGGCCGTCATGGCTCGTGACGATACCGGCTGCATCCTGGCCGCGGTGCTGCAGTACGGTAAGCGCGTCATACAGCGCCTGATTGACGTTCGACTTACCGACGATGCCGACAATGCCACACATGCAAGGAACCTCTCAGTTATTACAGGCAGACCGGATACGACGGCAGGCCGAGCATCCGTAGAAAAAGGGACTCAACCGGGCGGGTTGAGTGATCCGGCGAACCACTGGCCGCTGAACCCTAGAATGAGGTTCTTTGACCAATCGGCGATCAGGAGAAAGTGCGGCAATAACGTCGACTCGCGCCACCAGAGGTCCTGCTCGACCGGAGCCAGGCTCAGCAATCCGGCGAGCACCACCACCAATAGACCACCCCGTGCCGCACCAAACACCATGCCGAGAAAGCGATCGGTGCCGGACAACCCCGTCACTCTGATCAGCTCGCCGATCAGAAAATTAACCAGTGCTCCTACCAGCAAGGTAGCCACGAACAGCAACGCGCAGGCTGCGATGACTTGCGCCGAGGGCGTGCTGATGTATTCCGCGAGATGGTGGGACAACGCACCACCAAACATCCATGCGACCACACCGGCAACGATCCAGGTGACCAGCGAAAGCGCTTCTTTCACGAAACCACGCTTCAAGCTGATCAGGCTCGATACTGCAATGACGGCGATGATGGCCCAATCGACCCAGGTGAATGCCACGATGTCTTCTGCAATGGGGAAAAGGCGGCGCATTTTAGCAGAGCAGGAGCGCCAGGAATACGCGCTGACTACCCGACGGCAACTCCGCAGCCGGGGCCTGTCGTCAGTACCCCGGCCAGCGCCTCAACGATTCAGCTTCCTTCCGGCTTGAAACGAACGACGAAGCCATCGAGTTTCTGCTGGCGCTGCAACACGTCGCGAAGCCGATTCGCTTCGCTGCGCTCCACCAGCGGTCCGACGAAGACGCGATTCATACCATCCGCAGTGCGGATGTAGGCGTTGTAGCCCTGCGAACGCAAGGTCTGCTGCAGGCTTTCGGCGCTGGCGCGATTGGACAGGCTGGCGAGTTGGATCGACCAGCTGACCGGCAGGTTGTCGTTATCGAGCCGTGGCTCGACTTTCGCTGCCTGCGGCTGTTCCACCGGCGGCTGCGCAGCTGGCGCAGGCTCGCTCGGAGCGACCGGCTCGATCGGCTCCGAAGCCTGCTCACCGACGGGTGATGCCGCTTCTGCCTCGGCACCTTCCTCGATGATCTCGAAACCTTCAGGCTCCGACGCTGGCTCTGGCACTTCGACCTCCTGCATCTCGATTTCAGCCGGTGCCGGTGCAGCAGGGATGGTGGGCGCATCGACGGTGACGTGGCGCAGATCGTCCTCACGATTGAACAGCATAGGCACGAATATGACCGCCAGCGCAATCAACACCAGAGCGCCAACCATACGCTGCAGCAATCCCTTATCCAGCATCGCCATTCAACTCTCCCCCGCCCGTTGTTCCAGCCAGTCAAGCGCCGCCGCCACGCAGTAGAACGATCCGAAAACCACTACTTCATCATCGGCTTCGGCCTTCGCGCATTGAGCATCGAGCGCCTGCTCGAAGCTCGCATACTGGCTGACCGACGCGCCCCGCTCAAGCAGCGCTGCAGCCAATTGTGTAGCTGATTGCGTTCGCGGCGTAGGCAGTGGAGCGACGGCCCAATCAGCGATGCACGAGGACATCGCTTCGAGCACACCGTTGAGATCCTTATCCGCCAGCAGACCAAAAACAGCCAAGCGACGACCATCTACTGGCCGCTGCTCAAGGCGTTGCGCGAGGTAGCTTGCAGCATGAGGATTATGTCCAACGTCCAGCACCAGCGCGATCTCGCGGCCGCGCCAGCTGATCTGCCGACTATCGAGTCGCCCTACAACGCGTGTCCGCTGAAGCGCCGCGGACAACGCCGCCGGCTCCCATGGCAAGGCAAGCGTGGCATAGGCTTGCAGGGCAAGTGCAGCGTTCTCCATCGGCAATGACAGCAGCGGCAGGTCATGCAGCTCCAACGGCTCGCCGCCAGGCCCGACGCCCCGCCAATGCCAGGAGTGGGGATCAAGCGCCAGGTCGAAATCTCTTCCGCGCAGAAACAGCGGTGATTTCAGGGACTCTGCGTGCTCAAGCAATGGCCCCGGAACATCCAGATCGCCACAAAGCGCGGGGACTCCGTCGCGCATGATCCCGGCCTTTTCATACGCAACGCTGTCGCGGGTATCACCCAGCCAATCAGCATGATCGAGTCCGATATTGGTGATCACCGCCAGATCCGCGTCAATGACGTTGACGGCATCGAGACGGCCACCAAGACCGACTTCCAGTACCACGGCGTCGAGCCCGCTCTGCTCGAACAGCCAGAAGGCTGCAAGTGTGCCCATTTCGAAATAGGTCAGCGAAACCTCGCCTCGCGCCGCCTCCACCGCGGAAAAGGCCTGGCAAAGCTGGTCATCGCTGGCCTGATGCCCGTCGAACTGAACGCGCTCGTTGTAACGCAGAAGATGCGGCGAGCTGTAGCTACCGACCTTGTACCCCCGACTGCTCAACAGAGCAGCGATGAACGCGCAGGTAGAGCCTTTGCCATTCGTACCCGTGACGGTAATCACCAGCGGAGCCGGCCGTGTCAGGCCAAGCCGTCCCACCACCGCTCGGACCCTGTCCAGGCCCATGTCTATGGCAGTGGGATGCAGCTGCTCGAGATAGGCGAGCCAGTCGGCCAGACTCCGACCGGTCATGCAGTAGCCGTTACCTGGGCGGGTTCCACCGGGCTTGGCAATTTCTGCATCTGGGCCAGCAAGCGCGACAAGCGAGTACGCAGTTCGGAGCGATGAATGATCAGATCGATAGCACCATGGTCCAGCAGGAACTCGCTGCGCTGGAAGCCTTCCGGCAGTTTTTCTCGTACGGTCTGCTCAATCACTCGCGGGCCGGCGAAGCCGATCAATGCCTTGGGCTCGGCGACGATCACATCACCAAGCATCGCCAGACTCGCAGACACACCACCGTAGACCGGATCGGTCAGTACGGAGATAAACGGCAGGCCCTCTTCACGCATGCGGGCCAGCACGGCGGAAGTCTTTGCCATCTGCATCAGGGAGATCAGAGCTTCCTGCATCCGGGCACCGCCTGACGCGGAGAAGCACACCAGCGGGCAACGCTTTTCAAGAGCAACATTGGCGGCCCGCACGAAACGCTCGCCAACGATTGCTCCCATGGAGCCACCCATGAACGAGAATTCGAATGCACAAGCCACGACCGGGATGTTGACGACCTTTCCGCTCATTGCGATCAGCGCATCTTTCTCGCCGGTCTGCTTCTGTGCTGCAGAGAGGCGATCCTTGTACTTCTTGCTATCACGGAACTTCAGGCGGTCGACCGGCTCCAGCTCGGCAGCGATCTCTTCGCGGCCCTCGGCATCGAGGAAGATATCGAGCCGGCTACGGGCATCGATGCGCATGTGATGCTGGCACTTGGGGCAAACATCGAGCGTCTTTTCCAGCTCAGGGCGGTATAGAACCGCCTCGCAAGAGGGGCACTTGTGCCAAAGGCCTTCGGGGACCGAGCTCTTTTGCGTCTCCGACCGCATGATCGAAGGGATCAGTTTGTCTACCAGCCAGTTGCTCATGCTCTTGTTCTCCAAAGCTTCAGTCCCGAGCGCACTCGCGCTGCAGGCAGATTCATTGTTGCGACCACGCGTATCAGGCGCTCTTGGTCGCGTGAGCGATGCGCCTATCGGCGCAGCCGCGAAACTCCGACTCCTTCAGGCAAGGAATCACGCTACTGGTCTCACCAGCGACTCGTTACTGGACGGCAAAGGCTGCCCAGGCGTCACATAGCCGATCGAACCTGACCGACAAAGGCCATCACCTTGGAAGCATCCTTGACGCCGTTGCTCGCCTCCACCCCGCCGCTGACATCCACTGCGTACGGACGAACCTGGGCAATGGCTTGCTGAACATTCTCGGCGGTCAGCCCACCTGCCAGAATCAGCGGCTTGGCCAGCGCCGCCGGGATCAGCGACCAATCGAAGCGTTCGCCCGTCCCACCCGGCACCCCTGCCACGAAAGTATCCAGAAGGATGCCGCTGGCATTTGCATAACGCGCGACTTGAGCCTCGATATCCTCGCCGTTCCCTACCCGTAGCGCCTTGAACCACGGCCGATGAAACCCCTCGCACTGCGCCGGTGTTTCATCGCCGTGAAACTGCAGCATGTCCAGCGGAACGGCGTCGAGTATCTCGTTGATCTCGCAGCGGCTGGCGTTGACGAACAGGCCTACCGTCGTGACAAACGGTGGCAATGCCGCGACGATCTCACGCGCCTGCCGCACATCGACGGCACGCGGACTCTTGGCATAGAAAACCAGGCCGATGGCATCGGCGCCCGCCTTGGCTGCTGTCAAGGCGTCGTCGACGCGAGTGATCCCGCATATTTTGCTGCGAACGACTGACAACGGATGCTACCTGCCAAAAAAGAAACCGGATGGTAACAAAAGACCTGCCACCTGCAAGCGAATAGGCAAAACGGCTCCTGCCTAATTCATTAGCGACGAACGTCCGGCAAACCCGACAGGAAGTGCGGACCGAGATAGCGCTTCGGCAGCTCGAACTCTTCGGGATAATCGACCTCGATGAGATAGAGCCCGTACGGGTGCGCTGTCACTCCGCCCGTTCGGCGCACACGAGACTCCAGCACTTGCGCAGCCCATTCCACTGGCCGCTCACCCGCACCAATGGTCATCAGAACGCCAGCGAAGTTGCGCACCATATGATGCAGAAAGGCATTGGCCCGAACATCTATGACGATCAGCCGGCCGTGCTCCAGCAGCTCCAGGTGATGAATGGTTTTGATCGGCGACTTGGCCTGACACTGCCTGGCCCGGAAGGCACTGAAATCATGTGTTCCCACGAACGCCGTGGCAGCGGCACGCATACGCTCGATATCGAGTGGGCGATGGTTCCAGGTAACCTCTTCGGCCATGTGCGCCGGCCGTATCTGATCGTTGTAGATCACATAGCGATAACGACGAGCCATCGCGCTGAAGCGCGCATCGAAATGACGCGGCATCTCCTTCGCCCAGGTGACGCTGATGTCGGATGGCAGGTTCATGTTCGCGCCCATCACCCATGCGTGCATGGTTCGCGAGACCGGCGTGTCGAAGTGCACGACCTGCCCGCTGGCATGGACCAACGCGTCTGTGCGACCTGCACAGCTCAGCGTGACGGAGTGACCACCCGCCACTTTGGTCAACGCGGTTTCGAGTGATTCCTGAATGGATGGCACACCGGCGCGCTGACGCTGAAATCCGCGATAGCGCGATCCCTTGTATTCGACGCCAAGCGCGATCCTGGAAACGCCGACGGCAGCCATTTCGGCTGCCGTTTGGGGTACTGCTTGGGTCATGATCAGGCTAGTTTGGCGAGCATCTCTCGCGCCTCTTGCTGCTGGACATCGCTACCCTCGGAAATCACTTCATCCAGGATGTCGCGTGCACCTTCAGCGTCGCCCATGTCGATATAGGCTCTGGCGAGATCCAGCTTGGTGGTAGTTTCGTCGGTGTCGGAGAAGAAATCGAAGTCGTCCTCCCCACCGCCGTCGGCGTCAGTCGTAGCCAAGTTGTCAGCAGGAGCAGTGGCCGGCTCCTCCAGTTCCTTGGACAGATCATCCAGATCAGCCTCCACCTCGTTCAGCTTGTCGGCAAAGGTTTCCGGTTGCGCCTCAAACTCGGGCTCATCCAGCGAAATATCGAACCCTTCGGGCAAATCGTCGCTCGGATTCGCTACAGGCTCCGACAGTTCGAAATCGAGATCATCACTTTCAAACGCGGCAGGACCTTCAACCGGCTCCTCGTCGAGATTGAGCGAAAACTCTGTGGGGGCTTGCTCCGTTCCTTTGTCGCTGTCCAGATCGAACGAGAAATCGGAAAGATCGTCCTGCTCGGCCTCTTGCGCAGACTTATCTTCTGCGAGATCGAAGGAGAAATCGCTGGCTGCAGGCGAGGCCTCACGCTCGGTAACCGGCTCATCCAGCGTCAGGTCGTCGAAGTCCAAAGAGTCGTCCGCAGGTGCAGCCGGACGCTCCTCGTTCAGATCGATGTCCAGATCATCCAGGCTGAGGTCGAATGCATCGTCCAGATCCTGCCCTGCCGCCGGAGCGGCCGGCTCGTCGAGCTGAAGATCATCAAGGTCGAGGCTGTCCATGTCCATATGAGTGGCGGCGACAGCTGCCGAGCCTCCGATCGCCGCGGCCATGGCGGGATACTTGTACTTCAGCTGTTCGACTTCGGTGGTAGCGCCGCCGATTTCACGTAGCTCAGCTTCTTCACGGGCGAAGCCATCGCGATTGCCAAGCTCCGCATACACTTCCATCAGCTTCAGCCGCAGATCGCTCCGCTGAGGCTCGTCATTAAGGGCGTTTTGTAGCAGTTCTGCAGCCTGATTGAAGCGGCCGTAAGCGATGTAGATGTCCGCCTCGGCCAATGCATCACCTGTAGTGGAAGTCAGCTCATCCGACGCAGCCGGAGCGTCGGCATGGAAGGAAGTCGGTTCAAGTTGATGCTCCTGCCCCAGATCGACGTACGCGGGCGATTCCACTCGCAGATCGTCGACCGTGTCATCCGCCATCAGACTTTCCTGCAGCTCCGCCTCTTTCATCGCATTGCGGCGCGAAAGAGCCATCAGACCCAGCAGTAACAGCAACAGGGCACTACCGCCGACGACACCGAGCAGCAAGGTATTGGACAGCAGATCGTCAATCAGGCTCTTGGGCTCAGGCTCAACAACAGGTGCGACCGGTTTCGCTGGGCTGGCTGGCTTTGCAGCAGGCTTGGACGCCGCAGACTGCTCGGCCGTTGCCGGAGCTACGACTGGAGCAGGTTCCTGCCGGGTATCAACAGCAGAATCAGCCTGGGTGTCACCGTCAGCGCGGGCCGGCTCTTGCGTGCTACCTTCAGTTGCCTGGGGCTCTGTTTTTGCGGCAGCAGGCTGGCTGGCGTTGGCGTCCAGCGCCTGGCCTTCGGCACCGACCTGGGCCTGCAGCTTGGCAAGCTGGTCATCCTTGAGCTGCATAAGCCGTTGCAGCTTTTCCAGCTGCCCCTGTAGATCATTCAGACGATCCTTGAGGTCGTCGTTCTCACGACGGCTGGAGTCCAGACTCTCCTGGGTCACCGCCAGCTTGTCACGCAAGGCCTGACCGCCTTCGGCAGACCCGGTGTCGGAGCCGGCAGTTTCCTTGCCCGCATCAGCCGCCACCAGGCGGAGGCTGTCACGAGACTCGCTACGCGACGGTGCTGCTCCAGCTTCAGTACGACGGGTCGCGTCCAGTTGGCGAGCGCCTGCAACCGCGCCACCACTACCCTGTCGCCATGCCGCATTCTGCTCCGCGACCTGAGCGATCGCTTCGGCCTGAGAGCGGGTCGATATCTGCTCGGCATCCGGCAGACGAAGTACCTGTCCGCTCTTCATCCGGTTGATATTGCCGCCAATGAAAGCATCAGGATTGAGATCCTGAATAGCCAGCATCGCCTGATGAACCGTTCCATTGCGACGATTGCGCTCCGCGATCTCCCAGAGAGTGTCGCGCGCAGAGGTCTTGTACTCGCTACCGCCGCTCTGCGGCGCGCTTACCGGCTGAACTGCGGTCGAGCGCGTTGTAGACGGACGAGCTGGCGCAGAGCGTACTGGCTCTACTGTTCGGGACGGAGCGGAAATGGGCAACTGCGGTGCTGCGGCCGCTGCGGTTTCCGGTGAATAGAGTGGCGGATCGAGCAGCAGGGTGTACTCACGGAGCAGGCGCCCACTTGGCCAGAGCACCTCTACGAGAAAATTGAGATAGGGTTCGCGTACCGGCTTGCTGGACGAAACCTGAATGACGCTCTTTCCGTTCGGACGCAGCACTGGAGTGAATTTCAGGTCCGTCAGAAAGTACTGGCGATCAATACCGGCGCGATTGAATTCTTCGAGCGAGGCCAATACCGGGATCACCTCCCCGGGCGCCAGGCTGTTTGCATCCAGCAGCTCGATTTCCGCGATCAGCGGTTGATTCAATGACGACTGAAGCGTGACCTCTCCCAACCCAAGCGCGTGGGCCATTTCTGTAGTCAGCGCGGTAGCAGCCGCGATTGCCAGCACCAGATTGCGAACCCGAACCATTATTTAATCCCTTGTTTATCTTTTTCTCGAACTACGAGAGGGTCTTATGTCACTGCCCGCGCCACCTGGCGGTGGCTCCCCATCAGCGATAAGCCGTTCAGCGCATCGGCTAGAAATATTCTTTGAATTACCAGTAAGTATCTTTTACAGATAGTCTTTTATCAACAACTCACCAGACTGCACAGCGTTTAGTGCCGCGCCTTTTCGCACGTTATCAGACACAATCCACAAATTGACTTCCCGTGGATCACAGATGCCTCTGCGAAGTCTTCCAACATAGATCGCCTCCTGCCCGACTGCGTCACCAACCGCCGTCGGATAGTCGTCCGACTCCACCAGCTCAACCCCTTGCGCCGCGTCGAGAGCCGCAGACAGCGCTGGCATATCGGCCTCGACGCCACCCTGCAACGAGACGATGAGGCTCTCTCCAAAGAACACCGGAGCTTGAACGAACGTAACAGAGACGGCGAGTTCAGGCATATCCAGGAGCTGACGAAGCTCTTCAACCAGACGCCGTTCCTGCGCTCCGTATCCTTGCGCGTCGACCGCCTCGGCTTGTGCGAGCATATTGAAAGCCATCTGCCGGCCGAATATTCGGGGCTCCAAAGGTCGCGCATTGAGCAATTCGGATGTCTGCCGGGCTAGCTCCTTCACACCTGCCGAGCCACGGCTGGACACTGGCAGACAGGCTGTAACAGTCACGCGATGCAAATCCAGCTGTTGCCGGATCGGCTTCAATGCAATGGCCAGGGCGACCGCTTCAGGCAGTGGACTGGCAATGGCGCGCTGATCGGGCAACGAATCGAGCAGCCCGCCGTTAACCTCTGGCACCACGCACAGCTGTTGCTCGACGGGAATCGAGGCTGACAGATCGACGACTCGGCAGCCGGCTGCTAATGCCTTGACGCGGCACTCGCTCAGCAATGCCGAGGCACCGACCAGAAACACCAGCTGCGCCCGATTGAAGCCGAAGCGATCCGCCTCGCCAACACGCAAATTCCGCCCCTTGAACGGCACCGTGTGCCCGACACCCTCGCTGTCGTCCAACAGATGCAACTCTGAAACCGGAAACGCACGCTCCTCGAGCACCTCGACCAGTGCTTCGCCTACCAGGCTGACCGCACCTACGACCGCAACACCGACACCTGTGGGCATCGTCACCTCCACGCACTAAGGACCGGCACTGTAGCGAAATGGCAGACCACTGCAACCAGCGCCGCCGAGCGGCACATCGCATAAACGAAAACGCCGCGAACAAGTCGCGGCGTCTGGCACTTCATCGAGAGCGCATCAACGCTCCAGCAGGATACGCAGCATGCGCCGCAGCGGCTCCGCGGCGCCCCACAGCAGCTGGTCGCCCACGGTGAACGCGCCCAGGTAGTGCGAGCCCATGTTGAGCTTGCGCAGACGGCCGACCGGCACGCTTAGCGTTCCGGTGACTGCGGCCGGACTCAGTTCCTGCATGCTGGCATCACGATGATTCGGCACCAGTTTGACCCAGGGATTGTGCTGGCTGATCAGCCCTTCGATATCGGAGATCGGCACATCCTTGTTCAGCTTGATGGTCAGCGCCTGGCTGTGGCAGCGCATGGCACCCACGCGCACGCAGATGCCGTCAACCGGGATCGGACTCTTGAATCGACCAAGGATCTTGTTGGTCTCAGCCTGCGCCTTCCACTCTTCGCGGCTCTGCCCATTCGGCAACTCCTTGTCGATGTAAGGAATCAGGCTGCCGGCCAGCGGCACGCCGAAATTGTCGACCGGGAATGCTTCGCTACGCTGGGTTTCAGCCACCTTACGGTCGATATCCAGGATCGCGCTGGCGGGATTGGCCAGGTCATCGGCGACAGCGGCATTGATGGCACCCATCTGCTTGATCAGCTCGCGCATGTTCTGCGCGCCGGCACCGGACGCCGCCTGATAGGTCATGGCGCTCATCCACTCCACCAACCCAGCTTCGAACAGACCGCCGAGGCCCATCAGCGCCAGGCTGACCGTGCAGTTGCCACCGATATAGTTCTTGGTGCCGGCGTCCAGCTGCTGGTCGATCACGCGACGATTCACCGGATCGAGCACGATCACCGCATCGTCCTGCATACGCAGCGAGGACGCCGCGTCGATCCAGTAGCCCTGCCAGCCCGCTTCACGCAGCTTGGGGAAGACTTCATTGGTGTAGTCGCCGCCCTGACACGTCAGGATCACATCGAGGCCTTTCAGCTCGTCGATGCTGTAGGCGTCCTTCAGCGCAGCGGTTTCCTTGCCAATATCGGGGCCCTGGCCGCCGACATTGGAAGTGGTGAAGAACACGGGCTCGATCAGGTCGAAATCCCGCTCTTCCAGCATCCGCTGCATGAGCACGGAACCGACCATACCGCGCCAACCGATCAGACCTACACGTTTCATCGCAACTACACCTATAGAAAAAGTGGCCCGCGCAGATTAAGGCGGGCCAGAAGATTACAACTTCGCGAGGGCCGCGACTACTGCGTCGCCCATCGCCTGAGTACCGACCTTGGTACAGCCTTCCGACCAGATATCACCGGTACGCAGGCCCTGATCGAGCACATCACTCACCGCCTGCTCGATGGCATCGGCTGCCGCTACCTGATTGAAGCTGTAACGCAGCATCATCGAAACGGACAGGATGGTCGCCAACGGATTGGCGATGCCCTGGCCAGCGATATCCGGCGCTGAACCGTGGCATGGCTCGTACATGCCCTTGTTGCCCGCATCCAGCGAGGCGGACGGCAGCATGCCAATGGAACCGGTCAGCATCGATGCCTCGTCGGAGAGGATGTCGCCAAACATGTTGTCGGTGACGATCACGTCGAACTGCTTCGGTGCGCGCACCAGCTGCATCGCCGCATTGTCGACGTACATGTGGCTCAGCTCGATCTCGGGATAGTCCTTGGCCACTTCCTCGACCACAGCACGCCACAGCTGGCTGGACGCCAGCACGTTGGCCTTGTCCACCGAACAGAGCTTCTTGTTGCGCACCATCGCCATGTCGAAGCCGACCTTGGCGATGCGACGGATTTCGCTTTCACTGTACGGCAGCGTGTCGTACGCCATGCGCTCACCGTTCTCCAGCACCTTGCTTTCGCGCGGCTTGCCGAAATAGATGCCGCCGGTCAACTCGCGAACGATGAGGATATCCAGACCGGCCACGATCTCATGCTTCAGCGACGAGGCATCGGCCAGTTGCGGGTAGAGCAGTGCCGGACGCAGGTTACCGAACAGCCCCAGCTCGGAGCGAATCTTCAGCAGACCGCGCTCGGGACGAATGGCCGGATCGATCTTGTCCCACTTCGGACCTCCCACCGCGCCAAGCAGAATGGCATCGGCAGCACGTGCACGCGCAAGGGTTTCGTCGGCCAGCGGCACGCCATATTTGTCGACCGCTGCGCCACCCAACTCGTCATAGCTCAGCTCGAAGTCCAGTTGGAACTTGTCATTGGCCAGCTGCAGAACCTTGACCGCCTCGGCCATGATCTCCGGGCCGATACCATCACCGGGCAGAACCAGAATCTGTTTACTCATCACATTCCTCGATTTTCACTTGGGTGGACGCCGTTGTGTTCATCCACCGAAACCCTGCAAGTGGATGGATGACGCATCATCCACCCTGCCCTTATCTCACTTGATGGCGCCGAACAGCCATGGCTGGCTCTGCTGGTGACGGGTCTCAAACGCCTTGATCGCGTCCGCGTCTTGCAGCGTCAGGCCGATATCGTCGAGGCCGTTGAGCAGGCAGTGCTTGCGGAAGGCATCGACTTCAAAGTCGTACTGCTTGCCGTCCGGGCCTGTCACGACCTGCGCAGCGAGGTCCACGGTCAGCTGGTAGCCTTCGCTGGCTTCGGCCTGTGCGAACAGCTCATCGACTTCCTCTTCCTTCAGCACGATCGGCAGCAGGCCGTTCTTGAAGCTGTTGTTGTAGAAAATGTCGGCAAAGCTCGGCGCGATGATCGTACGGAAACCGTACTCCTCCAGGGCCCACGGCGCGTGCTCGCGGGAGGAGCCGCAGCCGAAGTTCTCACGCGCCAGCAGCACGCTGGCGCCCTGGTAGCGCGGGAAGTTCAGCACGAAGTCCTTGTTCACCGGACGCTGCGAGCAATCCTGATTCGGCTGACCGACGTCCAGGTAGCGCCACTCATCGAACAGATTAGGGCCAAAGCCGGTGCGCTTGATGGACTTGAGAAACTGCTTCGGAATGATCTGATCGGTATCGACGTTGGCACGATCCAGCGGACAGACCAGGCCGGTGTGTTGGGTAAAGGCTTTCATCCGTTATCTCCTCAGGCCTGGACCAGTTCGCGTACATCGATGAAATGGCCGGTTACCGCCGCAGCGGCCGCCATGGCCGGGCTGACCAGGTGTGTGCGGCCACCAGCGCCCTGACGCCCCTCGAAGTTGCGGTTGGAAGTCGAGGCGCAATGCTCGCCGCTGCCCAGCTTGTCCGGGTTCATCGCCAGGCACATGGAGCAGCCCGGTTCGCGCCACTCGAAGCCAGCCTCGACGAAGATCTTGTCCAACCCTTCAGCCTCGGCCTGCTGCTTCACCAGGCCGGAGCCCGGCACCACCATGGCCTGCTTGACGTTCGCCGCCACCTTGCGCCCTTTGGCGACCTCAGCCGCGGCACGCAGGTCCTCGATCCGCGAGTTGGTGCAGGAACCAATGAACACGCGATCCAGCTTGATATCGGTGATCGGCTGGTTGGCCGCCAGGCCCATGTACTTCAGCGCACGAACGATGGAATCGCGCTTGACCGGGTCGGCTTCGGCGGCGGGGTCCGGCACGCTCTGATCGACAGCCAGCACCATTTCCGGCGAAGTGCCCCAGCTGACCTGCGGCTTGATGTCCTCGGCCTTGAGCTCGACGACGGTGTCGAACACCGCGTCGACATCGGAGACCAGGCCTTTCCACAGCTCGACCGCCTTGTCCCAGTCGTCGCCCTTCGGCGCGAACGGACGCCCTTCGACGTAGGCGATGGTCTTTTCATCCACCGCCACCATGCCTACGCGGGCACCGGCTTCGATGGACATGTTGCAGATGGTCATGCGCCCTTCCATGGACAGATCGCGAATCGCGCTGCCGGCGAATTCCAGGGCATGGCCGTTACCGCCAGCGGTGCCGATCTTGCCGATCACCGCCAGCACGATGTCCTTCGCGGTGACGCCGAACGGCAACTTGCCTTCGACGCGCACCTGCATGTTCTTCATCTTCTTGGCGACCAGGCACTGGGTGGCGAGCACATGCTCGACCTCGGAGGTGCCGATGCCGTGGGCCAGCGCGCCGAAGGCGCCGTGGGTGGAGGTATGCGAATCACCGCAAACCACGGTCATGCCGGGCAGTGTCGCGCCCTGCTCCGGGCCGATGACGTGGACGATGCCCTGACGCACATCGTTCATCTTGAATTCGAGGATGCCGAAGTCATCGCAGTTCTCGTCCAGCGTCTGCACCTGGATGCGCGAGACCTCGTCGGCGATGGCTTCCAGGCCGCCCTGACGCTCGCCCTTGGTGGTCGGCACGTTGTGGTCCGGCGTGGCGATATTGGCGTCGATGCGCCATGGATTGCGATTGGCCAGACGCAGACCTTCGAACGCTTGTGGCGAAGTCACTTCATGCAGGATGTGGCGGTCGATGTAGATCAGCGACGAACCATCGTCGCGACGTTTCACCTCGTGCATTTCCCAGAGCTTGTCGTAGAGCGTCTTGCCGGCCATCGGACTTTTCCTCATCTGCTTTCTATGCGGGGCGAATAGCCCTTGCGCTTATGGGGACGATGCTAGGGACTTGCATTCAATTACTCAAATTCATATTTTTCATCCCAAGCATTCCCTACAGGAATCCGAATCATCACCGGATAGAGATCGTTCATGGACCTGGCCAACCTCAATGCCTTTATCGCCATCGCGGAAACGGGCAGCTTTTCCTTGGCCGCGGAGCGCCTGCATCTGACCCAGCCTGCAGTCAGCAAACGCATCGCCGCATTGGAATCGCAGCTGGACGTGCGCCTGTTCGACCGGCTCGGCCGCGAGATTGGCCTGACCGAGGCAGGAAGAGCCCTGCTGCCGCGGGCCTATCAGATTTTGAATGTACTGGACGACACCCGCCGCGCCTTGACCAACCTCAACGGCGACATTGGCGGCCGGCTGAGCCTGGCGACCAGCCATCACATCGGCCTGCATCGCCTGCCGCCCTTGCTACGCGCGTTCACCCGCGCTTATCCGCAGGTCAGCCTGGATATTCGTTTTCTCGATTCAGAAGTCGCCTACGACGAAGTGCTGCATGGCCGCGCCGAACTGGCGGTCATCACCCTGGCGCCGCAGACTGCCGAGCCGGTCCGGGCAATGAAGGTATGGGACGACCCGCTGGATTTCGTTGTCGCGCCCGAGCACCCGCTGGCGGGCAAGGCGGATATTCGTCTGGCCGATGTCGCCGGCCATCCTGCCGTCTTTCCCGGCGGCAACACCTTCACTCACCACATCGCCCAGCGACTGTTCGAGCGTGAGGGCCTGACGCCCAATATCACCATGAGCACCAACTATATGGAAACCATCAAGATGATGGTCTCCATCGGGATCGCCTGGAGCGTACTGCCGCGCAGCATGCTCGACGAACAGGTGGTCAGCCTGCCTCTGCCGGGCATTCAGCTGACCCGGCAACTTGGCTACATCGTGCACAGGGAACGCACCCTGTCCAATGCGGCCAGGGCTTTCATGGCGCTACTGGATGCTGAACGCGGTGACTGACCAGACGAGACAACTACAAGAAAGGGCGCCCTATGGCGCCCTTCTCTTCCTTGCAGATCAACCCTCCAGCGCGGGCCGTTGATCGGCATTGATGGGGATGCGCTTGGGCTTGGCCTCTTCCGGCACCACGCGCACCAGGTCGATGTTGAGCAGGCCACTGTTCAGCGCAGCGCCTTTCACCTCGATGTGGTCGGCTAGCCGGAACGACAACTTGAACGCCCGCTGAGCGATGCCCTGATGCAGATAGGTGACATTCTCGGCCTCGCTTTCGCGCGGCCCGCCACTGATGGTCAGCACGCTGCGCTCGACCTGCAGATCGAGGTCGGACTCCTCGAAGCCGGCGGCCGCGACCACGATTCGATACTGGTCGTCACCGTGTTTCTCGATGTTATAGGGTGGATACGAGCTGCCGGTGTCGTTGCGCAGGGCGGACTCGAACAGGTCGTTGAAACGATCGAAGCCCACGGATTGCCGGAACAGAGGGGCCATGGGAAACGAACTCATGATAAACCTCCTGAAATCAGCGAGTTGAAACATGCGGGACCCGGCTTCGGCATCCCGCTGAGCCTTAGATAGGAACCGTTCTGCAGATTTCAAGGCGTATGAAACAAGCCTGCCGACAAGAGGTAACACCATGTCCAGAGTCATGCTGATCACGGGTGCCAGTCGTGGTATCGGCGCCGCCGCTGCCCGGCTGGCGGCGCACCAGGGCTACGCACTGTGCCTCAATTATCACCAACGCGAAGACGCGGTGAAACAGGTGCTCGAACAGGTCCACGCTGCGGGCGTATCGGCAATCACGGTCAAGGCTGATGTCGCCGACGAGGGTCAGGTGGTGCAGATGTTCGAGATGATTGATCGCGAGTTCGGCCGCCTCGATGTGCTGGTCAACAACGCCGGCATGCTCGAACAGCAGATGCGCCTGGAGCAGATGGACGCCGCCCGCTGGACGCGCGTGCTCGGTGCCAATGTCATCGGCAGCTTTCTATGTGCGCGCGAGGCGATCAAGCGCATGTCCAATCAGCATGGCGGCCAGGGTGGTTCGATCATCAACCTGTCCTCGATCGCCGCGCAACTTGGCGCACCTGGGGAGTACATCGACTATGCCGCGGCCAAGGGCGCCATCGACAGCATGACGGTCGGGCTGGCCAGGGAAGTGGCCGGCGAAGGCATTCGGGTGAATGCGGTACGACCCGGCGTGATCGATACCGAGATTCACGCCAGCGGGGGCGAGCCGGATCGCATCGAGCGGGTCAAGGCAAGCGTGCCCATGGGGCGCGGCGGGAAAGCCGAGGAAGTTGCCGAAGCCATACTCTGGCTCGCCAGTGAGCACGCCAGCTATACCACCGGCGCGTTGCTGGACGTCAGCGGCGGACGCTGATCGGCCTAACCCAGCGCCGCCACCGGAATACCGACGGTATCGACGCCGAGCATCGCGTCGATCCGCGCGCAATCGTTCTCCCGGCGCAGTGCGGCGAACAGCGCCACCGCCTCGGGGTAGTTACGCGTAAGCAAGGCCAGCCACTGCTTCAGTCTGCCGGGCGCATAGCGTGGTGCGATCTTGCCCCGCGCCTGCTGCCAGAAGTCCACCAGCGTGGGTTGAAACTCTGCCCAGCTCATCTCGGCGATGCTTTGCCCCTGTTCAGCGGCGGCGATCTGCCGTGCCAGGTCTGGCCGCGAAACCAGGCCGCGGCCCAACATGATGTTCTCCGCGCCGCTGACCTCTCGACAGCGACGCCAGTCTTCCAGCGACCAGATATCGCCATTGGCGTACACCGGCACCGCGACCACTTCCTGCACGCGAGCCACCCATTCCCAATGCGCCGGCGGCTTGTAGCCTTCGACCTTCGTTCGCGCATGCACCACCAACTGACCCGCCCCGCCGTCCACCAGCGCCCGAGCGCAATCGAGTGCACCGTCCGGGCTGTCGAAACCCAGGCGCATCTTGGCGGTGACCGGGATGTGCGCCGGCACAGTTCGCCGTACCTCACAGAGGATGGCGTGCAGCAAATCAGGCTCCCTGAGCAGGATGGCCCCACCGCGCGATTTGTTTACCGTCTTGGCCGGGCAGCCGAAATTCAGATCGATAGCAGGCGCACCCAGTGAGCAGGCATAGGCAGCGTTATCAGCCAGACAGGCAGGATCGGAGCCCAATAATTGAACGCGCACAGGGGTTCCGGCGCGAGTAACGGCGCCAGCCTGCAATTCGGGTGCAAGTTTGCGAAAGCTGCTTTGCGGCAGCAGACGATCAGAGACTCGGATGAACTCGGTGACGCACCAGTCGACACCACCCATCCGAGTCAGAACGTCGCGAAGGATTTCGTCGACCAGCCCCTCCATGGGCGCCAAAGCGATCTGCATACCAAGCCAATAGATGTTGAAAGTTGGGCATTGTACGGATGCCTGACTCCTTTATGAATGTTGCGTGGCCGGTAGCGGGCTATTCTTCGATGGTCCCACCAATGGTGTCGGTTCCCGTGGTAGCACCCATGCCGCCTGTGGTTCCGGTATTGCCCGTTCCCATGGTGCCCAGGTCACTGCCCTGCTGCGCCTTGTGGTCCCGACTGTCATGGCCTTCCGACTTTTCGCTGTGCTGGTCGGAACGCTCGCTCGATTCAACCGAGCTTTCGTTTGCAGCTCCCGGACGACGAGTGTCATCGGCGTTCTCCGCCGAACCGGCGTACGCCCCCGCAGAACCCGCCAGAAGCAATACTGTTACCGCTGTGAGTGCCCGATTCATGGCTACCTCCTATCGCTGAACGACTGCGTTAATCACTACTTCTTTCCAATTTGGGACGGCGACGGTGCTCCATGTCAGTCTCATTGCCACCATGGCCGGGTTCGGCCGTGTCATCGTACCGCTCCACCGCTGGCTTCTTGGAGGATGCGTCACCTGCCTCAGACTGGCCCTGGTCATCCTCCAGATAGTCGATACCGTCGCCAATGCCCATCGAGCCATTGCCGGCGGCGCCGCGATCCGCCGCGCCCGTGTTCTGAGCCAACGGGATATCAGCGAACGGTAATTCCAGATCCTGCGCGCTGACTGTTGAAGCAAGCGCTGCAACCAGCACACCAAGCTGAATACGCATGTCCGACACCTCCGCATCATCCACTTGATACTTGGGCAGCGGCGATTCCAACGAGTGCGCCGGCGAGCGACCGATGGCATGCCGGAACCGCTTTCAGCGAGCGGGGTAACAACCACAAGGACGAATATTGGATTCAAAGAGGAAGCTCCAGATGGAACCTGCGCTGATACTCCTGATGATGATCCTGGGTTGGCTGTCGGTAGCGCTCTCCATGCTCTGGGGCATGACGAGGATCGCTCGTCGCCATCACCCGCCGCAGGCTCGCCCGGCAATCAAACAGTGTCTGCCACACCAGCCAGCAGCTCCCGGCACCCTGCCCTCATGGCACGCCTGACCGGTATTTCCATCTGATTTCAAATAAACCCGTGACAGCCGCGTTTAAAGCTGTAGAATGCGCGTCGCGGGATGGAGCAGTCTGGTAG
>NZ_DAMCPO010000020.1:33449-56213 GCF_032106285.1 Stutzerimonas kunmingensis
CTCGTCGGGCTCATAACCCGAAGGTCGTCGGTTCAAATCCGGCTCCCGCAACCAATTTAAAAGGCCACTCAGATGAGTGGCCTTTTTTGTGCGCGCAAAACTCTGAGGCGCTCGTGTTGGCACCAGACCTCGCATGAATCGCTAACCTTTTGAATGAAATACGCTTTTTCCTTCCTTTTGATTGACATCGAGTAATCAGGCTGTAGAATGCGCCCCACAGACGCGGGATGGAGCAGTCTGGTAGCTCGTCGGGCTCATAACCCGAAGGTCGTCGGTTCAAATCCGGCTCCCGCAACCAAATCACGAAAAGGCCACTCAGACGAGTGGCCTTTTTCGTTTGCGCGTCTTTTTTGTCACGGACAGACAAGCGCGCCCCCTCTTTCGGCCAGTCAGCCGCGTCTTGTAACAACGGGTCCGTAGAATTAACTCTTTATCCGAAGCTAATTACCACATTCGCTATAACCATTCATGATAGCCCTAGGCCAGCCCGCGTCAAAAACAAAACTCTTTTCAACTCAATAAGTTGGCTCTCCTAAACACCTCGCGATCCCCATCCGCAACTTTTTTTTGGCTCCCTGGCTTGACTTGGTTCACGTTATGACGGATATATATTCGCAACAGGGAGCAATACGTTGCAGACCAGTTTAAGACCAACTGGACAGGTCAAGTTTTGCGGCGCGAGAGTTAAACCCCCTGCCTGATTAGTATCGCTTTTAATAAAGCGATGCGGGCTCGTTCGCCATAAGTATTGAGAGAGCCGGGACTCGCAGAGTGCCCGGAGCGCGGTAGCCATGCCTGATTCTCTCAAGGTCACACGCGGACGTTGGCCGATCGCAGATGACGGAATACGTACAAGTTATTCAAATCGACATGTAAATAAGTCGATGGCGGTAGCTTTGTCTAAATAAAAGAATATTTTAGATCGGCATTAACTTTCGTCACAGGCTAAAAGCCTACTGCCCAGGCATTACGCCGTAATCCTTTATTCCCACCCAGGACGCCGATCAGCAGCAGCGTGTAGTAGCTGCGGCTCGACAAACCGTTTCGCCTCGCCTTTGCGCAGGGAGAACTACAGTGTCAACGATCTTTTATGGAACGGAAGATCAGGACAAGGCATTGATTGCGCGGGATATCAATCAGAATGGCTACGCCTGCATACCCGGCTACTTGAACAATCTGCAACTAACTCAACTGCGCGAGCAGGTTCACGAGCAGGCTCGACAGCATCATGGTGAATATTTTGCTCATCATGACGGTGAACAGGTAGCGGGCTCGTTACTTGCCACGTTGAGCAGCGCGCCGGAGTTCCAGTCGCTGCTGGACGACGTTTACCAGCTCGGCGCGGGCAAGGCGGCGCCAAGCAAGCGCATCTACCTGGTGATGCGATGCGTGCAGGGGCAGACAGGACGCAAGGAGTCGAACTGCTTCCACTACGACGCTTCGCTGGTTACGGCACTGCTGCCGGTGGAAATCCCGCAGGACGGCGACCAGCGCGGCGACCTGCTGGTATTTCCCAACCTGCGCAAGCTTCGCAAGTACGTGCTGGTCAACGTGGTGGAGAAAGCACTGCTGCAGAACAAGTTGAGCCGCAAACTGATTAGCCGCGCGATAGGCCTCGGGCTGCTCAAGCCACAGCGCCTGCAGCTGGTACCCGGCAATCTCTACCTGTTCTGGGGTTACCGATCCCTGCATGCCAACGAGCCTTGTGATCCGGCGCAGCTGCGCGCTACCGCGATCTTCCACTACGGCGATCCCCACGCCGGCAGCCTGATGACCCGAATGATCCTCAGACACAACCAACGCAGGGCACGGCGGGCTAGTGCGATCGGCGCGCATCAACCTGTCTGAGCGCGCATCTGTAGCACCCAGCGATAACCCCCGAATGCCATTCGGGGGCGGCTGAGCTTCGATAAGGAAATCACCATGATCAACGTGACCAAGTCGTACCTGGGCAGCAAAAACAAGCTCAAGGCTTACATTGACAGGATCTACAACACCGGCTGGCTCACCAACAACGGACCGTTAGTGACTGCACTCGAGCAACGACTCAAGGACTACCTCGGGGTGAGGAACATCATCCTCACCAACAACGGCACCATCGCGCTGCAGATTGCCTATCGAGCGCTGGGATTGACCGGCAGCGCCATCACCACCCCCTTCAGCTTCGTTGCCACCACCAGCTCGCTGCAATGGGAAGGCATCAAGCCGATCTTCGCCGACATCGATCCGGCGACCTGGAATCTGGACCCGGAACAGATCGAGCGAAATATCCAGCCCAACACCTCCGCCATCGTCGCGACGCACGTATTCGGCAATCCTTGCGATGTCGAACGCATCGAGCAGATCGCGCGCAAGAACAATCTGAGGGTCGTCTACGACGGCGCCCATGCGTTCGGCGTTCGTCACAAGGGGCGGTCGGTCTACGACTGGGGCGATATCAGCACGCTGAGCTTCCATGCGACCAAGCTGTTTCACACCATCGAGGGTGGCGCCATCGTCACCAACGACGACGCGCTGGCCGATCGCATCCGTCTGCTCTGCAACTTCGGCATCGTCGACACCGACCAGATCGAAGGCATCGGCATCAACGCCAAGCTCAACGAGTTCTCTGCCGCGATGGGCATGTGCGTACTCGACGACATCGAGCTGATTTTCGAATGCCGGGCGGAGATCGGCCATCGCTACGAGCGGCGCCTCGGCGAGCATTTCGAGCTGCAACGACCGCAGCCCGAATCCCAGTGCAACTACAGCTATTTTCCCGTTGCCCTTGCCGACGAAAGCCAGCTGCTGCGCTGCCGCTCGCAACTGAACGAGAACGGCATCAACCCCCGCCGCTACTTCTACCCCTCGCTGGACACGCTCGACCATCTGCAGCCGCAGGTACCACAACCACGCTCGCGAGCGTTGAGTCGCAAGGTCCTGTGCCTGCCGATCTATCCCGGGCTGCCGCGCAAGGTGCAGGAGAAGGTCATGCAGACGTTGATCCAGGAGGCAATCCACAGCGAGCAGTCGAGCCGCACGCTGTTCCAGCCCCTTGCCGAAGCGTTCGGGCTGTTCAACGCCGCGGAGCGCCTGCCGGGCGCCGACTACCCGCGCATGCCCCTGACATCCGGAGGCCAGCAATAACCCATGTCAGATCCCAAGCGGTTATCGGTGATCCGCAACACCAGCCTGAACTACCTCGGGCAGGCGTATGCCCTGCTTGTCGGCATTATGATCCTGCCGTTCTACCTGAAGCACCTCGGCGCCGAAGCCTACGGCCTGATTGGTTTCTTCGCGGTGCTCCAGGCCTGGTTGCAGTTACTCGATGCCGGGATGTCGCCTGCACTGGTCCGACAGGTCGCGCAGTACCGCGGGCAGGGCGACCTGTCCGCCGCGCCCGGCCCCGCCGGGCGCCTTCTGCGCTCGTTCGAGCTGCTGTTGCTACCGATTGCGCTGGCGACCTGCGTGGCGATCTACCTGAGCAGCGGCTGGATCGCTGGAACCTGGCTGCAGGCCCGCGAATTGGGTACCGGCACCATCATGCAATGCATCAGCCTGATGGGCCTGATGGTCGGGCTGAGGCTCTATGCAACCCTGTACAAAAGCGGACTGCAGGGCGTCGAGCTGCACGGCTGGCTGAACGCAGCGAACGTACTGATCGCTACCCTGCGTTACTTCGGTGGCCTGATTCTGGTCGCCCTCGTGTCGCAAGATCCGCTGGACTTCTTCCTGTTCCAGACGGCCGTCGCCCTGGTGGAAACGCTCGCCTTCGCCAGCAAGGCTTATGTGCAACTGGCCAGCCCACGTTTGCTCACCGGCATCGACTGGCGCGTGGTCAAGCCGGTGCTGCCATTTGCCGGCGGCATGTTCTTCACCTCGCTGCTGTGGATCGTGCTGACCCAGCTGGACAAAGTGCTGCTTTCCAAGGTGCTGCTGCTCAAGGAGTACGGCTACTTCTCGCTGGTGGCGCTGATCACCACCGGCATCATGACTCTGACCAACCCCTTGGTGCAGACGCTGTTGCCGCGCATGACCATGCTCGTGGCCGAAGGGCGAATCGCCGAGATGGAGCGGCTGTACCTGAACGCCACCCGCTTCGTCTGCAGCGTGCTGTTTCCCATCGCTGCGGTGATCGCCTGGCACGGTCAGGCGCTGATCTACGCCTGGACTGGCGATGCTGCCGCTGCCCAATGGAGCGAACGAATGCTGTTCTGGTACGTGCCGGGCAGCGCACTGATGGCGGTCGGTGCCTTCCAGTTCTACCTGCAGTACGCCTACGGCCAGCTGCGCCTGCACATCTGGTACAGCGTGGTTTCCACCGCCATCAGCATGCCGATCGTGATCTACGCAGCGCTTGCACACGGCGCCTACGGTGCCGCACTGGCGTGGTTCTTCCTGCGCCTGGCGACCTTCGTGATCTGGCCACCGGTGGTGCACCGGCGGTTCGCGCCCGGCCTGCAGGGCACCTGGGCACGAGACATGTTGCGGATCACTGCGGCGACCGTGGTCGGCGTGGCACTGGGCGAACCGCTGTTCCTGCTGATCGTCAGCGACAACCGCTTTGACATTCTGATGGCGCTGGCCGCAAGCGGGTTCATCTGCCTGCTGCTGGTCGCGGCGACCTCGAAATCACTGCTACTCAAGCTTCATCTACTCATCACCAAGCGAGCATCCAAAAATGGAATTGAAGAGCGAGCAAGCCTTGATTGAACGTTGGGGCGGCAAGACCGAACCGCTGCTGAGCATCGTCTGCCTGGCCTACAACCACGCATCTTTTATAAGGAAGGCGCTGGAGAGCTTCCTCCAGCAGGAAACGGATTTCCCTTTCGAGGTTATCGTCCACGACGACGCCTCGACTGACACCACCGCCGCGATCATCGCCGACTACGCGGCGCGCTACCCCAGTATCATCAAACCGATCTACCAGACGCAGAATCAGTTCAGCCTCGGCGTGCCATTCAGCACGCGGCTGTTCGCCCGTGCGGGGGGCAAATACATCGCCTATTGCGAAGGCGACGACTACTGGACTGATCCGACCAAGCTGCAGCAGCAGGTGGACTTTCTCGAGCAGCATCGTGACTACGTGATCACCTATCACGATGCGTTCATGTTCAACAGCCAGGGCATCATCCAGAGCCCGCAGCTGACCGGAAAGCTGCGCAAGGACGCCACTGCGCTGGAACTGATGCAGGGCCGTCCGCTGTCGACGCTGACCGTGTGCTTTCGCAACCTGATTCAGGAACTTCCGCCGGAACTGCTCGGGGTGAAAGTGCTGGATATCTGCTGGTGGTCGCTGCTCGGCGCCTACGGCAAAGGCAAGTTCATGGAAGGCATCAGCCCCGCCGCCTACCGGGTGCACGAGGGTGGCATCTTCTCCATGCAGCCGAGCAGACAGCGCATCCAGATGGCCATGCATGCCCACTACTCCCTGGCGCGCTACTACAACCGCATCGGCAACAACGCGCTCTACGAGTACTTCCTGATCCAGGTGTTCGGCGAGTGCCTGTCGCTGATCTCGCCGTTCAGCAAGATCCAGGCGCTTTCAACCATCGCCCAGAACATCAGCCTCAACCTGCTGCGCCGGTTGAGCCCACGGCTGGCCAGGAGCTGATCAGACCGACCCCGCTTCTTTGCAAAAACGCACCATGAGGAAGGATTCCCAATGACTGCCTTGACCCGCTCTTCGCTGGAATATGACGCGGACAACCGCATCGACCTCGCCGGAATAATGCGCACCGCCTACGATCACAAGGCGCTGATCATCACCATTACCGGCCTTTTCGCTGCACTGGGCGTGCTCTATGCCCTGATCGCCACGCCGATCTACCAGGCGACCGCGATGATCCAGATCGAACCGAAAAAAGCCGCGATTACCGGCGTACCGGAAATATCGGCCCGGCCGGATTCGGTGTCCCAGGCGGTCACTGAAATCTCCCTGCTCAAATCCCGCGCCGTGCTCGGCAGAGCCGTCGAGGAGCTAAAGCTCTACATCGTCGCCAAACCCCATCACTTCCCGGTGTTCGGCGCCTTCATGGCGCGCAAGCATGACCCGGCGACTGATGGCGCGCTGGCCACCCCGCTGTTCGGCCTGACCGGCTATGCGTGGGGTGGGGAAAAGCTCGAAGTATTCCAGCTCGATGTGCCCGAAGCGTATCTGGGCGTGGAGCTGACGTTGATCGCCGGCACGGCCGGCAGCTTCACGCTGCATGACGACGAGCAGCAGCTGATTCTGCGCGGCGAGGTCAATGAAGCTGTGGAGAACCAGGGCTTCAAGGTGCAGATCGCCCAGCTGGAAGCGCGTCCTGGCACCGAATTCCAACTAGTCAGGAACCGCCCGCAGACCACCGCGCTGGATTACCAGAACCGCTTGAAGGTCGGCGAGGCCGGCAAGGATTCCGGGATCATCTACATGTCCCTGGAAGACCCGGACCCGCAGCTGGCCAGCCATGTGCTGGACGAGATCAGCAGGCTGTACGTCAGCCAGAACATCCAGCGCAGTTCCGCCGAGGCGGCCCAGCGCCTGGACTTCCTGCGCTCTCAACTACCTCAGGTACGCAAGGAACTGGAGAAGGCCGAAGCCGCGCTGAATGCCTACCAGACCAGCTCCAAGTCGGTGGATATCAGCATCGAGACCAAGGGCGTGCTGGACCAGATCGTCGCGCTGGAAACGCAGATATCCGAACTGTCGCTCAAGCGCGTGGAGTACGACCGCCTCTATACCCGCGAGCACCCGACCTATCGCACGCTGATCACCCAGATGAACGAGCTGCAGGCGCAAAAGGCACAGCTGCTGAAGAAGGTCGACGCCCTCCCCATGACGCAGCAGGAGTTGCTACGCCTCCAACGTGACATGGAAGTCACGACCCAGACCTACACGCTGCTGATGAACCAGGCACAGGAGCAAGACATCCTGCGCGCCGGCACCATCGGCAACGTGCGCATCATCGACAACGCCTACTCGATGACCGAGAAGCCGTCGAAACCGGTCAAACCGCTGGTGGTGGCCATCGCGATCTTCGTCGGCCTGCTCGTCTCGGCGGCAGTCATCCTGCTGCGCCAGGCCTTCTACCGCGGTGTGGAAAGCCCGGACGTGATCGAGAAGCTTGGCGTACCGGTTTATGCCGGCCTGCCCTACAGCGCCTCTCAGGATCAGCTCAATCGCAGCCGCAAGAGCCGCGACGGCAAGACCCGACTGCTCAGCCTCACCGAACCGACCGATCTGGCGGTCGAATCGCTGCGCAGCCTGCGTACCAGCCTCAAGTTCGCCATGCTCGAGGCGCGCAACAAAGTGCTGATGATCACCAGCCCGACCCCTTCGGTTGGCAAGTCGTTCGTGTCCAGCAACCTTGCTGCGGTGATCGCGCAGACCGGCCAGCGCGTGCTGCTGATCGATGCCGACATGCGCCGCGGCTACCTGCACACGCTTTTCGGCATGGCGCCACGTCACGGGCTGTCGGATGCACTGGCCAGTGGCCTGAACCTGGCGGAGATCACCAACCGCACCGAGCAGAAGAACCTGCACTTCATCTCCGCCGGGTTCTCCGCGCCGAATCCGTCCGAACTGCTGATGCACGACAACTTCTCCCGCCTGCTGCGTGAAGCGGAAAAGCTCTACGACTTCATCATCATCGATACGCCGCCGGTGCTCGCGGTGACCGACGCCGTACTGGTCGCCCAGCAGTCGGGCACCAACCTGTTGGTGGCCCGCTTCGGCCTCAGCACCAGCTCGCAGATTGATGCATCCAAGCGGCGGCTCGCGCAGAACGGCGTGCTGCTCAAGGGCGTGATCCTCAATGCCGTGAAGCGCAAGGCCTCGACCTCGCCGTACGACAGCGGCGCCTATGGTTATTACACCTACACCCAGCAAGCCTGATCGCCAGACAAGGAGGTGCACCGTGCTCAGAACCGTCTCGATGATGCAGCCCTACCTATTTCCGTACCTGGGCTACTTTCAGTTGATCGCGCTCAGCGACGTATTCGTGCTGGGTGACGACCTGCAATTCGTCAGGGGCTCCTGGATGAACCGCAACCGAATTCTCGTCAATGGCCAACCCAAGCTCATCAGCTTCCCGCTGAAGAAGGGCCATCAGACCGAGCGCATCAACCAGCGCTGGCTCTGCGACGACTTCGACAAGGAAGCCGCGGGGCTGATGCTGACCCTCGAGCGTTGCTACGCCAAGGCACCCCAGCGCGATGCGGTGCTGCCGCTGATCCGCAGCATCCTGCAATGCCCGGAGCGCAATCTGGCGCTGTTCACCGAAAACTCCCTGCGCTGCCTCTGCGCCTACCTGAACATCCGCACGCCGATCTACCGCGGCTCCAGCCTCGATTTGCCAGCGAAGATGGACATGCAGGACCGGGTCATCCAGATCACCCACCGGATGGACGGCGAGCTCTACCTCAACCCCATCGGCGGCATGGAGCTGTACTGCCCTGCCCGCTTCCGCGCCGACGGCTTGCTGCTGCGCTTCCTGCGCATGGATGACATTACCTACACGCAGCTCAAGCATCCGTTCGTACCGTCGCTGTCGATCATCGACGTGCTGATGTTCAACAGCCGCGAAGAGATCAAGGAACTGCTGCAACGCTTCAGCGTGGTCGAGGGGACAGGAAAAAAGGGCAACGCTGACACTGGCGTGACGACATTCCGCCTGCCATCGGATTGGGGCAGGCCAATCAGGGAAGGACATCCCATGACATCGAGCAATACCGCACGCTGGTACCTGATCCAGACCAAGCCTCGCCAGGAGGCCCGCGCCGAGGAGCACCTGTTGCGCCAGCACTTCGAGTGCTACCGCCCGCTCAAGGCGCCTGCGCCCTTGCGCGGCTCACAGGGGACCAAGACCGGCGAGGCGCTATTCCCCGGCTACCTGTTCATCCGCCTGGATTGCATTCACGACAACTGGTACCCGATTCGCTCCACTCGGGGCGTCAGCCGCGTAGTTAGCTTCGGCGGCCAGCCGACGCCGGTACGCGACGAGCTGATCGAACAGTTGCGACAGCGCCTCGCCCAGCCGCAGACCATGGCGGCGGCGCCGTTCTCACCTGGCGAGCGGGTCCAGGTCAGCGGGGGCAGCTTCAGCGACATCGAAGCGATCTTCGTCAGCAGCGATGGCGAAGAACGCTCCGTCATCCTGCTCAACCTGCTGCAGCGTGAACAGAAGGTCCGGGTGCCCACCCGTTATCTCCAGTGCTACTCCTGAGCCAGGCGAGTGCCCTTGGGGCCATGCGAGCAGCCTGACAGGTTCAATCAGCGAGCCAACCGATGAAGATCCTATTCCTCAATGCGTTCTACACCCCGCATGTCGGCGGCGGCGCAGAAGTCATCCTCCGGCACCTGGCCGAAGGATTGCAGCGGCGTGGTTGTGAGGTGGCAGTGCTGGCGACCGGCCCGGACGCCGGCTTGAACATGCAGATTCAGGACGGCGTGCGGGTCTATCGCGCCAACCTGGCGAACAGCTATTGGCATTACACCCAGCAGCGTCCCAGCCGCGTCGCCCGCCTCGGCTGGCACTACCGCGACCGCTACAACAGCGACATGCGCTGCCACGTGCGCGCGGTGATCGAGCGAGAGCAGCCGGATATCGTGGTCTGCAACAACCTCACCGGCTGGTCGATCTCCGCCTGGGACGAAATCACCGCCGCCGGCCTGCCGATCGTCCAAGTGCTGCACGACCTGTACCTGCTCTGCCCGAAGGACACCATGTTCAACCACGGCAAGAGCTGCCAGCGCCAGTGCGGTATGTGTTCGGTGTTCCGTCTCCGCCACGCCGGCGCCTCGGCGCAAGTGGCCACGGCGATCGGTGTCAGCCGCTTCGTGCTCGAGCGCATCACCGCACAGGGCTATTTCAGTGGCGCGCGCCAGCATGTGGTGCACAACTGCACGCCGGCCAACCCCGGTCAGGGCAGCAAGCCCAGGCAGCGCAGCAACCATCCACTGCGCTTCGGCTATATCGGCACGCTGTCGGAGAACAAGGGCGTCGGCTGGCTGATCGAGCAGTTCCAGCGGCTGGACATCGATGCGCGGCTGGATATCGCCGGGCGCGGCAAGCTGGACTACGAAGCCCGGCTGAAGGCCATGGCCGATCCGAAGAAGGTCAGCTTTCTCGGCTACTGCGACAGCGACGAGTTCATGCAGAGCATCGATGTGTTGGTGGTGCCGTCGCTGTGGGGCGAGCCGTTCGGCCTGGTGGCCGTCGAAGGCTGCGCCAACCACCTGCCGGTGATCGCCAGCAACATGGGCGGGCTGCCGGAGATCATCCGCGACGAATGCAACGGCCTGCTCTGCTCGCCCGATGATCCCGACTCACTCGGCATCGCCATGCTCTGGCTCTACATCGACGGCGCACTGCGGCAACGGCTCGCCAGCCAGGCACGGGCCAGCGTGCTGCCGCTGCTGGATATGGAACGCATGCTGGATCAGTACCAGACCATCCTGCGCGAAACACTTCAGGGAACGAGAATCCACCATGAACCAGAGCCTGCTGATTACCCCGCGGCGACGCGAATCGAATCCGTTGGCCTTCGACAAGCCGACATTGTTGACGCTGGTCGTCGCCTCGCTGCTGCTGACTGAAACCTTTTCCGGCGCACTGCGCTACTACTTCGACATGGCCGGGATTTCCTGGCTGCTGTACCTGCCCAAGATTGCCTGCCTGATCGCGCTGGGCCTGGAGCTGCTGCGCTACCGCGGCTGGCCGGCGTTCTGGCTGGTGCTGCTGGGGCTTGTCACTTCCGCCCAGCTGGCACTGATGCATGGCGCGGAGCTGGCCAACATCGGTTTCAGCCTGTTCATCTACATTCCGCTGTTGTTCGGTCTGATCTGCGGCCGCCATGTGGAGTTGCGGCTCGGGCTGCTGCGCCGAATCATCGGCTTCTGCCTGATTGCCTGCTTCGTCGGCATCGCCCTGGACATGCTCACCAGCGTGCCGTGGAAGGGCTACAGCTACATGGTCGGCGAGGTGGAACTGAGCGCCAACCGCTCGTGGGCGTTCGACGACATCGACCGCATCGGCGGCTTCGCCCGCATGTCCACCGCGCTGTCGGTGATGATCGCGATCTACAGCCTGTTCATCGCCGCATTCATCCAGCCGCGCGTGCTACGCCTGATGCTCTACATTGCAGCGCTGATCGGCATCGTGCTGACCACCAACAAATCCACCGCGGCGGCCTACGTGCTGACCCTGCTGATGCTGATCGTCACGGCCTACCGCTTCGCCAGCGCCACGGCCTTTCTGATCGCGGTGCTGGTCGGCCTGATGCTGCCGTTGTTTAGCCTGGTGCTCAGCCTGGACCCCAACGCCGCGAACAACGGCTCGCTGCTGGCCTCATTCGCCGACCGTCTGATCAACAGCTGGCCGAACTTCATCGGGGTCATCACCCGCGAGGGATGGGGCTGGTGGGGCGCGGGATTCGGTGCGGTGGGCAGCGCAGGACAGGTCTATCCCGTACCGGGCCTCGAGCTGCTGAGCGTCGCCGACAATACCGCGCTGTACCTGTGGGGCATGCTCGGCGTGTTCGGTGTGCTGCTCTACCTGCTGATCTTTCCGCTGATGCTGCGCCTGCATGAACGGGGCCCGCGACTGCGCAGCGCGCTGCTGCCGATCGTTTTCTGCATCTGCCTGGTGGCCTGGGCCACGGATGTACTGGAGGTGTCCATCGCCACGCTGTTCCTGGGCCTGGCGATCTCCCACGTGCTGACCCCGGCCCGCGCCCCGAGCAACAACCTGGCGGCGCAGCGGTTGCCCGAGTTGCA
Source organism: Stutzerimonas kunmingensis (assembly GCF_032106285.1). GTDB lineage: Bacteria > Pseudomonadota > Gammaproteobacteria > Pseudomonadales > Pseudomonadaceae > Stutzerimonas > Stutzerimonas kunmingensis_B. Next base: position 45,187 of record NZ_DAMCPO010000020.1, read on the forward strand.
GCACCTGACCTGAGACCTACCTTCACGGATGATCCACATGACGAAGCGCTCTACCCCGCTCAACACCCTGCTGCTGGGCGGCTTGCTTGGCCTTGCTCCGTTTACACCGGCCCAGACCACCGAGGAGCCTTTCGTGGTCGGCGTATGTGCCCATGAACTGCACAAGGGCGACCCCAGCGGCCGCGCCTACGCGATGATGCGCGATGCCGGCATCACCTCCGTGCGCACCGACGCCCACTGGGCCTATGTCGAACGCCGGCCCGGGCAATTGAAGATCGAACCATCCTGGCACCGTTACCTGAAGGCAACAGCCGCTCACGGGCTAAGCACCCAGTTCATCCTCGGCTACGGCAACTCGCACTACGGCGGTGGTGAAAAGCCCCGCAGCGAGCCGGTAAGGGCGGCATTCAATCGCTATGTCGAGTTCATCACCGAAGAGCTGCAAGGCAAGGTCGCCTATTACGAGATCTGGAACGAATGGGACGTCGAGGACCCGCGCGACCCGGAATTCACCCAGGATTACGCGCGGCTGATCGCCGATGCGTCCGGGATCATCCGGCAGCGCGCGCCCGGCGCCAAGGTGCTCGCCGGCGCCGTGACCAGCCAGGGCATCGACTCCGGTTTCGCCCTGCGCCTGCTGGAGAACGGCCTGATGCAATCGGTGGACGGCCTGTCCTTGCATCCCTACGTGCACTGCCGCGGCTGGCGGCGCAACACCCCAGAGGCCTGGATCGAATGGATGAGCGAGGTCGACAAGGACCTGACCCGCGCCGCCGGACGCCCGGTACCGCTCTACCTGACGGAAATGGCCTGGCCTGCCCACCAGGGCGCATGCGGCATCGATGAAAGCCTGCAGGCGGCCTACCTCGCCCGCGCCTTCTTCCTGGCCAAGACGCTGCCGAGCATCAAGGGCATGTGGTGGTACGACTTCCGCAACGATGGCACCGACAAGACCGAGCGCGAACACAACTTCGGCCTGGTACGGCAGGACTTCACCCTCAAGCCGGCTTATTCGGTGCTCGCCTCCATCAGCCAGATCGTCAGCCAGTACAGCTTCCTCAGCCGCGAAGAGAAAACCCCGGGTGACGTGGTGATGCTGCGATTCGCCCGCGGAGACGATGAACTGATGGTGGCCTGGAGCACCGGCAAACCGAGGACCGTGGAGCTGCAGAACACCGAAGGCCAGGCGGGCCAGGTGGCGCTGATCGATACCGCCCAGCCCCAGCACGGCCGCGTGGTCACCAGTACCGAGTGGAAGTGTCCGGGCAAAGGCCAGGCCTGCAGCACCGAGGTGGAGCTCGATGGATTCCCGAAAATCATCAGCCTGCGCGCGGTGCAGAACGACGGTTGACCCCTGTCACGACATGCACTGACCGCACGACCGGCCACCCAGGCGAAACGCAACCGGACCAGCACGCGCTGGCCAACCCGCATTGACCGCCACGCACCACGCATCGCTTCGCCAGTCGCCAAAGCCGCCACCTGCCAGCGTTCGCCGCTGGCCAGCATCCGGCGGCGCACGCCATCCCCGCAAGGAGAGCCCTACATGATCGCCATCAACGCCCGTTTCCTGACTCAGGAAACCCGCGGTGTGCAACGTTTTGCCGAACAGGTCTGCCTGGAGCTTGCCGCCATGCGCAAGGACCTGACATTCATTGCACCGGACGACATCCGCATGCACGCCAGCGCCGAGCGCCTGCAGGTGCGGCGCATCGGCCGCAACCACGGGCATCTGTGGGAACAGCTGGACCTGCCTCTGTGGCTGGCGCGCCATGGCTATCCGCCGCTGGTATCACTGTGCAACACGGCACCGCTGATCTACCGCAACCAGATCGCCACCCATCACGACATCACCTACGTGCGCCATCCGGAGAGCTATTCGCGCGCCTTCCGCAGCGTCTACAAGGGGCTCACGCCGCTGCTGCTCAAGCGCATCAAGGCGCTGATTACCGTCAGCGACTTCTCACGCAAGGAAATCGCCCGCTACTACGGCTACCCGAGCGAGAAGATCTGCGTCGTCCCCAACGCGGTGGCGGCCAAATTCCATCCGCCGAGTGGCGCGGATCGCAGCGGCAATGCCAGGCCATACGTGCTGGCGGTGTCCTCCCCGAACGCGCACAAGAACTTCGCGCGGATGGTCGCGGCCTTCCTCAGCCTGGAAGGCTTCGATGACGTGGAACTGCACATCGTCGGCGACTCGCACTCGGTGTTCTCCGGCTCCACCTCCAGCATTGATGGCAATCCACGCGTACGCATTCTCGGCCGGCTGAACGACGATCAGCTGGTGCGCGAATACCAGGGCGCCACCGCCTTCGTGTTCCCTTCGCTCTACGAAGGCTTCGGCATTCCGCCGCTGGAGGCCCAGGCCTGCGGGTGTCCGGTGATCGCCGCCCGGGCCGCGTCGATACCCGAAGTGCTCGGCGAGAGCGTGCTCTATTTCGAGCCCCTGAACATCGAGGACATTGCCCGCTGCATGCGCCACGTGCTGCAGGACGCGCGCCTGCGCGACGACCTGCGCACCCTCGGCCTGGCCAACGTCGAGCGCTACTCCTGGAAGCGCTCGGCGCAGACCGTGTCGCAGCTGATCGACAAGGCACTGATGGGCAAACCCAGCCCGCCGTCCTTTATCGCCTGGTCATCGGACCGCCCCTGATGCCCGACGAATGCAGTCCCGACACTCAACTCCATCAATCAAGCGAGGCAGACCATGGAACGGTTGGCGCATATCGACGCGCTACGCGGCAGCGCAGCCCTACTCCTGATTTTCCAGACCCTGCTGCTGCCACTGTCAGACGGCTGGGCACTGCAGCACGCCTTGGACCCCGGGCTGCTGGCGATGCTCTGGTTCCTGCTGTGCTGCGGTTTCATCGTGCCGGCCAGCCTGCATACCAGCGTCGACGGCGGGCGAGGCTTCGTCGTCCGCCGCCTGCTGCGCCTGCTGCCGGTCTACCTGCTGGCGGTGCTGCTGACCGCCATTCTGTTGCCGACGGCACCGGCCTGGCTGCCGGGTGTGGCCGCGCCGGGCAGCGCCATGGCGTTCGAGGTCATCGGCGCTTACGGAGCGCTGCCGCCAATCCTGCTGTTCTACGGGTTCTGCCTGCTGCTGCAGGTGCTCGGCCTGTTGCACAGCGTCAGTCTGCGGACCAGCTGCGCGCTCGTGCTGCTGGCGGTGGCGCTGCTGCTCGCCCTGGCGCGGCAGCTGCTGGGCACAGAGCTACCGGTCACGCTGCCGCTGGCGCTATCACTGATGTTTTTCGCGTCACTCAGGTACGAGGCCAAGCATGAAAGCAGCAGCTACGCCCGCAGACGAGCCCGCGAATATGCGCGCTACACGCTGCGAATCTACCTGCTGGTGCTGCCGATCATCTTCCTGGCCGGCTGGTCTGCGGACGCAACCGCCTGGCCCCGGGACCTGCTCACCTATGCCCTGGCCATCGTGACCTTCCTGCTGGTCACCAGCCGGCTACCGCTACGGGCACCGCCGCTCGTCTGGCTTGGAAGCCTCAGTTACTCGCTCTATCTGTTGCTGCCAGCGATGCAGCGCCTGAGCGAGCTGCTGACCCAGGCGCTCGGCCTGAGCGGCCCGACCGCCAGCCTGGCTGGCGTTGTGTTCGGCCTGCTGCTGGCCCTCGGCAGCGCCCAGCTCTGCCGACAGTTGCTGGATCTACCGCTGGCTCACGCCGGCAGGCGCCTGACCAGACAACACGACCTGATGCCACTGGCACGCCTGCACAGCCGCTGAGGCTCACCGCCTCGCTGCTCACTCTTTCTCGATCAAGGATGTCATGCCATGAAAGTTGCCATCGTTCACGACTGGCTGGTGACGTATGCCGGCGCCGAGCGCGTGCTCGCCGGGCTGTGCGCCGTCTGGCCGGACGCCGATCTGTTCGCCGTCATCGATTTTCTCTCCGATGCCGACCGTGCCCACCTCGGCGGCAAGCGCGCCACCACCACCTTCATCCAGCAACTGCCGAAGGCGCGCACCCATTACCAGAAGTACCTGCCGCTGATGCCGCTGGCCATCGAGCAGCTCGACATGTCCTCGTATGACCTGATCATTTCCAGCAGCCACGCAGTGGCCAAGGGCGTGCTGACCGGGCCGAATCAGCTGCACATCAGCTACGTGCATTCGCCCATCCGCTACGCCTGGGACCTGCAGCACCAGTACCTGCACGAAGCCAGCCTGGAGCGCGGCATCAAGGCCAAGCTGGCGCGCATGCTGCTGCACTACATGCGTATGTGGGACCAGCGCACCGCCAGCGGCGTCGACGAGTTCATCGCCAATTCGCACTTCATCGGCCGGCGCATCAACAAGAGCTACCGGCGCCCATCCACGGTGATCTACCCGCCGGTCGACACCCGCCAGTTCACCCTGCACGAGGCCAAGGAAGACTTCTATCTCACCGCCTCGCGGATGGTGCCCTACAAGAAGATGCCGATGATCATCGAGGCGTTCGCGGCCATGCCGGACAAGCGCCTGATCGTCATCGGCACCGGCCCGGAAATGGAAAAGGCCCGTGAAGCGGCCGGGCCCAATGTCACCCTGCTCGGCTACCAGAGTTTCGAGGTGCTGCTGCAACACATGCAGCGCGCCAAGGCGTTCGTCTTTGCCGCCGAAGAAGATTTCGGCATCGCGCCCATCGAGGCCCAGGCCTGTGGCACGCCGGTGGTCGCCTACGGGCGCGGCGGCGTACTGGAAACCGTGCGCGGGCTCGAACATGCCGAACCCACGGGCGTGTTCTACCCGGAGCAGACCACCGCCTCGCTCATCGCCGCCATCGGCGAGTTCGAGGCCCAGTGCTCGCGCATCACACCGGAAAACTGCCGACGCAATGCCGAGCGCTTCTCCAGCGAACGCTTCCAGCAGGAAATCCGCGCCTTCGTCGACGCGCGCCTGCGCGAAGCCAGGGCCTTCGACCTTCAGCAGAGCTCGGCGCCCTTGCCGGCCCCCAGCACGCCGCTCTACCCGGCAGCCGTGGCGCCGATCAAGCACGCCTGATGCGTTTACCCATCAACCCCATTCACTTACGAGGTTTCAAGGATGAACACAGTAAAGAAGTGGATGAGAGTGACCCGAGCGCTCGGGTTCGCTCTCGTTGTAGTGATCGAGCCAGCCAGCGCTGCGGTGAACGCCGACACGCTGATCACCGAACCGACCGACCCGTCCAGCCAGTTGCCTGCCTGCACCAGCGCCGGCAGTGCGAGCGTCATCGCCTACAGCGACTCGTCAACCGACTCCACGCCACGCTGTGGCTCCAATGGCGGCGGGCAGCAGGAAAGCCCATCCGGTCATCAACCGTATCGATTCGCGGAACCGGCGTCCGGTTCGTTCTGGAGTCCGCCGGCAGACAGCAGGCGCTATTCATTCTGATCCGGGCCGTTACCGCACCGGGTTATGCAGGAGCACAGGCATGAGCACAGAAGAAACATCCAGAACGTCGCTGATTCTGGCCGATGGCTATTCCTACACCGAACTCATTCCCGCACCCGGCGCGCCTGACGGACCGTCGGGCAATGGATTCATCCGCATCTTCCACGCCTTCTTCAGCCCCAACGAAGAAGGCACGACAGCCGACGTGCAGCAGGCCGACTGCCTGTCGTTGGCCACGCCTGAACAGAGCTGAGGAGATATTCCGTGCAGAACACCGCGCGCGTCGAACCCTGCAAGCAGAGTGCACAGGCAGCCGCCGCCAGCGCCGGCGAGATGCCGGTGCGACGGCAAACCACCATCGTCACGGTGACCTACGGCGACCGCCTGGTTTACCTGCGCCGACTGATCGAGCAGGCCTTCGCCTTCGAACAGATCACCCGCGTACTGGTGGTCAGCAATGCCTCGACCGCACCACTCGAACAGCTCACCAGCCGCTGGCCAGGGCAGGTGCGCATCATCCCACTGGCGCAGAACACCGGCTCGGCCAACGGCTATGCCGTGGGGCTGGAAGCGGCGCTGGCCGAAGGCGCGCAGTACATCTGGATGATGGATGACGACAACGGCCCCACCGCGGCCGCGGTGCGTCTGCTGCATGAAGAACTGGCGCGAATGGCGGACGAGGTAGGGCTGCATCGTGCCGCCGTGCTGGGCTTTCGCCCCAGTCAGCAGGAAGACATCGCCCGCGGCGTACCGAGCCGTTTCGCCATCCAGCCACGTTCCAGCTACTTCGGCTTTCACGTCGCGCAGCTGCCGTACAAGGTCTGGCGCCGCCTGCCCTGGGGCCGGCCAAAAGGCACGCCGCCGCGGGCCATCGACCTGCCGTTCGCCCCCTATGGCGGCATGCTCGCCCATCGCAGCCTGTACCAGGCGATCGGGGTGCCCTTGCGCGAGCTGGTGCTCTACGCCGACGACACCGAGTACACCCGTCGCATTACCGCCAAAGGTGGCCGTCTGCGTCTGGTGACCGATGCGCTGATCGACGAGCTTGAGCTGTCCTGGAACATCAAGGCGCACACCCGCAACATCTACGAAGCCTTCCTGCTCGGTGATTCCGATTTCCGCGCCTACTACACCGCCCGCAACCAGGCCTGGTTCGACACCTACGTCTGGGCCGCCTCACCCTGGCTCTATCGGTTGAACCGAAGCATCTTCCTCGGCCTGCTGCGGCACGTGGCCCGGCGACAGCAGGTTCCGGAACGGCTGCAACTGATCGAGCAGGCCATCCGTGACGGCGAGAACCGTTCGCTGGGGATGCATCAGACCTTTCCGTTGCGCTGAACCCATTCCAAGGAGGAGCCGATGCACGCGCCAACCACCGCGCCAAGAGACAACAACTTCGATTTCCTGCGCTTCTTTGCCGCCTCGATGGTCGTGTTCGGCCATAGCTACGGCCTATCCGGTCAGGCGGACCGGGAACCTCTGCGCCTGTTCAGCGGCAGCTACGACTCGGCGGATATCGCCGTACACGTGTTCTTCGTGATGAGCGGTTTCCTCATTGCGGCGTCCTGGCTGAACAGCCGCAGCGTGCTGGATTTTGCCGCCAAGCGAGCCCTGCGCATCATGCCGGCACTGATCGTCTCGGTGCTGTTCGTGGTCCTGCTGATCGGCCCGCTGGCCACCGAGCTGCCGCTTGGCGATTACTTCACCGCCCCCGGCACGCTCGCCTACCTGGCCAACGCCGCGCTGATCACCGAGTTCCGCCTGCCCGGCGTATTCGAGGCCAACCCGTTTCCCCACAGCGTCAACGGTTCGCTCTGGACACTGCCTTACGAAGTGCTGATGTACGCCACCGTGCTGACGCTCGGAATCGTCAAGGTCTTCGGCCGCAGCAGCGCGCTGATCGGCCTGATTCTGATGGTGGGTGTGCACTTCCACCTGATGCCGATCTACGAGATGCAGAGCGACCTGCTGCGCAAGGCCACTCGCCTGGGAATGTTCTTCTATACCGGCGTGCTGCTCTATCTGTACCGGCAGCTCGTTCGCTGGAACTGGAAAATCGCAGCTCTGCTGGTTGCGGCCAACCTGGTGAGTGCCCGCACCGATCACTGGGAGCTGGTGCACGTGCTGACCCTGCCCTACCTGACGCTCTACCTCGCCCAACTGCGCATTCCGAGGCTGTCCGGCTTCGGCAAGGCCGGCGACTTCTCCTACGGCCTGTACATCTTCAGCTTCCCGGTCCAGCAGCTTCTGATGCACTGGACCGACGGCCAGTTGCCACTGATTCCCTTCATGCTGCTTGGCTTCGCTGCCAGCCTGGCGCTCGCGGTGCTGTCCTGGCACCTCGTCGAATCGCCAGCGCTTCGGCTCAAGCGCTACCTGCCGCGCCAGAGCCCCTCAACGGCGCCGGTAGTTGCGACATCCAATCGCTGATCGCTAAAAATCCTCTACGGGACTGGCGAGCGCGTCCTTGAGCTTTCTTGCCTCCAGTTTAGGAAACGAAAAACGGACGGCAAGTATCGAGTCAGCGCCGTCATCCATTATCACCAGCTCAGCGACACGCGTATTGTCCTTGGCGGCAGCTACGGCTGTCGTGACATTAGGATGCTTCTTGGCGCGATCCAGGCCTTCGATGAAGGTGTAGGTTAGGTTTCCTGCGTTAGCCGCCACGCTTTCGTAACTGGACAACTTTGCTGCGAAATCCTGCCGGCTGCTACGGCGGTCCAGATCAAGAAGATCAAGCTGCGAACTGGCATCAGCCAGTGAGACAAGCGCAAAGGTCTTAGCCAGCGCAGCGACCGCCTGTACATAGGCCTGCTGCTCAAAAGCTGACAACAGACTGACCATATAAAGCTTGTCGCCGGAGAACAGTAAAGCGGCGGTAAAAGCGTGCCCCACGAATTTGACGTCATCTATGCACAGTGCGGTGGCGCCAATTTCTACAGAACAATCGTAATAGCCAGCCTGATTGCTGTATTTGCTGAACGGCGCGCCATACACATGCTCCTTGAACAGCGCATCATCGGCCAAAGCGCTCGTGCACAACGCCATGGCAGCGGTCATCGCCAGGCTTTTCAATAGCAACGTTTTCATGAAGTCCATTTCCCCTGTTGAATGAAGGCGGCGATGATAGCCTTTTGACACCTCATGCAACACGATCGCAGTACGACCGCCGCATGCGACCAATGGTTCGAGGTTTAGCCCAGCCAGACCGCCACGCTCCCGGCCAAGGCAATGGAACGGTGAACCGCTGAACGGACGAGCGCTCCCGCTTTCAGTCTGGCTAAAAAATGCTCAGCTCTATATACTCGCGCGCCTTTTTCATGCGCGGTTTTCGAGGTTCAAAGTCGATGAGCAAAACGCCAACAGTCGGATTCGTAAGCTTGGGTTGCCCCAAGGCAACGGTCGACTCTGAACGCATCCTCACCCAGCTGCGCATGGAGGGCTATCAGATCGTGCCGTCCTACGAGGATGCCGATGTGGTGGTGGTCAACACCTGCGGTTTCATCGACAGCGCCAAGGCCGAATCGCTGGACGCCATCGGCGAGGCGATCGCCGAGAACGGCAAGGTGATCGTCACCGGTTGCATGGGCGTCGACGAGAACAACATCCGCGGCGTACACCCCAGCGTGCTGGCCGTCACCGGGCCGCAGCAGTACGAGCAGGTGGTCAATGCGGTACACGAAGTGGTGCCGCCGAACATCGAGCATGACCCCTTCGTCGATCTGGTGCCGCCGCAGGGCATCAAGCTCACCCCGCGCCACTACGCCTACCTGAAGATTTCCGAAGGCTGCAACCATACGTGCAGCTTCTGCATCATTCCGTCGATGCGCGGCAAGCTGGTCAGTCGTCCGGTCGGCGATGTGCTCAGCGAAGCCGAGCGCCTGGTCAAGGCCGGCGTGAAGGAAGTCCTGGTGATCAGCCAGGACACCAGCGCCTATGGCGTCGACCTCAAGTACAAGCTGGACTTCTGGAACGGCCAGCCGGTCAAGACGCGCATGCTCGAGCTGTGCGAGGAGCTGGGCAAGATGGGCGTCTGGGTGCGCCTGCACTACGTTTATCCGTACCCGAATGTCGACGACGTGATCCCGCTGATGGCCGCCGGCAAGATCCTGCCGTACCTGGACATCCCCTTCCAGCACGCCAGCCCGAAGGTGCTCAAGGCCATGAAGCGCCCGGCCTTCGAAGACAAGACCCTGGCGCGCATCAAGAAGTGGCGCGAGATCTGCCCCGAGCTGACCATTCGCTCGACCTTTATCGTCGGCTTCCCCGGCGAGACCGAGGAAGACTTCCAGTACCTGCTCGACTGGCTGACCGAAGCCCAGCTCGACCGCGTCGGCTGCTTCCAGTATTCGCCGGTTGACGGCGCACCGGCCGAGGTCATGGGCCTGGAACCGGTACCGGACGAGATCAAGCAGGATCGCTGGGACCGCTTCATGGCGCACCAGCAGGCCATCAGCGCCGCGCGCCTGCAGCTGAAGGTCGGCAAGGAACTGGACGTGCTGATCGATGAAGTGGACGAGGACGGCGCCATCGGCCGCTCCTGGGCCGACGCCCCGGAGATCGACGGCATGGTCTACATCGACAGCGAGAAACCGCTGCAGCCGGGCGACAAGGTCCGCGTGCGCGTCACCCACGCCGACGAGTACGACCTCTGGGCCGAAGTGATCTGATCCGCCCCGCCTAACGAAAACGCCCCGCTACTGCGGGGCGTTTTCGTTTCTGGCTACGCGCAACGGTCGCTGCACACCAATTAGCGCCAGCCGCGTAGGGTGGAAAACGGCGAAGCCTTTTCCACTGCCGGGCTACGGGCTCGTCAACGCTGCGGAGGTTGCCGCACCGGTGCGCCGTTGGCCACGTAGTAGCTCGCCGTGCTGCGCGGCAGCGGCTCGCGACCGCGAATCCGGTCGGCGATCTTCTCGGCCAGCATGATGGTGGTGGCGTTGAGGTTGCCGGTGATGATCTGCGGCATGATCGAGGCATCCACCACGCGCAGCCCTTCCACCCCATGCACGCGCCCCTGCCCGTCCACCACGGCCATATCGTCCGTGCCCATTTTGCAGGAGCAGGACGGGTGGTAGGCCGTCTCCGCGTGCTCGCGGACGAAGGCGTCCAGCTCGGCATCGCTCTGCGCTTCCACACCCGGGTTCAGCTCGCGACCACGGTAGGGATCGAGCGCCGGCTGGGCGATGATCTCGCGGGTGAGGCGAATGGCATCACGGAACTCGCGCCAGTCCTGCTCGTGGGCCATGTAGTTGAACAGGATGCTGGGATCGACCCGCGGATCGGTGGAGCGAATCTCGATGCGGCCGCGACTGGGTGAACGCATAGAACCGACGTGAGCCTGGAAGCTGTGGCCGTCATGGGCGTTGCTGCCGTTGTAGCTGACCGCCACCGGCAGGAAGTGGAACTGGATGTTCGGCCATTCGAACTCGTCGCTGCTGCGGATGAAGCCACCAGCCTCGAACTGGTTGCTGGCACCGATGCCGCTGCCGAGGAACAACCATTCGGCGCCGATGGCCGGCTGGTTCCACCACTTGAGCGCCGGGTACAGCGACACCGGCTTCAGGCATTCGAACTGCAGGTACATCTCCAGGTGATCCTGCAGGTTCTGGCCGACACCGGGCAGCTCCTGCACCAGCGTGACGCCGAGCTTCTT
>NZ_DAMCPO010000020.1:56223-85570 GCF_032106285.1 Stutzerimonas kunmingensis
GAGCTTCTTCAGCAACGCGCCAGGGCCGACCCCCGAGCGCTGCAGGATTTGCGGCGAGGCGATGGCGCCGCCGCACAGCAGCACTTCACGGCGCGCACGCGCCACCTGTGGCTGCTCGCGGCCGCGCAGGTAACGAACGCCGACGGCACGCTTGCCCTCGAACAGCACACGGTCGGTGACGGCATGGGTGTGGATGGTCAGGTTCGGCCGCTCCTTGGCCTGATCCAGATAACCGCGCGCCGTGCTGGCGCGCCGGCCCTGGGGCGTCACGGTGCGATCCATCGGGCCGAAGCCTTCCTGCTGGTAGCCGTTGAGGTCATCGGTACGCGGGAAGCCCGCCTGCACGCCCGCTTCCACCATGGCGTGGAACAGCTCGTTGTTGTCGGCCTTGGGTGTGGTCACGCTGACCGGGCCGTCGCCGCCGTGGTAGTCGTTGGGGCCGATGTCACGCGACTCGGCCTTGCGGAAGTACGGCAGGCAGTCGAGGTAGGTCCAGTCCTCCAGCCCCGGAGTCTTGGCCCAGTTGTCGTAGTCCAGGGCATTGCCGCGGATGTAGCACATGCCGTTGATCAGCGAAGAACCACCCAGGCCCTTGCCGCGACCGCAGTCCATGCGGCGATTGTTCATGTGCGGCTCGGGGTCGGTCTTGTAGGCCCAGTTGTAGCGCGTGCCCTGCAGCGGATACGCCAGCGCCGCAGGCATCTGGGTGCGGAAGTCCAGCCGATAGTCCGGCCCGCCGGCTTCCAGCAGCAGCACGCTGACGTCGGCGTCCTCGGTCAGCCGCGCGGCCAGCACGTTACCCGCCGAGCCGGCGCCGATGATGATGTAGTCGTATTCCATGGTTCTACGTCCCTCAGAACACCGAGGCGAACTCGCCCAGCTCTACCTGTACCGATTTGACCCGGGTGTAGTGCGCCAGCGAGGCGATGCCGTTCTCGCGGCCGATGCCGGACTGCTTGTAGCCACCGACTGGCATCTGCGCCGGCGATTCACCCCAGGTATTGATCCAGCAGATGCCAGCCTCAAGGCGATGGATGATGCGGTGCGCCCGCGCCAGGTCGGTAGTGACGACGCCGGCGGCAAGGCCGTACTCGGTGTCGTTGGCGCGGCGGATGACTTCGTCCTCGTCCTGGTATTCGAGCAGGCTCAGCACAGGGCCGAAGATCTCTTCGCGCACGATGGTCATGTCGTCGCTGCAGTCGGTGAAGATGGTCGGTGCGACAAAGGCGCCCTTGGCGTATTCGCCGTCGGTCACCCGCTCGCCGCCACAGAGCACCCGCGCGCCGGCGGTCTTGCCCTGGGCGATGTAGTCGAGCACGTTGTTCATGTGCGCGAAGCTGACCAGCGGACCGAAGTTGGTTTCCTCCTGCTGCGGATCGCCGAGACGAATGCGCTGCACGCGCTCCAGCAGCTTGGCCTCGAACGCAGGTTTCAGACCGGACGGGACGAACACCCGCGTGCCGTTGGTGCACACCTGGCCGGAGCTGAAGAAATTGGCCATGACCGCGATGTCGGCCGCGCGGTCCAGATCGGCATCTTCGCAAATGATCAGTGGCGACTTGCCACCCAGCTCCATGGTCACGTCCTTCAGCGACGACGCCGCCGCGCTGGCCATGACCTTCTTGCCGGTGGCCACGCCGCCGGTGAAGGACACCTTGGCGATGCGTGGGTGCTCGGTGATCAGCGCCCCGACGCCGGCGCCACTGCCGGTCAGTACGTTGAACACGCCATCGGGCAGCCCGGCCTCGCTGAAGATCTCCGCCAGTTTCAGCGCGCTCAGCGAGGTGACTTCGCTGGGTTTGAAGATCATCGCGTTGCCGGCGGCCAGCGCCGGGGCCGCCTTCCACAAAGCGATCTGGATCGGGTAGTTCCAGGCACCGATGCCGGCCACCACGCCCAGCGGTTCGCGCCGGGTATAGACGAAGCTGCTGTCACGCAGCGGAATCTGCTCGCCCTCGATGGCCGGAGCCAGGCCGGCGTAGTACTCCAGCACGTCGGCGCCGGTGACGATGTCAACGCTGCGGGTTTCGCTCAGCGGCTTGCCGGTGTCCAGGGTTTCCAGCAGCGCCAGCTCGTCGTTGCGCTCGCGCAGCAGATCGACCGCGCGACGCATGATTCGCGCCCGCTCGATGCCGGTCAGCGCCGCCCAGATGCGCTGGCCCTGCTCGGCGCTTTCAACCGCGCGCTCCAGATCGGCCGCACCGGCCTCCGCCACTTCGGCCAGGACTTCGCCGTTGGCCGGGTTGATGCTCTCGAAGGTCTGGTTGCTGCTGGCGTCGACGTAGGCGCCATGGATATAGAGTTGCTGCCGTGGGAAACGGGCCATGTTCTACCTCGTTCGTACTGTTCGTGGCGGCAGCGGATCGACGCTGCCGCGACATGAATGGAACGCCTCGGGGATCGCCCGAGGCGTACAGGGTCAGGGTGTCGGCGCCGCGCCCGGATTGGGCATGCCGTTTTCACCACCGCCGTTCTCGCGCTGCAGATGCAGGAAATGCATGTGGTGCTCGTAGTGGTCGAGGATGTCCTCGATCAGCTGGCGCCGCGAGTAGCCCATCAGGTCGTAGCCCAGGCTGCCCTGGCGCAGATGCACCTCGAGCCGGTAGTAGTCGGCGTTGCTGCTCTGCGTGCGCAGGGCGAAGGAGGGCATGGTGCCGCGCACCGGCCAGATCTGGTAGGTGAAGTCCTGCTCGCTGCCCAGATTGACGTGCAGCGCCAGGTGCTCGTTGCCCGGTTCGCCTTCGACGATCTCCACGGGCACGCCCTTCTCGCCCAGCGCCTTCTGAATCTCCTCCATCGCCGGCTTGCACACGTCCTTCAGGTAGCGACGGATCTGCGAACGGCTGGGAAAGCTCATCGCCCGCGACAGCCGCTGACTCCAGTTCATCTGCGTGTGTTCCAGCGTGGCGCGCCCGGACAAGTAGCCGGACAGGCTCTTCTGGTAGCTGTCGGCCATGACGCCCTCGACGTGCAATGCCTTGAACAGCCCGTACATCATGAACAGCAGGACGATGGAGAACGGCAGCCCCATGATCACCACGGTGCCCTGCAGCGCGGTCAGGCCGCCGGCAATCAGCAGCGCCAGGGTGAGAATGCCGATGATCGCCGCCCAGAGAATGCGCATCCACACCGGCGCGTCGCTGTTCACATCCTTGAGGATGGAGGTGAAGTTCGACAGCACCAGCGAGCCGGAGTCGCCTGAGGTAACGAAGAATACAATGGCGAGGATGGTCACCACGATGGTAGTGAGACCGGCCCAGGGCAGGCTCTGCAGGAACAGATAGATCGACGAGCCAGGGTTGCTCACCGCCTGCTGACCGAATTCGAGGGCACCACCCATGACCATCTCGATGGCGCTGTTACCCATGATCGACATCCAGGCCATCATGAAGGCCAGCGGAAGCAGCAACGTGCCGATGACGAACTCGCGGATGGTGCGACCGCGGGAAATGCGCGCCAGAAACAGGCCCACGAACGGCCCCCAGGCGATCCACCAGGCCCAGAAGAACACTGTCCAGGCGTTCAGCCAGTCGGTCGGTCGGCGGTAGGCGTAGGTGTCCAGCGACAGGCTTATGAAGTTGGAGAAGTAGTCACCGACATTCATCACCAACGCGTTGAGCAGGAACACCGTGTCACCAACCACCAGCACGAACAGCAGCAGCAGAACCGCCAGTAGCATGTTGAATTCGGAAAGCCGGCGAATCCCCCGCTCGACCCCGGTGGCCGCCGAGATCGCCGAGAACACCACGATCAGCACCACCAGCACCGCCTGGGTGAGCGTGCCTTCCGGTATGCCGAAGATGTAGTTGAGGCCGAAGTTGAGCTGGATGATGCCGATGCCGAGGCTGGTAGCGATGCCAAACACCGTGCCCAGCACCGCGGCGGTATCGACGGTATGCCCGATGGGGCCGTAGATGCGCTTGCCGAAGATCGGATACAGCGATGAGCGGATCGACAGCGGCAAGCCCTGGCGAAAGCTGAAATACGCCAGCGACATGCCGACCAGGGTATAGACACCCCAACCGGAAAGGCCCCAGTGCAGGAAGGTCAGCTCCATGGCGTGGCGCGCGGCCTGAGTGGTTCCGCCCTCGCCTACCGGCGGTTCGAGGAACTGGGTGATGGGTTCGGCGATGCAGAAGAACAGCAGGTCGATGCCGATCCCGGCGGAAAACAGCATCGCCGCCCAGGTGACCACGTTGAATTCGGGTTTGGAATGATCCGGCCCGAGGCGGATCTTGCCGTAGCGGCTGGTAGCCACGATCACCACGAAGAGCAGGTACACCAGCACGGCGAGAAAGTAGAACCAGCCGAAGGTGTCGGATATCCAGCCAAGTACCGTGTTGATGACCGCCTGGGAGCGATCAGTGAAGAACATCGTCCATATGGCAAACGCCACGATGGCGATTGCGGAACCGTAGAAAACTACGGGATTGATCCGGTCAGCCGGCGCTTCGGAATCATTGGGCGAGAGCTCAGCCTCGTTCATCAGTTCTATCTCCTGAACTTGTTCTGGCTTTTACGACATCGCGGTGCGACGTATTGCGGCAGGTGGCGGGCAAATCTCTTGAAATTGCTGCGCACCAAGGGCGGGATGGGCATGCATAGCGGCCGTACTGATGACAGCCATGCCCGTCGGCAAGCTGCTGCCGACAAAAAATCAAGTTGAATCATGCTCCCATAATGGCGAAATCGGCGTGCATCCTACACGATAAGTGTCAATTTCGCGAATCACGCGAAATCAGCACCACCCCAAGCGTCTTGATCCGACCCTTCGTTCATGCGAATCGCCTCGCCACGAGCGGCCCAGCGCTCCGCCCCAGCTCGGCGTTTTCAGCGATTGTGCGCTGACTTATGATCGGCCCCGCGCAGCAGCATCCTTCTTCCCATTCCACCTGCAGAGATGTGTTCATGTCGTCCGATCCTCGCTTCACCGCCATGCCCGACGCCAACGGATATTTCGGCCCCTATGGCGGCCAGCTGGTCCCACCGCACCTCAAGCAAGCGATGGACGACATCAATCTCGCCTACGAGGAAATTCGCCAGCGTGATGACTTCCAGCAGGAACTGGCCGCACTGTTCGCCGACTACGTGGGTCGGCCAAGCCCGATCTTCCATGCGCGGCGGCTGTCCGAGCAGCTTGGTGGCGCGCAGATCTATCTGAAGCGCGAAGACCTGAACCACACCGGCGCGCACAAGATCAATCACTGCCTGGGCGAGGCGCTGCTGGCCAAATTCATGGGCAAGAAGAAGGTGATCGCGGAGACTGGCGCCGGCCAGCACGGGGTTGCCCTGGCTACTGCCTGCGCGCTGGTCGGCATTCCCTGCGAGATCCACATGGGACAGGTGGACATCGAGAAGGAACACCCGAACGTCACCAAGATGAAGATCCTCGGCTGCAAGCTGGTAGCGGTCACCCGCGGCGCCGCGACGCTCAAGGAAGCGGTGGATAGCGCCTTCGAGGAATACCTGAAGGACCCGCACAACTACATCTACGCCATCGGCTCGGTGGTCGGTCCGCATCCGTTCCCGAAGATGGTTCGCGACTTCCAGTCGATCATCGGCACCGAGGCCCGTGAGCAGTTCCTCGCCAAACATGGCCGCCTGCCCGACCACGTGGTTGCCTGCGTCGGTGGCGGCTCCAATGCCATGGGCATGTTCACCGCCTTTCTCGAAGATGCCGCGGTCGAGCTGGTCGGTATCGAGCCAGCGGGTGAAAGCCTGGACAAGCCAGGCCGCCACTCGGCCACACTGTCCAAAGGCAAGCCAGGCGAACTGCATGGCATGGCCTGCTATGTGCTGGAGGATGCCGATGGCAACCCGTCTGCGGTGCACTCGATTGCGTCCGGCCTGGACTACCCGGGCGTCGGCCCGCAGCACAGCTACCTGAAGGATCTAGGTCGGGTGAACTACCAGACCGCGACCGACCAGGAATGCCTCGACGCCTTTATGACCCTTTCCCGCGTCGAAGGCATCATCCCGGCCCTGGAAAGCGCCCACGCAGTGGCCTGGGCCATCCGCAGCGCACCGACGCTGAGCAAGGAAAGCCATATACTCGTCAACCTCTCCGGCCGCGGCGACAAGGATGCTGATTACGTCGCCAATCTGCTCGGCCTGTAACACGTCAACGGCGGGCCGGCGATGCATGTGCGTGTCGGCCTGCTGGAAGCGCAACGGGCGGCCATAGCGGGTAAGATGCGCAGCCGCCCGACTGCTTCCCAGGCCAGCCTTCATGGATCACAGCGTCTCGCCGATCGGCTACGTCCGCTCCTGCTTCAAGGAGAAGTTCGCCATCCCACGCCAACCGAGCTTGGCGCCAGCCGCACGTGGTGTGCTGGAGTTGCTGCCGCCGTTCGACAGCGGTGATGCAGTAGCCGGGCTCGAACAGGTCAGCCATGTGTGGCTGCTGTTTCTCTTCCATCAGGCGCTGGAAAGCAAACCCCGCCTCAAGGTTCGCCCGCCACGTCTGGGCGGCAATCGCATGGTCGGCGTGTTCGCCACCCGTGCCACGCACCGCCCCAACGGTATCGGTCAATCGGTGGTCAGATTGGATCGCGTCGAAGCGGATCGGCTTTTCATCTCCGGCATCGATCTGCTGGACGGCACGCCGGTGCTGGACATCAAACCCTACGTGCCCTACGCCGATGCGCTGCCTGACGCACGCAACGACATGGCCGCCGACGCGCCAGAGTTGATCGAGGTGCAATGGTCGGAATCGGGGTTGCTGCAAGCCCGCCGCGAAGCACTGCGCCTGGGCGAGCCCTTGGTCGAACTCATCGAACAGTGCCTGGCGCAGGACCCGCGCCCGGCCTATCAGAAGCCCGAACCGGAGCGGCGTTACGGCGCGCAGTTTTGGGATGTGGACGTGCGCTGGCACTACCCGACTCCGGACATGATCCGCGTTCTCGAAGTAGCGCCAGCAGCGCCGCAACCGGCCTAGTGCCGGCGCGGCGCCCCTCCTCACTTGCCGGCGGGCGTCAGCAGCAGGCGCTGCGTGCCGTAGACCTTGTCGAGATTCTCCGTCTTGAACGGGAAACTCATGTAATTCGCCTTCATCCACGTGTCGATGCCATCGGCGTAGTGCGCGCTGGCCGGATTGCCCGACTGGCCTGAACTGTTGAGGCCTATCATCGGCTCGTCGCGGCCAAAGTCGACGATGATGCGCATCGCCGGGATCAGCCAGGTATCGAAGTCCGTTCCCAGGTGATAGGCCGAGGCATTCAGCGTGCTGTGGTCGCCGCCCATGGCAAAGGGGCCGCGATCCAGGTAGCTGCCGATGGCGTTGCTCTTGCTCCGCTGGCTGGCAGGCATATGCTGCGCCAACTGCGTTGCGCCAGAGGTCCAGCTGGCGGTGTGCAGCTTGCCCCACTGCCACGCACAGCGATCGTTGCCTAGGCGGCCTTCCAGCAGACTCACCGCACCAGCAAGACTGCGTGCCAGAATCGCCGGCTTGTCTTCGGTTTGCGCAGTCCGCTGGTCGTTCCAGAACGGGCTGTCTTCACGTCCGAGCAAATGGTCCGCCTGCGCCGAGTAGGACGTGTTAGCCGTCTGCACCAGCGCTCGCCACGCCTGCGTATCTTCCGGCCCAAGCTCGTCGAGGAACGTCTGCCGCGCGCTTTCGTGCAGGAAAGCGCCATACAGCGCAGCATCGGCCGAATCCGCAGCGAGCTTGCCGTCGAACGCCATCAGTCGATCCAGCGCTTCTCGCGCCTTACTGCGTTCGGCGGCCGGCAGTGCATCGATCGCCTTGTGCAATGGCTCGGCCATGCCCGGCGCCTCGAACATTGCCCTGAGCTTGGCGGCGAACGGCGTGACCTGATCGTACTGCATCGCGATGGTACTGCGGGTGTCATGCTTGCCCCGCCCCGCCAGTTCTGCCAGGCGCTCATAGCGCTCGGGGCCATACCAGGAGCTGGAAAGCTGCATCCCGTAACCGCGCGGTACACTGCGATGGTTGGCGGTGCCGAGCCAGCCCTGGATAGGATCCTGGTCGTAGGGATGCAGCATCGGATCAGCGAAGCCGTCCCATTCATAACGATTGTCCCAACCCGGCGACGGCACCAGCCCCAATCCCTCGCGACGATTTGGGAAGCGTCCGGTGACCTGCCAGCCGATTCCCTGCTGGTCAGCAAACACCAGATTCAGCGCCGTCGCACGAATTTCGCGGGTCGCCTCGAAGGCCTGATCCACCGATTGCGCGCGGGACAGATCGAAGAAGGCATCCAGGGTGCGATCGGCCTCCAGCTGCGTGGTTTTCAGCGCAAGGCCGTAACCACTGCGGAGCTGTAGCGGTTGCAAGGGGTGCTTGCGCTCGCCGAGCGCCGTGTTCAGCAGAGGCCCATTACGGGTTTCGTAGATGGTCTCGCGAATTGGCCGCTCGCCTTTGACGAAGTAGGTTTCGTGCCGCTCGCGGGCCTGCAGCCACTTGCCATCGGCCAGGTACATCAGCCGCGAGCCTTCGCGGCGCACCTGCTCGAGATAGAGGTCCTGATTGTCGCCCATCACCATGGTCATGCCCCAGCCGAGCTTGCCGTTGAAACCGGCGACCACTGCGGGCACCCCGGCGATGGTGACACCCGCGGCCTGGAACTTCGGTGCGCGGACCTGCATGAAATTCCAGTACGAAGGCATCGACAGCGGCAGGTGCGTGTCGTTGGCCAGAATCGGTTTGCCGCTACGGGTGTTGCTGCCGGCAATGGCCCAGTTGTTCGACGCAGCCATCCCAGTCGGGGTCAACGATGCCAAGTTTTGCGCCGCTTGCTCGATCGCCGCCAGCCCTGGTACCGATCCACCCAGCGCGAGTCCGTTGAGCTTGTCGGCTTCAGCGAACGGCAATGCTTCGTCCGGATAGATGGGCAGCAACCAGGCGAGCTTGTCGCTACCCACCTTCTGCGCCAGCAGCAGCGCCGCCACTTCTTCCTGCAGATTCTGCGAAAGCCCGAAGTTGAGCAAACAGAACACCAGCACCGAGTCCTCGGGCTTCCAGTACTCAGGCTTGTAGCCGGACTCGGCAAGGTCCATCGGCAGCTTGTCCTGATGGCGATACAGGTAGGCGTTCACGCCGCGGGCGTAGACCTCGAAGAACTTCTTCATCCGCGGCGAGGACTCGCGATAGAGCAGCTCGGCGCTCTGGCGCAGATTCACCGCGCGCATGAAGCGGTCGGTCTCCAACACGCCGGGGCCGACCATCTCCGCCAATCTCCCTTGAGCCATCAGCCGTAGGCTGACCATCTGGCTCAGACGATCGGTGGCGTGGACGTAACCCATGGCGAACAGCGCATCGTGGAACGACGAGGTTTCGATCAGCGGCATGCCCAGCGAATTGCGCCGGATGCTCGCGCTGCCTGCCAGGCCGGTCAGCGGCTGAATGCCCTGCGGCGGCGGCAGGCTGGCGCTGTAGCGATTATCGAGATAGGCCTGACAACCGCCAAGGCCGGCCAGGCCGAGCGCGGCCCCCAGCGTCAGGCGAACCAGGGCGAACGGCAGACGCAGAGACATCAAAGACTCCTGAGCGAGCTTGGCAAGGGATGGTACTGACAGATTAGAGGGCGCGCGGCGAAGAAGATCGGTCGATCAGGCCGCGTCGCGGGATTTTGGCAGAGCTTCGTCGAGCAGCCAACGGGCCGAACGCCGAGCCTCGGCCTTGTGCTGCAGCTCGAGGGCACTGAACTGCGCTTCATGTCGGCGCCGCTCCTGCTTGTCCAGCGCCTTCCAGGCCGCATGGGTCGGCACTTGCTCGGTGGCCTCGAACAGCTGCTGGAAGACCTGACAACGAGGATGCTGCCCCAGCGCCACATCATAGTTGTCGAGCAGCACCTTGATGCGGATTGCCCCTTCGATGAGCGGGACTTGCTCCTCCAGCAGGCAGCTGGCGAGGATTCGCAGATCCTCCGCCAGCGCGGTCTGCTGCTGCGTCCGCGCCTCTGCCTGCAACCGCTCGTTGCGCCAGACACGCCGCCAGAGATACAGCGCATAGCCGCCCAGCGCAGCAATCAGCAGCGTGGCGATGACGAACAGACCGATGGCCAGGGTCATGACAGGCTCAGGCGCCGTGGCATTTCTTGTACTTCTGCTGGCTGCCACAAGGGCACGGGTCATTGCGACCGACGTCCTTCAGCGGATTACGCACAGGTTCGTGGCTGTGATTGCAATGCGGGCCATGAACGTGGTGATGGTCATGGTCGTGATCGTGGTTGCAGTCGGGACCATGTACGTGGGGCTCTTGACTCATCTGGGTACTACTCCGGAATAAAGTTGCCCGGGATTATCTCGCCATTGCTGGAAATGTGCACGCGCCGGCCCATCATCAGCCCGGTCTTGAGCTCACCGGCCAGGCGGTAGGCGATCGGACGATCGGGCTTCTCCAGCAGACGCACGATGTACTTCATATGGCGCCAGAGGTTGGTGTGAACCGGCACCTCGTAGTACTCGAAGCTGTTGGCAGGCACCGTCAGCCAGCCACTGGACTCGCCGCTGGCCAGTTCCACGTCGTTGAGATGGACTTTGTAGATCAGCCCGCGCACCGGCAGGCTGTGATCGTTGGGGTTGTCGATACGAAAACGCAGCATGAATTGCTGTTCCAGCAGCCGCGCCTTGATGATATCGACCTTGGTGAGCTCGACCGTAGGGTCCTTGAAATCGCCCGAAAACCAGGTCGAGCATCCGGCCATGCCGCCAAGCAGGCAGAGCAACACGACGGTTCTAAGAATTCTTATTGTGTGTGCCTGGCAAAACATTCCGGTACTCCAAAGGACGGCCAAGTGTAGCAAGCAGCATGCTTGCCGCAACGGGGGCCACCGCAAAAATACCAGTCTCAGGCCGCAATATGACAACGACGTTTCAGACAAAGCGCTTCCGCATTGCAGTGCGCCGCGGATCACTCACGTCGCCAGCACGCTTGCGAGGACCTGTCGCGCCTTGCCTATGCCGGCAGCCAGTGCCGCTTCGATCTCGGTCATGGTGATCACCCCGCTCGCCTTGCCGGCCGCCGGATTGACCACCAGCGCCAGGCAGGCATAAGGCAGGTTGAGTTCGCGCGCCAGCGCAGCCTCGGGCATTCCGGTCATACCGACGATGTCGCAGCCGTCGCGTTCCATACGGGTGATCTCCGCTACGGTTTCCAACCGCGGACCCTGCGTGCAGCCATACACACCGTGGCTGCTGAACGCATAGCCCTCGGCTCCGAGTGCGCCGATCAGGCGCTCGCGCAGCGCTTCGTCATAGGGATAGCTGAAATCGATGTGGGTCACGTGATCTATATCGCCTTCGAAGAAGGTGTGTTCGCGACCGTAGGTGTAATCGACAATCTGATGGGGTACGCAAAAATGTCCGGAGCCCATGGCCGAATGGATGCCACCGACCGCATTGATTGCAAGAATCGCCTCCGCCCCGGCCTGCCTCAGCGCCCATAAGTTGGCTCGGTAATTCACCTGATGTGGCGGAATGCGGTGCGGATGGCCATGCCGTGCAAGGAACAGCACCTCTCGGCCGCTGTATTCGCCACGCAGGATTTCACCGGACGGGCGCCCGTAAGGCGTATCGATGAGCTGCGCGCGCTGCATCTTGAAGCCGCTCAACTGAGTCAGGCCGGTGCCGCCGATGATGGCATGGACAGTCATGGGTATTCCTTGAAAGAAAAAGGGTCAGTCAATCAGGTCGGCGGCCTTTAGCGCGCCAATGGCGTCAAGCCAACGCGGATTCTGCTTGTACTCAGCAGCGCACTCCCGACGAGCGCGCATACGCGAAAGCGCAGGCGGCGCCGTGACGCTGAGGCGCTGCAGCGCAGCCAACGCGAGTTCAGCCGCCGCCCGATCATTGCACACCAGCCCCATGTCACAGCCGGCAACCAGCGCTGCCTGGATGCGATCGGCCGCATCGCCGGCAACGTGCGCGCCCGCCATCGACAGATCGTCACTGAAGATCACGCCCTTGAAGCCGAGCTCGTTACGCAGGATGTCCTGCAGCCAGCGCTGCGAAAAACCTGCGGGCTGGTCATCGACCTGAGGATAGATCACGTGCGCCGGCATGATCGCATCGAGCGTGCCGCTCAGCGCCTTGAAGGGAATCAGATCACAGCGGCGCAACTCCTCAAGACTTCGTTCGTCGACCGGGATCGCCACATGGGAGTCCGCCTCGGCCCAGCCATGACCGGGAAAGTGCTTGCCGGTTGCGGCCATACCCGCGGCGTGCATGCCACGGATGAACGCGTCGATCAGCACTACGGCGGCCTGCGGATCGCCTTCGAATGCACGCGTTCCCACCACGGCACTGCGCTGGTGGTCAAGATCGAGAACCGGTGCGAAGCTAAAATCCAGGCCCGCAGCGAGTACCTCGGTCGCCATCACCCAGCCGCAGGCTTCCGCCAGCCGCGGCGCGTCGGAGCAGCGCGCAAGTTCGCGCATCGGCGGAAGCCGTACGAAACCCTGGCGCAGACGCTGGACGCGGCCACCCTCCTGGTCCACCGCCAACAGCAGGTCTGGCCGCACGGCTCGAATCGATCGGCACAGCTCGTCGACCTGGCGCGAGTGCTCGATATTTCGGGCAAACAGAATGAGCCCGCCGACCTCGGGCTGGCGAAGCAGCTGGCGATCTTCGGCAGTCAACCAGGTACCAGCAATGTCCAGCATCAGTGAACCGTGCATATGCAGAAGGGATCCTTATTCGAGTTCAGCGGCAGCCCAATCGGGACAGGGCGCCTCGTCAATGCGCACCGCACAGTGAGGCGGCACCAATGGGAAGAGTTGCAGCAGGTCGGCATTGCGCATGCGAATGCAACCGTGGGAAAGAGGTACGCCCATCGGCTCACAATCGGGGGTGCCGTGAATGTAGATGTAACGGCGGAAGGTATCGACCTGCCCCTGGCGATTGACTCCAGGCTCGCACCCGCTGAGCCAGAGAATCCGGGTCAGGATCCAGTCACGACCGGGAGAAATTCCGTGAAGCTCAGGGGACCATACCTCCCCTGTCCAGCGCCGCCCACGCAACACCGCACCTTGAGGCAAACCGTCACCGAGGCGCGCACGCACCTGATGCAGACCGCGCGGCGTGCAACCGGAACCGTTCAGCTCGCCCGCACCATTGCGTGCCGTAGAGACAGAAAAGCGCATACGCAACTGGCCCTCAGCGAAGCCATAGAGCTGCTGATCGGCGATGGAAATATGCAGAAAATCGAGAAATGCCATGGGCGGCTAGCTTAGCCGATCACCCGGCAGGCTTGTAGCTCAAGCCTTCGCCGGAATGGCCACTGCGTTGCGCCGTGCGATCGGTTGCGCCGCCGCCAGCGTGTTGTCATCAATGCCACTGTCGGCGCGCATGCCGGCCGCGAGAAACGGCACCATCATACGCATGACCTGCTCGATCGAGGTTCTGACGCCAAAATCGTTCTCGGAAATAGCGCGCAGTGCTTTGATACCCGACATGCTGAATGCCGCCGCACCAAGCATGAAGTGCACACGCCAGAACAGTTCGATGGGCGGAATGGCCGGCGCCGCGTCATGCACCTTGAGCATGTAGCGACGGAACACCTTGCCGTACATGTCTTCCAGATAGCGGCGCAGGTGGCCCTGGCTCTGACTGAAAGACAAGCCCAGCAGGCGCATGAAGATGGACAGATCATCGCCGCTGCGCGGTTTGACCGCCAAGGCCTGCTCGACGAGGATTTCCAGCAGTTCCTCGAGCGTGTCCTTCTTGTCGGTCAATGCCTCGCGTCGATCCAGTTCACGCTCGAGACTGGCACAGAATGGCCCGAGAAAACGCGAGAACACCGCCTGGATCAGCGCCTTCTTCGAACCGAAATGATAGTTCACTGCCGCGAGGTTGACCCCAGCCTTGCTGGTGATCAGGCGAAGCGAGGTTTCGGCGAAGCCTTTTTCCGCGAACAGCTGTTCCGCTGCATCAAGAATGCGCTCAACTGTTTCCGACTGCGCCATGCCCCCTCCGAAAGACAAACAACTGTTTGAAACTTACGTTTCACCGACCGGCAAGTCAACCACGAAACGCCTTGTGGCACTAGCGTCATTGTCGCAGACAGACCACGGAGCACGCCGGATGTGCTTTCAAAACCATCATAATCATTCGTTGCCAAGGTCGGATCACTGTATATAATCCCAGTCACTGTATAAAAGAACAGAGACCGACATGATCAAGCTGACGCCTCGCCAGACGGAAATCCTCGCGTTCATCAAGCGCTGCCTGGAAGACAATGGGTATCCACCCACTCGCGCAGAGATCGCTCAGGAACTCGGCTTCAAGTCACCCAACGCTGCCGAAGAACATCTCAAGGCACTTGCCCGCAAGGGCGCTATCGAGATGACGCCCGGGGCGTCTCGCGGGATACGTATTCCGGACTTCGAACCCGCCGCATCCGAAAACGGCCTGCCGATCATCGGCCGCGTTGCTGCCGGCGCGCCGATTCTGGCGCAGCAACATGTCGAAGAATCCTGCCAGATCAGCCCCGCGTTTTTCCATCCGCGCGCCGATTATCTGCTGCGTGTCCACGGCATGAGCATGAAAGACGTCGGCATTTTTGATGGCGACCTGCTGGCCGTGCACACCACCCGCGAGGCCCGCAACGGCCAGATCGTGGTTGCTCGTGTCGGTGACGAAGTCACGGTGAAGCGTTTCAAGCGTGACGGCAAGAAGGTTTGGCTGTTGGCTGAAAACCCCGAGTTCGCGCCCATCGAGGTCGACCTCGAACAGCAGGAACTGGTGATAGAAGGCTTGAGTGTCGGCGTCATCCGCCGCTAAGGAGAAGGTTCATGCAGTACCAGACCAGCACTTCCCGGCCCCAACTTTCGTTGTTCGACGGCGTCATTGCGCAAAGCCTGGCACCGTTTGGCAACCTGAAACCACGCAACAAACCCGAGCAGGACAAGGAATATCTGAGCGAGTTGAGCCTGAGTGGCAGCAGCGAGCACTGCCACCTGCTGCTTGCCCCGATCCTGCGTGAACTCGGCGATGCAGCGGACAGCCGCTGGCTGACGCTGATTGCCCCGCCTGCTTTCCTCTCGCAGAACTGGCTGCGCAAGTGCGGTCTGAATCGCGAACGCATCATCCTGCTGCAGCCACGCGACGCCGAGGGCGCGATGGAACTCGCCTGCAAAGCCCTGGCCTCGGGGTGCAGCCATACCGTGGTCAGCTGGTTTGATCAGCTCGATGGGGCAACACGTAGCAAACTATGCGCAGCCGCCAGCCTGGGCGCAGCTCAGAGTCTGAATATTCGTCTCGGATGTTGAACCGCACGGCACAGGGACGTGCTGAAAATCGCGGATGGAATCCTGAAGCTATAACGCTCGAGCACTAGCTCACTCAGTGCAGAACACGCGGCTCTTCATCGTCACGCTCGAAATCCCCTTCCGACATGCGACCGGCCATCTGAACGCCGACATTGAACATCGCCTTGGCAATCTCGACGTGCTGCCCCTGTAGAAATAGCTTGGCGTCTTCCGAAAAATTCAGCGTGACCAACACCTCTTCGTCCTCGGCACGACGAAGCACGATGCGCCCGTCAGGTAGCTCGACGATTTCCAGAAAAGATGTAGGCATGGATCAGCTCCGCGTGAAAGGCGGCCATTGTAGCAGCCGACCAGCCTCAGGACAGCCTTTGCAGGCCTCAAGCTCCTTTCGCTAGCAACACCCCGATAGGTAGCAGCATCATGCAGCCGTGCGTTGCCCGACCAACAAAACGATGCGGCTATGGATACCGACACGTAGCATGCACAAAAAAAGCGCGCGCCGGCGCTCGATAAGGATTGTGTATGACAACCCGCACCTTGCTGCTTACCGCCTTGGCCATGCTTGCATTTGCCGGCAACTCGATCCTATGCCGTATCGCCTTGCGGGACACCGCTATTGACCCGGCCAGCTTCACCGGCCTCCGTATACTGGCCGGAGCGCTCACGCTCTGGCTAATGTTGCGAATCGGCACGCCGAGACAGTCGCAGGGCGGAGATTTGTTCAGCGCCTTGGCGCTGTTCGTCTACGCCGCTAGTTTTTCCTACGCCTATATCAACCTGGATGCCGGAGCCGGCGCCCTGCTGCTGTTCGGCGCGGTGCAGTTGAGCATGCTTGCTTGGGGATTGCTGCGGGGCGAGCGCTTTAGCGCTTGGCAGATTGCCGGCTTGCTGTTGGCATTGAGCGGATTGCTGATTCTGCTGCTGCCGGGAAGCAGCGCGCCGGCATTGGACGGCGCACTGCTCATGCTGCTGTCCGGTGTCGCCTGGGGCATCTATTCGCTGCGTGGACGGGGCGCGAGCACCCCCCTTGCAGCAACTGCGGGCAATTTCATCAAGGCCGTGCCGCTGGCCGCAATACTTTGTCTGGTGACGCTTGGCCAGCAGCAATGGAATGCGCCAGGAATCGTGTACGCCCTGCTCTCCGGGGCGCTGACCTCTGGCGTCGGCTACGCCATCTGGTACGCGGCGCTGCCCGGTCTTGCGGCAATACAGGCGGCGAGCGTCCAGCTCAGCGTTCCGCTACTCACAGCCATCGCCGGGGCTGTGCTGCTGGGTGAAGCGTTGACAGCAACGCTGATCATCTCAGGTGCGGCGATTCTCGGCGGCATCGCCATGGTCCTGAGCATCAGGCACCGCGGCTGACGCCACGGTCCCGAGTGTCACCATTCGGTCAGCGACTCACGAAAACGTAATGCCAGACCCTTGAGGTTCTGTCGCCAGGCTTCCAGCTCGACGCGCGACAGCGGTGGCACATCGTCCTCGACACTGACTGCCTCGATCAACGGCTGGCGCGGATCAGTCTTGGCTTTGGCAGGAGCGCGTGGCGGCTGGAGCAGCTGCTTGTAGGCGGTAAGCAACTGCCCGAGCCAGGTGCTTGGCTGCTCCGACAATTCCAGCAATTCGGCGAGTTCCGGGCTCGGCGCAGCCTCGAGCACGCTGCGGGTCAGAAATGCCTCGACGACAGGCGCATCCGCACCGGGCGATCGGTAGTAACCGGCGATCTCATGGCACAGTCCAAGCAAGGCACCGTAAAGGTGGAACAGGCAAGCCTCACGTTCGGCCTGAATCAAACCTTGAGAATTCATCGAGGCAGATTCTTCGGCCTTGCGCCAGCTTTCCAGTGACAAACCGGCGAAGAATATCTTCTGGTTGGTACGTGTGTAGAGCTCGTGAGCCATGGCGTGCTCTCCGAAAGAAGATGGACAGAGAATGGACCTTCACAGGTTGCCGCACCAGATCGGCTGACGAAGTGTCAGCCGATCTGAAGAACGCGCTCGGTGCGGCCGACCTGCTGAGCGGTCGACCGCAAAGAAATCAGCGTTTGTCTTCGACCTTCCACTTGCCGCCGTCGTAGAACGCTTTCCAGCCGGTCGGCTTACCGTCCACTTCGGTCTGCACGTACTGCTCCTTGGTCTTGCGGCTGAAGCGGATTACCGCGAAGCGGCCTTCCGGATCCTTCTGCGGCGCATCGAGCAGAAAGTGGTACTTGGGATCGATCTCGTCCTTGTGCGGAATCAGCTCACGCACCAGCGGCGCGCGGGTTTCGCGATTCTTCGGGAACTGACTGGCAGCCAGGAACAGGCCGGAAGCGCCATCGCGCAGTACGTAGGTGTCGTCGACCTTGTCGCACTTGAGCTCGGGCATCTTCACCGCATCCATCTTCGGTGGCGCGGCTTCGCCATTTTTCAGCAGCTTGCGGGTGTTCTTGCATTCGGCGTTGGTACAACCGAAGAACTTGCCGAAGCGACCGGTCTTGAGCTGCATTTCGCTGCCGCACTTGTCGCATTCCAGGCTCGGGCCTTCATAGCCCTTGATGCGGTATTGGCCTTTCTCGATCTCATAACCCGAGCAATCCGGGTTGTTGCCGCAGATATGCAGCTTCTGCGTCTCGTCGAGCAGATAGGCATCCATCGCGGTACTGCAGATCGGGCAGCGGTGCTTGCCAAGCAGCACGCGAGACTCGGACTCGCCCTCGTCATCGGCAGCGATCTCGTCGCCCGGAACCAGGTTGACGGTGGACTTGCAGCGTTCCTTCGGCGGCAGGCTGTAGCCGGAGCAGCCGAGGAACACGCCGGTGGAAGCGGTACGGATCATCATCGGCCGACCGCAGACCTTGCACGGGATATCGGTCACGGTCGGCTGATTGGCACGCATGCCGTTCTCGCTGGCCTCGGCAACCTCGAGCTTCTTGCGGAAGTCACCGTAGAATTCGTCCAGTACGTGCTTCCAGTCGCGCTCACCCTGGGCGACGTCGTCCAGATGCTCTTCCATGCCGGCGGTGAAACCGTAGTCCATCAGATTGTTGAAGCTCTCGGACAGGCGCTCGGTGACGATGTCGCCCATCTTCTCCGAATAGAAACGGCGGTTGTGCAGCGAGACGTAGCCGCGGTCCTGGATGGTCGAGATAATCGCGGCGTAGGTGGACGGCCGGCCGATACCGCGCTTCTCCATCTCCTTGACCAGGCTGGCTTCGGAGTAGCGCGCTGGCGGCTTGGTGAAGTGCTGGCTCGGGTCGAGCTTGAGCAGCTTCATGTCGTCGCCCTTGTTCATCTCCGGCAACACGTCATCCTCACCGGCCTTGCTCTGCTGCGGCATGACCTTGGTGTAACCGTCGAACTTCAGGATGCGGCCCTTGGCGCGCAGTTCGAAATTGCCGGCAGCGACGGTCACGCTGGTGGACAGGTACTGTGCCGGCGGCATCTGGCAGGCTACGAACTGGCGCCAGATCAGCTCGTACAGACGCTCGGCATCGCGTTCCATGCCCGAAAGCTGGGTCGGGCGCAGGTTGACGTCGGACGGGCGAATCGCCTCGTGCGCTTCCTGCGCGCCTTCTTTGCTCGAATAGACATTCGGTTTTTCCGGCAGGTACTTGTCGCCGAACTCACTCTCGATGAAACCGCGCACCATACCGATCGCGTCAGCGGAAAGGTTGGTCGAGTCGGTACGCATGTAGGTGATGTAACCGGCTTCGTACAAGCGCTGAGCCATCATCATGGTCTTCTTCACACCGAAGCCGAGGCGATTGCTCGCCGCCTGCTGCAGGGTCGAAGTGATGAAGGGGGCCGAGGGCTTGCTGCTCGTCGGCTTGTCTTCGCGCTTGCTGACGCTGTACTGCGCGCCCTTGAGCTTCTCCAGTGCAGCGGTGGCTTGGGCTTCGTTCAGCGGCTTGAAGGCTTCGCCGTTCTCACGCGCGACCTCGAAACGCACCTTGGCCTGCTGCGCATTCGCCAGGTCCGCGTGAACTTCCCAGTATTCTTCCGGAACGAAGGCGCGAATCTCACGCTCGCGCTCGACCACCAGCTTCACCGCTACCGATTGCACTCGGCCGGCGGAAAGCCCGCGGGCGATCTTCGCCCAGAGCAGCGGCGACACCATGTAGCCAACCACCCGATCAAGGAAACGACGCGCCTGCTGTGCGTTGACCCGGTTCAGATCGAGTTCGCCAGGCTTGGAGAAAGCCTCCTGAATCGCCTTCTTGGTGATCTCGTTGAACACCACGCGCTTGTAACGGCTGTCGTCGCCGCCAATCGACTCGCGCAGGTGCCAGGCGATGGCCTCCCCCTCTCTATCCAAGTCGGTCGCGAGATAGATGGTGTCGGCTTCCTTGGCCAGACGGCGCAGTTCCTCGATGACCTTTTCCTTGCCGGGCAGGATCTCGTACTTGGCCTTCCAGCCGTGCTCCGGGTCGACCCCCATGCGGGTGATGAGTTGACGCTTGGCCTTCTCCTTCGGCGACAGCGCAGGCGCTTCGGCGGCCGCAGCCTTGCCGCGCTTGACCGGCTCCTTGTTGGCAGAGCCGCTGGTAGGAAGGTCGCGGATATGGCCGATACTCGACTTCACCACGTACTGGTTGCCCAAATACTTGTTGATTGTCTTGGCCTTGGCCGGTGATTCCACGATGACCAGCGATTTACCCATGGAGAGGAGAGTTCCTGAATCTAGAGGTGAACAGAGGCGGCGCCTCCGACAGTTTGAATACCCGCACCGGCGCTAAACGGCAAGGCATCAGCGTACGTTAGTGCGCGTTTTGCGAACGGGCCGACCTGACAGAAAAATCGCCCTGCCCGGCTCCGCCTGGTGCGAATCAGAGCAGCCGTTCGATGCCATCCAGCGAACAGCAAGGTTTAAGCTCTGTCTGAAAAGCACCGCTATATATAGTGGCGATGGAGGTGAGGTCAAGCGCGGACCTGCTGGCCGCTAGCCAGCTCAACCTTCGAAAACGCTCGTTTCGGCTTCGATCAATGCGAAACGCGGGACCGTTTCGCCGTTGACTTCGACAGTCTCGATGAACATCGACAACGGGCGCACCCAGAGTCCACGTTCCCCATACAGCGCCTGGTAGAACACCACCGACTCCTCGGTCTCGGAGTGCCGCGCAACAGCGAACACGCGATATTCCGGCCCCTTGTAATGGCGATAACGCCCCGGCTGCAACTGCATGCCTACCTCCACACAAATACAAAAAAGAAAAACCGGGGCACCAGGCCCCGGCTTCCATGCACCGGCTGACAATCATATTCCCGCTCAGTCGCGAGATTGGCTGTCAGCCTAGCGCAGTCATTTGCATCTGTCTGTTAGACGCGTTCGAAGACCGTACTGATCCCCTGGCCCAGACCGATACACATGGTGGCAATACCAATCGTACCGTTGTTCTGCTTCATCACGTTCAGCAGGGTGCCGGAGATACGCGCACCGGAGCAACCGAACGGGTGACCCAGAGCGATAGCGCCGCCGTGCAGGTTGACCTTCTCTTCCATCTTGTCGAGGAGTTTGAGGTCCTTGAGCACCGGCAGGGCCTGTGCAGCGAAGGCTTCGTTCAGCTCGACGTGACTGATGTCGTCCATGGTCAGACCGGCGCGCTTGAGCACCTTCTGGGTGGACGGCACCGGGCCGTAACCCATGATTGCCGGGTCTACACCAGCCAGTGCCATTGCGCGAACCACGGCCAACGGCTGGATGCCGAGATCCTTGGCGCGCTGGGCGGACATGACGATCATGCAAGACGCGCCGTCGGTGATCTGCGAGGAAGTACCTGCAGTCACGGTGCCGCCCTTCGGGTTGAACGCAGGTTTCAGCGCAGCCAGGCTTTCCAGGGTGGTGTCCGGACGGATGGTTTCGTCGTAATCGAAGACCTTGAGGAAACCATCCTCGTCATAGCCTTCCATCGGGATGATTTCATCCTTGAAGTTGCCTTCCAGCGTGGCCTTGTGCGCCAGGCGGTGCGAACGCTCACCAAAGGCATCCTGCTGCTCGCGGGTGATGCCGTGCATCTTGCCGAGCATTTCGGCAGTCAGGCCCATCATGCCGGACGCCTTGGCGGCGTACAGCGACAGCTGCGGGTTCGGGTCGACGCCGTGCATCATGCTGACGTGGCCCATGTGCTCCACACCACCGATGACGAACACGTCACCGTTGTTGGTCTGGATGGCCTGCACGGCAGTGTGCAGGGCGCTCATGGACGAACCGCAGAGGCGGCTCACGGTCTGGCCGGCGCTGGTGTGCGGGATACGCGTCATCAGCGAAGCCATGCGGGCGATGTTCCAGCCCTGCTCGAGGGTCTGGTTCACGCAGCCCCAGATCACGTCCTCGACTTCGGCCGGGTCGATCTTCGGATTACGCGCCAGCACGCCGTCGATCAGGTGTGCGGACATGGTTTCAGCGCGGGTATTACGGTGCATGCCGCCTTTGGATCGCCCCATCGGGGTACGACCGAAGTCGACGATGACTGCATCTCTTGGATTCAGGCTCATGAATTCTCTCTCCCTCGATTAACCGTAGAAGCGCTGGCCGTTGGCAGCCATCTCGCGCAGCTTCGCGGTCGGGTGGTACAGCGGGCCCAGGTCGGCGTACTTGTCGGCCATCGCGACGAACTCGGCGACGCCGATCGAATCGATGTAGCGCAGCGCACCACCACGGAAGGGTGGGAAGCCAATGCCATAGATCAGGCCCATGTCGGCTTCGGCAGCGGTCTCGACGATGCCGTCTTCCAGGCAGCGCACGGTTTCCAGGCACAGCGGGATCATCATGTAGTTGATGATGTCCTCGTCGGACAGCTCGCGAGTCTCGGCAACGATCGGCTTGAGCAGCTCGTAGGCCTGGGCATCGACGACCTTCTTCGGCTTGCCCTTCTTGTCCATCTCGTAGGCGTAGAAGCCCTTGCCGTTCTTCTGGCCGAGGCGGTTGGCTTCGTACATGACATCGACAGCCGTACGGGTGTCGTCCTTCATGCGATCCGGGAAGCCTTCAGCCATCACGTCACGGCCGTGGTGGCCGGTGTCCATGCCGACGACGTCCATCAGATAGGCCGGGCCCATCGGCCAGCCGAACTTCTCCATCACCTTGTCAGCGCGAACGAAGTCGACACCGTGGGCGATGGCGCGGGCAAAGCCGCCGAAGTACGGGAACAGCACGCGGTTGACCAGGAAGCCCGGGCAATCGTTGACCACGACCGGGCTCTTGCCCATTTTCTTGGCGTAGGCAACGGTGGTGGCGATAGCCACTTCGCTGGTCTTCTCGCCACGAATCACTTCCACCAGCGGCATCATGTGTACCGGGTTGAAGAAGTGCATACCGCAGAAGTTTTCCGGACGCTTGAGCGCCTGAGCCAGGTAGTTGATGGAGATCGTCGAGGTATTGGAGGCGATGATCGCGTCTTCGCGAACGTGCCCTTCCACCTCGGCCAGCACGGCGTGCTTGACCTTCGGGTTCTCGATCACGGCTTCGACGACGATGTCGACGTTACCGAAATCACCATACGACATGGTCGGGCGAATCGCGTTGAGCGCCTGAGCCATCTTGTCGGCAGTCAAACGGCCTTTTTCGACACGCTTGCCGAGCAGCTTGGAGGCCTCGTCCAGGCCCATCTGGATACCCTCTTCACGGATATCCTTCATCAGGATCGGCGTGCCCTTGACGGCCGACTGGTAGGCGATGCCGCCGCCCATGATGCCAGCGCCGAGTACGGCAGCCAGTTTCACGTCGCGCGCCTGCTTGTCGTAGCCCTTGGCCTTTTTCTTCAGTTCCTGATCGCTGAGGAACAGGCCGACCAGGCTCTGTGCAACCGAGGTCTTGGCCAGTTTGACGAAGCCGGCGGCCTCGACTTCGATGGCCTTGTCACGGGTGAAGTTGGCGGCTTTCTGAATGGTCTTGATGGCTTCGACCGGGGCCGGGTAGTTCGGGCCGGCCTGGCCAGCCACGAAAGCCTTGCTGGTTTCGAAGGCCATCATCTGCTCGATGGCGTTGAGCTTGAGCTTGTCCAGCTTCGGCTGACGCTTGGCCTTGTAGTCCAGCTCGCCGGAAATGGCACGCTTGACCAGATCCAGTGCAGCAGCCTGCAGCTTCTCCGGAGCGACCACGGCATCGACTGCATGAACCTTGAGGGCGTCTTCGGCGCGGTTTTCCTTGCCGGAGGCGATCCACTCGACAGCGTTATCCACACCGATCAGACGCGGCAGGCGCACGGTGCCGCCGAAGCCCGGGTAGATGCCCAGCTTCACTTCCGGCAGACCGACCTTGGCGGCGGTGGACATGACGCGATAGTCGGCAGCCATGCACATCTCGAAACCGCCACCCAGGGCGATGCCGTTGATGGCGGCCACGGTGGGTACGCCCAGGTCTTCGAAATCGCTGAAGATCTTGTTCGCTTCGAGGTTGCCGGCGACCAGTTCCTCGTCGGCCATCTTGAAGTTGTCGACGAATTCGGTGATGTCGGCGCCGACGATGAATACGTCCTTGCCGCTGGTAACGATGACGCCTTTCACCGACGCGTCAGCCTTGATGGCATCGACGGCCTGGCGCAGATCGTTGAGAGTGAGGCGATTGAACTTGTTGACGGACTCACCCTTGAGGTCGAAATTCAATTCGACGATGCCGCTCTCAAGAGCCTTAACCGTGATGGCTTTACCTTCGTAAATCATCAACTGATCTCCAGGTATGGAAGCTGAACGTTACGTGTCTCACGTCTTCGGCCCTACTCGGCCGCGCCTTGCGGCGAACGACACCCACCGACACGATAATCCGGGTGACCGGCATCTGCTCTGGCAAACGCTCGATTCATACGCCCGTTTGATTTGGGTCGGCACACCTTCGGGGAAAAGCTCAGCATTGTCAATCAGCTGGTTTGCCTAACCGAAAGCCACCTGCGAGCGGACATTTCGCGACCACCCGGTCATCATCGACAACTCCGATTCGCCGCCATTCACCGCGCCGATCCTTGCCGTGCACCTGTCACCGACCGACGCCACGTTTGTCTGTTGAATCCTAGCCGTAGCCGAGCAGGTACACTGCCGCATCTCGCTCTATGCCATCACCGGCCTTAGCGGCCGCGAAACGAATCCGGAGTTACTGCATGTCCAACGCCCCCATCGCCCGCGCCGACACCGGCACCGATCCCTATCGCTGGCTGGAGAATCGCGACGCCGATGATGTGCTGGCGTACCTCAAGGCAGAGAACGCATACCTCGAGGAACAGCTCGCCGACCAGTCCGAAGTGCGCGAGACGCTGTTTCAGGAAATAAAGAGCCGCATCCGCGAAACAGACCTGTCCCTGCCGTCGCCCTGGGGGCCGTGGCTGTATTACCAGCGCACCACGGCTGGCGACGAATACCCGCGGCACTATCGCTGCCCGCGGCCGCTCGATGGTTCGCTCACCGTAGATGAGAACGCCGAACAGCTGCTGCTCGACCCCAACGAGCTGGCCGAAGGCGGCTTCCTCTCCCTGGGCGCGTTCAGCGTCAGCCAGGACCACAGCAAGCTGGCCTACAGCCTCGATCGCGAAGGCGACGAGATCTACCGACTGTTCGTCAAGGATCTCGCCAGCGGCGACGTGACCGCCCTGCCCTTCGACGATTGCGACGGCAGCATGACCTGGGCCAACGACAGCCAGACGCTGTTCTACGGTGAACTGGACGACACCCACCGCCCGCACAAGATCTACCGCCATCGCCTTGGCGATACGGGCAGCAGCGAGGTCTATCACGACCCGGACGGGCGCTTCTTCGTGCATTGCTACCGCACCAGCTCCGAGCGCCAGCTGGTCATCCTTTCACACAGCAAGACCACCAGCGAAGCCTGGGTGCTGTCGGCGGACGAGCCGGAAGGTCAATGGACGTGCCTGGCGCCACGCCAGGAAGACCACGAGTACTTTCCCGATCATGGCCTCCACGAAGGTCAGTGGAGCTGGCTGATCCGCAGCAATCAGGCGGGCATCAACTTCGCCCTCTATCACGCAAGGGAGGCGCAGCCCGAGCGGGAGCATTGGCAGGAACTGGTCCCGCATGACGACGCGGTGATGCTCGAGGATGTCAGTCTGAATGCCGAGGCGATCACCCTGACCCTGCGCGAAAGCGGCCTACCAGTGATCGAAGTGCGGCCGCAGGGCGTGCAGCCCTATCGCCTGCAGCTGCCCGATGCGGCCTACAGCCTGCATGTACAGAATTCGCTGGAATTCACCAGCACAGTGATCCGCCTGCGCTACGAGGCGCTCAACCGCCCGGCGCAAGTCCGTCAGCTGACGCTGGCCGACGGCACGCAGGAAGTGCTCAAGGAAACGCCGGTGGAAGGCCCCTTTGATGCGGACGCCTATGAAAGTCGACGCATCTGGGCGACCGCTCAGGACGGCACGCAGATTCCCATCAGCCTGGTCGGCCGCCGCGACAGCTTCGGCAAGCCGGCTCCGCTCTATCTCTACGGTTACGGCGCCTATGGGCACAGCCTCGATCCGTGGTTTTCCCATGCGCGCCTGTCGCTGCTCGACCGCGGTTTCGTCTTCGCCATCGCCCACGTACGCGGCGGCGGCGATCTCGGCGAGGCCTGGTACCGTGCCGGCAAGCTGGAGCACAAACCGAACACCTTCAGCGACTTCATCGCCTGCGCCGAGAAGCTGCTGGCCGACGACTACACAACCTCGGCGCGCCTGGCCATCAGCGGCGGCAGCGCCGGCGGCCTGCTGATCGGCGCGGTACTGAACATGCGCCCAGAGCTGTTTGGTGCGGCCGTCGCCGAGGTGCCCTTCGTCGACGTGCTCAACACCATGCTCAACGCCGATCTGCCGCTGACCGTGACCGAGTACGACGAATGGGGCGATCCGAATCAGCCGGAGGTGCATGAGCGGATCAAGGCCTATGCGCCCTATGAAAATATCCGCGCCCAGGCCTACCCCGCGCTGCTCGCAGTGGCCGGCTACAACGACAGCCGCGTGCAGTACTGGGAAGCCGCCAAGTGGGTCGCCAAGCTACGCGCCACCCGTACCGACGACAACCTGCTGCTGCTCAAGACCGAATTCGGCGCCGGACACGGTGGCATGAGCGGTCGGTACCAGGCGCTCAAGGACGTGGCATTGGAGTACGCCTTCGTGCTCAAGGTGTTCGGCATGGCCGGTTAGCACGCTCTCGCGCGCAGCCTGTCTGGTTGCGCGAGACATTCATCCTTGGGGCCGACCGTGAAGCACGGCCGCCCCGCGCCGGTGTTGGCGGCGAAGTTCGTCCGTCGCGCTTTCACAATTCGCGGTCAAGACCGCCCCCACACGTTGGTGAGCCCTGCTCCCCCTGCATCCGTTTGGCTTCCCACAACAGCCACTACACCGCGCTGCCGCCAGATGCCGACCTGCGGCACCGAACAGCCTGCCCCGGCGAGAGTCATTCATTGAGAATGTCCTCGTCGGAGCCTCCCAATGAACAACAACTCTTCGAACCACCAGAATCAGAACGTCCACGGCTGGGAACGCGCCATGTCCCTGGCCGGCGGGCTGTATTTCCTTGCCAAGGGCCTCAGCCGCGGCGGCCTGGGCGGACTGCTGCAGCTGGGTATCGGCGGCCTGGCGCTGTCCCGTGGCGTAACCGGGCACTGCGAGGCCAAGCGCGTGTTCAATGAAATCAACGAACAGGCCGGCATGGCCGAAGGCCGCTCGCACCACATGCCGTTCGAACGCTCGGAGAAGGATAGTCAGCAACTGCAAGCAAATGCCGCGGCAGCCACCAACGGCACCACCGTAACCGGCAATGACAGCCTGAAAAGCCCGCCTGCCGGCGTCTGATCCCGCGGCCATACAAGCGGGAAACATCGAGCCCGGCGAGTCGTGGCATTGCCGCCGGGCACAGGCTCATTGGTAAAGGCGACCGGCTGCGTGACTACGCTCCGGTCGCCCTCGCCTTCAGCGCTTCTTCACCGCCTCATGAGCCTCGATCAGCTGATCGACCACACCAGGATCGGCCAGGGTCGAGGTATCGCCCAGCGCGTCATAGTCGTCCGTGGCGATCTTGCGCAGCAGCCGGCGCATGATCTTGCCGGAACGCGTCTTCGGCAGCCCAGGGGCCCACTGAATCACATCCGGCACGGCGATCGGCCCGATCTCCTTGCGCACCCACTGCTGCAGCTCCTGGCGCAGCGCGTCCGTGGGCTGCACGCCGCTGACCAAGGTCACATACACGTAGATCGCCTGCCCCTTCAGCGCATGCGGAACGCCCACCGCTGCTGCTTCGGCCACCTTGGCATGGGCGACCATGGCGCTTTCTATCTCCGCGGTGCCCATGCGGTGCCCGGACACATTAAGCACGTCATCCACCCTTCCGGTGATCCAGTAATAGCCATCCTCGTCGCGACGCGCGCCATCGCCGGTAAAATACATGCCGCGGAAGGTCTTGAAGTAGGTGTCGACGAAGCGGTCGTGGTCCTTGTAGATGGTGCGCATCTGCCCCGGCCAGGAGTCGAGGATCACCAGATTGCCCTCGGCAGGGCCTTCGAGCAGGTTGCCGAGGTTGTCCACCAACCCCGGCACCACGCCGAACAGCGGGCGCGTGGCGGAGCCTGGCTTGAGCGCGGTCGCCCCCGGCAGCGGGCTGATCAGGATGCCGCCAGTCTCGGTCTGCCACCAGGTATCGACGATGGGGCAGCGCGATTGGCCGACCGTTTCGTAATACCAGTGCCATGCCTCGGGATTGATCGGTTCGCCCACCGTGCCGAGCAGGCGCAGGCTGGAGCCGTCGGCCCCCTCCACCGCCGCGGCCCCCTCGGCCATCATGGCGCGGATCGCCGTGGGCGCCGTGTAGAGGATGTTCACCTTGTGCTTGTCGATGATCCGGGCGATGCGGGTAACGTCCGGATGATTCGGCACGCCTTCGTACATCAGCGTCGTCGCGCCGTTGGCCAGCGGGCCGTAGATCAGGTAGCTGTGCCCGGTGATCCAGCCGATATCGGCCGTGCACCAATAGACCTCCCCGGGGCGGTAGTCGAACACCCGCTCATGAGTCAGTGCGGCATAGAGCAGATAGCCGCCGCAGGTATGCAGAACGCCCTTCGGCTTGCCCGTGGAGCCGGAGGTATAAAGGATGAACAGCGGCTCCTCGGCCCCCATTTCCTTCGGCGCGCAAACCTCACCGGCCACGCGCATCAGGTCGTCGTAGCAGATGTCGCGATGCGAGTGCCAGCGGATGTCCGCACCCGTGCGGCGCACGACGATGATCTTCTTCACACAGCTGGTCTGGGGATTGGTCAGCGCCTCGTCGACATTCCCCTTGAGCGGCACGGGTTTGCCGCCGCGAACGCCTTCGTCGGCGGTGATCACGATCTTCGACTGACCATCAATGATGCGCCCGGCCAGCGCTTCCGGGGAGAAGCCACCGAACACCACCGAGTGGATAGCGCCGATGCGCGCACAGGCCAGCATCGCCACCGCGGCCTCTGGAATCATCGGCATGTAGATGGTCACCACGTCGCCGCGGTGCACATCCTGCCCGCGCAGCGCATTGGCGAACTTGCTGACTTCCTGGTGCAGCTCGCGGTAGGTGATCTCGCGGTGTTCGGAAGGATCATCGCCCTCCCAGATGATTGCCAGCTGATCGCCGCGCTCGGCCAGGTGCCGATCCAGGCAGTTGGCCGAGACGTTGAGCGTGCCATCGGCGAACCATTTGATATCCACATGGTGATCGTCGAAGGAGGTGCGCTTGACCTC
This sequence comes from Stutzerimonas kunmingensis, assembly GCF_032106285.1. GTDB lineage: Bacteria > Pseudomonadota > Gammaproteobacteria > Pseudomonadales > Pseudomonadaceae > Stutzerimonas > Stutzerimonas kunmingensis_B. The sequence goes on from NZ_DAMCPO010000020.1 coordinate 85,120, forward strand.
GGTGAAAGGCCGGATCCAGTTCAGCCGCGCCGCCTGTTCACGCCAGAAGCCCTCGGGATTGATCACCGACTGCTGGTACATGGCCTTGTAGCTGGCTTCGTTGGTCAGTGATTGAGCGGCCACCTCGGGCCGAACCGGATATACGGACGCAGCGCTCATGGCAGTTCCTCGTCTGTCTTGTTGGTATGCAGAACCCTGTCCAGCAGGCGAACCCAATGACCAACCCAGCGCCTGTCAGACGGTGCACTCCAGCCAAGCACGCCACCCTTGGCGTATCGGCTTTGCTCAAGCATAGACCGCGCCTCACCGCATGGCGTGTGCACTACCGCCATTTGCCAGAGCTTTCGCGTAGCGGAATGCTACGGCCCCGACACCCGCGGACGCGTTTTGCAGGCAAAAAAAAAGGTTCTTCGCGGAGTCTGGGGGAAGAGCGAGTTGACAGTCAGGGAAG
>NZ_DAMCPO010000021.1:0-81527 GCF_032106285.1 Stutzerimonas kunmingensis
CAATTCGCGAAGGTGGTCGTACCGTTGGTGCCGGCGTGGTTGCCAAGATCGTCGAGTAATAATTGACGATGATGAAAAAGGCCCCCTCGGGGGCCTTTTTCTATTGTTGATCATTTATTGACACCCTATGGACGCATCCGTACAATTGCGCCTCCTTTTACCGGGGGTATTGCGCCTGGTAGGGTGGCTACTTGGAGTCTGAGGTCAAAATGCAAAACCAACAAATCCGTATTCGGTTGAAGGCTTTTGACCATCGCCTGATCGATCAATCAACCCAGGAAATCGTGGAAACCGCGAAACGTACTGGTGCTCAGGTGCGTGGTCCGATTCCGCTGCCAACCCGCAAAGAGCGGTTCACTGTGCTGGTCTCCCCGCACGTCAATAAAGACGCGCGCGATCAGTATGAAATTCGAACCCACAAGCGTGTGCTGGACATTGTTCAGCCGACCGACAAAACCGTCGATGCGCTGATGAAGCTCGATCTTGCGGCTGGTGTGGAAGTGCAGATCAGCCTCGGCTAAAACCTGAGAGTTTTAGTCGTGTAACGCTCTGAAATGGGCGGCCATAGCGGGTGAAAGCCCCGTACACTCAAGAGGTTTCAAAATGACTATTGGTGTAGTCGGTCGCAAATGCGGTATGACCCGCGTTTTTACCGAGGATGGTGTCTCTATTCCGGTTACGGTCATCGAGATCGAGCCGAATCGCGTCACTCAGTTCAAAAATGAAGAGAGCGATGGCTATCGTGCAGTGCAGGTCACTGTCGGCGAGCGTCGCGCGTCCCGTGTTACCAAGGCTCAGGCCGGCCACTTCGCTAAAGCGAATGTTGCTGCTGGTCGTGGCGTCTGGGAATTCCGCCTCGATGGCGAGGAGTTCCAGGCTGGTGACCAGATCAACGCTGAGATTTTCCAGGCTGGGCAGATGGTGGATGTCACCGGTCAGTCCAAGGGTAAAGGCTTCGCCGGTACCATCAAGCGCTGGAACTTCCGTGGTCAGGACAATACCCACGGTAACTCCGTATCCCACCGCGTTCCGGGCTCTATCGGTCAGTGCCAGACCCCAGGTCGTGTATTCAAGGGCAAGAAGATGTCCGGGCACATGGGCGCCGAGCGCGTAACCGTGCAGTCTCTGGAAATCGTGCGTGTCGATGCTGAGCGGAATCTGCTTTTGGTGAAGGGCGCAGTGCCCGGTGCCACTGGTGGTGACGTGCTCGTGCGTCCGGCCGCCAAGGCTCGCGGTTAAGGGGGAGTTCACATGCAATTGAATGTAAATGGCGCACAGGCCATCGAAGTCTCCGATCGCACCTTTGGTGGTGAGTTCAACGAGACGCTGGTGCACCAGGCAGTCGTCGCCTACATGGCCGGCGGTCGTCAGGGTAGCAAGCAGCAGAAAACCCGCTCCGATGTGTCCGGTGGTGGCAAGCGTCCGTGGCGCCAGAAGGGCACAGGTCGTGCTCGTGCTGGTACCAGCCGTGGCCCGATCTGGCGTGGCGGTGGCGTAACTTTCGCCGCTCGCCCGCAGAATCATGATCAGAAGCTGAACAAGAAGATGTATCGCGCTGCGCTGCGTTCCATTCTTGCTGAGCTGGTCCGCTCCGAGCGTCTGGTTGTCGTAGAAGATTTCGCCGTCGACGCGCCGAAAACCAAAGTGCTTGCTAGCAAGCTCAATGGTATGGGCCTGAGCGATGTGCTGATCGTTTCCGATGCTGTCGATCAGAACCTGTACTTGGCTGCGCGCAACCTGCCGCATGTCGACGTGCGTGATGTCCAGGGTTCCGATCCGGTCAGCCTGATCGCCTATGACAAGGTGTTGATCACCGTGTCGGCTGTGAAGAAATTCGAGGAGCTGCTGGGATGAACCAGGAACGCGTATTCAAAGTCCTGCTTGGTCCGCACGTCTCTGAGAAGGCTACCGTGCTGGCTGACAGCAAGAAGCAATTCGTTTTCAAGGTTGCGACCGACGCAACCAAGCTGGAAATCAAGAAGGCTGTTGAGAGCCTGTTCGACGTGAAGGTCGCCGCCGTCAACACCCTGAATGTTCAGGGCAAGACCAAGCGTACCGCTCGCGGTCTGGGCAAGCGCAACGACTGGAAGAAGGCGTATATCGCGCTTCAGCCGGGCCAGGATCTCGATTTCTCCGGCAGTGCTGAGTAAGGAAGGGGTGCATCATGGCAATCGTTAAATGCAAACCGACTTCCGCGGGCCGCCGTTTTGTGGTCAAGGTGGTCAATCAGGAGCTGCACAAAGGCGCTCCTTACGCACCGCTGCTCGAGAAGAAGTCGAAGACTGGCGGCCGTAACAACAACGGTCGTATCACCACTCGCCACATTGGCGGTGGTCACAAGCAACATTACCGTCTGGTTGATTTTCGTCGCAACAAGGATGGCATTCCTGCCATCGTCGAGCGTATCGAATATGACCCGAACCGTACTGCGCACATTGCGCTGCTGAAGTATGCCGACGGTGAGCGTCGCTACATCATCGCGCCGAAGGGTGTAAGCGCTGGCGATCAGCTGGTCTCGGGCATCAATGCTCCGATCAAGGCTGGCAACAGCCTGCCGCTGCGCAACATCCCGCTGGGTTCTACCGTTCACGGTGTCGAGCTCAAGCCGGGTAAGGGTGCTCAGATCGCTCGCTCCGCTGGCGCTTCGGCTCAGCTGGTTGCTCGCGAGGGTTCCTACGTGACGCTGCGTCTGCGCTCCGGCGAGATGCGCAAGGTGCTGGCCGAGTGCCGTGCGACCCTGGGCGAGGTCTCGAACTCCGAGCACAGCCTGCGTTCGCTGGGCAAGGCAGGGGCTAAGCGCTGGAAGGGCATTCGTCCTACCGTTCGTGGTGTCGCGATGAACCCGGTCGATCACCCGCACGGTGGTGGTGAAGGTCGTACCTCCGGTGGTCGTCATCCGGTGTCGCCATGGGGCTTCCCGACTAAGGGCGCGAAGACCCGCACTAACAAGCGCACCGATAACATGATTGTCCGTCGTCGCAAGTAACTAGAGGGATACGACAGTGCCGCGTTCTCTGAAAAAAGGTCCTTTTATCGATCTTCACCTACTGAAGAAGGTCGAAGCGGCGGTGGAAAAGAGCGATCGTAAGCCAGTTAAAACCTGGTCGCGTCGTTCGATGATCCTGCCGCAAATGGTCGGTCTGACCATCGCTGTACATAACGGTCGTCAACATGTGCCGGTCCTCGTGTCCGAAGACATGGTCGGCCACAAACTCGGCGAGTTCGCTGCAACCCGTACATATCGCGGGCATGTGGCGGACAAGAAAGGCAAGCGCTAAGGGGTAAGGAAAGATGGAAGTAGCCGCTAAGTTGTCGGGCGCTCGCATCTCCGCCCAGAAAGCCCGCCTGGTCGCCGACCAGATCCGCGGGAAGAAGGTGGGCGAAGCGCTCAACCTCCTGGCTTTCAGTAGCAAGAAAGCCGCCGAGATCATGAAGAAAGTGCTGGAGTCGGCCGTTGCCAACGCCGAGCACAACGAAGGCGCAGATGTGGATGACTTGAAAGTCTCCACGGTCTTCGTCAACGAGGGGCGTTCGCTTAAGCGCATCATGCCGCGTGCCAAAGGCCGCGCTGATCGCATCGTCAAGCGGTCTTGCCATATCACTGTCAAGGTTGCGGACAAGTAACGGAGTCGATCAGATGGGTCAGAAAGTACATCCCACTGGCATTCGCCTGGGAATCGTCAAGGAGCACACCTCCGTCTGGTACGCAGACGGCCGTACGTATGCAGACTATCTGCTTGCAGATCTGAACGTGCGTGAGTACCTCCAAGACAAATTAAAAAGCGCGTCCGTAAGCCGTATCGATATCCATCGCCCGGCTCAAACCGCACGCATCACCATCCACACCGCTCGTCCCGGCATTGTGATCGGCAAGAAGGGTGAGGATGTTGAGAAGCTGCGTCAGGACCTGACCAAGCAAATGGGTGTGCCGGTGCACATCAATATCGAAGAGATCCGCAAGCCGGAGCTCGACGCAATGCTGGTTGCACAGAGCGTAGCTCAGCAGCTGGAGCGTCGCGTGATGTTCCGTCGCGCCATGAAGCGCGCCGTACAGAACGCCATGCGCATTGGTGCCAAAGGCATCAAGATCCAGGTCAGTGGTCGTCTGGGTGGGGCTGAAATTGCCCGTACCGAGTGGTATCGCGAAGGTCGTGTGCCTCTGCACACCCTGCGTGCCGATATCGATTACAACACTTACGAAGCGCACACCACTTACGGTGTGATCGGCGTGAAGGTGTGGATCTTCAAGGGCGAAGTAATTGGTGGTCGCCATGAAGAGCTCAAGCCTCAAGCGCCTGCTCCTCGTAAAAAAGCTGCTAAGTAAGGGGTACGCCAAATGTTGCAACCCAAGCGTACAAAATTCCGCAAGCAGATGACCGGCCACAACCGTGGTCTGGCTCAGCGCGGTAGCAAGGTCAGCTTCGGCGAATTCGCGCTGAAGTCTGTTTCCCGTGGTCGTCTGACCGCGCGTCAGATCGAGGCTGCACGTCGTGCGCTCACCCGTCACGTAAAGCGTGGCGGAAAGATCTGGATCCGCGTGTTCCCCGACAAGCCTGTAACCAAGAAGCCTCTGGAAGTCCGGATGGGTAAAGGTAAGGGTAGCGTCGAGTACTGGGTAGCCCAGATTCAGCCGGGCAAGGTGCTCTACGAGATCGAGGGTGTTTCCGAAGAGCTGGCGCGTGAGGCTTTCGCCCTGGCCGCTGCAAAGCTGCCGCTCGCCACCTCCTTTGTTAAGCGGACGGTGATGTGATGAAAGCGAATGAACTTCGTGAAAAATCCGTTGAGCAGCTGAACGAGCAACTGCTCGAGCTGCTGCGGGACCAGTTCAATCTGCGTATGCAGAAAGCGACTGGCCAGTTGGGGCAGTCTCACCTGCTCTCGCAAGTCAAGCGCGACATCGCTCGTGTCAAGACTGTGCTCAACCAGCAGGCAGGTAAGTGATCATGGCTGAAGCTCAGAAAACCGTCCGCACGCTGACCGGCCGCGTCGTCAGCGACAAGATGGACAAGACCATCACCGTTCTGATCGAGCGTCGCGTCAAGCACCCGATCTACGGTAAATACGTGAAGCGTTCGACCAAACTGCACGCCCACGACGAAACCAACCAGTGCCGTATCGGCGACAAGGTCACCATCCGCGAGACTCGTCCGCTGGCAAAGACCAAGTCCTGGATGCTGGTTGATGTCGTTGAACGCGCCGTCGAAGTCTAAGGGCTAGGGGTCGGAGAAATTATATGATTCAGACTCAATCCATGCTCGATGTGGCTGATAACAGTGGCGCTCGTCGCGTCATGTGTATCAAGGTGCTCGGCGGTTCTCACCGTCGTTACGCCGGCATCGGCGACATTATCAAAGTAACCGTCAAGGAAGCGATTCCTCGTGGCAAGGTCAAGAAAGGCCAGGTGATGACCGCTGTTGTGGTTCGCACTCGTCACGGTGTTCGTCGTCCCGATGGCTCCATCATTCGCTTCGATGGCAATGCTGCTGTTCTGCTGAACAACAAGCAGGAGCCTATCGGCACCCGTATCTTTGGGCCGGTGACGCGTGAACTTCGTACCGAGAAGTTCATGAAGATCGTCTCGCTCGCCCCTGAAGTGCTGTAAGGAGTAGCCGCATGCAAAAGATTCGTCGCAACGACGAGATCATCGTCATCGCCGGCAAAGACAAGGGCAAGCGCGGTAAGGTGCTGAAGGTCCTCGCGGACGACCGTCTGGTCGTTGGCGGGATCAATCTCGTGAAGCGCCATACCAAGCCTAACCCGATGTCCGGCGTTCAGGGCGGTATCGTCGAGAAGGAGGCGCCTTTGCACGTCTCTAACGTCGCCATTTTCAACGGTGAGACCAACAAGGCAGACCGCGTTGGCTTCAAGGTTGAAGAGGGCAAGAAAATTCGTGTCTTCAAGTCGACCCAGAAGCCGGTTGACGCTTGAGACTGCTAGGTAGATAACCATGGCACGACTAAAAGAAGTTTATCGGAAGGAAATCGCGCCCAAGCTGAAGGAAGAACTGAAGCTTGGCAACGTGATGGAAGTTCCGCGTATCACCAAGATCACCCTCAACATGGGTATCGGCGAAGCGATCGGTGACAAGAAGATCATCGACAATGCTGTTGCCGATCTGGAAAAGATCACCGGCCAGAAGGTTGTAGTGACTCACGCTCGCAAGTCCATCGCAGGCTTCAAAGTTCGCGAAGGCTGGCCGATCGGCGTCAAGGTCACGCTGCGCAGTGATCGTATGTATGAATTCCTGGATCGCCTGCTTTCGATCTCCCTGCCGCGCGTGCGTGACTTCCGCGGCCTGAATGCCAAGTCCTTCGATGGCCGCGGCAACTACAGTATGGGCGTCAAAGAGCAGATCATCTTCCCGGAAATCGATTACGACAAGATCGATGCCCTGCGTGGTCTGGACATCACTCTGACCACTACTGCTCGGACGGATGAAGAAGGTCGCGCTCTGCTGCGTGCTTTCAACTTCCCGTTCCGTAACTGATTGGAGTAGGCACATGGCTAAGCAAAGCATGAAGAACCGTGAGCTGAAGCGTCAGCAAACGGTCGCCAAGTTCGCCCAGAAGCGTGCTGCACTGAAAGCAATCATCGCAAGTCCGGAGTCCTCTCCGGAAGCGCGCTGGGAAGCTCAGGTCGCACTGCAGAAGCAGCCTCGTGACGCAAGCGCTTCGCGCCTGCGCAACCGCTGCCGTCTGACTGGTCGTCCGCACGGCGTTTACCGCAAGTTCGGCCTCGCGCGCAACATGCTGCGTCAGGCGGCAATGCGTGGTGACGTGCCGGGTCTGGTTAAGGCCAGCTGGTAATAGAAGCATCCAGGGCCCTGCGGGTCCTGTTTGTTTTTCGTTCAAGCCCCTCATGGGGCTTGATTCGTTTCTGGCAACTCTCTAGAATGCCCGGCTCGCCTGAGCCTTGCATTTTTGTGGGGTTTGCCTGTTGGCGACACGAGCCGTCCAAGGCTTATTTTTTTGTATTAGGAGCTAAGAGCCCATGAGTATGCAGGACCCGTTAGCGGACATGCTAACTCGTATCCGTAATGCCCAGATGGCCGAAAAGTCCGTCGTAAGCATGCCGTCTTCCACTCTGAAGGTGGCTGTTGCCAACGTTCTTCAAGGTGAAGGCTATATCGCGGGATACCAGGTCAGTGGCGACGCCAAGCCGCAACTGTCCATCGAGCTGAAGTATTTCGAAGGCCGTCCGGTCATCGAAGAGCTCAAGCGCGTAAGTCGTCCTGGCCTGCGCCAGTACAAATCCGTTGACCAGTTGCCGAAAGTACGTGGCGGTTTGGGTGTGTCGATTGTCTCCACCAACAAGGGTGTGATGACTGATCGGGCTGCTCGGGCTGCTGGTGTTGGCGGCGAAGTGCTCTGCACTGTGTTCTAAGGGGGGATAAGCATGTCTCGCGTTGCTAAGAACCCCGTCAAGCTGCCTGCTGGCGTCGAAATCAAGATGTCTGGTCAGCAGCTTTCGGTGAAGGGCGCAAAAGGCGCTCTCGAACTGAATGTTCATCCGTCCGTGGAGGTCATCCAGGAGTCTGGTGAGCTGCGTTTTGCTGGCCGTAATGGCGATCAGCAAACTCACGCCATGGCCGGCACTACCCGTGCGCTGGTCAACAACATGGTGATCGGCGTCAGCCAAGGCTTCGAGCGCAAGCTTCAGCTGGTTGGTGTTGGTTACAAGGCGCAAGCCAAAGGTCAAGTGCTGTCCCTGGCTCTCGGTTTCTCGCATCCGGTGGATTACGAGCTGCCGCAAGGCGTTACCGCTGAGACCCCCAGCCAGACCGATATCCTGATCAAGGGTGTCGACAAGCAACTGGTCGGTCAGGTGGCTGCTGAAATCCGCGACTTCCGTCGCCCTGAGCCTTACAAGGGCAAAGGCGTGCGGTACTCGGATGAAGTAGTCCGTCGCAAAGAAGCTAAGAAGAAGTAGGGCATAGCAAATGAGCGTAAAGAAAGAAACTCGTCTGCGTCGCGCTCGCAAGGCACGCCTGAAGATGCGCGAGCTGGAAACCGTACGCCTCTGCGTGTACCGCTCTTCCCAGCACATCTACGCCCAGGTCCTTTCGGCCGACGGCGGCAAGGTCCTGGCCAGCGCCTCGACTCTGGACAAAGAACTGCGTGACGCCGCCACCGGCAACGTCGACGCTGCCAAGAAAGTCGGTCAGCTGGTCGCTGAGCGCGCGAAAGCCGCAGGTGTCACTCAGGTGGCGTTCGACCGTTCTGGCTTCAAGTACCACGGTCGTGTCAAGGCACTGGCTGAAGCTGCTCGTGAAGGCGGGCTGGAGTTCTAAGTTATGGCAAATAACGAGCAAAAGCGCGACGAAGGCTACATCGAGAAGCTGGTTCAAGTTAACCGCGTCGCAAAAACTGTAAAAGGTGGTCGTATCTTCACCTTCACCGCGCTGACTGTGGTCGGTGATGGCAAGGGTCGTGTCGGCTTCGGTCGTGGCAAGTCCCGTGAAGTACCGGCTGCTATTCAAAAGGCTATGGAGGCGGCTCGCCGCAACATGATCCAGGTCGACCTGAATGGCACTACTCTGCAGTACGCCACCAAGGCCGCGCATGGCGCGTCCAAGGTCTACATGCAGCCTGCCTCCGAGGGTACCGGCGTGATTGCCGGTGGTGCCATGCGCGCCATTCTGGAAGTTGCTGGCGTTCAGAACGTACTGGCCAAGTGCTACGGCTCTACCAACCCGGTCAACGTGGTTCACGCCACCTTTAAGGGTCTGAAGGCGATGCAGTCGCCTGAGTCGATTGCTGCCAAGCGTGGCAAGAGCGTCGAGGAGATTTCCTGATCATGGCTAACACCGTCAAGGTCACGCTGATCAAGAGCGTCAGCGGTCGTATCCCCAATCACAAGCTGTGCGTCAAGGGTCTTGGCCTGCGTCGCATTGGTCACACCGTCGAGGTTCAGGATACTCCTGAAAATCGCGGCATGATCAACAAGGCTTATTACATGCTCCGTGTGGAGGGCTAAGCCATGCAACTGAACGATCTGCGTTCTGCGCCGGGTGCCCGTCGCGAAAAGCTGCGTCCCGGTCGTGGTATCGGTAGTGGCCTGGGCAAGACCTGTGGCCGTGGTCACAAGGGTCAGACCTCTCGTTCCGGCGGCAAGATCGCTCCCGGTTTCGAGGGTGGTCAGCAGCCTCTGCATCGTCGTCTGCCGAAGTTCGGTTTCGTTTCGCTGAAAGCCATGGATCGCGCTGAGGTTCGTACCTCTGAGTTGGCCAAGGTGGAAGGTGATGTCGTTACCGTGCAAAGCCTGAAAGACGCCAACGTAATCAACCAGAACGTACAGCGCGTGAAAATCATGCTGTCGGGCGAGGTTGGTCGTGCGGTTACTCTCAAGGGTATCGCAGCCACCAAAGGTGCGCGTGCGGCTATCGAAGCAGCTGGCGGCAAGTTCGAGGAATAAATGGCTAAGCAAGGTGCTCTCTCCGCGCTGAGTAATGGTGGTCTGTCCGAACTCTGGGCTCGTCTGCGCTTTCTGTTCATGGCGATCATCGTCTATCGGATTGGCGCACACATCCCTGTTCCCGGGATAAATCCCGATCGGCTGGCCGAGCTGTTCCGTCAGAACGAGGGGACCATCCTTAGCTTGTTCAACATGTTTTCCGGTGGTGCGCTGGAGCGCATGAGTATTTTTGCTTTGGGGATCATGCCGTACATTTCGGCATCGATCATCATGCAGCTCATGACCGCTGTCAGCCCACAGCTGGAGCAGTTGAAGAAAGAAGGTGAGGCCGGTCGTCGCAAGATCAGTCAGTACACGCGTTACGGTACGCTCGTGCTGGCCATCGTTCAGGCGATCGGTATGTCGGTCGGGTTGGCGGGGCAAGGTGTCGCGTTCAGCAACGATTTCGGCTTCTACTTCGTGGCCATCACGACGTTCGTGTCTGGTGCGATGTTCATGATGTGGCTGGGTGAGCAGATCACCGAGCGTGGCGTTGGCAACGGTATCTCGATGTTGATCTTCGCAGGTATCGTCGCTGGCTTGCCGGGTGCGCTCGGTCAGTCGTTCGAGTCTGCTCGTCAGGGCGATATCAATATCATCGCGCTGCTTGCTGTCGGCCTGCTCGCTGTAGCGATCATCGGTTTCGTGGTGTTTATCGAGCGTGGTCAGCGCCGTATCGCGGTTCACTACGCGAAGCGTCAGCAGGGCCGTAAGGTCTTTGCCGCGCAGACCAGTCACTTGCCGTTGAAAGTGAATATGGCGGGGGTCATCCCGGCTATCTTTGCCAGCAGCATTCTGCTGTTCCCGGCTTCGCTGGGGCAGTGGTTCGGTCAGTCAGAAAGCATGGGCTGGTTGGCTGACATTTCGCAGGCGATCGCGCCCGGGCAGCCGTTGAACATTCTGCTGTTCAGTGCCGGGATCATCTTCTTCTGCTTCTTCTATACGGCATTGATGTTCAATCCGAAAGACGTAGCAGAGAACCTGAAGAAGTCTGGCGCGTTTATTCCCGGGATTCGTCCTGGTGAGCAGTCGGCTCGCTACATTGATGGCGTGTTGACTCGTTTGACCATGTTCGGCGCCCTGTACATGACGGCTGTCTGCCTGCTGCCACAGTTTCTTGTGGTTGCAGCCAATGTGCCGTTCTACCTTGGTGGGACCTCGTTGCTGATCGTGGTTGTGGTTGTAATGGACTTCATGTCCCAAGTGCAGTCACACCTCATGTCGCACCAGTACGATTCCCTGATGAAGAAAGCCAACCTGAAGGGCTACGGCAGTGGAATGCTCCGCTGAGGTGGCTCGTAAGGTTCTAGGAGTTGGTGATGAAAGTTCGTGCATCGGTTAAAAAGCTGTGCCGTAACTGCAAGATCATCCGTCGCGACGGTGTCGTGCGCGTGATCTGTAGCGCAGAACCGCGTCACAAGCAGCGCCAAGGCTGATTGTGTAAGGCGTTATAACCCGGCAGCTAGTGCGCTGCCGGGTTGAATATTTGTTATTACAGCGTTAATATCTCGCGCCCTTTTCTTGGCTTCCGGGGCGTAGGTAGCTGTCAATTGGAGTTTCACTGAATGGCCCGTATTGCAGGCGTCAACATTCCGGATAACAAGCACACTGTTATCTCGCTGACCTACATCTACGGTGTTGGTCGCACCCGTGCACAGGAAATCTGTGCTGCTACCGGTGTGAATCCGGCAGCGAAGATCAAGGATCTTTCCGACGAGCAGGTCGAACTGCTGCGTGGCGAAGTCGGCAAGTTCATCGTTGAAGGCGACCTGCGTCGCGAAGTCAACATGAAAATCAAGCGCTTGATGGACCTGGGTTGCTATCGCGGCCTGCGTCATCGTCGTGGTCTGCCGGTTCGCGGTCAGCGTACCAAGACCAACGCACGTACCCGTAAGGGCCCGCGCAAGCCGATCCGCAAGTAATCGCGTTAGCGAATCGACAGGAATTTAGTCATGGCAAAACCTGCTGCTCGTCCTCGTAAAAAAGTCAAAAAGACAGTGGTTGATGGCATCGCCCACATCCACGCGTCTTTCAACAACACCATCGTGACCATCACCGATCGTCAGGGCAATGCGTTGTCCTGGGCTACTTCGGGTGGTTCCGGTTTCCGCGGCTCGCGTAAGAGCACTCCGTTCGCTGCCCAGATCGCTGCAGAGCGCGCTGGTCAGGCTGCGCTGGAGTACGGCCTGAAGAACCTCGACGTCAACGTCAAGGGCCCAGGTCCGGGTCGGGAGTCCGCCGTGCGTGCTTTGAACGCATGTGGTTATAAAATCGCCAGCATCACCGACGTGACGCCTATCCCGCATAACGGGTGCCGTCCGCCGAAGAAGCGCCGCGTGTAATCAGGAGACAGTGAAGAATGGCTCGTTATATTGGTCCCAAGTGCAAACTGTCTCGTCGTGAAGGCACCGATCTCTTCCTGAAGAGTGGTGCGCGCGCGCTCGAATCCAAGTGCAATATCGAAACCCCGCCGGGTGTTCACGGTCAGCGTCGCGGACGTCTGTCCGATTACGGCACCCAGCTGCGTGAAAAGCAGAAAGTACGCCGCATCTACGGTGTGCTGGAGCGTCAGTTCAGTGGTTATTACAAGGAAGCAGCCAGCCGTAAGGGCGCTACCGGTGAGAATCTGCTGCAGCTGCTCGAGTGCCGTCTGGACAACGTCGTGTACCGCATGGGCTTCGGCTCTACTCGTGCCGAATCGCGTCAGCTGGTCTCGCACAAGTCAATCAGCGTCAACGGTCAGACCGTGAACATTCCGTCTTACCAGGTCAAGGCCGGTGACGTAGTGGCTGTTCGTGAGAAGTGCCGTAACCAGCTGCGTATCGCCCAGGCCCTCGAACTGTGCGCTCAGCGCGGTCGCGTTGAATGGGTCGAAGTAGATGCCGACAAGAAATCCGGTGTTTTCAAGAATGTTCCGGCTCGCAGCGATCTGTCCGCCGACATCAACGAAAACCTGATTGTCGAGCTCTACTCCAAGTAAGGGCTAGAAAATAGGTGTATCCATGCAGAGTTCGGTAAATGAGTTCCTGACCCCCCGCCATATCGATGTGCAGGTGGTCAGTCCGACCCGTGCCAAGATCACTCTCGAGCCCCTCGAGCGTGGTTTTGGCCACACCCTTGGCAACGCGCTGCGTCGTATTCTGTTGTCCTCCATGCCCGGCTGCGCTGTGGTCGAGGCCGAGATCGACGGTGTGCTCCACGAGTACAGCGCCATCGAGGGCGTGCAGGAAGATGTCATCGAAATCCTGCTCAACCTCAAAGGTATCGCCATCAAGCTGCACGGCCGTGATGAAGTGACCTTGAGCCTGGTGAAGAAGGGCGCGGGCGCTGTTACCGCTGCCGATATCCAGCTGGATCACGATGTCGAAATCGTCAATGGCGATCACCTGATCGCCAATCTGGCGGCCAACGGCTCGCTCAACATGAAGCTCAAGGTCGCTCGCGGCCGCGGTTACGAGCCTGCTGATGCGCGTCAGAGCGATGAAGACGAAAGCCGTAGCATCGGTCGTCTGCAGCTCGACGCCACTTTCAGCCCGGTTCGTCGCGTGGCTTACGTGGTCGAGAATGCTCGTGTCGAGCAGCGCACCAACCTGGACAAACTGGTCATTGACCTGGAAACCAACGGCACCCTGGATCCCGAAGAGGCGATCCGTCGTGCAGCGACCATCCTGCAGCAACAGCTGGCTGCGTTCGTCGACCTCAAGGGCGACAGCGAGCCGGTCGTAATCGAGCAGGAAGACGAGATCGATCCGATCCTGTTGCGTCCGGTTGATGACCTGGAGCTGACCGTACGTTCGGCCAACTGCCTGAAGGCGGAAAACATCTACTACATTGGTGATCTGATTCAGCGCACCGAAGTAGAGCTGTTGAAGACGCCGAATCTGGGCAAGAAGTCCCTGACTGAGATCAAGGACGTTCTGGCTTCGCGTGGTTTGTCCCTCGGTATGCGTCTGGATAACTGGCCGCCGGCAAGTCTCAAGAAGGACGATAAGGCTACTGCCTGATCGCCCCCAGTAACCGAACTGAACGTTTGGTAAGGAATTTCAATCATGCGTCATCGTAAAAGTGGCCGTCACCTGAGCCGCACCAGCGCCCACCGCAAGGCCATGTTCCAAAACATGGCGGTGTCGCTGTTCGAGCACGAACTGATCAAGACCACCCTGCCCAAGGCCAAGGAGCTGCGTCGCGTTGCCGAGCCGCTGATCACCCTGGCTAAGGAAGACAGCGTCGCCAACCGTCGTCTGGCTTTCGACCGTACGCGTTCGAAGGCTGCCGTAGGCAAGCTGTTCAACGATCTGGGCAAGCGTTACGCCACCCGTCAGGGCGGCTATCTGCGTATCCTCAAGTGCGGCTTCCGCGCTGGTGACAACGCACCTATGGCTTACGTCGAGCTGGTTGACCGTCCGGTCACTGGTGAAGTGGAAGCCGCCGAGTAAGATCGGTAGCAGCAATTAAAAACCGAGCCTTTTGGCTCGGTTTTTTTATGCCCAAAGGAGTCTGAGAGACTGGCTCTATAAGGGGCGTTGATCTTCATCATTAGTCGCCGTTGCGCTTGCTTCCTATGATGGCATTCAACCAGCAGGTACTTACCAAGACCCTGGAAGCTATTGAATACCAAGGAGCTGCAACCATGACTGACAAGCCGAAGCTCACAACCGTTGCCGGTGCGCCGGTATCCGAAAACCAGAACTCCATGACTGCGGGCCGCCGTGGTCCCATGCTGCTTCAGGACGTATGGTTTCTAGAGAAGCTCGCTCATTTCGACCGCGAGGTGATTCCGGAGCGTCGTATGCACGCGAAAGGTTCCGGCGCGTTTGGCGAGTTCGTCGTCACCCATGACATCACCCGCTACACCAAAGCCAAGCTGTTTTCCGAGGTTGGTAAGCGCACCCCGTTGTTCGCCCGCTTCTCTACCGTCGCCGGTGAGCGCGGCGCGGCCGACGCCGAGCGTGACATTCGTGGTTACGCACTGAAGTTCTACACCGAGCAAGGCAACTGGGACATGGTGGGCAATAACACCCCGGTGTTCTTTTTCCGCGATCCGCTGAAGTTTCCGGACCTCAACCACGCAGTAAAACGCGATCCGCGCACCAACATGCGCAGCGCGAACAACAACTGGGACTTCTGGACCGGGCTGCCTGAGGCCTTGCACCAGATCACCTATGTCATGGGTGATCGGGGCATTCCGGCGTCGTACCGCCATATGCACGGTTTCGGTTCGCACACCTACAGCTTCATCAGTCCGAACAACGAGCGTTTCTGGGTGAAGTTTCACTTTCGGACCCAGCAGGGCATCAAGAATCTCACCGACGCCGAGGCTGCAGCCATCGTTGCCAATGACCGGGAGAGTTCGCAGCGCGATCTGTTCGAGGCCATCGAGCGTGGCGAATATCCACGTTGGACGATGTATGTGCAGATAATGCCGGAGGCCGACGCCGCCAAGGTGCCGTACCATCCGTTCGACCTCACCAAGGTCTGGCCGCATGCTGACTACCCATTGATCGAGGTCGGCTATTACGAACTCAACCGCAATCCCGACAACTACTTCCAGGATGTCGAGCAGGCGGCATTCACGCCGGCGAATGTCGTTCCGGGCATCAGCTTCTCTCCAGACCGTATGTTGCAGGGCCGTCTTTTCTCCTACGGGGATGCGCAACGCTACCGGCTGGGGGTGAATCACCATCAGATTCCGGTCAACGCTCCGCGTTGCCCGGTCCACAGCTACCATCGCGATGGTGCCATGCGCGTAGATGGCAATCAGGGCGGTCGTCTGCATTACGAGCCGAATACCTATGGCGAGTGGCAGGAACAGCCTGACTTCAGCGAGCCACCGCTGGCTCTCGAGGGGGCGGCGGATCGTTACGACTACCGTGCCGACGACGCCGATTACTTCACTCAGCCGGGCAACCTGTTCCGCTTGATGAAGGCCGATGAACAGCAGCGGTTGTTCGAAAATACCGCTCGGTCGATGCAGGGAGTGGCGCGTCATATCAAGATTCGCCACATCAGTCACTGCCTGAGTGCTGATCCGGCCTATGGAGCAGGTATTGCCGCCGCCCTGGATATTCCGTTGTCGGAAGTGCCGGCATAAGCGATTCGCGGTATCCGCAGGATCGAGAAGCCCCGCAGCGAGCGCTGCGGGCTTTCTTGTCTCTTCAGCGCTATTCGTGGGGATTGTTGAGCGGCTTATCGCTCTCCTGTCCGGGTGGCAGAAGGCGATCGGCCTCTGCCGGATCGATCGCCGTCAGACTGCCGTCGGCAGTTGCGACAAGCACGGCCTCAAGCATTTCACGCACATTGTTGCGCAGCATGCCGGCAGACTTCTGGCCGCGACTGTTCAATCCGCCGATTTCCATGAGCACGCTGCCGCCCAATGGGCCTGTTTCGCCGGCGGCCAGTCGCTCGGTCCCCAGCAGGCCGTATGCGTTTCGGGCAATGCCTGGATCGCCGCCGCCGCGGCGGACATCGCCGTTGGGGTGCTCATAGTAGTAGTTGGTGATTTCCATGAAGCCAAGCTGCGTGGAGCGCTGCTTCATCACGATTGCCAGCTGCTTCGACAGTGCTACCGCTTCCGGGGCGACATCCGGGTGAGTTGGCCAGGTGATAGAACCGGTCACCTGGCGTCCCGGGCGGTTCACTTCAGGATCCACATCCTCGAGTACCACGGCAGGGTTCTGATTGTGCACATCTACCAGCCAGATGGGACGGTAACGGTCATAGATGCCGCGTACCGCAACCGCTTCTGGCACCGGGTTCTGCCCCGGGTTGAAGTGCCGCTCGCTGGCCAGGCCTGGATTGCAGCGTATCTGCGTGCTCTTGCTCCAGTCTGTCCAGTGGTAGCGGTTGATGTCGTAGCTAAATTGGCGTTGGCCGTCGGCATTGGTGAAGGCGGTCACGTTGGCGCCGAGGTGCTGATCCAACTTGGCAGGATTCAGGGTGCCATCGGCGCGCAGGCAGTCAGCGCTGGTTTGCGGGGCGCTGAAATCCATGTTGCCGCGACTGAAACGCTCGGCGCCGTCTGGGTTGACCCTCGGCACGATCAGCACCTGCAGATTATCCAGTACCTGGCGGGACAAGGCCCCGCTCGAGGCAAGGCGTTTTATCAGATTGACCGCCGCTTCGGTGCCGTGAGGTTCGTTGCCGTGCTGTTGGGTGATGATCATCACGGCTGGTTTGTCTGAATTACCCAGCCTGGCCAGCCAGATTGGCCGGCCTTCGTTGCTGCTGCCGGCCTGTTCTAGTCGCAGGGCATCCGGGAAGCGTCGTGAAAGTGCGTTGAGCTGATCGTACAGCTGGTTGTTGCTCATGAACGCCTCCAGCGAGACGTTCTGCTCATTGGTGATCCAAGGGCCGTTGGGTTGGGCGGCGGCGGCGAGACCGGGTAGCAGGCCGGCGCCAAGCAGGCAGGCAGCAAGCGCAATTCGCATCAGGATTTCTCCTTATCGGGCTGAGAGTGTCCCGCCCAACTGCCCGGCGGGATCCGTAGTGGACCCCGCTGCGCTTGCGCTTGTTGCCGAAACGGCTGCCGACGCGATGATCAACCCGCCGAGCGGTCGCGCTCGAGTAACGGTTTGAGGAAATGACCGGTATGAGACTGGGCCATGCCTGCCACCTCTTCCGGCGTACCGCAGGCGATTATCTGGCCACCCTTCGAGCCGCCTTCCGGGCCGAGATCCACCAGCCAGTCGGCCGTCTTGATGACGTCAAGGTTGTGCTCGATCACCACGACCGTATTGCCGTGGTCGCGCAGACGGTGCAGTACGTCGAGCAGCTGCTGGATATCGGCGAAATGCAGGCCGGTGGTGGGTTCATCAAGAATGTACAGCGTCTTGCCCGTGTCACGCTTGGACAGCTCGCGGGACAGCTTGACGCGCTGCGCCTCACCGCCAGACAGGGTCGTCGCACTCTGCCCCAGCTTGATGTAGGACAGCCCAACATCCATCAGCGTCTGCAGTTTTCGCGCGACGGCCGGCACCGGATCGAAGAACTCGCGGGCTTCCTCGATAGTCATGTCGAGCACTTCGGTGATGCTCTTGCCCTTGTACTTCACCTCCAGCGTTTCGCGGTTGTAGCGCTTGCCCTTGCACACGTCGCAGGGCACGTAGATGTCGGGCAGGAAGTGCATTTCCACCTTGATCACGCCGTCGCCCTGGCAGGCTTCACAGCGTCCGCCCTTGACGTTGAAAGAGAAGCGGCCCGGGCCGTAGCCGCGTGAGCGCGCTTCCGGCACGCCGGCAAACAGCTCGCGAATCGGCGTGAACAGCCCCGTGTAGGTCGCCGGGTTGGAGCGCGGTGTGCGGCCGATCGGGCTCTGATCGATGTCCACCACCTTGTCCAGATGCTGCAGCCCATCGAAGCTGTCGTGCGGGGCTACTTCCAGCGTGGTCGCGCCATTGAGTGCAGTCGCCGTGATCGGGAACAGCGTGTTGTTGATCAGCGTTGATTTGCCCGAGCCCGACACACCGGTGATGCAGGTGAGCAGGCCGACCGGAATCTCCAGGTCGACGTTGCGCAGGTTGTTGCCACGCGCGCCCTTGAGCTTGAGCAGCATCTTCGGATCACGGCGGGTGCGCTCAGGCCGATAGTTGATCTTCACCCGGCCAGAGAGGTACTTGCCGGTCAGCGAATCCGGGTGCGCCATCACCTCGTCAGGTGTGCCTTCAGCGACGATGCGGCCGCCATGTATGCCGGCACCTGGACCGATGTCTACGACGTAGTCGGCGAGACGGATCGCATCCTCGTCATGCTCCACGACGATCACCGTATTGCCGATGTCGCGCAGGTGGCGAAGGGTGCCCAGCAAGCGTTCGTTGTCGCGCTGATGCAGGCCGATCGAAGGTTCGTCGAGGATGTACATCACCCCAACCAGGCCGGCGCCGATCTGACTGGCCAGGCGAATACGCTGGGCTTCGCCGCCGGACAGGGTGTCGGCGCTGCGATCCAGGGTCAGATAATCCAGGCCGACGTTGACCAGGAACTGCAGGCGTTCGCGGATCTCCTTGAGAATCTTGTCGGCGATCTCGCCGCGTCGCCCGCTGAGCGAGAGGACGCCGAAGTAGTCGGTGGCGTCGCCGATGGGCATGGCCGTGACCGCAGGCAGGGTCTTGTCGCCAACCCACACGTGGCGTGCTTCGCGGCGCAGACGCGTGCCGCGACAGTCCGGGCAGGGCTGGGTGCTGAGGTATTTGGCGAGCTCTTCGCGAACCGAATTGGATTCGGTTTCGCGGTAGCGGCGTTCCAGGTTGGGAACGATGCCTTCGAACGGGTGCGAACGCTTGACGATATCGCCGCGGTCGTTGAGGTAGCGGAACTCGACATTCTCACGGCCGCTGCCGCGCAGGATGGACTTCTGATGATCGGCGGCCAGTGAGTCGAAAGGCTCGTCGAGGCTGAAGCCATAATGCGAGGCCAGTGAGCCGAGCATCTGGAAATAGTAAACGTTGCGCCGGTCCCAGCCGCGTATGGCGCCTTCGGCCAGGGTCAGCTCGCCATTGACCAGGCGCTTGGCGTCGAAGAACTGCTTCACGCCCAGGCCGTCACAGGTGGGGCAGGCGCCGGCTGGGTTGTTGAAGGAGAACAGCTTGGGCTCAAGCTCGCTGATCGAGTGGCCGCAGATCGGGCAGGCGAAGCGTGCGGAGAAGATCATTTCCTCGCTGTCGTCGTCCTCTTCCATGGAGGCGACCAGGGCGATGCCATCGGCCAGCTTGAGCGCCGTTTCGAAGGATTCGGCCAGGCGCTGCTGCAGGTCGCCGCGAACCTTGAAGCGATCCACCACCACGTCGATCGAGTGCTTCTTCTGCTTGTCCAGCTTGGGTAGCTCGTCGAGCTCGTACAGCCGCCCGTTGACGCGGGCGCGCACGAAACCCTGAGCACGCAGTTCGTCGAACACGGCCAGGTGCTCGCCCTTGCGTTCGCGGATGACCGGGGCCAGCAGCATCAGCTTGCGGCCTTCGGGCAGTGCCAGCACCTGGTCGACCATCTGGCTGACCGTCTGCGCTTCCAGCGGGGCATCGTGATCTGGACAGCGCGGCGTGCCGACCCGCGCATAGAGCAGACGCAGGTAGTCGTAGATCTCGGTGATGGTGCCCACGGTGGAGCGCGGGTTGTGCGAGGTCGATTTCTGCTCGATGGAGATCGCCGGGGAGAGCCCCTCGATGGTGTCGACGTCGGGCTTTTCCATCATCGAGAGGAACTGGCGCGCATACGCCGAAAGCGATTCGACGTAACGGCGTTGGCCTTCTGCGTAGAGAGTGTCGAATGCCAACGATGATTTGCCAGAACCGGACAAGCCGGTGATGACGATCAGCTTGTCGCGCGGCAGGGTGAGGTCGATGTTCTTCAGGTTGTGGGTGCGGGCCCCACGAATCAGAATCTTGTCCAAAACAGCCTCGCGTGGCGGGCGGAAACCCGAAAGTATACGGCCGGGGTGATAGTCGCGGCAAAACCGCGCGCCTGTGCCGAACAGGGTAGGGCTGCTAGAATCGCCGCCGGTTCATACAAGCGAGACCCTCCATGCAGGACCCCTACAGCGAGCGCATGAGCGCCAGCGAAAAACGCGCAGCTTCCGGGCTGGCCCTGGTTTTCGCTTTTCGCATGCTCGGCATGTTCATGGTTTTGCCCGTGCTGGCAACCTACGGTATGGACCTGGAAGGGGCTACGCCGACCCTGATCGGTCTTGCGATAGGTGCCTATGGTTTGACCCAGGCGCTGCTGCAAATTCCCTTCGGTATTCTTTCCGATCGTATTGGACGCTTGCCTATCATCTATTTCGGCCTGCTGATCTTCGCCGCTGGAGCGGTGCTCGCGGCGATGTCCGACAGCATCTGGGGCGTCATCGCCGGGCGCATCCTGCAAGGGGCGGGGGCGATTTCCGCCGCAGTGATGGCGCTGCTCTCGGACCTGACCCGCGAACAGCACCGGACCAAGGCGATGGCGCTGATCGGCGTGAGCATCGGTTTCTCCTTCGCTGTCGCGATGATCGTCGGGCCGTTGCTGACCCGTGCCTTCGGTCTCTCCGGGCTGTTCTGGGTAACCGCCGGCATGGCGTTGCTTGGCGGCGTCATCGTCGCGTTGCTGCCCAAGGCCCATGCGCATGTGCGCCATCGCGAATCGGGCGTCGCCAAGCAGGCGCTCGGCCTGACGTTGCGCCACCCCGATCTGTTGCGCCTGGATTTCAGCATCCTGGCGCTGCATGCGATCCTGATGGCCAGCTTCGTCGCGCTGCCGCTGGCACTGGTCGAGCAGGGCGCGTTGCCCAAGGAAGAGCATTGGTGGGTCTACCTCACGGCACTGCTGGTCGGCTTCTTCGGCATGATTCCCTTCATAATTTATGGCGAGAAGAAGCGCCAGATGCGCCGCGTGCTGTTGGGCGCGGTCTCCGCGTTGCTGCTCTGCGAGCTGTTCTTCTGGTGGTTCGGAAATGGCTTGTGGATGCTGGTCGTCGGCATGGTGGGCTTCTTCATCGCGTTCAATCTGCTGGAAGCGTCGCTGCCTTCGTTGATCAGCAAAGTCGCACCGGCCGGCGGCAAGGGCACCGCGATGGGCGTCTACTCCACCAGTCAGTTTCTCGGTGCCGGTCTCGGTGGCGTGCTTGGCGGTATGCTCTATCAGCAGGGTGGCCTGGCGCTGGTGTTCGCCGGTTGCGCTGCACTTTGCGCGTTGTGGTTCGTGGTGGCCTTCAGCATGCGCGAACCTCCTTATGTCACCAGCCTGCGCTTGCCGCTGTCGGCCGGAGCGCTGGCCAACGCAGGACTTGGGCGTGACCTGCTACAAGTCGCCGGTGTTAGCGACGTGCTCATCGTTGCCGACGAGGCAGCGGCCTATATCAAGGTCGATACGCAGCAGCTGGATCGTGAAGCTCTTGATCGCCTGGTTGCCTGAGGCGCCTGTTCGCGGCTGCATAGTGCCGCGCAACATGAAAGTGCGTCGGTTGGCCGTCAGGGGTGGCTGAGGTAAGATTCGCGGTCATCGGCTTTGCTGGCGGTACAACCGCCATCGGTGAATCCATCCAATTCAATGTTCCAATGAGGAGTTACCCATGGCCAGAGGGGTGAATAAAGTCATCTTGATCGGCAATGTCGGCGGCGACCCGGAAACCCGCTACATGCCCAATGGCAATGCGGTGACCAACATCACGCTGGCAACCACCGATAGCTGGAAGGACAAGCAGACCGGTCAGCTTCAGGAGCGTACCGAGTGGCATCGCGTGGTGTTGTTCGGCAAGGTTGCCGAGATCGCCGGCGAATACCTGCGCAAGGGTTCGCAATGCTACATCGAGGGACGCCTGCAGACCCGCGAGTGGGAGAAGGACGGCGTCAAGCGCTACACCACCGAAATAGTCGTCGACATGAACGGCACCATGCAGCTGCTCGGTGGCCGTGGCGGCAGTTCCGACGATGCGCCGCGTCAGGCTCGCCCGCAGCAGCGTGAGCCGCAGCAGGCGCCGCGTCAGCAGGCCCAGCCGCAGCAGCCCGCTGCGCGGCAGCAGCCGGCACCGGACTACGACAGCTTCGACGACGACATCCCCTTCTAGAGTTATCTGAATGCGAATGCGCCTGATGCTGTTGGGCGGCGGCAATGCCCTGGGCCAGGCGCTCATCCGCCTCGGCGCCGAGGAAGACATCGGCTTCCTCGCACCGCGACCGCCCGCTCAGGGCTGGGACGCCGCCAGTCTTACCCAGTTGCTCGACGACAACCGTCCGGATGTCGTGGTCAACCTTGCCTACTATTACGACTGGTTCCAGAGCGGACAGCCCAACGAGCCGGCGCTCGCCGCACAGGAGCGTGCGGTCGAGCGGCTCGCCGAACTCTGTCAGCACTATGATTTCGTCCTGTTGCAGCCATCGAGCTATCGGGTATTCGACGGTGCCCGAACCACGGCCTATAGCGAAAAGGACGAGGTGGCGCCGCTGGATGCACGAGGCAGGGCGCTCTGGCGCATCGAGCAGAGTGTGCGTTCGCTATGCCCGCGACATGTCCTGCTGCGTTTTGGCTGGTTGCTCGATGACAGTCGGGATGGTGTTCTAGGGCGCGTGCTGCAACGACTCGAGCAGAGCGAGGCGATACTGCTGGCGGATGACCGGCGCGGCAATCCGACACCTGTCGACGATGCCGCGCGTGTGATCCTTGCGGTATTGAAGCAGCTCGACTGCCAGGCTCCGCTGTGGGGTACATATCACTACGGCGGACATGAGGCTTCCACCCCGTTGCTGGTCGCCCAGGCGTTACTCGGCGAGGCCGGCAAGTATCGCGACGTCACAACGGCGAATCTGACGGCCGTGGCGCATGCTGCCTGTTCGGATGCCGCAGCCGAACCGCAGCACGGCGTACTCGCCTGCAAGAAGATTTTCACCACTTTCGGCATCAAGCCTCGCGCCTGGCGCACGGGGTTGCCGAGCATGTTGGAGCGTTATTACCGTCATGGCTGATGCACCTATTCTGGTTACCGGCGGGGCCGGGTTTATTGGCTCGAACCTGGTCGACGCGTTGCTGGTGCGCGGCTATGCCGTTCGTGTGCTGGACAACCTCTCGACCGGCAAGCGCGAAAACCTGCCGCAAGATACACGCGTCGAACTGATCGTCGGCGATGTCGCCGATGCCGATTGCGTGCGTCGTGCGGTGCAGGGATGTCGGGCGGTGGTGCACCTGGCCGCGGTGGCGTCGGTGCAGGCGTCGGTGGATGATCCATTCGGTACGCACCAGAGCAACCTGATTGGCACGCTCAATCTGTGTGAGGCGATGCGCGAGTCGGGTGTGAAGCGTGTGCTGTTTGCCTCGAGCGCAGCGGTCTATGGCAACAACGGCGAAGGCCATGCTATCGATGAGGACACACCGAAGGCGCCCCTGACACCCTACGCCGCGGACAAGCTAGCCAGCGAGCACTACCTGGATTTCTATCGGCGCCAGCATGGTCTGGAGCCGGTGGTGTTCCGTTTCTTCAATATCTTCGGGCCGCGGCAGGATCCATCGTCACCGTATTCCGGTGTGATAAGCATCTTCACCGAGCGGGCGCAGAAGGGTTTGCCGATTGCGGTGTTCGGCGATGGCGAGCAGACGCGCGATTTTCTCTACGTTGCCGATCTCGTCGAGGTGTTGGTGCAGGCGCTGGAGTCGCCCGAGGCAGTGGAGGGCGCGGTGAATGTTGGGCTGAATCAGGCCACTTCTCTGAATCAGCTGCTAGCGGCCATCGGTGACGTGTTGGGCGGGCTTCCCGAGGTGAGCTATCAGGCCGCGCGGCCGGGGGATATTCGACATTCGCGGGCGAATAATGCCCGGCTAGTGCAGCGCTATCGTCTGCCGGAACCGCCGACCGGCATGCGGGAAGGGTTGGCGAAGCTGTTGGGTTTGTAGGTTGCAAACTCTGAAAGCACAAAAGGCGCCCTAGGCGCCTTTTGTCTGTCTGCGATCCGGCTGGGCCGGTTACGTCAGAACTTGTAGCCGAGACCGACCATGTAGACGAAGGGGTCGACGTCTACGTCGACTTTGACTTTGTCGCCAGCCAAGTAAGTGGTGCCGGTCGTGTCGATGTCGATATAGCGAAGCTGAGCGTTCAGCATGATGTTGTCGGTCAGCATATAGTCCATGCCAACTTGAGCGGCCAGGCCCCAAGAGTCCTTCATGTCCAGTCCGCTAAAACCTTTGTCTTCGGCGCTGCTGCTCAGTTCGGTGTCGAAGAACCAAGTGTAGTTGATGCCGGCACCGACATAAGGCTGGAACGCTGAGGTCTTGTCCAGCGGGTAGTAGATAACGCTGAGGGTCGGCGGCAGGTGCTTGAGGCTGCCCAGCTTGCCGTTCAGGCCTGCATATGGTCCTGGCATTCCCTTCACGCCAACGTCGTGACTGAAAGGAGTTGCGGCCAACAGTTCAATACCCACCTTGTCGGTGACCATGTAGGCGAAGTTCAGGCCCAGCTGAGTATTGCTGTCCAGCGTAGCTTTGGAGCCAGCGACGTCGCCGAGAACGGCATGGTTGATGTCACTGCTATCTTCGTGCGGATCAACGGTAATAGCACCAGCGCGAACGATGATGTCCCCGGCTTCGAAAGCCTGGGCGAAGGGTGCGGCCAGCGCCAGGGCCAGCGCGGAAGCGGTGAACAGGGTCTTGCGCATGATGATGCTCCGTTTGTTGGAATGCGATTGGGCGCCATGGTAGGTGCTGAGCGCTGGGGCTTTTTGATCCAGCTCAATGAAAAACGCCGCCTCGACTGCGACGAAACGCCCGGGTTGCTTTGCGTCAACTCACAGATGATAATGTTTCTCTTTTGAGTTAACGACCGTCTGCAAGGACCCTTCAATGCCTTCCTTCTTTCCCCGCCTGCTGGCGGTTGCCGTGCTGCCGTGCTGTTTTCAGCTTTATGCCGGGTCGCTGTCCGCGGCACCGCTGGATGCTGCGCTGGATGAGAGTGAGCGCTTGTCTGCGGAGGCGAAGGCCTCGCAAGCGCGGATCGACCAGCTCGACGACGCCACTCGCGAGATGCTCAACGAGTACCGCAGTGCTTTGCAGCAGACCGAAGCGCTGAAGGCCTACAACAAGCAGTTGCAGGAGCTGACCGCAGCGCAGAGCAAGGAACTTGTGGGCTTTCAGCGCCAGCTGGACAGCATCGAGCGCACCCAGGAAGCCGTTACGCCGCAGATGAGCCGTATGGTCGAGGTGCTGGGGGAATTCATCGCAGCCGATCTGCCGTTCCTCCCCGATGAGCGTGCCGACCGTCTGGCCGGCCTGCAGGACCTACTGCCACGCGCCGACGTCAGCCTGGCGGAAAAGTACCGGCGCATCCTCGAGGCCTATCAGATCGAAAGCGATTACGGCCGCACGCTGGAAGCCTGGCGTGGCGAGCTGCCGGGCGACGCGGAGTCACGCAGCGTCGAATTCCTGCGGCTCGGTCGAGTGATGCTCTATTACCAGACTCTCGATGCTCACGAGAGCGGCTGGTGGAATCCGCAGACTCGCGCCTGGGAAGTGCTCGACGGCAGCGCCCGCCGACCGCTTACGCAGGCCATCGCCATCGCCCGTCAGCAACAGGCTCCGGCCTACCTGCAATTGCCCGTGAAGACCCTGGCCGAGGAGGCCGCGCAATGAGCCGTCTGTTTTCCCTCCTTCTTGTCGCGCTGTTGCCCCTCACGGCTCATTCGGCAGAACCGCTCAGTCCCGACCAGCTGCTCGAGCGCATTCGCAGCGACCGTGCCGCCGAGGTCAGCGCCATGCAGGCCCGCGAGCAGGCCTTCGTTCGTGATCGTGGCGAGCAGCAGCAACTGCTTTCCCGTGCCCGTGCCGCACTGGCCGAGCAGAAGGCCGAGGCCGAACGCCTGAAGGCCGACTTCGATCGCCAGGAGGCCGAGCTGGCCGAGCAGGAAAAACTCCTGGCGCAGCGTGTTGGTCATCTGGGTGAGCTGTTCGGCGTCGTGCGCCAGAGTGCAGGTGACATCGCTGGCCAGTGGCAGGACAGTCTGCTCAACGCCCAGTATCCCGAGCGCCTGACCCAGCTGCGCAGCCTGGCGGAAAGCCGCGCGCTGCCGTCGGCCGATGACCTCGATGCGTTCTGGATGACCCTGCTGGAAGACCTGGCGGCCAGCGGCCGCGTCGAGCGCGTACAGCTGCCGGTGGTGGGCACCGATGGCGCGCGCAGCGAGCAGCCGGTACTGCGGGTCGGCAGCTTCTCCGCATTCACCGACGAGGCCTTCCTGGGCTACGACGCCGATGCCGGCGAGCTGCTGGTACCGACACGCCAGCCGTCCGGTCAGGGTTTGATCGAAGACTATCTGAGCAGCTCCGATGCGCTGGCTACATTGCCGGTGGATCCGAGCCGCGGCACGCTGATCGCCCAGCTGCAACGCCAGCCGGACCTGTGGGATCGCGTCAAGCAAGGCGGTCTGGTCGGTGGCGTCATTCTGGTGCTCGGTGCCGTCGGCCTGCTGCTGGCGATCTGGCGCATGGTGTATCTGGGTGGCGTCGGTCGCAAGGTGGGCAGCCAGATGCGCGAGCTGAACCAGCCGCGCGACGACAATCCGCTCGGCCGCATCATCGGCGTGCTGGGGCCGAAGCCCCAGTTGTCCGATCTTGAGACGCTGGAGCTCAAGCTGGACGAGGCGATCCTCCAGGAGACCCCGCCGCTGGAGCGCGGTCAGCCGCTGCTCAAGCTGCTGGCGGCCGTTGCTCCGCTGCTCGGCCTGCTGGGTACCGTGACCGGCATGATCATCACTTTCCAGGCCATCACCCAGAGCGGTGGCGGCGACTCGCGGCTGATGGCCGACGGCATCTCCCAGGCGCTGGTAACCACGGTGCTGGGCCTGGTGGTGGCGATTCCGCTGCTGTTCCTGCACAGCCTGCTGGCCAGCCGTAGCAAGGCGCTGATCCAGTTGCTGGAGCAGCAGAGCGCCGGCCTCATCGCGCTGCACCTGTCGGGGGCGCCACGCCGTGACTGATCTGCGCGCTCACTGGCTGGGTCTGATCGACAGCGGTCACGCGCTGCTCGATTTCATGGCTGCCGGCGGCGTGGTGATGTGGGCGCTGGCCGGCCTGTGCGTGCTGTATTGGACACTGGTCTTCGAGCGCCTCTGGTTCATGCGGCGGGTCTTCCCGCACTGGGTCGAATCGCGTCGGCAGGCCTGGGCGCAGATGGCCGATGAGCCTGGTAGCTGGCAGCGTGCGGTGCGTTCGGCCTGGCTGGCGCAGGCTCAGCAGCAGTTGTCCGGACCGCTACGGCTGAGCAAGACCCTGGTGGCGATGTATCCGCTGCTTGGCTTGCTCGGTACGGTCAGCGGCATGATCGCGGTTTTCGACGTGCTGGCGCTCAGTGGCTCCGGCAACCCACGCGGCATGGCCGCGGGTGTCTGGCAGGCGACCCTGCCGACCATGGCCGGCATGGTGCTGGCCATCACAGGATTGTTCAGTCTGGCGCGCCTAGAGCGAATCGCGCGCCAGTCTCTCGACCGGCTGGCTGACCAGCTGCGTCACGACTGAGGATTAGCGGGATGCGTATGCGCCGTCATCATTACCAGCAGGAAGAAGATACCGGCATCGATCTCACGCCGATGCTCGATGTGGTCTTCATCATGCTGATCTTCTTCATCGTCACCAGCTCCTTCATCAAGGAATCCGGTGTCGAAGTCCAGCGCCCGCAGGCGGACACCGCCAGCACCCAGGACAAGGGCAATATTCTCATCGCCGTCACGGCCGATGGCCAGGTCTGGATCGACAAGCAGGTGGTCGACGTACGCAGTGTGCGGGCGCATGTCGAGCGGCTGCGCGTCGATCAGCCGGAGGGCGCGGTGGTCGTCCAGGCTGACCAGGATGCGCGCACCGGCCTGGTGGTGCAGGTCATGGACCAGGCGCGTCAGGCCGGCGTGCAAGACGTTGCGCTGGCCGCCAGCACGGGGTCGCGCTGATGCAACCGCGGCTGGTCCGTTTCAGTCTGGCCTTCATCGCCGCCTGTGTGGTGGCGTTGCTGCTGTTCGCCCTGATGCTGAGCATGGTCAATCCCCCGCGCAGCAAGATTGAGGAAGATCCATTGGCGATTGCCAATTTCGTGCGCATGGATGGGCGCAACGAGGACACCGCCACGCGCTCACGTCAGCAGGCGCCACAGCCACCGCAGCCGAAGACGCCACAACCGCCGACGCCACCGACGCCGAACATGGCGACCCCAGACGCCAATCTGCCCAAGCTCGACCTCGACCTGCCGAACATCGATGCAGGCGTATCGGTCGCCACCGCTCCGGCACCCAGTCTGTCCGGCCTGACGGCGGCACAGAGTGCCCCGGCCGCGGCGCCAGCGCCGGCCAGTGCGGCAGTCGAAGCGGCGGGCAAGCCCGGCGGCCCGGAGCAGGAAGTGATGCCGCTCAATGATGTACGTCCGGAGTATCCCTACCGTGCGCGGCAACAGGGCATCGAAGGGCATATCAAACTGGCGTTCACCATCAACCCGCAGGGACGGGTGGAGAACATCCGCGTGCTGGAAGCCTCGCCTCGTAACGTGTTCGACCGCGAGGCCCGGCGCGCGGCGGCCCGCTGGCGTTTCGCGCCGCGTACCGAAAATGGTGCGCCGGTATCCCGTGAAGCCGTGAAAACCCTGCACTTCCGCCTGCAAGGAGAACGCTGAGATGCTGCGTTTGCTGCTCGTGCTGTCGCTTTTTCTCTCCGCTTCGGCCCAGGCCGCCCAGGCCATCGACCCCGCGGTGTTCATGGCGCTCGAGCGAGCGCAGACCGCGCAGAGCAAGGGCGACTATGCCACTGCGCGTAAGGCGCTGGAGGGCGTCAGCGCCAAGGCCGGTAGCGGTGAAGAGGCGTTGCTCTGGCGCAGTCGCGGCTATCTGGCCTGGGCCGAAGGCAATAATCGCCAGGCGCTGGAATGGCTGGACAAGGCAGTGGCCAGCGGCAAGCTGGACGAAGAGCTGCTGGCCGGCGAGCGGATGAACCTTGCGCGGCTGAACCTGGTCGAGGGTCGCTACGCCAAGGTGGTCAGCCTGCTGGGATCGGCCAATCAGGGCAACGAAGAAGTGCTGCAGATGCTGGTGCAGGCTTACCAGGGCCTCGGTCAGCATGCCAAGGCGCTGCCGCTGGCCGAGCGTTATGTGCAGGCGAACCCGAAGGCGGGTGATACCTGGCTGCAGTTCCTGGTTGCCGGCAACGCCGAGCTGAAGCGCTATCAGGCTTCCGAACGCTGGCAACAAAAGCTGCTGCTGCGCCACTCCGATCAGGTCAAGGCCTGGCGGCAGCTGGCCGGTCTGCAGCAGATGGCGGGCGCTGAAGATCGCGCGCTGGCGACGCTGCGCACTGCGCACGCGAAGGGCTTGCGCTTCAGTGAGGCGGAGCTGGACAACCTAGTCGCTCTCGCTAGTGCCGCTGGGCAGCCATGGCAAGGCGCCAAACTGCTCGAAGGGATGCTGGCGTCACGCTTGCTGCCGAGCAATGCCAGTCGCCAGGAGCGCATGGGCATGCTCTGGTGGCAGGCCCGCGAGCGCACCGAGGCCGCGAAGATCTATCGCCAGCTGGCGACTCAGACCGGCAGCGCGAAGTTCTGGATGAATGTGGCGCAGCTCGAGCTGGAACAGGCTCGTTGGCAGGCCGGGCTTGACGCGTTGAAGCAGGCCGAGCGGGCCGGCGCCGAACGTCGTCGCGTGCGCGAATGGCGCGAGTGGGCGGAAGGTGAACTCAGTTTCGAGCGTGAGAAGCAGATCGCCAGCGCGCACTGACCGCTGGCAGAAGCGTAATCGCCACCGCGTTGCCGGATGGCGATTACTGCAATTCGTAGGGATAGATTTTCTGTGCCTGCATGCGATAACCAGCCTCTGCCAGCTCGCTGCTGGCGTGTTCCACCCTCAGCGGTCCCTCGATCCAGAACGGTTCATATAGCGCTTCCACCCGCACGCCCAGCTCGCTGGTGGCATGCACGATCTGGTTGGATGGCGGCGGGGGCACGTGAATGCAGGCGCCGAAGTAGGGCACCAGCAGGAATTCGATGACGCGCCCTTCCTCGGTCATGTCCAGCGGCACGATATACCCCGGCAACTTCACCATCTGCCCATCGAGCGCTTCGACCACTGGCGCGGCCGGCGACTGTTGTGCGGCAGCCGGCCCGGCCTCGGCAGCCAGCGCATCGGCCAGCTGCGACATGTCATGCATGGCCATTGGCGGCGGTGGTGGCGGCGCGCCCTCGGGAATCAGCTCCGACCACTGTAGATCGCGGACGTCATCGGCATGCGCAGAGACCGCACAGGCCAGTAGCAGAGCAAGCAGCAGGCGCGACATCGGGTTCCTCACAGTCGAATCGACAGGCCATCGGCCAGCGATTGGCGATAGGCCCGCCAGGCCGGCACGCTGCCCATCAGCAGTGCCGCCAGCAGGATAGCGCCGAGCAGTCCCCACTCATAGGCGCTCGGCCAGGCCAGCGGCAGATAAAGGCCGTAGAGGCTCTGCAGCGGCGACTGCGCGATGGCGATGCCGATATACAGCAGCGCCAGCCCCAGCAGCGTGCCCGCGAGGGCGAGGCCGAACGCCTCGATGATCAACAGCGCGGCGATATGCCAGGGGCGAGCACCCACCGAGCGCAGGATCGCCATCTCCCGGCGTCGCTCGTTGAGGCTGGTGAGGATCGCCGTGAGCATGCCGATCAGGCCGGTCAGCACGACGAACAGCGAGACCACGAACAGCGCCTTCTCGGCCGTGCCCATCAGGCTCCAGAGCTCCTGAAGGGCGACGCCGGGCAGGATCGCCAGCAGCGGCTCGCTGCGGTACTGGTTGATTTCCCGTTGCAGGGTGAAGGTGGCGACCTTGCTGTTCAGACCGAGCAGGACCGCAGTGATCTGCTGCGGCTGGAGATCGAGTGCCCGCGCTTGCTCGGCGTCGATACGCGCGGCGCCGCGGGCTGGCATGCCGTTCTGCCAGTCGACATGCAGCGCTTCCATGCCGGCCAGGCTGATGTGCAGGGTACGGTCGACCGGCGTGCCGGTGCGCTGCAGCACGCCGACCACGCGGAACGGTTTGTCATCGTGCTGTACAAGGCTGACACGCGCTACGCCATGGGCGAGGACGATGCTGTCGTCGAGTTTGTAGCCCAGTGCACTCGCCACTTCCGCGCCAAGCACGACCTCGAACGGGTCGCTTTCGAAGGCGCGGCCTTCGGCCAGTTGCAGCGGCTGTTTGCGGCCGTAGCGGTAATGCTCGAAATAGGCCGTGTTGGTGCCCATTACGCGATAGCCACGATGGGAGTCGCCCAGGGAAATCGGAATCGCCCAAGCGACCCGCGGGTGTTCGGCGAAGCGCTGGTAGCTGTCCCAACGGATGTTGTTGGTCGCATTGCCGATGCGGAAGACCGAGTACAGCAACAGATTGACCGAGCCGGAGCGCGCACCGACCACCAGATCGGTGCCGCTAATGGTGCTGGCGAAGCTGGCGCGGGTTTCGTTGCGCACCCGTTCGACGGCGAGCAGCAGGCACACCGAGAGGGCGATGGCGAACACGGTCAGCAGGGCGGTGAAGCGCCGATTGTTCAGGCTCGCCAGGGCCAGACGCAGGAGATACATCGCTCAGCACTCCACTGCGCGCGTCGCGCGATTGAGCTCGGCCAGCGACAAGTTGCGGTCGAACAGTGGCGCCAGGCTCTGGTCATGGCTGACGAACAGCAGGCTCGCGCCGGCTGCGCGGCACTCGGAGAACAGCAGCTGCAGAAAGACTTCGCGGCTATCCGCATCCAGCGCCGAGGTCGGCTCGTCGGCGATGACCAGCTCCGGCTGGCCGATCAGTGCGCGGGCAGCGGCGACGCGTTGCTGCTGGCCGATGGAGAGCGCATCGGCACGACGCTCGAACATCCCCGGGGGCAGTCCCAGATGCTCCAGCAGGCTCGCCGCCGCGGCATCCGTACTGCTGTGGCGCTTGCGCGCACGTTCGGCACGCAGCGGCGAAAAATGGCAGGGCAGGCCGACGTTCTCGCGTACCGAAAGAAAAGGCAGCAGGTTGAACTGCTGGAAGATGTAGCCGGTGTGATCGACGCGGAAGCGGTCACGGGCACCGGCCGACAGGCTGCCGAGGTCGCGGTCGAGCAGGCGGATACTGCCGCGGCCGGCCTTTTGCACACCGCCGATCAGGCCGAGCAGGGTGGTCTTGCCGCTGCCCGACGGGCCCTTGAGAAACAGGCTTTCGCCGCGTTCGAGGCGAAACGTGGGAATGTCCAGCAGCTCGGCCTGGCGGGGCCAGGCGAAGCCGAGGTTGTCGATTGCGAGGATTGGAGCGCTCATCGGGGTCCAGTGCTGGTTCAGAAGGGCAACTGCGCGCGGGCCGGAGTCAGTTCCGTGCCCTGCTGGCCGCTCGGGCCGATCAGTTGTACCTGAATCTTTTCCGTGCCGGGAAAGCTTTCGAACAGCCGTGTGAGATCCAGTGCGCGCAGCGCCTCTGGGTTGCTGCAGGCGAGTTGGTAGTGCGCTTCGATATCGCTGTGGCCACCGGCTTCGTGGTCGTCGTGGTCGTGCTTATCCTCCTGCTTGTGTTCATGATCATCGCCGCGCTGATAGCCCGCATGGGCCGAGCCGAGCAGTTCGCCGGCAAACTGCTGCTCACTGACGCTGCAACCTGCCGCCGCCGGGAGGCCGAACAGGGCCAGAGGTTGTTCCAGTTGCGAGCGTACGCTGGCGATCTTCGCCTCATCTGCTGCGCTGGCAGCAGCGTGCTCGAAACCGAGCAGGTTCATCGCCGGGCTGATCAGCTCCAGCTCCAGCTGATTGCCATCCAGTGCCGCATTCAGGCGCGCCGCGCCATGCTCATGCGCACCCAGGCTGGTGGCGCCTTCGTGTTCATGGTGATGATCGTCTTCATGTGCTTGGCTGTAGCTCAGGGGCAGCAGAAGCATAGGCACGGCAAAAAGTAGGTGGCGCATGGTCGGCTCCATCGAAAGGGGTTCGTTACGTTATAACAACTTTGCCGTGCGGCTGGCCAGTCCGCTGCCTTCATGTGAGGATGAACGCATAGCTCTGGAGGGACAGCATGATTCGAATCCGCGGACGCATAGGAGATTGGCCGGTCGATCTGGAAATCGAGCTGGACGCCCAGGACTGGATGAACCTGACCCGTAGCGTCGGCACCGATGAGGCTGCGGCGGGCGGCGTCCCGGCGCCTGCGACGCCACCTGGCGATGCCCTGTGGCACAGCGCGCGGGAGCGACTGCGCTGCGCCGGCAAACTGGACGGCCCGGAATTGCTCGCCGAACTGGAAGCGCTCGCCGGCAATGCGCTGCTGGCCAAGCGGCTGCTGGTGCGCTTGCGTCACTGTGACGAGGTGAAGGTCGAGCACGGCGCCGACTCGGCTTGCTATCACTGGGTCGGCGCGCCTTCCTGATGGCGCGCCGGAGGTTTGCCCGCGATCAGTAGATCGCCTGATAAAGCTTGCGGCGGTACAGCGTCACCAGCGGGTGGTCATTACCCAGCAGATCGAAAACCTGTAGCAGCGTCTTGTGCGGCTGCCCATCGGCGTACCCGCGGTTTCGCACGAACAGCTTGAGCAGGCCGTCGAGCGCCGCCTCGTATTGCTGGCGAGCCAGTTGCTGGATGGCCAGCTGATACGCCGCTTCATCGTCCTCGCCATTCTGCGCCAGGCGACTCTTCAGGTTGGCGACTTCCGGCAGGTCGTTGGCCTGGCGCAGAAACGTCAGCTGAGCACGGGCGCCGGCCAGAGCCTGCTTGTGCTCATCGCCTTTTACCGCGTTGAGCACCGTTTCCGCTTCGCCCAGTTCTCCGCGCTCGGCCAAGCAGCGGGCATAAAGAATCAGCCCGGCAGCGTTCTCGTTGTCTTCACTCAGCAGCTGCTGCAGCTGCGCCTCGGCCTCGGCGAAACGGCCTTCGGCGAAGGCGGCCTGCGCGCTTTCCAGCAGGTTGCCCTGCGGCGTCGCCGGAGCCTGCACGTGGGGCTCGAGCATCGCGCGAATCGCCGATTCGGGCTGCGCACCGGCGAAACCGTCCACTGGCTGACCATCCTTGAACAACACCACGGTCGGCAGGCTGCGGATGCCGAAACGGGCGACGACTTCCTGCTCGATGTCACAGTTGACCTTGGCCAGCAGCAGCTCACCCTGATACTCCTCGGCGATCTTCGCCAGTAGCGGCATCAGAGCCTTGCACGGCGCGCACCATTCGGCCCAGAAGTCGACCAGTACCGGCTTGTGAAACGAGTTCTCGAGCACCAGCTGTTCGAAGCTGGCGGTGGTGACATCGAAGATATAGGGCGTCTGGCTCATCGGGATTCTCGTGGGCACGAATGACAGGAAAGGCGTGCATGGTATGTGGGGGCGCCCGCCACGGGAAGCAAGGGCTCGCATGCCCGCGGTCATTGGTCTATGGTTGCGCCCGTCGGATGGCACGGCTCTTTGCCGGCTCATCGTGGCGCAACCCTTTTCCTAGACCGGTGCGGCGTTTGCAGTCGCGCGTCATAAGGAGCTTCACATGTCCGTTCTCTCCGACTTCCGGGAGCGCTACCTCGTGCGCTTCTGGTCGCCGCTGCCCGCGCTTGTCGCGCTGGGCGTCGCTTCCGCTTACTACTTCGCCATCACTGGCACCTTCTGGGCCGTCACCGGCGAGTTCACTCGCTGGGGTGGGCACGTCATTTCCTGGTTCGGCTACGCACCCGAGGAGTGGAGCTACTTCAAGCTGATCGGCCTTGCCGGCACGCCGTTTGATCGCATCGACGGCGTGATGATCATCGGCATGTTGCTTGGCGCATTGTGTGCGGCGTTGTGGGCAAACAACGTCAGCCTGCGCTGGCCGACCAGCAAGCGCCGCTTGTTGCAGGGGCTGATCGGTGGGGTAGTCGCCGGCTTCGGCGCGCGCCTGGCAATGGGTTGCAACCTGGCGGCTTTCTTCACCGGCATTCCGATGTTCTCGCTGCACGCCTGGGCGTTCATGTTGGCCACCGTGGGTGGAGCCTGGATTGGCGTGAAGATCTGCCTGTTGCCCTGGTTGCGCACGCCGCTGAAGGTCGGCAGCCAGGCCAGTTCGCTGTTCGGCGATGCGGAAGGCACGCGGCGGCGGGCCGCGGTGCAGGCCCGGATCGGCACGGCGGTCGCGGTTCTTGCGGTCGCCTTCGCTGCCTGGCGTTTCGATGCCTCGCTGGTGCTGGGCGTGGCGGTGCTGTTCGGACTCCTGTTCGGCGGGCTGATCGAGCGAGCACAGATCTGCTTTACCAGTGCCGCGCGCGACCTCTGGACCACCGGCCGAACCCGCGCTGCCTACGGCATCCTGCTGGGCATGGCTGTGGCCTGCGTCGGTACTTTCGGTGCCATCGCGCTAGGGGCAAGCCCGAAGATTTTCTGGATGGGGCCGAACGCAATCATCGGTGGCGTGCTGTTTGGTATCGGTATCGTCGTTGCCGGCGGCTGCGAAACCGGCTGGATGTATCGCGCCATGGAAGGGCAGGTGCATTTCTGGGTGGTCGGCGTCGGTAACGTTATCGGCGGTACTCTGGTGGCGGTCTACTGGGACGAACTCGGCACCTCGCTGGCACTGCCCTATCCGAAGATCAATCTGCTGGAGAGCTTTGGCCCGGCCAGTGGCTTGCTGCTGACCTTCGCCGGCCTGGCCGTCGCCATGTTACTGGTGCACCTCAATGCACGTCGTTTCCAATCGAAAAGGAGCCCTGCCCGTGAGCCAGGCCAAACCGAATCTCTCGCTTGATCTGCGTGGCGAGCATTGCCCGTACAACGCCATCGCTACGCTGGAAACCCTGGAAACCATGCAGCCGGGGCAGCTGCTCGAGGTGGTAACCGATTGTTCGCAGTCGGTGCATGGCATCCCCGAGGACGCCAAGGCCAAGGGCTACAACTGCCTGGCAGTGGAACAGCACGGCCCGCTGTTTCGTTTTCTGATCGAAGTGCCGCGTTGAGAGACTGCGCCATGGCGGCCTTGAAGGGTTGTTATGGCAGAAGTGGCCAGCTGCCCAGCTCGTCGTAGCGCACGCCGTCCGCCGTATTGACTGAACGGTAGAGCACGAAGCGATCGACGTGCCAGGTGAAGTCTGGCGCCGATTGCTGCGCTCGGCTCCGGGCCTGGCGGCTCAGCGTCAGGTGCGGTAGGAATGGCCGGCAGTCGAGCACGACGCCAAGCGCTGCCAGCCGTTCGCTCAGTGCTTCGACCAGCTGCAGCAGCGCGGGCGGTGTACTGGCGAGCTGCAGGCAGATGAAACCTTTGCCAATGGTGCTCAGGCGGTCGAGAGACAGGCTGAAAGCTTCGGCGTGCACGGTCGCAGCCATCTGCAGCAGCGCGTCGAGGTGTTCTCTCGGTTGTGCGCCAAGAAAGGCCAGGGTCAGGTGCAGGTTGTCGCGCGGCACCGCTCGGCCATCGATCGCCTGGTCGTCCCGCCACGCGCAGATCGCAGCCGCCTGCTCGGGCGGGCAGGGCAGGGCAAAGAACAGGCGCAGGGTGTCGTCGATCATGGCGGGTCCCTAGTCGCAGCGGCACAGATTGGTGGAAAGCGCTTCGCGGTTTTTCACCCTGGCTCAGACTCTTCAGCTCCTTGCAGCGTGATAGAGGCTCACGTGCCTGAACTCCGCAGGCTCTGCCAGATCCGGCCAGGTGCAGGCATCCAGCACGTCCAGGCGCCGGTACAGCGGGTGGGCGAAATCGCGCACGCGGGAGTCGGCCACTAGCGCTTCGCGTCCACGACTGAGGAAGTGATCCAGCAGCGGCAGATTGGCGCGGTCGTAGAGCACATCGGCGACGATGATCAGGTCGTAGCGATCCGCCTCGCCGAAGAAGTCCTGCGAATAGCGTAGCTCGACCTCATTCAGCGCGGCGTTGGCCTGGCAGGCGGCGAGTGCCAGCGGGTCCAGGTCGCAGGCCACCACTTCGGCAGCGCCCGCCTTGGCCGCGGCGATGGCGGCGACGCCCGAGCCCGCGCCGAAATCCAGCACGCGCTTACCGCGCACCCACTCGGGGTTTTCGGCCAGCCAGCGCGCCAGCACGAGGCCGCTGGCCCAGCAGAAGCTCCAGTACGGCGGGTCTTCGAGAATTCGGCGGGTTTCCTCGGGGCTGAAGGCGCGATCCATGTTGGCGGCGTCGATCAGCCAGAGTCGCAGATCGGTGCCCGGCAGCGGCTCGGCAACCAGGCGTGCGTCGCCCAGCAGATCGTTCAATGCCGCTTGTAAGGGTGCCGGTGCCGTCACGGCGCCGGGACCAGCTGCAGCGGGCCGAGCGCCTGGCTGGCGGGGCTGGCAATGCTGCGCGATGGCAGGCGCATGATCAGCTGTCCCGCTCGCGTGACACGGCCGCGCAGCTCCACGCGCTGGCCCGGACGGAAAGTGTCCGGGTTGAACTGCAGGATGAATGGCAATTCGCTGCCGCGGCCCTTGAGCTGCACGTTGCTCAGCAGGCGGTCCGGCTGGTCGCGGCGATCGACTTCCAGCAAGGCGAGTTCGACGTCGCTGCCCGCCGGTGCGCCGATCAGGCTGCCGCTCAGTTCGTTGAGCAATTTGGAGTGCGGGGCAGTGCTCAGCTCGACCGGCGCGGTCGGCGGCTCGCTGGGTTGGCTGCTGCAGCCGGCGAGCAAGGTCAGGAAGGCAGGGAGAACGAAAAAACGTGGCGGCACGGACAGCCTCCTGAACGATGATTGCGGGTTGTATAGCAGCAAAGCCGTCGCCTTGTCTTGCGGGTCGGATGCGCTACCATGGCCGTCCCGACGTACGACCGATTTCAGCCCCATGCATTGTCCCTTCTGTGCCGCCAACGATACCAAGGTCATCGACTCCCGCCTGGTTGCCGAGGGCGATCAGGTGCGCCGTCGCCGCGAGTGTCTGGCCTGTGGCGAGCGTTTCACCACCTTCGAAACCGCCGAGCTGGTGATGCCGCGCCTGATCAAGTCCGACGGCAGC
Source organism: Stutzerimonas kunmingensis (assembly GCF_032106285.1). Classification (GTDB taxonomy): domain Bacteria; phylum Pseudomonadota; class Gammaproteobacteria; order Pseudomonadales; family Pseudomonadaceae; genus Stutzerimonas; species Stutzerimonas kunmingensis_B. The sequence goes on from NZ_DAMCPO010000021.1 coordinate 37,796, forward strand.
CGCCAGCCGTTCGACGAGCAGAAACTGCGCGCCGGCATGCAGCGTGCGCTGGAAAAGCGTCCGGTCAGCGTCGAGCGTCTCGAAGCGGCCATCGCTCATATCAAGCATCAGCTGCGCGCCACCGGCGAGCGCGAAATCAAGTCGCGGGTGCTCGGCGAGCTGGTGATGGCCGAGCTGCAGAAGCTCGACGAGGTCGCCTATATCCGCTTTGCCTCGGTCTACCGCCGCTTCCAGGACCTCAACGAATTCCGCGAGGAGATCGAGCGGCTGTCCCGCGAGCCCGCGAAGCCCGAATGACTACCGATCACGCTTGGATGGCCCGCGCGCTGCAGCTGGCGCGCAAGGGGCTGTATTCGACCCATCCGAACCCTCGGGTCGGTTGCGTCATCGTCGCTGATGGCGAGCTGGTCGGTGAGGGCTGGCACCTACGTGCCGGCGAGCCGCATGCCGAGGTCCATGCGCTGCGCCAGGCCGGCGAGCGCGCCCGCGGTGCCACCGCGTACGTCACCCTCGAACCCTGCAGCCATTACGGGCGTACGCCGCCCTGTGCCGAAGCGCTGGTCAGGGCTGGCGTTGGACGCGTGGTGGCGGCCGTGCAGGACCCCAATCCGCAGGTCGCCGGGAACGGTCTGGCGCTGCTGCGCAGCGCCGGCATCGAGGTCGCCAGCGGCGTGCTGGAAGCCGAGGCGCGCGAGCTCAACTGCGGCTTTATCAAACGTATGGAAAGCGGCCTGCCGTTCGTTCGTGCCAAGCTGGCGATGAGCCTGGACGGGCGCACCGCGATGGCCAGCGGCGAGAGCCAGTGGATCACCGGCCCGGCCGCGCGCGCCGAGGTGCAGCGCCTGCGCGCCCGTTCCAGCGTGGTACTGACCGGCGCCGATACGGTGCTGATGGACGCCGCGCGGCTGACCGTGCGTGGCGCCGAGCTGGGGCTGGACGCGGAAACCACCGCGCTGGCGATGCAGCGTCAGCCGCTGCGGGTGCTGGTCGATGGGCAGCTGCGCGTGCCGCTGGATGCGCCGTTCTTTCAGGCAGGTCCGGCGCTGGTCGCCACCACTGTCGCTGGCCATGAGGGTGCGTTCGCTGCTGCGGGGCATGAGTTGCTGGTGTTGGGCCAGGAGCGGGTCGATCTAACTGCATTGTTGCGTGAGCTGGGCGCGCGTGGTGCCAACGAGGTGCTGGTCGAAGCCGGCCCGCGGCTGGTCGGCGCCTTCGCCGGTCTTGGTTTGATCGACGAATACCAGATATTCATGGCCGCCAAGTTTCTCGGCTCCTCGGCGCGGCCGTTGCTGGAGCTACCGCTTGAGCGCATGAGCGAGGCGCGCGAGCTGAAGATCGTCGACATCCGGGCGGTGGGCGACGACTGGAAGTTCGTGGCGCGCCCGGCCAACTGATCGGCAACCCGTGTCGGCTGCGTCCGCCGATAGCCTACGTCTTGCACCCTCATAGCTGCTATCGGGCGATATCGGGCTGCCCCGCGCCGCTATTTGTGTTAAAAACGCTGCCGGGCCGCGAGCGGCCCAACGTTCTCAGGGCGGGGTGCGATTCCCCACCGGCGGTAATGGCCACGGCCTAGCCCGCGAGCGCTTGCCCAGGCAAGGTCAGCAGACCCGGTGTGATTCCGGGGCCGACGGTATAGTCCGGATGAGAGAGAGCGGGATATCCCGATGGACGCCGTCCGTGCGCCCGTCATGCATCCCTATCGATCCGTAGCGCCCTGTTTTTCAAAAACAGGAGTTCGTCGTATGCAGCGTTTTACCCGCCTTCCTCGGGAGGCCACATGTTCACCGGAATAATCGAAGCCATCGGCAGCATCCGTGCGCTCACGCCCAAAGGCGGCGACGTCCGCGTGCTGGTCGAAACCGGCAAGCTGGATCTGGGCGACGTCAAACTGGGCGACAGCATCGCGGTCAACGGCGTCTGCCTGACGGCGGTGGAGCTGCCGGGCAACGGCTTCTGGGCCGACGTCAGCCGCGAAACCCTGGCGCGCACCGCCTTTATCGACCTCAAGGCCGGCAGTCGGGTCAATCTGGAAAAGGCCCTGACGCCTACCAGCCGCCTTGGTGGCCATCTGGTCAGCGGTCACGTCGACGGCGTCGGCGAGGTCGTGGCGCGTGAAGATAACGCCCGCGCCGTACAGTTCCGCATCCGCGCGCCACGCGAGCTGGCCAAGTACATCGCGCTCAAGGGCTCGATCACCGTCGATGGCACCAGCCTCACGGTCAATGCGGTCAATGGCGCCGAATTCGAGCTGACCATCGTGCCGCACACCCTCGGCGAAACCATCATGGCCGACTACCGCCCCGGGCGGCAGGTGAACCTGGAAGTCGACCTGCTGGCGCGTTACCTGGAGCGCCTGATGATGGGCGACAAGGCCGCCGAACCCAAGGCCTCGGGGCTCACCGAAGGTTTTCTCGCCGAGCACGGCTACCTGAAGAATTGAGGAGACGCCCCATGGCGCTCAATACCGCTGAAGAACTGATCGAAGACATCCGCGCCGGCAAGATGGTCATCCTCATGGATGACGAGGACCGCGAGAACGAGGGTGACATCATCGTCGCCTCCGAATGCGTCACCGCCGAGCACATCAACTTCATGGCGCGCTTCGCCCGCGGCCTGATCTGCATGCCGATGACCCGCGAGCGCTGCGAGCTGCTCAAACTGCCGCTGATGGCGCCGCGCAATGGTTCCGGTTTCGGCACCAAGTTCACCGTTTCCATCGAGGCGGCTGAAGGCGTGACCACCGGCATTTCCGCGGCCGACCGCGCGAGGACCGTGCAGGCAGCTGTAGCGCGAGCAGCGAAAGCCGAGGACATCGTCAGCCCGGGTCACATCTTCCCGTTGATGGCGCAACCGGGCGGCGTACTGGCGCGTGCCGGTCACACCGAGGCGGCATGTGATCTGGCGCGCATGGCGGGCTTCGAACCATCCGGCGTGATCTGCGAGATCATGAACGACGACGGCACCATGGCGCGCCGCCCGGAGCTTGAGCTGTTCGCCGAGCAGCACGGGCTGAAGATCGGCACCATCGCCGACCTGATCCACTACCGCATGATCCACGAGCGCACAGTCGAGCGGGTTTCCGAGCAGCCGCTGGAAACCGAGCTGGGCCAGTTCAACCTGGTTACCTATCGCGACGGCGTCGAGGACACCGTGCACATGGCGCTGACTCGCGGCGAAATCTGTCCGGAAGAGCCGACGCTGGTGCGCGTGCATAACATGGAGCCGCTGCGTGATCTGCTGCTGGTCACCGTGCCCGGCCGCTGGAGCCTGCGCGCGGCGATGAGCGAGGTGGCCAACGCCGGCAAGGGCGTGGTGCTGCTGCTCGGTAATCCGCTGACCGGCCCGCAGTTGCTGGCGCAGCTGACCCGCCAGCAGCCGCCGACCCCGGCGACCTACAGCACCGTCGGTGCCGGTTCGCAGATCCTGCGTGATCTTGGTGTACGCAAGATGCGCCTGATGAGCGCGCCGATGAAGTTCAACGCGATATCCGGCTTCGATCTGGAAGTTGTAGAATACCTCCCGGCCGAATAATCAGAGGCGCCGCGCAGTCCGCGGCGCCTTCGTTCTTTAAAGAGATGAGAAAGCACCCATGCCCCTGAAGACCATCGAAGGAACCTTCATCGCCCCGCAGGGCAAATACGCCCTGGTCGTAGGCCGCTTCAACAGCTTCGTCGTCGAGAGCCTGGTCAGCGGCGCGGTCGATGCGCTGGTTCGCCACGGCGTCAGCGAGAACGACATCACCATCATCCGCGCACCGGGTGCCTTCGAGATTCCGCTGGTTGCGCAGAAGGTCGCCCAGCAGGGTGAATACGACGCCATCGTCGCCCTCGGCGCGGTCATTCGTGGCGGTACGCCGCATTTCGAATACGTTGCCGGTGAGTGCACCAAGGGCCTGGCCCAGGTTTCCATGGAATTCGGTGTGCCGGTCGCCTTCGGCGTACTGACCGTCGATTCCATCGAACAGGCCATCGAGCGCTCCGGCACCAAGGCCGGCAACAAGGGCGCTGAAGCTGCACTTTCCGCACTGGAAATGGTGAGCCTGCTGTCGCAGCTGGAGGCGAAGTGAGCCTGAATCACGACGATAGCCAGGACGCTCCCCAGCCCAAGGCCAAGGGCAAGATCGCCACGCGCCGGGTTGCCCGCAGCCTGGCGATGCAGGCGCTTTATCAGTGGCACATGGCCGGTCAGAGCCTCAACGAAATCGAGGCGCAGTTCCGCGTCGACAACGATTTCTCCGGGGTGGACGGCAGCTACTTCCACGAGCTGTTGACCGGTGTCGCACGCAGCAAGAGCGAAGTCGACGGTGCCATCGCGCCGAATCTCGACCGTCCGCTGGACGAGCTCGATCCGGTGGAGCTGGCGATTCTGCGGCTGTCCACCTACGAGCTGATGCAGCGCATCGACGTGCCTTACCGCGTGGTCATCAACGAAGGCATCGAGCTGGCCAAGGTCTATGGCGCCACCGACGGGCACAAGTTCGTCAACGGCGTGCTGGACAAGCTGGCCCCCACGCTGCGCAGCGCCGAAGTGCGCAATCACAAGCGCTGAGGGCTGCTCGCCTTGCTGGGTGAGTTCGAGCTGATCCGTCACTACTTCGCCGCCGCCGCTTGTGCCAGGGCTGGCGGCGATGTCGTTCTCGGCATCGGCGATGATTGTGCCCTGCTGCAGCTTCCGGTCGGCGCACAGCTGGCGGTTTCCACCGATACCCTGGTCGCCGGGGTGCATTTCCCCGATCCCTGCGATCCCTTCCTGCTCGGCCAGCGCGCGTTGGCCGTGGCGGCCAGTGATCTCGCCGCGATGGGCGCCACGCCCATCGGTTTCACTCTCGCCCTGACCTTGCCTGCTGGCGATCCACTCTGGCTGGCGGAACTTGCCCGTGGCCTGGATTCGATGGCGCTTGATTGCAGCCTGCGTTTGATTGGTGGCGACACTACCCGCGGCCCGCTGAGCCTGACCGTCACCGTGTTCGGCCGGGTGCCGTCCGGTCAGGCGCTGGTTCGGTCTGGCGCGCAGGTCGGTGATCTGCTCTGTGTCGGCGGTGTGCTCGGTGAGGCGGCTGGTGCCCTGCCGCTGGTGCTGCGCCAGGCCGAGGCCGATGCGGACGTCGCCGAACACCTGCTGGCACGCTACTGGTCGCCGCAACCGCAGCTGGCCCTGGGTGAAGCGCTGCGAGGCAAGGCCACGGCGGCGCTGGATATCTCCGACGGTCTGCTGGCCGATTGTGGGCATATCGCCAAGGCTTCGGGCGTGGCCTTGCAGATCGTGCGTGATCGCCTGCCGCTGTCCGAACCTTTGCGGCGCTTCGCCGGCGACGCCGAAGCGCTGCGTTGCGCGCTGGCCGGCGGCGACGACTACCTGCTGGCGTTCACCCTGCCGGCTGCTGAGCTCGTATCACTGCAGGCCGCCGGCTGGCCGGTACAGGTCATCGGCCGGGTGTTGGCAGGGGAGGGTGTGCAGCTGATCGATGCTGCGGGCAATGAAGTCGCTGTGTCCGAACGTGGTTACAACCATTTCAATGCGTAAGTGCTGCGATGCGATCGCTTACCTCCGATCCGAGAAAGGAACGCTGTTTTGACTGAATCCTCACCAGTCGCGGCCAAGCCGCAAACCCTGGTTTGGTCCGACCCCTGGCACAACCTGGCGTTCGGCTTCGGTTCCGGGCTGATGCCCAAGGCGCCGGGTACCTGGGGTTCACTGGTAGCACTGCCGTTCGTGCCGCTGTGGCAACTGCTGCCGGGGTGGGGTTATCTGCTGATGCTCGGCCTGACCATGCTGTTCGGCGTCTGGCTGTGTGGCAAGGTGGCGCGCGAACTCGGCGTGCATGACCACGAAGGGATCGTCTGGGACGAGTTCGTCGGTATCTGGATCACTTTCTGGCTGGTGCCGGAAGGCTGGTACTGGATGCTGCTCGGCTTCGTGGTGTTCCGCGTGATGGATATCGCCAAACCCTGGCCGATCAGCTGGGTCGATCGGCATATCCATGGCGGGGTGGGGATTATGCTCGACGATATCCTCGCCGGTGTCGCGGCCTGGGCGGTCATGCAGGGACTGGTGGCGCTGTTGGTTTGATTGTGCGTCCGGTCGCTGCAGGCAGTCGGCCATTGAAGGATGATCGGCGTTCGCCCCGGGCCCGGTTTCGAGGAAGAAATAGCCATGCGTAGCGTCTCCGTTCTGTTCGCCAGCCTGTTGCTCCTGCCCGCGCTGGCGCAGGCCGCCTCCATGGTGCAAGTGGTCGGGCTATTTCCGGGCGCTGCGGTGGTCAATGTCGACGGGCAGCGCAAGCTGGTCAGGGTCGGTCAGACCGGCCCTGGCGGCGTCCAGGTGGTGAGCGCCGATGCCAGCGGTGCGGTGCTGCGCGTCGACGGCGTTGAGCGTCATTACAACCTGAGTCGCGAATACAGCGGCGCCTACGCGGCGCCAAGCAAGACCCAGCTGAGCGTCGCAAAGGGCACCGGCGGCCATTACTGGATCGCCGGGGCGATCAACGGCCAGTCGATTCAGTTTCTCGTTGATACCGGCGCCACCTCGGTGGCGATCAACGAACATCAGGCCCGTCGCTTGGGCATCGACTACCGCGTCAACGGTCGGCCCATGGTGGTGAGCACCGCCAGCGGTACGGCGAAGGCCTGGCGCGTGCATCTCAACAGCGTCAAGGTCGGGGCGATCGAGGTGCTCGGCGTGGACGCGGTGGTCGTCGAGGGCGGTTCGCCTACCGAGGCGCTGCTCGGCATGAGCTTTCTCGGGCGCGTCAGCTGGCGCGAGGAGCAGGGCGTGCTGGTGCTGGAGTCGAAAACCTCCTGAGCGGCTTCCTGACGGCACGATAGGCGCGGTCGACGACCAAACTCTCCAGCCAGATTCGCGGTTAGTTGGTGTTACAATGTCCGCTTTTCTGCCTCCTGGGATTTCCGCCCGTGTCTGTCGTGTTCGTCGCCGCTTCCCAACTGCCGACGCCGTTCGGTGTGTTCACCATGCATGGTTTTCTCGACCAGGACACTGGCAAGGAACATGTCGCGCTGACGCTCGGCGACGTGGCCGATGGCAAGCCGGTGCTGGGTCGTCTGCACTCCGAGTGCCTGACCGGCGATGCGTTGTTCAGCCTGCGCTGTGACTGCGGCTTCCAGCTCGAAGCGGCACTGCGCGCGATTTCCGACGAGGGCCGCGGCGTGCTGCTCTATCTGCGCCAGGAAGGCCGTGGTATCGGCCTGCTGAACAAGATTCGCGCTTACGAACTGCAGGATGCCGGCGCCGACACCGTCGAGGCCAACGAGCGTCTGGGGTTCGCCCCGGACATGCGCGACTACGGCATCTGCCTGCCGATGCTCGAGCACCTGGGCATCGCCGAGATCAAGCTGATGACCAACAACCCACGCAAGGTCAAGGCGCTGCAGGGCTTCGGCATTCGCGTCGCCGAACGCAAGCCATTGCAGATCGCGCATAACCCGTACAACCGCAACTACCTCGCCACCAAGGCCGGCAAGCTCGGCCACATGCTCGGCGAGATTCACCAAGGCGAAGCCGAGCAGTCGTGACGCGCGCCGCCGCCCTTCGCCAGCTCGCACGTGACGGCTGGCTGCATACGCTGCTGATGGTGCTACCGGTGCTGGTGCTTGGGCGCACATCGGTGGTGTTTGCCGACTGGGGTCTGCCACTCTTCGCTGCAGGCCTCGTCTCGCTGTTCTTCAGCCTGCGGGCCTTCACCCGGTTCAAACATGCACTGATCGCCACCGAACAGGCGCTGAACGGTCCGGTGGAGGACGACGCCTGGAACGATCTGCGTCGCGTGCGCCGTCACGGCCTGCTGATCGCCTCGTTACCGGCCTGGTTCGGTGCTGCGGGTGCGCTGTTCGGCATGGAGCCGGTTGCTCGCCTGTTGCTGGTATTCGGCAGCCTGGTCTTGCTGGTGCTCTACCGCATTCCGCGGCAATTGCGTTGATGCGACGTCTACTCCTCGCCGCGCTGATTTCCCTGGCGTCATTGCCTGCGTTGGCTGCCGAGCGGGTGGTGAGTCTGGCGCCATCGCTCAGCGAGATCATGCTCGAACTCGATGCTGCCGACCGGCTGGTTGGCGTCCTGGATGGTGGCGAGCGCCCAGCGGCGCTGCAGTCGGTACCTTCGGTTGGGCGCTACGGCCAGGTGGAGATGGAAACCCTGCTCAGCCTGCGCCCTGATCTCGTGCTGCTCTGGCCGGACAGTGTGCCGCGCAGTCAGCGTGAGCAGTTGCAGCAGTTCAGTATTCCCGTTCTGGTTGTCGAGCAGACCCGTCTCGAAGGGCTGGCCGAGCAGTTCGTTGTAGTGGGTAATGCCGTCGGGCGCGCCGAACAAGGCGAACGACTGGCCGGGCGCTTTCGTGCAGGCCTCGCCGAATTACGCAGCAACTACACGCGCGCTGAGCCGCTGCGGGTGTTCTATCAGATCTGGAATCGCCCGCTGTATACCCTGGGCGGCCAGCAGATCATCAGCGAAGCGATCGAGGTGTGTGGTGGGCAAAACGTTTTCGCCGATCTGACCCTGGCGGCGCCCCAGGTCAGCATCGAAGCCGTGCTCGCCCGCGATCCCGAAGTCATTCTGGCCGGTAGCGGTGCGCAGCTGGACGAATGGCAGGCCTGGCCGCAGCTCAGTGCCGTGCGCAGCGGTCGACTGCTTGAAGTGCCCGACAAGGGGCTGGAGCGACCGAGCTTCCAGATGCTGGGGGCGATCAGGAAGCTCTGCGAGGTGATGGCGGCTGCGCCCTGAGCGGGCGCGCCGGTAGACGCTGCTACAGCGAGGGAGTCCAGGTGACGGCGAACAGCAGGGTTCGCCCCGCCTCGTGATAGCCGTGATTCTGCGACGGATCCCACCAGTTAGCTCCGTCTGGGCGGTTGTAGGTCGCCAGCGCGTAGTCGCGGTCGAGCAGGTTGTTGACCTTCGCCTCCCAGCGCAGCTCGGGATGGCTGTGCCAGGCCGCTCTAAGGTCGAATACGCCATAGCCGGACAGCTCGCGGGTGTTTGCGATCGTGTCGTAACGAGCGCTTGAAACGTGCCAACCGGCGCCAGCCGAAAGCGTACCGAACGTGCGATCAAGGTCGATGCTGAGCGTGCGCTTTGCCCGGCGCGCCAGAGTATGACCGCTGTCCCGATCGCGCGGATCAATAATGCTCACGCCGAGGCTCGCTTGCCACCCCAGCAGTTCGCGCGCCGCACTGGCTTCGAAACCGTTGATCCGTGCCTGGCTGACGTTTTCCATCCGGGTTCCACCCCAGGCAATCATGTCTTCAACGTCGGTACGATAAAGCGCGGCTTCCAGCTGGGTCTCGTCGAATTCGGCGCGCCATTGCAATTCGTAGGTCTTCGAAGTCTCCGGCTGCAGGTCGGGGTTCGGCCCCCAGGCGGGTGGTGCGTAGAGGTCGGTGAACGTCGGGGCGCGGAAGCCTTCGCCATAGCTCAGAATCCAGCGCTGCGACTGACCTACCGGCAGGCTGAATGCTGCGTTCCAGCTGTTGTGGCTGCCGAACTGCTGGTTGTCGTCGTGACGCAGACCCAGCTCGGTGCCGAAGCTTTCGCCCTGGTAGCTGTGCTGGGCAAAGAAAGCGAGATTGTCGCGACTGTCTTCCTGGTAGGCTGTGGTGGCGTCGAGTCGGTCTTCGTACCAGTCGCTGCCCACGCTCAGCTGCTGGCGCTCGCTCAGTTGCACGCGGTTGATCCAGGCCGCGGAGTGGCGAGTGGTCTCCAGCAGACCGTCGTTGTAGTTGGAGCCGACCGCGTGGTTGCGATCGAAGCTGCGGCCCAGCTCCAGACGGCTGTTCCAGATGTCGCTTAGCTGGCCGTCCAGGTAGCCGCTGTAGCTGCTGACGCGAAACTCGTCCTGCGGTGCGCCCGGAGCAAACTCGTAGGCATCGTCGTACTCGTTCTTGCCGCGCTGGTCGTTGAGACTCAAGCCCGCTTTCCAGTTTGCATCGAACTGGTGATCCAGCTTCAGGTGCAGCGCCTTGTTGCGCTGGCCATCGTTGTCCCGATCGGCGCCGCGGTTGTCGCGGGTGATATCGAAGCCGTCGCGCTCGTCGAGGCTGGCGCCAAGATGGACGCGGGTCTGCTCCGTTCCGGCTGCGAGGCTCAGGCTGCGCTGGAAGGTCTGGTCGCTGCCGGCGGCCAAGCGGACTTCCGGGTTTATTCCGGTTTTGCCGCCACGGGTAAAGATCTGGATGACGCCACCAATGGCATCTGCACCGTAAAGCGAGGAGCGCGGGCCACGGATCACTTCGACACGCTCGATGTTGTCGATAGCCAGATAGTCGAGGCGGGCGAAACCGCTGGTGGCCGAGGCAATGCGTTGGCCATCGACCAGCACCAGCGTTTGTGCAGTACCGGTGCCGCGCAGCGATAGCGACGCCACACCGCCAGGGCTGCTCACCTGTACGCCTGGCACACGCCGCAGCAGCTCGGGCACGCTGCGGGCTTGTAGCCGTTCGATATCCGCGCGAGTGAATACGGTATTGGCTGCCGTCGCCTGGGCGCGGGGTTCAGCCTGGCGGGCGGAGGTAATGAGCATGCTTGGCAGCTCCTGCTCAGCAGCAAACACCTGCACGCCAGGCAGCAGCGCCACGGCCAGGGCAAGTCGGGACAGTTTCATTCTTGGAATTCCTCAAAAGATCGCAGACTTTTGAGGAGGGCAGGAACAAGCGCGGGGGATGACGGGCAGCAGCGCTTGACGGTGCTGCCCTCCGCAACACCAGTCGAATCCGTCAGGCCGGTCTCCGGGCTTTCGACACGCATCACGCTCACCTTCCCATGTCGGAACACAGTGGCTGTGGAGCGGACGGCGATCCCTGAGGATCGCGGTCGATTACCGTTGCGGGGGCAGCGCCGGCCTTGCTCATCGAGCGCACCGGCTTCCCGTTTAATGCGGACCTTGCGGTCGTGCACACCTGGGCGGATAAGAAAACGCGCGAACCTTACGGCTGGTGCTGGGGAAACACAAGCGGACGAATGGCCGCAAGGACAGTGGTTTCCAAGCAAAGCCGCGCCCCAGGGCCGCTCGAGCGTTGCTCGAAAAACATCCAGCCGCGATGGTGCGCAATGTTCAGCGATCGGCGCTGACTTGCGGGCGCCTACATTGGGCTCGAGGCCGCCGAGGTCGTGCCGACCGTCGCCAAGCGACGGCGGCATGTCTGCGCGACAGCGCCGAGCTTTATGAAAGCCCCCCGACAATCTGTAGATCACTTTGCCCATTGCCCTGCCGGCGCACCTGGATCTGCACTGGAATGCGCTCGTGCATTTCCGCCACATGGGAGATCACCGCCACCTTGCGGCCCTGGGCCTGCAGCGAATCCAGCGCGTCCATGGCGATCTGCAGCGACTCGGGATCGAGGCTGCCGAAGCCTTCGTCGATGAACAGCGATTCGATCTTCAGCTTGCTCGACGCCATCGAGGCCAGGCCCAGCGCCAGGGCCAGCGAGACAAGGAAGGTTTCGCCGCCGGACAGCGAATGCACCGAGCGCAGCTCGTCGCCCATCTCGGTATCCATGACCAGTAGGCCCAGCGGGCTGCCGCCGCGCTTGAGCCGGTAGCGCCGCGCCAGTTGGCGCAGCTGCACGTTGGCGTGCTGCACCAACAGGTCGAGGTTGTAGGCCTGGGCGATCTTGCGGAAGGCGCCGCCGTCGCTGGAACCGATCAGCGTGGCGATACGCCCCCAGCGCTGATGCTCGGCTCGCGCCGCGTCGATCTGGGTGAGCAGCACCTGGCTCTGGCTGCGACGTTTATCATCGTCGATCAGCTGGGCGCGGGTTTCAGCGCAGCGTTGATCGGCCTGCTCGCACTGCTGCAGTTGCTCGGCATGGCGCTGTTGCAGCTGCTCGGCATCCGGCGCTTCGCTCTGCTGCTGTTTGTGCAGGTTCAGACGGTTGAGGCAGCCGTCGAGACGCTCGCGACAGCGGGTCAGGTTTTCGCTGTTCTCTTGCAGGCGCTGGCGCGCCTCGGCGATCAGCTGATCGTCCATGTGCAGCAGCTGGGCGTGGGTGGCGTCGTCCAGCTGTGGATGGTCGGCGCGCCAGGTTGCCAGCTCCGCATTCAGCGCGTCGCGTTCCTGTTCCAATTCGGCGTGGCGCTGGCGACAGTTCTGCTGCTCGCTGTGCAGGCGCGTCAGGCCGAGCTTGCTCTCGTTGAGCTGCTGATCGATTGCGGTCTGCGCCTGGCGGGCGATCTGGATTGCCGCATCCAGCTGCTGTTGCCAGGCCTTGGCGCTGCTTTGCTCGCCAAGGCTGGTACGCAGCGCCTGCTGGCAGGCCAGCAGCAGTTTCTCGCGCTCGCTCAGCCGCGCGCTGTAGCTCGTCTGTTTCTCCTGGCGATGACGTTGCTGTAGCTGCTCGTCGCTGCGGCGCTGCTCGCACTGGCGCAGCTCCTCGGCCAGCTCGCTCTGCTGTTGCAGCTGTTGCAGCCGCGTGGCGATGCTGGCGTCCAGCTGCATAAAGGTCTGCGCGGGGTTTTCGCGCCAGCGTTGCAGCTGGTCGGCGGGCAACAGCTCGGCAAACGCCTGCAGTTCCTCATCAAGCTGTTGGCTGTCGTGGGCCAGGGCATCGCGCTGGCGGGCGAGTTGCTGGGTCGTCTCGACACAGGCTTCGCGCGCGGCCTGCCAGGCCTGCTGCAGGGTTTCGCTGCGCTGTTGCAGGGCGAGTAACTGCTGCTGACGCTGGCTGGTGTTGGCGATCTGGTCTTTGAGTGTCGTCAGCTGCGCTTCCAGCCATTGCGAACGCTCGGCTTCCGGCTGCTCAAGCAATCGCGAGTGTGCGGGCAGGGCGAGCAGGCGCGGTGCCAGGGCCTGCAGCTGCGCCTCGACTTCGCCCTGGCGTTGTTGCGTCTGGCGCAACTGCGTGCTGAGCGCAACATGGCGATCGCGCAGTTCCTGCAGACGCTGGTCCTGTTCCTGCAGCGACTGGCGAGCGCGCTCGGCCTCGCTGTCGTCGTGTCGGTCGAGGCTGGCGACCAGCGCATCGGTCTGCTGCCAGGGATGCTCGTCGCTGCCGCAGACCGGGCAGGGCTCGCCGGGGACGAGCGCCGCACGCAGCGCTTCGACATTCTCGCCGCGTGCCAGGCGTTGGCGTTCGAGCAGGGCGAGGGTGACCTTGAGCGCCTGCTCGGCAGCATCACGGTCACTGCGAAGCTGTTTGCCCTGCGGTACCAGGCTGTCCAGCTCGGCCTGCTGGCGGATGTGGGCGTCGCTCAGTTCGCGCTGGCTGGCGGTGAGCGTGAGCTGCTGCGCCCAGAGTTCGCGCAGGGCCTCGGTTTCGCGCTCGGCCTGGCGCCATTCGTCGAGCTGTTGATGCAGCTGGGCCAGCTGTTCGGCCAGGCCGACATGGCTGTCGCGCTCGCGTTGCAGGCTATCCAGCGCCTCGCGCGCCTGGCTTTGCCGGGTTTCGGCAGCCTTGGCCTGCGCTTCCAGTGCCGGGAGTTCGCCCTGACCTTGCTGCAGCCGTGCCGCCAGCTGGACGGCCTGTTGCAGACGCGGACGGTAACCGCCCCAGGCTGCACAGAGCGGTTGCAGCGCTGCGCTCGTCTCGAGTTGCTGCGTCAGCGCTGCTAGCTGTTCGGCGGCGCGCTGTTGCTGCTCGGCGAGCTGCTTGAGCGTTGCCTCGCCGGTGCTCGCCGCAGCATCGGCCTGGACGCTTTCTTCGCGGATCGAGGCGAGGTCGGCGTTCAGATGGCTGAGGCGTTCCTCTTCACGGCGCGCTTGCGCAAGCCTGGGCTCGGCCGTCTGGCGCGCCTGATCGGCCGCACGCAGATCGTTGCCGGCCGCTTCGCATTGGCTCTGCAATGTGTCGAGACGTTGCTGCAGGCTTTGCGCCTCGTGCTGCAGGCGAGTGAGACTTTCGGCGGCCTTGCCGAGCAGGGGTTCGAGTTCCTGCTGACGCAGAAAACGATGGCGCTGCGGTGCGAGCCGTTCGAACAGGTCGAGAATACGGCGGGCCTCGGTCAGGCTCTCGCGCTCGCCTTCGGCGTCCTGCAGTTGCTGGCGTGCCGCTTCGCGCTCGTTTTCCAGGCGCTGCAGTTCGCTGAGCCATTGCCGCTGGGCTTCCAGTTCCTTGAGCTGCTGTTGCAGCTGCTTCAGGTCTTCCAGCTGGGTTTGATGCTCGCGCTCCAGTACATCGCGCTGCTCGGGCTCCAGCGGCTTCAAGCCGCCGGCCTGCTGTTCCAGGCGGGTGAGACTTTCCTTGGCCTGCTTGGCGGCCTCGAAGGCAGCCTGGCCGAGGCGGCTGTAGAGCCCGGTGTCGGTGAGCTTTTCCAGCAGGGTGCCGCGCTCGTTGTCGTCGGCCTTGAGGAAGGCGGAAAACTCGCTCTGCGCCAGCAGCACGGCGCGGGTGAACTGGGCCAGGGTCAGCCCCAGGCGTGCTTCGAGCAGTTCCTTGAATTCGCGCTTCTTGCCGCTGGCCAGCAGCGTGCCGCTGTCCAGATCGGTGAGGCTCTGGCTGCTGGCCTGCAGTTTGCCGTCGATCTTCTCTTTGGCACGCCTGACCTCCCAGCGCGCGCGGTAGCGGTGGCCGTCGACGCCGACGAAATCCACCTCTGCGTAGCCGCTGCCACAACCGCGGCGCAGCAGGTTGCGCTCGTCGCCGCCGCCGATCTCGGCTTCGACGTCGGGTACCTTGTTCAGAGGTGAGACGCTGTCGAGCCGCGGCGTGCTGCCAAATAGCGCCAGGCACAGGGCGTCGAGGATGGTGCTCTTGCCCGCACCTGTAGGCCCGGTGATGGCGAACAGGCCAGCGCTGGCCAGGGGTTCGGCGGTGAAATCGATGGTCTGTTCGCCGGCCAAGGAGGCCAGGTTCTTCAGGCGGATGGCGAGGATTTTCATTGGTCGCCCTCCGCATGGGCGAACTCGACCCGTTGCAGAAGCGTGGCGAAGTCGTCCAGCGCCTGCTCGTCCGCCGGGTTGCCGTACTGTTCTTCCCAGGCGCGGGCGAACAGCTCCTGCGGGGTGATCTGGTCGAGGCCGAGCAGCACTTCCGATTCCGTCTCGCCGCGCTTGCCGGCGTATTCACTGGCGATGCGCACCAGTCGGCAGGCCTTGCCGGTTATCGCGGTTTCGATGCGCTGGCGCAGGTCCGGCAGCGGCTCGTCGAGCAGCACGCGTACCTCCAGCCAGGGCAGGTTGTCGTCGAACAGACCGGTGGGCGGCAGCGCTTCCAGCGCGGTAATGATTTCGGCCAGGGGCGCGCGGCCGATGCGGATCATCTCCACCGCGCGCGGCACCGGCAGGCTTTCGACCTGCGCCAGCTGCTCGCCGTCGAGTTCGACCAGCAGCACCTGATGCGGGTAGTTGACCTCGGCGAACGACAGCGGCAGCGGCGAGCCGCTGTAGCGGATGCGCGCCTGCCCGGCGACCTGCTGCGGCTTGTGCAGATGGCCGAGGGCGACGTAGGCGACGGACTCGGGGAACAGACTGGCCGGCAGCGCTTCGGCGCTGCCGATAACGATATTGCGCTCGGACTCCTCCGACACCGCGCCGCCGGCCATGTGTGCGTGGCTCATGGCGACCAGCGCCTGGCCGGGCTGGCGTGCGGATTCGGCGGCAGCGATCAGCCGCTCGTGGACCTGACGGATGCCGGCCATGTAGTCGTCGCCCAGCGTCATTCCGGTGACTTCGGCCGGACGCAGGAAGGGCAGGGTGAGACACCAGGCGGCGGTGTTGCCATTGGCGTTATGCAGCGGTACGAGCAGACGCTGGTGATCCAGCTGGCCCTCGGCGACCCAGCTGATGCGTCCCACGGCATGGGCGTTGAGGCGCCTCATTAGCGGTGCTGGCAGCTCGATGCGCCCGCCCGAATCGTGGTTGCCGGCGATCATCACGATGTCCAGCTGCGGGAGCTTTTCGTGGGCGCGGACGATGAAGTCGTAGAGGCGCTCCTGGGCCTTGAGTGGCGGATTGACCGTGTCGAACACGTCGCCGGCGATCAGCAGGGCGTCGGCGCGGTGGGCGACCAGCTGGTCGAGCAGCCAGGCGAGGAATTGTGCGTGTTCGTAGTCGCGGTCCTGGCCGTGGAGGGTCTGGCCGAGGTGCCAGTCGGAGGTGTGGATCAGGCGCATGGGCTCAGGCTCATTGTGGGCGGGTGCAGTGGCGAACCGCTGGCTTGGGTTGTGCGGCGGGTGGTTGCGTCAGATGTAAGGCTTGTGGAACTCGTGACTGTCGCGGGCTTCGGCGGACGGTTTGGGCGCCCCGCGCTTTCCTCGGCCCGGACTACAGGTTGCGCCTTGCACGGCGCGTCACTTTTTCTTGCTTGGCCAAGAAAAAGTAACCAAAAAGAAGGCCACCCCGACATCCGGGTTTTGCTTCGCAAAACTTCCCTCCCTCCGGCGCTGCTCCGGGGGCCGTCGCGAAGGGACGTCCCTGTCCCTTCGCTCCTCGCTCGGCGTCCATGCCTCGCGTCCCCCTGCGCAGCACCTACGCTCGGCCTCCTGAAGGGGAGTCGAGTCCGAGCCGCCTGAAAATTCGCAAACAGCGGAACAAGCACGCGTTGCTTGTTTGTTGACGAAGAAGCTATCAGTCCCCACCGAATGCCCCTTTCAGGATGTCGAACGGAATCCGCGCGGAGGGGAGCGAGCGGCATGGATGCCGCGAGAGAACTAGGCGTTCCCGCGATAAAGGGCCAGGGATGGCCCTTGTACGCCGGCCGCCGGAGCGCGGATGGAGTGAGGGAAGTCGAGCGCAGCGAGACCCGGATGCAGGGGCAAGCGTTTTTGCTTACTTTTTTTGGGGCCGGCCGTCCGGCGTTTGGAAAAAGTGAGTCGCCCAGCAGGGCGAAACCAATGCTTCCGCCAGACGGGCCAGTCGAGTGTGAGCGCGGAGCGAAAGCCAGCGAGGCGCCGTGCAAGGCGCAACCTGTAGTCCCGGCCGCGAAAAGCGCGGCGCTCACATACCGAAATCCGTGCCGACGCTCTTCGCGCACAAAACCACCCCCACAAGCCCTCACGAGTACAACCACCCCTTCAACGCCTGCAGATTCCCCACCTGCAGCTGCTGCGCCGCCGCATTCGCCTGCACGGTATTCGGGTCGATGCCGAAGCGCTGCAGCACGTACTGCACCAGCGCTCCGCGCGTCTCCACCGGCAGCTGGCCCTCGAGCATGCCGAAGTCCAACTCGATGATCGCCTTCTGCGCAGGGCTCAATCGCGCGTCCGGCTCGATCAGCACGGTCACCGGCGTGTTCCATGCCTCGTCCTGTTCGCGGGTGTGTTCGCTGGCGTCCATCAGGTCCGGCTCGCCGCGGAAGCGGCTGAGCACGAAGTCGCGGTATTCGCGGTTCTTCTCGCAGTAGGCGCGCACATGCCAGCGCATGCCGGTGAACACCAGCGTGTGCGGCGCCATCACGCGGATTTCCACCTCGGGATTGGCCAGCGAGACGTACTCGCTTTCCAGCCGCAGCCCCTCTCGACAGGCCAGCAGGATCGGCCGCAGCACCTCGGGTCGGATACTGCGGTCCGGCACCTGCAGCACCTCGGTATGCGCGTAGGCCAGCGCCAGGCCCTCGATATGCGGGGCGCGCACACGGTTCTGGTCGAGCAAATGCAGATAGGCGCTGGCGCTGCCGTCGATGAACAGCGGCTGGAAGCCTTTGGTCGGCTTGTAGCCCTTCAGATGGCGGTCATATGTCAGGTTTTTGGGCGCATGTTCGTTCAGGTAGGTGTTGATGTCTTTCGATGCCTGCTGGCGGCTGATGCCGAAACTCTGCATCAGGTGGCCCGTGGTCAGGCGGCCTTCCCACCAGGCGATGGTCTCGATCAGCCGGTAGCGCAGCGCCAGGTCCCAGCGAATCTGACTGATCGATTGCTTGCGTTTCATCGCCTCTGCACCTGTTCCAAAGATTTACATGCCTATGTCGAGCAGGTCGACGTGTCGCGCAACGCTACATATATTCGGGGTATGTTTCAACTCGATCCGGTGGATGAGGAGACCCTGACATGAGCCTGATGATCAATGCGTTGGTGATGTCCTGCATGGCGTTCGTTGTGATGCTGTTTCTGGCCTGGCTGGCCTATGGCAGCGGCGATCGGAAGGGGTGATGAGCGTTACAGTTCTATGAAGATCAATGGATTCCCGATGGACGGCATGAATCTCCGAGCGATGAACAGGGTCTTTGTCTCAGGCTCATTGCTAGAGATGCTTCATGAAGACTCTTTCCCGCTACCTGGCCGAAACCTTCACCTCGCAGTACCGCACGCGCGTCGAGCCGCAAGCGGACGGTCGCCTGCTGGTGCATGTCGGCTACCCGATCAATGGCACCCACGCCACGCGCATCATGGCCGGGCACCAGGTGCAGAACACCCTGCTGGTCGAAACCATACTTGAAGACATGCGTAACGAACTGGCTCGTCCGCAATGATGCTCAGCGCGTCGCCGGCAGTGCGATGCGCACCCGCAAACCGCCCAGCGGGCTTTCTTCAAGACTCCATTCGCCACGCCAGGCCGTCAGGATATCGCTGACGATTCCCAGCCCCAGCCCGTGACCTTCCGCCGACTCGTCCAGCCGTACGCCACGGTTGATGACCTGTTCGCGCTGTGCCGCCGGAATCCCCGGTCCGTCGTCGTCCACCAGCAGGACGAAGCCATCGCCGCTGCGCTCGATGCTCAGCTCGACGCGGCTACGGGCCCACTTGCAGGCGTTATCCAGCAGATTGCCCAGCAGCTCGAGCATGTCCTCGCGATCACGCGGCAGGCGGCAGCCGGCGGGCGCCTGCCAGCGCAGGTCGAGGCCGCAGCGGTGGATCATCGCCAGCGTATCGAACAGTGCCGGCAGTTCCGCATCGCAGTCGAAATGCGCACCGGGCAGCACGTCCACCGATAGCCGCGCCCGGCCCAGTTCGCGGCTGACCCGTTGCTGGATCTGCTCCAGCTGCTCCTGCAGGCTGGCCTGCAGTTCGGGGTGAGCGGCGAGTTCTTCGCGTTGCACCAGACTGCCGAGCACTGCCAGTGGCGTCTTCAGCGCGTGACCGAGGTTGCCCAGGGCATGTCGCGAGCGCTGCAAGGTGTCTTCGGTGTGGCTGAGCAGGTGGTTGATCTGCTCGACCAGCGGCTGCAGCTCGACGGGCGCCCGCTGGTCCAGCTGCTGGCGCTGGCCCTGCTGCAGCTGGGCGATCTGCTGCCGCGCGCGCTCCAGTGGGCGCAGTGCCAGTCCCATGGCATAGCGCTGCAACAGCAGCAGGGCAAGCAGGGCGAAACCGACCAGGCCGAGGCCGCTCAGCCGCACGCGGGCAAAACTTTCGAGGACCGGCGTGTAGTCCTGCGCCACGCTGATGATGATCGGCTGGCCGTCGCGGCGGTACTCGGCGCGATAACCCAGCAGTCGCTGTTCCTGCGGGCCGTCGAGCAGTTCGTCCGCCAGGCCGGCGCGTTCCGGCCACTCTGGTGAGGCGTCCCACAGCGAGCGGGAGCGCCAGGTGCGCTCGGGCAGTTCGATCTTGAAGTAGTGGCCGGAGAACGGCCGTTGATAGCGCGGGTTGAGGCGCTGCACGTCCAGCTGATCGCCGTTCGGCCCCTTCACGAGGGCAATCAGCAGGCCCTCGGTTTCCTCGCGCAGATCGGTTTCCAGACTGCGCCTGAGGCCTGACTCGAAGAGCCACAGGCTGGTCTGCACCAGCACCAGCGCGACCAGTAGCAGGGTGGCGATCAGCGCCAGGCTGAGGCTGCGCTGGATGGACTTCACGGCTGGCCGCCGAAGCGATAGCCCTGGCCGCGGCGCGTTTCGATCAGCTCGCGGCCGAGCTTGCCGCGCAGCCGGTTGATATGCACCTCGATGACGTTTGAATCGCGCTCGGTTTCACCGTCGTACAGGTGTTCGGTCAGCTGGGTTTTCGACAGCAGCTGCCCCGGATGCAGCATGAAATAGCGCAGCAGGCGGAATTCTCCGGCGGTGAGTTCGATGTCCTGACCATCCTTGCGACAGCACTGGCGCGACTCGTCCAGCTCCAGGCCGCCGGCCTGCAACATGGGCTGGTTGGCCAGGCCGTGGGCACGGCGCAGCAGCGCCTGGATGCGCAGCAGCAGTTCTTCGGGATGAAAGGGCTTGGTTAGGTAGTCGTCGGCGCCGGCCTTGAGACCGTCGATGCGCTCGGCCCAGGAGCCGCGCGCGGTAAGGATCAGCACCGGTGTGGTGAGGCCGCCGGCACGCCAGTCGCGCAGCACCTCCAGCCCCGGTTTGCCAGGCAAGCCGAGGTCGAGAATGATCAGGTCATAGGGCTCGCTGGCGCCCTGGTATCCGGCGTCGCGGCCATCGGCCAGCCAGTCGATGGCATAACCGTTGCGGCTGAGGCTGGCGACCAGTTCATCGGCCAGCGGAACGTTGTCTTCGACCAGTAGCAGACGCATCAGTCTTCTTCATCCTTGAGCAGGCGCCCGTCGCGGGCATCCAGTTCGAGCTCGCGGGCAACGCCGTCGGTGGTGAGCAATTCGATCTCGTAAACGTAGATGCCATCTTCCTCCTCCAGCTCCGCTTCCAGCAGGCTGGCCCCCGGATAGCGCTCCATGGCGCGCTGGAGCAGAGCTTCCAGCGGCACGATGAGGCCCTCGCGGCGGAGCCGCAGGGCCTCATCCTGGTCCAGGTCGCGGCTCGCCGCCGGAGTGGCAGCGAGCAGCAGGGTCAGTGGAACGGTTACGAAAAGGGGGGCACGCATGGTTGGCCTCAGTCGTCCTGATGGTCCTTCAGCACTTCGCCGGTCTTGGCGTCGAGCTCGACGTCCCATTGCACACCTTTGTCGTCGCGCAGTTCAAGCTGATAGACGTAGCGGCCGTACTCTTCTTCCAGCTCGGTCTCCTCGACGGTAGCGCCGGGGTGCTTGGCCAGTGCCGCTTCGTTGAGCTTCTCGAACGACTGGATGGTGCCGGCATCGCGCAGCTTCAGTGCTTCGTCGGGACCGATGTCCTTGGCCATGGCCAGGTTGGCACCGAGGGCGAGGGTGGCGGCGGTGAACAGCGTAGTCAGTGTTTTCATGGTTTTGATTCCTGTGGTTGGTTTCGACGATTCACAGGTTACGGGGGCTTGCTTAAACGAAACTGAACGTCGCCAGGCGGCTGCGAATGCACCGTTCGGGCGAGGGCGAACCGCGCCATGGGGACTACGCTTGCTGCAGGTCAGCACGACCGATCGATCGGGGTGAGTCGTCATGAAAACCGTGTTTCTCGTACTGCTTGCGACCCTCGGGCTGAGTGGCCAGGCCTCTGCCGAGGATCTGCTGAAGCCCTCCACCACACCGCCGCCGGTCGATGATGTGGCGGCTGGCAACAGCCTGGAGGCCGAGCCCGCTTACCAGGCCGAAGGCGTGATCCGCGCCATCGATGCCCGGCAGGGCAGCGTCACCATCGCCCACGGGCCGGTGCCGGAATTGAAGTGGCCGGCGATGGTGATGCCGTTCAAGGCGGACGCCGCACAGCTCGGTGGGCTGGCCGTGGGCGATGCGGTGGAGTTCCGCTTCAGCAACGGCGAAATGGACCCGCAGATCGTCTTCATTCGACGGCAGTAGCCTCAGCGTCGCGCCTGCTCGTGGCAGCAGCCGGCGGGCTCTGAGCGTCCGCTCGGGGCAACGCGATCATCGCTGTCGTAACGGTCGTGCAGGCGTACCCAGTCGGTGAGGTTGTGCCGCGGGCCCGTTTCGTTGCGACCGTTGGGCGTCATGTCCAGCAGTACATAGGTGCCGAGCAGTTCTTCCGCGCCGCGACCATAGGCCGAGAAGGTGTGGAAGATGTCGCCCTGCGGGTCGCGGTAAAAAACACTGAAGCCCGACAGCTCCTCGCAGACGAAGGGTTGCCAGGCGTAGTTGTAGAAGACCTTGCCCTCGACGATGTCCTCGGCATCGAAGGACACGTGGAAGTCGCGGTTGAACATGCTGCCGGCCGACGACAGCCAGCGGAACTGCCAGCCCATGCGCTGGCGGAACGCCTCCAGCCGCTCGAACGGCGCGCGGGAAATGGCGGCGAAGCTGACGTCATGCTGCAGCAGGTGCAGTAGCGCACCGCCGATATGATCGGCCTCGAACGAACAGCCGACGCAACCCTCGGTCCAGTCCGGGCCGAACATGAAGTGCTTGATCACCAGCTGGCTGCGACCCTCGAACAGCTCGCTCAGGCGAACCGCGCCGCTGGTATCGTGAAAGCGATAGTCCTGCGCAAGGCGTCGCCAGGGCAGTTGCCGACGCTTTTCGCTGAGCGCATCGCGCTGGCGGGTGAGCTGTTTCTCTTCCTGCAGATGGGCGCTGTGGGCGGCCAGCCAGTCCTGATCGGATACGACCTTGTGCGTTGCCATGTAGACCTCCGGGGCGCGGATTGGAAGCGGGCGCGGAGCCACCGCCGCGCGGCAATGGCCCTGTGACAGAGTCGATTGGCGCCGGGCGAAATCGACATCGGGCCAGTGAGCGTCCGGCGCCTGGCGGCGCGGCGGTTGAACTTAGCGGCCGCCGCTGCGCTCGTAATTCATGCAGGGGCCAACCGTATGGCCCGATCTGATCCCGTTCGAAGAAGGAATAAACGAGATGTACAACAAGACACTGACCGCCGCCCTCGCCGTTGCCATCCTCGGTTCTGGTGCTGCCTTCGCCGCCGACAAGCCCGGCGCCGACTGGATCAGCCTTGAGCAGGCCGTAGAGAAAGCCAAGGCCGCCGGCTACACCGAGCTGCATGGCATCGAGGCCGATGACAATGGCTGGGAAGGCGAGGGCATGAAGCAGGACGGCAAGAAGTACGAGTTCAGCATCGATGGCCGCACCGGCGAGGTGACCAAGGAAAAGCTTGATTGAGCCTACGCGCCACTCTCGCCTGGCGTCTTCGCTGAGCGCATTGCCTGCCCCCTGGCGGTGCTGCGCTCAGCAGCCACTTGCCACAGCGCTCCCGCAACGGGAGGCAGCTACCGACAGAGCGGGTATCATCCACCTCCCTCGTCGCTACCGTGTAGCTGCATTCATGTCCGCTTCCAGTTCCCGCCCCAGTACCCTGCATCTGCCGCCAGGTGATTGGCCTACGGTGCTCGACTGCCTGTGCGCGCACTTCCCTGCGATCAGTCGCGCTACCTGGCTCGATCGCATCGCCCGCGGCCGCGTGCTTGATGCGCAGATGCAGCCGATCGATGCCGCGCAGACCTATCGGGTAGGCATGCGCATTCATTACTTTCGCGAAGTACCGAACGAGACCCCGGTGCCATTCGAAGAACGCATCCTGCACGTCGACGAGCATCTGGTGGTGGCCGACAAGCCGCACTTTCTCTCGGTGATGCCGGCCGGCGAATACGTCAACGAAACCTTGCTGGCGCGGCTCAGCAAACGGCTGGGTAACGCCGATCTGGTGCCGATTCATCGTATCGACCGGCTCACCGCCGGTCTGGTGCTGTTCTCGGCCAACCGGGAGAGCCGTGGTGCCTACCAGGCGCTGTTCCGTGAGCGGGAGATCAGCAAGCGCTACGAGGCAATCTGCCCGGCGCTGCCGCATCTCGAATTTCCCCTGCGCCGACGCCTGTGCATGGTGCCGGGCGACCCCTTCTTCCTGATGCGCGAAGGCGAGGGCGAGCCGAACAGCGAAACGCTGATCGAGGTGCTCGAACGGCGCGGCGACCTCTGGCGCTACGGGCTTTCCCCCATCAGCGGCAAAAAGCACCAGCTGCGCCTGCACATGGCCACCCTCGGCGCCGGTATCTGCAACGACCCGTTCTATCCCGAGCTGCTTGAGCGCAGCGAGCGTGAGGCCGACGACTACGCGCGGCCACTGAAGCTGCTGGCGCGTGGATTGCGCTTCAGCGATCCGCTGAGCGGAGCGCTGCGCGAATTCGAGAGCACGCTGCAACTGGACTGGTAACGGCGGGCGCACCTTCGCGGCGTTGGCGAGTCTCAAATCCAAGACAGCCCAGCCCCTGGTGCAGCCATGCCCGAAGGTCCTTCCATCGTCATCCTGCGTGAAGAAGTCGCGGCATTCGCCGGGCGCACCATCGAACGTGCCGAGGGCAGCGCCAAGATCGACATGTCCCGGCTGGCCGGTCAGCGGGTGCGTGGCTTCCATAGCTGGGGCAAGCATTTCCTGATCGAGCTGGAGGACGTCTCCGTCCGCATCCACCTGCTGCTGTTCGGCAGCTATCGCATCAATGAGCGCAAGGACGCCGTAGCACGGCTGAGCCTGGGCTTTGCCAACGGAGAGCTGAACTTCTACGCCTGCTCGGTGCAGTTGATCGAAGGGCCGCTGGATGCGACGTACGACTGGAGCATGGACCTGATGAGCGACGCCTGGAGCCCGCGCGCCACGCTCAAGCGGCTGCGCGAACGTCCGCGGCTATTGGCCTGCGATGCGCTGCTCGACCAGACGCTTTTCGCCGGCTCCGGCAACATCATCAAGAACGAGGTGCTCTACCGCATTCGCGTGCATCCACTGTCGCTGATCGGCGAGCTGCCGGCGGCCAAGCTGCGCGAGCTGGTGCGTGAAGCGCGTACCTACAGCTTCGAATTTCTCCAGTGGAAGCGGGCCGGCGTGCTCAAGGCGCACTGGCTGGCCCACGGCAAGACGACCTGCGTGCGCTGCCATATTCCGCTGGTGAAGGTGAAAGAGCTGGGGCGCAGCCAGCGCCGGGCATTCTTCTGCGAGCGCTGCCAGAAGCGCTATGGCGACTCAGCGCAGATCGTGGCCGACGAGCCGAGCGCGGTGGATGAGGGGTGAGGTGGACAACGGCGCGGCCTTGTCCACGCGGCTGGTTCGCCGCCGCCGAGGTGGTCGCCGGGTTCCGGTGGAAAAGCTGCGCGTTTTCCACCCTACGGCAGCCTTGGTGTTGGGGCGCAGGTAGCCGGCCGGTGCAGGATGCTCGTAGGGTGGAACGGCACCGCCTTGTCCACGCGATTGATTCGCCGCCGCCGAGGTGCTCGCCGGGTTCCGGTGGAAAAGCTGCCGCGTTTTCCACCCTATGTGCCGCTCGTTGAGTATCGCCTCAGCGCAGCAGCGGCCTGAGCGCGTCAGCCAGCTGCGAGGCCATGCTCACCGCATTGCTCTCATGGGCGATGCAGTCGGTACTCCAGATCTGACCGACGCCAGCGGCGCGGATCACCTGCAGCGCATCGTCGGCGAACAGCGCGTGAGTCACTGCGACGTCCACCGAGGCGGCGCCAGCGGCCAGCAGTTTCTCCGGGGCATTGGCCAGGGTGCGACCGGAACTGGCGACGTCATCGAGCAGCACCACATGGCGCCCGGCAAACTCCAGCGCCGGCAGTGCGATGTCGACCTGGCGATCGCCGTGGCGCACCTTGTTGCACACGCCGTGTTCGAAGCCATGTTCGACGGCGGCAGCTTCGATCCACTGCAACGCCTCGGCATCCGGGCCGATCAGCAGGGCGTCGGGATGCCGCTCGGCGATCAGCCGTGCCAGCGCCGGTGCCGCGCAGAGCCTGACGGCATCTTCCAGCGGCACGGCTTCCTGCAGGGTAGCGACGCGGTGCAGGTGCGGGTCGACGGTGATCAGCCCGTCGAACTGGCTGGCCAGCAGCTGGCCAAGCACCCGCTGGCTGACCACTTCACCGGGATTGAAGGCGATGTCCTGACGCATGTAGGCCAGATAAGGCGTGACCAGGATCAGTCGCCTGGCGCCCAGTCGGCGTGCCTCCCCGGCGATCAGCAGCAGCTCGACCAGCTTCTCGTTGGGATGATCGAGACCGCGGTATATCACCAGCTGCTCGGCGATGGCCTCGCCCTCGGCCAATGGCAGACGCAGGCGCAGTTCGTCATCGGGAAAGCGGTGGCGCTCGACTGCCGCGGCGGCCAGCCCAGAGGCTTCGGCCAGCCGCAGGGCGGCGGCGCGCTCGTCATCGAAATACAGCAGCTGGCTTTGCATCGGCACTCCCGAAACGGTTTTTGGCTGTCCGGCGCTGCCGACCTGAACCTCTGGCGATCTCGGCGCGGCAGTCCGCCTGAATGGGATACAGACAGCCTGCGATGCGCAGCCGTTCGCCGGGAGTGGCCAGTCGTCGTCAGCGCGCTGCCCAGCCGCCGTCCATGTTCCATGCCGCGCCGCGTACCTGGTCACCGGCTTCGCTGCACAGGAACAGCGCCATCGCACCCAGCTGTGCAGGGGTGACGAAGTCCAGCGAGGGTTGCTTCTCGGCCAGCAGATCGTGGCGGGCGCGTTGCTCGTCGCCGCTCTCCCGCGCGCGCTCGTCGATCTGCTGTTGCACCAGCGGGGTCAGCACCCAGCCGGGGCAGATGGCATTGCAGGTGATCGGCGTGGTGGCGGTTTCCAGCGCGACGACCTTGGTCAGCCCGACCAGCCCGTGCTTGGCAGCGACGTAGGCAGCCTTCTGCTCGGAGCCCACCAGTCCGTGCACCGAGGCGATATTGATGATCCGCCCCCAGCCGCGCTGGCGCATGCCGGGCAGGGCCAGGCGCGTGGTGTGAAACGCCGAGGACAGGTTGATGGCGATGATGGCGTCCCAGCGCTCCACCGGAAATTCCTCCACCGGCGCCACATGCTGGATGCCGGCGTTGTTGACCAGGATGTCGACGCCGCCGAAGTCGCGCTCGGCATAGGCGAACAGCTCGGCGATCTGTGCCGGATCGGACACATCCGCACCGTGGTGGCCGACCTTGTGGCCGTGCCGGCCGACTTCGGCCAGCGCTGCCGAGGCATCACCGAAACCGTTGAGGATCAGGTCGGCGCCGGCTTCGGCCAGCTTCAGTGCGATCCCAAGGCCAATGCCGCTGGTGGAGCCGGTGACCAGTGCGGTCTTGCCTGTGAGGTTCATGGTTTCTCCCGCTTGGTGGCGACCGCACTGGGGCGGCACCTCGTTTTTCTTGTTGTCGGAAGGCAATCGCAGATGTCGTGATGCTCGCCGAAATCGGCGAAGCGCCGCGATCAGACGATGCCGGTAGCGTAGTACACACCGATCACGAAGAAGGCCGCGGCCGTGGCGATCAGGGTGATGGCGAAGATGTCCTTGTAGGATTCGCGGTGGGTCAGCCCGGTGACCGCCAGCAGGGTGATCACCGCGCCGTTGTGCGGCAGGGTGTCGAGCCCGCCGGAGGCCATCGAGGCGACCCGGTGCAGCACTTCCAGCGGAACCTGCGCGGCGTTGGCGGCGGCGACGAAGCTGTCGGCCATCGCGGCCAGGGCAATGCTCATGCCGCCGGAGGCCGAGCCGGTGATGCCGGCCAGCAGGTTGACGGTGATGGCCTCGTTGATCAGCGGATTGGGAATCGCCGAGAGGGCATCGGCCACCACGATGAAGCCCGGCAATGAGGCGATTACCGCGCCGAAGCCGAATTCCGACGCGGTGTTCATCGCCGCCAGCAGCGAACCGCCGACCGCCGTGCGGCTGCCCTCGGCGAGCTTGCCGCGCAGGGTGCCGAAGCTGGCCGCCAGTACCAGGGCAATGCCCAGCAGCAGTGCGGCCTCCACCGCCCAGATGGCGGTGAGCTTGCCGACCTCGGTGACCAGCGGGGCGCTCATGCCGGGCAGCTGCAGGCTGTGGCTGGTGCCGTAGAACTCGGGAATCCAGCGGGTGAACAAGAGGTTGGCGACCAGCACCAGAATCAGCGGCGACAGCGCCAGCCAGGGGTTGGGCAGGGCGATGTCGGCCGGCGTCTCCGGCTCGTTGCGCAGGTTGGTGCCGTAGCCTTCGCCAGCGGCCATTGCCTTGCCGAGCTGCCACCTGAGATAGAGCATGCCTAGGCCGAATACGAAGAGGGTGCCGATCAGGCCGAGCCAGGGCGCCGCCCAGGTGGTGGTGTTGAAGAAGGTGGTGGGGATGATGTTCTGGATCTGCGGCGTGCCGGGAATGGCAGTCATGGTGAAGGTGAATGCGCCGAGGGCGATGGTCGCCGGGATGAGCCGCTTGGGCATGTTGCTCTGGCGGAACATCTCTGCGGCGAACGGGTACACGGCAAACACCACGACGAACAACGACACGCCGCCGTAAGTGAGCAGCGCGCAGACCAGCACGATCACCAGCATCGCCTGGCTGGTGCCGAGCAGGCGGATCGCCGCGGCGACGATGGAGCGCGAGAAGCCGGACATCTCGATCAGCTTGCCGAACACCGCACCGAGCAGGAATACCGGGAAGTACAGCTTGATGAAGCCGACCATCTTCTCCATGAAGATGCCGGTGAAGGCCGGCGCCACGGCGGACGGGTCGGTGAGCAGCACCGCACCCATGGCGGCGATGGGAGCAAACAGGATGACACTGTAGCCGCGGTAGGCGGCGAGCATCAGCAGGGCCAATGCAGCAAGGGCGATGACGACGCTCATCGGGGACGATCTCCTGGCCCCGTGCGGCACGACCGAACGCTGCCGAGGGCATTCGGGGACTCGCTGCTGCACGGCAGGCGCATTGTTTTTCTTGTTTCGGCTGCGGACAGGCCGCACGGTGATTTAGCGAGTTCCGTGCCAGATATGCAACTCACTGATTTAGATAGGGTTTCTGCAGTCTGTCCAAAATGGTGGACGGTATCGATGTCTTGAATGCTGGACAGTGTGGTCCAGCATTCCGGACAGCGTCGCTGTCCGGAATGCTCCAGGCCTCAGGTCAGAAAATAGAGCCCGCCGGCGATCACCACACCGGAGAACACTAGGCTGAGCAGGCAGTAGCCCATGATGTCGCGGGCACCGAGCCCGGCGATGCCCAGCAGCGGCAGAGCCCAGAACGGCTGGATCATGTTGGTCCAGGCATCGCCCCAGGCAATCGCCATGGCCGTCACTTCCGGCGCCACGCCGAGCGCCGCACCGGCCGGCAGCATTATCGGCCCCTGTACCGCCCACTGGCCGCCGCCGGAGGGCACGAAGACGTTGACCAGCCCAGCACTGAGAAAGGCCAGCACCGGGAAGCTCTCGGTCGTCGACCAGGTTACGAAGGTGTCAGTGACCTGCCGGCCGAGCGATACGCCGACCGCATTGGCGCCGACCATCATCCCCATGATCCCGGCGTAGAAGGGGAACTGCACGACGATGCCGGCGATGCCGCGGATGCTCTCCTCGATGGCGCGCATGTAGCGCTCCGGCGTGCCATGCATCAGCAGGCCGGCGAAGAGAAAGATCGAGATAACGATGTTCAGGCTCAGCGCCAGACCGTTCTCGCTGAAGTGCCGGTAGAAGAACAGCACCGCCAGCGCGACCATGATCAGGCCGAGAATGCGGCTGTCGTCCAGGCGCTGGGTGGCGGTTTCCCGCGGGATGTCGCTTGGCTGGGGTTCCTCCAGCAGCGCCGGGTCGACCACTTTCGGCGTCTTCGGCTGCATGGCCCAGTTCAGCAGCGGCAGGCCCACCACCAGCACGGCGATGATGATCAGGTTGTAGGAGGCGAACAACGTCTGGCCGACGCCGATCGCTTCGGTCAGCGCGCCACCGGTCATCTTCTCCAGATCGGCCCCGCCGCTGGCCAGCGACAGCGGGATCGAGCCGGAAAAGCCGCCGTGCCAGATCAGGAAGCCGGAGTAGGCCGAGGCGACCAGCAGCGGGTAGTCGACGCCGCGTACCTGCCGCGCCAACGCACGGGCGAAGACTGCGCCGATTACCAGGCCGAAGCCCCAGTTGATCCAGGAACCGGCCAGCGCCACCAGCGTCACGAGAATGATCGCCTGCCCGGGCGACTGCGGGATGCGCGCCATGCGGTCGAGCAGTCGGTTGATCGCCGGCGCCCGTGCCAAGGCATGGCCGGTGACCAGGATCAGCGACATCTGCATGGTGAAGGCCAGCAGGTTCCAGAAGCCGTTGCCCCAGTGCTGCGCCATCGCCGGCAGGCCCTGGCCGGTGCTGAGCATAGCGGCGATCAGCACGATCAGCGTGAGCAGGATGGCGAAGACGAAGGGCGAGGGGAGGAAGCGT
Organism: Stutzerimonas kunmingensis; assembly: GCF_032106285.1. GTDB lineage: Bacteria > Pseudomonadota > Gammaproteobacteria > Pseudomonadales > Pseudomonadaceae > Stutzerimonas > Stutzerimonas kunmingensis_B. The sequence continues at coordinate 67,585 of NZ_DAMCPO010000021.1, forward strand.
TGCACCAGGTAGACGCTGGCGGCGGTTATTCTATTGAGCACGATGGGGTTCTCCCTTGTTGTCGTTATGTCGCCGCGCAGGTGCGGCGCTTCGCTTATGAGTGCGGCGGCGGCCGGCTGTTCCGCCGTACCCGGTCTCAGGAGATTGCTTTATGCGTATTGCGTTGCTGCTATCGCTGATGGCCGTCGCGACCACCGCCCAGCCCGCCGAGCCGTTGCGGCTGCAGCTTGGCGGGCATCAACTCCAGGCCGAATATGCGGATACCTTCTTGCAGCGCCAGCGTGGTCTGATGGGGCGTAGTGAACTTGCCAGCGACAGCGGCATGTTGTTCCGCTTTGATGAAGTGCGCCGGCACTGCCTATGGATGAAGGACACGCCGCTGCCGTTGTCCGCGGCGTTCTTCGATGAGGACGGCGTTCTGGTCGATGTGATCGATCTGGAGCCGTTCAATACCGAGATTCGTTGTTCGAAGCGGCCGGCACGTTATGCGCTGGAGATGGATCAGGGCTGGTTCGCTGAGCGGGAGATCGGACGGGACGCGCGGCTGGAAGGGATACCGGAGGAGTAGGCGTGCAAGCGGTGCGTCGGTGCGTAGGGTGGATAACGGCGAAGCCTTATTCACCGTAACCAGGCCCGACGCATGCGGATGTCTGGGACGGTGTCGGAGGCGATCTTGGTGGACGCGTGGAAAAGGCTCTGGCCGTTTTCCACCCTACGCTTTCATTCCCTCGTGCGGCTGCTTCGCTCGTAGGGTGGATAACGGCTCCGCCTTGTCCTCCGCCCGCCGCGAACCCGGTCTGTAGGCTCAATCCAGCGGCAACTCCGTGGTCCGCTTCACCTCGCTCATGGCGATATGCGAGTGCGCCTCCTGCACGTGGGGGCGTTGCAAAAGCTGGTCGCGCAGGAAGCGTTCGTAGCTGTCGATATCGCGCGCCACCACCTTGAGCAGGTAATCCGACTCGCCGGCCATGGTGTGGCACTCCAGCACTTCGGGGTAACCCACCACCGCCCGCTCGAACTCGTCGAGGTTGCTGCGTCCGTGGGCCGAGAGCTTGATGTTGACGAACACCGTCATGTTCAGCCCGAGCTTCTTCGGGTTGAGCAGGGCGACCTTGCGCTCGATCAGCCCTTCCTCCTGCATGCGGTGGATGCGTCGCCAGCAGGGCGATTGCGACAGTTCGACCTTCTCGGCGATTTCCGCTGCGGAGAGATCGGCGTTGTGTTGCAGCAGCAGGAGAATCTTGCGATCGATGCTGCTTAGGGGCGAAGTCTGCATGGTCGTGCCTGTTTTCTTGTTGTTAGCGAATGGGTCATGCACAGAAGCGCTGTTCTACCGCAAAAGTAGAAAGAAAATCTCTCTTCGTCACGGCCAGACTGTTAATCGACACGCGACGGTGGGGTGATCCCCTGCCGATTGCCGGCGTGGAGAGACAACCGTGCGGTTTCTCCATGACTGCGTCAGGCGGGTAGCGAACAACGCAACCCTGACTCCGATAACAACAAATTAGGAGCGCCCCATGTCTCTGGCCGAGATCCGTCTGGACGACAAGTACCGGCTTGCAACCGGTCATCTTTACCTCACCGGCACCCAGGCGCTGACCCGCTTGCCGATGCTGCAGCATCAGCGTGATCAGGCTCGTGGTTTGAATACCGGTGGCTTCATCTCCGGCTATCGCGGCTCGCCATTGGGCGGGCTGGACAAGAGCCTCTGGGAAGCCCGCGACTACCTCAAGCAACACGCCATCCACTTCCAGCCGGGCGTCAACGAAGAGTTGGCCGCCACCGCGGTGTGGGGCAGCCAGCAGACCAACCTGTTCCCCGGCGCCAAGTACGACGGCGTGTTCGCCATGTGGTACGGCAAGGGCCCGGGGGTCGACCGCGCCGGCGACGTGTTCAAGCACGGCAATGCGGCAGGTGTTGCACCCAACGGCGGCGTGCTGCTGCTGGCGGGTGACGACCACGGCTGCAAGTCCTCGACGCTGCCGCACCAGAGCGAGCATGCCTTCATCGCCGCCTCGATTCCGGTGCTGAACCCCGCCAACGTCCAGGAAATTCTCGATTACGGCATCATCGGCTGGGAACTGTCGCGCTACTCCGGCTGCTGGGTGGCGCTGAAGACCATTGCCGAGAACGTCGACTCCTCCGCCGTGGTGGAAGTCGATCCGCTACGCATGCAGACGCGCATCCCGGACGATTTCGAACTGCCCGAGGACGGCGTGCACATCCGCTGGCCGGACCCGCCGCTGGCTCAGGAAAAGCGCCTCAACCTCTACAAGATCTACGCCGCCCGCGCCTTCGCCCGCGCCAACAACCTCAATCAGGTGATGCTCGATTCGCCGAATCCGCGCATGGGCATCATTACCACCGGCAAGTCCTATCTCGACGTGCGCCAGGCGCTGGACGACCTTGGCCTGGACGAAGCGCTGTGCGCCTCGGTCGGCCTGCGCGTGCTCAAGGTCGGCATGAGCTGGCCGCTGGAGCCGGTCTCGGTGCACGAATTCGCCCAGGGGCTGGACGAGATTCTGGTGGTCGAGGAGAAGCGCAGCATCATCGAGGACCAGCTCACCGGGCAGCTCTACAACTGGCCCGTCAGCAAGCGTCCGCGGGTGGTCGGCGAGTTCGACGAACAGGGCAACTCGCTGCTGCCGAACCTCTCCGAGCTGACCCCGGCGATGATCGCCCGGGTAATCGCCAAGCGCCTCGCGCCGATCTACACCAGCGACAGCATCCAGACCCGCCTGGCCTTCCTGGCCGCCAAGGAAAAGGCCCTGGCCGCGCGCAGCTACAGCACCGTGCGCACCCCGCACTACTGCTCCGGCTGCCCGCACAACACCTCCACCAAGGTGCCCGAGGGCAGCCGCGCCTCGGCCGGCATCGGCTGCCACTACATGGTGCAGTGGATGGACCGGCGCACCGAGACCTTCACCCAGATGGGCGGCGAGGGCGTCAACTGGATCGGCCAGGCGCCGTTCACCGACACCCCGCACATGTTCCAGAACCTCGGCGACGGCACCTACTTCCACTCCGGCAGCCTGGCGATCCGCGCCGCCGTGGCGGCGGGCGTCAACATCACCTACAAGGTGCTCTACAACGACGCCGTGGCGATGACCGGCGGCCAGCCGATCGACGGCGAGCTGCGTGTCGACCAGCTCAGCCGGCAGATCGCCGACGAGGGCGTCCGGCGCATCGCACTGGTCAGCGACGAGCCGGACAAGTACCCGAGCCGCGACGGCTTCGCGCCGATCACCACCTTCCACCATCGCCGCGAACTGGATGCCGTGCAGCGTGAGCTGCGCGAGTTCAAGGGCGTCTCGGTGATCATCTACGACCAGACCTGCGCCACCGAGAAGCGCCGCCGGCGCAAGCGCGGCAAGCTGGAAGACCCGGCCAAGCGCGTATTCATCAATGCTGCGGTATGCGAGGGCTGCGGCGACTGCGGCGAGAAGTCCAACTGCCTGTCGGTGCTGCCGAAGGAAACCGAGCTGGGCCGCAAGCGCGAGATCGACCAGAACGCCTGCAACAAGGACTACTCCTGCGTCGAGGGCTTCTGCCCGAGCTTCGTCACCGTGCATGGCGGCGGGTTGCGCAAGCCCGAAGCGGTGGCTGGCGGTATCGAGGCCGGCGCGCTGCCCGAGCCGCAGCATCCGTCGCTGGAGCGGCCATGGAACGTGCTGATTCCGGGTGTCGGCGGCAGTGGCGTGACCACCCTTGGCGCGCTGCTCGGCATGGCCGCGCACCTGGAAGGCAAGGGCTGCACCGTGCTCGACCAGGCCGGGCTGGCGCAGAAATTCGGCCCGGTGACCACCCATGTGCGCATCGCCGCGAAGCAGAGCGACATCTACGCGGTGCGCATCGCCGCCGGCGAGGCCGACCTGCTGCTGGGTTGCGACCTGGTGGTGGCGGCCGGTGACGAGTCGCTGACCCGGCTCAACGAGCAGATCAGCAATGCCGTGGTGAACAGCCACGAATCGGCCACCGCCGAGTTCACTCGCAACCCGGATGCCCAGGTGCCCGGCGCGGCCATGCGCCAGGCGATCAGCGACGCGGTCGGCGCGGAGAAGACCCACTTCGTCGACGCCACCCGCCTGGCCACGCGGCTCTTGGGCGACAGCATCGCCACCAACCTGTTCCTGCTCGGTTTCGCCTATCAGCAGGGGCTGCTGCCGATCAGCGCCGAGGCCATCGAGAAGGCCATCGAGCTCAATGGCGTTGCCGCCAAGCTCAACCAGCAGGCGTTTCGCTGGGGCCGTCGCGCGGTGCTCGAACGCGAGGCGGTGGAGCAACTGGCGCGCCCGGCCGAGATGGCCGAGCCGGTGTGCAAGACGCTGGAAGAGATCGTCGACTGGCGCGTGGATTTCCTTACTCGCTACCAGAACGCCGGGTTGGCGCGCCGCTATCGCCAGCTGGTCGAGCGCGTGCGCGAGGCCGATACGGCGGACGATCTGGCGCTGTCCAAGGCCGTCGCGCGCTACTACTTCAAGCTGCTGGCCTACAAGGACGAGTACGAGGTCGCACGCCTCTACAGCGAGCCGGAATTCCGCCGGCAGCTCGAGGCGCAGTTCGAGGGCGACTACAAGCTGCAGTTCCACCTCGCCCCGGCCTGGCTGGCCAAGCGTGACCCCGTCACCGGCGAGCCGCGCAAGCGCGAGTTCGGCCCCTGGATGCTCAACGCCTTCGGCGTGCTGGCCAAGCTGCGCTTCCTGCGTGGCACGCCGCTGGACCCGTTCGGCTATGGCCACGACCGTCGCGTCGAACGCCAGCTGATCAGCGAATACGAGAAGACCGTGGACGAGCTGCTGGCCCAGCTCAAGCCGAGCAACTACCGCACCGCCGTGGCCATCGCCGCGCTGCCGGAGCTGATCCGTGGCTACGGCCCGGTGAAGGAACGCGCCATCGCCAAGGCCCGCCAGCAGGAGAAGCTGCTGCGCGAGCAGCTGGCCAAGGGCGACGAGGTGCAGAGCGTGCGGCTGTTCCAGCCGGCGGCCTGAGCGCCCCGGCGCTGGGCGCTCGTCGCGTCGGGCAGCGTTGTTCGGTGGGCTTCAACCCACCGGCAGGGCACGCAGCAGCGGCCCGTCACCCTGTTCGCCCAGGGCCAGATGAACCCGCCGGGCCCATCGCCCGGTGATACCGAACAAGCAGGCCCTGCCCATGGCAGGGCGCCAGACCAACAAGAACGAGGTAACCCCAATGTCCGTTTTCGCGCACCCCGATTTCGACCAGCACGAGCAGGTGGTCTTCTGCCATGACAAGGTTTCGGGGCTCAAGGCCATCATCGCCATCCACGACACGCGCCTGGGCCCTGCGCTGGGTGGCTGCCGGATGTACCCCTACGCCAATGACGACGATGCCCTGCGTGACGTGTTGCGCCTGTCGCGCGGGATGACGCTCAAGTCCTCGCTGGCCGGGCTCAAGCTCGGCGGCGGCAAGGCGGTGATCATCGGCGACCCGCACACCGGCAAGAGCCAGGCGCTGCTGCACGCCATGGGCGATTTCGTCGACAGCCTCGGCGGGCGCTACATCACCGCCGCCGATTCGGGCACCGGCGATGCCGAGATGCAGGCCTTCGCCCAGCGCACCCGCCATGTGGTCGGTGCCACGCCGCGCGCGACCCTCGACGGCAGCATCACCAGCGGCGACCCGTCGCCATCCACGGCGCTGGGCGTCTTCGTCGGGCTCAAGGCAGCGGTGCGCCACCGGCTCGGGCGTGACGACCTCGGCGGGTTGAAAGTGGCGATCCAGGGCGTTGGGCATGTCGGCCTGGGTCTGGCGCGGCATCTGAAAGCCGCGGGCGCCGAGCTGTGGGTGGCCGACATCTTCGATGCCAACGTCAAGCAGGCGATGGACGAGCTGGGCGCCCAGGTGGTGCGCCCGCAGGACATCTACGGCCTGGACGTGGACGTCTTCGCGCCCTGCGCCATGGGCGCGATCCTCAACGAGCAGACCCTCGAGGTGCTGCGCGCGCCGGTGATCGCCGGGGCGGCGAACAACCAGCTGGCCACGCCGCAGGTCGGCGCCGAGCTGCAGCGCCGCAACCAGCTGTACGCCCCGGACTACGCGATCAACGCCGGCGGCATCATCGACGTCTACTACCAGCGCATCGGCGGCAGCGCCGCACAGATCGATGCGCATGTGAACGCCATCGCCGGCACGCTGCGCGAGATTTTCGAGCGGGCCGCCGCCAGCGGCGAATGCACCTCGGTGATCGCCGACCGCCTGGCGCTGGAGCGCTTGCAGGCCGGCGGCGCGCCGCAGGTCGCGACGCTGCAGCGGCAGGCTTCATGACGGCACATGGCCGGTCGCCCGAGCGCGCCGGCCTTCGCTGAGCGGGGCGGCGGGCTCTGATCGCCAGCGCCGTGCCCGCTCCGTTCGTTCGCACCATCCCTGACAAAAACAACAAGCAGGAATCCGCAATGACCGATAAAACCAGCCTCGCGGCCGGCACCTTCGCCGGCGCGCGCGCACGCATCCAGGACAACGCCAGCCGAGGCCTGTGGTCTTCCCGCTGGGTGTTCTTCCTCGCCGCCACCGGCTCCGCGGTGGGCCTGGGCAATATCTGGAAATTCCCCTACGTGACCGGGCAGAACGGCGGCGGCGCCTTCGTGCTGGTCTATCTCGCCTGCATCCTCCTGATCGGCATTCCACTGCTGATGACCGAAGTGATGATCGGCCGTCGCGGCCGGGCGAACCCCGATGGCGCCGTGGCGCGGCTGGCGCGCGAGGCCGGGGCCAGTTCGCGCTGGCGCGTGGTGGGCTGGCTCGGCGGGCTGACCGGCTTTCTCATCCTGAGTTTCTATCTGGTGGTGGCTGGCTGGGCGCTGGCCTATGTGCCGGCGACCTTCAGCGGCGGCTTCGCTGGGGTCAGCGGCGAGGCCAGCGGCGAGCTGTTCGGCGCGCTGCTGGCGGACCCGCTGCGCCTAGTGGTCTGCGCCACGCTGGTGCTGGCGGCGACCATGCTGATCGTCGGCTTCGGCGTGCGCGGCGGGCTGGAGCGATCGCTGCGCTTTCTGATGCCAGGGCTGTTCGTGCTGATGCTGGTGCTGGTCGTCTACGCCGCCATCGAAGGCGAATTCGCCCAGGCGCTGCAGTTTCTCTTCGTGCCGGATTTCTCCGCGCTGACCGCGCAGAGCGTGCTGATCGCCCTCGGTCATGCGTTCTTCACCCTGAGCCTGGGCTGCGGCGCGATGATGGTCTACGGCTCCTACCTGCCGGAAGGCACCTCCATCGCCAAGACCTCGATTCTGGTGGCGCTGGCCGATACCGCGGTGGCGCTGCTGGCCGGCTTGGCGATCTTCCCGCTGGTGTTCGGCAACGGCCTGGAGCCGGGTGCCGGGCCGGGGCTGATCTTCGTCACGCTGCCGATCGCCTTTGGCCAGATGCCGTTGGGGCAGGTCGTCGGTGGGTTGTTCTTCATCATGCTGGTGATCGCCGCGCTGACGTCGGCCATCTCGCTCTCCGAGCCGAGCATCGCCTGGCTCACTGAACGCTTCCGTATCAGCCGGACCAAGGCCGTGCTGGGCAGTGGTCTGGTGCTCTGGCTGCTGAGCCTGGGCAGCGTGTTCTCGTTCAATCACTGGGCGGACTACCAGCTGTTCGGCAAGACCTTCTTCGACACCCTGGATTACCTCACCACCAACTGGCTGATGCCGTTGGGCGGTCTGGGCACAGTGCTGTTCACCGGCTGGGTGCTGCAGCGTCACGTGGTCAGCGAGGCCATCGGCATTCGCAACGCGGGGCTGTTCCAGGCCTGGTGGAACCTGCTGCGCTACGGCACGCCGGTGGCCATCGTGCTGGTGTTTCTCAACCTGCTCGGCTTGATCTAGCGGGTCGCCTGGTGGGCTGAAGCCCACCCTACAAGAATGCTGCGGGCTTCTCAGGAAGCCGTTTCGGTGGGCTCAGGTCCATCCCATAGGCAGGCCAACGCAGGCCTTCATGGGGTGGGCTTCAGCCCACCTTTTTTTATGCGCCAGGTTAAGCGGGAGATGACATGTGCGGCAGGTTGTCGCACCGCTCTGTCAGCTTTTCGTTACGCCTGGCAAGCCGCCGGGCCAGGCTTTTCAGCGAAACAGGCGCTGTAAGGAAAACCTGACAGCAGGGATGGCGCCGGCTGCTTGCCGTGCCCGTAAACAGCATTGTTCGGCGCTCGGCCCTGGGGTGTGATGGGGCCAGCCAAGCCGTGCAGCGGCAGTCCTCACAACAATAATCAGGAGGCGATATGAACGCCGTGAACAAGATCGAACAGCACAATCCCATCGGTACCGACGGCTTCGAGTTCGTCGAATTCACCGCGCCTAATTCCGAAGGCATCGAGCAGCTGCGGACGCTGTTCACCCAGATGGGCTTTACCGAAACCGCCAAGCACCGCTCCAAGGAGGTCTGGCTGTTCCAGCAGCACGACATCAACATCGTGCTCAACGGCAGCCCGACCGGGCATGTGCGCGCCTTCGGCGAGAAGCACGGCCCGAGCGCCTGCGCCATGGCCTTCCGGGTGAAGAATGCCGCCCAGGCCGCCGCCTACGTCGAATCCCAGGGCGCCAAGCTGGTCGGCAGCCACGCCAACTTCGGCGAGCTGAACATCCCCTGTGTCGAAGGCATCGGCGGCTCGCTGCTGTATCTCGTCGATCGCTACGGCGACAAGAGCATCTACGACGTCGACTTCGAGTACATCGAAGGGCGCACGCCGAACGACAACGCCGTCGGCCTGATGTGCATCGATCACCTGACCCACAACGTCATGCGCGGGCAGATGGATGTCTGGTCCGGCTTCTACGAGCGCATCGCCAACTTCCGCGAGATTCGCTACTTCGACATCGAAGGCAAGCTGACCGGCCTGTTCTCCCGCGCCATGACCGCGCCCTGCGGCAAGATCCGCATCCCGATCAACGAGTCGGCCGACGACAAGTCGCAGATCGAGGAATTCATCCGCGAATACCACGGCGAGGGCATCCAGCACATCGCGCTGTCCACCGACGACATCTACGAGACCGTCCGCCGCCTGCGTGCCAACGGCGTGGACTTCATGACCACACCGGGCACCTATTACGAGAAGGTCGATACGCGCGTTGCCGGCCACGGCGAGCCAACCGATGTGCTGCGCGAGCTGAACCTGCTAATCGATGGCGCGCCGGGCGATGACGGCATCCTTCTGCAGATTTTCACCAACACGGTGATCGGCCCGATCTTCTTCGAGATCATCCAGCGCAAGGGCAACCAGGGCTTTGGCGAAGGCAACTTCAAGGCGCTGTTCGAATCCATCGAGGAAGACCAGGTGCGCCGCGGCGTGATCAAGGCGGACGAGTAAGTCCAGCGCCGAGGTGGGGTTGCGTAGGGTGGATGTCGCGAAGCACATCCACGCGTTTCGGTCGGCCTGACACGGACGCGTGGGCGACACAGACGCGTGGAAGATGCTTCGCAGTCTTCCACCCTACGCGACATCCACCCTACGCACCGGCACCCACCGCACCGCCATTCAGATCACGCGGTATCACGAGGAGAGGCACATGAGCCGCAAATGGATCAGTTTCCCCATCCGCGAGGGTGAGAGTTCGCGTCAGGCGCACTGCGATTTTCCGCAGGGCACCTACGAGCGCGAAATGGGCCGCGAAGGCTTCTTCGGTCCGGCTTCGCACCTGCATCACAAGCATCCGCCGACCGGTTGGATCGACTGGGAAGGCCCGCTGCGTCCGCACGCCTTCAACTTCAATCACATCCCCAGCGAAGGCGACTGCCCGCTGCAGGCGCCGCTGGCGCTGCACAACGCCGACGTCAAGCTGCGCCTGTGGAAGACCAACGGCGCCATGCGCCACCTGGTGCGCAACGGCGACGGTGACGAGCTGCTGTTTATCCACGAGGGCGCTGGGCATTTCTACTGCGACTTCGGTCACTTGGAATTCCGCGACGGCGACTACCTGATGATCCCGCGCGGCACCGCCTGGCGCATCGAGGCGACGCAGCCGGTGTTCATGCTCTTGATCGAGAACACCGACGGCGCCTACCAGCTGCCGGAAAAAGGCTTGGTCGGCCCGCACGCCATCTTCGACGCCGCAGTGCTCGACCATCCGCGGCTAGACGACGCCTTTCGCGCGCAGCAGGACGAGAACCCCTGGCAGATCCGCATCAAGCGGCGAGACCAGGTCACCACCGTGACCTACCCGTACAACCCGCTGGACGTGGTCGGCTGGCACGGCGACAACACCGTGGTACGGCTCAACTGGCGCGACATCCGCCCGCTGATGAGCCATCGCTACCACCTGCCGCCGTCGGCGCACACCACCTTCGTCGCCAACGGTTTCGTGGTCTGCACCTTCACGCCGCGGCCGGTGGAATCCGATCCGGGTGCGCTGAAGGTGCCGTTCTTCCATAACAACGACGACTACGACGAAGTGCTGTTCTACCATCGCGGCAACTTCTTCAGCCGCGACAACATCGAGCAGGGCATGGTGACCTTCCACCCCTGCGGCTTCCCCCACGGGCCGCACCCGAAGGCGCTGAAGAAGGCCAGCACCGACCCGGCGACCTTTGCCGACGAGGTGGCGGTGATGATCGACACCCGCCGCGCGCTGGAAGTCGGTGAGGCCGCCGCAGCCGTCGATGTTCCCGAATACGTCAACTCCTGGCGTGCGCCGGGCAAGGAATCCTGATGAAACTCGCAACCCTCAACCAGGGCCGCGACGGCGTGCTCGTCGTCGTCTCCCGTGATCTCGCCCGGGCGGTGAAAGTGCCGCAGATCGCCGCCACGCTGCAGGCCGCGCTGGATGACTGGAACTACTGCAAGCCTAAGCTGGAAGCGGTCTACCAGCGCCTCAACGACGGGCTGGAGGAGGGCGCATTCGCCTTCGACCAGACCGCCTGCCACAGCCCACTGCCACGTGCCTATCACTGGGCGGACGGCAGCGCCTACGTCAATCACGTCGAGCTGGTGCGCAAGGCGCGTGGCGCCGAGATGCCGGAGTCCTTCTGGCACGATCCGCTGATGTATCAGGGCGGCGCCGATGCCTTTATCCCGCCGCACAGCCCGATCCGCCTCGCCGACGAGGCCTGGGGCATCGACCTGGAAGGCGAGCTGGCGGTGATCACCAGCGACGTGCCGATGGGCGCGACACCGGCCGAGGCGGCGTCGCACATCCAGCTGCTGATGCTGGTCAACGACGTGTCGCTGCGCAACCTGATCCCCGGCGAGCTGGCCAAGGGCTTCGGCTTCTACCAGAGTAAGCCGTCGTCGAGCTTCTCGCCGGTGGCGGTGACCCCGGACGAGCTGGGCGAAACCTGGCGCGACGGCAAGGTGCATCGGCCTTTGGTTTCGCACATCAACGGCGAGCTGTTCGGCCAGCCGGATGCCGGCACCGACATGACCTTCAACTTCCCGACCCTGGTCGCCCACGCCGCGCGCACCCGCCCACTGGGCGCCGGCACCATCATCGGCTCGGGCACCGTGTCGAACTACGACCGCAGCGCCGGCTCGTCCTGCCTGGCCGAGAAGCGAATGCTCGAGGTGGTCGAGCACGGCGAGGCGAAGACGCCGTTCCTCAAGTTCGGCGACCGGGTGCGCATCGAGATGTTCGACGCCGCCGGGCAGAGCATCTTCGGCGCCATCGATCAGCAGGTCGAGCGCTATGAGCACTGAGCTGACACTCTACGGCTACTGGCGCTCCAGTGCCGCCTACCGGGTGCGCATCGCGCTGAATCTGAAGGGGCTGGCCTACCGGCAGGTGCCGGTGCATCTGGTCAAGGATGGCGGCCAGCAGCGTGCGGCCGATTACCGCGCCCTCAACCCGCAGCAGCTGGTGCCGTTGCTGGTCGATGAAGCCAACGGTGGCGCGCGCATCAGCCAGTCGCTGGCGATCCTGGAGTACCTCGACGAAGTGTTTCCGGTGCCGGCGCTGCTGCCGGCCGATCCGGTCGAGCGCGCCCGGGTGCGCTCGCAGGCGATGCACATCGCCTGCGAGATTCATCCGCTGAACAACCTGCGCGTGCTGCAGTACCTCAGTGCCGAACTGGGCGTCGACGACGAGGCGAAGAACGCCTGGTACCGGCACTGGGTCGATCAGGGCCTCGCCGCCGTGGAAGCGGGCCTGGAATGTTTCGATGGCAGGCTTTCCCTGAACGATCGGCCAGGTTATCTGGAGGCATGCCTGGTGCCGCAGGTATACAATGCGCGCCGTTTTGCCTGTGACCTCGCGGCGTATCCACGCATTCTCGAGATCGTTGCACGCTGCGAGACGCTTCCGGCCTTCCAGCAGGCCGCGCCGGAGGTGCAGCCCGACGCTCAATGAACGACTGAATCCGCCTTGCACGCCGCCGCGCCCTGCGCGACGGTCCCGATCCCGTCACAGATAACAACAAACAGGTGACGTATGACTCGTGAAAAACCGAAGAACCTCTGGCTGTCGCGCTGGGGTTTCATCCTCGCGGCAACCGGCTCCGCCGTGGGCCTGGGCAACATCTGGAAATTCCCCTACATCACCGGCGAGTTCGGCGGTGGTGCCTTCGTATTGATGTACCTGCTGTGCATCCTCGCCATCGGCGTACCGGTAATGATGTGCGAGATCGCCATCGGTCGCCGCGGCCGTGGCAGCCCGATCGACGCCATCGGCCGGGTGGTCCGCGAGAACAACGGCAATCCGCTGTGGAAGGCGGTGGGCGGCATGGCCATGACCGCCGGCTTCCTGATCCTCTGCTTCTATGTGGTGGTCGCCGGCTGGGCCTTCGCCTACACGGTGAAGATGCTCGACGGCTCGCTGACCGCGACCAGCGTCGAGGCATTGGGCGGCGTATTCGAGGCACACAACTCCAACCCCTGGCAGCTCGGCGGCTGGAGCCTGCTGGTGGCATTGCTGACGCTGTGGATCGTCGCCAAGGGCGTGCAGAAGGGCATCGAGAACGCGGTGCGCTGGATGATGCCGGGGTTGGCCGTGCTGCTGCTGATCCTGGTGGGTTACGCGGTCACCAGCGGCGGCTTCGATCAGGGCTTCGCCTTCCTGTTCAGCTTCGATACCTCGAAGATCACCGGCGAGGCGCTGCTGGCCGCGCTTGGCCACGCATTCTTCACCCTCAGCCTGGCTTCCGGTGCGATCCTCACCTACGGCTCGTACATCCCGGATGACCAGTCCATCGCCCGCACTACCTTCATGGTCGCCATCGCCGACACCTGCGTCGCGCTGCTGGCGGGCCTGGCGATCTTCCCCATCATCTTCGCCAACGGCATGGACCCGACTGCCGGCCCGGGCCTGATCTTCATGAGCCTGCCACTGGCCTTCCAGCAGATGCCGTTCGGCACCGCCTTCGGCGTGCTGTTCTTCGCCATGGTGTCGATCGCCGCGCTGACCTCGGCGATCTCCATGATCGAGGCCACCGTTGCCTACCTCAACGAGAAGCACGGCATTTCGCGGATCAAGGCGGCAATGGGTTCCGGCGTGGTACTGCTGGTGATCAGCCTGCTGGCGATGCTTTCGTTCAACCTGATGTCGGGCTGGACGCCGATGGGCAAGAACTTCTTCGACTGGCTGGATTACCTGACTTCGCGCTGGATGATGCCGCTGGGCGGGATCTTCACCGTGCTGCTGGCCGGCTACGCGCTGCGCAGCGAGATCATGCGCGACGAGCTGAACCTTCCGCCGCTGGGCTACGCGCTGTGGCTGTTCATGGTGCGTTACGTCTGCCCGGTGCTGATCCTGATGGTGTTCCTGCATGCCCTCGGCTGGTTGGGCTTCGACCCGCTGCAGCGCTGGTACTGGATCGCCGGAGCGATCGGTGCGCTGGCGGTGCTTGGCGAGATGTTGCGTCCGCGGGTGATGCCGGCGCTGGCCGGTCGCTGACCACGGCGCGGCCCCTTCGCGTGAAGAACGCCAGCCAGCAGGCTGGCGTTTTTTATGGGGAAACATCCGCATTGCGACTAGTGTCCCGAGCGGGTAGTTCGTTTATTTAACAACATATCGATATACTGGCGC